>JBGSTJ010000041.1:0-11211 GCA_041736555.1 Cyclobacteriaceae bacterium
CACGCTCAGCATGACTTTAAAAAATGATGAACCTTATTATTCGTCAAATTCATACAATGACATAGCAAGTCTTCATGCGAAACTGAATGCTCGAGACTCTGCAATCTATTTTGCGAAAAAAGGACTTCAGGAGGCTAACCGGATTTCATACACCGGTGGCATTCTGGTCGCCAGTGAAATTCTAGCCGAGCAACTGGATTCGGTCAATGATACTGAAGCTTTATACTATCTGAAATTGGCAAATCGTATGCGGAACCAGTTATATGGAGCAAGCAATATCCAGTTGATGAGAGATATGATTGCCCAGAATGAGAAGAGACAACAAGAACTTGCGAAAACCGAAGCGGCATATCAAAATAAACTAAAAGTTAATGGCCTTTTGGGATTAGCATTGGTCTTGATCGTCATTACTATTTTCCTAATCCGAAACAACAGGAATAAGCAAAAAGCAAAACGAATAATTGAATCCGCCTATGCAGATTTAAAATCCACCCAATCCCAACTCATCCAATCTGAGAAGATGGCAAGCCTTGGAGAACTCACTGCCGGCATTGCCCATGAAATTCAAAACCCGTTGAACTTTGTGAATAATTTTTCGGAAGTAAATGAAGAGTTACTGGTAGAAATGAAAGATGAATTGGATAAAGGAAATGTAGAAGATGCGAAGGCCATTGCAGGTGACGCGATAGAGAATCAGCAAAAAATACTTCACCACGGCAAGCGTGCCGATGCGATTGTGAAGGGGATGCTGCAGCATTCGCGCACGAGCAGTGGTCAAAAAGAATTAACAGACATCAACGCGTTATGCGATGAATACTTACGCCTGGCTTATCACGGCTTGCGCGCCAAAGACAAATCATTCAATGCAAAGTTTGAAACAGATTTTGATTCAAATCTTCCCAAACTCAATGTGGTGCCACAGGATATTGGAAGAGTTATTCTCAACTTAATTAACAACGCCTTCTTCGCGGTCAACGAAAATCGATCAACCAAGAACGATTCTTACGAGCCAACCGTAACCGTATCAACAAAAAAACTCAGCGATAGAATAGAGATCAGCGTGAGAGACAATGGCAACGGTATTCCAGATCATATCAAAGAAAAAATCTTTCAACCCTTCTTCACCACCAAACCTACAGGGCAAGGAACGGGCCTAGGATTGAGTTTAAGTTATGATATTGTGAAGGCGCATGGCGGGGAAATCAATGTAAAGACAGCATCTACAAAGGGTACTGAATTTATAATTAACTTACCGTTGTAATCCTACATGTTGTGATTGAACCCCAAAGAGTGAAAAGATCCATACTGAATTTGAAAGGTCCGATAGTCCTTATAATACTAATACTTATTGCTACATCATCATGGGCACAGCTGAACACGAATAACCTTACCCACTACACCGAACAGAATGGTCTGCCGGGCACGCAGGTGCATAAAATACTAATTGACCAGTTTGGTTATGTATGGGTGGGCACGATCAACGGGCTGGCTCGTTATGATGGTTATAGTTTCAAACGATTTTATAGTAATCCGAATGACCCGGGCTCCATCAGAGGGCTGGTGATATGGTCTTTATACGAAGATCGCAAAGGGCAAATCTGGGTGGGCAGCCTACCTGGTTTTCTCGATGTCTACAGCCCCGTAACGCAATCATTTAAACATTATGACTTTAATCATCTGATAGAACATGAAACGAATGTGGATTTGGGAATTACCTCCATCAGCGAAGACCAACATGGACGACTCTATTTTGGTGTAAGTACAGCGTATGGCCAACCCATAACTTCAGCATTATTGTATTTGGATGAACAGGAAGATGTTATCAAGATTGTAAAATCGAATGATAGCCTGGTAATTAAAAATATCCACCGATCTATACGCGATAATGAAGGTAATCCCTGGTTCTTTAGCGGCAGCGGCATGTTAAGAATCAACAGCGAAGAACGACTGGAGCAATTTGTGATATCTAATTTTACCTTACTCAAGGAGGAATATATTACAGACATGGCATTCGATAGGCGTGGCCATATATGGATCTTATCTAATTTTCTTAGATTAATTGATATTGATACTGAAACTAAAGAATATAAAATAATTTCTCCCCCCTTTGGACCTGATAAGGGTTGGGCGGGTGGCACAACCCTTAAATTTGATTCGCTTGATAACTTATGGATTGGAACGGGTTATGGGTTATACCTCTATGACAAAGAGCATAATAAACTTACTGGTTTTAATAGCGATGCCAATAAAGAAATGGCATCCGCAGTAATTTCAGATCTTGTATTCGATACCTTTGGTTCGTTGTGGATTGGCACAGGTACGTATGGTTTGTTTAAGTATGAGGAGAGTTCTTTCTTTAAGTCATATACGTACATCAAAGACAATCCCAACACCATTGCCAGCGGTTGGGCTAATAATATTTACGAAACAACCGATAGAAAAATTCTGGTGACCACATCGGGAAATATTGAAAGCGGTATCAGTATTTTGGATCTTGAAAAACAGAAGACTCATTCAACTCCGTATACAAAGCTTGCACAGGAAGTTCACACAATCTTCGGCATGATGGAATATAGTGCTGAAGAATTTATTATGAATACTGAACAGGGAATGTATATCTATTCGACAGAAAGTAATACGCTGAAAGAATTTCAAATACCCGGTTTGCCGGAATCTTTATGGATTCAAAGTTTGCTAAATGATAACCGTGGAAATTTTTGGGTAGGTACTAATGCTGGATTACTATTTAGAAGAAGTAAGGGGGAAGAAGTGTTTAAAATATACGATATAAATGCTGCGGCTGGTAGTAATACCAATGTATATCAGGTTAACATTGTGGAAAGTGCAAAGGATGGTCTTTGGCTCTTAACCAATAGTGGATTATATTTTTATAATTACACAACCGATCAAATCGAGCGTAAAGGCTTTGATAGAAATGCTGGAGATGTTTTTGTATCACAGGATATCAACTCTTTTCATGAAGATGGTGATGGAATAACGTGGGCGGGCACCTGGCAAGGCGGGCTAAGTCGGTATGATGTTAAAACCGGAAATATAAAAACCTATACCCTTAATGATGGATTGCCTTCCATGAGTATCCAGGCCATTATTGCCGATGAAAATAGCCAATCACTTTGGCTAAGCACTTTTGAGGGGCTGAGCAGGTTTGATATCCGGGAAGAAAAATTTTATAATTATTCCATTGCCGAAGGAATACAAAGCCAGTTGTTTGCTGATGGGTCATTTTTAAAAACTTCAAAAGGTGATTTTATCTTCGGAGGCTCTAATGGCATCACCCTATTTCATCCTAATGATCTGAATAAAAAATCGATACCGCCCCGGGTTTTTTTAACGGATTTTAAATTATTTAATAAATCCGTTGTGCCGGGTGAAAATTCCATTCTTGAAAAACCTGTTTATGAAACAACGGAAGTTATTCTGGAGCACAATCAGAATAGTATTTCGCTGGAGTACATTGCCCTTCATTATTCCAATCCATCCAAAAACAGATATTCCTATCAACTTGAAAACTACGATGCAGAATGGCGTGAAAGTATAACGAATCAGGTAGCGTTTTACCCAAATCTACCTCCGGGTGAGTATGTGTTTCGGGTAAAGGCTTCTAATAATAATGGTGTCTGGAATGAACAAGGCGCCTCACTGAAAATTATAGTGAAGAAACCCTGGTGGAATACGGCCGGAGCCTATGCGTTTTATATACTGTTGTTTGCCGGAATGGTATTTGGAGCCGATCGATATTTCCGACATCAGGTGGTGGTAAAAGAAAGAGAACGCGCACGCACCCGTGAACTGGAGCAAGCAAAAGAAATTGAGAAAGCTTACACAGAATTAAAAGCAACACAATCCCAATTAATACAATCAGAGAAGATGGCTTCGTTGGGTGAACTCACTGCGGGTATTGCACATGAGATTCAGAACCCGCTCAATTTTGTGAATAATTTCTCTGAGATAAATACAGAGTTGATTGATGAACTAAAGAAAGAATTGGCCCGCCTATCGGACGGGCAGGCAGTAGGCAGTAAGCAGTCGGCAGAGGAGATCGCCAATGATATTAAATCCAACTCCGAAAAAATAAACCATCACGGCAAACGTGCCGATGCGATTGTAAAGGGAATGCTGCAACACTCTCGCACAAGCTCCGGTCAAAAAGAATTAACAGACATCAATGCTTTATGCGAGGAATATTTAAGATTGAGTTATCACGGCCTTCGTGCGAAAGACAAATCCTTCAACGCCAAATTTGAAACGGACTTTGATGAGTCTCTTCCAAAGCTAAATGTCGTGCCGCAAGATATTGGCAGGGTTGTTTTGAATTTGATCAACAATGCTTTCTATGCAGTGAATGCAAAATCGAAAGACGCTTCGACAAATTCAGCGGGACAAGGCTTCGAATCAACAGTTTCAATCAGTACCAAAAATCTCGGAGATAAAATTCTAATCTCCGTAAAAGACAACGGCAACGGCATCCCTGAATCCATCAAAGAAAAAATCTTTCAGCCCTTTTTCACCACCAAACCTACAGGGCAGGGCACGGGCTTGGGATTGAGTTTGAGTTATGATATTGTGAAGGCACATGGGGGAGAGTTGAAGGTAGAGACAAAAGAAGGTGAAGGTTCTGAGTTTCTTATTCAATTACCTTTCGGAAGAGTCTAACTTCTTTTAGGTATGAACTGGAATACTAAGTATAATAGTTAATAAATGTTTAGCATCATGATAGTAGCCAAGATTCTCCTATTCTTGTCTTGTTTTCAATCCGCAGATTCGGTCGATCAAGTTAAGGTTGACCCAATTTGGAAAGCAACAGACGAAGTGGTATTTCACGATTCCCTCTTTACCGAACCTGAGGTTAGTATAGACCTTTCTACATTGAAAGGGTGGAAATTATCGACTCAGGATAATCCTGATTTTGCACTGAAAGATTATGATGACAGTCAATGGTATACGCTTTCCAACTCTCTGTGGGAAACAAGGCAATTGCCCGATTCTGTGTGGCAAGGCTTTGGCTGGCTTCGGCTTCGCATCCGGATTGATTCTTCCTTCAGCAAACAATTAAATGTAATTAGTCCACATATGATGGGGGCTTCTGAGTTCTACATTAATGGCAAGTTTGTTTTACAGCATGGTGTGCCGGGTGTAACAGCCGATAAGCAAGAATTACTTGGGAGGATATTAGATCTTGGAACGGCCTATGAGTTTTTGCCTGATTCTACCTACCAGCTTGCTGTCAGGTATTCTCTTCATCACCTGAATACGTTGCGGCATCTAAGTAATGGGAATTTTTCGCAACCAGTGCTGCTGTCTATTTTTTTAATGAATTATGAAGCAATGAATATTGCGATTCACAGAACAATAGTTACCACTACGCTGTATGTTTTTGCTGCTGCTATTTTATTAATGGTGCTGCTGCTTCATTTGTTCATGCATCTTTCTGTAACGGATGAAAAGGGAAACCTGGCCATCTTAGTGTTAAGCATATGTTTGTTCTTGCTTTCCTTTTCAATGATTTCTGAAGGGTTTACTATTAGGAACTTCTGGCTTTCCATTATTTTGACATCAACCACAGGCAATATCATGGTATTGATGTGTTGCGGTCTGATTCCCTGGGTAACTCACCAGGTGCTGGGAGTTCCTGTTCATATTTTTTGGAAAAGATTTGTATTCGCGCCATTCCTGCTTGTTATGTTGTTAGCTGTTTTTCCAGAATTTCCATTTATGCAATTGATCGCCTTTATAGTCGTTCTCTTAATAGTTCTTTCAGCCACTGGAAGTATTCTTGCTATGATCAAGGCCAGAAAAATAAAAAAAAGTGGAATTGGTTTAATTGTCGGATCCCTGATGGCCTATCCAATACTGTTCATAATAACGATTATTATGGGTATCAATGGTGTAGCCTATTTTTGGACTTCTATGATGTTCTTCCTTATGCTCATTAGTATGCCGGTGGGCATGTCGATCCATCAGGCAAAACAGTTTTTAACATTGCACTTACACTTGGATTCGCTGGTCAAGGATCGAACCGCAGAACTTAATAAATCTTTGAATGACCTGAAGGCAACCCAATCTCAATTGATTCAGTCTGAAAAGATGGCAAGCCTGGGAGAACTTACTGCAGGCATTGCCCATGAAATTCAGAATCCATTAAACTTTGTCAACAACTTTTCTGAAATTAATACCGAATTGATTGATGAATTGAAAAAGGAGTTGGCCCGCCTATCGGACGGGCAGGCAGTAGGCAGTAAGCAGTCGGCAGAAGAGTTGATCGATGACATACAAGCTAACGAAGAAAAAATAAATCATCACGGTAAACGTGCAGATGCGATTGTAAAAGGTATGCTGCAACACAGCCGCAGCAGCAGTGGGGTGAAAGAACCTACTGATATTAACGCGTTAGCTGATGAATATCTGCGGCTTGCCTATCATGGGTTACGGGCAAAAGACAAATCATTCAACGCCACCATGAAAACGGATTTTGATGAAAGCATTGGGAATATCAATATCATTCCACAGGATATTGGCAGAGTTATTTTGAATTTAATTACGAATGCGTTTTATGTAGTCAATGAAAGGCTTCGACAAACTCATCCTGACAGTGGATACGAGCCAACAGTTGTAGTAAGCTCAAGGAAAGAAGGCAACAAAGTTTTACTTTCCGTGAAAGACAACGGCAATGGAATTCCTGATTCTATCAAAGAAAAAATCTTTCAGCCCTTTTTCACCACCAAACCCACAGGGCAGGGTACTGGCTTGGGTTTGAGTTTAAGTTATGATATTGTGAAGGCACACAAAGGAGAAATGAAGGTAGCCTCCAAACTCGGAGAAGAAACAATATTTACCATTTTTTTACCAAATGACTAAATAATGAATCTAAAAGCATTTTCGGGAATTTTATCTTTACTTCTAATGCCTTTGGTGAGCTTGGCTCAAGGTGACCAAGTCTATGTTGATAGTGTGCTAATTGCATTAGATCACGCCAAGAGTGATACTGTTCGATTGGAAATCAATAGAGAACTAGGGTTTTATTATCAAGACACCCGAGCAGATATAGCTATTGGCTATCATCAAGAGCGGTTAGTGTTGTCAAAAAAACTAAATTTCTCGCTTTGGGAAGCGGATGCCTATCAACAAGTTGGATACTGCTACTACAGATATTTAAACTTTTCATCATCGTATGAATCGTACATGAATGGGCTTAACGTTTTAGAAAATCCTTCCCGCGCTATTGATGAATGGGGATACCAAAATTTTTCCTTTTCGAAAACTCCTGAAGATGCTAGGTTATCCATAGTTGGGATGATACATTTTGAGATGTCGAGGTTGTTTTTCGCTTCAAGATCATTTGATCAAGTTTTGTCACATTTACGACAAGCCTATCGGATTGGGGAAACACTTAAAAACAAAAAAATTTTGAGTCTCTCGTCACGTGATATTGGGTATTATTATTACCAAAATAATCAACCCGACTCGGCATATCATTACTATCAACTGTCGTTAAATTATCATAAAGGGTCTCCCTACCAAATTTTAATTGGTTCACTTTATTTGTTTGTATCGCAATATTATTTGGGAGAAAAGAACTATGACTCCGCGCATGTATATTGCAACAAAGCTTTAGTATCCTCTAATAAGGATTATAAAACAGGGACTTTAATCAATGCGCAACTTTTAAAAGGTCAGATATTCAAACGAACTGGAAATATTGATTCGGCTTTGTATTATTCACAAAAGGTGATAGAAAATTCTGGATCACCAAACACACGAGATCGCTTGGCCGCAGGTTATATTCTAGGTTCATCCCTGTACAAAATAATGAAGAAAGACGAACTTGCCTACCATTATTTAGAGCGGGGAAAGATTTTATCCGATAGTCTTAATGATGTGTATAACGCTAAACTCTTACAGTTTCAAAGATTGGGTTTTGATGAAAAGCTTCAACTCAAAGAACTAGAAAAGGAACGAGAAATAACAAAAAGTAGAATGAGAATTTATGGGTTACTCTTAGGCCTAGGAATCTTTGTATTGGTCGCACTTCTTTTGTATCGAAATAATCTTGTGAAACAGAAAACAAATATCGTTCTTAATGCTACATTGGATAATCTTAAATCAACTCAATCCCAGCTCATTCAGTCTGAGAAGATGGCTTCCCTCGGAGAGCTCACTGCTGGCATTGCCCATGAAATTCAAAACCCATTAAACTTTGTTAATAACTTCTCGGAGGTTAATAAAGAATTGGCGGAAGAGCTAGAAGGAGAAGTTGATAAAGGAAACACTTTAGAAGTTAAAGCACTAGCAAGGGATATTAAGGAAAACCAGGAAAAAATACTTCATCACGGTAAACGTGCTGATGCAATTGTAAAGGGAATGCTTCAACACAGCCGCAGCAGTAGCGGGGTAAAAGAACCGACAGATATCAATGCTTTGGCAGATGAGTATCTGCGGTTGGCTTATCACGGGTTGAGAGCCAAAGACAAATCATTTAATGCAACTATGAAAACTGATTTTGATGAAAGCATCGGTAGCATCAATGTTGTGTCGCAGGATATGGGTAGAGTGATTTTAAATTTGATCACGAATGCATTTTATGTTGTTAATGAGAAGGCTAAGATTCAAGATTCAAGCTATGAGCCACAAGTTATTGTGTCAACTAAAAGGTTAGACAGTAAAATTGAAGTCAGAGTTAAAGACAACGGCAATGGAATTCCTGATTCTATCAAAGAAAAAATCTTTCAACCGTTCTTTACTACCAAACCAACAGGGCAGGGTACGGGATTAGGGTTGAGTTTAAGTTATGATATTGTGAAAGCGCATGGAGGCGAGTTGAAAGTGGAGACCAAGGAGGGAGAAGGGTCTATATTTTCCATTCATTTACCCATTGTCTGAATCACGGATTTATTGGATTATAAGATTACACGGATTTAAAAAATGGGTGAGTTGAAGTATAAAGATATTACTGAAAGGATTATTGGAGCTTAATTTGAAGTTCATAAGTTTCTTGGAAATGCCTGCCTGTCGGTCAGGCAGGGGTTTTAAAAAGTAATTTATCAACGTGTCTTGGCGTGGGAATTGAAGCAAGCAGGATTATCCTTTGCCCACGAAATTGAGCAACACATATTTTATAAGGACTTGCCTGAGCCAATCGGAACCCGTAGGGCTGACTTTGTTGTTGAAGGCAAAGTGTTAGTGGAATTAAAAGCGTTCATTGAATTGGAAGATGTTCACCTTGCTCAAGTATTGAATTATCTGAAGGCGTATAAATTAGAAGTTGGACTGCTAATCAACTTCGGAAGTAAAAGCCTTACTTTTAAACGGGTTATTCTTTAACAAGAAATCTGTGAAATCCTTTAATCCATTCAATCCTTGATCTTATATTTACAAATGCCTAAACTACATCAGCCTTCAGGGCACAACACACTCCTTGCTTTTGTAATCATTTTTTGCAGCCTGGCTAACACCTCACTGCAGGCGCAAGTCCCCATCCAAACCATTGAACCCACCTACGTGTCTATTGCCGATGGACTCGTTTCACCCACGGTGAATGCGGTAATACAGGATAGCTATGGAATCATTTGGATTGGCACTACCCAAGGATTGCAAATGTATGATGGCTACAATTTTCAAACCTTTAAAAACGTACCCGGCAAACCTACCAGTTTGCAACACAACCTTATCTGGAGTTTGTTAGAGGATGCCAATCATGATATCTGGGTGAGTAATGGCAAGGGCGTGTCAAAATACATTCGCCAGAAAAATGAGTTTAAAAACTATGAGTTTGCACCGGCTTTTAATTTTACCATCAATTCTCAAATAGCTGGCTTTAAGCTATTTATTGATTCGCAGAAAAATCTGTGGGTAAACTCTTTTAATCTTCAGCTATTGCAATACGATGCCACCACCGATGAATGGAAGATGGCAAAATATGAACTGGCCGATGCAGTAGAGCCCGATCAGATTAACGGCCCTGCATTCGCTCTTGCCGAAGACTTGAGCGGGAATCTATGGTTGGGAACCGTGAGCTATGGTTTGATGCGGAAGGCAAAAAATGAAAACGTGTTTAAGCCTGTATCGCCAGAAAAAGAGGGTGTTATTAATTTTGTTCATCCGGAGAATGTTATTACCGCACTACATACTGATAGCACAAATACGTTGTGGATAACCACCCGCAGCGGTGTTTATAAATTCAATCCCTACTCGGGTAATTTCAAAACACTTATAGAATACTTGCCACGACCCGGTGAAAACTGGAACAACTGGAACAGTATCTTACCGGATCCCCAAGGCAATATCTGGATTGCCAATAACTTTCGTGGGCTGTTAAAGTTTGATGGCATCTCGGATCGTTTTACGGAAATAGAAATAGCCGGAAAAGTAATCATGCGTACGCATGGCTGGAACATCACGATTACCCAATTCATGATCGATCGCAGCGGCATTTTTTGGTTTGGAAGTCGTGAAGCGGGCCTCGTAAAGTATGATCCGGTAAATAAACCCTTTCAACATCTGGCACATGATGAAAACAACCCTAAAAGCATGAGCGCTGGTGGTGCCTTTGGCATTCTTGCTTCAAAAGTAAAACCGGGTATAACGTATGTGGGTACGCGTGGTGGCGGTGTCAATATCTATGATCCTATAAAACAAACCTTTGAAAAGATAACCTTCAATGTAATTGATGATATGTTTGGTGGCTCAGCAAGAAGTATTGCCGAAGATGCGGACGGCTCACTTTGGCTCGGCACCTGGGGCGATGGCTTAATTGAGTTGGATAAAAACAACAAAGAACTAAAACGATACAAGTATGACTCAACAAACGCAAGCACAATTTCGAGTAACCAGGTTCGGGTTATCAAACCTGATGGCAAGGGTCAATTATGGATAGGTACAAATAGCGGGCTTAATATTTTGGATACCAAAACCAATACTTTAGAACGGGTTGATAGTAGACAATTCCGCCAATACCCCACTCAGTTAGTGAGTGAATTGGAAAAACTTATTTCAACCGATCAAAAAGTAGGCGCAATTGAGAAGGTTACCGACAATCAAAATATTTCACTACCTATTGAAATAAAAACGGCTGGTAATTATTGGGTAATGACAGTAGGTGAAATTTTCGGTTTGGAAAGGGCAGACTTTGGCTGGATTCAAAATGAGGCAAAAGATACCGTTTGGTTGATGAGTGATTTTGACCACACATTTCAT
>JBGSTJ010000002.1:0-9720 GCA_041736555.1 Cyclobacteriaceae bacterium
AGTGCACGGGGCTATACCCAAGGTCGCTTTCGCGGAAATAATTTCGTGTACGGTGAAACAGAATATCGTTTCCCAATATCAAAGTGTGGTGGCGTGCTCAGCGGTGTTCTATTCCTAAATGCTACAACCGCTAATAATACAGCACAAAATCTTTCCTTGTTTGAATCCGTAAGGCCGGGCTATGGATTTGGTTTGCGGATACTGGTGGATAAAAAGTCGCGCACTACGCTGGCCATTGACATTGGATTTGGCGATAAAACAAGTGGGTTTTATCTGGCTGCTGCCGAAACATTTTGATACTTTAGTACTGACAAATATTTTTAGCAAAAAACTCAGAACATGAAACAATCAACATTCCTTCTGGCAGCATTAGCCATAGTGGCCATGCTATTCACACAATGCAGTACAAAACAAAAAGAAGCTGATACACAAGTAGCAGCACCTGAACCGTCATCGACATCGGTGCGTCCCGTTCATTGGGGCTATGAGGGTGAAGACGGCCCTGCGAACTGGGCAACCCTCAGCCCTGTTTATGCCCTTTGCGGTGAAGGCAAAAATCAATCACCTATTAATATTGTGAAGTCCGACACGGAAGGAGGGGTTAGCTGGAAACTGGATTATAAAACCACTTCTCTGCGCATTGCCCACAACGAACACATGGAAGATATTATTGACAATGGCCACACCATTCAAATTACTGTAGATGAAGGCAGTATGTTCACCTTTGGTGACAAAACGTATAGTCTCAAGCAATTCCATTTTCATACGCCCAGTGAACACACGATTGATGGTAAACATGCCCCGATGGAAATGCACATGGTGCATCAGGGTGAAGATGGAAGTCTTGCCGTAATTGGAATCTTGTTTCAGGAAGGAAAAGTACCCAACAAGAATTTCGAAAAGATTATTGCCAATCTTCCGAATGCCAAAGGTGAGAGCAAACACATTACCGATATTAATCTGGAACTTGAAGTTCATATACCCAAAGACAACTTTGCCTATCACTATGTGGGCTCGTTAACCACGCCACCCTGCAGCGAAGGGGTTCAATGGCTTGTCTTACGCGATCCGGTTTACCTGACGGCCGATCAGATTGCCGCCTTCTCATCCCGCATCGGCCCAAACAACCGGCCCACGAATGCTTTAAATGACCGGGCGGTCAAGTTGGATGATATGATGACCAACATTCAATAGTAAAATTATCAATGAATAGAATTTGTCTCGCACTTGCAGTTGTTCTGCTGATCTCAAAAGGTTTGCAGGCGCAAACCCCGGAAGAAAAAAAGGATCTGCCACCCGGTTGGTGGTTAATTCCTCGTACCCAAACTCAGATTAAGGTTGGCGGGTATGTAAAGTTTGATCTTATCCATGATTTTAATCCGATTGCTTCGCCCGATTTTTTTGATGTTTCAAAAATTCCCACCGATGGTTCAAAAGGACAAAATACCAATCTTATCGCGAAAGAAACCCGTTTGTATCTTGACACAAGAACCCCTTCTAAAGTGGGTGAGATCCGTACGTATGTGGAAGGTGACTTTTACGGAAGTGGCGGAGCCTTCCGATTACGACATGCATTTGTAGAAATTGGCGACACCTGGTTAGCCGGTCAGTGGTGGTCTAACTTCATGGACGAAAACATAATTCCCAACACACTGGACTTTGAAAAACCGGCAGCGTATGCTTTTGCACGTCATGCTATGTTCAGATACAAACGCAAACTTTCTGATCATGCATACGTTGCGTTTGCCGTTGAGCAACCCAGCACAAATGCTCAGGCACCAACAGAACCGGGAAAGTTTGAAAGTCCGCTTCCTGACCTCACCGGCCGATATCGAATAACCAAGGATTGGGGTCATGTGCAAGTTTCAGCATTTGCGGCAAGACTAGATTACCGGTTTACTTCCGGAGAAAAGGATGAGGTGTTTCTTTGGGCAGGAAATCTTTCCGGCCAGTTTAACTTTTTTGAAAAGAAGGATAAGTTAATTTATCAGGTTGTTTATGGTGATGGTGCCAGCCGCTACCGCGGTGGACTTTCTGCCGCGTTGGATGAAAATGGTGAACTGAAAGGTGTAACGGACCTGGGTTTTACCGTAGGATATCAACACCAATGGAGTCCAGCATTTACATCACTCCTTGTGTTAAACAAAGGTTCTATTGATAATTTAGACGGCCAACCACCCTCAGCCATCCATCAGGCTACCTATGGAGCAGCCAATGTGTTGTGGCATTTTACGGATCGGGCTTTTGCCGGTGTGGAATACCTCCATGGGCTGTTGGAAAATAACAATGAAGCACAAGGAACCGCCAACCGCATTCAGTTTAGTTTGAAGTATACATTTAATTAAATTATAAACTGATTGTTTTAGCAAACTATGACCCGCCTTATTAGACTGACAATTATCTCAGGTTTGCTGTCATGTTCAGCGTCAGCTCAAAATACTCAGGTGTGGGGTGAATACATGCTTAACTACCCATTCGCCAATAGCTGGAACCTGGAGAATGCGTTTACCTACAGCACATTGATAGGAACACCTAAGTGGCGTGCGTATGATTATTCTGCCACAGTCGAATGGTCTGTTACCAATCGTATTGATCTTATTGCACAGGGAATTATTTCTTACACGAACCAGACAGATGCTTATAATACACTGGAGTTACGACCGATTTTGGGTACGCGTTTATATTTTACACCCAATAAAAGAATTCAAACCCGGTTGCTGCTTCGACTGGAACAACGTAATTTCAAGAACCTTGAGACGAAAGAGTGGAGCCAGGTTTTCCGGCCCAGAGCAAGGGCAGAAGCAATCATCCCCCTCAATAAGAAATCGTACTTTGAAGATAAACTTTGGTATGCAATCACAGATGTAGAGTTGCTATTTACCAATCAGGATGTGGAAGAACGTTTCGCCAATCGCTTCCGGTGGCGGATGGGTGGTGGTTATCGTCTTAGTTATAATCTCCGATTTGAATTCTTATACATGCTTCAACAATCGAAGAATACGCTCGAAAGTGATTTTGAAACCAGCGATAATATTTTTCGATTTCGTGTAAAGCAATATCTCAGAAAACACAAACCGTCCACAGCCCAGGGAACTGGAAATTGAGACTTTAAATCATACACTCTTTCGAAAAAAAATTTGCACTCGTAAAAGTTTGTCACAATCCTATTAATTAATTTGTAGGTTATTTCATTTGCATGACACGCTTGAACAGCCGAGTCCGGATTTTATCATTATTTCGGTACACTTGATAATTACTTCAACGTATTGATGCACGACCTCCACAGGCGGGCAGATATTATCGTGAGCGAAACTAAAGCGGCTCAGGAATTTGATTCAGGCTTTTTACATGTAATGACCAAAAACAAGTATTCTGGATTTGAAAAAAAATGGCTGAAGTGTAAGTCAGGACCAATCTTAGAATTATTCAAAAAATTCAGTCTGGCAATGTAAACGGTAGCTTTCTCAACGGTTTAAATATTCGGATTTTTATTATTTTTACGGTGTATTTTTTACATGTACTTAGTTAAGTATTCGATAACCCAACCCTTATGAAAACTTCCCTCAAGATTTTACTATGCGCAAGTGTGCTTTGGTTTTCTTCCTGTGATTCCAAAAAATCGGAGCTTGTTAGTGTCCCGGCAGGTGAACTTGATAGAAGTATTCTTCCTATAAAAGAACCCACGTACGCAGCCATTACGGAGTTAGATGCACGAAAATCATCACCTCCTACCCGATTTGAAGTTAAGGCCCCAGAAAAAGCTCCAAACGTGGTAGTGGTCTTAATCGATGACATTGGCTTCGGTCATTCCAGTGCATTTGGAGGTCCGATACAGATGCCAACGCTGGAGCGACTTGCTGCGAATGGTCTTAAGTACAATCGCTTTCATACTACTTCGTTATGCTCACCTACACGCACTGCGCTATTAACCGGATACAATCATCACTCTAATAATGCCGGTGCCATCATGGAAGTGGGAACAGCCTTCCCCGGTAACACCGGAATTAGACCACAGACCATTACTCCGATTGCCCAGGTGTTGCGAATGAATGGTTACAGTACGGCCGCGTTTGGAAAATATCATGAAACCCCACCCTGGGAAGCTTCTGTTTCCGGCCCCTATGACCGATGGCCAACGGGTTCTGGGTTTGATAAGTTTTACGGATTCATTGGTGGTGAAACTAATCAATGGCACCCCATGGTGTATGATGGAACCACCCGTGTTTATCCCAACGTAGAAGATCCAAACTATCACTTTACTTCAGACATGACCAACCAGGCAGTGGCCTGGATGAATACACAACAATCACTCACACCCGACAAACCCTTTTATATGTACTTCGCTACCGGTGCCACGCATGCTCCACATCATGCACCAAAAGAATACATAGAGAAGTATAAAGGAAAGTTTGCCCAAGGCTGGGACAAGGTGCGTGAAGAAACTTTGGCGAGACAAAAGAAGTTAGGCGTTGTTCCAGAAAATACAGAGTTGGCATCTAAGCCGGAAGCCATTAAAGATTGGGATAAGCTTACCGAAGATGAAAAGCGCCTCTTTGAAAAACAGATGGAAGTATTTGCTGGCTTTGGAGAACATACAGATTACGAAGTAGGTCGTTTGGTGGCGGCCCTGGAAGAGCGCGGTGAATTAGATAACACCTTATTCTTATACATTGTAGGTGACAATGGCTCGAGTGCTGAAGGTGGCATGATTGGTATGTTTAACGAAAACACATACTTCAATGGTGTGCAGGAAACATTGGAAATGCAACTGAGCAGAATTGATAAACTGGGTACAGAAGAAACGTACAATCACTTTGCTGCAGGCTGGGCAGTGGCTGGTAACACCCCCTTCACCTGGACAAAACAAATCGCTTCCAATTTTGGTGGCACGCGGAATGGTATGGTATTTCATTGGCCTACCGGTATCAAATCAAAAAATGAAGTACGCTCACAATTTCATCATGTGATAGACATAGCTCCTACAATTTACGAAGCTGCAGGAGTACCTATTCCTAAAATGGTAAATGGCATTGAACAGCGACCCATGGAAGGAGTAAGCATGGTCTATTCATTTGACAACGCCACCGCGCCCGAAACCAGAAAGACGCAGTATTTTGAAATGATCGGCAACCGCGCTATTTATCATGAAGGTTGGTTTGCGGGTACCATTCATAAAGCTCCCTGGGAAGCACAACCCAGAAGACCCTTAACTGAAGACATTTGGGAACTATATAACGTGAATGAAGATTTTAGCCAGGCACATAATCTTGCCGAACAACATCCTGAAAAATTAGAAGAGCTGAAAAAGAAATTTATGGAAGAGGCTGTCAAGTATAACGTACTACCTATTGACGATCGCTCCATCGAAAGATTTGATCCGGTAATAGCCGGTCGACCTGATTTAATGAATGGTAGAACCACGCTTACCCTTTATGAAGGGGCGAAAGGCATTCCTGAAAATGCATTCATCAATATTAAAAACACTTCGCTCACCATCACGGCTGATGTAGATGTGAAAGCGCAAGCCAATGGCGTGATCGTGTGCCAGGGTGGTGATTTTGGTGGCTGGACTTTCTACCTGCAGGATGGGAAACCTGCTTACACATATAACTGGGTAGGACTTGAAATGTATACCATTTCATCATCAGAAAAAATTCAACCCGGCAAGCATCAAGTCACCTTTGACTTTGCCTATGAAGGTGGTCGCGGAGGCGGAGGCACCGGAACATTGTTAGTGGATGGTAGAAAAATTGGTGAAGGAAAAATTGTTCACACCAACGTTAACACCTTTGGCATCGATGAATCTGCAGATGTAGGCATGGACGAAAACACCCCTGTGTATCCACCTTACCACGGAAAAGACAAATTTACAGGCAAGATTAATAAGGTGACGATTGATTTGAGAAAGTAATCCCAGTCTTCAATCAACTGATGAAATAGTCCCCTGAATTTTATTGCTTCAGGGGACTATTTTCGTTTGTATGCGTACACCAACAACAGCTCTAGATGAGTACATGCAGAGAGAAAATGATGTCAACTCGTTCAAAGTAGAAAATATCGTTACGCTTCAACAATCGAATATTGCTCTCACAAATGATTTAGAACTTACAAAAAGGTTTTAAAGTAATGTGTCGCAAAACACTAGACTCAGCTGGCTAGGCATCTCCTTCGATCGGTAGCGTCAATTAATTACCTTGGATTTTTTTTAATGTAACTAAAATTTCACATAACAGAAGTCAATAGAAATCAAATTGTTAACTTAACAACATAATATCAACACTATGGACACTGGTCCCCATGCCACACATAAAAAGTGGCCCGTTAAAAGAATCATTCTTTTTTCTTTCATAGTGTTGCTGAGCTTAACGGGAATTTATATCTATCGCAACTTCAATCGGATACTTTCTGATGCACTCCTTAATAGTTTTAATTCCAGCGTCATCTCAGATGTATACGAATTGAAATTTGAAAACCTGCGGGTTAATTTTTTTGAAGGAAATATTCGCGTATTTAATGTATCCGTGCTTCCGCGTGAAAAACCCTTGAACGACTATCCTTACATCAACAGTTCGTTCAGTTTAAAAACAGAAAACCTGTTATTGGAAAGCGTTGAAATACGTACCCTATTAAAAGAAAATCGCCTTGTTCTACATAAAATTCTGATTGCCAAACCGGAGATTGAATTTCAATTACATGGCACCCGACATATTTTATTGCCCTTTAAAGACACAACGGCAGTAGCTAACGCAAAGAAAGATGCACCAAAAAGAGCCATTCAATCATTTGGCCTTAAAGAATTTCAACTTACAGAAGGAGCATTTCATAGCATTAACTCCAATAAAATGCGCGAGTTTAAAATTAAGGACCTTACCCTTACTGTACACGATTTGATGCTACATGAAAATTTAAGTTCTTATCTGGCATCTTTCAACGAGGTAACTTTGTCCATTGGGAAGTCTGACGGAAAGTTGAAGAATGGGCCGGTTAAACATCTCGGCTTTGAAAATTTCAATCTGGGTATCGATTCATTACATGTTAATTTATCAGTGGACACATTGACGTATCAATTTCAAAATTTCCAAACTAACCTGAGTGATCTTGACATTCAAACCAAAGACAGCCTTTTTCATATTGCCATGAAATCATTTGACTTGTCCTATCGGGATAAATCAATTGTATTGAAAGAGGTGAGCTTTAAACCCAACGTAAGTCATGCTGTGATACAAAATAAATTTCAATTTCAACATACCGAAGTTTCTGGCCGGATTGGTAAACTCATATTCAAGACAGTAAATTTTGATTCGCTGATCTACCGCGAAAAACTATTTGTAGAAGAGATTGAACTAGAGAATTCCAAAGCAGTTCTTTTCAAGGACAAAACAAAACCTATGGATTCAACGCGCTTCCCGGTTTATCTGGGGCAAACAATCCGGGCCATCAAAATGCCACTTCTTATTAAGAAAATAAAAGCTACCAACGTTGAACTAGATAATACAGAACGCAAGCCCGACAGCACGTTGGCTAACGTGAAAATTACAAAAGCAAAATTGGAAGTGTACAATCTAACGAACCTTTACCCAAATGAAAAACTAGAAATGTATGCTGATGCCTATATTAATGGAAAAGTTCGCTTCACTACCAGGTTGGCATTCAGTTATGTCAAACCACAATTCAGCTTTGATGGCACCCTCGACAAATTTGATTTAACTAATTTAAATGAGTTGATTCAGGCCTATACGCCTGCTAAAATCAATAAGGGCATTTCCGATGAGATTTCTTTTTCAGGCCTGGCAGAAAATACAAACTCAACCGGTACGATGAAATTTTTATATCACGACCTGGAGGTGGATCTTGAACTTGAAGATAAAGCGAAATGGAAGAGTGCAATCATTGCATTTACCGCGAATACGGTTTTACATGATCAAAATCCCATCTCGCCCGACTCACCACCACGCAAGGTGAGATTTCAGATAGAGCGCGATATGAATAAAGGATTTGTGAATGTGATTATTAAATCTGTGTTGAATGGTTTGAAGGAAACCATGATCATGTCAAAAGAGAATCGAAAAAACTATCATGATGATAAGCGAAAACTAAAAGAAGAAAATAAAAAAGATCCCTGACTAGTAAATTGACAGCGCCCCCTAAACGAGATCGTCTATAGTCTGTTTTTGTCAAATCAACTTAAAAAGCGAGGATAAAATATTTATCATTTTGCCTCCACACTTATTGATACTATTTTTACTACAAACAATCGGATGTCTATGAAAAGCAATCTACTAATTGGTATCTGCCTACTCGTAAGTATATCCTCATCTGCTCAAGTATTTACCAATAAAGAAGTAGGTAAAAGAAATGAACAGTTGGCAGATAGCTTGAAAAAATCCGATTATTCTTACGCGTTACCCATCTGGGGCGACAAGGCTACCAAAGCTGGTTATAGTTTACCTTACTCTGCAGGATTGAGTGTTCAATACTTTGGACAGGAGTCTTCCCTGATTATTGATAATTTGTTGGTGGGATTTAACAATGGTACTATGTACAACCTGGATGGGATCGTGCGTTTTGATGAATCAAAATCCCTTGCTAGCGCAGTTACCGTAAGACCTGATGTATGGTTGTTCCCTTTCTTGAACGTGTATGGCATACTCGGTAAAGCTCAGGCATCCACCGATGTGAATTTTGGAATCTGGGTCCCTGATTCAACCGGAGTTGAAAAAGAAATTCTGAAGGCCGGCTCAACGGTTGATTTTAATACCACTACGTTTGGTCTTGGCATCACCCCTACCATTGGGGTGGGTGGTGGTTTTCTTGCACTCGACATGAATGTTGCCTGGGTGGATGTTCCGCAGTTAAGTAAACCGGCCCGTTCGTTTGTATTTGGTCCGCGCTTTGGAAAAAATTTCAAACTCAAAAAACCTGAGCAGTCCGTTGCCATATGGGTCGGGGGATTTCGGGTATCAATAGCCAGCGCAACAAATGGCTCGATCAGTCTTTCCGAGGTACTGCCTGAAGGCGGTGCTGAAGCGGGTGCCAAGATTGACCAGGCAATTCTGAAAGTTGGTGATGCACAAGTACAGGTAGACACCTGGTGGAATGATCTTAGCCAGCAACAACAGAATAATCCGGTAAACAAGGCCAAATATGAATCAGCCAATGCAGCATTAGGCTGAGCGGGAGAAATTTTAAACGCTGCCGATGCAGCTGTTAATACGATTGTTTCTTCCACGGTTCAATACTCTATGGACAAATCACTCAAGGATGCATGGAATTTTATTGTTGGCGGACAATTTCAAGTCAATAAACATTTCATGATACGTAGTGAAGTCGGATTCTTAGGCTCGCGAAAACAGATCATGACAGGTGTGCAGTATCGATTTGGTTTATAAGCTAAGTTTTTCCGAACCACGACCGTTGCCAGCCGATTGAGACGGTGGTAAAATCCTGTCCAATCCGCACCACGGCACCGGTACTTGCAGATAATTTTAATGAATTACTTTTTCCAACCGGCATTACTGTGGTAAGTCCGATACGGGCATTAGCCTAGCGATCATCATTGAATATTTCATTCACCGAGGAGTGACTCGTCCTGAAAAAAGTTTACACTTTTTGGTTAGAAGTCCTGATTCAAATTTACACTTTTTAGTTAGTCCTGAAATCGCTTTACATTTGATTACCGGATGAAGCGGAAGCGGGCAATGCTGAGGAGCAACCCGCCAG
>JBGSTJ010000053.1:0-50328 GCA_041736555.1 Cyclobacteriaceae bacterium
TTAACTATCAGGTAAGTAAAATTTCAGACTTCAGAACTGCTTATCCACAGAGTTATTCACAATGCAGCGCGTGGCATCAAAACTTTTTGAAATTCATTTCTATCGAGATGTTGTGCAACAGCTACTTTTGTTGCCGGCTGGCATTCTACTCTATCCATTCTTTGGAGACTCTCGTTGTGAACCGTCCGCTAGTAAACTCTAAAAAGTCTGGTGGTGTGGGGCCATCATTGTCGTCTCTGATTAATATTAACTTAAAATTGAAGATTCCAGATATCTCGCATTTTTTTGAGTCAATGTTTGTAAGTTGGATGAAATTGTCATTATACGTGGTATCAATGCCATATATGTCACCTACTACATCCCCGTCATCAATCAATGTTGAATAAAGAATAGCTAAACTGTCATTTTCGATTTGATTGTCAAATAGGGTCAGGTATATTTTCTGGATTTCAAGTGAAGTTCTGACTCTAACTATACCTAGGTTTTCTCTTTGTAAACCTTCTTGGTTTAAGACAGTAAAATTTAAATCTATCCCAATGTCAAAAGGTAGATTTTTAGTCACTCTTAATCCCGAGCTCCATTGCTCACTATTTTTCAAAGCGGTTGCACTACCAGTAAACCCGAAGGGGTTTTCATCATCATCGCTACATGATGAAAAATAGACTCCGATGAGGAGAAATATAAGCACAAGATTTCTCATGGCTTATTTTTTTATAAACCGGACAGTCTTGAACGAATTGCCGTTCGTGGATTTTAGGAAATAGACGCCTTTCTTTAATCCGCTGATATCAAGAGAACTGACGTTAATTACATCTCCTGAATTCGATGATTGAATTTCAGAAATAACTAAACCATTACTGTCCAAGATTTGATATTTAGAATCTTTAGTAAGCGCACCGCTCCAACTTACAGTAAGTATCTCAGATGCGGGGTTAGGGAAAACATTTATTATTTTTGAATGAGTTTTATTACTGATTTCATTTTCAGTACTAATTACATCATTAGTTGTACTATCTGGGCATATTGTACAACCACCACCAAAAAAATTATTTCTGACAAATGTATAATCAGATGCTTGCATGCTGCTTCCGTCTGTTACGGTTAATATTAATTCTAAATCGTTGTCAGTTGGCATAGTTATGTTAAGGGTATTTGAAGTACCTGCAGTGTAATAGCCACCGCCAATATCTGCTTGCCAAACATGTGAATAAGGGTTTTGACCGTTATAAACAGAGGATGTAAAAAATAACGGGTCTCCATTATTGGCAGAACCTGGGCCTTGAATATCAACCACTAAAGCAGGAGTCGAAAACCTGAAATCTTGTAGAATCCAGCCGTTTAAGTTTATGGTCTTTGAATTGAAACTTTCACCAGTTACACCAGTTGCTTGTCCTTCATGGTTCACACCTGGGTTTGAGAAATGTAACACTCTCGTTCTACCCTTTTGAAGGGTACGCATTATTGAGCCGTACTTTGATTGAAACGGCCAAATTCCAGTATTCCAGTCATGTCCATGTGCATCACCGGGCGTTGGGTCAGCAGCTATTTGATGCCTGCAACCAAATAGGTGAGCCGTCTCATGACAAAAAGTGAATGTAGATGTAGCGTTGCCAATTTGTACGATGCCATAAGCATCATCTTCATCAGGTCCAATTTGGGCGACAATACCTGCAATGTTTGGATAATTGCCATTTGTGAGAAGGAGTACAATGTCCGCTTCAAAGTCATTCCTTAATTGTTGGACAGCTAGGCTATTGCGTAAACTTTGTATATCATTTGTGATTGTACCTGTCTCTGTAAAATCCAAATTTTCAATCCCGGCAAGCTGCAAAATGCCATTAGCTTGACTGTTTATTTCTGCTGAAACAAATTGTCCAAGTGCTATATCAACTATATCGTTAATGTTTTGACCAGTATTTTCTGCTGCATCTGTGAAAAGAACCAGAACCCTTATTGTGGGCTGAGTTAGGGATTGGGTAGAAAAGGATTGGTTGCTCTGGTCTATTATTCTTGAACTTGAATTAGAAGTTTCCTTCTTAGTATCCTCTTGCGTTGCGCAATCCATTTGATTCAGCACATCCATGTCATACTGAATGACAGCTGCAATATCATTCTCTAAGTACTCAATTTTGAAAACACGATTTTTGACTCTTACTTGTCCAAAGGTCCTGCCTTCCTTAGAAATAAGAATTGCCTCTCCATTTATAAATTCACCGTTCCATATAAACTCATTCTCAGACTTAAAGTCAAAATATTTGGTCTTTGCTTCAATTCGTCCACCCTGCTTTCCCGGAATGTCAAGGGTTAGAGATTCATTTCGTATCGACCTTTTAAAATCTCCAATTTTTATAAGGTTTAATTCTTTATGATATTTCTCCGCTTTGAGCTTGTTTAATTTGAATTGCTTGTCTGAAGTTAGATTAAGGTTTTCTTGACTCGTTATCTTTTTAAAGTAGGGCTCTTGAACCTGTCCGAAAACTACTGTTGTTAGGATGAGGAACAATAAAATGGGGACTAATTTTCTTGTTTTCATTTTGTCGATAGTTTTGTTTGTCAAATATACTTTTTTGAATGCTTGCCGGCAACGTTTGAGTTTATGCAGTGTGGGGAATAGGAGGGCTTAAAAATGTAGCGCAGCGAAATGTTAAGCCCGACCTGCTCCGAACTGTCCAACGTTACTGGACGAAATTAAGAAATTACTTTTAATAGCTACACTGAACCCCCACATTGCATAAACTTTTTGTTGGTGGCTGTGTGGCCTTCTCCTCACTCAATTCGTAGCCTTCATTCATGTCACTCGTTAATTTACATCAATCTTTATTAGTAGAGGTGCGGTGGCGCATTTTTCATTTCCCAATCTCTCCACTTACACTGCACTGAGCACACTTATTGACTGGCTTTGGATGTGTGCTGAAAGTGCGGCCAGGCAATGGGTGTGCGATTTCAAATTGCCTGTTGTTCTTTAAGCTTGGCATTGGCAACGTTTACAGCAAATTCAAAAAATAGTTTTACCGCCTTGGTAAATTTGAACTGATTGCCTGTCCGTTTCAAAACGTTCTTTTTGTGCCAAGTGTCAATGAATGAATCAAAGGTTGCAACGGAAGTCTTCTCTAAAATCTCCCACTTTGAAGATTGCTTTAAAAGTTGTTCTGTGTCTTGAATGTCAAAGGTTGCCAAGTCAACAGAATCTCTAAAATTTTTCCCGCTGTAATCTAACTCCCTACACAGTATTGCAAGAAATAAAATAAAATCTCTTGTTCGCTTTTCCGTTACTTCATTTGATGATAAATAGGCAAACTCAGACTCAATGTTTAACTCAAATCCATAAGATTCTTTGAAAAACTCTTTGTACTCGTCTTCCTGAGTTTGAATGACTGAAAACATTGGATGTGGGTAAATTATAAATCTACCATCTAAAAGATTACTTACTATTTCTTTGTGTTCACTCGGATAGCTTTTCATATATTTTGACTTTGGGCATTTTCAAGATTGCGTCTGAAAGATGGATTTCAAATCGTGTATCGTCCTTATATTCGACTACTAAATCTTCTTCTAAAATTAGATTTGAAACCGTAAAATATTTGGCAAGAGTTATATTGTCAGTATGCTTCTTCAAAGAATCAAAACACCATTGGTAAAAATTGGTAATCTCTTTTTCTTTCAGCAACTGTTCTTTGAAATGACTTGCGTCAGGCAACCATTCTATTTCCTCGGTTTCCTCTTCATATAGTATTTCAGGCGTTTGATAATTGAATTGGTCAATATAAAATTCCGCTTCGCTGCTGAATGTTTTTGAAAGAACATTTCCCTTTGTCCTTCGAAGCAAGTCAGGCAAGGGAATAATATAGCTTTCGGGCTGGTCAATATTCTCCACAAAATGATAGAAGCCGCTGAGTATAATTGAGTCAGTTTTAATTCTGTCCAATAATGGCAATAAATCTCTCGTAAGCATCCTGAGTGTTTCATCTAACTCAGTCTTCGCATTCACAACGCATGCGTAGAGCTTTTCAAACTCTCTCTTTAATTCGTAAGTATCTGCTAATATTCTTTTCTCGCTGGAATATCGTTGAACCTGAATAATTGCATTTACTACAGAGTTTGGATGGTCTTTGTCAAGAATAGCGTTTAGCGGAATAATATATTCATCAATCCAATAGTTTGCTTTTTGAATTCTTAGCGTAAAATCTGAGTGATTTTCAGCATTAACTTTTAATGATTCTGTGTCCCTTAGAAGTCGAACCGTCTGCCTACCAATATCATTTAGGAAATTTTCTACTTCCTTAGTGATTTCCTGTACAAGTAAAATGACTTTTTGGTCATTCGATTCTATCTGTAAGTTGGTAAAGTGATTGAAGATGGCCTGATACCTGTTTTTTAGAGTTTCGGGTAAGTCTAAAATAAAGTCGTCAAAGATAAATTCTAAAAAGGTTGTATAGTTTCCATTTAACTTATACTCTCCTGTTGAAAGTTGTCTGCAAAATTTCAAATCTGTCGTAATTCGAGATATTGAAATTTTAGTTTCGCTACTTGTATTGTATTCGTTAATAAGGTGTTGAAACTTATCGGAATCAATAATAAAGTCAGGTTTGCTGGAGTTGAATGCCAATTGAACAAATTCATAGTGCCTCAATAAAAAATTGAGTATGTCCTTTCCGGAAAGGTTTAAAGTACTCATTTGAATATTGCTTGTTGTTCTACAAAATGTCCTGTTTTAAAAATATCAGTTCTAATTTTGGCAACAATTTCTTCTTCACATTCCAAAACCGCCTTACTTGGTTGCTGTACCCTGCCTTGCTTTGTTTTAATAGTTCTTGATTTGGTTTCCAAAAGCGTTTCGTAATTGCTGGGAACAAATAATTGCGTGCCTGCAAAAACAGTTTTCACAAGTAAATAATTGTGTAATCCTTTAAAGTCGTAATCGGGAAAAACTAATACTTCTTCCGCTTTTGTTTTGCTCACTACGGATTTTCCTATTCCTCCATATGTGTGAATAAATGTGAAAGTCTTATTGATTACTTTTTCCGCCAACAAAAAGGAGTCTAAGTTTTCCACAAAGCAGACTTTGGTTGCAACTAAAGATTTAAGAGTTGCTGAAAAAGTTCCATAAGCTTCCGTGTACTTTTTTAAATCCGTTTCAATCCCATTTAGTATGACTGTTTCTTGCCCCCTTATCAGAATAACATTTTGACTTTCTCTTTTGCCTGACTTTGTATTCCGCATAGAATTGACGTTTCCAATTGCAGTAAGAGTATTTATGGTTTCATCTGGAAACTTGTTAGCAAAATATTTCTCTAAAGCTTCTTTATTTTTTATCAAATAATTTCCTCCGCCTGTCTTTGATGGCAAATGTTCTATGAAGCCACCATTTACCAAGGTGGTGAAGTCACCTGTTCGCTTAATAGACTGACCTATCTGCGAAGCACTTATTTTGCCTTCGCTTAATATTTTCTTGACGAAGTTTTTAAATGTTTTATTCTGCATTTCTGTAAACAACTGGGAATGACTGTAATTCACCAAAGGTAATTTTTGGCTTTTGGTTTTTGTTTTTATTGACCGGCTCCTTAATCATATAGTATTTCTGAATACCTTCCACTTTACGCGGTGCCGCAAAAATTGGCATGAAGTTGTTGTCTTTGCAGAATTGAATTAGGTGCTTCACGTTTTTCTGTCCAATAGCATCTAACTCATCTACATAAATAACAACCTTGTTTTCACTTGACGAGTGAACCAAATCTTTCAAGATGTTTAAGAATAGGTAAAGTTTCAATACAATATTTGTTCCTCTTGACTGAACTTGCTTTGATAAATCAATTTCCTCTGACTGCCCTGTTACTTTTGTTATCTCTACTTTGATAGTGAATAAGTCGTAAATGTCAATTGGCTTTCCTTTGCTTTCTGTAAGTTGTCTTTCAAGCGCTTTCTTGCTCTCGGTATAAGTGTTATCAAAATCCAATCCGTTTGAAAACTTCAGTTTTGAAATTTTGTCAAGGTCTTTTATTAATTCTTCCGTCTCGTAAATTTTTACTTTCACACTTTGAATATTTGAAACGGGATACTCGGCTAATTTAGTATTGTAACTTTTGTAAACAAAAGTCTTAAAGTCATTGAAAGCAGTTAGAAAGGAAAATGTGGGACTTCCGATTTCATAAGAGAGGGTATCAAGTAAATTGCTTATTACTTTATCCATTTGAGGTATATTGGATATTTCTTCCTCAACTTCCCTGATAAATTGCTTTATGTCTTGAATATCCTTCTTTAACTTTTGATTGATTGCATCCTTTAGGTCTTTTCTTCTTTCTCTTGTCCCTCCAATGGCAGCAAAGGTCTGATACGTCTTAGAAAACTTATCATAAAGTTTTTCAAAAGGTTCGTCTATAACTTCTTCTATCTCATAAATGTCTTGTCTCTCTTGTAATAGCTGATACTGCTTTTTGTATCTGCTTAAATCATTTTCATATTGCTGCTTTTCATCCTTCTTTATTTTCAAAACACCTTTCTCTTTCTCAATCTCTATGTCTTTAGCACTAATTTTGTTTTGAGTATCAGAAATGGATTTCTTTAGTGTTATATTTATTAAATTTTCATTTTCTGATTTCTTGAGGAGTAGCATTGGTTTGTTTCTAACCTTTCCAATCAAAACGTTTGTTTCTGCAATAGAATTCTTGAGCTTATTGATACTTCCTTGCAAAGTATTCCTGTTTTGGATAGCATCAAGTTGAATTTGCTTTTCAGCTAGTTCTTTCTTTTTCGTTTCAACATCGTCTTGAAGTTCTTTAATAGTAGGTAACTTCTGGACCTCAACTTCACTAGCATCAATTTTTCCATCAAAAAATGTCAATGGAAAATCCGCTTTACTGATTTCTTTTTTGATTTTAGATTTATCTAGTTTTGCAACTCTACTGCTTAATAGGGAAAATACTTTCCGTATTATTTCAGGGTCTTTTGAAATATTTTGATAAAGTAAGTTGTCAAATTCTTTAATTGAATTTTCTTCTGATTTAATATCTCCCTCTAAAGATTTAATTGACTTCTCAATTTCAGCCAATGTGAATTTGCTTCTTTCTAATTGGGTCAGCTGTGCTTCAAGTCCAATTTTCTGGTTTTCTTCGGTTTCCGCCTTTGCTATTAGGCCTTGAAACAAAAGATGGTCTTCTGTCGGCTCATAGTCTTCTACCTCCTTTAGTGCTTTGTTAGTTTCAATGTTTTCCTTTTCTGCCGCAGCGATTTGATTAGAAAAAGTTGTTTTTTCAGCTATCAAAGCGTCTCTTTCATTCTTTAGAGTTACGTCTATTTTAGTTTCAAGAGTTCTAATTGCTATCGAGAGTAAACTGTCAGACGCTACTTTTTCTGACAAATCTCTTTCTATTGCATCAAACTTTTTAAAGAAAGTATTTTTCAGTTTACCTAAAATCTTTTCCTCACTTATGAAAGTGTCATTGAGGAATTTTAGCTTTTCAAAATCAAGTTTGACGGCTCTAAGATTATCCAAATGGTTCTTCTTTTTCTCAAACTCATTTATCTTATCAAAGCTTGAACTGGTAAATACATTCAATGAAATATCTTGTCTATTGTCGGCAATAAGTAGAGCGTTCCTAAACGATTTTTCGTTTATGTCGCTTGTTTTAATAAGGTGTTTGTAAATATCAGTGAAGCTGTTAGAAAGGGCTCTGCCCTTTCGTTTTACTTCTCTTTTAATCCATACAACTGGATTTTTGTTCTTGTCAGAATTATACACAAGGTTGTAAAGTTCTTCTCCTTTAAGCAGAGTTGGCGGGTCAGTTGGGTTGTCGTTAGTTAGTTCTTGTAAAATCTTTTCCCACTTTTTGGCTTTGAATCCTTCAGCTGAGGTTTGAATAAAAAGATTCTCCTTATACTCTCCGTTTATTTTGTAGTATTCAATAGTGTTTTCAGGTGTAGCCTTTACCAATATGCAGTAATACCCGTTTTTAAAAATCTCAAACACAATAAAGCTGTGCAAACTTGTTCCGTCAAAATAGTGCTTCATTGAATCAGATAACTTTCGGTTATCCTCAAATCGCATTTGGTCTTTGTCGGTTATGTATAGAAAATTGAGAGTATTTAAAAATGAACTTTTACCAACGTTATTTTCAGCAGTTATCTGAATGCTTGCGTTGTCTCCAATATGAATGCTTGCTTTAGCATATAGTTCAGAGTTAATGACAATAATTCTATTAAGCATTGTAGGTCGACCTTTTTAGTGATTATGCACTTAAATTACTGAAAATCGAGTGACAACTTCTGACGCGGGCGGGAATTTGGCTCTTTTGGCTGCTTTGGTTGGTGCGGTTGGATTAGCGCGGCAGCCAAATGTGCCAAAAGCGCTGGGCAATTCGGAGGAGAATCTTTTTAAAAATGCGAAGGGTCGGCCATTTTATTTTGTATTTAGTCCAACGTCTTTTTATCAATCCAAAGTCCAAGTTGTCACGAGGCCGTTCACTTGTCCCCGTGGGAAATCTTTATTAAAAAATTGTCAGCCGTTTTTTGAAGCCGAATTTTTGTCCGGCCACATTGCCACCAACGTTGGTATATCGGAGACGGAGTCTCCTATATATCCTTATTGTATTCTAAGGTAGGTGTCCGCGTTAAATAATCCAACAGACCAAATTGCACTCTTTTAACCAAATTATACCCGAAAATGGGCTTGTAGCCGTTTATAAACGTTTATAAACGGATATATTTAAAATGCACAACTCAGGGCTGATAGTCAGTCAATATTCTGCTTCAGACGGACCTAGAGTAATGCGTTCCCATACACCCCCGCCTACACAATGCCGAAACGAATGGGGCTACCACTCTTCCTCTGAATTGTTCAGCCTTGCGGACTTGCCTTTCATGGCGAACTAACAATTGAACCCGAAGCTATGTCTATCAAAAAAAGAATACGGCTAATCATAAAGTTATTTTACATTTAGGTATGAGAAATATTTTGTCCCTCCTACTTGTCGTTGTTGCTTGCTCTTCGCTAGCAGCACAAACAATTCCTCTGCCCGAACATCCACGCCCGGATTTTGAACGAACCCAATGGCAAAACCTCAATGGCCTCTGGCAATTCGAATTTGATTCGCTCGATCAGGGTATTGCAAAAAAATGGAATGAAGGCAACGGAGCCTTCGCTCATAAAATAACAGTTCCCTTTCCGTGGGGCTCGCAATTGTCGGGTGTAAAAGACAAAGCAGATATCGCCTGGTATAAAAGAGAGATCACCATTAGTCCGGAATGGAAAAACAAAAGAACTTTTTTAACGATCGGTGCCTCTGACTGGGAAACTACCGTGTGGCTGGATGGAAAATTAGTAGGCACACATCAGGGTGGATACACACCTTTTTCCTTCGAACTAACCGAACATCTCGATTATGGCAAACCACAAAAAATAGTGGTGCGTGCCGATGACAAACGCAGAGACTTTACGCTTTATGGAAAACAAGGTTATGGCAACGCACGCGGCATCTGGCAAACGGTGTATGTAGAAGCGCGTGGAAAAAATTATGTGGATGCTGTTCACTTCAATCCTGATATTGACAAAGGTCAGGTTACTTTAACCACCTACTTACCTACAGAAACAAAAACTGAAATCAAACTATCGGTGTTGATCAAAACCTCTACCACACCCATCGCAAAAGAAGTGATCATTCCGAAAGGAAAAGATAAATTCAGTTTCCCGATCGCCATACCACAACCACGTCTGTGGTCGCTGGAAGATCCTTATCTCTACGAGGCCGAAGTAAAATTGGGTGATGATGTGGTGAAAACATATTTTGGCATGCGTAAAATTTCGATAGTGAATCTTCCTGGAACAGAATTTCCTTACATAGCACTCAACAACAAACCGGTTTACCTGCAGCTTACACTGGATCAATCGTATCATCCCGAAGGGTTTTATACATTTCCCACGGATGACTTCATGCGAAAAGAAATTGAACTTGCGAAGTCGATTGGATTGAATGGCATTCGTCCGCATATTAAATCAGAAATCCCACGCAAATTATATTGGGCCGATAAGCTGGGGGTGTTAGTGATGGCCGACTTACCCAACAGCTGGGGCGACCCCGATGCAAAAATGCAACGCGAAGCAGAAACAACCTTTCGCGAAATGGTGAAACGCGACTTCAATCATCCTTCCATTTTTTCGTGGATACTCTTCAATGAAACCTGGGGCCTGCGCACCCATGTAGAAGAAAATGGAAAACGTGTAGGTCACTATCTTCCTGAAACTCAAATGTGGGTGTCGTCTATGTATTACCTCGCCAAATCATTAGACCCAACCCGATTGGTAGAAGATAATTCAATCTGTTGTGGAGCCGGTCACACCGTTACAGACATCAACTCTTTTCATGACTATTTGCCCGGCTGGGAATGGGAAGAACATTTGAAGAAGCTTACCGAAAGTTCTTTTGAAGGAAGCTCGTTTCAATTTGAAGCGGGATTTAAACAAGGGACACAACCTAAAATAAATTCCGAGTGCGGCAACGTGTGGGGCTATGAAGGCAGCACAGGCGATGTTGATTGGAGTTGGGATTATCATCGCATGCTGAATACGTTTAGAAAATATCCTGAAGTAGCAGGCTGGCTTTATACCGAGCATCACGATGTAATCAATGAGTGGAATGGATACTGGCGATTTGATCGCACTAATAAATTTACCGGCCTCGAAGAGTTAATGCCCGGCATGAAACTCAACGACCTGCACGCGGATGTTTACCTTTCAACAGGAAATGAAATATGTAAAACGATAACAGGTGGAGAACAGGTAAAAGTACCGCTCTATCTGTCTTCGATGACAAGTGTGGATTATGGAAAACAATTGAAACTCTCCTATCAGGTTACATTGACCAATTCCATCGGAGAAACTTCTTTGGTTACTCAAGGCTCCCGGCAAATTGAGTATCAGCCCTACATTCAAAAGGAAGTTGAGTCCTTGGTCTTACCAATGCCAAACACAAGTGGGTTGGCCATTCTTACCCTTCAAGTGGAAGATTCAAAAGGCACAGTATTACATCACAACTTCATGCACTTCGAAATTATTTCAGAAAACAAACTTCCGAAGACTGAAATTATTTCTGTTAGCCCCACACCCAACAAAGTAGAGTTTGCTGGAAAAATCTGGCATGTGTTGGATGGGTTAAAATTTAATGGATCGGGCAATGGATATGTGGAATACGTATTTAAGCTTGACAAATCAATCAGTCTTAAGGACGTAAAAGAATCTTACTTCATTGCAGAAATTTCAGCCAAGGAATTGTTTGTAAAAGATATGGACACCAAAGAAAAAACAGATGTAGACTATATGCTGGGTGGTTTAGCCTCACCGAGCGCAAACTTCAACTCCTATCCCATGACGGATGAAAAGTTATTTCCATCGAAAGTAAAAATTACAGTGAATGGGGAAACAGCGTTAACCACTACACTGGCCGATGACCCCGCGGATCACCGTGGCGTGTTGTCCTGGCATCATCAATTAAAAGATAGGAAATTACGTGAAGCAGGATCGTACGGATATCTCACCAAAGTACCCATCTCCAAAAAACAAATACAAAGTGCGTTGGCAAAAGGTGAACTTACAATCAGAATTCAAACTGAAGGTACGGGTGGAATCGCGGTGTACGGAAAATCTTTTGGCAGGTATCCTATCGATCCATCGGTAGTGATGAAACTAAAATAAGGAGACTGGATTACGAGCGCTGGATCTCAGCGAAAATCATTTCTAGTTCAGGCTTGGTGATGCCTAACTTATCTTCCAGTTTTTTGAGCATACTTTCTTTCTGGCTTTCGTCATAGACAAAATCTTCATCCGAAAGGATAGGAAATCTTCTTTTCAGTAAAATCTTTTGTTCGCGCCAGCTTCTCAAAATGTTCATAGCAGGGTAAATGTAAGGAGAAACGATGAATGTCTGGGGATACAACGATATAAATCCTTTTTAAGTGCCAAAATCGGGATCAGCGGCTAAATGTACATTGCAAAAGGCTGTCAACGGTAAATACGCTCGTTTCAGCCAGAGCTCGGGCTATAGAGAGTCTTTTATAAATCCTGTGACCAATGGAATAATCAACTGCGGACTTTCTTCCATCGGTACATGACCTATACCTGGCAAGACGACCAGCGAATCAACGGGCAGATCGCGCGAAAATTTATAGGCATGCGCAACCGGAATCAGCTGATCTAGTTCGCCCCAGATTACCAACGTGGGAATTGCCAGGGTGCCGATCACGGTAGTATCTGTTTTATGTTCCAGATTGAGTCGTTGCACCAAGGCCTCGCGATTGCCCTCGCGGCAGGCCATGTCGCGATACTGCTCCACAAGTTCATCCGTTACAAGCGTTATGTCGCCATAAGCATCCTCCAGGCTTTTACGTACCAGTGAAATCGGTGTGATGACTTTCAGAATATTCTTTAACACCGGAATCCTTCCCAGTGTGAAGGCAAGCGATCCTTTTGCGTTGGTGATTGGATACCCTGCCGGATCTAATAAAAGCAATTTTTTGACTTTGTCAGGATGCGCTGCAGCAAACTGGTAAGCGATCAGTCCGCCTAATGAATTACCTGCGAGATAACATTGTTCAACATGTGTTGCTTCCAGAAAGGCGGCTAAAAAGGCAACATAGGCTTCAATACTATATTCATGGTTTGGGTGTGGTCCTGTAAGCCCAAATCCGGGTAAATCCATGCGCAGCACGCGATGTGTTTTAGTCCATTCGCTGGCACAGACATTCCAGGTATGCAGCGAAGAAGCTGTTCCATGCAACAACACCAAAGGTATTGTGTCAGACGGTGGACCTTCATCCCGATAATGAACTTGCATATTCATTACTTCAACAAACCGGGAGGAAGCGCCAGCATACTTTTTTTTAAGTTTTTCAACTGGAATATCCGGCTGATAGAAAGTAACCATACCGATCAGAAGAGTAAACGTTAACACACCTGTAATGACAAGCAGTATTTTGAATCTCATAGTTGAACAAAAAATTGTTAATCTCTCTTCTGGTACTGTTTACACAAAAGTGGGGAAAAAAATACCCATTATCATACATGGTAATTGTCCATTCATTCCCGATCCGTTGTGTTATTAGTTTCTCACTCTGGCATCATTGTTAAGCATAGAATCCTATAAAACAATTAATATGAAAAATGGAATACTAAGTCGAGGTGGTTTGATTTTGCTACTCATTGTTGCAGTTCAGGTAATGCTAAGCTGCAAAGCTTCCAATATGGCAAAAGGAACTGCTATTGGCGCAGGAACAGGCGCAGCAATCGGTGGAGTTATTGGTCACCAATCGGGCAATACAGCAGTGGGAGCAATTATTGGCGCAGCGGTGGGCGGCAGTGCCGGGGCCCTTATTGGCAACCAAATGGACAAACAAGCTGAGGAATTACGAAATGATCTGAAAGGAGCCACTGTAGAACGTGTTGGCGAAGGAATAAAAATAACATTTGATTCAGGGTTGATGTTCGATTTTGATTCGTATTCACTCACGGCAGGCACAAAAGAAAATCTGGTCAACTTATCACAAACGTTGAATAAATATGAAGACACCAATATTCTGATCGAAGGACATACGGATAAATCCGGTACGGATGCTTATAACATGACTTTATCAAAACAACGCGGTCAGGCTGTGACTAACTTTCTCGTACAAAATAGTGTTAAGAATGGAAGAATTACCACAACCGGATATGGAGAAGATCAACCCACGTCAACGGTAGATGAAGAGAACAGGCGCGTAGAGGTTGCGATCTATGCAAACAAAAAAATGAAGAAAGCAGCCGAGAAAGGACAACTTTAATGCTTTACCGATCTTACGAAACGTTGATGTATCTATCAGTCTGAGGTTCCTGAAGACTGACATCAGATGGTCATTCGTAACATCTATAACAATAAATTTTAGGGTTACACTTGCTCAAGCCGTTGATCAAGTGTAACCATTTTATTTCCGGGCTTCGCGGGAATCAGATCCATAGCATACTCACTAAGTGCTGTAATGGTTAGCGAAGGATTTACACCCAGGTTGCAGGGCATGATGCTACCATCAAGAATATAGAAATTGGAGTACCCGTGCACGCGAAACTGATCATCAACAACACCTGTTTCTTTTGTGCTGGCCATCGGGCATCCACCCAGGATGTGTGCAGTTGAAGAAAGGCCAAACATTACTTCGGTAAGTGCATTTTGAGGAACCCCGTTTACTTTTTCTGCATAGCGATACAAAGCATCCTGACCAACAGGAATAAAGCTGGGTACTTTTTGCCCGCTATCATTTTTCATAATGAGTTTCGGACCAAAAATTCCTCTTCGTAGTTTCATCTGCATGGCATTGGGCAGTGATTGCATGATCAAAAAGATGATGCTGGTTTGCGCGACTTTAAAATTGAAAACAGAACGGATAAACTTCACCGGTTGAGTGAGGATATTGCCTATCATCTTCAACGTTCGAACCAAGGGATTTCCATTTCCGGCTGCCATCCCCGCCAGGCGAATCATCGCTCCCGAGCCATCGGGAAATTTGCAAAGCTCAATATGTGTATGTTCATCCGGATTAAATATAGAACTGATAGCCACACCATGATTTAGTTTTCGGTCGGCTGCCACTACGCCCGATAGCATTTCAGAATTAGTTAAAATATTATCCCCCAGAGTATCGGATAAGTTGGATAACGTTTTGTAAACATACTTCTGGCGCAACAATAAATTCATAGTTCCTAAAACACCACCACTCATCACCACTCCTCTCGCAGAAATTATTTTCTTACGCTTGCCAAACCAGGAAGTACTTTGTTCTGTGTGCACCTGGTATTGGTTGTTCTTATTTTCAATTTTAGTTACCAACGTCTCAGCCATCACTGTGGCACCAAACATATTTTCAGCAAACCAGAGATAATTTTTATCCAACGTGTTCTTCGCGTTATACCGGCAGCCCACCATGCAACCGGCACATTCAATGCAACCACTACGTTTAGGACCGAGCCCTTTAAAATACGGGTCAATCTCCTTTTTTGAATTGCCGAGATACACGCCAACATAATCCACCCGATTATACGAACTGCCCTGCCCCATATCTTCCGCTACGGATTTCAGAATCTTGTCTTCCTCATATTCTTTCGTAAACTTTTCGCTGCCAAGCATAAACCTGGCCCGCTCGAAATAAGGTGCCAATACCGATTTCCAATCCTTGAGGTGCGACCAGATGGGATTTGTATAAAAACTTTCACGCGGCAGCATATGGGTATTGGCATATACCAACGAACCACCGCCCACACCAACACCCGAAAGAATAAAGACCTCCTTAAAGAAGGTGAGTTTTTGAAACCCAAAACATTTCAACATGGGCAGCCACAGGTATTTTCGAATGTTCCAATTCGATTTCGGAAAATCTTTTGTTTGCCACCGTTTGCCCTTTTCAATTACCAACACCGAATACCCTTTCTCGGACAGACGCATAGCCGATACGGAGCCACCAAACCCGGAACCGATCACGATATAATCATATGTTTGATCCATAAACACTACTGCAAATTATCCTTCGGTTATCCAGGTTTCAGCTTCCTGCGTATTCGAAAAATATTCAACCTGAATGTCTTCCTCCAAATCGACCGTGTCTTCAAAGGTTTCGAACATAGAAGTTACCTTCTTTTCAACGATAATCGCATAGCGCTTAATTCCAAAGTCAACAATCTGAGGCATGTAGATGTGATTGATCCAATGTTGTATCGTCTCGTTGGCACGGAACGGATACTGACGGGAATCAACGATTATATAAGAAATCGGATATTCAATAAGGTAATTGAGAATCTTGTTAATTTCTGTTTTCACGCCTTCCTCTTCAAGATCGACTGATTTCGGAAACCAGGTAACCCGCATCAGTTTTTTTTCTGATTCAATATCTATAGACGAATAAAGGCTTGTGTAAATGCGCATACCTGGATTTTTATAGACTGAAATATACACAGTCTGGTCAAAAGCAAGGGTAGAAAATTTTACAATTGGTGAATGAAAAGCGTGATCTTAGTGGACTTGACGAGGTGTTGCGGCTCGAAAGTTAATAATACCTCATTTTCATAATCACCGATTTGTGCCCTGTCAGGTAAAATCGAAAATCATTATAAACAGGTTTGCGCAGTGCCTTATGATAATAGTCGGAGAAGGCGTGACCTTCTTTGGGAAATACCCAACCTAGGTCCAGTTCCCAATTGTCATTCTCATCATCCAGTAGTGCAATGCCCATCCGCTGTGCTGTAAAGCCATCATAGGTGGCTGTAAAGGTATTATTCACTACTTCTGTTTTCGGAACGGCAATCCGCAAAAATCCTTTATCGTGCGGAAAGGGTGTAGTCTCATCATAAAACTTAAAGCGAAGTACTCCGTCTTTGTTGCGGATATTGGTTACTGTGATGGTGATTGAATAGGTAGGCGTTTCGATGGAAGGACGCACGATGGCATCATTCTCCATAAAAATTGAAAACTTGTCGTTCGGATTTTGAGAGCGAAAGGCCTTGGCCATTATCGAATCATCTTGCGCCTGAATAAAGACAGGAATGAACAAAAGGAACAGGCAAACAGACTTAATTAACACTTTTGTAAGGTACACAATTTAGGCACGCAAGAAGAGAATACATTCAACTATATTCCTGGTGAGTTGCTTTAACTGGTGAACCCTCAAAAGTTGGCGCTGTACGGTAGCTGAAGTATGAAATAAATTTCCGAGGCTTCATTATCTTTACCAGCCTATGCCTCCTAAGCCCAATGAAGCTGCCGCACAACGGTGGAAAGATATTGTTATAAGTTCCATCATCTCGATAGTGATCACGATCGTATTCGGGTATTACTTTTTATATGTGGGTATCCGCGAGCGTAAACCTACTTTTTATGTAGATCCTACCCGCACCACCATTTTGGATAAAGAGAATGCTGCCAGTGCCCCCCTCCTGTTATTAAAGTCGAATGGCGATACCATTACCTCTGATGTTACGTCCATCTATTTTTATTTCTTTAATCAGGGTGAGGAAACCATCAAGCAAGAAAATATTTACGCGCCCTTAAAAATTAAATTGAGCAATCAGGCTGAAATTCTCGATTTCAAAATTCTTAAAGTGGCCCGGTCCGTCTCTGGCATAGAAGTAACCCGGGACAGCCTTGGCAATTCGCTTAATATCAACCTAAAAGCTCTCGAAAAAGATGATGGGTTGGTAGGTCAAATCATTTTTGAGGGAAATAAAAATGCAATCATTCATCTGGAAGGAGGTATTGATGGTGTAAAACAGTTTGAAACTCATCTACTGAGTATTGATCCACTTTATTTTCTGGGCGCTATTGTTATCTTTCTGATAGCGGCCTATGTCTTTTTAATCCTGAGCAGGCGCAATCCCAAGAACTCACCCAAATTGCTGTTTATTTTTTCGGCTATACCGATGCTTTACCTGTTGCTTATGTTATACAAAACAGAGTGGTTCATCACCCGTGATTTACCCGAAACCTTGCAACTTGAAAAATATCAGGACGATCAGGATAAATCACTCTTTTCAATTACAGGCTGGTTTAACTAACCACACCCACAATTTTTAGTACCTTGAACCGTCATGTTCCCAGGGATGGTATGGAAAATCCAGTTGTTAATTGTGCTGCTTATTGTGCAGGTGTTCGGGTAGCCCATGTTGATATCGACAACATCGGGGCTGTGTTACAAGAACCAGATAAATTTGTCTGGATTGGTTTGCACGAACCCGAAAAAGAATTATTGGCGAAAATGCAAAAAGAGTTTGGCCTCCACGACCTCGCCATTGAAGATGCACATCGCGCCCATCAACGTCCTAAGATCGAAGCCTATGGAGACACCCTCTTCATTGTATTGCGTACCGTTCAAGTCCATGATAAAATAATTGACCTGGGCGAAACCCACTTCTTTGTAGGTAAGAATTTCATCATCACAGTTCGTCATGGATCTTCTCTGGCCTATACGGATGTGCGCACCCGGTGCGAAAGCACGCCACACCTGTTGCAACGCGGGCCCGGGTTTGCGCTGTATGCCGTCATGGATGCTATTGTCGACCAATATTTTCCTGTGATTGATGCGCTGGGCGAAGAACTGGAAGATCTGGAAGAAATGATCTTCGATGAAAAATTCAGACGTGAGACAACAGCACAAATCTATCACCTCAAACACCAGCTGCTGGATGTAAAACGATCGGTATCACCCTTGATTGATATTTGTAATCGGCTGATGCGTTTTGATCTTAAAGTAATTGAAGAAGAAACCCGCCCCTACTTTCGGGATGTGTATGATCACGCCATCCGTATTAATGAAATGGTTGACAACTCACGCGATCTGTTATCCACCGCGCTCGAAGCTAATCTCTCGTTGATTTCTATCTCACAAAACGAAGTATCAAAACGATTTGCCGGTTGGGCCGCCATCATAGGCATACCCACCATGGTGGCCGGCATCTATGGAATGAATTTTAAATTCATGCCCGAACTTAACTGGACATGGGGTTATCCCATCATTATGACAATCACCTTCGGATCAAGTATTGGTCTTTATCTTCATTTCAAACGATCCGGTTGGTTGTAATGAAAACTACGTCCGTTCTTGTTGAAGATAATTATTCTATTCTCAAATATGAAGGAATACCCGAATCGGTAATTACCTTCTTTGAGGAAACAAATTGGGGAAGTGCAGGAGCCGTTTATGTACGCAAAAATTCGCGTGAGTTGATACGGTTGTTGAAACGACCCGCTCTCTATGCTGTTCATCAGGGTGAAACTATTGTAGGAACGGCAGTCTTTTGTCATACCACACCTACCGTGCAAGGAATACCCTACAACGGTTATATCATTCGCTACTTTGCTGCTTCAGATTCTATTCGAGGCAAAAAGCTAATGAAACAGTATGCGGGCAAAGTGATGGAGGTGGTGCGTGACGCAGAAACGGAAAAAACGATTTATGTGGGGTGTGTTGAGAAAGGAAATATCCGATCGTATAAAGTTGTAGAGAAGGCAGGCTATGAACCGCTCGGACTATTGCAGGTCAATGCCTTCAGTCGTTTCTTTCCAAAGCATCAGAAAAATATTGATCGTATTCGAAGCGAATCTGATAAACGTGTAGTACTACAACTGCTTCGTAAGCAATATGAAAAACACGTGCTGGTGCATTTCGATTATCTTTTTTTGCGCGATAATTATTTTGTAATGCGCGAGCAAGGTGAGATTGTTGCCGGCTGTCAGTACCATCGTGTGCATTGGGCTATCAACAACATGCCGGGGCTGATGGGTAAAATCATAATGAAGGTATTGCCCAAACTTCCGTTGATCAACAGGCTCTTTAATCCGAAACGGTTCGAATTTCTTGCTTTCGAGGGAATCTATTTTAAGCCGGGCTATGAATCTTCGTTGCAAGATTTGTTTGAAGGTTTGCTGCATCAGGAGAATTTGAATTCAGCTCTATTCTGGATGGGAGAAAATTGTCCTCTTCGGGAAAAAATAGTAAAGCAAGGAAAACTTGGTTTGATGAATCATTTTGTAAAAGACTCAGGTGTGTACATCATGACCTCTTACCGGAATATGAGCACAGAAGAAACTTCTAAATTAAAATCAGGGCCGCTCTATGCATCGGCATTTGATTATATTTAGAGACCATAACTTTAATCTTATTTACTACTATGACCACATTAGAAATTTGTTTGCTTCAATGGAGCACCTACAATCGCAGAATGCAAAAGACACTGGATACAATCAGCGAGGAAGACTTTCACAAGCCCATTGTGCCGGGGGGCAATGCTGCATCGTGGTTGCTTGGCCATCTTGCCGACACCGATGATGCGTTGCTCGAATTATTTGCAATCCGAACCCGTATGTTTCCGGAATTGGCCAAAGTGTATCACCATGAACGTGGCACCAACCAGAAAGGTCATTTATCAAAAGCAGATCTTACGGCAAAATGGAATGCCATTACAGCCGAACTTGACAGAGCCTTTAAATCAATGAGCGAACAAGACTGGCACAGCCGCCATCAGGCCGTAAGCGAAGAAGACTTCAGGAAAGAACCGCATCGCAATAAACTAAATGTGATGTTAAGCCGGGTGGGGCACAAAGCATCGCACCTGGGTCAAATCGCGATGTTACCAGCTTGAGTTTGTTGCATCTGGTATTTCGTCAAGAAAAAAATACAATATATCAAGATGACCGCTGAACAGATCATCGTTCGGCTGGCCAAGCCGTATTTTCAATAAAATGTTTAACCAAACTACTACGGCCATGAAAAACATGATGAAAATTTTAGCAGTCAGTGTAGTCTTCTTTTCGTTCGCACCCCGTTTCGGAGGTGAGCATTATCAGATCCATGTAAACAATGCGCTGCGTGTTCAGCAGATTATTGCGCATCAGAAAGAAATGCCCAACCTAATTTTAAGCTCGGCTGCGTTGGGTAACATCACAGTCTTTTATGATCACTGCGGACAAATCGGTAAGAACCGATTACTTACAATTCAAACGGAACAGGGTAAAGCCGTGAATACCTGGAGTTTTATAAACGATTCAGATAAACGAATGGCGTTGGATGCCAAAGAAGTGGTTGCTATCCTGAAACGCGAAAATTCTAACCTGAAATTGATTTATACCTCTTCAGAAATACCAGGGGGAAGAGAACTAGCTGTGTTGATATTGGACAAAGGCGAGCGTGGCAGTTAATAGCCGATGAGAATGATACTTGGTGCTGGCAACTAGCCAGTATCAAGTATCCAACCTGTTTAAAAATTATCTGCTGACATAGGGTTGACATAAGAATCATTTTCTTTGAAGAAAAAAGTATGGAACCTCTCAAAGACATGTTTGGACCTGTTTTCTTCAAAAAACTTGCACTCGCATTTTCAACTGAATATAAATCCTTTCCACACGATAAATTTTTAAAGGCAGTGCTTGGCCCCCTTGAAGCCATGTCGCTAAACGAACGGATGCACCACACCACACACATGTTGCACCAACATCTCCCATCTGATTATAAAAAAACAATCGACCTGATGAAGGCGGTGATTCCTCACTTAAACCCGGGTTACACCAATCTTGTATTTCCAGATTATGTAAGTCTTTATGGAACCTCCGACTTTTCAACCTCAGTGGAAGCCTTGAAATACTTTACGCGATTTGGTTCATCCGAATTTGCCATTCGTACATTTCTAAAACTCGATCTAGAAAAAACGTTGCGTGCTGTGTACTCATGGTCGGAAGATGATAACTTTCATGTTAGGCGATTAGCCTCGGAAGGAAGCCGACCACGACTTCCGTGGTCGTTTAAACTGGACGCCATCATTCAAAATCCTGCGCTTACAACCCCGATACTCGAGAACCTGAAGACCGATAACGAACTTTACGTACGCAAATCAGTTGCTAATCACCTTAATGATTTTTCCAAAGATTCACCAGATCATCTGCTCGCGCTGATAAAAGGCTGGGACAAAACCCACCCGCACACGGCCTGGATCATTAAACGAGGTTGTCGTTCACTGCTCAAGCAAGGCGATAAAAAATCAATGGCTGTATTTAATCTCACCAGAGATGTTAAGATCGCAGTAAAAAAATTCCGCATCAATAAACCATTGATTCGCTTGAATGAAGAACTTGTTTTTCAGTTTGATCTGGTTTCAGAAAAAACAACCTCGCAGCAATTGATGATTGATTATCGTATTCATTATTATAAAAAATCAGGCGTGCAACTCCCCAAAGTTTTTAAGTTGAAAGAAATCGATTTGAAGGCTGGCGAGAAACTCTCCATTATTAAAAAACAACGCTTTCAGGATTTTACCACCCGTAAACATTACAGCGGCACCCATGTACTGGAAATTTTAATCAATGGCAAAGTCGTGCAGGGAAAACGATTTGAGTTTTTGAGATAAAAAGCAGCCAACAAGCCGGCAAACCTTTGCTGTAAAATCGTTGGCATTTGACCACGCTAATCGATAGATTGCTTACCATGTCTTTCATCCTATCAACCCCAACGTTATGGAAAACAACAGCAATAAAAAATCAGCCCTCAATCGCAGAAAATTTATAGGTGGTGTTGCTTCGGCCGCTCTCGCCTTCACCATTATGCCCCGTCATGTATTAGGCGGCAAAAATTTTATCGCGCCCAGCGATAAAATTACAATGGCCTACATTGGTCTTGGCACGCAAGGGCTTCGCGAAATGTTGCCGTTGCTATCGGTGCCCGAACTCCAAATCGTAGCCGTATGCGATCCCTGCAAGGAAGCCATCGGGTATCGCGATTGGGGTAAAGATTATTTGCGCAATGAAATCCGAACTAAACTTAACGTCCCTACGTGGACTGCCGGGGGCGACAATGACATTCCCGGTGGCCGGGACAATGGAAAAGATATTGTTGACACCTATTATAAACAGCAGCGGGGTGCAGAAAAATTTAATGCCTGCACAGCCTATGAAGATTTCCGCGAATTATTCGCGAAAGAAAAAGATTTTGATGCCGTTAAAATCATGACACCCGATCACCTGCATGGTATACTCGCTATGGCCGCGTTAAAACGCAACAAACACGTTACCATTCATAAGCCTATTGCCAATCGACTTGCAGAAGGTAAACAAGTTGTTGAGCTGGCAAAAAAATCAAACGCCACCACCCACCTCATTGCATGGGAAGCCAATAACCCCATGGATGAAACCATGAAATGGATCAACAGTGGCGCCATTGGTAACTTAAAAGAAGTACACAACTGGACTAACCGGCCCGTATGGCCACAATATGCTTCCTTGCCCACAGATACACCACCTATGCCAAAAGGATTTAACTGGGATCTGTGGTTAGGACCTGAAAGCGACCGGCCGTATCATCCTAATTATACCAACATGGTGTTCCGCGGGTGGTATGATTTTGGGGGTGGCTCGATGGCAGACATGGGCTATTACAGTTTATGGACCGTATTCAATGCGCTTCAATTAGAAGCACCAACAGTTATTGAACCCTGCCGAAGTCATGTTGTGGATTTCAAAGACAAGGTTCCCTTTCGCATCAGAAATGATTTCTCCTTTCCGATGGCCAGTATGGTGCGCTTCCGTTTTCCCGCAAAAGCAAATCGGCAAGCGGTAGAGTTATGTTGGTATGATGGGGGCATGCGCCCAGCCGTGCCGGAAGAACTCGTAAAACAAAATAAAGAGTTGCCGCAGGAGGGAATGATGTTTGTTGGCGATGAGGGAATTATCCTCGCAGGCTTTCATGCCGACAATCCGCAGATCATTTCGGGAAAAAGAGCCGGTGAGGTCCGAAAAGATCCCGCGCCAGATAGTAGCCCGGATCATTATATTCCTAAAAACTTTATTTCGTCTATCAAAAACGGAACGCAATGCCCAGGAAGTTTGCGCGATGCCTGGCCGCTTACCGAAACCATTAATTTATACGCTGTGGCTTTGCGCACCGGGAAGACACTCTATTACGATGCTGCCGCCATGAAGATTACGAATGTTGCCGAAGCGAATAACTATCTCGCTCGTACGTATCGCAAAGGTTGGGAACCATCAAGTATCTAAACATTCTAGTCATGAAAAACCTTACCCGAAGAGATTTTATCAATACGAGTATCGTAGGATTGGGATCCGCCCTGGCCATTTCTCCTCTCGCCAATTTAACAGCAGCCACATCACTAAAACTACCTGCGCCTATTGGCTTTCAAAGCTGGACGATTCGGGAAGCACTGGTAAAGGATTTTCCTGGTACTTTAAAATTGATGGCAGATTTAGGTTATCAGAGTATTGAAATGTGTTCGCCTCCGGGCTATGCCAATGCCGGCTTTGGTCCGCTGCAATCACTAAAGGCTTCTGAAATGAAACGGATCATAACAGATACTGGGCTAATCTGCAGAAGTTGTCATTATGGATTTAAGGAATTGCAAGAACATGGTCCAGAACGAATCGATTTTGCCTTCGAAGTAGGGATGACACAAATGGTCATGTCATCTCCGGGTTTACCCGAACGTGCCACGCTGAGCGATTGGAAGAAAAGAATAGATGAAATGAATGTGCTGGGCGAACAATTTAAAAAGCAAGGCATGCAACTGGTATATCATAATCACAACTTTGAGTTTGAAAAATTGGAAGGCGAGCTCATTTATGATAGGTTGCTCAACCACCTGGACCCAGATGTAATAAAAATGCAATTTCAGGTATGGGTGATTATAGCTGGTTACAAGGCTGCCGACTATTTCAAAAAATATCCGGGTCGGTTTATTTCAGCGCACTTATCCGATTGGTCGGGTGCTGGCGAAACCCAGGTGCCCGTAGGGCAAGGCAAAGTTGACTGGAAAGAATTTTTTGAAGCCGCCACAACGGGTGGACTCAAAAACTTCTATGTGGAAATGGACATGCCTACCTTTGAACCGAGTGCCCGGTTTTTGAAAACCATCTAACTCAAAATCCTAAAAAACATTTCAAAATTCTTACATGAAATATTTACCAATCCTTCTTCTGTTGTCATTTTCCAGTATTGCTCAGGACAAGAGTTTACCTTATTATCAAATTCCTCCTTACCCGGACACATTTACGGCTGGTACGGTAGCTGCCCGCATGGTAGATGGCTTAGGATTTAGATTTTTCTGGGCCACCGAGGGTTTAAGAAAAGAAGATCTCGATTATAAACCTGGTGCCGATGCAAGAACGTGCCTGCAAACTATTGAACACATTTATGGAATGTCGCTGATCATCTTAAACAGCACAACCTATACCATGAATGTGACACAGTCGCCTTCATCTTTATCATTTGAAGACATGCGCAAACAAACATTGCTGAACCTCAAATCTGCCAGCGACAAACTGCGCACCTTCTCTGATGAAGAAATGAATAATAAAAGAATGATTTTCCAACGGGGGACCGGTAAAATAGAGTATCCCTTCTGGAATCAGATCAATGGGCCCATTGCGGATTGTTTATGGCACTTGGGTCAAGTGGTGTCCTTTCGCAGAGCTTCCGGAAATCCGTTCACAGACAGAGTAAGTTTACTAACCGGGGAAGTGGTGAAGTAAACCCGAAAGTTTACACTGATAAAAATACTCCATAAACCATCCGGCATCATTTGATACACCACCGTAGGTGGTTTATAACAGTATCGTGGCAAATCCGTTATGCTAATGAACCTATTTCTCCATTTTCTCCTTTCATTACCATGGACAAGACATTTTCCCATCAACTTTATCTCACACATCAGGAATGCCCAACCTGTCCGGCTCCCGCAGAGGTAAAACAATTCTTTGTAGACTTATTGGGTGCCTTATTCGCAGACTTCACCCAGCTCTCGCACTTGTCGCAGGCTCAATTCGAAGAATTATTGAATTCCTTACAGCACGAACTTGAACGGATACTGCTGCACAACCCGACTCGTGGAATTGGCAACGCTTCGCAAACTGCCAGCGAGTTTTTTAATAGTCTGCCCGTGCTTTTTGAAACTCTGCACCAGGATGTGGGCGCGATGTATGAAGGAGATCCAGCTGCAAAAAGCAAAAGTGAAGTCATTCGAACCTATCCTGGATTTTATGCCATCGCTGCCTATCGCATGGCGCACAAACTACATCAACTGGGCGTGCAAGGTATTCCACGAATTATTACTGAACATGCGCACAGCATAACCGGTATTGATATTCACCCAGCAGCAAGCATCGGAAATTATTTTTGTATCGATCATGGAACAGGTATTGTGATTGGCGAAACCACTGTGATTGGTAACCATGTTAAACTATATCAAGGGGTAACCCTGGGCGCATTAAGTGTTAACAAAGAGGATGCAGAAAAGAAAAGACATCCAACCATAGAAGACCACGTAGTAATTTATTCAGGCGCTACTATTCTGGGTGGGGAAACTATTATTGGCCATCACAGTATTATTGGCGGCAATGTGTGGATAACTCAAAGTCTTAACCCGCACACAAAAATTTATTACCAGTCTCATGGAAACCGGATGGTAGTTAATGAAGCATGACTGAAGTAGAAGTTTAATTTCATAAAGTATCCAGATGAGACTGGCAGAATTAATCGGTAACACACCTTTAGTAGAATTACAGCACATACCCGTAAATAAAGCGGTAACCTTGCTGGGAAAACTGGAAGGTGACAATCCGGGCGGGAGTGTTAAAGACCGCGCTGCCTATGGCATGATTAAAGGTGCATTGGAACGCGGAGACATAAAACCCGGAGATCAACTGATAGAGGCAACCAGTGGTAATACAGGAATTGCCCTTGCCATGATTGCCCGCATCATGGGATTGAACATGACCTTAATTATGCCCGATAACTCAACGCGCGAACGCGTACTGGCTATGGAAGCGTATGGAGCCCGCGTGATCTTAACACCTGCTGCGCGCACAATTGAATATTCACGCGAGCTCGCAGAAGAAATGGCCCAAAAGGAAGGCTATCATATTCTTAATCAATTTGCTAATGCGGATAATTATGGAATGCATTATAAAACCACGGGCCCTGAAATCTGGCGCGACACGCAAGGTAAAGTGACTCACTTTATCTCCGCGATGGGAACCACGGGAACGATTATGGGTGTAAGCCGATACCTGAAAGAACAAAATCCCGCGATACAGATTGTAGGTACTCAACCTACAGAAGGTTCGAGCATTCCGGGTATCCGCAGGTGGTCGCCTGAATTTTTACCAAAAATTTATGAACCACACCGGGTTAATCGTATCATAGATGTAAGTGAATCCAATGCCCGCTCGCTTACGCAGCGGCTGGCGAAAGAAGAAGGTATCCTGGCAGGCATGAGTAGCGGTGGCGCTTTATATGCAGCACTTACCATTGCCAATGAAATTGAATCCGGGACTATTGTGTTCATCATTTGTGATCGCGGTGACCGTTACCTGAGTTCTGATTTGTTTGGGTAAAAAAAGTTTAATTAATGTGTATGGGTTTCCGTCTCAATCAATTTTAAATTAACACGCTATGAATTCTCGTAGATTATTTTTGCAAAAAATAACTGCAGCACTAACCTTTCCTCTGGCACCTGCTTTTGTAAATGCATTTGATCATTCATCCATAGCCTGGCAAGGACCGGTATTAAAAGTGGCCATTATGGGCTTAGGCAGTTATGGCACTCGTGTGGCAGAAGCCATGCTGGCTAGCACCAAAGCAAAACTAACGGGAGTAATAAGCGGCACACCGTCAAAAATAAAAACATGGCAGGCCAAGTATGGCATCCCTGAAAAAAATTGCTATAACTACGAAAACTTCGATCAGATCAAGAACAACCCCGACATTGACGCAGTGTACATCATCACACCCAATGGGCTACACCATAGCCAAACACTGCGAGTTGCCAGGGCCGGCAAACATGTAATCTGCGAAAAGCCCATGGCATTAAATGCAATGGAAGCCCAAGAGATGGTAACTGCATGTAAGCAAGCTAATGTAAAATTACTGATTGGGTATCGAATGCATTTTGAGGCCAGGACGCTTGAGGTTGTGCGTATGCGGCAGGCCGGTGAGTTTGGTAAGCCTTTATTTTTTCAAGGGCTCAGTGGATTTCGCATTGGCGACCCTGGTCAGTGGCGGCTTTCAAAAAAACTGGCGGGTGGTGGAGCCATGATGGACATTGGCATCTACTCTGTGAATGGAGCAAGGTATATGCTGGGAGAGGAACCCATCTGGGTAACCGCACAGGAAACCAAAACCGATCCACAGAAATTTAAAGAAGGTGTTGATGAAACCATTCAATTTCAATTAGGGTTTGCGAGTGGCGCTATTGCTTCATGCCTTAGCACCTATACCATGAACAACCTCGACAAGTTTTTTCTCAATGGAGAAAAAGGCTTTGCTGAATTGCAACCCTCTACAGGCTACGGTCCGATACAAGGACGTACACACTTGGGTGCCTTAACACAGCCTCATGTTACGCATCAAACCACACAAATGGACGAGATGGCAGAAATTATTTTGAACAACAAAAAGCCCATCGTGCCTGTAGATGGAGAGGAAGGACTTAAAGACATGAAAATTGTAGATGCTATTTATCAGACAACTAAAACGGGTAAACGAATTGACTTGAAGATTTAGTCTGGTTGGATGGCAACGAACATGGCTTAAAACCCTATTTGAAAATATTACTGTCTTTAACCATTTTTTTATACTCCGGAAGAATCTTTTCATAAAGAGCTTCATCTACCTTCTTTAATGCATTCATTAATCCACCAATGCCAGAGTCTTTCAAGCTCACCCGCTGCTTTTTGATCTCTTCCATTTTCATTCTTATGGTAGCTTCTAGTTTGATCAGTTCCCGTTCGGTCATTGAATTAAATTTTTTAATGTAAACTATCGCAACCTCTGTACTTTCCGGTTCAGCTATTTTAAAATAAAAATATGCGCCTGGTTATTTTTGTGGAACCGATTTTTGATGACATTTTTCTCCTTCACAAAATGCATTACGATGGTCTCGGAATATTCTCTTTTACATTTAAAATAGGTGACTTCCTTTTTCAGGTTTTGCGTTTTTAATAACGCGGTCAGTGTAGGCTTATCGTGAGCCCCAATTTCACATTTCGGTTTTATGGCTTTGTCTATTTCTGCTATTACCTCGTTAACTTCTTTAATTTGTTGTGCGTTTAAAATAGCCATAGCCTTAATAGTTTGATGAAGTACAAAAGTAGATCATTCCAGGAAGGATACAACTATTGTTGTACTGATGGATTCAAGATCGCAGAAATTTTGTAACTCGCAGTCATGTCCTTATTTGTTGCATCATTAAATTCGGGAAGCAATGGCAATTGCTATTATGTGGGCACGGAGCAAGATGCCGTGTTGATTGATGCAGGCATCAGTTGTCGTGAAACCGAAAGAAGACTGAGGCGGCTACAGCTCAATATCGCGAATGTTAAAGCGATTTTTATCTCGCACGAACATGGCGATCATATTGCCGGTCTATCAAGGCTATCGCAAAAATACGGGCTGCCCGTATATATCACCAAAGCAACGGAACAATTCTGCAATGTGATGCTTCCGGAAGCCAGGGCCGTTCGCTTTCAGGCCTATGAACCCGTTCATATCGGAAACTTAAAAGTTACTGCCTTCCCCAAATTTCATGATGCCAATGACCCGCATAGTTTTATAGTTTCTTCGCCAGCCAGCAATCCTGCCGATGAAGTTCACGTTGGGGTCTTTACCGATATTGGTATTCCCTGCGAACATGTCATCAAACATTTTAGTCTATGTCATGCAGCCATTCTGGAATCCAATTACGATGAAGTGATGCTAGAACACGGAACGTATCCACTGGCCCTTAAAAAACGAATTCGTGGTGGCAAAGGCCATTTATCGAACCGGCAGGCACTGCAATTATTTACCGACCACCGGCCAGCCTGTATGAGTCATTTGTTTCTGGCGCATTTATCACACCATAATAATTCACCCAAGGTCGTGCAGGATTTATTTGATGCACATGCCGGGAATACAAAAATTGTGCTGGCTTCACGGTATCGCGAAACGGAAGTATTTCACATTAAGCACAACGGCAAAAATAATCTGCCCATGAAATCAAAGGCGAAGGGGTTTACTTATCAGTTGGATTTATTTCGATAGGACCTGCCTTGATGAAGTGAAATGGAGGTATGATTGGCTGTAGTTGAGTGACTATACTTTTTAAATCCGAATAAGTATTTTTGATACTATGCTAACATTGTCAAAAAACTGGATTGTCTTATTTTCACTGACTGCGTTGCCCTTGATGACAGCGGCACAAAAGTCAAAGAGCTATACGGCCGTTACTACAGAACTTTCGCAGAAAATAGTGGATGCCCCCTCTGTTCGTCTTCCACAAAATTTAGCGGTTGTACCTTTTACTGCCACAGCCTCCTCAATCCAGCAATCCAAAGCTTTTGGTGAATACCTCACCGAAACAATTCTTGGCTCACTCTCAGGTCATCCTCAAAAACTGAAACTCTTTGAACGCACCCGTATGGATGCGATTCTAAAAGAACATGAGTTTATTCTTACCGACTTAATGAAACCCGCTGCCGCATTAAAGATCGGACAGTTGGCACCCATCGATGCATTGCTTTCTGGCACCTACACCAAATTAAAATCGTATATAGATGTAAGTGCGCGCATCATAGACGTTTCCTCAGGCGAGATCACTATGAGTTATGTGGGCCGCATTAAAATGAATAAAAATCTTTCTGCTCTGTTTTTGCAAAACCCTACCACAAACACTTCCAATGGACCTGCTAATAACACGCCACCCACACAGATTACCATAAATAATTCCGTGAATGGGAATGTGATTTCAAAAACGAAATCACCCGAAGAACTTTGTAAGGAACGTGTTGTCGAGTTTCGTCCGCGGTTGAATGATCTTTCATCTCAAGATAAAATAAATGCGGTTGTTGCTGCGGCAATGGCAACCCCGTTTGACAATCAGTGTGGCAAACTACATTACGATGTGATGTATTCATTCACCCGTTTTAAACTGAATCCAAATGAATATAAAATTTTTTTACTTCACACTCTTGACACCATCGCTTACCCGGCAGGTGACGACCGCGCTTACGAAATCATTCGCTATATTACCCATGATGCGCATGTAGATGAGGGTGAATGGAAATCTTTTTTTGCCGCACTTACGCGGGCTGGTAACTATTCCATTTCCAATTACATAAATAATCTGATTGCGAAATCAACAAACCGTGAAGAAGAGCAAAAGGCCCGCATTGCCTCTTATTTTAAAGTAGCCTCCGAAAATAAATTAGGTCTACCCCGTCCTGTAACATTCGAAGTCGCTTTTGTTGAGATGATGGAAGGTTTAAAGAGCAATCAACCACTGCGACAACATGTGTACGAAACGTACTCAGGCCGACTGGCGATCGATGATAAATTGAAAGCGACCTTATTCAGTGAACTCTCATCGATGTATAAAGAAGAAACCAGGACTCAACGTAAACCCGAACTGGTAGGCTGGCTCGCCACATTCGTCAACTCTAACGAGTATCCGAAAGCACACGAACAACTTTACGACTTTGCGTGGAATTTTAAGTTAACCTATAATGAAGGTCAAAACGAAGTGATCCGGAGAGAATTTCCAGAAGCGGATCTGAGGTTGCTCACACAACGTTGTCGTGATAAATTTTCGAGCTATGCGTTGCTCACTCCTTATCCCAGTCAGAAAGAGGATCGTATCAATTTTTGTGTAAAATACAATATCCCCATCCCCGGTGTGATCCCTACGCTTGAGGAGGCAGATGTCATTTTAAAAGGCAACAACGTGCAAGAACAACTTCGCATTATGAAACTGCTTGTTCTGATGGAGACCCCGCCAAAGAAAATCGAAAACACACTCATCCAGGTTTTAAATAAACGAAGTCTGGAAGATCGCACCACGATGAATCAAATTCAAACCCTCGCTATTCAGGTTTTGGGTAATTGTAAAACAAGTGATTCAAAAGCTATCGAATCCATGATTAGTGTGCTCCCGCATTATGGTAATGATACCGAAGCCGCAAAAGAAGCGTTGGTAAAAATTGGCAAGCCGGCAGTAAAACCCCTCATAAGCAAACTTGATAAAACAACCGATCAGGATGGCGGCCTTCAGTTTCAGTTAATCACCTTGTTGGGTAAGATCGGCAAAGATGCTGCAACCGCAGAAAAGTCTATACAACGAGTGTTATCCATCTCACGCAACAACGATGTGCGCTATGCTGCGGAAGCAGCCCTGCAGTCCATTCAGGGAATGTAAGCATTAGAGCACTACCGGATAAACCCGGGCAGTTCCGAAAAATAAATCGCTTGCTCTTTGGTAAGCAGGTAATCTTTTACCGCCCACATAATGGCCTTGAAGGAACTGTATAACTCGCGGTTAAAGTTAATGAGTGTGGAAATTTCAATTTCATTTAATGTGACCACATCCTTGTATAACTTACTCAGGTTCTCGGTATATCCTATTTGCAATTCATGGTAGCGTGCAACAACCTGCTCGAAGGGATTCGGGTTATTCACTGGATTAAGTAATAAAATCAATTGATCACAGAAGACGCTCACCCGGTCACGGGTTTCAATATACATCTGATACTTAGCGTCATTAGATGAATTTCTGAACTGAGCAATATCAAGTAAGGAATCATTCATACTCTTAGCGGCAAACATACAGTTGCGCATGCAAGACACCAGTTGCTCAAGTCGTTCCTTTTCATCTTCTGTCAGTAATTCTTTATTGAGCAACATATAATAAGCATGAATATCCCCATGCAAGTGTTTCAGGTGAATGTATTTTTCACTGTGCGTCTTTTCATAATAACCATCCTTTTCAACCTGGTCCGAGGGAAGGGCCACCTCAAATGACTCAAGAAGGTAATAGAGCGTTTGATCGATAAACCATTTTGCTTCCTGGGTCAGGGCATCCAGCGCCACTTCACCTTCAGAAGGAGGAATCGCTTTTATAAAACGCGTAACATCATCACCTTCCTTAAACCAGCCTTCCAGCAATCGTCCGAATATTTTTAAGAAGGGAAAAAAAATGATAACACCCAGAATATTAATCCCACTCTGAAAGAAAACAAGGGCCAGTAATTGGTCTTGTATGTTTACGGTATCGGTAATAAAAGAATGAACCGGCCTCAGCACAATTAATACCGCGATAATTATAAACGTGTTGTATACAAAATTTCCAAACGCTACCCGCTTCTTGGCAGGAATACCTTTCGCGGAAGCAAGTAAAAGTTTAATGGTGGTGCCCACTTCGGCACCGAGCACAATCGCCATCGCTGAATACAAGGTTATTGCTTCTGCATACAAAGCGCTAAGCGCAATAGCCACCGTTGCCGCACTAGATTGAATTAAGGATGTGATAACAAAACCGACCACCACAAAAAATAGGGCAGGATAGTTAGAGAATAAAGAAAAATCGACCAGCGTGACAATGTCCTCAAACCCTTCTTTAATAAAAGCCAGTCCGACAAATAAAGCGGCAAAACCAAAAGCAAATTTACTCCATTGATGCGCTCGTGTTCGATTACTTAATAAAGCCATTGTAATTCCGGCTATACCTACTACGGGTAGTGCAAAATTTTCAATGTTGAATTTGAATCCCAATGTGGCAACGATCCAACTGGTAAGCGTGCTGCCAATGTTGGTACCCAGAATAACGGCTAACGCATTTTGCATGGTTAACACTCCGGCACCCACCAAGGCCAATACCATGAGGTTGACAACGGAACTGCTTTGCAACACCCCACTTAGCACAGCGCCACCTCCTATCGCCTTTAGCGGATTGGTCGTTTGTTTGCGCAGAAATAATTTAAATGACCGACCTGACAAACTACGCAGCGTTTCTTCCAGAAAATTCATTCCCAGCAGAAAGATGCCGATACCAGCCAATATTTTAGAAAGATCAAGACTGATGTCCATATCGATTCATGTGCATTACCCTTGTGTAAAAAGTGACACCTAATGATTTATCAACAAAAATGATGTTAGCATTTCAATCTGAAAAAATGATTCTCAGGAATACAAGTACGCAACATTCTATTTAAAAAACTATCTTTGTGCCCTGCCTGGGCAGGACGCTATGCCAAACATTAAGATTAAAGACCTTGAATTCAAGAAATTCATTTCTTCTTCTAAAATAGAAGAGAAAATCGCTGAACTGGCCGCTCAAATCAGCCAGGATTATAAAGATAAAACTCCCGTGTTCCTTCCTATTCTCAATGGATCGTTCATGTTCGCTTCCGATTTGTTAAAGGAAGTAAAAGTGCCGTGCCGGGTTTCGTTTGTAAAAACATCTTCCTATGCGGGCACATCCAGCACCGGCCAGCTTAAAACTTTAATTGGCCATGATGAGAGTTTGTTTCAACAACACATTATTATTCTGGAGGATATTGTAGACACGGGTCTTACACTCGATAAAATTATAGAAGAATTGCGTGAACGTGGTGCTAAATCGGTAGAGGCGGTTTCTCTACTCCGCAAAAAGTTAGCACGTGAAAAAAAAATTGATGTGAAGTATGTAGGCTTCGATTTGGAGAATGAATTCGTGTTAGGCTATGGCCTCGATTATGATGGCCTGGGTCGGAACCTTAGAGACATTTACAAAGCGCTCGATTCGACCACGAGCGAATAATGATCTTTAATAGTTTGTCCACAATCGAGCTATACCTTATTCATTGGCTATTTGTTCAATTGATCGTTATCTTGCCAACCCTTTAACCTAAACGATTTACCCCCATGATCAATCTAGTACTTTTTGGACCTCCTGGCGCAGGCAAAGGCACTCAAAGTGAAAAGCTTATTCATAAATATGGCCTGGTGCATATCAGCACAGGCGACCTTTTTCGATGGCACACGAAGAACGACACTGCATTAGGCAAGCGTGTTAAAGAGATCATGAACAGCGGAGCGCTGGTACCCGATGAAATCACGATTGCTATGTTAAAGGAAGAGTTGGATAAAAATCCGCAAGCGAACGGTTTTCTCTTTGATGGTTTCCCACGCACGGTGCCACAAGCCGAAGCCCTGGATAAATTCATGAAAGATAATAACTCGGCCATTCATCATATTGTTGCACTTGAAGTGACTGAGGAGGAAGTTCGAGCGCGCATTGCCAAACGAAGAACGTTGGAAAATCGAGTAGACGATGAAGAAGAAAAATTAAACAAACGCATTACAGAATATTTTTCAAAAACGATTCATGTACTTCCCTATTACAAAAATCAGGGTAGATTGGATAGTGTGCAGGGCATTGGTGCGATTGATGATATCTTCAAAAACATTTGTGCCGTACTAGATAAATAGTGTTTAAAGTAACAGCATGCTGTTTTGAATTTTGCGTATTAATCTTAAGTAAATAATGTCCTCGCCCAATTTCATCGATTACGTAAAATTCAATGGCCGTTCCGGTAACGGTGGGGCAGGTTGCCGGCACTTTCATCGCGAGAAATTTATCGAAAAGGGTGGCCCCGATGGGGGCGATGGCGGCCGCGGTGGTCATATTATTTTACGAGGCAATGCACAACTTTGGACGCTGCTTCATTTGAAATTTCGCAAACATGTTTTTGCAGAGGCCGGAAAACCCGGTGAATCGCAAAATTCTACAGGCGCTTATGGAAAAGATATTATTCTGGAGGTGCCGCTTGGTACAGTTGCCCGCAAAGCTGATACCGAAGAGATTCTTTGCGAAATCAACGAGGATGGCAAAGAGGTAATTTTACTCCCTGGTGGCCGGGGCGGAAAAGGAAATTCCTTTTTTGCTACCTCTACCAACCAGGCACCGCAGCATGCTCAACCCGGTGAACCCGGACAGGATGAGTGGATTATTCTTGAGTTGAAACTGTTGGCTGATGTGGGCTTGGTTGGTTTTCCCAATGCTGGCAAGTCAACGTTACTTTCAGTGGTATCAGCTGCCAAACCAAAAATTGCCGACTATGCCTTTACAACATTGACACCAAATCTGGGTGTTGTAAAATATCGTGATGACTTGTCTTTTGTGATGGCCGATATCCCGGGAATCATAGAAGGAGCAGCTGAGGGCAAGGGATTGGGGATTCGCTTTCTTAAACACATCGAGCGTAACTCGTTATTACTTTTTATGATCCCTGCGGATGCCAACAGTATTCAGGCTGAGTTTTCGATCCTGTTAAATGAACTGCGCAAATACAATCCGGAATTACTGGATAAGAAAAGAATTCTGGCAATCACGAAAAGTGACATGCTGGATGAAGAATTGAAGTCCGACTTAAAGAAAGAAGTGCCGAAAGAAATTCCATCTGTGTTTATTTCTTCACTGACCAACCAGGGTGTTACGGAATTAAAGGATCTGATCTGGCGCGAGCTACATTAAAATTACTCAACGCCAATCTGACACAAATTCAACTATTGGCAAAATTCTTGTCATTTTGCACCGCATTAATCGATTATTATGGAAAATAACCTCCAGCCCGAACAGGAATTGGAAAAACACGATGATTTGAATCTTGAAACCCCTGATGGTCAGTCCGATGAACCTGTTGGCTCAGATAAAAAGGAAGAGGCAATCGATCCGATAAAAAAAATACAGGACGAATTGGCAGAAGCCAAGGATAAATATATTCGCCTCTATGCAGAGTTTGACAACTTCAGACGCAGGTCTTCGAAAGAGAAACTCGAAATGATTCAATCTGCCAATGAGCAATTGTTGGTTGCCCTGCTCCCGGTGCTTGACGATTTTGAGCGCGCGGAGAAATCATACAAAGACAAAAATGATAAAGAGTCTGAGGGATTCTTTCTGATTCAGAATAAATTTAAAAAGACGCTGGACCAATACGGTGTAAAGCCAATGGAAGTTAAGTCGGGGACAGACTTTAATCCCGATCTTCATGAAGCCATTACACAAGTACCAGCCCCCAATGAAAAATTGAAAGGTAAAATTGTTGATGCCGTTGAAAAAGGATACCTATTAAATGATAAGGTGATCCGGTTTGCTAAAGTTGTTGTAGGCAGTTAACACGCAATTCATTTTCAATACATTATGTCAACGAAACGAGATTATTACGAAATACTAGGTGTTAGCAAATCTGCTACTCCGGAAGAAATAAAGAAAGCTTATCGCAAGGTGGCTATTCAGTTTCACCCCGATAAAAATCAAGGCGATAAGGCTGCTGAAGAAAAATTTAAGGAAGCAGCAGAGGCCTACGAAGTATTGAGCAGTGCTGAAAAGCGTGCACAGTATGATCGCTTCGGTCATTCACGCCCAGGCCAGGGCGGCTTCCACGGCCACGATATGAACATGGAAGATATCTTCAGCCAGTTTGGAGACATCTTTGGTGGTGGCAGTCCGTTCGATAGTTTTTTTGGTGGCGGAGGTGGTGGAAGAACACGCCAGCGCAAAGGATCTAACCTGCGGATCAAACTTAAATTATCACTTGAAGAAATAGCCAACGGAGCAGAGAAGAAAATAAAAGTAAACCGCCTTATCCGGGCCGAAGGTGTAACGTTTAAAAACTGTACTACCTGTGGCGGAACAGGCCAACTGCGTAAGGTTGTTAATACGATGTTGGGCCAGATGGTTTCTACCACAACCTGCTCTTCCTGTAATGGTGCGGGTCAGCTAATTGACAAGCGACCTCCGGGTGTCGACAATTCTGGTCTCGTCTCGAAAGAAGATATGATCACCGTTAAAATTCCGGCTGGTGTAAGTGATGGTATGCAACTGTCTATGTCAGGCAAAGGAAACGAAGCTCCCGGTGGTGGAATACCCGGAGATTTACTAATCCTGATTGAAGAAGTCGAAGACAAGGAATTAAAACGCGATGGTAACAATCTGGTGTATGATCTTCACATCAGTTTTATCGATGCAGCAATGGGTACCAATGTAGAGGTGCCCTCCATTGGCGGCAAGGTGCGGATCAAAATAGAACCCGGAACCCAGAGTGGAAAGATTTTACGTTTGCGTGGAAAAGGATTGAAGGATATCAATGGCTATGGAGCAGGCGACCAACTCATATACATTAATGTGTGGACTCCCAAAAAGTTATCTAGCGAAGAAAGAGCCAAGCTCGAGAGTCTGAAGAACTCTCCCAATTTTCAGCCACATCCGGATGCTAGTGAAAAAGGCTTTTTTGAGCGAATGAAGGAGTATTTCGGTTAATCGAAAAAAAATTCACCTTTACTATAACCCAAATTGCGTTAACCCGTATAAGTCCTTTACGGGTTACTTTTTTCTTGGCTGTCAGTCCTTCGTTGGCCGGAGATCGAGACGAAAGTCAAACCTTTCTTACATCGGACAACATTAACCTGAACTAACGCGTAGGTACAGACATGTGGAGACAGATTATTTTGGCATTACTCGGTAGTAGTCTTGCTGTTGGCGTAAGCGGGCAGATCAAAAAGCAATTTTCGGTTGAGAAAAGTAAGGAATGTGAGCGTGTTGACTTAAATCTCAGTGCAAAAACGGGAAACTGCTTCATTCGCCCCAGCCAGAATGAAGACATTCTCAACATTTATAGCAATCAGGATCTCGATGAATATGCCCATACTTTCAATAATGAAGTAGCTGGCACTACCTGCACAGTTGATCTTTCACTCGAGCAGGATGGACAACGTGGTGTAAGTCAGAAAATCTCCTACCGAGTTTTTGGGTCAGAAGAACGACCTACTGATAAATTCTGGAAAGTTTATCTTTCAGAATCTACAACCTATTCCCTCAATCTGGATTACGGATTGGGAAATGCAAACATTGACTTGTCCGGGCTGGCGGTTGATAAACTAAAAATCAACACGGGCAGTGCCGATGTAAACATCAGCTATAGCACTGGCGTAGAAAATAAAATTGATATGGATACCTTCTTTGTTAAGGTGGATATGGGTTCACTGCATGCCCGTGAGATTAATCTGGCCCGCTCGAAAGTAGTGGTGGCAGACGTAGGTTTTGGAAATATGTTTCTAGACTTCAGCAACAAACCTGTACACAGCAATCATGTCATTGGCAGTGTGGGTGCCGGCAACCTCGTTATTCAACTTCCATCAGAAGATGTTCCGGTGTTGGTAACCATTAATGAATCGTGGTTATGTAGCATTAATCTTTCGCGCAGCTTAAAAAAAATAGGACCTAACCGGTTTGCCAACGCATCTTATTCAAAAGATAGTACGAAAGCCCTTGTTTTCGACCTGGATGTGTCTATGGGCAAGATTGTCTTTCGCGAAAAATCCAATTAATAAATAAAAACTATTATTGTTTTTATAAAATTGAACCAGAATATCTTCCGGTTCGTGTAATTGTATTGCTATTTTTGTTACTAAGCATTATTACTAACCTATCCGCCTGTGAACGCACTTATCACCACCGATGTGACCAAACGCTATGCGAATCATACCGCACTCGATTCGGTAAGCATCACCATCCCCGAAAAAACTATTTATGGATTGCTAGGCCCCAACGGAGCTGGCAAGACAACGCTCATCCGCATCATCAACCAAATCATCAATTCCGATCAGGGATCTATTGAAATCTTTGGCGAACGCTTACAGGAGAAACATGTGGGCATAATCGGATACCTGCCTGAAGAGCGTGGGCTTTACAAAAAAATGAAGGTGGGTGAACAACTCCTTTACCTGGCGCAGCTAAAAGGACTGAGTAAAAAACAAGCCATGGATCGGATCAGGATCTGGCTTGAGAAATTTGAAATCAAAGATTGGTGGGGTAAAAAAGTGGAAGATCTCAGCAAGGGGATGGCGCAAAAAGTGCAGTTCATCAGCACGGTGATGCACGAACCCAAATTGATTATCCTGGACGAACCCTTCTCGGGATTTGATCCGGTAAATGCTCAGTTGATAACGGAAAAGATTCTAGAGCTTAAAGAGAATGGCAGCACCATCATTTTCTCTACCCACCGCATGGAAACCGTTGAATCTTTGTGCGATCATATAGCGTTGATCAATAAGTCAAAAAAAATTCTTGAAGGCCCTAAGAAACAAGTGAAAGATCAGTACCGGTCAAATACATTTTTGGTGGAACATCGGGGCAATAACTTCCAACTGCCTGCCGATCGGTATGAGTTGATGAAACAGCAAGCGATAGAAGGCGATTTATTTTCTTCGTCTATCAAAGCCAGGGCTGGCATTAAGGGCAACCAGGTGATTCGTGATCTTATTGATATCACGGAAGTGCATTCCTTTCAGGAGAAGTTGCCGAGTATGGCCGATATTTTCATCAGCCTTGTAAAAGGCGAAGGAGATGAAGCACTCAAAAAACATTTACAAGAAGCCTAATTCAATAACCTAGCTATGAACAAAATTTGGTTAATTATTCAGCGCGAATTTCTAACGCGCGTGCAAAAAAAATCATTTCTGATCGCCACCATTCTGGTACCCTTGATCATTCCGGCCATCATGGGTGGTGCTGTTTATCTTATGATTAAAGAAGCCGAATCTGCTAAACCAGAAAAATTACATGTGCTTGATGAAAGTGGCTCATTCAAACTCGAAAACAACAAGCGTTTTATCATTGTGCCGGTAGGTGGCCCCATCGAGCAAGCAAAGAAAGCGTATGGCGAAACAAATGATTTTGGTCTTCTGTATATTCCTGCCACTAGCGTTAACGATCCAAAGGGAATCACAATTTATACTAAGGAAAGTCAAAGCATTGAAAAGATAGGAAACATTGAAACCATGCTTAACAACATTGTTAAGGATGCCAAGATGGAACGTTACAATGTAGATAAAGAAACGTTGAAGGACATTCGAAACACCGACATTGATTTTAAACAAATAAATCTTAGTGAAACCGGGGAAGAAAAATCAAGCAATACCTTCATCCTATACGGATTAAGTATGGGGCTCGGCATAATGATTTACATTTTCGTATTGGTGTACGGTGTTCAAATCATGACCGGTGTAATTGACGAAAAGACTTCAAAAGTGGTAGAGGTGATTGTCTCATCCGTAAAACCATTTCAGCTTATGCTTGGAAAAATTCTTGGCATTGCCTCGGTAGGCCTTTTGCAGTTCACGATCTGGATCGTGCTAATGGGGGTAGTGAGTTCAGTTGTACTGGGTTCATTCGGCTTGAAAATGCCACAACAACAAGCGATGGAACAAGTAACTGCACAAATGGACGATGAAGCAAAAGAAGAAATGGAAAGTCAGGCTAAAGGCCCTGCCGTAGCCGAGTTTATGGATAACTTAAATCAGATTCCTTTCACAAAAATTGCCATTGTTTTTCTTTTCTATTTTTTAGGTGGCTATTTATTATACGGTGCTTTGTTCGCGGCTGTTGGTTCAGCGGTAGATTCGCAGCAAGAAGCGCAGCAATTTCAGTTTCCGGTAACCATACCGCTGTTGATTGGCTACCTTGGGTTATTCATGTTTGTTGTGCGCGATCCGCATGGCCCGGTTAGTTTTTGGCTATCAATCATTCCGTTTACCTCTCCGGTTGCCATGGTTGGCCGTATTGCCTTTGACGTGCCCGGATGGCAGTTAGCGCTCTCTATGATTTTATTGGTGGGCGGCTTTCTTCTTACTACCTGGATTGCCGGCAGAATTTACCGCGTTGGTATTCTGATGACCGGAACAAAAGTTAGCTATAAAGTATTGGCCAAGTGGTTTATGATGAAGAGCTAAGCGACTTCCAAGTCTTAGTAAAACCGGATCGACTCGTCATCCGGTTTTTTTATTTAATTTCCATGCGGATATGACCAAGAACACTCAGTTACCGGCCTCCATGGAATTTTACCAGGACAACACGAAGTTGAAGTGGATCATTCTGGCTGTATCTGTCCTGATCAGTGCCGGGTCAATTTATTATACCAACATTCTGGTAGAACAATTGAAAGCACGAGAGCGACAGCAAGTTGAGCTCTTTGCCAAAGCACTTGAATACACGCTCAACAGTTCTGAAGGGAATATTGTCTTTATAGCCGATGAAATTCTTTTCAAAAATGAATTTATCCCGGTTATCTGGTTTACGAAGGATAACGGCTATCAATCAACCAATATTAAAATTAAGGAGCCGCTCTCGAAAGAGAAAAAGGATGCTTTTCTGAAAAAAGAGGCTGAAGAAATGAGCCAGTCATTTAATCCCATCGAGATCATTCTTAAGGATCCCAACACCGGTGAGATCTACGAAAAGCAATACGTGTACTACAAAAACTCAATGTTGCTCACTCAGCTCATTGCGTTCCCCTACATACAACTCTCCGTGCTGGCTATTTTTGGATTTATCTCTTACCTCGCTTTTAACTATTCGCGCACAGCCGAACAAAATCAGGTGTGGGTAGGCCTCGCCAAAGAGACAGCACATCAATTGGGAACACCATTATCCTCGCTGATGGCATGGGTAGAAGTGCTACGCGATGATCCCGATATAAAAAACAAAGGTATTGTTGATGAACTCGACAAAGATGTACGCAAGTTGCGTGTGGTAACAGAACGTTTTTCCAGCATCGGATCAACACCTGTTTTGAAAGATGAAAACATTTATCAGTTGATTAACAATGTTGTTGGTTATCTACAGCCCCGCGTTTCATCAAAAATAAATTTCGAAGTATACACGCTTTCCGAAACTATTCGGGCCCGGGTGCACCCGCCCCTCTTCGAGTGGGTTGTGGAAAACCTCTGCAAGAATGCTGTAGATGCTATGGGAAATTCAGGCACCATTGCCATTAAAATTTTAAGAGGCAGCGACCAAAAGGTCTTCATTGATATTTCTGATACCGGAAAGGGCATTCCTAAAACGATGGTGCCAAATGTTTTCAAACCCGGCTTTACGACCAAAAAAAGAGGTTGGGGCCTGGGCCTCGCCTTAGCCAAACGAATAATTGAAATGTATCATGAGGGTCGAATCTTTGTTAAGGCCTCTGAAGAAAACCTGGGCACCACATTCCGTATTGAATTAAAAAGCACTTAATACACATACAAGGGATAAAATTCGCTTTACCGTCTGTAAATCAGATATTTATAAATATACTTCCCTCAATCATCTTCCTTAATAAAACCTTGGCTTTCGAGTTTGTATTAACCCTGTAAAAACCTACTTTTGCGTCCGGATTTTTCAGCCTTATACAACAGTAAAATCCTTAAGACAGTAAATAATCTTTAAATTCTAATATTCAATGGCCAATAGCGGTAGAATCACTCAAGTAATCGGTCCGGTGGTAGATGTTGCATTTGACGAGCCCGGCACCAAACTTCCTAACATTCTGGATTCCCTTGATGTAATTAAAGGAGATGGTACCCGTGTGGTGCTCGAATGCCAGCAACATCTCGGTGAAGACCGTGTTCGTACCATAGCCATGGATGGTACAGAAGGATTAGTGCGGGGCATGAAAGTAATTGACACTGGCTCTCCCATCCAAATGCCTATTGGCGAAGATATCAAAGGTCGTTTGTTCAATGTGGTAGGTGAAGCCATTGACGGTATTCCGCAACCCAAAGGAACGCAGTCATTACCCATCCACCGCTCTGCGCCCAGCTACGAAAATCTTTCTACTTCTACAGAAGTACTTTTCACTGGAATTAAAGTTATTGACCTGATCGAACCCTACTCAAAAGGTGGTAAGATCGGATTATTTGGTGGTGCCGGTGTGGGTAAAACCGTATTGATTCAGGAATTGATTAACAACATCGCCAAGGCCTATGCAGGTTTATCTGTATTTGCCGGAGTAGGTGAACGTACCCGCGAAGGAAACGACTTGTTGCGCGAAATGATTGAAGCAGGCATCGTGGATTATGGCCCTGAGTTCATGAAATCACTTCATGCAGGTGGTTGGGATTTATCTAAAGTAGATTCTGAAAAATTAAAAGATTCCAAGGCAACTTTTGTGTTCGGTCAGATGAACGAACCTCCGGGAGCACGTGCACGGGTGGCACTTTCAGGACTAACCGTTGCTGAATATTTTCGCGATGGCGATGGACAAGGAAAAGGAAAAGACATTTTGTTCTTCATAGATAATATCTTCCGCTTCACACAAGCAGGTTCTGAAGTATCTGCCTTGTTAGGTCGTATGCCATCTGCGGTGGGCTATCAACCTACGTTGGCCTCTGAAATGGGTGCCATGCAGGAACGCATTACGTCTACCAAAAATGGTTCGATCACTTCGGTACAAGCCGTGTATGTGCCTGCCGATGACTTGACTGACCCTGCTCCTGCTACTACGTTTGCTCACTTGGATGCAACAACAGTATTGTCGCGTAAGATTGCAGAATTAGGTATTTACCCGGCCGTGGATCCGTTGGATTCTACCTCGCGGATTTTGCGTGCTGATATTGTGGGCGAAGAGCATTACAATTGCGCGCAACGTGTGAAGCTGACCCTGCAACGATATAAAGAATTACAAGACATCATCGCCATTTTGGGTATGGATGAATTGTCTGATGAGGATAAGTTGGTTGTTTCCCGCGCAAGACGTGTACAACGTTTCTTGTCGCAACCCTTCCACGTGGCAGAAGCCTTTACAGGACTTAAGGGCGCCTTGGTGGATATTAAAGATACCATCAAGGGATTCAATATGATTATGGATGGTGAAGTGGATCATTTACCTGAGATGGCGTTTAACCTCGTAGGTAGTATTGAGGATGCCATTGCCAAGGGTGAGAAAATGATGGCTGACGTGAAAGGATAATTAATTGAAAGTCAAGATTCAATATTTCGAATCCTGAACATTAAATCTTGAATTTATATGCAACTCGAAATAACAACCCCTGAAAAGAAAATCTTCGAAGGTGAAGTAGTGTCTGCTACTTTTCCAGGCGAAGATGGATTGTTTCAGATTTTGAATGGTCACGCACCGTTGGTGAGTTTACTCAAAGAAGGCATTGTGGAATATAAATCAAAGGATCTTTCAGAACGAATTCACATAACCGGTGGCGTTGTAGAAGTACTAAAAAACAAAGTGATTTTATTAGCGGACGGAGTGAAATCATAACTTTAAAAACTATTAAAGGCATAAAAAAAACCCGGTTTCTCAACCGGGTTTTTTTATGATATTACTGTGTTATTGTCTCACCAGCCACTTCACAAAGAACACCACACCTATAATCAAGGCGATGCCACCTATAATCCAAAATACATCTCCACCAATTATTAATGCCACAATACCGACAGCACCAAAAATAGCAGCCAGCTTAAGATCATTATCCATGGCATTTGTTGCCTCCGTTGATTGTGGAGATAACTTTGCCTTTTGGTCTTTTACATAGTTCCTTATTTCGCTGCGCAGATGATTGCGTAGAACCTTACGTTCGGTTTTTGACATCTGTACATATGTTTTGCGAACTTCGGTTGAAGCAACTTCTCGCTTAATTTCAACAGGTGCATTTGAAGTGCTTGCAAGCAATTCAGGTGAATTGGTCGCTGTCACCTGTGCCTCAGATGCTTTTACTGGCCGATAACCCGAAGGGGTGTCATAGGAATTAAAACTTGCCGTGTACTTGGGGCTTGAGCAAGCAGCAAACAAAACTGCAGTTAATAAGTAAATAATTTTTTTCATAGCAGAGGGTTTATTTTCTAAAATTAGACATTATTCGACTAAAAAATCGCTTCTCAAATTCCCAAAAAAAACGGAACTGGCCAAAAACGAACCCGTAAAATAGAAGAAAAGCATTGTAAACAGGAAAAATCAGGATCCAATACAATATGCTGGCCCATAAGGGCTTTTCACCAAACGGAAACCAATAGTCAAACAACGGGCGCTTAATAAACAAAACGGTAAACCCTGTACAAGCAAAAACAATTAGTATAATAATCACCTGCCCCAGAGTCTGCACTTTCCATCGAGTCTGTAATTTATCCAGCCAACTCATAATACAAATTTTATTGCGGTCCAAGATAATAAAGTCAATAGTATGGAAACGGTTTTCCCAAAGATCATTTTCATTGTCTTTAAGATCATTCAAAGCTGACGCTCAAATGTTTCATTAGGGTGGAAGAAATCGTTATTTATAATACCAATTTGGCTTGCTAATGATAGCGATGTACTTTGTCAAGTATTTTTAAAAAAATAAATAATCATACCTGAGACTGTAAAGCATAATTATTTAGGAGAAAGATTTCCAGAGATTATTATTTGGAAGGTTAGCCGTGATTAACAGTTCTTCCTTTTTAACCGGATGGATGAACCTGAGTTGTCGCGCATGCAAACCAATGCTGGCATCAGAAGTTGGATTTGGGTATCCATATTTTAAATCGCCTACAATCGGGCATCCCATAGAAGCAAGTTGTACCCGGATCTGGTGGGGTCGGCCCGTAATTGGTTTTACTTCCAGCAAAAAATATCCGGCTTTCTCACCAATTACTTTATAACTTAATTCAGACCGCTGGCCTTGCAAATTTTCCCGGGCATAAGCTGTTGTTTTGTTCTTCTTTTCATCTTTCACCAGCCAATGGACCAATGTGCCTTCTGGTTTAGGTGGAACAGTGTTTACCAGCGCCCAATATGTTTTGAGTGTTTCTCTCTCGCGAAAGAGTGCATTCATCCGCTCCAGCGCCTTGGAAGTACGGGCGAAAACAACCACTCCACTCACAGGTCTATCCAACCGATGCACAACACCTAAAAATACCTCACCCGGCTTTTGATATTTGAGTTTGATATACTCCTTTCCCATTTCCACCAGTGGAGTATCTCCGGTAACATCTCCCTGCACCAAAATCCCCGCAGGCTTATTAATAACCAGTAAGTGATTGTCTTCGTATAAAACCTGTAGCGGACTAATCATAAAACTTGTAAGTTAGAACCCGATATAGAACAATCAAAACACCATGACAAAACACCGGATCTGTCTATTAGTAATTGTGTTTGCCCTTGCCGCATGCGATAAAAAACAATCGGCCGATGACCTCAAGAGGAGCATCTCAGAAGTGTTATCCAAACAACCGGGAACCTTTGCCGTAGCTTTTAAAGATCTTACTACCGGAGAAGAAATTTTTATAAATGAACATGAGTTATTTCATGCTGCGAGTACCATGAAAACCCCGGTGATGGCAGAAGTCTATAAGCAGGCTGCGGAAGGCAGATTTTCAGTTAAAGATTCTCTTCTTATTAAAAATGACTTTTTCAGCATTTTTGATGGTAGTACATTTTCAATCGACCCAGCCGTAGATAGTGATACCTTACTTTACCATGAGATTGGAAAGAAACGCACCATCTATAGCCTCATGTATGATATGATTATTGTTAGCAGCAACCTGGCCACAAACCTGATTGTTGAATTGGTAGATGCTAAAAACGTTAACGCAACTATGCGCTCTATCGGTGCCCATAAAATGCAAGTGCTTCGTGGAGTGGAGGACACCAAAGCGTTTGAAGCCGGAATGAATAATCAGGTTACGGCTTATGACCTGATGCTACTATTTGAAAAAATTGATACTGAAGAGTTGGTGAATGCTGAGGCCAGTATGGCCATGATGGACATTTTATTGGATCAGCGATTCAATGATATAATTCCGGCTAAGCTGCCCAAAGAAGTAAAAGTGGCTCATAAAACCGGTTCTATAACCGGGGTGCAACATGATTCGGGCATTGTATTTCTACCGGATGGAAGAAAATACATTCTTGTGCTGCTATCCAAAGAATTGACCGATGCCGATGCGGGAATCGAATCCTTGGCTACCGTTTCTGAAATGATTTATAAGTATGCAGTAGCGGAGTAATCTAATCTTTGAACTCCGAGGTAAAGTGAAAATTGATCTCGGGGAAATTGTCTTGTACCATTTGCAGCCACGCCCGCGACTCCGCCATGAATACTAGCTTATCATCTTTATCACGTGCTATGTGGCGTTGCTTGGAATCAATAAACTCCTGCAGTTTCTTTGGATCTTTGCTGCTGATCCAGCAAGCTTTATAGATATTTTGACCGGCAAATTCAGCCGATGCACTGTATTCATTTTTCAAACGAAATTGAATAACTTCAAACTGCAAAGCGCCCACCACACCAACCACCTTTCGCTTGCCGAGTTCATAAGTAAACAACTGCGCAACACCTTCTTCCATTAACTGCAGCAATCCTTTCTCCAATTGTTTTGTCTTCATGGCATCTTTGTTGATCACCTCCTTAAATATTTCGGGTGAGAAACTGGGAATGCCTGTGTAGATCATCTTCTCACCTTCTGTGAGGGTATCGCCAATCTTTAAGTTACCGGTATCATAAATACCAACAATATCGCCCGGCCAGGCTTCATCTACCGTTTCACGGTCTTGTGCCATAAACGCAGTGGCGTTAGAAAAGCGCACACTCTTATCATGACGAACATGGTAATAATTTGCACCCCGCTCGAAGCGACCTGAACACACTCGAATAAAAGCAATTCGGTTTCTATGGCGCGGATCCATGTTGGCATGGATCTTAAAAACAAAACCTGTAAACTTTTCTTCTTCCGGTTTTACTACCCGCAATGTTGTTTCGCGTGGAATGGGTGGTGGCGCAATTCTAATAAAAGTGTCGAGCAACTCTTTTACACCAAAATTATTGACTGCACTGCCAAAGAAAACAGGCGCTACATTTCCTTTCAGATATTCCTCCACGTCAAATTCAGGATAAACACCTTCCACCAATTCAACATCTGCCCGCAATTGTTTTGCATAGTTTTCACCAACGCGGGCATCTAACTCTTCACTTTTAATATCTGATACTTCAATGCTCTCTTGTAAAGTGATTTTACTGGGCGTAAAAAGATTCAGACTCTTTTCATATAAGTTATAGACTCCTTTGAATGTTTTACCCATGCTGATGGGCCAACTCAACGGTCGAACTTTAATGGCTAACTTCTCTTCAATCTCATCCAGCAAATCGAACGGATCGCGCCCCTCGCGATCGAGTTTATTAATGAAGCACAAAACCGGGGTGTTACGCATGCGGCACACTTCCATCAACTTTTCAGTTTGCGATTCCACTCCTTTTACGCAATCAATCACAAGAATTACACTATCCACAGCAGTAAGCGTACGGTAGGTATCTTCAGCAAAATCCTGGTGACCAGGCGTATCAAGCAAGTTGATTTTAATGTCCTGGTAGTTAAAGCCCATCACGGAAGTAGCTACCGAAATACCGCGTTGTTTTTCGATTTCCATCCAATCGCTACGAGCGTGATCTTTTATCTTGGATGATTTTACGGCACCCGCCTTTTGAATGGCCCCACCAAAAAGCAACAGCTTTTCTGTTAGCGTTGTTTTACCCGCATCGGGGTGACTAATGATTCCAAACGTTCTTCGTTTGGCTATTTCCTGATCCAGTGTCATAAAGTGGCCGCAAAAATACTATTTTAGAGATTGAAAACTTAACTATTATGAACTACAGGAAATTCGGCCGTACAAATTGGGAAGTGAGCGAAATCGGTTATGGCATGTGGGGCCTTGCCGGTTGGAAAGAGACAGATAAGGTAGAGGTTGATGAAGCCTTGGCCAGATCAGTAGAATTAGGGTGTAATTTTTTTGATACTGCCTGGGGCTACGGAGCCGGTATGAGTGAACAGATTTTAGGGAAGCTCTTGCGCCAGTATTCTGACAAACATCTACACTTCGCAACCAAAATTCCTCCAAAAAATTTCAAATGGCCATCGAAAGCGAATTATCCGTTAGATGATTGCTTTCCGGCAAATCACATTATTGAGTACACTGAAAAGAGTCTGAAGAATTTAAATGTCGATTGCATTGATCTGCAACAATTCCATGTGTGGGAAGATAGTTGGGCACATAACGATGAGTGGAAAAAGGCGGTCGATAAATTGAAAACCGAAGGAAAAGTAAAACATTTTGGAATAAGTGTAAATCGATGGGAGCCGGATAACGTACTCACCACGCTTAAAACCGGTTTGATTGACTCTGTGCAGGTGATCTACAATATCTTCGATCAAAATCCGGAAGACAATTTATTTCCGCTTTGCCGCGAATTGAACATAGGCGTAATAGCGCGGGTACCATTTGATGAAGGAACCCTAACCGGTACGCTCACCAAAGACACCATTTTCCCGCAAGGAGATTGGCGCGCCACTTATTTCGTTCCAGAAAATTTAAAATCTAGCGTTGAACATGCAGACGCGTTACGTCCACTAATTCCCAGCCGTATGTCTATGGCCGAAATGGCGTTGCGATTTATCCTTTGCAATGATGATGTGCACACCGTAATTCCAGGGATGCGAAAAATGAGAAACGTTGAAGCAAACATGCGCGTGAGTGACGGCAAACGGCTAAATAAAGAGCTTGAACTTGAATTGAAGAGCCACCGTTGGGATCGGACACCTACGGAGTGGTCGCAGTAAGTTAATGATTATCCCATGAAACTTCAGCCGGAAAGCTTATACCATATCTATAATCGTGGTAACAACCAGCAGCGCATTTTTTTGGAAGAGAAGAATTATGCTTTCTTTTTACGAAAAGCCCAGAATGAGTTTGCAGACCAACTTGACTTTCTGACCTATTGCTTAATGCCAAATCATTTTCATTTTCTTGTTTACACAAAACCCGAATTTGATTCGCTAATGTTTACCAATGCACTACGCACGCTACTAAGTTCCTATACCCGTGCACTTCAAAAACAAGAAAAATTTACCGGATCTCTATTCCAGCAGAATTCCAAAGCAAAAGAGCTTACTACGAATGAATACGCGGCCTCGTGTTTTCATTACATACATCAAAATCCATATCGCGCCCGATTAACCAACAAAATTGAAGATTGGCCATATCATTCATTTAATGAGTACTGGAAAGATTCAGGTGGGATTTGCAATATCAAATTGGGTAGATCAATATTAACCATTGCAGAAGATGCAGATCGGTTTTATAAAGAATCTTATGGCATCATTCCCGATAAATATGTAAGAGGTATTTTTTAACGAAACGAGCCCGAAACGAGTCGTGGGGGGGGGGGGGGGGGGGGGGGGGGGGG
>JBGSTJ010000030.1:0-40073 GCA_041736555.1 Cyclobacteriaceae bacterium
TTTCGGTTTGGAAAGGGCAGACTTTGGCTGGATTCAAAATGAGGCAAAAGATACCGTTTGGTTGATGAGTGATTTTGACCACACATTTCATGCAGGTGGAAATTTTAAGAACAGAATTGAAATCAGTTCTGTAGCACTACAACCGGGTAAGTATACGCTAAATTATTATTCGGACGATAGTCATTCTTACGATAAATGGAATGAGGCACCGCCCACGCAAACTTCACTGTATGGTATTGTATTGATCAAATCACAGGGAGACAATCAATTTCAATCATTTCAAACTCCGGTAGTTCCAGAACAAGAAGAATTGGTAATTGACGGAGTAAGTATTAGCGACATAGAAATAACAGACAAATTCATTTGGGTTGCAGCAGCCGGCAGAGGTCTTAATAGAATTGACCCCACAACCAATTCGGTTAAAAATTATTATAATAACCCCAACGATAACAACTCCCTAAGTCACAATAACATTCTTGATATTCAACAAGATAGCCAGGGAATGATTTGGCTCGCAACTCCTGAAGGGATCAATAAATTTAATCCCACCACAGAAACCTTTATCCGCTACACCGAAACCGATGGCCTGCCTACTAATCTTACGGAAGCAATTTTAGAGGGCGATGCAGGCGAAATGTGGATTGCCTCGCAAAATGGTCTCTCGCAAATGGTGATTAATGAAAATCTTAACAAAGCAACATTTATCAATTACAACTCGACAGACGGCCTCGGCACAGATGTGTTTCTGTCTCTCACCAATACCCGCGCAGCAGACGGCCGTTTTTACTTTGGCGGTGAACATGGGCTTACCACCTTTAGCAGCATTACTTCTAACAAAACTCCACCCGCTATTATTATCTCCAATCTGTTCATTTCCAATAAGTCGGTATTGGATATGAAGGAGAATTCGCCCCTAACCGAAAGTCTGCTGGACACAAAAAGTATTTCCCTTCCGTTCGATCAGAATAGTCTGAGTTTTGAATTTGCCGCCTTGCATTATGCCAACCCAAAAAAGAATCAGTATGCCCATATGCTCAAAGGCTACGATCAGGATTGGATTTATGATAACCGAAACTTTGCGGCCTATACCAATCTCACTCCCGGCACATACGAATTTAAAGTACGGGCTGCCAATGCCTTTGGTATTTGGAACGAGGAAGGGTTGACATTCGAGATAACCATCTTACCGCCCTGGTGGCGTACGTGGTGGGCCTATACTTCGTATGTCTTACTATTTGGAGTCTTTGCGTTTACTACTGACCGCACCGTACGCAGAAGTATCAAAATGCGTGAACGGGAACGCGGCCGCGAGCGGGAATTGAAACAGGCAAAAGAAATTGAAAAGGCTTATACCGAATTAAAGGCTACCCAGTCGCAATTAATTCAATCTGAAAAAATGGCATCACTCGGTGAACTCACCGCAGGTATAGCGCATGAAATACAAAACCCTTTAAACTTCGTTAATAATTTTTCAGAGGTAAACTCCGAACTCATAGCTGAAATGAAAGACGAGATTGCAAAAGGTAATCTGGAAGAAGTGAAAAACATTGCCAATAATATTGACGAGAATGAAAAGAAAATAATCTTCCACGGCAAGCGTGCCGATGGTATCGTAAAGGGAATGTTGCAACACTCGCGCGCGAGTTCGGGCCAGAAGGAACTTACCGACATCAACGAATTGTGCGATGAATATTTACGCCTTTCTTACCACGGACTTCGTGCAAAGGATAAAACGTTCAATGCAACTTTTAAAGCTGATCTTGATCCAACGGTAGGAAAAGTAAACATCGTGCCGCAGGATATTGGCCGGGTAGTGTTGAACTTGCTTACCAACGCCTTCTATGCGGTGAATGAAAAGAAGAAAAAAGTCGGAAGCACCGCGGTTTATGAACCAACGGTTATTGTTACTACCAAATCAGTGGGGGGTAAAGTTGTCATACAAGTTCAAGACAATGGCAATGGCATTCCGGAAAGCATAACGCAGAAAATATTTCAACCGTTCTTCACGACCAAACCGGCCGGGCAGGGTACGGGTCTCGGACTATCCTTGAGTTATGACATTGTTACAAAAGGACATTCGGGCAACCTTACGGTTGAATCACAAGAAGGCCTTGGATCAACTTTTATTTTAGTATTACCTGTTGAATAATCCCGCATGTTGAAACCATACCTTATCTTTACTCATACCAAAATACCGGTTCAATGAAGTCTTTTTCGTTGCTGCTTTCCTTTTTACTGATCTTTGCGGCCGGTTGTAGAAATACCTCCGAGGATGTACCCTTTCCTACTGAGGAAACTGAGTTCTCGCAACCCGTAACTAAACCATTCAAGTTTAGTGAACCGCTAACCATTAAATGGAAAACCGTTGGTGCCGATAGTATTAAGCCACCATCCACAAAGAAATTCTCACTCGCTAAAATTCCTTCCAAACCTTTTAACATTGGCGGAGCGAAACCATTACCAAAGCCATTAATGGAAAAGTCGTTTGACTGGAACAGTTTACCCGATACGGCATTCAACATGAATGATCTTCCGGCCGACACGATGAAAAATAGAATCATCAAATTGCTTCCGCCTAAGGTGGTAAAGGCTGGTTCGCCCGTATATGCGCAAGGCCTTCCGCGTGGTTTTCTCGATGCAATTTCAATCGGTTTGCCGGGCACCGCGCGTGATTTCCTAAAAGACCCTTCGGGTGCATTGTGGATTGGTACCAATAAAGGTCTTTGCCGGTACGATGGTGGTTTTCTTGAAATTTATGGACTAGAAGAAGGACTTCCCTTCATAGATATAATTTCCCTCTTCCGCGACAGCAAAAACAGAATCTGGATAGGAACTCAAACAGGCGACAACTTCGTGATAGATGAGAAGGCTGGAACTATCGAGTTGCTTGAAGATCTTTTCCCGGCCAATCAAGGCATGACGTATAAAATGATAGAGGATGATGAAGGTCGGATGTGGATTCCTGTGTTTGGTAATGGTGTTCTCATCTACGATCCGCAAACGCATGTTGTCCGGCAATTAAATCACACCAACGGATTAACTGGATTCAGAAATCTTGGCATCATTAAAGATTCGGAGGGACTGATCTGGATTGCTTCCCTTAATGGCATTAGCATTATTGATTTGAAAGCCAATCGTGTGAAGAAGGTAGATGAGCGCAGTGGATTACCAACCAATAGAGTAATTGATATTTTTCAGGCAAGTACCGGGGAGGTTTGGCTCGGAGATTTTTCAGGAGCAACCATCATTGATCGCAAGAACAATAAGCTGAGGATTTTATCGATTGAACAGCAACTGTTTGTCAACAACACTAAAACAATCTTAAAAGGAATTTCGGAGAGCACATCAGGCAAAATGTGGTTTGGCGATAATGGAGGTAGTGTATATTCATTTGATCCACCGACTAACCTTGTTGAGCGATTTACGCTGAATCAAGATGCAGATATTTACCGCACTCTTATCGATGAGGAGGGTCAGCTATGGGTGGGGGCGAATATAGGTTCTACACACGTACTAAACACCAAACTGGGTATGCCCGGTAATTATACAGATGCCGATGGATTGGGAAATACAGCCATATGGTCAACATTGGAAGCCCAGGACGGAAAAATCTGGATAGGTACAACAAATGGAATCGATGTCTATAATCCGGCAACTGAAACGATACAACATATTGCCAAAGAAGACGGGCTTGTTCATAATTCTGCTCCGTTGATTCTGGAAGACAGTAAGGGGAAAATCTGGGTTGGAAACAATGGCGATGGTATAAATATTATTGATCCCCGCAACCAAACAATTGCCCACATCACCACTTCACAGGGACTTCCTGATCGGTCAACGGCATCTTTTTTTGAAGACAAAAATGAAGATATGTGGGTTGGCTCAGCAACAGGATTATCGTTAATCAATCCTGATAAAGGTTCGGTGAAACGAATTGTTAACCTGGATGCCTGGAAGGGAGCGTTCTATTACTACATGTATGCAGATAGTAAAAATCAACTCTGGGTGCTCAGCAGTTCGGGAGTTTTAGTGATTGACGCGGGGCGCAGCACGATGAAATTTCTGAATACGGATAATGGGTTGAGCAGCAGTTCGGGAAATTCAATCCTTGAAGATCCACAGGGTAATGTGTGGATTGGTGGCCAAGCCGGAATTGATATTATTAATCCGGCTAATGATTCGATTACTACGATTACTACAAGCGAAGGCCTGGCCGATAACGGTGTATATACCCTGAATGAGCGTAGCGGAGAAATTTATGCCGGCACGGCCAATGGATTATCCATCATTACTCCGCTTGTTGATGAGAAAAGAAAGCTCACCATAAAGACCACCAACCTGGGAAGAGCACAGGGATTAGGTGCGCTTGACTTTGATCAGAACAGTTCCATGTTTACCAAGAGCGGACAGTACTGGGCGGGCGTAGAAACATTAGTCTTACTGGTAATGGATTCTGTGCAGCTTGATACAGTACGGAGCACACCACTAGTTGCCTCCGTTAATTTTTTTGATCAGCGCCATTACTTCCGGGATAGAAAATCACTTCCTGCTGATGATTACCTGATTAAGAATAATATCCAATGGGATTCGGTGGAGACCACATTTTATATTCCCTATAACCTGGTAGTGCCTTACAATCAAAACTACGTAAGCTTTAACTACTCGGCCATGCAGTTAAGCTATCCGGATAAACTTCGCTATCGGTATATGCTGGAAGGCATTGATAAAAACTGGAGTGCGATTACCGATAAAACCCTTAGCGAAAATTACCGGGATCTTCCACCCGGTAAGTATACCTTTAAAGTAGCCAGTCGCGGAATCAACGGACTCTGGAGCAAACCAGCAACGTTTAGTTTTGTGATCACCTCACCCTGGTGGGCAACCTGGTGGGCTTATACACTCTATGCTATCGCCTTTTTTGGATTCATGACTTCGATTGTCCGGTTCAGATCGCGCACGTTGCAACGGCAAAATCAAATCCTGGAAGAGAAGGTTATGAACCGCACCAATCAGTTGCAAAAATCCCTGAATGATTTGCAGGAAACACAAAAGCAACTGATTCAATCAGAGAAGATGGCATCACTTGGTGAGTTGACAGCGGGCATTGCCCACGAAATTCAGAACCCACTCAACTTTGTGAATAATTTTGCTGAGGTGAATGCTGAATTGATTGCGGAAATGAAAGAAGAACTTTCGAATGGGAATCTTGAGGAGGCCAAAAACATTGCCGAGAATATCGATGAGAATGAGAAGAAGATTATCTTTCACGGCAAGCGGGCTGATGGTATTGTAAAAGGAATGTTGCAACATAGTCGCAGCAGCAGCGGTATTAAAGAACCCACCGATATCAATGCATTGGCCGATGAATATTTACGCCTGGCGTATCATGGATTGAGAGCGAAGGACAAATCATTCAATGCTTCCATGAAAACAGAGTTTGATGAAAGCATTGGTAAGATTGCAGTTGTGCCACAGGATATAGGTCGAGTAATCTTAAACCTGATCACGAATGCTTTTTATGCTGTGTATGAAAAGAAAAAACAAGATATTCCGGGTTACGAACCAATGGTTACTGTGTCTACGAAAAGAGAAGGAGATAATGTTTTGATTTCTGTCAAAGACAACGGAAACGGTATTCCTCAAAAAGTTTTAGATAAAATCTTTCAGCCGTTTTTCACGACCAAGCCCGCGGGAGCGGGGACTGGATTGGGATTAAGCATGAGTTACGATATCGTAACCAAAGCACATAACGGAGAAATAAAAGTGAACACAAAGGAAGCCCGCCCAGATGACCCGGTCGGACAGGGGGAAGGCACGGAGTTTATTGTAATATTACCCATGTAAATAGTAGCATATGAAAATACTAGTAGTAGATGACGAACAAGATGTTAAAACTTTGTTTGAGCAACGTTTCAGAAAGGAAATAAAAAGTGGACAAGTCGAATTTGTTTTTTCCTTTTCAGGCGAAGATGCATTGGTGCAACTCAATAAATGGGAGCATGAGGCGATGTTGATCTTGTCAGATATCAATATGCCCGGCATGAGTGGCCTGCAACTGCTTGAAAACGTAAAGAAAAAATATATGAAGCCGCCTCCGGTGGTGATGATGATTACTGCCTATGGCGATGCAGAGAACCACAAAATTGCCAAAGAACTTGGGGCGGATGACTTTTTAACCAAGCCTGTGGATTTTAATGCGCTTAAGCAAAAACTTAACCTTGTGTAGTAATGACTAAAATATTAGTAGCCGATGACGAGGTAGATTTGGAAATGCTGATCAAACAAAAATTTCGGCAAAAGATACGCGAGCAGCAGTACGAGTTTATTTTTTCTATTAACGGAAATGATGCACTCGAGAAAATAAAACAAAATCCAGACATTGATATTGTATTAAGCGATATCAACATGCCTGAAATGGATGGGTTAACTTTGCTCAGCCGGTTATCAGAATCGAGTCCGCTAATCAAAACAGTCATCGTATCTGCCTATGGCGATATGGATAATATCCGGGTGGCTATGAACCGTGGTGCCTTTGACTTTGTAACCAAGCCTGTCAATTTTGAGGACCTCGCGCTTACGATGGAGAAAACCATCAAACATGTTATTCAGGTACGGGAAACGCTTAAGGCTATTAAAGAGAATAACATTTTGAAGATGTATGTGGATGAGACGGTGCTCAATTTTATGGGCAGCCGCGAATACGAGTCATCATTAATGGCTAATGAAACGGTAGAAGCTACCGTTGTCTTTATTGATATCTGCAGTTTTACTTCCATCAGTGAAAACGAATCGGCCGATACAGTAGTAAAGCTCTTGAATGATTATTTTGACATCATTGTAAAAGAAGTAATTGCACAGGGCGGCTATATCGATAAGTTTATTGGTGATGCCATCATGGCTGTTTTCAGAGGCGAGTATCATTTAGATAGAGCATTGGATGCCTGTCTGGCGGTTCGTGCCAAAGTAAAATCCTTGCCCGAATTAAAGGGAACACTTTCATTCACGCCCCAGGTATCCATTGGAATCAACAGCGGTGAAATGATTTCAGGCAACATTGGTTCGGCAACCTTAAAAAGATTGGACTATACCGTCATTGGTGATGTTGTAAACACCGCTCAAAGACTGCAATCTGCGGCAGGTCCGGGTCAGATTGTGATCAACGAGGCAGCCTATCAAAAAATCAAAGAGTCATTTAATTGCCGTAAGGTGGGCGAAGCGGTTTTAAAGAATAAGTCCAATCCTGTAGTCATTTATGAGGTAGTGGATTGAAATTCCGCTCTAAAGTATCGAGGCGGATCTGGATTAAATTCAGTTTTCTGACTGAGATAAGTACAATTGACTGACAAACTTTTAATCCTTTTTCGGTTCGATTAGGTCGAGAATTATGAGTTTGGTGTCACCCGGTATTTTAACGGCCATCGGTTGAAGGTACAGGGCGGTATTATGTATAGTAAGCTAACCGATTTGAGAACAGAGACTTTTTCAAAGGGGTATTGGACTACAGCATTCCAGATTGAACTAGGAATTTGATTTCAGGCACTTTGATTGATCACCTGTAACTCCGGTTGATTCAGCATTAACTTAAACCAACAGGTATAAGCATCAGGATTTTGGTGTGCATTATTCCGGATCGAATCAAGGGATTCATATTTCCAGGCTTGTGCTTCATGCCTGTTGATGGTAGGGGCCCCATCATAATAGCCCACCAACACGTAATCCCATTCGTATTCTGTTAGTTGATTATCCAGCTCTACTTTGTATAAGAACTTGTGCGAGTAATTAAGATCGCAATTAAATCCCATTTCCTGCAGGAGCTTGCGCTTGCCTGCCTCTTCCAGAGTTTCGCCAGGTCTCGGATGACTGCAACAGGCATTAGTCCATAGCCCACCACTATGATATTTTTCTGTTGCCCTTTGCTGCAACAACATTTCACCTTTCGAATTGAAAATTACAATGGAGAATGCCCGATGGAGTAAACCCTTTTGATGGGCTTCCATTTTTTCCATGCTCCCAATTTCATTATCCTGTTCATCTACCAAAATCACCTGTTCCATGCTACAAGAGATTAAGTTGATGCTTTACATACGAATATGCCAGAATAGTAAGCTTGCGCCTGTTGCGTACCCGAATCCGGTTGGTGAGAATAATATGACTAGGCGTATTTTTTATCTTTTCGAAAAGTGCCATGTAGTATAAATAGGCCACATATACGCCAAACCTAGCCGAACGGGGAAGTTGCTTAATGCCTTCGTAACCAGCATTAAAATCTTTGGCAACATCATCTTCGATTTGTTTCTTGGTTTCTTCATTAAAATCAGTAAGATCAACGCCCGGAAAATAACTGCGACCCATGCCATTAAAATCAGCATTCAGGTCACGTAAGAAATTTATTTTTTGAAAAGCTGAACCCAGTTTCATTGCAGACGGCTTCAACTGCTGGTACATAACTTCATCACCCTTGCAAAACACGCGCAAGCACATAAGGCCCACTACTTCGGCCGAGCCCAGAATATATTCTTCAATTCCTTTTTGATCGTAAGAGGTTAACGCCAAGTCCATTTCCATACTCTTGAGAAACTGGTCAATCAGTGCGCGTTCAAACTTAAATTCGTTGGCGGTCTTTTGAAAACTGTGAAGGATAGGGTTCAGGCTAATTTTTTCATCGATCGCATGATAGGTGTCTATCGTAAACCGCTTCAGCAAAGCTGCTTTATCAAAATCATGAAGGGTATCCACGATTTCATCTGCAAAACGAACAAAGCCATAAATGGAGTAAATAGGACCCCGCATTTCTTTTTTCAAGCAGCGTATACCCAGCGAAAAGGACGTGCTGTAGGCTCGTGTGGTAAGTTTACTACACCGTAAAGAAACTTTATCAAACAGGTCTTTACTCATTCAAAGAAATCAGTTTTTGTCTCTCAAAATACGTCAGAAAAAAGTCAAAAGCCTTACCGTTCTTCTAATTCTGCTTTTTGTCTCGCTCAATCAACTCTCTGGCAACTACTTGCCCGGAAATGAGTGACGGTGGCACCCCCGGACCCGGTACTGTTAGTTGACCAGTATAAAACAGGTTCTTTACCTTTTTGTTTAAGATTGAAGGCTTCAAATTGGCAGTTTGTAAAATAGTATTGGCCAAGCCATAGGCATTACCCTTGAAAGCATGGTAATCGGCCTGAAAATCGTTGTGCGCATAACTGCGTTTATAAACAATATGGTCGCGGATGGGTTGCCCCATAATTTTTTCAAACCGGTCCATCACCAGCGTATAATATTTTTCCCGGATCGAATCTTCGTCTTTCAAACCGGGGGCTACCGGAATCAGGATAAAAATGTTTTCTCCCCCATCGGGCGCAACGGTAGGGTCGGTTTGGGATGTGCAGGAAACATAAAATTGAGGAGATGTGGGCCACTGGGGATCTTCATAAATTTCTTTGGCATGTACTGAAAAATCCTCATCAAAAAATAATGTATGATGCAGCAGGCCCGAGATCTTTTTGTTAAGTCCCAGATAAAAAATTAAACTCGAAGGAGCCATCGCCCTGTTTTGCCAATAGGTTTCAGAATATCTTCGATGCGATGCGGGCAATAATTTTTGCTCCACATGATGGTAGTCGGCTCCGGCCACTACATAATCAAACTTTCTGGGTTTGCCATTCACAATTACTTCCTGAATACTGCTGCCATTCACCACAAAGCGGGTTACTTCACTGTTGAACTCAAACTTCACGCCTTGTTCAGTTGCCAGTGTGGTAAGGCCATCTACAATTTTATGCATGCCACCTTTCGGATACCAGGTTCCCAAGGCCATATCAGCATAATTCATAAGTGTATACAGAGCCGGAGTTTTTTGTGCAGTAGCACCCAGGAAGAGAACCGGAAACTCGAGCAATTGAATGATGCGGGAGTCTTTGAAAAACTTGCGAACATACTGAGATACCGATTGGAAAACGTGCATTTTAAAAACACCGGCCAGCAGTTTTAAGTCCAGCAACTCGGTCACCGACAAACCTGGTTTATAGACCAGATCATTTATTCCTATTTCGTATTTGTATTTACCTTCCTCCAGAAAACGAATCAGGTTTTTAGAACTGCCCGGTTCTAATTCGTCAAAGAGTTTGCAGAGTCCTTCCACACCAGCCGGTATATCCAGGAAATTGTTGGCTGAATAATAAATCCGGTAGGAGGGCGAGAGTCGTTCGAGTTCGTAATAGTCTGATGTGGTTTTGCCAAACTGTTGAAAAAACTTTTCAAATACATCGGGCATCCAATACCAACTGGGGCCCATGTCGAAAGTAAATCCTTCTGCTTGAAATTTACGTGCTCGTCCCCCGGCAGAATTGTTTTTTTCCAGCACGGTTACATCAAACCCGGCTTTGGCTAAACTGGATGCTGCCGCAAGGCCCGAGAAGCCGGCCCCAATCACTGCTATTTTTTTCATCGCTCGAGTATAAACAGAAAACACGGCATTGTCCACCGTGTTTTTCTATTTACTGGTATCCGGTTAATTTCTTTTGAATTTCTTTTCGGGCGTGGAAAATTCGGTTCTTAACTGTGCCGATGGGAATATTTAAATGTTCAGCTATTTCGTGATACTTATAGCCGGTGGTGTGCATTTTGAAAGGGATCAAGAGGTCATCTTTCAAATCGTTCACGTTGCGCCACACTTCTTTAAACTCAATGCTGCCTTCCGGACGGTTAAAGGTGTGGTGATCTTCCACATTCAGGAAATACAGTTCTTTTGTATCATCGTGCGAGGTTTTCGCACGCTGATTCTTTCTGTAGTTATTGATGTAGGTATTGCGCATAATGGTGAAGAGCCAACCTTTAAGATTTGTGTCTTCGCGAAATTTATCGCGGTAAGTAAGAGCTTTCAGGATGGTGTCTTGTACAAGATCTAAAGATTCATCCCGATCGTTGGTGAATCTACGAGTAAACGTCCTTAGCGTAGGACGAAGAGTTGCGAGTTGGTGGTCGAAATCGTATGTCGTCATAATGTCTAACGTTTAATTGTAAATGTTAGACAAATATAGTCAGGATAATAGATTGTCTTGCATTGTGTTTAACTTATTTAACAAATAATTAAACAATTACTTTAGTGATTTTACTAAATCCCTAAGGGTCAGGGCATTAGTAAATGTATCAATATTGGGTAGGGGTTCTACTTTTGCCTTTTTTAAGGCATATCCCGAAATCAGGATTCTTGTGGAAGGAAAATCGGTACTTAAGCGATTCAGGTATCCTTGCATGGCATGGGGAGAAGGGCCACTGGTTAAGGATGTAATGATCAAGTCTGGCTTATGATACTCAACCACATATTTTAAATCCTTGTAAGGTACAGTTTGCCCCAGATAATAGGTTCTGAATCCTTCTCTCTTCGCTATGTAATGATAGAAAAGCAAGCCCAATTCGTGTAGCTCATTTTCAGGGAGATATAAAACGGCTCTCTTAGACGTTTTTGGTGGCAATGGTAAACTATCAATGGCCACAATCATTTTTTGCCGGATCAGGTGCGAAATAAAATGCTCCTGTGCAGGTGTAATGTTGTTAGTCAACCATAAAATCCCGATCTTCTCCATGAAGGGATATACTATTTCGATTACGGTTTTCTCAAATCCAAACTTAAGAGTAAGGCTTGCCAGTATTTTTTCAAACTGTTCTTCCTCCATATCAATCATGGCAAGCACCAATTGATCAATGTAGATTTCAATGCTGTTCTTGGAATCGCTGAGTAGAGCTACTTGCTGATTAATTTGATCAAGACTTAGTCCAACAATTTTTGAGATTTTAACTCCATTGTTATTGAGAACGGAAACATTGATGATTTTTTTAAGATCGTCATCAGAGTAATAGCGAATGTTGGTTTGGGTGCGCTGAGGACTCACCAAATGGTGTCGCTTTTCCCAGATACGAATGGTATGGGCTTTTATTCCGGATAGTTTTTCTAATTCTTTAATCGAATACTTTCCCATGCGTGCTGTATTATTGTTCAAAATAACACAGTCTAATCAAAAATGTTATTTTACCTCAATATTAGTTAGCCATGCTGAACAATCTGGAGTCGGGCAAAAGGTGGTTTGAAGCCCAGGGCTGGACTCCGTTTCCATTTCAGTTGGAGGCATGGCAAAGTGTGTGGGCAGGATTTAGTGGCATGATCAATGCCCCAACGGGCAGTGGTAAAACCTATTCCTTACTAATTCCAATTTTGTTGGAGAGCGATCCACGCAAGCAGAAATCGCACGGCCCTACAGCAATCTGGATAACACCTATCCGGGCATTGGCAAAAGAAATTGAATTCTCAGCCAAGCGGGCAACTGATGGTCTCGAAACTTCGTGGCGAATTGGAGTTCGCAGTGGTGATACATCAACAAAGGAACGGGCCAAACAAAAGGAAAAGCCACCTGATTTTTTAATCACTACACCTGAGAGTCTTCACTTGCTGATTTCTCAAAAAGGGTATGCTGAATATTTTGCCAACCTCAAGACGATTGTGGTTGACGAGTGGCATGAGTTACTCGGCTCCAAACGTGGCGTGCTGATGGAGCTGGCCTTATCACGATTGAAAGCACTTTCACCAGAACTCCGGGTTTGGGGTATCTCGGCAACGATAGGAAACATGGAGCAATCCCTTCAAATTTTAATGGGAAATATTTCCAATGCACGAACGAAAGTGATTAAAGCTGCTATTCAAAAGAAGGTTGAAGTTGTTTCCATTTTTCCTGATGAAGTTGAGACACTGCCGTGGGCGGGTCATCTTGGGATTCAATTGCTTGACAAGGTTATTCCAATCGTGAAGGAAAGCAACAGCACACTCATCTTCACCAACACCCGGTCTTTTGCCGAAATCTGGTACCAGAAAATTCTTGATATGGCGCCCGAGCTCTCGGGCTTAATTGCCATGCACCATGGTTCCATCAGTAAAGAACTGCGCGATTGGGTAGAGGATCAGCTACATGCCGGCAAACTGAAAGCAGTAGTGTGCACGTCCAGTCTGGATCTCGGTGTTGACTTCCGACCTGTAGAAACTGTTATTCAGGTAGGCAGTCCCAAAGGAGTCGCCCGGTTTTTACAACGTGCGGGTCGCAGTGGTCACCAGCCCGGGGCCGTTAGCCGGATTTATTTTTTACCTACTAATACACTTGAACTTACCGAGGCAGCTGCATTGCGCGAAGCGATGACCCGCAACGTTGTAGAGGATCGCTTGCCCTATTTGCGATCATTCGATGTGTTGATTCAATACCTGATTACACTGGCCGTCTCCGATGGGTTTAACCCCGAGGAAATTCTGAATGAGATTAAAACGGCCGTCAGTTTTTCTTCCATCACCGAAGAGGAATGGAACTGGGTGTTGAATTTTATTACGTCTGGCGGTGAAGCACTTACTGCCTACAATGAATATCGCAAAGTAATTGTTGAACAAGGAATTTATAAAGTTGAAAACAAACGGATTGCGCTAAAACATCGGTTGTCGATAGGCACTATTGTGGGCGACAATCTTTTGTATGTGAAGTATGTGTCAGGAAAATATTTAGGAACCATTGAAGAGTATTTTATTTCCAGACTCAATACGGGCGATGTGTTTTGGTTTGCGGGACAAAGCCTGGAATTAGTTCGGATAAAAGAAATGGAAGTGCATGTACGCAAGAGCAAAAAGAAATCAGGTAAAGTACCCTCCTGGCAAGGCGGGCGGATGCCACTTTCGTCACAATTGAGTGAAATGATCCGTTTTAAAATTGATGAAGCGGCAAGAGGTGCAGAGACGGATGATGAAATGCGATTTTTAAGACCTTTAATGAATTTGCAAAAGGAACGTTCGCACCTGCCAACGAAAGATGAATTTCTAATTGAATACTTTCATTCCTCCGAAGGCTATCATGTGGTGATGTATCCGTTTGAAGGCCGCTTTGTTCATGAAGGTATGGCCGCATTGATTGCCTATCGCATCTCACAAACAACACCTATTACATTTTCCATTGCGATGAACGACTATGGCTTCGAGTTGCTTTCCGATCAGGAGATTCCCATTTACGAAGCCGTTGAGACGAACGTGCTGGGCAGCGAAAACCTGATGCATGATATTCAGGCAAGTATCAACAGCACCGAAATGGCGAGAAGAAAATTTCGCGACATCGCGGCTATTTCAGGGTTAATTTTTAAAGGGTTGCCCGGACAAAAGGTGAAGGAGCGCCACCTCCAATCTTCTTCGCAGTTGTTCTTTAATGTATTCCATGAATACGAATCACATAATTTGTTGCTACAACAGGCCTTTGAAGAGGTTATGGATTTTCAATTGGAGGAAGCACGGTTGCGAAAAGCGCTGATTCGGATTGCACATCAGAAAATCATCATCACAGAACCTGACAAGCCTACTCCCTTTGCCTTTCCCATCATGGTGGACAGAACCCGTGAAAAACTAACCTCCGAGAAACTGGAAGACCGCATCAAAAAAATGCGCCTTAACTTCCGGTGAAAAACTAATCGGAGAGGGAACGGAAGATCAGAAACAGTGTGCCCGACATCACCATTACAACAGGTAACGTAAGCAGCCAGGCAATTAAGATATTTCTTACCGTGTCCGCCTGCAGGTTTTTAATTCCTTTGCTGGCAACCATCGATCCGGCTATACCCGAAGAAAGTACGTGCGTGGTACTAACAGGAAGTCCAAAAAAGGTAGATAAACCAATCGTTGTTGATGCTACTAATTCGGCACTGGCACCTTGTGCATAGGTCAAATGTTCTTTGCCAATTTTTTCACCAATTGTTTTTACAATGCGCTTCCAGCCAATCATGGTACCGAGACCAAGGGAACCGGCAATAAGGATAATCACCCAGGTAGGTGAGTAGTCAGTCATTTTTCGAATCTGCTTTAGGCTGCCGGAAAGAATTTCTTTATCGCTCTCACTTAATCTTGCTTCACTGGTTTCCAGCAACGATTTGATATTGCTATTGAGGATCATAATGTCCTTGCGCACAATAAATCGGTCCTGTTTAGGAATAGAATTTACGGACGCAGCATTTCCTATAGTTGTGCCAATGCGGGTAATCATCATTTTCGAACTATCCAGTTTGGAACGATCGGTTGCTGATAAGGGCATGGGATCTACTGTGTTGATAGTGTTTTCAATTTTATAAAGTGGATCCTTCAGGGCTGATGGATTTCCATTTGGATTGAGGGCAAAGTAAACGGGTACAATACCGATAAGAATCAACATAATTAAACCCACACCTTTTTGTCCGTCATTCGAGCCATGAAACCCACTGACTGCGGTGCAGGTAATAATCAGAATGATTCGTATCCACCACGGTGGAGGCTGATTTTTCTTGGGTTCTTTAAATAAACTTTCCCCGGTCTTACTGTTTTTGGTCAAGTTCCTCAGTAAAAACATCAGGATAATAGTTAATGAAAATCCAAAGAGCGGTGAAATAAGTAAGGATGCGCCAATCTCTTGCGCCTTTCCCCAGTTTACAGCTGATGCGCTGCTATCAGGAAGCATAGAAAATGCAAGTCCTACCCCTAGTATTGAGCCTATCAAAGTATGTGAACTTGAACATGGAATTCCAAAATACCAGGTTAATAGATTCCAAAAAATGGCACTGAGTAATAAAGCCATCACCATGGAAACACTATGTGCGATATTCTGATCAACCAACGACTCAACAGGCAAAAGATTAACGATGCTCATAGCAACGGTGATACCTCCTAAAAAGACCCCAATAGCATTACAGATTCCCGACCAAATAACGGCTATCCAGGGCTTTAAAGAATTTGTATAAATAACGGTAGCTACCGCGTTGGCGGTGTCATGAAAACCATTTACAAATTCAAAAGCGCAGGCAGCAACCAAACAAACAACCAGCAGAATGGAATAGGACAGCTCTAGTTCGAACATAGATTCAAAGTCGGGTAAATGTAATCGGTAGAGCGTGAGGCACTGTTATCCCAATGTTAACATTTTTGTTTTCAAGTTTAGAACCTTTCAGATAGATTTCGAGGGCTTTGTAACCCAATGATTTTCAATATTTAAGCAATGTAAAGTCAATCGTATTTTAACTTTTTACTACGATTGATTTGTCCGAATTTGCGGTTCATCAAACAAATAGCCTGGCTGAAGAATGGAAATTGACTTATTGAATGAAAAGGCCGTGCTGTTACCGCAAAAGGCGTTGTGGTTAAAAAGCAAAAAAACCTTGCTGATGGCGGACTTGCATTTTGGAAAAATCAATCATTTCAGAAAGTCGGGGATACCCGTGCCCGCCCGTGCCAATGATAAAAATACCGAGTCTCTGATCGCTTTATTACAAACAACCAAAGCTGACCGCGTAATTTTTTTGGGCGATTTATTTCATAGTCATTACAATGAAGAGTGGGAAGTAGTGGGGCAGATCAGAAAACACTTTGTCAATTGCGCTTTCGAACTGGTGCTCGGCAATCATGACATTCTTAGTGAACTTCAATATGAAAGAAACAACCTGAAAGTGTATCTCAATGAGTTACGGGAAGGCGATCTCATTCTTACCCACGAACCCATGACGGATGTTCCGGAGGGTAGCTATAATCTTTCCGGGCATTTGCATCCGGGTGTTCAACTTCGTGGAACCGGAAGACAGGCGGTAACGTTACCTTGTTTTTATTTTGGTAAGACGCAGGGCATTCTTCCGGCCTTTGGTTCGTTCACCGGATTAGCACGCATTCAGCCAAGAAAAGAGGATAGAATTTTTGTTATTGCAGATGATAAAATCATAGCCTACACAAATGCATAAACTCCGGTTGTTATTTATTCTTCAGTTTGCATTTCTTGCAGTGGCCGCGCAGGATACAACCCGTATCTCGTTGCTGTTTGTAGGCGACATCATGCAGCACGACTCCAATATTGCAGCAGCCTACAATGCAACCGATAAAAAATATGACTACTCAACATGCTTTGAGTATGCCGCGCCTATTTTGCGATCGGCAGATTTAACGATTGGTAATTTAGAACTCACGTTAGCCGGAGCTCCCTACAAAGGCTATCCGCAGTTTAGTGCACCCGATGCGTTGGCTGTTCAATTAAAGCGACTCGGATTTGATGTGTTGGTAACCGCCAATAATCATAGTCTTGATAGAAGGAAGAAAGGAGTGGAGCGCACCATTCGTGTGTTAGATTCCTTACAAATACAGCATACCGGAACCTTCAGAGATTCTACAGAACGCGCCAGTATCTATCCATTGCAAATAGAGAAGAATGGATTTCATTTCTCCTTGCTCAATTACACGTACGGAACCAATGGCATTCCGGTAACAAAACCCAACATTGTAAATCTGATTGATACTGTTACTATCAAGCTTGATCTGGCCAAGGCGAGAGCCCAGCAGTCAGATGCCATCATTGTCTTTATGCACTGGGGTGCGGAGTATCAAAGTTTACCAAATGCGGAACAAAAGAAATTAGCCGCGCTATGTTTTCGCGAAGGTGCAAAGTTGGTCATCGGGGCACATCCACATGTCTTGCAACCTATGGTTTGGAACCAAAAAGATGATCAGCTGATCGCCTATTCCCTGGGTAATTTTATTTCCGGTCAACGGCCGCGTTACCGCGATGGTGGTGCCATGCTGTGGGTTGACCTTCAGAAAATAGTGACAGACACAGTATCAACCACCTCCATCCGCAATGCCGAATATGAACTGGAGTGGGTGAAGAAATCCAATGAAGTATTTACCATGCTGCCACTTCGGTATTTCGAGGGCGACACCCTCTTTGTAAAATCGAAGACGTTACGAGACGCTTTTACATTATTTACCAAAGACTCGAGAGCGTTGTTATCGAAGAACAATGTGATGGTGAAGGAAAAGGCTTATCCACCCCGAACGGACTCAATAATTTATTCAATCAACCTGGGTACAGATCTTGAATTGGATTCAGCTTTGCTGAACGATCCCTTGGTTAAATTTTACGGAGTTCATCGGATAGCACATGAGGATATTGAAGCTACCTGGTTAGCCGGCACATTTTATGAACATGAACTTGCCCAACAGGCGTTGGTTGAAATATGGAGTAAGACTCCGTTTCGAAAAGCAAGGATAATAAGACGTGTTGACCTGGAAGATGTTCGGCCAGCGACCTCAGCAGGAAGTATGAATTAACTTGAGCTCCTCCGAATCGGCTATCGCCCTGAAAAAATTATTCCGATAGAAAACTCAAATCCGGTGAAGTCAACTTTTGCATCTTTATAATCTACCGCGATTGTTTCCAGCGGATCGTTCAGTGAGCCTCCTGTATAATTTCCGGTTAACGGAAATTTGGCAGAACCCATCAGGTAATTGCTCTCCAGCGAGATTCCAAATTGACTGGTAACATGAAAGGTAAATTCTGCCCCAAAATGATATCCAAAACCCGGGTTATTTTTATAACGAAGGTCTGCGTTGGCCACTTGCCAGCTCTCAAAATTTCGTATGGCCCGATCGATGTTTCCATAGTTTAGTTTCTGATCGAATCCATAAAAAAAGAATCCTCCACCTTTGATATCAAACTCCGCTTGTTTGCCTTGAAATTGAAGGACCAATTCAACCGGAACAAATAGAGTAAAGTTAGGTCCCAGCAAGGCTTCCTTCGATTCAAAAGGTAAATCAATGATGTTAAGACCCGACATCCGATAAAGAGATGCTCCGGTTTCAATCGCAATAAAACGATTCAGATTTACTCCTAATCCTCTAATAGAAAACGGACTGATAGGCGTTGAGAAATAACCGTTGCGGGGAATAAAATAAGAAAAGGAGAGACCTACATCCTGGGCTTGTGTCTGCATCAAAGCAAATGCAAGCAGAGCAGATAGAATAATTTTTTTCATTTATTTTTTATTATAGTCGTCAAAGAGCTTTTGCATATAGGCTTTGCCCAAAGGAAGTTCATTTTCATTTCCTTCCCGCTTGAGGTAATTATTCAGATCAAAGTCAAAAATATTTTCGCTGTTCGGACTCACATATCCATAGCCATTGGAGAATACATACATGGCGAACGAATTAACGGTATCGGCCAGTATGTTTTTGCTGAATGAAAAATCCGGTGAACGGCCAACCCCAACCTGATTCAAGAGTGTGTTGGCAATGTCGGTGTGGCCTGCAAAGGCATGAATGCGGATGCCAGACTGATTTAGTGCACCACCCAACCAGAGCATGGGTATCTTAAATCGTTCTTTTTCCTTTAACTCATTTGGATTCGGAAATCGATGGCCATGATCGGCAGTGATAATCACCAATGTATTATTCCACCATGGTTTTTGTTTGGCCTCACGGATAAATTCTCCCAGACTTTTGTCTGTATAAAAACACGCATTCAGAAAAAGAGAACCTTCATCATTTCCTTTAATGACCGTTTCCATAGGCACCTCAAAGGGTTCATGACTACTGAGGCTCAGCATCACTTTAAAAAAAGGATTGGACGCGGTATCGCATTCCTCCAACAGTCGATCGAAAACATAATGATCGGCAACACCCCATTTGGAGTCATCTAATTCGCTATCAAAATCATCAATCTCGGTAATATGGCTGAACCCGGCTTGCGTTACATACGATTCCATGTTGGCAAAGCCAATGTCACCGCCATACACAAACGAGGAATGATAGCCGGATTTCTCCAACACTTTTGGTAAGTAGGGCAATCGTTGTGTTTTGTTAGGGAACTTAATGATGGAACTCCGCGGCTGTGCCGGATATCCACTCAGGATGGAGACTATTCCTTTATCAGTACGGTCACCGCTGGAGTAAAAATTCTCAAACAGGATTCCTTCTTTAACAAGTTCATTCAGTGCCGGTGTAATATTTTCCAACCCTCCCAAGGGGGCAATGATCTTGGAAGTAAAACCTTCCAGGATAATGAGCAATACGTTGGGTTTTTCTACAGAGATAAATTTTGTAGTTGCCCCTTCGGTAGTGATAAGGGAAGCAAATTGTTCATCCAGGTTTGCAGGCCGGTGAAAGTTGGTATTGTATTGTAGATTGTCTTTCCGGGTTACATCTTTAAAGAAGTTCCAGACTGGATTAATACCGGCATGGTTTGGAAAGGCTTTTGTTTTGTGAAAATATACTACCCCTGTATTTAACGGTGCTACACTGAAGCTGCTGCGAATGGGAATAATCAAGGCCGCTGTGATCACCAACCAAGCCGGTGAGCACTTGATGGGTAGTTTTTGAAATGTTAAAAGTTGTGGAGCTAGTTTCTTCCAATAAAGAAATAAGAAAGCGATAAGTAGGAAAACAAAAAGGGCAATCAACAGCACTAATGTGGAGAGGTTTACACTGCTTGCTGCCTCGGACTCCAGGTACATGAGTGGCGTGGCGTTGATACGGAAGCCCCAGTGTTTGTAGAGTTCAACATCTGCGACTACCAGGAGGGTAGAAATAAAAAGCAACATACTCGATATAAAACCCTGGAGGAAATAAACCCATCGTACAGAAATAAATGCCGAAGTAATAAAAATCAGGCCAGGCAGTAACATCCAGTAACCGGTCATGGCTGCATCCATACGCAGCCCAAGCACCATGGGCATCAGTATTTCTTTTCCCGTAAGGGAGCTGGTTTGTGTATAGAGATAAATAAAGAAGAGAATCCGACTTACACTGAAAAAGAGAAGCCAAAACAAAGCGAGCTTCCCAAAAAAATTTAATCGTTCTTTCATTTCTGGCTGCGAAGATACAAAACTCGCTATATCCTGCCGTTGATAGAATAGTCAAATGGAAATATAAAATTGCTTACTACTTTTAAGGTTTAATACGTACCCCTATGCGAAATAAGTTCTTACCCGTTGCATGTGTTTTAGTGTTCACCTTATTGGTTAGTTGTTCAGAAAAAGAAACTCCCGCTGATTTAATCATTCGAGGCGGAACCATTTATACTGTTGAGGAAGGTACTCCTTCCGTAGAGGCTGTGGCTGTGAGTGGGGATAAGATTGTATATGCGGGTGATCTTGCGGGCATTAAAAAATTTGAAGGTGAAAACACAAAAACAATTGACTTAGAAGGCAAGACAATGACTCCGGGTTTTATTGAAGGGCATGGTCATTTCATGGGATTAGGCTATAGTGAGCTTCAGCTCGACTTGATGAACGTTACCAGCTATGAGGAGCTGGTGCAAAAAGTGAACGAGGCTATAGCCAAAGCTCAACCGGGTCAATGGATTGTGGGTCGTGGCTGGCATCAGGATAAATGGACCACGAAACCTGAGAAAATGATCAAAGGGTTTCCAACACATCAATTACTTAGTTCTATCTCACCAAACAATCCAGTGTTTCTGCGACATGCCAGTGGCCATGCAGGCTTTGCCAATGCCAAAGCCATGCAACTGGCTGGAGTGAATCAACTTTCTGTTGAGAAGTTAGACAAAGATTTAGGAGAGGGTGGAGAAATTATTCTTGATGAGTTAGGTAATCCAACTGGTTTATTTAATGAAAGAGCACAAGGGTTAATCGGTCAACATATTCCCGAGAACTCAGAGGAGACACAAACTCAGGCTTTGGAGTTGGCCATTGCCGCAAGTCTTCGAAATGGTATCACCAGTTTTCATGATGCCGGAGTATCGCGGGAAAATATTGAACTATTTAAAAAATTTAAGAAAGAGGGTAAACTCAATACTAGATTGTACGTGATGCTCACAGGCTTCGACAGTGAATTGATTTATGAATGGTTTAGAAAAGGACCTGAGATTGATTCTGCCAACCTGTTAACAATTCGTTCGATCAAATTAAATTGTGATGGAGCCTTAGGGTCACGCGGTGCCTGGCTCTTGGAGCCTTACACCGATCGGTTAGATTTTAGTGGCATGCCTACATTGTCGATGGATACGGTCATGAAAATTTCACATGAAGGACTTGCCTATGGATTTCAGGTTTGCTCGCATGCTATTGGTGACCGTGCCAATAAAGAAATTCTAGATCGCTATGAAATTGCTTTCAAGGAAAAGCCAGAAAACAAAAATCATCGATACCGGATTGAACATGCCCAGCATCTTCACCCGAGTGATATTCCACGGTTCGGAGCGTTAGGTGTTATCCCCGCGATGCAAGCGGTACATATGTCTTCGGATCGTCCGTGGGCTATTGATAGATTAGGAGAGAAGAGAATTAAAGAAGGTGCTTACATGTGGCAATCACTTTTAAAATCAGGCGCTATTATCGTTAATGGAACGGATGTGCCTGTTGAGCCTATTAATCCTATTGCTTCGTTCTTTGCTTCCGTAACCCGTCAAACATTGAAAGGTGAACCTGAAGGGGGCTATGAGCCGGAAGAAAAGATGACCCGCGCACAAGCTCTAAAATCCTATACACTAGATGCAGCCTATGGAGCTTTTGAAGAAACGATCAAGGGTTCGATAACGCCAGGAAAACTTGCTGACTTCACCGTTTTCACGAAAGACCTCATGACAGTGCCAGATCGGGAGTTGCTCACTACCGAAGTGGCCATGACCATTTTAGGTGGACAGGTTCTTTATGAAAGGAAGTAATGGAAGGAAATAAAAAAGGCCTGCTAGTTAGGCAGGCCTCATGCAGGTTTAGGTAGAATTATTTTAAAAATTTGTGAGCTCTTTCAATGAGCATCTTTCTATCGGCAGTAATGGTCGGGTCGGAGTAAATCCGGGAGGAAAGCTCAGCTACAACTGCCTTTTTATATCCAAGCTTTTCAGCGATTTCTTCACAAAAATGAATTTCGCTTTTGAAAACATGGCCATCACTTTTCATTAATTGGATGAGGTGATAGAGATTTTCAAATTTTTGTTCTTCAGAAAAGGCGGAGAGATCTCCAATGGGTTGAGGTTTCTTAAGCATCGAATCAACATCCTCTTTCGATAAGCCGTTGGCTTTACCGATCATATGAATGACTTTGGCCTCTTTTTCTCCAACATTACGATCACTGGCAGCCAGGTTGATTAATACATTTAATTGTTCCTTAATCATGATGAGTTATTAGTTTTGTCGAAATTTAGGCAGACTATAATTGAAATTTAGGTTAAAAAATGAATATTTCTTACACCCATACAGAAATTTTTAGAATAAAAGAGATGTAATGCAACCTATTTTCGGTACGAAGGTCATTGTAACAAATTAGTATTTATGAAAAGTTTTTTGAGTTTAGTAGCCTTTTCTTTTATTCTATTCACTGGCTTTGGTCAGGAGAGTCAGGTGCGCTCTGTGGGCTCCTTTACCGGGGTAAAAGTGGGGGAGGCAATAGATGTGTATTTGAGGAAGGGGGATAAGGAAAGTGTGCGTGTTGAGGTAACGGGTACCAGCGCCTCTAACGTACTCACCGAAGTAAGTGGTAGCTACCTGAGAATTCAAATGAAAGATGGTCGTTATCGCAACCGGAATGTTAAAGTTTATGTCACCTATGTTTCTATTGAAAAGATTCGTGCCAGTTCTGCTGCCAATGTTTTTTCAGAGGGTACGATCAAGGCAAATTCCATGGAGATCAGTGTTTCCAGTGCAGCTACCATCGAGATTTCTATCGAAGCCGGATTCGCCTCTATTGATGCATCCAGTGCCGGGGATATTGTTTTGGAAGGTAAAGCAAAATCACTTGAAATTGATGTGAGTAGTGCCGGGGAGGTAGACGCTTATGCTCTGGAAAGCGAAAGTGTAAGGGCCAATGCCAGTAGTGCGGGTAGTGCAAAAATCTCCGTATCAAAAGAACTTTCCGCGCAGGCAAGCAGTGGGGGTAGTATTCGATACCGTGGTTCACCCGCTAAAACCAATACTAATTCCAGTAGCGGTGGATCAGTTAAAAAATCAAGCTGATTAGTTGAGGTAGCGAACAATAATAAATCGCACTCATAAGCATATGGGTGCGATTTATTTTTTTGTTAATGAGCTGCTTTTCTTTCCTTTTTACTGATCGTGTTTTTACGATCTTCCTGACGGTTCAATTCCCAATTAATCAAGGCAAGTTTGAAATTCTTCAGGTAGGAGGCATCCATTCGGTTATTCGAATTAGGACGCATAAGTGCAAGATTGATCATACCTTTTCCTATTTTGTATAGCACATAAGACGAATAAAAGGTGTTTTTAGTTTATCATTGCCCCGAAAATTTCGTCTAAATTCGATATGGGGGTGTTTAATGACGGTCGGTTTCCGGTTCTTTTGCTGGTAGTTACCTTGCGCTACTTAATTATCGCATCTATAGCCTTTCTTATTTTTTACCGGATCCGGAAGAAGGTGTGGAGTTATAAGAAAATCCAAACCCGATTTCCCGTTCGTCAAGACTACTATAGAGAAATTTCTTATTCGTTGCTTACGGCCTTAATTTTTTCACTCATCGGGTACGGACTTTTTATGACTCCCATCCGACCCTATACACAATTGTATACCCGGATTGATGACTTTGGGACTGCCTATTTTTTTCTATCCATACCCATCATTCTTCTCCTTCACGATACCTATTTTTATTGGACCCATCGGTTAATGCATCATCCAGAAGTATTCCGCTATTTTCATAAAGTACATCATTTATCAACCAACCCATCACCCTGGGCAGCTTTTGCGTTTCATCCGTTAGAGGCGGTTGTGGAGGCCGGAATTGTGGTGTTGGTTGCTTTCATTATGCCTGTGCATCCTTTGGCCATTGCTTTGTTTCTCTTAATTATGATGATCTACAATGTGTATGGTCATCTTGGTTATGAACTCTATCCTAAAGGTTTTTCGCGAAGTCGAGTTGGTAAATGGTTGAATATCTCACTCAACCACAATCAGCATCATCAGTACTTTCAGGGAAATTATGGGCTTTACTTTTTATGGTGGGATCGTTGGATGGGCACGTTAAGGAAGGATTACGATCAGCAATTTGAGGAAGTAAAGAGTAGAATTCCATAAACTAATTACCGTTAGGTTCAATTTTGAACCCTGTTCTATCGGATGAAATAATATTTTTTTAAAATAAGGTTAACAGAGAACCCTATTTTTCTAAAAATCGCATATTTTTGAAGCAATTCTGTCAAAAAACAACCACTACTATGTCTCAACTACGATTTGAAGCTTTAAAAAAGCTTAATGAACGATCAAAAGTGCCCGTTGACGCAATCACCCCCAACATCTCTCAATTTTTTGGTGAGTATGTTTTTGGGATGGAGCAAATGCGGTCTACACTGGCTCCAGCTGTCTTCAAAAAGGTTAGCAACGCAATCAAGAACCATGAAAAGATTGATGATCCAACAGCCGATGCAGTAGCATCAGCAGCCAAGTCCTGGGCAATTTCAAAAGGAGCCACGCATTTTACCCATTGGTTTCAACCGATGACAGGTGGAACTGCTGAAAAGCATGATTCTTTCTTTGATGCGCTTTCGGGAATAGAAAAGTTTAAGGGAAGTGAGTTGGTTCAACAAGAGCCGGATGCTTCTTCCTTTCCAAGTGGGGGGATACGAAGTACGTTTGAAGCCCGTGGTTATACAGCCTGGGATCCTACCTCGCCCATGTTTCTGTATGGTAAGACACTGAGTATTCCCACGATTTTTGTTTCCTACACTGGTGAAACATTAGACACTAAATCTCCGCTTCTCAAAGCATTGAAAGCGGTGGATATTGCAGCTACACAAGTATGTCAATTATTTGATAAAGACATTCAGCATGTTGTTGCCTCCTTAGGTGCCGAACAAGAGTATTTTGCGGTTGACAAGGCATTATATAATGCACGTCCGGATCTTGTTATGGCAGGGCGCACGGTATTTGGTCATGCACCCGCACGTGGTCAGCAGTTGGAAGATCATTATTTCGGAACCATTCCGGGCAGGGTGTATGATTTCATGCGCGATTTCGAAATTGAAAGCTGGAAACTGGGTATACCCGTACGCACGCGCCACAATGAGGTTGCACCCAGTCAATTTGAAGTAGCTCCATTATTTGAAGAAGTAAACGTGGCGAACGACCACAATCAATTGATGATGGATGTGATGAGCCGTGTGGGTGAAAAGCACGATCTTAAAATTTTATTTCATGAGAAGCCTTTTGCCGGACTTAATGGCAGTGGAAAGCATAACAACTGGTCGTTGATTACGGATACCGGTGTTAATCTATATGCACCTTCCAGTTCAGCCCGCGATAATTTACTCTTCTTGACCTTCTTTGTTACAACCATTAAAGCTGTTCATGAACATGCCGATTTATTGCGTGCAAGCATTGCAACAGCCGGTAATGACTTCCGCTTAGGCGCTAATGAAGCACCTCCGGCTATTATGTCGGTATTTATTGGTTCTCAAATGACAGCGGTGTTGGATGAGTTGGAGAAGAAAGGAAATGTGAAAATTGAGAAGGGCGATAATATGTACATGAAGCTGGGTATCGACCAGATTCCTGAAATCATTTTAGATGCAACGGATCGCAACCGCACTTCACCCTTTGCCTTTACGGGAAATAAATTTGAATTCAGGGCTGTGGGTGGTTCGGACAATTGTGCAACACCTATGGCTGCCCTCAATCTGATTGTGGCTGATCAGCTTACAAAGTTCTTCGAAACTGTTTCTAAAGAAATTGAAAAAGGTGAGGAGAAAAGAATCGCCATTGTGAATGTATTGAGAAAATACATCAAGGAATCAAAAGATATCCGGTTCGAAGGCGATGGATATTCTGATGAGTGGGTTAAGGAAGCAGCCAAACGAGGCTTAGGCAATGTTAAAAATATGCCACGGGCTATTGAAGGCTACGTATCGAAAAAATCGTTGGAGCTTTTTGAAAAGTTTGGGGTCATGAGTCACAAGGAAGTGGAGGCCCGCAATGAAATCAAGCTGGAGAGTTACATTAAGAAGGTACAGATTGAAGCTCGCGTGATTGGTGACCTGGCCATGAACCATATTATTCCTACTGCCATTGCTTATCAGAATAAGCTAATTACAAACGCGAATGGATTGAGTGGGTTGGGTGTTGATAATAAGGCTGTGGTACAAACCATCAAGGATATTTCAGGTCACATCGAAACCATTAAAGCGAATGTGCGCGAGATGGTAGAGGAACGCAAAAGACTAAACAAGATCTCAGATACCCACAAGCGCGCCTTTGGCTACTGCGATGATATCAAAGAAAAGTATTTTGATAAGATCAGAGATGCAGTCGATCGACTGGAATTGTTAGTGGATAACGCAGACTGGCCGCTTGTGAAATACAGAGAACTGTTGTTCTTGCGTTAAGATATTTGTTTACTGAATATAGAGGCTGTTTCAAAAGTCAATTAAAATTGAAATGTCATTCCGGCCTTTGAGCCGGAATCTCATTCTACCTCTCAAATCTTGGATCGCGGGTCTATGCCCGCGATGACAGGAAGACTTTTGACTCAGCCTCTTTTTTATTTATTACTAACCAGTGTTTCACTTTCAAGCATTTCCAGAGTTGCTTGCCGGATAAGCTGCGGATGACTCCACGGAATAAAATGATCTACCCCTTCCAGTAATTGAATCTTTACAGGGGCATTCACCAGCATGCGCTTTGCAAAATCTACATTCTGATAGGGGACGAAAGAATCTTCTTTACCTTGAACAAAGGTGGAGGGCACGGTAATGTTTTTCCAGGTTGGAAGCATGTTCTCCAATTCGGGTTTGAGTTTATAAATTTCATCATTGGATGCCCGAAATGACCTGGGTAAAATCCACTTTAAAAAGGGTGTTGCCAACGGAGCGCGAAACCAAACTTCATTGGGTTCCAGCTCAGGGTCAATCGAAGCGGCCACAAACACAAGTCCATCAATTAATTCAGGATAATCCATGGCCATCCGTGCGATGAGTGGTCCACCCAGTGAATGACCCACTAAAATGATGGGTCGGTTTTCTTTATATTCTTGGAGCATAGGTTTAAGCATAGCCGCTTGCTTTTGAAGCGAAGGCTCGGCCTGACCGAAATTAGAAGCGCCAAATCCGGGTCGATCAACGGAAATTAACATGGCCTTCTGCAAGAGCAAACTGTCCGACATGAAATCGATAAACGCACTCAACGATCCGGGTGATCCATGAACAAATACCACTAGTGGTTTGTCGGGGTCTCCCGCAACGAGATAATTAATGGTACGTTTGCCGGAAGTGTATTGTTTTAAAATCCCTTTATTCTTGCTGTCTTTAAAGTGGTCGTCAATTTCAGATTTACTCATCCTGAATTGCAGGCAGGAATCCATCAACAGTACTAAAGCAAAAATGGCTATCGGTACGAATAGCCACTTGACTGCCTTCTGTTTATTTCCTCGCATTTGTGTTATTGAACGTTCAGTATTTTCTTGTACTCAGATTGATTGTGAAGAATCTGTATGGCTGCCTTCACTTCCTGATCGTGTTTGAAGCTGTTTTCAACGGATCCCTTTTCAAAATAATAACGCGATACAATTTCACGTTCGATCAGTTGTTTGATCTGATCTTTATTGTGCATCAATTCATTTTTACGAGCCTCACTAAGTCTTACTCGTATTTGGTCAAGCTGAGGTTTTACATCGTCATAAACCTTTTCTAGCTTAGCTTCTTCAATAAGTTCATTGAGTTCAATTTCTACAGGCGATTGCACCGTGTAAGTCTTGTCTTTCATCCAACTAACAAAGTCCTGATATTCCTTATCCGATAAGGAAAAACTCTTTGCGTCCGCAAGGGTTGGATGATCTAATGCATAGTGGGTTGCATAGTCAAAGATGAAACCTTTAGCATAAATAACCTGGGTAATTGTAGCAGCTTCCTGGGCAACAACTTTTATATCCGGTTCTATACCTCCACCATCGTACACTTTGCGACCTCGTGAAGTACGGAATTCCTTCTTTAAAGAGTCAGGAATAGAACCTACACTACCATCTTCTCTGCGATGTGTATAATCCAATACCTGAATGCAGCGCCCGGTTGGGGTATAATATTTTGCCGTAGTAATTTTTACCTGCGAGTTATAAGATAATGGCCGACCTACCTGCACCAATCCTTTGCCATAAGATCGCTCACCTAATACAATTGCACGATCATAATCCTGCAGCGTTCCTGCTACAATTTCAGAAGCTGATGCACTACCACGATTGATAATTACGGTAACTGGAATGTCAAGATCTATCGGTGCATTAAGAGTTTCATACGTGATATTGCTGTTTTCAACTTTACCTTTTGTATCAACAACTTTTTTTCCTTTGGGAAGGAAGAGATTACAGATGTTAACAGATTCTAATAATAATCCTCCCGGATTGCCTCGTAAATCAAGGATTAAATATTTCGCACCCTGCTCTTTCAGTTTAACCAAAGCATTTTTTACTTCTTTTCCCGCATCGGGGGTAAATTCTGTGAGTTGTATGTAACCTGTATCTTCTGACATCATACCAAAATAAGGTACGTTGCTGATTTTAATCTTCTCTCGCTTAAATTCCAGCTCGATGGGGTTTGGTTGTCCCATTCGCTTAATGGTAAGTTTTACGTTGGTGCCCACCTGTCCACGCATCAAATGATTGGCTTCCTCTACCGTAATCCGTGAAAGTTCGATGCCATCCATTTTCACTACTTCATCGCCAATCCTCAAACCGTTTTTGTAGGCCGGGTAATTTTCATACACCATGGTAACGACCGTGCGATTGTTGATTTGTCGTGTTAGTGCACCAATGCCTCCATATTGTCCTGTATTCAGCGTGCGGAAATCCTCCACCTCATCTTCCGAGATAAAATTGGTGTAAGGGTCAAGCGAATTCAGCATGGCATCAATGCCGGTACGAATCGTTTTGTTAGGATTGAGTTCATCGACATACAACGAATTGACTTCCTTGAAAAGAGACGCAAAAATATCCAGGTTCTTGGCAATTTCGAAGTAACGTTCGGCTGGAGGAGTGAAAGACAACAACACCAACGACACTACAACCACACTAACCCCTGCAATCTTCTTTTTCATTGTGTTTGTCGAAAATAAATATGAATAATTTATCGTTAAAGATACGGATACCAGCCTATTTAGTTTGAACGCAGTATGTTTTATTTAATTAATCGCTTTTTCGGATACCCCAAAATTAGTTACTTTAGACATCCCAAAAATCAATAAATATATGATTATGCTAAAACGATTAGTTTGTATTGTAATTGCTATAGGGTTTATTGTTTCCTGTACTCAAAAAGGGAAATATGAAACGAAAACCGGAGAAAGTAACGGGTACACGTATGAGTATGTAACGGAAGACCCGTTAAAAGTAAGGATTTACACGCTTAAAAACGGACTTAAGGTATACTTAAGTCAGTACCAATCGGAACCCCGCATTCAAACTCAAATTGCAGTAAAGGCAGGTGGCAAGAATGATCCGGCAGAAACAACCGGCCTGGCGCACTACCTCGAACACATCATGTTTAAAGGAACTTCTGATTTCGGAACGCGTGATTGGCAACAAGAGAGCATTTTGTTGGATAGCATTGAACGTATGTTTGAACATTACAGAACCCTCACCGATTCCGTTGAACGAAAAAATTATTATAAACTTATCGATAAGGTTTCAAACGAGGCGTCCAAGCTTGCCATCGCAAATGAATATGATAAAATGGTTTCTGAAATTGGGGCCCGCGGCACCAACGCCTACACTACGGATGACCGGACTGTTTACATTAATGATATTCCGGCCAATCAAATCGAAAATTGGATCCGGCTGGAGGCGAACCGGTTTAAAGTAATTGTACCGCGATTGTTTCATACCGAATTGGAAACTGTATATGAAGAGAAAAACCGAAGTCTTGATAATGATTACTGGAAGACCTTCGAAGCGATGAATGCTTCGATTTTTAAAAAACATCCGTATGGCACGCAGACAGTTATTGGCACCATCGATCATTTGAAGAATCCGTCCATTACAAACATCAAAGCTTACTTTAATACCTATTATCGACCCAACAATGTTGCCGTATGTTTGAGTGGTGACATCGACTATGACAAAACAATCGCTCTTATCGATAAGTACTTTGGCGACTGGCAACCCAACGACCAATTACCTGTATTTGCAAACGTGGAGGAAGAACCTATTCAGGAACCCCGGATAACAGAAGTTTTTGGCCCCGATGCAGAATGGGTGAACCTGGAATTTCGATTTAAGGGTACGGGTAGCGAGGATGCTAAGCTGCTGCGATTAACCGATATGATTCTTTCTAATTCACAAGCTGGTTTGATCGACTTAAATCTGAAGCAACAACAAAAAGTGCTGGAGCCTTACAGCTTTGTAAATGACATGAATGATTATACCATTCATACTTTTTCGGCTAAACCCCGTGAAGGCCAGACATTGGAACAGGTGAAAGATCTTTTATTAAGCCAGATAGAACTTGTAAAGAAGGGTGAGTTTGAAGATTGGCTGGTTGAGGCGGTAATTAATGATCTTAAAAAGAGCAAAATTCAACAGTCTGAGCAAAACTGGTCACGTTCGAATGATTTGGTAATGGCGTTTACTAATGGTATTGCATGGCAGGATTATATTTCAAGCGTTGAATCGTTGAAGACCTACACAAAAGAAGATATTGTAAAGTTTGCCAACGAACACTATGATAATAATTATGCGGTAGTTTATAAACGCAACGGAAAAGATCCCAATGCCAAGAAAGTAAGCAAACCGGAAATTACACGGGTTACCTTAAATAAGGAAGACAAATCAGCCTTTCATGAAGAATTGCTAAAAAGTAAACCAGAAAAACTTACTCCGGTATTTATCGATTACGATAAGGATATTCAAAAACTCAGTATGAATAAGGGAGTTCAGGTGTTGTATACCCCGAACAAAGAGAATGAGTTATTCACCCTTTATTATCTTTCTGATGTGGGCACCAATCATGACCCCACCTTAAAGATCGCCATCGAATATTTAGAGTACCTGGGCACATCAACCCTGTCTGCAGAAGAGTTTAAGAAAGAACTTTATAAAATTGGATGTAGCTTCGGAGTGTTTGCAGCCGAAGATCAGACGTACATCTATTTGAATGGGCTTAGTGAGAATATGGACAAGGCTGTTCAACTCTTTGAACAATTGTTGGCAGATCCCAAACCAGATGATGAAGCCCTGAAGAATATGGTAGATGGTATTTTTAAAAAGCGGGATGACATCAAGAAAGATAAGTTTGCTATTTTATATGAAGGCCTGATTAACTACGGATTGTATGGTCCCGAATCTCCCTTTACCAATGTATTAACGAATAAGGAGCTCCGTGAATTGAAAGCTGAAACATTAACCGAATTGATCAAAGGCTTTACACAAACCGAACACAAGGTTCTTTATTATGGGCCTAAGAGTGAGGCCGAAATTGTTGCATCACTGAATCAATTTCATGCATTACCAGATCAGCTAAAACCAGCACCTGCGGCTAAGGATTTCCCGTTGAAAGAGGTAACCGAGCAAAATGCATTTTGGGCCGACTACGATATGGTACAGGCTGAAATCATTTTCTTAACCAAAGGTCCTGCGTTCGATAAGGAGCGGATTCCGATTAGCAGAATATTTAATGAATATTTTGATGGCAATATGAGTTCTCCGATTTTCCAGGAACTTCGTGAAGCACAGGGATTAGCGTATTCTGCGTTTGCTTTTTATGGTACTGCCGATAAACCCACCGGTAATGATTTCTTTTATGGCTATGTAGGCACCCAGGCGGATAAGCAAGAAGAGTCCATGAAGGGACTAAGCGGACTGATCCGCAATTTTCCCCGCACCGAAAGTGGTTTTGAGGTAGCGAAGAGTGGCATCATGAACCGGATCGAGAGCGCCCGCATTACAAAAACCGGAATCTTGTTTAACTACCTGGATGCGCAACGCAAAGGAATCGATCATGACATTCGTAAAGATGTGTACGAACAGGCACAGCAACTTACGTTGGATGATATCCAAAAATTTCATGAGCAATATTTAAGCAAAGCCAACTACAATGTAGTGGTGCTCGGTAGTGAGGATAAATTGAATCTGAAAGATTTGAAGAACTACGGAGCGGTGAAGCAACTTTCGCTGGATGAAATATTTGGGTATGAAAAGCCAATAAAGATTAGTAAGGAGGCTTCGATTCAGTAAGGTTATACCTACATGTATTCGATTCAACTAGTTTTGTGACTTACATGAAAAACATCAGCTTACGGTTAACGGCTGATGTTTTTTGTGTTTTATAGCTTTGGAATTGTTTTTCACTTCAATGAGTAGATCGAAATTTATATTTTCCTTTTTATTGTTTGTTGCTGTTGACGCCCTTTGTCAATCCGGACAGCTTTCGGGTCGAATACTAGATGCGCAAACGCAGGAGCCGTTGCCATTTGCCCATATCTTTATTAATAATACCACGATCGGAACAACCTCTGATGTGGATGGAAATTTTCTATTGCAAAATGTTCCCGTAGGTATACATGAAGTTATCTATTCCTTTATTGGTTACCAGAGTTATTCCACCAGGGTTACCATACCAGAGGCTCAGAAGGTTTCAGTCGTAATCCGGCTTATTCCTTTATTGCAGGAATTGTCAAGTGTGGAAGTGAAGGATACCCGCGACAAAGGATGGATCAGACAGCTTCGAAGTTTCGAAAAACAGTTTTTTGGTGAGATAGGTACCAGTCAGAGCAAAATAAACAACCCCTGGGTCATTGATTTTATTCAATCTGAAAATACACTCACCGCACAAGCCACTGCCCCTTTGGAGATTGTAAATACGTATCTGGGATATACAATTTTATTTCATCTTAAAAGATTTCAATCAGATAATCAAAGTTATGTAATTGATGGGAACGCTTATTTTATCGAGATGTCGGATTCCCTATTGCAAAAAACCTGGGTAAAAAACAGACAAGAAGTTTATTATGGATCGGAAAGGCATTTATTCCAATCCATTTTAAGTAATAAGGTTAATGAAGAAGGGTTCCGATTATATGTGGATAAAAAAGGAGAGGATGACGCAAACTTACGATCGAGTCAATTTTATTCTGAAGTGGGAAAGAAAGTTATTGAATTTGATCCAAAAAATAGCGTGACCTCTGCGGGTCGTCCCTATGAATTTACAATTCAATTAGCCGGCCGCACCGAGGTACATTATTTAAACGAACGGGGTGTTCGATATTATAAAGATGTAACCGGACAAGTATCCTGGATGGAGGTAAAAGGGAATGTTGTAAAAGTTAACAGTAATGGTATTGTATTAAATCCTGGTAATGTTGTGTACTCCGGGGAAATGAGTAATAACCGGATTGGCACTTTATTACCTTTGGATTATAAACCGGAACTCGCCACTGAAAAAAACTATGTTACTAACCGAGCTCATCTGGTAGAGAAGGTTTACCTCCATACGGATAAGCCCTATTATTATTCGGGCGAAACCATTTGGTTTAAATCTTATATCAATAGTAATCAACCTATTCGCGATTCAACAAGTAAAGTTTTGTACGTTGAGTTAATCAACTCATCGAAGCAGGTGATTCAACATAAGCAACTTAAGATTGAAGATGGATCGGCAGCAGCTTATATGCACCTATCAGACAGCCTGCCACATGGCAACTACCAATTAAGAAGCTATACAAACTGGAGTCGTAATTTTGGTGAACCTTGTTATTTCATAAAACCCATACCAGTCCTGAGTATAAATGAGAAATTGGAGACTCAACCCCGGCCTAAAACAACGGATAGTTTAGTAAAAGTTGTTTCTGATAAGGAGATTTATAAAATCCACGAAAAAATACAACTTACCATTCAAGTTCTCGACCGAGACCAATTACCGGTCATGGCTAACTTATCCATTTCGGTAACAGATGAAAAACAAGTAGCGCGTATCTCGGAAGAGGTTACTATTCACTCTGAATTTCCTTTGCCAGATATAGCAGAACCTGCGAGATTTACTTTTCCTGTTGAAGATGGAATAAAAATAGCTGGCATATTCAAGGATAATCGAAATAAGCCCATAGCGGCAAGTCTTACTCTCGTGGTAGGAGATTTTGAAGAAATACTGAGTGTAGAAACAGATGAGCAAGGCAAGTTTGAATTAAAAGGCCTTGAATATTATGATAGCGTTGATTTTGCATTTCAGGCTAAAGACAAGCGAGGAAATCCTTATGGCTCTGTCCACTTAGCAAGTCGGGAGTTTCCATCTGTAACTTCATGGAAAGAATATAAAACATTGAGCATTAAAAATGTCGAATCTCCGCAACGATTACTTTCTGACTATGAATACCCCAACGATGTCAGGGTGCTTGAGGAAGTTACCATTACGAGCCAGGCCATAGAGACCCAAGGAGGTAAAATTCAGGAGAAGGTTTATGGAAAGGCTGACCACGTGGTACAGGGAAATGATTTACTGGCCAGTGGTGTTACTAATCTTGCACTCGCTTTAAGGGGTCGCATACCCGGATTGGTAGTTGCGCAGGAGGCGGATAATAAGGGACTCCATTACACCATTAAAATTCGGGGCGCGGCATCGTTTACATTAAGCACTGAACCGCTTGTGTTAATGGATGGTATACCCATGGTAGGTGCTCCGGGTGAAACTGCGGGTGATCGATTGGCCCAGATAAATCCGGCTACTGTAGATCGCATAGAGGTTACAACAAGGATAAATAGTATGTATGGAGATGCCGGACGAAATGGTGTAATCGCTGTCTATTCAAAGGCTGGTTCAACTTCGGGGTATTCAAGTGTAGATAAAAAAACAATGGACGTCTTTAAGCTTATGGGGTTCAGTAAGCCTGGAACCTTCAGGTCGCCTGACTATGATGATGCTACACTTGAAAAAAATAAACCTGACTATCGCTCAACGGTCTATTGGAATCCAACTTTGGAATCGGACGCAACTACAGGAGCGTGTGTGGTGAGTTTTTTTGCAACGGATTTAAGCGGCAGGTACAGCGTGATTGTAGAAGGAGTTACCGAGATGGGTGAGCCCGTGCGGTCTGAAACATTTATAGTTATTGGAAACTAACTCATTGTTATGCCCAGGTCTTTCTGAGAAACCGCAGCCAGTTACCAGACATTACATTTTCAATATCTTGTTGCGAGTAGCCTCGTTGCGATAGTAAGATGCTTATCTTTTGAAGATCGGCAATGGTTTCGATATCAAACGGACTTTGTTCGGTACCAAACGCACCATCCAGATCCGAGCCGATGCCGATATGATTTGCATTGCCCGCCAGTTGGCAGATGTGATCATAGTTATCAATTAATTTGTTCAGATCGCAATTCATTTGCCGTGGGGTAGATTTTCCGCGAATCCAATTGGGTACCAACATCCACGCATCCAGCACCCCACCGATTACAGCATCGCGCCTGATTAATTCTTTTATTTGTTCGTCACTGAATTGCCGGTTGTGGTTCACAAGGGCCCGGCAATTATTATGACTGGCCCATACCGCACCCTTAAAATTATCGAGTGCTTCCCAAAAACTAACGTCACACAAATGAGTAGCATCTAAAATTATGTTGAGGTGCTCCATTTCTTTCAGCAACTCTTTTCCCTGCGGTCCCAGGCCTCCGGTGGCGTCCGTACCTTGTGCATACCTGCCTGGTCCATAATGCGCAAGGCCCACAGCCCGCAGTCCGTATTGATGAGCAACTTCAAGATGTTGAACAGTGACCAGAGAATCGGCACCTTCTAAACTTAAAATGTATCCGATCGGTTTTGTGTTTGTCCAGTCTTTGAGGTGAGCTTCTAATGAGTTTAAATCTGTGATTGATTTCAACTCACCCACCCGCTCCATTTCAGTATACCATGCGCGTTGTGCTTGCGTTTGTGCCCATGCTTGTTCAGGTGAGTTCCAGCCGGGCAATGGATTTGTGGGTGCTACATAACGCGCTATTTGTGTGGCTACCACTAAACCAATATTTCCTTTTCGCAATTCTTCAAAATTGACAACGCCTTTGCCACGATCGGGTTTGTCGGTGAGATTCTTTTCTCTTTCACGTATTTCTGAAATAGGCTTCCGCAGATCGCGGTTCCATTCCATGGCATTCATGCTCAAATCAAGATGGGCGTCTACAACAAAGGGTGACATAGTTCTTATTGTTAGTCAGTCCACGGTTGACAGTCGACTGTGGACCTTTATTTCAAATAGTAATTTTTCTTTTCCTTGCCACTACATTCCAACTTCCGGTTACCTGATGATTTTCAACTACTGTTAGGTTTTCGTGAAGCGCCACGGTAGGGCAGATGTGAAATGGAACTCCGTAAAGTACATCACCTACTTTATAGGAATTACCTTTTTCTGCTTTTAGGATGAGGTGTTCTTCACTATGGCCAAGAGGTTGCAGTTCGGGTGCATTAAGAAAATACACCCTGTTGTTCAATGGATTCTCGGAAGCTACAGCCTTATGACCTAAGTCTATACAAATGGTTTCGTCATCCGGTTTAGAGATAACCCTTGTAACCAGAATGGCTGCGAAGACAAAATGTTGTTCAGTAAATAATTTATGGTAGCCATAATCCCAAAAAATAAACGTACCCGGACTCACTTCAATATTTTTCCTTTTTGCATGAATGGAGATCGTAGTATTTCCACTGGTAACAATGGTGGCCAATACTCCGGTTTGTTTTTGAATGGTTTGTTGTAATGATTGTACTCTCAAAAATCCTTCATCGCAACCTTGGGTGCGAATGGCTAAATCGGCATCACGATGATGGCCATCGTAAGCGTGTAAACCTATGGGGTTGATTCCTTTCAAAGACTGACAAAACAAGAATAGAGAAAGCGCATTTTCCGGAAGGATTCCGGTTCTGCTCATGCCCACATTCAAGTCAATAAAAATAGGGATGGTAACACCGTTGGCTTGTGCAGTAGCAGAAAGTTCAGTAGCGGTAGCTTCATTGTCGAGCAGACAGGCAAACTGCGTGGCTGGATATTTTTTGATTAGCTGACTTAATCGCACACCCCGTGGCCCACTAGCCTGGTAAGCAAGCAATACATCGGGTGCACCAATCATCGCAAGCATTTCTGCTTCAGCAATGGTGGCGCATTTGAATTTTTTGATTCCGGCCTCCATCATTAATTGGCACACCTCCGCACACTTATTTGTTTTTACGTGCGGACGCAATTGGTTAACATCCGGAACAAATTCTTTGAGCACCCGGATATTTTCTTTTACGCGATCTGGATAAACAGCCAGGGCCGGAGAATCTAATTCATTTACATTTTTTATTTCGTACCAGTTGTTCATGAGAGTGTATTTTTATGTGATACCCTCACCCGGCCTCGTACCTCGGCCACCCTCTCCCTGGGGAGAGGGTTTGAGTGAGGGATTAGATTTAGTTTAGTTCAAACATCGCTTCAATCTCTACCGGAATATTATCCGGCAACGAGCCCATGCCTACGGCACTGCGTACACCCACGCCATGATCAGGCCCCCAGACTTTAGCGAATAATTCACTGCACCCATTAATTACAAAGGGATGGCGCTCAAACTCAGGGATGGCATTTACCATACCTAATACTTTGATGACGCGTTTAATTTTATTAAAGCTACCGAGATTTGCTTTTAATGTAGCCAGAATTGCCAAGCCTACTTGTTGCGCGGCCAACTTGGCTTCTTCTGCATCCAAATCAACCCCTACTTTTCCAATGATTAAACTTCGGTCTTCTTTAACGGTGCCATGCCCGGAGACGTAGACAAACTTGTCTACCTGTAAAAAAGGTTTGTAAACTCCCAGTGGAGTAGGGGGTGGTGGCAAGGTAAGATTCAATTGTGCAAAGCGTTGATCTGGGGTGAGGTTCTCCATACGTGAGTGTTGTATAAATATTAGTTAAGGTCTTACTATTTTAGGTGTGGAACAATGGGAAAACATTAATCATTTATTTAAACTTTCTGGTAAGTCAATTAGTGACTATTGTTTATAAATGCGTCCTCATTACACATGCGCCATACCGATAAATTGTATGCGTAGTGGCAGTTTGAGTGGATTACAAACCGTGATATTTACTACATCGCCTGCCATTACTTCTATAAAATGTTATGCGCTTTTTTTATTCCTTAATATTTTGACAATTCGGCTATATATGATTTCCGCTAAACTCCAGTCATACCCATCAAAGTTGGTTGTATTATTGAATTGGATTACAACCATGTCCATGTCTTTATAGTATTTTGCAAAACTCTGATAGCCAGGGAGCAGGCCTGTATGTTCATACTCGTAAATTGATGAATAGATTTCCTGTTCACCTTCTTTAAACACAGAACCATCGTTTAATGCCCGCAAGAATCTACCCGCATCCTCTGCTGTAGCTAGCATTAAGCCCGTGTCTTCATATTTAAAATCTTTATCAACACCAAAATAATACCCACTCATCACATCGTCTATATCCACTTCACTCAGCGAGCCGAAAGTGTTTTTCAGCCCAAGGGGGTTCAAAATTTCCTCCTTGATATATTGCTGGTGGGAATAGCCTAACGTTTTATCAATGAGGTCCTCAACCAGCATATAATTGGTATTTGAATAACCATACTCTTCACCTGGTTCAAAGTCAGCGGGTAAATCCAGTGCGTACTCAAGTGTTTCTTGTCTGCTTTTTGGAGGTTTTTTCCAATAATCAGGATGGTCTACAAAATTGGGAATGCCACTCCGATGTTGCAGCATCATCCTCAAGGTTATCTTGTCTGAATATTCAATTCTGCCGGCAAGTTCTGGAAAGTATTCAGCGAGTGTTTCATCCAAAGACAAACGCCTTGGTTTTACTAACTTCGAGGTAGCAACAGCGACATACAGCTTGGTAATACTGGCAATCTTGAATAAGGCCTGCGGGTAGGCAGGTATTTTGTTTTTTCGGTCGTGCCAGCCTGCGGCATAAAACTCTGGTGGCTTCCCAGCTTGATCCACGTAAACAATCATACCATCAAATCCATAACCAATTGCTTCATCCAGTTGTTCCTGAACCGTATCTGGTATTGGTAAAATCCAGGCTTTTACCAATATCCATGGAACGAAGTACAAGGAGCTTATACTTGCAATAATGAATGCTATTCGGAGTATTCGTTTTGTTTGTTTCATCCTCCTAATGTCATTCTATTTCAGGACGGCTCAAAATAGCGCAAACATTTTGTGCATGTTGCACGACTACTTTATAAATATAGTGATGAAAATTATCTTTGCATATGCAAGGACGAAAAGCTTTTGAAGAAAAACTCTTCACCCACTTTCAGTTATCAGATCGCGTGCCGCCTGATAAC
>JBGSTJ010000022.1:0-141573 GCA_041736555.1 Cyclobacteriaceae bacterium
GTTTGGCTCCCAATTTACGATAGGTCGTATCGCCCAGCAAATACTCTGCAATGATAGCTTCTTGTTCATGAACTGTTTTTTCTGATTTTCTCATATTGTTTACACGGTAAATCGTGTAAACCTATTTCAGGACGAGACAGGGTGTCTTGTTCTTGCATGCTTACGAAACAAGTGTCCATGCGGTCGCAAGGGAACTTCATTTCATATTGACTAATCATTGGAATGTCGTCCTCATTAGGTATGAACCTTAAAGACTTAAGAGTATCTCCATCATATTTATAAATGATATATTGATTTTGATTATCAATGTATTGCAAAACCCTCCAATCATATGGATTATTATTATAAAATAATTTTTTATCAACTCTCTTCAAATGCGTTTCGACCTTGTTATCACATGATATCATTAGGATTGATAAGGAAACTATAAGCAAAGTATTTAATAATATATTATCCATATTAAGTTTCTGCAGGGGGCAGTAGGAACGCAAAATATTGCGATCCTACTGCCCCACCATAAACACTGCATTCGAAAAAATCATCTTCCCATTTTCCCAAAAACTACGAAAAATCGGGTTGTCAACCATATAAACAACCTGGCCCTTACCTTTATCCTCCACACCAAACACAAGGGTGTTCTCTAATTGTTTGTTGATCTTATAGCCGGCAAAACCCTGTAACGGTTTTTGTTTCCCTTTCAGAATGCCCACGTTCCAACCTTTATCCAGATAACTATAATACCTCTCGCTGGTGCGAAGCGACAAATAGTTATCTCCAAGGCCAAAAGCAAGCGGGTGAGTTTTATCTAACGTAACTTTATAAATCGCACCAAAAATATTATTGGATAATTCTTTGCGTTCGGCCTCTCCGTATTTTACCGGCCCTTCTTTTTCCTTTTGATCCTTCTCTGATTTTTCAGCTTGTCTCTTTGCGTCTTCTGTTGCAAACTCTTTCAATCCAAAACCTTTCTTCTCTGCAAAAGCGGACGTGCCACCGGCTATCACAATCAATCGGCCGCCATCACTTACCCAGCGGTCAATAGTGGATAATGTGCCCTCGTCAAACATTCGGTACCCACCATCAGGAACAATAAATACATCATACTTCCATAAATCCACATTGCGGAAATAGTCGGTGCCCACGATTGTTACCGGATAATGAATTTGTTGCTCGAAGAAATGCCAGATCTCGCCATGAGCCAATGAATTGGTTTGGTCACCACCCAGCAACGCAATGCGTGGCGCTTTCAAATAGTTTACTTCTGATGATCCAAAGTCTGAACCTTTATCAACATATCCCGTTGTGGTGGTGTAAATTTTCCTGCCAAAGGTTTTGGCGGTCGACTGCACTATTCCATCAAAGTCAGTTACCTCCTCATTGTTTCTGCGCGTAATGATCAACGTACCGGGGGCAAAACTTTGATCCTTCAGGGTAAATCCCTTTTCACTCGACCGAACTTTTATTTTTTTCTTCATTAAAGCCCCGAGAAACTCTACATCATTCAAGCTTTCATAGCGGAAAATGTAGGCATAAGGTTTGGCTGCAATCGATTCATTCACAACTGCTTTAGGTTGAAAAGGTTTTGCTACCGCAATTTTTTCATTTAATGCATAAGCTTTCAGTCCGTAACCGTAAATCAAATTCCAGGCAGTGATGTCGTAGGTAAGTGAGTCGGTCAGTTTACTTTGAGGTTCAAAAACTGTGGTAATAAATTTTCCTTTGGGCTGATTAATGTTGATGATAATATCATCAGTAGAAAATGAAATGTTCCCCACTGATTGCATTTGAAAATCAAATCCGCGGGTTGCCTTGCCTGATGCTGCATGACCAAACTGAATGCTGTGCGAACCAAGCCAAGCCATAAGTTTATTTATCTTATCTGAATTATTATCGCTTTTTATTACATAGGTTTTATACGGAGCCGCAGGCGAGTTGATTGTTTCCTTAAAATATTCCTCAAACTCATCTACTAACCGAGTGGCATTCACCGAAGAAGTTTCGAGGGTAGCCATCCCTGTAGTGAAGTGATGCGTAAGTCGATCTTTCAATGTCATCGGGTCTCCTTCAGTTGTTGTTACCGTAAGTCCGGCTCCAATACCACCTTTTTCATAAGTCATTCCAATAGCACCATTGTACGTTGGATAGGTATCGCCATAACTTGGATAATAAAGATCAAAGCGCTCTTTGGTAAAATACAACCAGCCTTGTTCATCAAAATATTTTGCATTGTTTCGTCCTATGGTATTCTGAAACTCGCGTTGCCACGGAGTGATTACTTCATGGAAGGGCTCGGCAGCCGGAGCAAAATAATAGGGGTTATTATAACCTTGCTCATGATAATCCACATGTACATGGGGCATCCACTGATTGTAAATTTTTATACGTGCCTGTGATTCAATTTGTGTTTCCCACGCCCAGTCGCGATTTAAATCAAACAGATAATGATTGGCACGGCCACGGGGCCAGGGTTCGGCATGTTCACGTGCCTGCGGATCGGCATTGGGTGGATTGTTGCCATACTGATTGAAGAAGTTGGCAAAGCGATCGCGGCCATCCGGGTTGATGCAAGGATCCATAATCACGACTGTGTTTTTCAACCACTCTTTTGTCTTCGCATTAGTGGGATTCACCAACTCATAAACTGTTTTCATGGCCGCTTCCATCGAGTTAGCTTCGTTGCCGTGCACGTTATAACTCAGCCACACTATCGCCACTTTCGTGGAAGGAGTACCCTCCATCATGCCGGCACGTTTTAAGTTATCCTGCCGGATTTGTTCCAGATTCTTAAAGTTATCGGGCGATGCAATCACTGCATAGATCAGTGGCCGATGTTCATATGTTTCGCCATATTGCTTTACTTCTACATTACCCGACACGTCATCGATGTGTTTGAAATACTCCACCATGCGATGATGACGGGTAAAGCGATCACCCAATTCGTAGCCAAGAAATTCGGCTGGCGATTGAAGTTGGGTTTGGGCTATGGAAGTGAATGATAAAAGGGAAAACGCAACTAATAAGTATTTCATAAAAAAGGGTGATAGGCTTTGAGCAAGGTGTTAATAATTTATTTCTGCTTCAACAGCTTTTTGATTTGTGGTTGATGATGAATGATATGCTCACCAAAAAATTTCAGCGTTTGCTGAATATTTAGTTTCCCCGCTGCCGGGTGCTTGTATACTTTACGCGAAAGCTGAGAATCATTAAATTGATTTAGCAATTCCTTTAAGTCGGCACGGGTTTTATTCCATGCTGCTTCAATTTGCTCAATACCTTCAAAGACCGGAGTATTTTCTACAACCACTTTCGGAGCTTTAAATTTGAACGGTAATCGTTGCGAAATATACAGCGTCAACATTTTTAACTCTTCCAGCAAGCCCGTATCAGATGCATCGTTTATTCCTTGAAATTTCTTTTTTACATAGCCAATAGACAGTTGTTCGGCCGTGATAATATGTGCCAGCACCTGGTTTGCGGACCACTTACCGGGAGGATGTGCATTTAATTTCTCATCAGAAACTTCCTTGATTTCGTTTAGCAATGAGCTGCGCTGCGACTCAAGGTTGTTGAACAGAGACAGAAGTTTTGGATTCAAGCGACAGGCGTTTTGGTAAAAGTAACAAAATCATGTTTGCAGGATCAACGAATTTTTTTATTTTTATTTAAACTAACCAAAACCCAATCACATGAACACAAATTATGCAGGATTCTGGATGCGCTTTGTTGCAATCATCATTGATGGAATCATTATTGGAGTTGCTCAATCATTTGTTTTTGTACCCATTTTAGCTGCGGCCGGATTCGGCTTTGCCTCTGGCGCGGAGAACATGGATCTATCGGACCCTGATCAAGCTGCAGGCATGATTGGTGCTATTATGGCAGCAGCTGGTGGTCTGTGGATTTTAGCAATGGTCATTCAGGTGCTTTATTTCACTTTCATGGAATCATCAAAACTTCAGGCTACTGTTGGCAAACTTGCATTGGGAATTAAGGTAACTGATTTGCAAGGCAACAAGTTAGATTTTACAAAAGCATTGATCCGGAACCTTAGTAGAATCATCTCAAACTTTACTCTATTAATTGGCTACATCATCGCTGGCTTTACGGAAAAAAAACAAGCGTTGCATGATATGATTGCCAGTACGTTGGTAGTTAAGAAATAGTTAGTAATTAATTAACATATTAAAGCACCTTTAATCGAGGTGCTTTTTTATTATTTTCTAAATTTTAACCATTCACTAGATGGAAAATCAACATGCCCCTGTAATGTCAACCAAAGACTGGATAATGACAATCTTAATCTCAGTAATACCTTTGGTCGGATTTATCATGCTATTTGTTTGGGCATTTGGTTCTGGTGAAAATCCCAATAAATCTAATTGGGCCAAAGCATCCCTCGTCTGGTTTCTGATTGGCACTATACTCTTTACTCTTCTTTGGTTTACAATACTTGCGACCCTATACAGCAGTGCTGGGTTCACTCTTTAAAAGAGTAATCAAACTACATTAGAAAGTTTAATTGATTGGGGTATACCTCAATAGTTGCCGGAAGAAATCCTATCAATTCACCTTCCGCTTCTATGGCAACAGATTGCGCAGAGGTAATCTCAATCTTGGTTGTGGTTGAATAAACTACACTTCGGTCATCAACTCTTTTCTTTTTCTTCACGACCTGTAGATAGAATAAAAATTTAAGAAGCGGTATATCGGAAACCAGAAACGTTGAAAACACACCATCATCTGGTTTAGCATCAGGAGCGATATAAATTTTACTTCCAAACGATTTGCCATTCGCGATGGCCAACACCCGCACTTTGCCAACCCAATTCCAATCGTAAGTTTTGATCTCAATAGGCTCGGGTGTATGTGACAAAAATGCGCGCACAATAGACTGCAGATAACGCAAGTCGGCCCCGAGCCATTGCGGGGCTTTTGCCATTTGCTTTACTGTAGCCGGCCCCATACCTACACTGCAAGCATTGATGAAGTACTTCACTAGCTCCTGATTGCTGGCATCTTTACAGTTTAGCTTACCCAGATCAATGGGTCGTGGTTGATTGATTGATAACAGTTCGAGTAGTTCGGAAGGATTTGCAGTGGCGCCAATGGTGTTGGCAAAATCATTGCCGGATCCTAACGGGATAAGTCCCAACGCTGGCAGTTGATTTGGATGAGGAATACTCATCATACCATTTACCACCTGATGTAAGGTGCCATCTCCGCCTGCAGAAAGAATGATGTCGTATTTGTCGGTTACAGCCGTGGTAGCAAGCTGATGCGCATGATTTGCAAACCGGGTTTCAAAAATTTCTACGGAAAATTTTTCTCTGAGTGGAGGAAGAATGGATTGGTAGAATTTCTTCTTCTTTCTGGAGATGCCATTGAGAATAATGGCAATCTTCACTTCCCGGCTTTACAGTTTTTCTTAATAGCAGCTTTTGCTTCCACAGATCCTAGTTCTTCGGCCCGCTTCAGGTCTAAACAACCATCATAATTATTATTCATTAATAATTTAACGAGGGCTCGTTGGTAATACGTTTCAGGATCGCTGGGATACAGTTCGATAGAGATTGTATAATCCTCCACGGCCCCTGTATAATTTTCCTTTTCAGCGTTGCTCAATGCGCGATTATCGTAATATGTGGGATTGGTTTCGTCTAACTCAAGTGACTTTGTATAATCCGCAATAGCGCCATCATAATCTTCCATCGTATGTTTCAGTACGCCCCGCAGGTTATAGGTTTCCGGATCCTGATCATCCAGCTCGATGGATTTGTTATAATCATCAAGTGCCCCTTTTAAATCTTCTTTGGCCGTTTTAGCCAAGGCCCGGTTCTCAAACTTGAAAGGATCTTTCGGGTCAAGTTTAATCGACTCATTATAATCGGCAATAGCCCGATCAAAATTACTGGTGTTATAAAAAGCTACCCCACGATAGTTATAAAGATTAGCATCGTTCTTATCGAGTTCAATCGCTTTGGTATAATCATCTATAGAACTTACAAACTCGCCCAACTCAGCTTTTACTAACCCACGATTGAAATATTTGTCTGCGTCCGGAGGACCGAGTTCGAGTGCTTTTGAAAAATCAAAGTACGAACCCTGCAAATCTTCCATGTTATATTTCGCAAAACCCCGATTCGTATAAGCATCGGTATAGCGAGCGTTGAATTTGATTGCTTTATCCAAATCCAGTAAGGCTCCCTCATCATCACCTAAATTAATTTTAGATTCTCCGCGAAAATTTAACGCTTCGGCAAAGGTGGAATCAATCTCCAGCGCAAAATTAAAATCGCCAATGGCCCCATAATAATCCCTAAGTTCCATACGTACCTGGCCACGAAGGGAAAAAGCATTTTTGTTTCTGGGATTGCTCTCGATGATTTTAGTGAGGTCTGTTTTGGCGCCAGCAAAATTCCGTGCCTCAAGTTTTTTCCGGGCAGCTTCGAGGGCGGCATCCGTTTGGGCAATTGCCAACATCGGAATCATGAAGAAAAGGAGAATCAGGTTTTTCATGCGTTTTATTTCATCAGGCAAGTTAAGAAGAATTGCCGGATCAAAAACGAACGCAGGGTTTGTAAAGTATCTGCTACCCGATAGCCCGTACACGTATCGATCTTCGTGTACCAAGATGAGCACAATGGCCCTTAACCCTAACATAGCATTGAAAGCGGGGACTCCATTTCCAATAATAGTTAACCGAATGTCTGATTGGTATCCTGCCTGATTTAACTTTTACAACGGTAACCTGCGCCTGACTGGTTTTTGCAAGCATCACAACAAGCACAAGGGTCAAAAACAGTGTAAAGGAAATCAGCTTTTTCATACCATCAGGAATTATAGTACTTGGATGCTATTACTGATCCTTGGTTTAATTGCCATCCAAACAATTTTTGGAACCGGATTAGTGGTTTATCGTAAATTGCTTCGTTAATCATCTGATTTATGAAACAAGCCTTGTTGATGCTCTCATTTTTGTTCTCCTGTATACTATTAAGTGCGCAGGAAAAACCGTTGGATATGAAGATGGATTTTGAGCAATACGATCCGCCATCTACGCTGAAAGTAGAAGAACACAAACTGAAAAAATCAAAGTTCCCGTTTATCGACATCCACAATCATTATGGCAACATGAACACAGCCGATCTGAGTGATCGTGTGAAGTTTATGGATCAACTCAATATGGGTGTGATGATAAACCTGAGCGGACGGGGATTTAGAAGCAGCGGAGATCATCTTGAAAAATCTTTTGAGAATATTGCCAGGCAATACCCAAATCGATTCGTCCTTTTTACCAATGTTGATTTTTCCGATATCGATAATCCGGAGTGGTCGGCCAGAATCACAAAACAATTAGAAGACGATGTGAAGCGAGGCGCCAAAGGGTTGAAGATTTATAAAAGCCTAGGCATCCGTGATAAAGACAGTAAAGGCAAACGCATTTCCATTGATGACCCGCGCATCGATCCGATCTGGGCCAAGTGCGGCCAACTCGGTATTCCGGTTCTAATTCATTCAGCTGATCCAAAACCCTTTTGGGATCCGATCGATAATCAAAATGAACGCTGGCTCGAATTAAAGTTACATCCCGGACGCAGGTATGACGAAACTTTTGCCCACTGGGAAACGATTATCGCTGAGCAACACAATGTATTTAAGAAGCATCCCAAAACTAAATTCATCAATGCCCATTTAGGATGGTATGGAAATGATTTGAAAAAATTAGGCGAGTTGATGGATGCCTACCCGAATATGTACACTGAAATAGGAGCGGTGATTGCTGAATTGGGAAGACAACCCCGAGCAGCTAACGCTTTCTTTACCAAGTACCAGGATCGCATACTTTTTGGAAAAGATAGTTGGGTGCCCGGTGAATATGAAACTTATTTTCGCGTTTTAGAAACCACGGACGAATATTTTCCTTATCACAAACGTTATCACGCCTTCTGGCGGATGTATGGCATCGGCTTGTCTGATGAAATATTGAAAAAGGTTTATTATAAGAATGCGATGAGTTTGATTCCGGGAATTGACAAGAGTTTATTTCCAAAATAGAAAATGACGCATAACTGATTGCTTGACCATGTTACAAGGATGAAAGCAGTTTTGATTTTGTTGGTATTTCTATGGGTATCTCTGCCATTAGTTGCGCAGTCCGTTGAGGTTGCCTTTCGGATCTCAGAAAAGGATTTGATTCCTGAAGGGATTGCATACGATGTCACATCCAGAAGTTTCTTCGTAAGCAGCATTCATAAAAACAAAATCATACGAATCGATGAACGCAACAAAGTAAAAGACTTTATCAAAAGTGGTAAAGAAGGCATTGGTCAGGCGTTGGGTATGAAAGTACGTGACGGGAAATTGTGGGTGTGCAGCAATACGGGTAAAGGAAATGCACAAGACCAATCCATGGTGCATGCCTTTGATCTGGCCAGTGGTGATTTGGTTAGCAAATGGAATCTGCCGCCAGGAGAAGTACACCTTTTTAACGATCTTGCTCTTGACAGTCACGGAAACGCGATTGTTTCCGACTCAGAGTATGGTGCGATTTATCGAGTCAGTCTCAAATCAAGTAATGTGGAACTTCTTATCAAAGACGCCCGACTGCAATATGTTAATGGAATCACTATTGCCCCTGATGATGCGGTGATTGTAAATACCTTCAAAGGATTCTTTAAAATCAATACGGCTACACAAGAGTTGAATGCGCTCCCGTTTCCTAACTACCACGTGATTGGGATCGATGGGCTTTGCTTTTACAAACAATCGCTGGTGGGAATTCAAAATGTCACATACCCGGTTAGTATTAATCAATACCAGCTAAATGCCACATTTGATAAAATAGAAAGTGCGCGTGTATTGCTTGCTGATCATCCGTTCTTTGATATTCCTACAACCGGGGTAATTGTTGAAGATTGGTTTTATTTCATTGCCAATAGCCAAATAAATAATCTGAAGAAGGATAAAATAATAGATCCCTCCCGGCTCAAAGAAGTGCTGATCATGAAGATAAAACTCAATTAAAAAATATCCGACCTAAAAATCGGTACATTCGATAAGTCTTCACCATGAAATCAGCTACCGTTACCTTTCTGTTATTTACTGCAACACTTTTGGTTCATGCACAAAAAAACGTGGTTCTAACAAACACACAGAACTTTCTGGGTACTCTTACACCCGAACTTAAATCGCGTGCACAATATCCTTTTGATGATGCCGAACGATTCAACTGGAATTTTGTCCCTATCAAACGAAATGGATTAACCTACTATGATTTTTCTGACAAACAACGCGCGTCCGCCACGGTATTACTGAAGTCATCATTAAGCGAACAAGGATATCAAAAGGCAATGGCCATCGTAAATCTCGAAAACATTTTAAGGGTGGTTGAAAAACAAGCGCCCGACAGTCGTTTTCGTGATCCTCTTAATTATCACTTCACCGTGTTTGGCGATCCTGCCGAAGGAAAGCTGTGGGCGTGGCGTTTTGAAGGGCATCATGTGGCTTTGAATTTTACTTCCATTGGTGGCGAGGTGGTTTCTTCTACACCTTCTTTCTTCGGATCCAACCCGGGCGTTGTTAAAGAAGGAGAGAGTAAAGGACTTGAAGTGCTTAAAGAAGAAACCAAACTCGGTTTTGACCTAATCAATTCTCTCAATACTAATCAGCAGGCCACCGCCATATTCTCAGAAAAAGCTCCAGCAGAAATCATTTCGGGCAATAACCGAAAGGCTGTGCCACTTACTCCTGATGGAATAAACTTTCAAGAATTAAGTAAGGAACAACAAACACTCTTTCTGAAGCTACTGGATGTGTATGTAAAAAACTATGCCTTTGGATTCAGTAAGAAGCTGATGGACAAAATCAAAAACGCAGGCCTAGAAAATCTTCATTTTGCGTGGGCTGGAAGCTTAGTCCCCGGGATCGCAAATTACTACCGCATCCAGGGCCCCATGTTGTTGATTGAATATGACAACACACAAAATAATGCGAACCATGTTCACACAACAGTGCGTGACTTAAAAGATGATTTTGCAGAAGATATTTTACGGGAACATTATGCGAAGGAGCATAAATGAAATAATGCTATACCGCAAAGGCGCATAGAACGCAAAGTCAGAGCGCCTAATATTCTTGTATGCTTAGCGTCTTTGCTTGCAAAAAAAATCAACAGGATGGCCTGCCGTTGGAATTGTATGAGGCGTAACTTTCGCTACTCTGAAAGACTTAGTATACCCTGCTCTTTTGATTCAAGTGCAGACTGGCCAACAAGATATTTATCTACAGCGCGTGCAGCTTCACGTCCCTCACTTATCGCCCAAACTACCAAGGACTGTCCTCTGCGCATATCTCCGGCTGCAAACACTCCCTCCACAGAAGTTTGATACCGCGTAGCTTTTACGTTACCACGCTCGTCATAATCCACACCTAATTGATCCAGCAAACCATTATGCTGTGGATTGAGAAAGCCCATGGCAAGCAATGCAAGTTCGCAGGGAATAATTTTTTCCGTTCCCGGGACTTCTGAAAACGAAGGTGCCTTTCCGGGTTCCGACTTTACTTCCACCTCAGAAATCTTAATTGCTTTCAGGTTTCTTTGCTCATCTCCCATAAATTCTTTGGTGACAATAGACCATTGCCGTTCGCATCCTTCTTCATGTGAAGTAGACGTACGCAAAATCATCGGCCAGCTCGGCCAGGGCATTGCTTCGGTTCTATCCTTCGGTGGCTTCGATAAAATTTCTATTTGCATTACTGACTTTGCTCCATGGCGATTGGATGTTCCAACACAGTCTGAACCCGTATCACCACCTCCAATGACCACTACATTTTTTCCGGTTGCCCAGATTTCCTCCACCATTACTTTCTTACCGGCTACTCTTCGATTCTGTTGAGTGAGAAAATCCATGGCGAAATGAACTCCCTTCAGGTTTCTTCCCGGTATCGGCAAGTCGCGGGGTATAGTTGAGCCGCCTGTCAGCAACACAGCATCAAATTCTTCTTTCAATTGTTCGATTGAAAAATTTACACCCACATTCGTGTTGGTCTGAAACTTTACGCCTTCCTCAATCATGAGATTGATTCTGCGATCAAGTACTTGCTTGTCTAATTTAAAATCCGGAATGCCATAGCGCAGCAGTCCGCCAATTTCATCGGCACGTTCAAATACGGTAGCATGATGGCCGGCATAATTTATTTGTGCTGCCGCAGCTAACCCTGCGGGACCCGAACCTACAATGGCAACTTTTTTATCGGTGCGTGTTGATGGAATTCTTGGTTTGGCATAGCCATCCTGAAAGGCTCTTTCAATAATAGATTTTTCTATGTATTCAATAGCCACTGCAGGTTTGTTAATGCCCAGCACACACGATGCTTCGCATGGGGCCGGACAAATGCGACCCGTAAATTCAGGGAAGTTGTTTGTTGAAATCAGGATTTCATAGGCAAGCTGCCAGTTCTCCTGATACACGGCATCATTAAATTCGGGAATAATATTGCCGAGAGGGCATCCGTTATGACAAAATGGAATGCCACAATCCATGCAGCGCGCAGCTTGTTTTTGTGTGATCGACTCATCAATGACTGAATCCACTTCGTTGTAATCGCTGATGCGTTTCTTGGGATCGCGCTTCTTAGGAAGCTCCCTGTCCTGCTCTAAAAATCCGGTTGGTTTTCCCATATACCTCATCCCTACCCCTCTCCACTGAAGAGGGGTTCAAGGAATTTTTAATTTGATGAATAGTTAAATTCTGTATTGCCCAATGAAGATTTTAAGGCTTCACTTTTTTTCTCTGCCTTCCTTTTCTCCAACACAGCCTTATAATCAATTGGCATTACTTTGATAAATTGCTTGAAGGCAGTTGGCCAGTAGCTAAGCACGTGAGCCGCGAGATTGCTTTTGGTAACCTGTTGATGCGCTGCAATAATTTTGTGAAGCAACTCTTCATCTTCCGAGTCCAGTGTATCCAGCAACACCATTTCCATGTTGCAGTTTTTCACAAACGTCTTGTTTACATCCCAAACATACGCCACTCCACCACTCATGCCGGCAGCAAAATTTCTTCCCGTATCACCAAGCACCACCACAATCCCTCCGGTCATGTATTCGCAACCATGATCGCCTACGCCTTCCACAACTACTTTCACCCCTGAGTTACGCACGGCAAATCGTTCGCCAGCCATACCCCCAATAAATGCTTCACCCGAAGTAGCTCCGAAGAAAGCCACATTTCCGGTTATGATATTTTTTGATGAGTTGTAGGTTGCTGATGACGGAGGATATAAAATCAATCGACCCCCGGAAAGTCCCTTACCAAAATAATCATTCGCATCGCCTTCCAGTTCGAAGGTTACACCGCCCGTTACAAACGCACCAAAACTTTGTCCGGCAGTGCCATTGAATTTCAGGTGAATTGTGTCTTCCGGTAAACCGGGACCGAGATAAACTTTTGAGATCTCATTCGATAACATCGTGCCCACAGCCCGGTCCTGATTGGTAATCTTAAATTCGCCACGAACCGGAATCATTTCCTTCAACGCAGGCTGCGTTAACTCAATCAACTTTCTGTCAAGCACAGTAGCGATTCCATGATCCTGCTCTTCTTGTTTGAACATGGCTGTATCTAAACTGATTGGATCTTTCGCAAGCAGTGGTGATAAATCCAGGTTAGAATATTTCCAATGATCATCCAAGTCGCGAACTTCTAGTCTATCGGCCTGTCCAACCATTTCATTCACTGTACGAAACCCAAGTTCTGCCATCACTTCGCGAAGTTCTTCCGCTAAGAAGGTAAAGAGATTCACTACATACTCAGGCTTGCCGGTGAAGAGTGCACGTAACTCTTTATTCTGTGTGGCCACACCTACCGGGCATGTATTTAAATGACACTTGCGCATCATAATACAACCTGTAGTAACCAAAGCTGCTGTTGCAACACCCCATTCCTCAGCGCCAAGCAAGGCTGCAATTGCTAAATCGCGACCCGTGCGAATCTGGCCATCGGTTTGCAGCACCACACGACCACGCAGTTTATTTCTTACCAAAGTTTGATGCGCTTCGGCCAATCCTAACTCCCAGGGCAAACCTGCATGACGAATCGAACTGATCGGTGATGCGCCTGTGCCGCCATCGTGACCGGCAATTAAAATTACATCAGCATGCGCCTTGGCAACCCCCGAAGCAATCGTACCAACACCTGCTTCCGAAACCAGCTTCACACTGATGCGTGCTTCGCGGTTGGCATTTTTTAAGTCAAATATTAATTGCGCTAAATCCTCGATGGAATAAATATCGTGATGCGGAGGCGGTGAAATTAATCCCACACCCGGGGTGGAATGACGCACGCGTCCGATCCAATCATCTACTTTATGCCCCGGCAACTGACCGCCCTCACCAGGCTTGGCACCTTGCGCCATTTTGATTTGAAGTTCTTTTGCATTGGTGAGGTAATAACTCGTTACACCAAAACGACCCGAAGCTACTTGTTTTATAGCCGAGTTTTCCCAGTCCCCATTTTCTTTCCGCGTAAAGCGAACTTCATCCTCACCACCTTCGCCACAATTACTTTTCCCGCCAATACGGTTCATGGCAATAGCTAATGTACTATGTGCTTCATGCGAAATCGATCCGAACGACATGGCTCCGGTAGCAAACCGTTTGAAAATATTCTCTTTGGATTCTACTTCACTTAACGGAATGGATTTGCCTTTTTTGAATTTCAACAAACTACGCAGCGTAATTGCTTTCTCGCTTTGATCGTTAATAAGGGATGAGTATTTTTTAAATTGTGCGTAGTCGTTGGTCTTCGTTGAGTGTTGCAATAAATGAATTGTCTGTGGATTGAAAAGATGTTCCTCCCCGCGTTGTTTCCACTGATACACACCTCCCACGGCCAGGCGCGGCAACCAATTGGTTGTCTTTGGGAATGCAAGTTTATGTTTTGCCAATGCCTCGCGCGCAATATCATCCAGCTTCAAGCCACCAATACGCGAAACTGTACCCGAAAAATATTGATGAATAACTTCTTTATGAATACCCAATGCTTCAAAGATCTGTGCACCATGATACGATTGCAACGTGGAGATGCCCATCTTACTCATGATCTTCAGGAGTTCGCCTGCGACCGCTTTCTTATAATTGGTAATGGCTTTCTCTTCGGTCAAATCTTCTTTCAACACATTGCGTTTCTTCATGTCGTGAATCGTTTGATACACGAGATAGGGATTGACACCCGATGCGCCATACCCGATTAACGTAGCATAGTGATGAGTCTCCCATACATCGCCTGCCTCGACAAGCAGACCAACTTTTCCACGCAGGCCTTTGCGAATTAAATCATGATGCACTGCAGCCGTTGCAAGTAATGAAGGAATCTGCGCATGACCGCTGTCAAAACTGCGATCCGATAAAATGATGATTGTAAAGCCATCTTCAATTGCATCCGTTACATATTGACATACTCGGTTCAATCCTTTCTCTAAGGAACCCGGTTGACCATCGGCTTTAAAGTATGTATAAATGGTTTTGGTTTGCAGATGCCGGTGATCGATGTATCGGATCTTTTCAAGATCGTTGTTGGTAAGAACCGGAGTTGGTAACTCTAACGTAATGCAATGCTCTGGAGATTCTTCCAAAAGATTGAGTGAACCACCTACATGCGATGCCAGCGACATCACCAATCGTTCGCGGATAGGATCGATGGGTGGATTCGTTACCTGCGCAAATAGTTGCTTGAAATAACTAGATAAATGTTGCGCTTGCTGCGAAAGCACCGCGAGAGGAGTATCATTGCCCATGGAGCCCAATGCTTCTTTCCCGGTCTCACACATTTGAGTGAGAATCATGCGTAGATCTTCCGAAGTATATCCAAAGGAAATCTGGCGTTTAAGAAATGTAGTGGGATCATATTTATGAAAACTTCCTCCGGGCTCAGGTAAATCCTGAAGCCTGACTTTGTTATCCTTTAACCACTTTCCATACGGCTTACGGGTGCAGATTTCTTTTTTCAGTTCGTCATCACTGATGATACGGCCTTGTTCAAGGTCAACCACAAACATTTTTCCGGGTTGCAGGCGGCCTTTGGTAATTACCTTGGCGGGATCAACATCCAACACACCTACTTCAGAAGCCATGATCACCATGTCATCATCGGTTACAACAAACCGGGAAGGACGCAAGCCATTTCTATCTAATGTTGCCCCTACTATTTTTCCATCGGTAAACGTAATGGAAGCCGGACCATCCCACGGTTCCATCAGGTTAGCATGATATTCATAAAAATCGCGCTTCTCCTGGCTCATACTTTCGTTGCCATCCCACGCTTCGGGTATTAACATCATCATCACATGCGGCAATGAACGGCCAGCATGCACGAGTAATTCTATTGTGTTATCTAAATTGGAAGAGTCTGACTGCTTCGGATTACAGATCGGAAGAATCATGTCTAACTCCTCACGGCTAAAATACTCGGAAGTAAAAAATGCTTCTTTCGAATTCAGCCAGTTGATGTTTCCACGCACAGTATTGATCTCACCATTGTGCGCAATAAACCGAAAGGGTTGAGCCAATCTCCACGAAGGGAATGTATTCGTAGAAAACCGCGAGTGGATTACTGCCAATGCAGAGACAACATCTTCGTGTTCGAGATCGGCAAAGTAAGGACGCAACTGGCCCGATGTAACCATGCCTTTGTAGGCAATTGTTTTATACGACAGTGAGGCAAAGTAAAATTGATTATCAACGCCCTTTACGGACTCAGTGATAATGTGTGTTGAGTATTTTCTAAGGATAAAAAGCTTGCGTTCAAAATCATCCGGAGTTAAGATGCTTTGGGTTTGTTTGATGAAGATCTGCTCCATCACCGGCTCGGCTTTAAGCGCGGTCTCTCCCAAATCCGAATTGTTGGTGGGAAGAACACGATACCCCAGCAACGTCATTTTCATGGATTTGATCTTGCGATTCAGTACGGTGCGACATTCTTCCCGCACTTTCTTGTCCCGAGGAAAAAACACAAGACCCACACCGTAACTTCCATAGGCAGGAAGTTTAAAACCAAGTTTGCTGCATTCACTGCTAAAAAACTCATGCGGTACCTGAATGAGAATTCCGGCACCGTCACCCGTATTCGGTTCACAACCACACGCGCCACGGTGTTCCATGCGCTCGAGCATAGTTAGCGCATCACTTACTATCTGATGCGATTTGCCGCCTTTGATATTTGCTATAAAACCAACCCCACAAGAGTCTTTCTCGAAGGAAGGATGATATAATCCCTGCTGATCTGTGTCTTTCAAGTTCGTTACCGGGTTAAACTGAAGAAAAGTAACTCACAAGTTAACGCGATTACGAATCGGATGCGAATAAAGCGTAGGAGAATCTTTTAAATATTTTTCAAAACCAACTAACAGTTAGTAGCGAAAACGATTGTAGTTCGTCAAATCAAAAAGTAGATTTGACTGATGGAAATTTTCCAAGACCAAAAATTATTCAAGCTTCATGTCTGACAAACAATTGATCATCGTTGTAGGTAGTTCAAATACAGACATGGTGATAAAAGCGCCTAAGTTTCCTTTGCCCGGAGAGACACTTCTTGGCGGAACGTTTTTTATGTTTCCTGGCGGCAAAGGCGCAAACCAGGCCGTTGCCGCAGCGCGATTGGGAGGGCAGGTAACTTTTATAGCCCGGCTGGGGAACGACATTTTTGGCGATCAGGCTATGCAGCAATTCAAGCAGGAAGGCATTAATACAGAGTATATAATTTCAGATCAGAAAAACCCCTCTGGTGTTGCGCTCATCACCCTGGATGCAAAAGGAGAAAACACGATTGTGGTTGCTCAAGGTGCCAATGGTGCACTTACACCAGAAGATGTTAACAGGGCAGAAAAAGAATTTGCAAAAGCAGACATTATCCTCATGCAATTGGAAACTCCGCTTGCTACAATCCGGAGTACAGCCGCAAGGGCTAGTCGCGATGGTAAAAAAGTGATCTTAAATCCAGCGCCTGCTCAACCTTTGCCCGAGGATTTATTCAAAGAATTATTCATCATCACCCCCAATGAATCGGAGACAGAAACACTTGTAGGAATCAAGATCTCCGATTTGAGTTCCCTTGAACAAGCTGCTCAAAAACTTTATCGATTAGGTGTAAAAAATGTTGTGATCACACTGGGCGTTGAAGGGGCGTTTCTCTTCAATTCAGAAGGGGGCCGGCACATACCTACCCAAAAAGTTACACCGGTTGATACAACCGCGGCCGGAGATGTTTTCAATGGTGCGCTTGCAGTAGCCATTGCCGAAGGTAACTCGCTCGTTCAAGCTGTTGAGTTTGCCAATCGTGCCGCTGCATTATCCGTTACCCGCATGGGCGCCCAGTCATCGGCTCCTTACCGAAGTGAATTAACCAATTCCTCCACTACCTAAATCAAAACTCATGTTCATTCTTGAGAGCTACTCCCTTGCTGTATTTTTTTGCATCATCACCATGTTGTGTTGGGGTTCGTGGGCCAACACACAAAAACTGGCGGAGAAATCCTGGCGGTTCGAATTGTTCTATTGGGACTATGTGATTGGAATTTTGATTCTGTCGTTATTATCTGCATTGACATTAGGTAGTTCGGGCGAACAAGGGCGAGGTTTTCTGGCAGACCTTCAACTGGGAGACAATGAAAGTATTCAGTCTGCTTTAATCGGTGGAATCATCTTTAATCTCGCAAACATTTTATTAATCGCTGCCATTTCCATTGCCGGGATGTCCGTGGCTTTTCCTGTTGGGATTGGTATCGCGCTGATCTGGGGTGTAATCGATAACTATCTGAAAGTGCCTGCTGGAAATCCCGCCTTAATTTTTTCAGGTGTGATTCTTATAGCCGTTGGTATTGTGATGAATGCCATGGCTTATAAAAAGCTAATAGGAACTGATCAAAAGGTTTCTTCCAAGGGGTTACTCATTTCCATTATAGCAGGCATTCTCATGGCACAATTCTACGGTTTCGTTGTGAGCGGCATGGTCAAAAACTTTTCAGTCCCGGAAATCGGAAAACTTACCCCTTATACTTCTATCGTTATTTTCTCTGTTGGAATACTGATTAGCAACCTTTTATTCAACACAATTTTAATGAGAAAGCCTGTACAGGGCACACCGGTTACCTATAGAGATTATTTTAACGGAAATTTCAAAAGTCACCTGACAGGAATATTGGGTGGCATCATTTGGTGTATTGGAATGTCATTCAGCATTATTGCATCCGACAAGGCTGGGCCTGCAATTTCCTATGGCCTCGGACAAGGTGCCGTATTAGTCGCGGCCATCTGGGGTGTATTCATCTGGAAAGAATTTAAGGCCGCGCCAAAAGGAACCAACATGCTTCTATACATCATGTTTATTTGCTTTTTAGTAGGCTTAAGTCTGTTGGTATATTCTAAAATTCCCTGACGATTAAACTTCAAAGACCAGATTATGAAAAGAATTGCATGGCTCGTTTTCTTTGTGCTAAGTCTTTGTGCTGGTTATAGCCAAAGCTACACGGTTGACTCAGTTCCGAATACAAAACTTGTCAATAACAGCTATGTAAGTAATCCAGACAATCTGTTGAGCGCGACTGCTGTAAATCGAATCAACCTTTTGCTCGATTCACTTGAAAAACAAACTACCGCACAAGTTGCTGTGGTGATGCTAAGCTCTATTGGTGAAGCAGACGTAACAGATTTCGCACAATCACTTTTTGTCAGCTGGAAAATCGGACAGGCTACGAAAGACAATGGGTTGCTGATTTTATATGTTCAGGATCAGAGAACCGTGCGGTTTCATACCGGCTTTGGATTGGAAGGAGCATTACCAGATGCCATTTGCAAGCGTATTCAAACACAAAAGATGGTGCCCTTTTTTAAAGAAGGAAATACCGATGCCGGTATGATGGCCGGGGTGGAAGAAGTTTCAAAAATTCTCACCAACCCAACGTATGCTGAAGAGCTTCATGCAGAAGAAAAAGGATTGGGAATTTCAGAACAGACAGGGCTTTCTGTATTTTTTATTTTCTGCTGGTTTTTTGTTGGTCTTTTCCTGTTTTTTTCCAAACGCAAGCGGGAGTTTAGTAACTCCAAACTAGCCCCCAAAAATGTTCCAACCGCAAACATGTCATCAGGGCAATGGCTATTGTTTGTTTACTTAATGCCAATGCTATTGGCTGTGCTACTGGCTAAAGCCGAACGATGGGATGTTTTGATTGGTGGATTGTATGGCTATTTCGGACTACTCACTTTCATTAAATACAATCGGATTATAAGTACCGCCAATAAGTGGCTAAAGAAAGGCCAGTACCAGGCAGTGCATAATTTTTATAAACAAAATTTATCCTGGACGGATTCAGCCGTTATCTTTCCGATTCCGCTTGCCTTTCTTATTCCATCATTCAAAAGGAAAGCCGAGGTCGTTCGCACCTACCCAAGGAATTGCCACAAATGTGATAAGCCAATGTCCTTGCTAAGCGAGGCCGCTGAAGACGAATATTTAAGCAAGGAAAAGCAGTATGAAGAAACACTGAAGTCGGTCGATTACGATGTGTGGAAATGTGCCAGTTGCTCGGCTGTCACAACTGAACGCTATCCCAATAATAAAACAGAATTCAGTGCATGCCCTAAGTGCCGGACCAATGCCTACTATACACTTAGTACGTCAATTCTTAAGAGCGCAACCACCACTGCGAAAGGAGAAGAGGAGATCATTAAATCTTGCAAATTTTGTAACCACCGCCATCGGGCTCTGGAGATTATTCCTATGATCGTTATCTCAACCAGTAGTTCATCGTCAGATGATTCGAGTAGCAGTTGGAGCAGCAGTAGTTCGGACTCCGGTGGAAGTTGGGGCGGTGGCGATTCCGGTGGTGGTGGTGCGAGTAGTAGTTGGTGATTTCTACAATATCATAGTTCTGATTTTCTATGAGCCAAGATGAATCTGCTTATAAAAGAATAGACAAGTTACTGGCATCAGGAATCGCTTTGCATGTTATTACCCATGAGCCCTTAACGAAAAAAGAAAAGGCCCGGTTGATGAGCTCACGCAATGAGCAGATGATTGCCTATATTTTTATGGGAATTCTTTTGGTGGGGGTTCCTTTTCTGGCTTCTGAAGAAGAACTTGCGTGGCTTTATAAAATCTTGATTGCCACAGGGGTATTTCTTGGCTACGGAACGCTGGTTGTTTTGGTATACAAAAAAATGAACCGCGTATACAATCAAAGTGGGAAAGAAGTAATTAAAGGGTTTGTTACCGCAAAGAATGCCGAGCGCAAGGAAAAAAGCACAAACTATACGCTGATGGTCGGAACGCAAGAAATAAATGTAACCACGGGTGTATTCGCTCATTATCAGGTAGGCGATGCCGGAGAGTTTCACCGTTTCAGTGGATGGGGAACCGTGTTACTAAGCCATAGAAAAATTGATGGTGCCAGCATTTTGCCAAGGTGATCTTTACACCTTCCCAACAAAAGAAAATCTTACCTTGCACCTATAAATTTCTTCCTCATGATCAAAGAATATATTCAATCCAATCAACAACGCTTTTTAGATGAACTTTTTGAGTTGCTCCGAATTCCTTCGGTAAGCGCTGATAGTCGCCTGAAAGCAGATGTGCGCAAAGCTGCTGAGTATGTTGTTAAAAAACTAAAGGATGCCGGTGCTGATAAGATAGAACTATGTGAAACTGCCGGCCATCCGATTGTCTATGGTGAAAAAATAATCAATGCCTCACTCCCAACCGTTTTGGTGTACGGACATTATGATGTGCAACCACCCGATCCTCTCAACCTTTGGACTTCACCGCCTTTCGAGCCGGTAGTAAAAGATGATAAAATCTATGCCCGGGGTTCGTGTGACGACAAAGGCCAGTTTTATATGCACATCAAAGCCTTTGAGGCGATGACCAAGCTCAATCAGCTCTCCTGCAACATTAAGTTTATGATTGAGGGAGAAGAAGAAGTGGGGTCCGACAATCTTGGCACGTTTGTAAAAGAAAACAAATCCAAACTAAAGGCCGATGTGATTTTAATTTCTGACACATCACTGATTTCTCTTGACACGCCATCGATCACCGTGGGCTTGCGCGGATTAAGTTACATGGAAGTTGAAGTTACCGGCCCCAACCGAGATTTACACTCAGGGGTGTATGGAGGCGCAGTGGCTAATCCGGCTAACGTACTAAGCAAAATGATTGCTTCCTTACATGATGAAAATGGAAAAGTGACGATTCCGGGATTTTATGATAAGGTTGCTGAATTAACAGCGGCTGAACGCGAAGCATTAAATAAAGCACCTTTCAATTTAGATAACTATAAAAAGGAACTCGACATTGAAGACGTTCGCGGAGAAAAAGGTTACACGACATTAGAGCGCACCGGCATTCGTCCAACCCTGGATGTAAATGGAATCTGGGGTGGTTACACAGGCGAAGGTGCTAAAACAGTGTTGCCTTCAAAAGCTTACGCAAAAATATCCATGCGGCTAGTTCCGAATCAGAACAATCATGAAATCACTGACTTGTTTACCAAACATTTTCAGTCGCTGGCACCAAAATCTGTAAAGGTAAAAGTAACGGCCTTGCATGGTGGCGAGCCCGCGGTAACACCTACCGACTCAAAAGCATTTAGAGCTGCCAGTAAGGCCTTTGAAGAGGTGTGGGGTAAATCACCCATCCCCACGCGCGATGGAGGAAGTATTCCAATTGTATCGCTCTTTAAAAAAGAATTAGGTTTAGACACTGTCCTTATGGGTTTTGGTTTAGACAGTGATGCGATTCACTCGCCCAACGAACATTACGGCATCAAAAACTTTTTGATTGGCATCGAAACGATCGTTGCGTTTTATAAACATTATAGTAGTAAGTAGTTGTGTAATACTTACTAATAGGTAAAAAAGGACGCAGCCTTTCGACTGCGTCTTTTTTTTGTAAAACAGGCTGACTTAATTAATGCCTAACAAAAGTTGCTGCAATAACTTCTTCGATTTTTCAGGTTCCACCGGGCCGGAAGTAGTTCCGGTTTTAAATTCTTGCTCTGTTAATACCTTGAGTGGCGGCACCAAGTTGTCGCTGGCAATCTTTGAGTTTATCTGTTTAACTTTATCATTTTTAATGACATCAAACTTTTGTTGCACAGTGCCTATCTCCAAAGCAAGATTTCTGATGCGCTCCAATTGCGAATCTCCAGGTTTTCCAGGGTACCCATTTACCTGGCCATATAACTCAGCAACTTGTTCCGTTAGTCTTCGCTCTGTGGCAACATAAAAATCACCGCCTTTAAAAGCAATGATTCCATTTTGCGTTTCTAGTTCCTTTATTAGGGGATTAAGTGTTTTCGAAAACTTGGGGAATTTCTGCAAGCGTTCTTTGGATTGAATCAAGAGGTCGGTTTGCGCAGCGTACACATACGCTAACTGTTCTGCCTGACGATATAGCTTCATAGTGGTTTCACTTTGAAGTTTTCTATCAGCTAGTGTATATACAGGGTTCTCCGGGTATTGTAACGTAAACGATCCCCAGAATTCTTCCTTACCCTTAACCACCCTTACCTTATAGGTTCCTGCTTCCAACGAAGGACCGAATAATGCTCCTCCTACTGCTTCGCGGGTATCAGATGGTGGAATGCGTGGCCTATCTCGATTGAGAACCAGATCAACCATGTTAATGCCCGCACTTTTACCAGCTGGAATTTCCTTCATCAATGTTCCATCCAGATCATAGATTTCAATAGCCATTTTTCCAAACGTGTGTCGCTTGCTCATATAATAAACTAAACGCGGCAGCGGGTTTGGATTTTCGCCATAGAAAACATCATCGCCAGGCGAAGGATTTCTTGTGCTGCCACCAACTTCACTTAAAATTGTTGGCTTGGTTTCAAGAAAGTGAAAAGTCTTAGCCATAATCTCAGGTGTGATTTGACGAAGCGGTGTTATGTCATCTATGATGTAAAGCCCGCGACCATGCGTGGCAATCACCAAAGCATCCTCTGTTGGGTGAATCACCATGTCGTGCACTGCAACCTTGGGGATATTATTCTCAAAGCGATTCCACTTTTTGCCTCCATCAATCGAAACAAAGAGACCAAACTCAGTACCTGCAAAAAGCAGGTTTGGATTTTTTAAGTCTTCGCGGATTACATACGCGTGGCCTTCAAGATCAGAAGTTACCAGCGAGGTCCATGTTGTTCCTAAATCTGTAGTCTTATAAATATATGTTTGCTTATCCCCATTGCGGTGATTGTCAAATGTAACATACGCTACGTTGCGATCATGTCTGCTCGGTTCTACATAAGAGCACCAGTTGCCACCGGGTAGCCCTGCAATGTTTTTAGTAACATTTGTCCAGGCTGCGCCTTGATTTGAAGTTACCTGCACCAATCCATCATCGGTTCCAACCCAAACCAACTTTTCATCAATCGGTGATTCCGCCACCGCATAAATCGTAGTGTTATTTTCTGCCGATGAATTATCGATGGATAACCCTCCGGTTTGTTTTTGGCGCTGACGTTTAGGGTCGTTGGTCGTTAAATCCGGTGAGATTTTTTTCCATGTATCACCACGATCGTCTGACATAAAAAGGAACTGGCTTCCGGCATAAATACGATCAGCTTTATTAGGGCTTTGTACCAATGGCGCGTTCCAGTTAAAACGCAAATCCGGATCACCCTTACCGGGAAAGGGTTTTATTCCTTTAGCCTGTCCGGTTTTCGTGTTTATTCGATTCATTTCCCCACCCTGATATTCAGAGTAGATAATGTCTTTATCAGTCGGATGGCGATGAGAATAAAATCCATCTCCATAAAGTGACATCTTCCAATCAGCATTGGTTACACCGCCTGCACCTTGCGAGGGGCCATACCATGATCCGTTGTCTTGCAACCCTCCATAAACATTATATGGTTTCTCATTGTCAACGCTAACATGATAAAACTGACCCACGGCAAGGTTATCCCACATGCGAAATGTGTAACCCTGATCGAAGGATTCATAAACACCACCATCGGTGCCTAGTAAGATATGTTTTGAGTTACGCGGGTCAATCCAACCAGCATGCACATCGGCATGAGGACTACCCATCTGCCTGAACTTCAGTCCGCCATCGGTACTAATGATGGGTACAAAGGCGCATTTCAATACATTCTTTTCATTGGAAGGATCAACTGTTATGCGGGAAAAATAAAATGGTCTAACGGTGTTACTGAAATCACTGTTTACTTTCTTCCATGAAGCTCCCGCATCTTCTGATTTGTACAGGCCTTTGTTTTCATCGCCCTTGGCTTCTATGCTGGCATATAAAACTTTGGTATTGGAAGGAGCAACGGCAATGCCTATTCGCCCTAAGGTTGTAGCGGGTAAGCCGGTGTGAATTTTGTTCCACGTCTTTCCGCCATCAGTAGATTTAAACAGCGCACTTGTGCCGGTTAAGCCAGAGTCAAAAAAATCAGGATACCTGCGATGACTCCACATGGCCGCATAAAGTATGTCTGGATTTTTAGGGTCGATATCCATGTCGGCACAGCCAGTATTTTCATCGATGTATAAAATCTTGCTCCAGGTTTTTCCCCCATCGGTAGTTTTAAAAATACCACGCTCGGCATTAGCGCTCCACAACTGACCTTGAACCGCAACAAAAACAATATTGGGATCTGTCGGGTGAATAATAATATCACTGATATGCTCAGAATCTTTAAGGCCAACAAATTCCCAGTTTGTTCCGCCATTGGTCGTTTTATATAAACCTGTTCCAACTCCCACGCTGTTGCGTACCCACGGTTCGCCCGTGCCAACCCAAACTGTATCGGGGTGATTTTGGTCGAGTGTAACTTTTCCTATGGACATCGTATAGTCATCAAACACAGGACGCAGGTTAGCTCCGGCACTGATTGATTTCCACAAACCGCCACCAGCTGTCCCTATATAAAGTAACTCTGGCTTCTTGTTAGAAACTTCAATGTCTGAAATGCGGCCGCTCATAATGGCTGGACCAATAGCGCGTGCGCGCAATCCCGCTAACAAAGCCTTGCCCGAAAGTTCGGTTTGGGCCTGTAGCGGCAGCGTAAGTGTTGCAAACAAACTGAGAATAAATAATCGTTTCATTGCATGTAAGAGTTTGATATAAAAAATAAGGGCTGCAAAACAGCCCTTAAACTAGTTGTGTAATATTACTTCTTAGGGAAGGTGAATAGTGTATCCTCCACGCTTTCATTTATGGTAATTTTTTGAAGAGTCATTTTTTGTATAGTCTGCCCGTTCACTTTAGTCTCCATCGAAAAGGGCATCATTAAACCATCTACTTCCTGATAATCACTCAAATACGTTTTAGCTTCCTGACCTTTCACCGGGCCTGAGCGGGCAAATGCTGTAGTCATAATAGGAACAAAGTTCTCAGCATCGAAGTAGTGAATCTCAGTAACATCTTCTTTGTCGTTATTCTTGTTTTTTATCAATTCGATTTTAAAGCAGGCCGTTCCATCTACCTCTTCTTTTCCTAGTAGGGTTACTTGATGACCCTTCTTTTTATAATCTATAAATTCATCCTCTATTTCCTGTTCAGTCATTTCCTTTGCTTCCTCCGCTGGAATTTTTACTGGGTCTTTACCACCCATAAACGGATTAAGCATCCAGGCATCTGTTCCATCATAAGCCTGAATAATCTCCTGACCTTGAACCATGATTTTTACCAGTTGCTTATTGGGCACCTTGCTGGTCATGTTAAAATCCAGATCCATTCCTTGCATTGTCATCTTACCAGATGCCTTCATTGTTTTTAAGGCTTTCATTTTTTCAATACCTCCTGTATTTTCAAAATACTTGGCAATAATTTCATCGGCCGTTTGTGCCTGAACTGCTGTTATTCCGATAAAAAAGAAGAACAGCACAAAATGATTACGATTCATAGTTTTTAATTTGGTTGAGTTGTGAGTAAAAAGTTTTATTGACACGGTAAATCCTCCAGTTAGTTGCGGAATTACTACTAAAATTACAGGAATTATTTTTGTTAAAGAGAAGTTATTCAAAGCAATTGATTCTTTAAAGCTCAATCGCATCCTTAACTTTGCTTTTTGGACAACCTTATGAAGAAGACCCTTCTCCTTATTCTTTTGTTTTCAGCGTTTTTTCAAATAAACGCGCAGATTTTAACCCCCGCCAAATGGACGTATTCGACCTCAGTTAAAGAAGCGAAAACAGGCGATGAGATTGAGCTTATCTTTAAAGCAACCATCGATAACGACTGGTATTTATATTCATCGGTATTTCCCTGCGAGGATGGCCCGATAAAAACATCCTTCAATCTTATCCCGCATCCGGGTTTCCAACTTGTTGGAAATTTAATACCCATCAATCCAGCGGATAAGTATGATGATATCTTTGAATGTGATGTAAAGATTTTTAAGAAGACTGCGGAGTTCCGTCAAAAAATAAAAATTCTTTCCTCAACGCTTTCCATCAAAGGCGAATCCGATTATCAGGTGTGCACTGAAACCACCGGGCAATGTGTGCCGGGCGGGGAAGAGTTTTCTTTTACTGTGAAGGTGTCGGGCGAAACTATCATCAATCAAAAGGATGTGAACGTCAACTTACCCAAGCCGCAGACCGATAGCGCTCAGGGTTTTGCTATGAATCCTTTCACACCCTCTGAAACCAAAGGCCCCATTCTTGATTCAACCCTTGTACAAGAAGATCCTGCAGGGAAATCGTTGCTGGGGTTTTTATTGATTTCATTTCTGGCCGGCCTTGCCGCGTTGATCACACCCTGTGTCTTTCCGATGATTCCCATGACGGTAAGTTTTTTTACGGGAAGAGGCACAAAGTTTCAGGCGTTGATGTATGGATTCTTTATCATTCTTATTTATTCACTTATCGGTGCTGCGCTTGCCCCGTTAATGGGCCCGGAAACCGCCAATCACCTTTCCACGGAATGGATTCCTAACCTCATTTTCTTTTTGGTGTTTATCATCTTCGGACTTTCGTTTTTAGGTCTCTTTGAAATCACATTACCCGGTTCCATCATTAATAAAGTTGATCAGCAAGCAGAGAAGGGCGGACTTGCCGGAGTTTTCTTCATGGCCTTTACGTTAGTTCTTGTTTCATTCTCATGTACAGGCCCTATTGTAGGAAGCATTTTGGTGTCATCAGCCGGTGGGGAATTTTTAAAACCAATTCTGGGCATGTTTGCCTTCGCACTCGCGTTCGCGATTCCCTTTACATTGTTCGCATTTTTTCCAAACTGGTTGAAATCATTACCCAAATCTGGTGGCTGGCTAAATACTGTAAAAGTAGTGTTGGGGTTCGTTGAGATTGCCCTTGCTTTTAAATTTCTAAGCATTGCCGACCAGGCTTTCCATTGGGGAATTCTGGATCGTGATATCAACATCGCTATCTGGATTGTGATTGTTGTGCTGATCGGCATCTATTTGATGAAGGGATTTAGGATGCCAGGCGACACCGGCAAAGATGCAGAAGATAAAACGATCAGTGTACTACGGATTTCGTTGGCCATGATTGCTTTTGTGTTTGCTGTTTATTTAGTGCCGGGCATGTGGGGCGCACCCCTTAAAGCACTAGCTGGTTACTTGCCCCCCATGTATACGCATGATTTTAATGTCGTTGCATCCCCCGAAGGAAAACCAAACAGCTTGTGTAATGAACCTAAGTATGCCGACTTCCTTCACCTGCCTCACGGATTGAGCGGCTACTTCGACTACAAAGAAGCCCTGGCTTGCGCCCGGCAGCAGAACAAACCACTATTCATCGACTTCACAGGCCATGGTTGCACCAACTGTCGCGAAATGGAAGCCAATGTATGGTCCGATCCTCAAGTGCTTCAGCGTTTAACCGATGACTTTGTGGTGGTAGCTCTTTATGTAGACGATAAAACGCAATTGCCCGAGAGCGAATGGTACACCTCCACCTATGATAATAAAGTAAAGAAGACGATTGGCAAACAAAATGCAGATCTTCAAATTACCAACCTGAACAATAATGCACAACCGTTTTACGTATTGGTAGGTAAAGATGAGCGCGTATTGATATCTCCCTATGGCTACAATCTCGATGCTGAAAATTTTGCCAAATTTCTGGACGCTGGGAAAGGAAAATACAAGGAGCTTTATCGGTAAAAGTTCTATATTTGAACATATTACTGGCTTTGTAGCCAGGTTTTTTAAACTAAACTTGTGGTCAGATTAGAGCCACTATTTTTTAAGGAATGATGTTTTTCAAATCTGCTATTGCGAAAAGTATTGTCATTGCTGTGGTTTTATTAATCGTGGCCGGCATTACATTCTTTTGGATTGACTCCAGGACTTCAATTTTCTCGCAAGAAGGTGATTATGTTATCGAAAGTGACTCGTCACATCATGTGGAGCGGGAGATTGTGCTCCCCGTTTTTCTGCACGGCATGGTAGTAAATAATCTGCATGTGGTGGAAGACGAAGTAAAGCGCAATCAACGATTTACCGATTTGCTGTCTGGGTATTATGTTTCGCCCTCGGTTTTGCAACAACTCAATCTGCTGCCCCGTAGCACCTACGACTTCAGAAAAATTTCGGCTCATAAAAAATACACATTGCTGGTAGAGAATGATTCCTTAAAAACAATTCGCGCCTTAGTATACGAACCCAACCCGATCGATTATGTAGTCTTTCATTTGAGTGACTCCCTGTTGGTAGAGTCATGTAAGCGAAAAGTTGATACCCTGGAAAGACAAATCTCAGGAAGAATTGAATCGACACTATCACACACCATCGAGGCGATGAATGTGTCGCATGATCTTACCAACAAATTTGTAGACATTTTTGCCTGGGTAGTGGATTTTCAACGATTGCAAAAGGGGGATCAGTTTAAATTGATCTATGAACAAAATCTGGTAGATGAAAATCCCATTGGTATAGGTCGCATCCTGGGAGTTTATTTTGAACACTCCGGAAACGGCTACTATGCTTTCCCGTTCGATCAGGGAGAGGGTACTGATTACTTTGATGAAAAAGGAAATAGTTTGCGCAAAGCATTATTAAAATATCCAATTGAATTCTCGCGTATTAGTTCGCGCTATTCAAAGAATCGTTTTCACCCGGTGGTCAAGGTATTCAGGCCACACCTGGGTACAGACTTTGCGGCCCCAACCGGCACACCCATTCGATCTGTGGGCGATGGAATCATTGAAGAAGCACAATACAAAACCAACAATGGTAATTATGTGAAGGTGCGTCACAACAACACTTATACAACGGGCTATTTACACATGTCAAAAATTGCAACGGGTGTGAAGCGTGGCACTCGGGTTCGTCAAGGGCAAATTATAGGGTATGTAGGAAGCACCGGTTTGGCAACAGGTCCACATCTCTGTTATCGGTTCTGGAAAAATGGCGCACAGGTAGATGCCCTGAAAGTTGAATTGCCACCCTCACAACCCGTGAAGACGGAATATTTTCCTTCCTTCGAAAGTGTAAAGGAGGATCTTATAAATCGATTGCAACTCATCTCATTTCCAGCTACAGGAATGGAAATGGAAGTTGCTGCCCGCTGATTTTTTTTATTCCTGCAATTTTTCTGTTACTTTTTTGTTTATAAGTAACTTACAGAGGTGATTTTCCCGTTAGGGTTATTGAACTTCATGCTCAGAAAATATCTTACCATATTATTTTTTCTTTCTCTCTACTTTCAGGGAGTAGCGCAAAAAGTAGGTGTGGTGTTAAGTGGCGGTGCTGCCAAAGGGATTGCGCACGTGGGTGTGCTTAAAGCACTCGAAGAAAATGAAATCCCGATCGACTACATAGTTGGCACATCGATGGGTGGGGTGATTGGAGGATGTTACGCTGCCGGCATGAGCCCGGATCAGATAGAAGAAATTGTTCTCTCCAAGGAATTTTTACAATGGATCAATGGCCAGCTTGAAGAAGGACATAATTATTACTTTGCCCGCAATGACGATGATGCTTCTTTTCTTCGTCTCAATTTATCGTTAGACTCAACCTTTTCAATCCTGCTTAACACGAGCCTCGCGAATGATTTATCCCTAAACTTTGCGTTGGCTGAGAAACTTGCCCAGCCATCTGCGATAGCCAAAAATAACTTTGATAGTTTATTTATTCCCTTGCGGGTAATTGCCTCCGACATCTTTACACAAACCGAAGTAACTCTTGCCAGTGGAGTGCTAAGCGATGCCTTACGGGCAACACAAACCGTTCCTTTTTTTTATAATCCTATCCGCATTGATGGAAAATATCTCTTTGATGGTGGCGTATATAATAATTTTCCGGTGGATGTACTGGAGCGAGAATTTAAACCTGATATAATTATTGGATCGAATGTATCCTCTAAAATATATCAGGAATATCCTTACGGAGAAGACGATAAATTAATCTCCAAATCTCTCCTCTATATGATTTTGGATAAGTCTGACCCCTCTGAGATAACAGAAAGTGGAGTTTATATACAACCCAATTTAACCCGATATACATCTTTTGACTTTGGTAAGGCAAGAGCGTTGATTGACAGCGGTTATGTTCAAACAATGCGCCAAATGGCGGAGATTAAAAGTAAGGTTAGCCGGCAAGTTACCTGCGAGTCGGTGGCCGCGGCCCGCAATAAATTCAATAACAAAAGTTCGCCACTTATCATTGAACAAATTCAGTTTGATGGATTCAGTAAAAATCAGAAAAAATACATTAACCGTTTTTTTAAAAGTGGAAAACGACCGCTTACTTTCAACGAGGTGAAATCAGGATTTTATCGCCTGGTGTCTGAAGATTATTTTAACAATCTGTATCCGGGCTTTATTTTTAATGAGGGCAAACAAAATTTTGACTTTAGTCTAACCAAAAGACCCCAAAATAATTTTCAGGTTGACTTTGGTGGAGTAATTGCCACCCGAAATATTAGTAACATTTACCTGGGGATGAACTACTATTATTTTAACCGGGCTCTTACGCATGCGAATGCAAACTTTTATGCTGGTAATTTTTACAAAGCCGCTCAGGTAAAGGCACGAATTGATATTCCCAATCGGGGGCAATTCTATCTTGAACCCAGCGCTACTTTTAATGTTTGGGATTTTCTTGAAGGAAACGACCTCGTGGTTAAGAATACATCTCCCACCGTATTGAATCGCATTGATCGGAAAATAGGGGGTACGTTGGGTGTCCCTGTTGGAAAAAATTATAAGATGACTGTGGAGGGCTCTTACATCAGTAATCGGGATCAATATATCAATTCTGAAGTATTCATTTCCTCTGACACACTCGACATTTTACGACTGCGCGGTGGACGGGCGGGCATTGGGTTTTCTTCCAACACACTTAATCGAAAACAATATGCATCAAAAGGAAAATCTTTCTCCTTTTCAGTTGATTGGTTTGGTTTGAACGAAACTCTTGAACCGGGAAATACTTCTCAAAAAACTGCAACCGAAACAATTTATCGGTCATGGTTACGAGGCAAGATATCACTGGAGCAATACTTCAACAAAGGATTTTATAGCTCTGGATATCTTTTGGAAGGTGTCTTTTCTAATCAACCGGTTTTTCAAAACTACTCCGGCACAATTATAAATGCTTCGGGGTTTAACCCCATCCAGGACAGCCGGACGTTACTATTACAAAACTTTCGGGCATTCAATTATGTAGCAGGTGGCTGGCGAAATGTGTTTGCAATTAGAAAAAGTCTTGATTTCAGATTGGAAGGTTATTTATTTAAACCTATTGAAGCTATAGTATTAGCTCAAAATCAGGAGGCATCACTGGATAAAGATCTTGCTAATATCTACTTCGCTGCAACGGGAGGGTTTGTTCTGCATTCAAGTGTAGGCCCTATTGGCTTAAGCGTAAATTATTATGACGACCCGGAAAACGAGTTAGGGGTTCTCCTGCATGTAGGGTTTCTACTCTTTAATAAAACTTCCATGGAGTGATTTCTTCTAAAAAGGGATTTGCGTCAAAATGAATCGCGTTGTTTGATGTAATTATTTCCCCGTTTTTCAATTTTTAGCTATGTTTATCCTTTAATCTAAACGCATAGTCTTTCCCTGGAATTCTTTATGAGAAAACTTTTACTACTCCTTTGTCTTTCGCTGGCAGGGGTTCAATTCTCAAATGGTCAAACGGTGCAATGGGCCTCAAAAGTGCTTGAGTTTTCTTCGGAGTTAACACCTGTCCAATATTCTGCACAACAGGCCCTGGGAAAACCCAATGTGTTGCCGGCAGGCGGTCAGAATCCTGCGGGCTGGACTCCCGATAAGCCCAAACGCAAAGAGTTCATTAAGCTAGGGTATGATAATCCTATTCAAATTCAGCAGATTGCTATTGCAGAGTCTTATAATCCGGGGGCGCTCTTTAAAGCGTATTTGTATGATGAAGCTGGCCGAGAGTATTTGGTGCATACATTCAACCCTATGGTGGTACCATTGCAAGGCCGTATGCTTAACGTTTTCGTTGAAAAGACAACCTATAAGGTTTCAGCCGTAAAACTTGAGTTTGATGGAAGTGCCCTACCGGATTATTTCTCGTTAGATGCCGTTGCGATATCCGATTCTCACATTCCCATAATTGCTGATATTGACTTGCCTGAATTATTAAGCAAAGGACTTGTTGTTGAGCGTTTAGATACCAATGTAAACAGTGATTTCAGTGAATATAATCCTTTGCTATCTCCCGATGGAAAGACTCTTTACTTCAGCCGCAAGAACCATCCGGAAAATGTAGGTGGCACCAGCGATAAAGAAGACATCTGGTATTCCGAACAGGGTCCTGATGGTAAGTGGTCGCTCGCCAAAAACATGGGGCCTCAATTCAATAACGCGCAACCAAATTTTGCAAATACGATTGCCGCTACCCCGGATGGAAAGTCTGTGGTCATGATTTTGGGAAACAAATATCTAGAAAAAGGAAAAATGGTTGCCGGGGTTTCTATCAGCACCAAAGTGGGTGGGGTATGGAGTGATCCCAAGCCTATTGAAATTGAAAATGACTACAATTACAATGAGAAGGCCAATTACTTCCTGGCGAATACCCGCAAGTCACTTCTCATGTCAGTTGAACGGGAAGACACGCAAGGCGGTAGAGATCTTTATGTGAGTTTCGAAAAGGATGATGGCACCTGGACACAACCCCTTAATCTTGGCAAAACAATAAACACGGTATCTGAAGAGACTTCCCCCTTTCTGGCGTCCGATGATAAAACCCTTTACTTCTCATCCAATGGCTTCAGTGGTTATGGTGGCAGCGATGTGTATATGTCAAAAAGATTGGACGACACATGGACCAACTGGACTTCGCCTGAAAACCTAGGGCCAGATATCAATACCAAATTAGACGATCTTTTTTTTAATATTCCGTCTACCAGCGAGTTTGCATACTATTCCCGAGGAATTACAGCTGATAATTCCGACATCTTCCGAGTAAAGATGCCCATGTTTATGACTCCGGATCCTATCGTTATTGTGAAAGGAAAACTGATCGATGCAAAAACCGGACAACCCATTGGCGCAAAAATTATTTATGAAAGACTTTCGGATGGAAAAGAGGTTGGAGTCACGTACTCTGATCCTGTGACAGGTGAGTACGAAATTCACTTGCCGGGAGGTCAACAGTACGGGTTCCGTGCTGAAGCTAAAGATCACATTTCTGAGAACCAGAATCTGGACCTTCGAAACATCACCAAAGACGGTGCTGTAGCTGTCAAAGACATTACCCTAGCACCTATTGAAGTGGCTTTAGTTGAGGAAAACGCAATGATTACACTTAATAACATTTTCTTTGATTTCGATAAATCCATCTTGAAAAAAGAATCATTTCCAGAGCTAAATCGGATTGTAACGTTGATGAAGGAAAAACCAACGATGGAAGTTGAAATTGCAGGACATACCGATCCTGTTGGGCCTGGTCTCTATAATATGGGGCTTTCAGAACGAAGGGCAAAATCTGTTACAAAGTATCTGGTTGATCAAGGTATCTCTATGAAAAGAATTACAACTTCATTCTTTGGTGAAACTCGTTTAATAGATACCAGCAATACTGTTGATGGGAATCGCAAAAATCGTAGAGTTGAATTTAAAATCTCAAAGATGTAACCATGAGAGTATTTTCTTTTCTACTACTATTCGGCTGCTGTTTTTCTACGTTTGGTCAGTCGCCTGACACGTTGATTTATGCACAAGGAAAGATCTTTAATGCTGTCACCAAAGAACCCGTTGCTGCCCGCATTTCCTACCAGAGTTTACCTTATGGTAGTAAGGTGGGATTCCTCTCGGGAAATTCTTTTTCATTTCCCCTATTTGATGGAGAGAAATATTCGATAACGGTGGAGGCGCCTGGATTTGCTCCCTCCAAGTATATGCTTGATCCCGCTGAGGCGAATGGCGAAAGAAAAGTATTGAAAGATATCGAATTAAATCCGCCAGCGGGTGCTGCTCATAATGCCGAAACTACTCATACAGTTGGCAAAGTAATGCGACTGGATGACCTGAACTTTGATGCAGGTAAAGCAAAAATCTCTGCTTCTTCGTATGAAGAACTAGACGAAGTGGCCTTGATGTTAAAAAATAATCCCCGTATGGTTATACAGTTGGAGGGACACACAGATACTCGTGGCAATGCAAACCTAAACGTAAAGCTTTCTCAGGATCGGGTAAATGCCGTTAAAGCCTATCTCATCACGAAAGGAGCGAATAAAAATAGAATCAAAACGAAAGCCTTTGGCGGCAAGGTGCCATTAAGCCTGGAGGATACGGAAGAGGCCCATTCACTCAATCGCAGAGTGGAGCTTCGGGTATTGGAAAACTAACGCGAGGCGATAATATAATTGGAATTTCGTAAATACTTTACAAAAGGTCTGATCAGTTCCTTTTTCATTTGTTCATCCAGGTCACTGGCCACAACTGATTTCACTAAAATTACTGCAAACTCTGCCGTGCGTGGAGATTCATAAATCTTGCTGGCTTTAATCAATTTATCGGCACATTCAATCAGGTTTTTATGATTATAGGCAACCACTGCCTGATTAAAATAAAGTAATCCGGGGAGTTGATACGGTAGTACTTGTTGATACAAATTAAAACTGAAGTCGTAGTAATTCTTATCTGTTTCGGATGGATTAATTACTAGTTCATTGGTTTTATATGTTGAAATCCGCTCATCAATTTGCTGTGCGTCCGTTACAATTCCATTGAATTTATCTGTTGACTCCAGAAGCACAGGACCATCATTTGTTTCTACATAAAGAAAAATGTGATAGTTGGTTTCTATAATCTTATAGTCAAAATCAAACTCATCAAGCAAAACGCTCAAAAAACTGGTAGCGCTAAGACAATCGTAGTTACCCTTTTCAAAAATATCAGCGAATTGAGCATACAATTGATAGGATTTAAAGTATCTGTGATGCGATTCGCGAAACATAATTTTGAGAAAGTTTTTCTCGGAATACCGTTTACTCTTTTTTTGTAGACCCGAAACGAACTCAGCCATTTCATTAGATATCTCCTGCGAATTTGAAATCGGCTGACTGGTTAACAGTATTGGCAATAATTGATTATCCTGCGCTATTCCAAAAATTGGAATCAGGATGAAAATTAAGCCGATGAGGTGCTTATGAAACATTAACTAAATGTTATACTTCATACCATAAATTTAACATTTAGGTAACATTAGTCAATATTGGGTAACATATTCTTAACATTAAAATTTGCAAAACCTCGAATTTGACCAAAAATCGAACATTCCAATAATTCGGTTTAAGAAATCTAACCCCTAATTCATTCGTCTACATTGTCCCGAAGCAGGATAAGTCAAGTAGCACCAGGAAGATTCAGATGTGTGAATTCTGGATTCAAAATATTCGGGGATATTGAGTGAGTATAATATCCCCAGTTAATTCATTCCATCGAGCCCACCTATACTATATTTTCTATTCGAGTCGCTGCATGGCACGTTTCTTAAGATAGCACTGCGCTACGGTCGGTTGTCCACCAGATTGGCTTTGGATTTGCTAATTTTACAATCCCTTCAAATAAGTGGAAATACTATGAAAATCGTGAAGAAAGTTCTCATCGGCCTCAGTGCGTTTGTTATTCTTTTGGTTGCCGCAGCTTTTATAATACCGTGGGTGTTTAAAGACGATATCAAAGCGGCCATCGACAAAGAAATTGCTAAGAATATAAATGCCGAAGTAATCTTTGAAGTAGACAATTTCGACCTTACCATTTTTAGAAACTTCCCAAACATAACAGCCGAAGTAAAAGATTTTGGTGTTTTTAACCGTGCACCTTTTGATGGTGTTCCGCTTTTTGTTGTTGAAGAACTTGATGTAGAGATCAATCTTAAAGATTTACTTTTTGGTGATCAGCTAAAAATAAAAGGCATTACCATGGTGCAACCCCAAATCACCATTAAGGTACTAAAGGATGGCCGGGCAAACTATGATATCACATATCCGTCAACAGATACGTTACAAGCCAGTTTGGATGAGCCCGCATCTTTTTCTTTCGGAATTGACCATTGGGAAATCATTGATGGTGAATTTGAATATGATGATCAATCTTTACCCTTTTTTACCTCTCTGAAAGGACTAAATCACTCCGGCAATGGTGATTTTAATGAGCAGGCATTTGATCTGACAACGCGAAGTTCTGTCGATTCTATTACCGTGGCATACGATGGTGTAGAATATCTCACCAATAAGCACGCGATAATCGATGCTACGATTGGCATTAGCGAGGACTACACACGGTTTACATTTAAAGACAACCTTACAAAACTCAATGATTTTGCAATGAGTGCTGATGGATGGTTTAAGATGAATGAGAATGACTATGGCATGGACATCCAGTTTATGAGTCCAGAAAATACATTCAAGAGTTTATTATCATTAGTCCCGGGTATTTATTCAAAAGACTTCAACAGCATAGAAACAAAAGGTGATTTATCATTTGCCGGTTTTGTAAAAGGAACTTACAGCGATACCCAAATGCCGGCATTTAAAATGGCGCTAAATGTAAATGAGGCTATGTTTAAATATCCTGATTTGCCAACTGCAATTTCGAACATCAATCTTGACTTGGTTGTAGACAACAAGACGGGTGTCATTGAAAATACAGTGGTTGATTTAAAGAACCTACATCTCGATTTTGGAGCCAACCCGGTAGACGCGCGATTGTTGATCGAAAACCTGAAAGACTATCGCATGGATGGAAATCTTAAGGCCTCTTTAAATCTTGCTGAATTGAGTAAAATGTTTCCGTTAGAAGGTCTTGATATGAAGGGCTTGTTTTCTGTCAACGCCACTGCAAAAGGGGTTTATGATAGTTTGAAAAAAATAATGCCCACTCTTAATGCATCCATGTCTTTGGCCAATGGTTATGTTAAGTCTGCGGATTTTCCGTTGCCGCTTGAAGATTTGCGATTTAATTCCACCGTGCAGAACACTACCGGTAAACTGGCCGAGACGCTGATTATCGTTAAAGATTTTGGTATGCTCTTAGACGGTGAAAAACTTGCCGCTGATCTTACCCTTCAAAATCTTGATGACTACTCCTGGGATTTGAAAGCCACGGGTGGAGTTGATCTTGAAAAAATTACCAAGATTTTTCCCATTGAAGGTATGACGCTTGCCGGCAAGGTAAAAGCAAACATTGAGACAAAAGGCAAGTATTCTGATGTGGAAGCCAGTCGATACGATCGATTGCCAACCAGCGGCACAGCCACATTAAAGGATTTCAAATTCAATTCAAAAGATCTTCCCTACACCATTACGGTAAGTCAATCCGAAGCCGTGTTCGATCCAAAGAAGGTTGAACTTAAAAATACCGTAGGAACCATAGGAAAAAGTGATTTTGCCATAACCGGTGCCATCAACAATTATATTGGTTATCTTTTTAATCCCAACGAAACCATAAAGGGCACGGTTAATTTCAACGCAACTCTTTTGGACTTAAACGAATTTATGACGGACACCGATGAGGCTGCAACAAGCACCACCGATACAACTTCATTCGGTGTAATTCCCGTTCCGGACAATATTGATTTCTTGCTTCGCTCCAACATAAAGACTGTGAAGATGATGGATTTTGTACTCTCTAATGCCGTAGGTGATATAGTTGTAAAAGATGGTGTCGCTAACCTAAACGGAATAAAATTCAATATGCTGGGAGGCGCTTTCCTTGTATCCGGTTCTTATAATACGAAAGATATCAAGCACCCGCTTTATGATTTTGGATTGAAGATCGATAACCTTTCCATTCAACAAGCCGCTAACTCCTTCTCAATTGTTCAAACCTATGCGCCTATCGCAGGCCTGGTAACAGGTAGCTTTGGTACTGATTTTAAAATAAGTGGCGAACTAGGGCAAGATATGCTTCCTAAAATGAATACAGTAAATGCCGATGGATTAATCAAAATTGCCCAGGCTGCATTGACACAATCCAATCTTGTTTCAAATATTACATCCTTAACCAAATTAGACGATGCGAATCAGGTGACTTTAAAAGATGTAATCATGTCCGCAACTATCAAAGAGGGTCTTCTGAGTGTTAAGCCATTCAACGTTAAGTTTGGAAGCTACGTTACCAATGTGAGTGGAAGTACCGGCCTTGATGGCTCAATTAATTATTTGCTCAAGATGAATGTGCCTGCCGGAAAACTAGGCTCACAGCTACAAGGCTTCATTAATCAAAATACGGGTTCCACGAATTCGACTTCAGAAATTCCGGTAACCATAGGGTTGGGGGGAACTTATAAGGACCCTAAAACTTCTTTAATTACCCAAGAGCAACAGGAGCAAGTTAAAGAAGCCGTAACCGCGGCAGCTGAAGAGAAAAGCAAGCAAGCCATAGACGATGTATTATCGGGTAAAAAACCAGAAGATGCCATTAAGGATTTACTTAATCCTAAAAAAGACACGTCCAAAACTGCAGTAAATGACACAACGAAAACAGCTACCCAGCAGGAAACTCAAAAAGTGCTTGAAGATAAATTGCAGAATCTTCTAAAGAAGAAAAAGAAGAACTAAGCGAACAGTAGTCATTTAATTTTTCGCAGTTCAATACCTGTAAAATATCCTTCTTTGATCAGCAGCATCAATTGTGATGAGGTTGGATTAATTTGATAAAAGGTGTCGTCATTACGTTGAATTTCCTTAACAGGAACCTTCCTTGAAATCTTGCGAAGTATTTCTTTTCGTCTTGAATCATCCTGAATGTCGATGGAAAGAAACTCTAGTACACCCGGTGATTTTTCCTTAACCAGACGAAGCACCCATTGATCACCCTCCTTGAAATTTACGAAGTATATATTCTCGTAAAGTTTAACGACAAGCGAGTCACTAAGCTTTCCTTTACCTAGCCAATCCTGATCATTTTTATCCCTAAAATGATAGCCCCACGACTCAATAATCAATGTGTCTCCAATTTCGCCCGTGGCCTTATCGCGTGTGGCATAGGGACCTCTCAATTTCAGCGGAATTTCTTTTAAAGGTGCAACTCCTGCCGGCTGAGGTTCGCGAAACGTTACCTCTTTACAAGAATAGAGTAGTAATGACCAAAAAAGAATAAGAATCAACAATCGCATAATTCTATTACGAAGGAATTTAAACTAAGTTATAAAATTATGAGCTACTTTATACTGAAATAAAGCTCTCCTTGCCGTTTGTATTCTTTGCGTAAACGGGGAATCCGGTCAATTATTTTTGACATTAAATTTTCCTGATCAACGATAACCTCGGGCGGATCTTGTTGAAATAATCGGTCGATCAAAACAATATTTTCAAAGTAATCAGGTTCAGAAAATATCTTCTCAGCTACCTCCCACTCCATAAAACCGGTAGCCATCTTATTTGTCTCATACAGCCCCCAATCATTTCCCAAAATTAACACCCGCCTGTTCTTTATCTGGTCACCATGCGAAGACTTTTGGTAAAAAAGACGGGTATAATCAACCGCCTTTAATTTTTCATAGCGTGAGAGATAGCTGATCAAAACTATTCCGCTAATAAATATCCATAGCGTTGTTTCTCCAATCCATTTTCTTCTGATGAGAAGCAAAAAATGGCTGGTAAAGTATGCCAAGGGTGGCGCATAGGTGATAACGCGTTGCGGACTCATCCTTCCGGCTACCACAATTTCTATTATAGCTATCACAAGCCAGAGAAACATTATTTGTAAAAGTTGCGACTGATACTTTGTTAATCGAGCATCGCGATTGAGCATGACCAGGGAAAACACAAAATAAATGATTGGAATAGCCGAAAGATAGATCATTGATGAAAGTGACATCAGGTTATTACTGAACCAATCATGACCTCGGTAAAAGTTGTTTGCAAGAAACGTGAAGTCGCCCTTCATAAAATAAGTCACCATGAGCAAGCCATGAGGCAGCAAGTAGCCAAAAAATAAAAGTAAGGTTTTGCGAATGGTAAGGCGTGTAAAAATGCCCAAGACAAGAAGTGTCCCAAATAAGAAAACAACGTAACTCAATACAAACAAAGAGGCAACTCCCAGATAGACCCCAAGATTAAGCACAATACTGTCGCGTTGAATCCTAAACTCAACCTCCTTAAAGAGATTGTTAAGGGCAAAAAGTAAAAATGTGGATGCCAGCAGTTCAGCAGAAAGTGAAAGCGTATCAAATGAAAAGAAACAAAGCACTCCAAAAATTAGTGCAGGCATATACGTGCTCTCATTTTGCGCCTTGTTATTGATCAGAAGAATAGCAAAGTAGGCCCCCTGAAAAAAAATAAGAAGAAAAGCTAAACCATGGCGTGCCGTTATGGATCGGCCAAAGACCAACTCAAGCCATCCATAAAACCAGGCTGCTAGCGGTGGAGTGCTGGTAAATACTTCACTATATAGATGTTTTCCATCATTCAGCAATTCGCCAAGAACGATGCTTTTTAACTCGCTTAACGTAAGTGCCGCAGGATCTAGAAAAAAAGCCAGGCTTATTATAACAAGGGCAATAAATATTCCCAATAGTCTATAGGGATCATTAATCCGAAAAATGCGAAGAAGCACGGGCGGTTATTTGTTGCGCAAATAAAATAAAAAACTTGACAGTCTGGTGGATATAAAAGCATCGGAGGTTATCTTTAGTATCTTTGTGCCATGAGTGGGACGGTAAGACAACAGAAATACAGCAAACTGATTCAAAAGGAATTGAGCGAAATCTTTTTACGTGATAAGAGGGGTATTCTTGGAAATGCCTTCATTACCATTGCCGATGTTCGCATGAGCCCGGATTTGAGTGTTGCCAAGGTCTATTTTAGCATGACACTTGCGAAAGACAAAAATGCCATCTTAAATAAGATTGAATCACATAAAAGCGAAATCCGAAAAGCGCTGGGTGATCGGATTCGAAATCAGGCCAGAATCATCCCGGCCCTTGTTTTTTTTATTGATGAACTTGAGGAGAATGCACAGCGGATTGAGGACGTAATTAAAAACCTCAACATTCCGAAAGAAACGAAAGATGAGCAGGATTAATATTATTTGCAGTCTCTTTTGAATCTTTCACTTTTCATAGCGAGGCGTTATTTTCTTTCGAGGAGAAAGAAAAATTTTATTAATATTATTTCCTTTCTTTCCGTTATCGGGATTGCTTTCTCCACCGCAGCGTTGATTATAGTTCTCTCCGTATTCAATGGTTTGGAAGGACTCTTACGCTCGTTATATTCTTCCTTTGACCCGGAATTAAAAATTGAATTGGCTAAGGGTAAGTCGTTCGAAACTTCGGCTGGCTTCCTTGAGAAAGTCAAAGCCGTGGAAGGGGTTAAAATTGTTACCGAAGTGATTGAAGATTACGCGTATGTGCGGTATCGCGATGCTGATATGGTGGTGACTTTAAAAGGAGTAAGCGATAATTTTCTTGATCAACATCGGTTAGATCAACACCTGGCTGAAGGACGATTGGTGTTAAAAGATAAAGGCGTTGATTTTGCAATTATTGGCAGAGGGGTGCAGTATGCGCTGTCGGTTTCGGTAACTCAAAACCTTTTTCCACTTCAGATCTTTTATATCAAAAGCATGAAGGGATCTTCGTTAGATCCTTCGCAGTTGTACTCTCGCAAGGTAATTGAACCGGGAGGCGTCTTTTCCATTGAAAAAAATTATGATGAGAATTATATTTTCGTTCCGCTTCAATTTGCGCAAGAGCTTCTCAACTATGGTGACAAGCGCACATCCCTCGAAATTCAAATCGACAAAAAATTCGATCTAAGCACTATTCAACAAAAGCTTAGCCTCATAGTGGGTGAAGATTTTAAAGTTCTATCCAACCAAGAACAACATCAGGATTTATACAGGCTCTTAAAAATCGAAAAGTTATTCACTTTTGTTGCGCTTATTCTACTCATTCTGGTGGCATCCATTAACATCTTTTTCTCACTAATGATGTTAGCCTTGGATAAGAAAAAGGATATTTCCATTCTCTTTGCTCTGGGTGGTTATGACCGGTTCATTCAGAAGATTTTCTTAAGTGAAGGAGCCCTGATTGCTTTTGTAGGTGCAGCCATTGGTTTGTTGCTCGGTGGCGCCATTTGTTGGCTTCAGGATAGGTTTGGCTTAGTTGGCATGGGTATGGAAAATGCAATTGTATCGAGCTATCCCGTGGAATTAAGATTTACTGACTTCCTAACCACCTCATTGGTCATTATTGGAATCACCTTACTCGTCTCTTTTTATCCAGCGCGGTTAGCGGCCCGATCTTACTCTGTCGAGAGGTTATAGGATGTAATTAGTAAGCATGTTTTATGGCCAAATTCTGATAATTTATTGGTCAAATTTCCCTATTTTGCAATTCTGCTTACTGCGTAAACTGCCAAAAATAACCATTTGCGGTTCTTTTTGAGAAACTCTGATAGTTTATAAGTCTGGCATATAGGATAATTTATTATGAAAGTATCGGCCGCTCAGCCTTTTCAAATCATATACTCGCTGTATCAGCATGAGTACCTGGGCTATATTTTTGAATCTTTCATTGTGCACCTTGACGACAAGGGGAAATTAACCTATCAGCATCAAAACATCTCTCATAAAAATGCGCGCGAGTTTTCAAAAGGACTTGACGATCGTGATTTTGAGTTAATTGAAATGATGGATGGCATGAGCCAGGATGCCGTGCTTAAACATTTCACCAAAAAAGTAATGAAGCCAGATGAGTTCTTCAGCAAGGTTTTCAAGAAAGATAAAGGCGATGAATTACTTCAGGAACAAATCGAAGCCTTTATGGAAAAGCGAAGGGCTGCGGTGTTGGATAAAATGAAAGGTAAAATGCTTTTCGAAATGGGTAACGATGGGGAGCCTACCTGGCGGAAAGTTGAAGTTTTGGAAAAAAGATCGAGCATTCAGTTTCACTTTCGCAGAAGTGATGAAAACACAAATTATTATCCAACGATTACCTACGAAGGAAAAAAAATAGACATTCCAAACCCTGGCGCATATCTGATTTGTAAACATCCTGCCTGGATGGTGTTGAATGGGAAGTTATATGGCTTTGAAAAGGTAGTGGATGGTAAAAAACTACTTCCCTTCCTCAGTAAAAAGCATGTCGTAATCCCAAAGAACCTGGAAGAGACTTACTACAATCGTTTTGTTGCCCCATTGATTGCGTCCTTTGACGATATTGAAGCTCACGGATTTGAGATCAATAAAAACGAATACGATCCTCATCCCTTTCTAACCATTTCAGAACTACCGCCTGCAAATTCAAAAGAAGTACCCACCTTATTTGGGGCTTCTAATTCATCAGAAGGAGTGAGTAGTGACGAAGCCGGCAAAATTGTATTTGATCTTTCGTTTAAGTATGGTAAACACCGCTTTCGCGGAGATGCCTTTGGGCCGGTAAGCGTTACTGTTGAAAAGAAAGAGAACGACTATGTTTTCCATCGTGTAAAGAGAAACGTAGAGGCTGAAAAAAAATACGCACAAACATTAATAAAATTAGGCTTGCCGCTACGAGGGTTTCGCACAGCCGTTGATAAGGCGCAGGCGTTTTCCTGGCTTAATGAAAATCGTGTCAACCTGCTCAATCTTGGCTTTGAAGTAAGTCAGCCCGATAATCGGGATAAGAAGTACTTTGTTGGTAAAGCAGTCATTGAACTGGAGGTCAAAGAAAATATCGACTGGTTTGATATTCACGCTAAAATTCGTTTTGGTGAATATGAGATTTCGTTTAAAGAGTTGCGAAAACTTATTCTTAAAAAGAAAGTCGAATTTAAACTTCCGAATGGAGAGATTGCAATAATTCCAGAAGCCTGGCTCTTGAAGTATGGAGACCTGTTTGCTATGAGCGAAACTCATGGAGACAATGAAAAGCCCGTATTAAAAAAACACCATATAAATTTATTACGTGAACTTGAAGAAGGAAACCTTGCGAAGGTACACATGAGTGAACGCCTGCGTAATCTTCAATCATTCAATGGTATAAAAGATTATCCGTTGCCTGATAAATTTGAAGGCACGTTGCGTCCGTATCAGAAGGCAGGTTACAACTGGTTGCGTTTTCTCAATGAATTTCATTTGGGTGGTTGCCTTGCGGATGACATGGGGCTCGGAAAAACTGTTCAAACGCTAGCCCTTCTCCAGTCAGAAAAAGAAAAAGGTAAAGCGGGAACTTCCTTGTTAATTATGCCTACTTCCTTGATTTACAACTGGGAAATGGAGGCCTCAAAATTTACACCCGAACTAAAAATTTTAACGTATACAGGCACGCTTCGCAATAAAGATATAAGTCGTTTTAGTAAATACGATGTGGTGCTCACCTCGTATGGTATTACGCGTTTAGATGTGGAGTTATTTCAAAAATTCTACTTCAATTACATTATCCTTGACGAATCGCAGGTAATTAAAAATCCGACTTCAAATATTGCCAAGGCTGTTATGGAATTGAAGTCCCGGTTTAAGTTAACCCTTACCGGAACTCCTTTGGAAAACACCACACTTGATTTGTGGTCTCAAATGACCTTCATCAATCCTGGATTATTGGGTGGGCAAACTTTTTTCAAGAATGAGTTTCAGGTTCCAATCGAAAAGAAACACGATGAGTCAAAAACCAAAAAGCTCAATTCGATTATCAAGCCCTTCATGTTGCGCAGACTAAAATCGCAAGTGGCAACTGATCTTCCCGAAAAAGTGGAAAACGTGTATTACACCAACATGACTGTTGAGCAGGAAAAGAAATATGAGGAGGCGAAATCATTTTATCGGCATAAAATTTTAGATCTCATCGATAAGGAAGGCATTAACAACACGCGCATGATGATTCTGGAGGGGTTGACAAAATTGCGTCAGCTTTCCAATCATCCAAAAATGATTGATCCCCGATACGAAGGAGATTCGGGCAAGCTCGAAGATGTATCGCACATGTTGGAAAACGCACTATTGGAAGGGCACAAAGTTTTAGTGTTTAGTCAATTTGTAAAACATCTTGAAATCATTAAAGAGATGTTGAAAGGTCGCAAAATTCCATTTGCCTACCTCGATGGATCAAGCAATGACAGGAAAGAGCAGGTGGAGAGATTTAATAAAGATCCCAACCTTAAATTATTTTTAATTTCAATTAAAGCCGGGGGCCTGGGATTAAATCTAACGGAAGCAGACTATGTTTTTATTCTGGATCCCTGGTGGAATCCCGCGGTTGAAGCACAGGCTACCGACAGAGCCCACCGCATCGGGCAAAAAAAGAAAGTATTCAGCTATAAGTTTATTACCCGCAACACAGTTGAAGAAAAAATTCTAACGCTTCAAAAACACAAGCTGAAACTCTCCGAGAACCTGGTTCAAACAGAAGAGAATGTAATCAAATCGCTTTCGCGCGAAGACATTGAAATGTTATTGAATTAACTATCACTCGCGGGATTTCCAGCGGTTGTGTGACCATAACCAGCCTGCAGGATATTTCTTGATAATTCCTTCTGTTGCCTTTACATATTCCTCAACTATTTGTTGGCTATCTTTTTCATAGGGCGGTTGTGCGACCAAAACACCCTCTGCTTCGTAATAGCCGCGCTTTATCTTTTTTATCCCAAAAAAAACAGCCGGGTATTGAGTCATAAACGCAAGCTGCCCAAGACCTAAAAAGAAAGCTGTGCGTTGATTCATAAACTGGGTCCAGTATTTCTTATCATGAGAATGACCCGGAAACTGATCGGCCATGATGGCAACTCCTCGCAAGATATTTTTTCTTTTTATTGTCTCACGACCGACTTGAAAACGCTCTATTGGAAAAGCACCAAATCTGTTCCGCCCTACTAATGAAAACCGATCAAATGTTTTACTGCTTTGCCGTTGATAAACGTAATCAACACCCAGGGGCAGGTATAAACAACCCGATACCAACAACCACTCCCAATTAAACTGGTGCGAGGTAAGTAGCAAGATGGATTGATTTCTGTCAGCAAATTGCCTAACAATTTCAGGATTCTTATAAACCATTCTTTTTTTTAATTCCTCTTTAGAAATTGTTAAGAGCTTTACAGTTTCAACACCATAATCACAAAGATCTTTATAGAATTGTTTCTCAATCTGATTTCGTTCCCGTTGTGATTTTTCCGGAAAGGAATTCAGGAGGTTTTTTTTAACCATCTTTCTGCGATAACCCACCAGGTAATAACTAACAAAAAAAAGAAAGTCGGAAAGGAGGTAGAGTATGGGTAGTGGAACTCTTGATAGTAATCGTAGAATAAACATTGCTTCAAAAATAAAACAATGTTTTGATTACTTTTACCCTACATTCATACATGAAAGACAAAGTGGTAATTATAACCGGAGGCTCATCCGGTATCGGTAAGGCGTTGGCAGAGAGGTTTGGTGCCTCCGGGTCAAAGATTCTTATTACCGGTCGCCACCAAGAAGATCTGGACAATACCGTCAATGAACTGCGCGCCAAAAATATCGTCATCCATGCCTTTCAGGGTGATGTAAGTATTGAAGAGAACAACATAGCGATGGCCGATGAGGCAATTCGTCTCTATGGTACAATTGACATTCTTATTAATAATGCCGGCATTTCTATGCGTGCATTATTTTCAGAAGTAGATATGGATGTGGTTCGCAAAGTGATGGATACTAATTTCTTTGGAGCCCTGTATGCGACCAAATACTGTCTTCCTGAAATAATAAAAAATAAAGGATCTATTGTAGGTATCTCCTCCATTGCGGGTTTCCTTGGGCTTCCCGGACGCACCGGTTATTCATCATCTAAGTTTGCACTAAATGGATTTTTAAGTGTGTTGCGTACAGAGCTGCTGGATACCGGTGTCCATGTGCTAACTGCCTGTCCGGGTTTTACAGCATCCAATATTCGCAAACATGCGCTAACGAAAGATGGTCATGAACAAGGTGAGTCCCCACGCACAGAGGAAAAAATGATGACAGCCGAAGAGTGTGCCCATCACATCTATCGTGCGGTTGTGAAAAGAAAGCGCACCTTGGTACTTACAGGCCAGGGTAGATTAGCGGTATGGCTGAATAAATGGTGGCCTACCATGGCTGACCGGCTTGTCTATTACGTTATGGCCAAGGAGACGAATGCTCCGATCCGATAACTCAGGTTTTTGTTACAAATACCATCTTTAAATTATCCGCTTTGTTCATACTCTTATAGAAGTCTATTAGCTCGGTGTACGATTCTGGAGGAAACTCGCCTTTGTTCATTTTAATTTTACGTGTGTAAACCAACTTGCCCTGGTCTAATTTATAAGAAGCTTCATACTCACCAAATTGAGATTTGATTTTCACTGGCTCGGGTACAAACTCTGGATATATGTCTTCTGGAAGACTGTAGTTAATAGTATCCAGGTCTGTATAGGCTGATTTTCGAATAACCTTTGTTTTTCGCGTCTCCAGTTTTTCTGGAACATACGTAGATCTATTCATCAAATTAGGAGTTAAGAAAAGGCGCTTACCACTTACCGATGCAAATCGATTTAATTGCAGATCCGTAGTTACTATGGCTGATGGAATTTTGTTTTTAATGTTTATCATTGAAAATGACTTGATATCAAAACTTGGTATTTCGGTATTTTGCTGAATCCATTTCCGTTGTTCGTCATACTGGTTTCCTAAAACAAAACTTAAAGCATTATTCTCATACTGAAGACCGGAGTAGGTGGTTCGAACTTTAGCTTGTGCATTTCCATTGGACTGAACAAAAACATCGGCTGTTCTGGATTGAACATTTTGATCGGCCAGGTACTTAGGTGTATTAACAATTTTTGCCCCATTATCTGTGATAGCAAGAGCCGTTCTATCTCCGGTATGAGTACCCGCATAACCAAACGGATTGGTTTGACTTGTACATTCAAGCCAGATAGTATCTGCGCCATTCGGCACAAAAGCAATGGCATGATTAAACTGTGAACTTGGAAATTCAGTTATCATTTTTGCTGCATCCCTGCCTGCTCGAATTAACGCATAGTTGGCTTTTACACCCGCAACCTCCAGCATCGAAATCATATAGTTCGATAGAGCCTTACAGTCTCCGTATCCGGTTTCATCAACCACGGAAGCCTCAAAGGGTTGAAACCCGCCTATCCCTAATTGAATGCTTACAAACCGGGTTTTACTTTGCATATACTCATAGATGACCCTGGCTTTTTCTTCATTTGTTTTAAGGCCTTTAGTGAGTTGTGCTATCTTCTGTTTGGTGGATTCGGGCAACGCGTTTCTACCCTTATTAAGGGTGTTAATCCATTGGCCAAATGCATCCCACGTTTCCATATTGCCAACATAGCCATCAAACTCAAATTTTGAGGGAGCTACCATTATTCTTGGTATGATGTCCAGCCGAGAACTTAACGGCTCAAACTTGATGGGCAAGATGTTATTAAATTCCCAGGTTAACGATTCAAAGCCATCATTCTGTATTTCTTTCCGGGGCTTACTGTCGATATTAACCGTGTAGTATCGGGGTGCAAGTTGCGTAGGATAGATCAATTTATAGAGAGAATGTTGAACCGAAATTCTTTCGTTTGGAACAATTACAGAACCATCTATCATATAGAGAAACTTATATTCCTTCTCATATTCAAATACAACCGTGTAAGGGTAGATACTCTGCGAAAGATCTGCCGATTTTACACGATTGTCATTATATAGACCACCATCGTATACACTTTGATCAACGATTTCATTACTCTTCAATTTTCTGATGAGCATACCGTTTGTATCATATACGCTTCCGGTAAACTTGGTTACTTTCGTTAGCTTATCATAGTAAACATCTTGTGTTGCATAGTCTTTGGCGCGATCATTAAAAATAGTGATTGCATAATAAGCCGAAATGGTCGCTTTACTTTGCGTAAGGATTTTATAAATCATTTTGTCATCGCGGATTACAGCATTGACGTCTTTCTTAAACTCTTCAGGAATATCCCGGACCGGATAAAGGGGATCAACAGCGTACAATCTTATCACTATCAATTGCAATGCGATTATAAAATTCAGAGCTTTCATAAATCATTTCCTTTTTAACACAACTTGCTCATCCTGCTTGGCCACTACCTGATTGTAAAACTCGCGGAGGTTCGGGTACTCAAGTTGTGAAAAGATGCTTCTGTTAATTTGAAAATTACTTATCACATTTAAAATATTTCCAGTCTGGGTCACGCTGTAAGAGTATCTACCCGCATTCTCTGGCAAGGCTAACATTTTTGGTTTTGGCAATTCATCTACCTGGTAACCATCGGGGATTTTGATCCTGCACATATACACCCGTTCAAAAGGACTGCCAAAATCGACCGGATATTCACGGTTTTCAAGTTTAAAAGGATTCTCTTCAATCCGATAAAGAAATAATGGGTTTAAATAAATCTGATCTCCTGCGGAAGTCATTTGTTCGTTCATGACAAGCTCATATATCTCTTTTAAGGGTTGTTGAATTTCCTTGGCATTAGTTATTTCCGTTTTACTTATTTCCCACGATCGGGTTCCCACAAAACTTTTAACATATTCCTTTTCGTCACGAGAGAAATATCTTTTACGACCTGCTAAGCCATCATACCCTCCGCGATCTATTTGCAGTTTACCTGCGAGTTCCATCTCTTGGGTTAATTCTAAGTCCACATTGACCACAACCCTTGACTTAGTGCTGGATTTCAGGGGTATCCATTTATAGCCACCTTTTGAAACTACAAAGCCTTTGCCGTTCAAGCATCTTTCTGGAAGAACTCCGGTAGGTAATAATTTCTCTGTGGCGTCTAGAAGAAATGATTTTTCTCCTATCATGGCAAGGCAAACTACATAATTGAATTGTGAAGATATCGGAATTTCTTCGCGTATAAATCCATGATCGCGTGTGCTTAATAAAACAGGAAAAGATGAAATGCCAGCTTTATCTAACATGGAGGCTAGCAAAAGATTAATCTCTGCAGAATTTCCCTTTTTGTCGTCCAGCACATTTCTGAATGTCTTTGTGGTAAATTTCCGGCTCGTTTCATCCCATGCAATATTCTGTTTTACATAGTTACTAATGGCTCCAATCTTTTCTTCAGGCTCAATAATCCCAGCCGTAATTTCTTCCACCGTTCTCTTCAAAAAGGGGTTTCCTGAAACCTGATCTCCAAAGTCTGCACTTTCTGCATACAGTTTATTGATGTCTTCCCAACTGCCCATATATCTTTTGATTGGTTGACCGGGACTTTGAGTTGATGACAACTCAAAATTAATTTTTGAAATGTAATCCCGAGGTGTGGTTATAAAGGGTTCGGGTTTAAATGCGGGAATATCTACCGCACCCCATCGATTGCGACTTTCTTCATAATTAATTTTATCTGTATAAAACTTAGTTTGACCCCCAATGCCTTCTGCCCTTTCTTTAGTGGTAATTGAAATTGATGCCGGTGATTTACTTTCTTCGTTTATCGAAAGTCGAATATAGCCCTGCATAAATTTGTCATAGCTAAAATATTCAGGAATCCGCGCCCGATATTCACTCATCACAGTTGGGATATCGCTTTGAAACTCCCAATCCTGAAAATTGAATAGAAAATCAGATAAGATAGTATAGGATATTTCTATAATTGAACCTTCTCTTACATTGGGAAAAGTAACTTTAGTCAGGTCAAGATTGGCATCACTTTTTTCTTTAAATATTGCATCGTTCTTGGCTTTAGTCTCAACAATTTTTCCGTTCTCAAAATTATAAGTAACTGCTTTAAGGCCAGAAACTTTTTCACTGTTATTTCCATCATGATAGAGGGGTATACTAAAGTTGGCATAGTCAAGGCCATCCTTGGTTAAGATTTTTATTCGCTTTAGTCTTTCAAACTTCAATTGAAATCCTTCATTTTGATTATACTGAATTATTGATTCGCCATAATCAGCCAAGATCACTGCTGAAGCGGAGGAGTCCCTTTCGTACTTTGTCATTTTCAGGTCTTCGACAGAAATTTCGCCAAACTTAACAGGTGGCTTTTGTGCTACGCTAATAGCAGGAATGCTAAATAAAATCAGGAATCCGATTAAAGATTTCATATAGACGGTAGGTTAGGTTAGTGAAAATAAAGATATTATTTGATTCTCTAAAGAGGTTGAGGCATGTAAGTTTGTTTTACTTTTGGTATATTATCTCTGATTCAATTGGCCAAATCCAAAACTCTTTTCTTTTGTCAAAGTTGTGGGTACGAATCCCCCAAATGGGTTGGCAAGTGTCCTTCCTGTGGCTCGTGGAATAGCTTTGTGGAGGAAGTGGTTTCAAAAAACGAAACCAACCGCAATGAGTGGCGCCAGGAATCATCTAAAAACCGAACGAGCAAACCAAAAACTCTCAATGAAATTGAATCCACCGGAGAAATCCGGATTGCAACTCCCGATCAGGAATTAAACCGGGTGTTGGGCGGGGGCATTGTGCCCGGCTCATTGATTCTCATTGGAGGTGAACCGGGCATCGGCAAATCAACCCTGATGCTTCAACTCGGACTCTCGCTTCAGAAAGCAAAAATCTTGTATGTGTCGGGTGAGGAAAGCGAGCAGCAAATTAAAATGCGGGCCGAGCGTTTGTCAACGAAGCCGTCAGGCAGTTTTGAGAATTTTTATATGCTTGCTGAAACGTCAACAAAAAATATTTTTCAAGCCATTGAAGCGGTGCAACCCAATCTCGTCATCATTGATTCAATTCAAACACTTCACTCACACATGCTCGATTCCTCCGCGGGCAGCATAGGACAGGTGCGGCAATGTGCTGGTGAGCTGATGAAGTTTGCCAAGGAAACAAATACTCCTGTCTTTCTTGTCGGTCACATCACCAAGGATGGAATGCTGGCGGGACCCAAAGTATTAGAGCACATGGTAGACACCGTATTACAATTTGAAGGCGATCGTCATTTAGCCTATCGTATTTTACGCACAACTAAAAATCGTTTTGGATCCACTTCTGAAATTGGTATCTATGAAATGCTGGGCAATGGATTGCGCGAAGTTTCCAATCCCTCTGAAATTTTAATCTCACAAAAAGACGGGCAACTCAGTGGCGCTACCATTGGTGCCACCATTGAAGGCAACAGGCCACTGTTAATTGAAATTCAGTCGTTGGTAAGTCCGGCATCCTATGGCACACCGCAGCGTACGCCTACGGGATTTGATCAAAAACGACTGAACATGTTGCTTGCTGTTCTGGAGAAGAGGTGTGGATTCAGGATGGGCACCCAGGATGTATTCGTGAATATGGCCGGTGGCATTTATGTGGAAGATCCGGCCATTGATCTTGCGCTCTGTATCTCCATCATTTCATCGATGGAGGAAATTCCGGTAAGTGATAAAATTTGTTTTGCTGCTGAGATTGGGTTAGGTGGCGAACTGCGGGCTGTTAACCGAATTGATCAGCGGATCTCTGAAGCAGAAAAGTTGGGGTTCGAAGTAATTTATATTTCCAAATACAGCCAAAAGTCGTTGGATCTTAAAAAGACAAAAATTACCGTAAAGTCTTTCGGCAAATTAGAAGAAGTGTTTAAAGATTTGTTTGGATAATTAAAGAGCCACAGATTCACATATTTAATGGAATCCTTTTTCACAGAAACCTTTAGTCTCTCTTCAGAAATTTACAGCTATGTGGTTTTGCCGCTGCTCATTTTCATCGCGCGCATCTGCGATGTTTCCATTAATACCATCCGCATCATTTACATGCTGGGCGGCAGACGATATACATCCACATTACTTGGTTTTTTTGAGTCTTTCATTTGGTTGATGGCCATCAGTCAAATTTTCAAGCAGCTGGATAATTGGGTGTGTTATGTAGCTTATCCTGCGGGCTTTGCTTCTGGCATTTTTGTAGGGATGTTAATTGAAGAACGTATTGCTTATGGAAAAGTAATCGTGCGGATTATTACGCGAAAAGAAGTTGTGGATCTGCTTCTATATCTAAACCAACAACGCTTGCGCTACACCAAAGTAAACGCGGAAGGTCCGGATGGAAATGAAACGCTTGTCTTCACGGTAGTTGAGCGCGACCGATTGGAAGATCTTTTGCAAAAGTTAAAAGAGCTTATCCCTACTGCGTTCTATACAGTAGAGCGGGTGAAGGCGGCTGCTGAAAGTGGAGCATTGCCAGAGGATCATGGTGGATTAAGAATCTTTACCTGGCTGAGGGGAGTGATCCGGAATTAAAACGTGCGCCACCCTGAAGACCTCCGGTATGAATTACTAAAATCGTTGAGCCCGATTCGAAGAATTTCTTTTTTATTAAATCCATTATTGCAAACATCATCTTCGCTGTATAGACCGGATCTGATGGTATGTTGAATTGCTTCTCAAACTGATCTATGAATTCCGTCAACTCTGTAGTGGCTTTGGCGTAACCACCAAAATGATAATCGTACATGAGTTGCCAATTCTGCTTCGAGGTGTATTTCGTGATTTCATCTTCCAGAAATGTTGCCCCTTTTAATACTGGAAATCCAATGATCTTTTTTGATTCATCCAGTCCGGCAATCATCCCCGCCATCGTGCCACCTGTTCCCAGTGGCAAACAGAGATAATTAAAATCTACTTCCGCGTTGAGTTGTGCTGCAAACTCTGCGCATCCTTTCACAGCCAGTTCATTCGTGCCTCCTTCCGGGATCAGATAAAAATCCCCGAACTGATTTTGGAGTTGCCCAATGAATGATGGTTCTGTCTTATTCCAATAAGCTTCGCGCGAAACATAATGCAACTTCATGCCTTTGCTTTCCGCGAAAGTGAGCGTATGGTTAAGTGGTTTGGTTTCTTCGCCCCGAATGATACCAATAGATTTTAATCCGAGTTCATATGCGGCAGCGGCAGTAGCATAGATATGATTAGAATACGCTCCCCCAAACGTAAGTAATGCGTTTTGATTCCCACGAATGGCTGCCTCCAGATTATATTTCAACTTCCACCACTTGTTGCCCGATACAAAAGGATGGTTAAGGTCTTCGCGTTTGATGAGCAATCTAACTCCGGCTTGCGTGCTTTCAGGAGTAATTATTTCTGCGATAGGTGTTTGATAGTACTGCAACAGCATGGCGAGCTAAGTAAAGTCAATTCGTTGACATTTTACACTTTACACCCTGCTGTAAAGTGTAGAACAGCTTATTATATCACAAAATCTGACAAATACTAAATATTTTAGTATTGTTGTGTGTGGATCAAGAATACCTCAAAGGACGTGGGGCTCAAATAAAAACTGAAAACCGGTTTCTAAAAGCTCATTATGTAACCGATCATATCGAAGGTCTTGACGAGCCATTACTCGAATCGCCCACCACGCAAATCTTTTTCGAAACTCCGAAAAAGATGGTGAATAAAGTAGACAGCCCTGATTTAAGTATGATGTACTCCATGAATCCTTACCAGGGTTGCGAACATGGATGCATTTATTGCTATGCACGAAACACACACGAATTCTATGGCTTCAGTGCCGGGTTGGATTTTGAAAGCAAGATCATTGTAAAGAAAAATGCCTCCACGCTTCTCGAAAAGCATCTGCTCAAGAAAAACTGGAATGCCGTGCCGATCATGCTCAGCGGCAACACCGATTGTTATCAGCCTCAAGAAAAAAAATTTGAAATCACCCGAAACATCTTGAAAGTATTCGCCAACTACCGGCATCCGGTGGGCATTATTACCAAGAATAGCTTAATTCTCCGCGATCTGGATTTACTTAAAGTTTTGGCCAGTGATAATCTTGTGCATGTGTATATTTCCATCACCACATTGGATGAAGACCTGAGAAGAATTCTGGAACCACGCACGGCAAGCTCGATCAAGCGATTGAAAACCATTGAAGAACTCGCCAAAGCAGGCGTTCCTGTGGGGGTAATGAATGCGCCCATTATTCCGGGTTTGAATCATCATGAAATACCTCAGGTCTTAAAAGCAGCTGCCGATCATGGTGCGAAGGCTGCCGGCATGACGGTCGTTCGACTCAACGGCTCCATCGGTAAAATCTTTGAAGACTGGCTGCGCAAGAATTTTCCGGATCGGTTTGATAAAGTGTGGAACCAGATCTCTTCCTTTCATGGTGGTAATGTAAATGACTCACAATACGGCAGGCGCATGTCGGGGGAAGGAAACATAGCCGATGCGATTCATCAACTAACACGAGCCTCAAAGAAGAAGTACTTTTCAGGAAAGCAAATGCCTGCTTATGACTTAACAAAATTCCGCAAGGGCGGGAATCTCTCCTTGTTCTAAGTTGTCTAATCAATTGCCCGGGTGATATAAATCATATTTTCATTCAGACTTGCCCGGTATCTTTATGTATGACTAAATCTATCAGCATCCTGTTGTTGTCGATTACTCTAATAGGGAGCGTAATGGATTTGCACAGCCTGGCAAAGATGCCAAGGCTTCTTGAACACTATAGAGAGCACCGTAAAAGGTTGTCCGGATTTTCCTTTGTTGATTTCTTAGACTTACACTATGGCCGCCAGGCTAATCAGCATGATCAGGATGAACGCGCAAAACATCAGAACCTTCCGTTTAAATCAAGCACTTGTACTTTTTCTCATTTCCTGAGTGTCATTTCAAGTGTCAATGCCTGCGAGATAACCTCCATCAATTTCTACCTATCCTATTCAAATTTCTATCAGTCAACTTTCTACTCTGAGTTTAGTGAGTCTATCTGGCAACCTCCACGAATTTAAAATTAGATGCAACAGGCGTTAACCTCGCCTGTCATTTTCGATCCTCTTCTGTTTGCTTCCGTGGATGTTGTCAAAAACAGCAATCCCAGTAACTGTAAAGTCAGTAGCGATGCTAAATAAAATCATAGAGTTTTCTGTAAGGCAAAAATTAATCATCGGCCTGTTCGTCATTGGGCTCATCAGCTATGGCGGCTATGAGGTTACCCAGTTGCCCATTGATGCCGTGCCCGATATAACTGACAATCAGGTCCAGGTGATTACAGTCTCGCCTGCATTAGGTGCAACAGATGTTGAGCGCCTGATCACATTTCCAATCGAACAATCCTGCAGCAATATTCCAGGATTAAAAAATATCAGAAGCTTTTCGCGTTTTGGTCTTTCGCTGGTGACAGTCGTATTTAAAGATGGTGTCGACATCTACTGGGCAAGGCAACAAATCAGTGAACGCCTGGCCCAGGTAAAACAAACCATTCCAAATAACATTGGAATTCCTGACATGGCACCTGTTACTACCGGGCTGGGTGAAATTTACCAATATGTAGTGCGGGCCAAACCTGGTTATGAACACCGGTATAATGCCATGTCGCTGCGCACTATTCAGGATTGGACGATACGAAGGCAACTGCTGGGCACTCCTGGCGTAGCCGATGTAAGCAGTTTTGGCGGTCAACTCAAACAATATGAAATCGCGGTGCGAACAGAGCAACTGAAAGCGTATGATGTAACCATTGCTGATGTTTTCCTTGCGCTTGAAAACAATAATGAAAATACAGGCGGTGCCTACATTGAAAAGGGTCCAACGGTACTTTACATACGCACCGAAGGACTCACCAAAGGAATTCCGGATATCGAAAAAATTGTCGTGAAAAAGTTAGCCAACGGCATGCCTGTTCTCATGAGGGATGTGGCCACGGTTGGTCTTGGCTATGCGACACGATACGGTGCCATGACCTATAACGATCAGGGTGAAGTAGCTGGGGCTGTGGTGATGATGCTGAAAGGCGAAAACTCATCCGCAGTTATAAAAAATGTAAAAGCAAAAATTGCAGAGATCCAGCACTCTCTTCCTGACGGAGTAATGATTGAAGCCTTCCTTGACAGGACCAAGATGGTGAATAACGCGATTAATACAGTAAAGACTAACCTGATAGAAGGCGCACTCATTGTAGTTTTTGTGTTGGTCTTCTTCTTAGGGAATATGCGGGCTGGCCTTATTGTCTCTTCAGTGATACCGCTCTCTATGCTTTTTGCGATCATACTGATGAACCGGTTTGAAATAGGAGGCAATCTGATGAGCCTTGGTGCCATTGACTTTGGGTTGATTGTAGACGGATCGGTCATTGTGGTGGAGGCCATTCTTCATCGGTTTACGCACTCTTTACATTTTGCAAAAGTAGGAGTACTTACTCAGCAAGAAATGAATCAGGAAGTTGAGCATTCAACCGTATCTATGATCAAGTCAGCTGTCTTCAGTCAGATCATCATTCTGATTGTCTATATCCCCATTCTTTCTCTCGAAGGTATAGAAGGTAAAATGTTTAAGCCGATGGCCTTTACGGTTGCGTTCGCCATTTTAGGCGCCTTCATTCTTTCTGTTACTTACGTGCCCATGATGAGCTCGCTGTTTCTGAAGAAAAAGATAAGTCACGCGAAAACACTGGCTGATAAAATGATGGCGTGGCTGGAAAGAAAATATCAACCACTTCTTCATAAAGTTCTCGCGTTTCCAAAGACCGCGATTGCTACCACGTTAAGCTTATTTGCTGTTTCCGTATTCGTGCTCCTAAGTATGGGCGGTGAATTTATTCCTGAATTGGAAGAAGGCGATTTTGCAATCGACACACGCTTACTTACGGGAAGCAGTCTTACCAACACGATCAATACCACGCAGAAGTCAGCAAAAATTTTACTTGACCGTTTTCCGGAAGTTGAAAAAGTGGTAACAAAAATAGGAAGCTCTGAAATTCCCCTGGACCCCATGCCACTGGAGGCAAGCGATATGATGGTGATACTAAAGGATAAAAGTGAATGGGTTTCGGCCTCCTCGTTCGATGAGCTCGCAGAAAAAATGGGCAAAGAGCTAGAAGATATTCCAGGCGTAAGCTTCGGGTTTCAATTTCCGGTTCAAATGCGATTCAATGAACTTATGACCGGTGCGCGGCAAGATGTGGTTTGTAAAATTTTCGGTGAAGACCTGGATACGCTTGCGCGATATTCCAAAAAGCTTGGTGAGTTAATCTCAACGGTTGATGGTGCAATTAATCTGTATGTAGAAACGGTAACGGGCATGCCGCAAGTTGTGATCACCTACAATCGCGAAGCAATGGCCATGTATGGACTTAACGTGAGAGATATTAACAACACCGTGAACACCGCCTTTGCCGGACAAAGTGCCGGGCTCGTGTATGAAGGCGAAAAACGCTTCGACCTTGTGGTGCGTCTTGAAAATGAATCGAGAAGAAATGTTAAAGACATTCAAAATCTTCTGATCCCCATTGACAATGGTACCCAAGTGCCACTCTATCAGGTAGCCAACATCGAAGAGATTGTTGGCCCTAATCAGATTCAGCGCGAAAATACCCGAAGAAGAATTATTGTCGGCTTCAACGTTCGTGGGCGTGATGTTCAATCTATCGTAACTGAATTGCAGGATAAGGTGTCGAAGAATTTAAAGCTTCCTCCCGGTTACACGATCAAGTATGGTGGAACCTTTGAAAATCTGAATGCCGCCAAAGCACGATTGACCATCGTTCTTCCTATAGCACTGCTTCTTATTTTTCTCATGCTCTATTTTGCTTTTGGATCGATCAAACAAGGATTGCTTATCTATACTGCCATTCCGCTTTCTGCCATGGGTGGCATATTTTCTCTTTGGATCCGGGATATGCCTTTCAGTATATCAGCAGGCGTAGGTTTTATTGCATTGTTTGGTGTTGCGGTGCTGAATGGAATTTTATTGGTTTCTCAATTTAATCTGCTAAAGAGCGAAGGCTGGACAGATACCGAACGCATCGTTATTCACGCCACCAAATCAAAGTTGCGCGCCATCCTCATGACAGCGTTTGTTCCTGCGCTTGGATTTATACCCATGGCTATTAGTCAGGGGGCGGGTGCAGAAGTTCAAAAACCTTTGGCAACTGTGGTTATTGGTGGATTAATTATCTCCACCATGCTCACCCTTTTTATACTGCCCGTACTTTATGCTATGCTTGAAAAAAGATTTGCTCTTCCCAAGGCAGCACACGTGGCCGTTTTAGTTATGGCTATTGGTGTTCTTCCGGTTATGCCATCGAGAACACAGGAAAAAAATTCTGCAGACAGAGTCGTTGAGTCCTCTGCTAATAATTTGTCCTTTCAAAAAGCCGGGCAGAATATTTCCATATCATTCAACAGCACAACGAAATGGTTTTCAAATCGAATTGTTTAAAATTTTTTCCAATGAAAAGAATTGCATTTGCATTCAGCCTGAGCCTGCTTTTATTCTCCTGCCAAAAAGAGAGCGGCCAAATCGATACCGCAACATCAGGTATTGAAAATAATATTGTTCAGTTAACCCCGGAGCAAATTAAAAACGCTGAGATTGTCATTGGCCAACCCCAACAGAAGGACATGAGTACTGCTATTCGGCTAAATGGTGTGATTGAAGTTCCTCCTGCCAATAAAATATCCGTTAGCAATCCGTTTGGAGGTTACATTAAAAAAATGAATCTATTGCCTGGAACCCGGGTAAAACAAGGTGACATGCTGGTTATCATGGAAGATCCTCAGTACATCCAACTGCAACAAGACTACCTGATGGCCAAGAGTAAACTGGAATTTCTCAATAAAGACTTCCTCCGGCAGCGCGATTTAAATGCTGATAAATCTGCCAGTGATAAAACCTTTCAGCAGGCAAGCAGCGATTATATGAGTCAGAAAATTTTAACGAAGGCGCTGTATGAGAAATTAAAACTAATCGATATCAATCCCGATCAACTGGATGAAACCTCCTTATCCGGATCTGTTACGCTGCGCTCTCCTATTAACGGTTATGTAGCCGCCATCTATGTCAATGTGGGTAAGTATGTAAGTCCTACCGATGTTTTGCTCTTGCTGGTGGATGAAAGCAAGTTACATGTTAGTCTCACCGCATTTGAAAAAGACATGGCCTTGATTAAGCTTGGTCAAAAGGTAAATGTCTACTCCAATGTTCATCCTCAAAAAAATTACACCGCCCTTGTTCATCTTATTAACAAAAGCCTGAATGACGAGCGTACCAGTGAAATACACTGTGATCTTGAAAATGCCGACAAGGAACTTCTCCCGGGTATGTTCGTTACGGCAGAAATTGAGCTTAAGAACAGTGAAGTGATTTCAGTTCCCGAAGATGCCATTGTAAGCTGGGAAAATAAATATTATGTGTTTATAGAAAAATCAACCGGTGTATTCACCATGTATCCCGTTGAAATCGGAATGACAACCAATGGTTTTACAGAACTCAAGAACATTTCGATCACGCAAAATCTGGTTGTCAAAAATGCTTATAGTCTTCTGATGAAAATAAAATCAACTCAAGAGTAATTTTACTAGTGAATTTCTACCCGGCATGGTAATCATTGTACGACTTAAAAAGTTAAAATAGAACCACCGGACCGACCTTATCCCCTGTTTTAATAGTATTTTAAACCATTTAAATCTTTCATTCAGAATCTATTCAGATTTTCTTGTTTATTTTACACTGCTAAATATTTCATCTCGTGTCAATTCACAAGGCAATCGGAATCCTGCTAGTTAATGTAACCCTTTTGGGTTGCTTGCTCGATTTACACGACCTTGTTAAACTACCGAAGTTGATTGAGCATTATCAACAACATAAGGCCAAAACGGCTGATGTTTCCTTTATTGACTTTTTAGACCTTCACTATGGTTCAGGGGCTGCACAACATGATCAGGAAGAACATGAAGAGCATCAAGGTCTGCCTTTTAAAACCACAGATTGCACATTCACTCACACTGTAATAGTGCCTTTATTCAAAGCTCCTGAAATAGCTTCGCTAGAGTCTGTAGTTAAGTATTCCAATTTTTACCACTCCCCCTTTTCTTCAGAGTTTAGTAAGTCTGTTTGGCAACCCCCACGAATTCTTTAATACCACAGTGCCATCTTAGTCCCTTTGTTCCTCGCCTGTTTATTTTGGGATTTCAAATGCAATCTAAGTGGGATCAATTGCATGTGGTTTAAGTGTCTTTCAAATGGAAACCTAAAAAGTAAGAAGTATTGAGCGCATCAATATGAGCGTTCTGATCAATTTAAGAAAGCGATGTTAAATAAAATCATAGAATTTTCGGTACGACAAAAATTAATCATTGGTCTTTTGGTGATCGGTCTCATTGGCTACGGTAGCTATGAATTCACACGCCTACCCATTGATGCCGTGCCCGATATAACCAATAACCAGGTGCAGGTAATCACCATTGTTCCATCCTTAGGCGCAGCAGATATTGAACGCCTGATCACATTTCCTATTGAACAAGTAAACAGCAACATTCACGGTCTTCTTGAGATCCGGAGTTTTTCGCGATTCGGATTGTCACTGGTAACGATCGTGTTCGATGATGACACTGATGTGTATTGGGCCCGCCAACAAGTGACCGAACGCTTGCAAATTGTAAAAGATCAACTTCCAAAAGGGTTAGGGGTCCCTGTATTGGCACCTGTTACAACCGGGTTGGGCGAAATCTATCAATATGTAGTAAAGCCCAAAAAAGGATATGAAGGCCGATATGATATTACCGAATTGCGCACCATTCAGGATTGGATTGTACGAAGACAACTCTTGAGGGTTTCTGGTGTAGCGGATGTAAGCAGCTTTGGGGGAAAGCTTAAACAATATGAAATAGCGATTGACCCAAACAAACTGAAGTCATACGGACTAACGGTTAGCGATGTATTCAGTGCCCTGGAGAATAATAACCAGAATACCGGAGGTGCTTACATTGAACGACAAGCAACCGTGCTATACATTCGAAGCGAAGGATTGATTGGCAATCTCGCTGATATCAATAGCATTGCAGTCAAAAACACTGAGAACGGAACTCCTCTATTCATAAAAGATGTGGCCGAGGTAAGGATAGGCAGCGCCATTCGGTATGGAGCGATGACCTACAATGGTGAGGGTGAAGTGGCTGGTGCTGTGGTGATGATGTTAAAAGGCGCCAATAGCAGCATAGTCATTAAAGATGTCAAAGATAAAATTGAGCAAATCAAAAAGATTTTACCGGAGGGCGTAGAAATAGAGCCCTTTCTGGATAGAACCAAAATGGTAAGCCAGGCAATTGGCACCGTTGAGAAAAATCTAATGGAGGGGGCCTTGATTGTAGTGTTTGTGCTGGTGTTGTTCCTCGGAAACTTTCGTGCTGGTTTTTTAGTAGCATCGGTTATTCCTCTGGCCATGCTTTTTGCAGTGATTATGATGAACCTGTTTGGTGTAAGTGGGAACCTGATGAGTTTGGGTGCTTTAGACTTTGGATTGATTGTCGATGGTGCCGTGATTATTGTAGAGGCCGTTATGCATCAACTGGCGCATGGCAAAAAGTTTAAGTCCCTCAATGCAATCAATCAAAACGAAATGGACGGTGAAGTAATCCACTCGGCAGGAAGAATGATGAACAGTGCCGTGTTTGGTCAAATCATTATCCTGATTGTATACCTTCCTATCTTCAGCTTACAAGGGATTGAAGGAAAAATGTTTAAGCCCATGGCACAAACCGTTGCCTTTGCGTTGTTAGGGGCCTTCATACTTTCGCTCACCTACATTCCTATGATGAGCGCTGTTTTTCTAAGTAAAAAAGTGAAACACTCGAAAAACATATCCGATAAAATGATGGAAAAGATTGAACGCCTTTATGAACTCGCGCTGCAAAAAGTGTTGGGCTTTCCTAAAACAGTAGTGATAAGCGTTATTGCTTTATTCATTAGTGCCCTCATCACTCTTTCTTTTCTTGGTGGAGAATTTATTCCTGCACTCGAAGAGGGTGATTTTGCTGTTGACACACGTGTTCTAACAGGAAGTAATCTCAGTGTTTCTGTTGATGCTACGCTGAAGGGAGAAAAAATACTCCTTGAAAAATTTCCAGAGGTAATTAAAGTGGTGGGTAAAACAGGAAGCGGAGAAGTGCCCACAGACCCTATGCCCATCGAAGCAAGCGACATGATGGTAATTCTGAAAGATAAAAGCGAGTGGACTTCGGCTACCACCTTCAATGAGCTTGCTGAGAAAATGGGCAAAGCTTTAGAAGCAGTTCCCGGAGTCACCTTTGGTTTTCAGTATCCGGTGCAGATGCGTTTTAATGAGTTAATGACTGGGGCGAGACAAGATGTGGTTTGCAAAATCTTTGGAGAAAACCTGGATACTCTTGCGTACTATGCAAACAAGTTAGGCAATGTAATAAATACCGTAGAGGGAAGTGCAAACCTATATGTGGAGGCTGTTGGTGGCATGCCTCAGATAGTTATAAAATATAATAGGGCAGCAATTGCTCAATACGGTTTGAATATTTCTGAAATTAATAGAATTGTCAATACTGCATTTGCCGGACAAAGCACGGGTCAGGTATATGAAGAGGAAAAGAGATTTGATCTGGTGGTGCGTATGGTGGGAGAGCAACGCAAAAATATCAGTGACGTTCAGAATTTATTAATCCCTTCCCCGCACGGAAATCAAATTCCTCTCAATCAATTGGCCGAAGTTGAAATTAAAGAGGGCCCTAATCAAATTCAGCGTGAGGATGCTAAACGCAGGATCATCATTGGTTTTAATGTGCGCGGCCGCGATGTTCAAACTATCGTAACTGAGTTGCAGCAGAAGGTTGAAGCGCAGATAAAATTTCCCGTTGGTTATTATGTAACCTATGGTGGAGCTTTTGAGAATTTAAATGCCGCCAAGAAAAGGCTGAGTATTGCCGTTCCGGTTTCGCTGTTATTGATTTTCGTTATGCTCTACTTTGCCTTTAAATCTGTTAAACATGGCTTACTCATTTACTCTGCTATCCCACTTTCAGCAATCGGGGGAATTTTTGCCCTTGCTACACGGGGCATGCCGTTTAGTATAAGTGCCGGGGTTGGTTTTATCGCTTTGTTTGGTGTAGCCGTACTCAACGGAATTGTTTTGGTTGCTGAATTCAATCGACTGAAAGAGGATGGACAATTTAACCTTTATCACATTGTGATCTCAGGAACAAAACTAAGGTTACGCCCGGTGCTGATGACTGCACTGGTTGCATCTTTAGGTTTTTTGCCCATGGCTTTAAGTAATGGTGCCGGTGCGGAAGTACAGCGACCTTTGGCCACTGTTGTAATCGGGGGTTTACTGATTGCTACGTTACTTACCTTATTTGTTCTCCCTGTGCTATACATCATATTTGAAACTAAACTTGGAAAGAAAAAAAGAATGATGCCCATCGCTGTTTTATTAGTATTTGCTCTGCTGACCGCCTCAGTTCCAGGAGCCAATGCACAAACACCAATTTCCATTCAGGCGGCCATCGATACTGCGTTAGTCAATAACTTATTAGTAAAAAATGAGCGCATAAAAGCCGAGTATCAACAACAGCTGATCAAATCAGGCGCGAATCTTCCTAAGACGACAGTAAGTGGAGAATATGGCCAGATTAATAGCAACTTCTCTGATAATCGATTTGTGATCAACCAGAACATCAGCTTTCCCTCGGTGTATTCAAATCAAAAGTCTGTGTTAAGAGAAGAGTGGAGAAGTAGCTTATTGAACGTGGCTGTAAAGGAAGTTGAACTTAAGCGACAGGTATCGCAGGTCTATTATATGCTTGCCTTTCTGCAGCAAAAGAAAATTCTTCTTCAGCAAAATGATAGTTTGTATGGTGAGTTTTTGAATAAGGCTAATTTGAGATTCAAGGCTGGAGAGAGCAACATTCTTGAAAAGACGACTGCTGAAACTCAACGCGGACAAATCGCTTTGCAGCTTAGTTTACTAAATGCCGATTTGGATTTATTGCGGGCTCAATTTCAGCTCTTACTAAATACAACCACTCAGCTCTTACCGCAAGAAGATGAATTTAAAATGAGCAGATTGGAAATGGTCGATACGGCTACCGTGTCGCAGCATCCGGCCATTCAACTATTGCAACAACAGAAACAGATCTCGATGAGGAACACACACCTGGAAAAATCAAGGCTGTTGCCCGATCTCACGTTTGCCTATAACAACATGACAATACAAGGTACTGGTGCTGATGATGTGGTTTACGATCGTTCAAGCCGTTTTCAGTCCGGTCAGGTTGGTCTGGCAATTCCATTATTTTATGGATCACAGAGAGCCAAAATCAATGCCTCCAAATCCTTTCAGAGAATATCCGAAACAAACTATCTCGTGGGATTGCAACAGTTCAATGCCGAATACCAAAGGGCCATCACACAATACCTGAATTTCTCCAGATCGGTAGACTACTATGAACAAACTGGTTTAACAAACGCAAAGCTTATCACGGATACTGCCAATAAACAATTTGCCAATGGTGGCATAAATTACCTGGAGTGGGTGATGCTCACCAATCAGGCCATCTCACTTCGAAACGAATATCTGATTGCTGTAAATAACTTAAACGAAAGCATCATTCAACTCAATTACTTTATTTATAAATAAGTGATGAGCACAAAGATCGCTACACCCGATGGTATGTTACTATGCGAAATTCGATGTGACCAAGGCCTTAAAAAATAAAAAAACATGAAAAATATTCTTCAAACTTATACAATAACGATATCACGCTACATGACAAGATACATTCTCGCGATTTTTACCCTGGCCTCAGTCATTTCCTGCGCTTCTAAAAATGAAGAAGCCCCGAGTGTCGATCCCGGTGAAATGGAAAATTCCGTTACACTTTCCAATGAACAGCTTAAAAATGCTGGTATAGAGCTTGGAAATATAAGTCAAAAATCTATTTCCAGGGTGCTAAAAGTAAATGGCCGCATCGATGTGCCTCCTCAAAATATGATTTCCGTAAGTGTGCCGATGGGTGGTTATCTTAAATCAACGAAGCTGCTTCCCGGTATGCATTTAAATAAAGGTGAAGTAATTGCAGTAATGGAAGATCAGCAATATATCCAGCTGCAGCAAGATTATTTAACTGCCAAAGCTCGGTTGAATTTTACAGCGAACGAATACAACCGGCAAAAAGAACTCAATCAAAGCAAAGCGAGTAGCGATAAAGTCTTACAGCAAACTGAAGTAGAGTATACTACCGAAAAGATTAATGTGAAGTCGCTGGCAGAGCGGCTAAAACTTATTGGCGTAAACCCTGATAAACTGGATGAAAATTCTATCTCAAAAAGTATTAATCTATACTCACCCATTGATGGGTATGTTTCCAGTGTTAATGTCAACATTGGAAAGTTTACGCAACCCTCGGAAGTGTTGTTTGAATTAATTAATCCTGCTGATATCCATCTGGCATTAACCATTTTTGAAAAAGACCTTAGTAAACTTTCCATTGGCCAAACGGTGTTAGCTTACACCAATAGTCAACCTGATAAAAGATACGAATGTGAAATTATATTAATCGGCAAAAATCTATCCGCAGAACGCAGCACTGAGGTTCACTCCCATTTTGAAAATTATGACAAGAGCCTGATCCCTGGCATGTACATGAATGCCGAAATCGAAATAAAAAATAACACCGTCTATGCGCTGCCTGAAGAAGCAATCGTTCGTTTTGAAAACAATCAATATATTTTCTTATCTGAAAGTGAGGCAACATTTACCATTCAGGAAGTCAAAACAGGTGATTCTGAAAATGGATTCATCGAAATCATTTCAGGTGAAAATCTACTCGATAAAAATGTGGTAATGAAAGGTGCCTACAACCTGTTGATGACGATGAAAAACAAAGTAGAGGAATAGGGCATACCAAAAATAAATCGGGTGGATTTTTTCAAACAACTCTCCGGACAAGACCTGTTTATTTACGGGCTTGGGTTTTTTGCTCAATCGTTGTTTGGTGCGCGCACAATAACACAATGGATTCAATCTGAGCGAGCTGGCCGGGTGGTATCGCCCACTATCTTCTGGATTTTCAGTTTAGGAGGCTCTTTTCTATTTCTTATTTATGGTGTACTAAGAAATGATATCGTTATCCTTTTCGGCCAAACAATTTCCTTTTACATCTACATCCGTAATCTTCAGCTAAAGGGATTTTGGATTAAGATTCCAAAGGTCTTGCGCATCGTAATTCTTCCTCTTCCTGCTCTTTTGTTTATATGGGTAGGTGTATTTTACCCCGGATCATTTCAACAAATATTTGATCAGGCCGATTTTACTGATCAGTTTATTATCCTTGGTAGCATCGGCCAACTGCTGCTCAATTTCAGATACTTATACCAATGGTATCATTCAGAAAAAGTAAATGAATCCATTTTGCCACTGGGGTTTTGGATAATCAGCGCGATGGCATCGGTAATGGTTGTAACCTATGGCATTTACCGTCACGATCCGGTATTGTTGGTAGCCCAAGGACTAGGATTGCTCGCCTATTTGCGAAACATTTATTGGTCGTTGGTTAAACTGCCGCGTTCTTCTATTCAGGAATGATGGACTGGTGACGGTGTCTTTAAAAAGATGTTGGCCAGCCAGAAGCACATAACCATCAGCAACGCTCCGACAAAAAACGGAACATGGTAATTAAGGCCGTACAAAAATCCACTTACACCCATACCAGCAGCGCGGGCCACTGAACCGAATGATTGATTTACACCCAACACCTGACCTACGTCTTTTGGGTCAGTATATTTTGTAATTAAGGACGTGATACTAGGTGTAAGGCAGCCGTTGGCTAGAGCTACCAGTGCTAAGCCAACTAATTCTAACGGAATAAAATAGGATTCACCGACCAGTGGCAACATGACCAATCCAACAATCATAAAAAATACTCCGTAGGTCAGCATCTTGGTTTCACCTAACCATTTCACCATTCGGCCTACTAAAGCACCTTGCACGATGGCAGTAGCCAATCCTACAAAGGCAAACACATAGCCAATTTGTTGGTCACTCAGTCCATCCACTTCTTTCCACATCAGTGAACTAGCCATTTGCATCAGCATAAAGGCAGCAATGAATATGAAGTTGATCAGCAATAATTCGCGTATGGATGGTTTCTTCAACTCCTTAATAATGCCCGTTACTACTCTAAAATTAAAAGGTGCATCTGCACGCTTTGTTTTGAGAGATTCGGGAAGTAAGAAATAGGCTAAACCAAAATTGATAAAAGACATCCCGGCTGTTACGTAGCCAACCCAATCAACCTGACCAGGCGCTGATATACTTTTGAGAAACCCGCCTAGCGTTGGTCCTATGATAAACCCTATTCCAAAAGCGGCTCCTAAAAAGCCGAGTGTCTTCGTGCGTTCCTTTGGAGTGGTGACATCCGCAATATAGGCCTGCGCCACTGAGATATTCGCTGAACCAATTCCGGATAACATTCTTGAAAAAAAGAGGATGATCAATCCGTTTACCTGTGCAAACACCAGATAGGCAACGCCAGTAATAAAGACACTTATTAATATTATAGGTCTGCGCCCGTGGCGATCGCTAAGAGTTCCCCACATGGGCGCAAAAAAGAAATTCATGATCGGATAGATCATGGCGATAAGTCCTATCTGGTAATCCTGCGCCCCTAGTTCTTTGGTGAAGATGGGGAGAATGGGGATAATGATTCCAAATCCCAGCATGTCCAGAAAAATGGTAATAAAGAGGACAAACAGGGGAGATTTTCTCATCGTAAAAGAATAGCGCGCGAATTTGCAACTTTGCATTCATGCCAACAAATTATCTTTCCCGAATTGCAAATCCAGATGTTCAGGATTTTATCATTCATCATGAAGGCGAGGATGAAAGACAATTTGTATTAAGACAAAAGGAAGTTTTTGGTTTGCCGGCTGCCTGGATTGCCCAGCAGTTGGTTGGCAGGCGGAAAGCTAAGGTAAAACTTCCTACCTGGTATAAAACGAAGGGGATCATCTATCCGCCAACGCTTAACCTTGAACAATCTTCCTCGCAAGCAACCGCTTTGTTTAAAGCAGAAATTGAAGAGTCAACTCTAGATGAAAGATCGGTCGCTGTTGATCTTACCGGTGGTTTGGGTGTAGATAGTTTTTACCAGTCTCATAAGTTCATTTCTTTTCATTACATCGAGCCTGATAAAGAACTCTTTGAAATTACCCGACATAACCACGAGGTTCTGAAAGCAACCAACATTACCCATCACAATACCGATGCGGATCAATTCCTGGATCAAACAACTAGTGACTTCGATCTTATTTTTATAGACCCGAGTCGGAGAGATAACAAGTCGCGCAAAATTATCCGACTAGCAGATTGCTTACCCGATGTAACCCAACTTCAGCAGAAAATTTTAAACCGAACACGGTTTTTATTGGTAAAAACTTCGCCCTTGTTGGATATACAGCAAGGACTTCGAGAGCTTGATCATGTTAAAAAGGTTTATGTCGTTTCTGTCGACAATGAGTGTAAAGAGCTTCTCTTTCTGGCTGATAAAAGTTGTTCTGATGAAGTTACCATCGAGGCTGTTGATCTTTTCTCAGATGGAAAAATCCGCTCATCATTTTCATTTAATGCGGAAGAAGAAAAGAATTCAACAATCGCTCTGGGTGAACCTCAAAATTTTTTATACGAGCCAAATGCTTCCATTCTAAAAGCGGGAGCATTCAAATTAATTTCAGAAAAATTTCAGCTGCCAAAGCTTGCGGCTAACACCCATCTTTATACCTCCAATAGTCTGATAGATAATTATCCAGGGAGGGTTTTTCAAATAGAAGTACTAAATCCTGAGGCCCGAAAATTACCCGATCTTTTACCAAATAGCCAGGTAAACATTGTTACCCGAAACTATCCGCTTAAGCCCGAAGAACTAAAGAAGAAACTTAAACTTCGCGATGGTGGTGATAAATACCTGATAGGATTTTCATCCGAAAAGAAAAAATATCTTGCGCTATGCTCAAGAATTACAAACTCAAAATAATCTGATCCACCGGAGTTTCACCCAGAAACGATTTTACAAATCGCTTTTCTTTAGAGTAAACATAAATAGCCGGTGTGGGGATAGATCCAAAGTTCATATAAACATCTGCACTCTCTGCTTTGCCAAAGCGAATGTTGGTTTGGTCAGCAAGCCCGTAATCATTAGCAAATTTCTGAATGGACTCTACCGGATCGGCTGCAATAAACAGGAGTGTGCTCTCCTTGAATGCAGCGAGGTTCTCCTGAATTGCTTTTGCCTCCCGTTGACAATGGTCGCAATCCGTTGTAAACAAAATAATGATGCTACCACCTGGTAAGTCGCGTGTAGTGGTGAGGGTGCCATCCAGATTATTAAAAGTCAGGTAAGGTAGTTCATTAATTTCTCTTTGCACCACCGGTGGTTTCTTCTCTTCCTTTGTACATTGTGTAAACAGAAACGTTACTAACATCAAGAACACTACCCGCTTCATCATAGGTCAACAAAAATTTTTAGTGCGAAATAAATAATTAAAAACAACAAACCCGAAGTGCCATAGAGTTGAATTACCTTTTTTCGGTTTTGCACATCTTCCCACCATAGCATGATCCAGGGCTTTATCAATCCCAGAATCATAAAAAAAAATGATGTAAGACTGATGAGAAGAAATAACAACCGAACGTAATACATCGCATAAAGTTAAGGTATATTTGCGACCTGTTTTCAAATTCTGTTGGTGTGAAGGCGCACGAGTTTCTTTCTATTTATCGTGCGGACAGCCTGGTACAGACGCTGGCCGAGGGAATTCGTACGTCCGCTCATGCAAACATTCGCATAAAAGGCCTGCATGGAAGTCTGGATACCGTTGTCTTAGCCGCTGTCTATAATAGTGTCCGGGCATCGCATGTAATCATTGCCCAGGATAAAGAAGAGGCTTCGTATCTCTTAAATGACCTTCAGCATTTGCTTGGCGAGAAGGAGGTTCTGTTTTTCCCTATGTCGTACAAGCGGCCCTACGAGTATGATGAAATTGAGAATGCGAATATTCTCATGCGATCTGAAGTTCTCAATCAAATCAGCAACCACCCTGATGGCAATGTAATTGTAACCTATCCCGAGGCGATTTCAGAAAAGGTAATCAACAAAAAATCACTGGCCACAAATACCTTTTTGATAACGAAAGGTGAAATCCTCGACCGGAGTTTTCTGGAAGAGTTTCTTCATAGTTATGATTTTGAAAAAACAGACTTTGTTTTTGAGGCTGGTCAGTTTGCTATCCGGGGCGGCATTATCGATGTCTTTTCTTTCGCCCACGAACTCCCCTATCGCATTGAATTAATTGGCGATGAGGTTGACAGCATCCGGAGTTTTGATCCGGGGTCACAACTTTCTGTAGAGGCGCTCACAAAAATCAGTCTGATGCCCAATGTGCAAACCCGGTTGGTGCAGGAAGAACGCCAGTCTTTGTTTGATTTCATTTCACCTTCTTCACGCATCTGGATTAAAGATACTGAGCTCACTAAAGACATTGTTGACAAGTGTTTTGAAAAGGCCAGCTCTTCATTTGAAAAGATTCTCCGCGAAAGCGGTCAAACGAAAGTCGTGCTGGAGCCTGAACAACTTTTTAATACAGGTGCCGGTGTACTTAAAAGTTTGACAAACCTATCCTGTATTGAGTTTGGATCTAAGTATTATCTTGAATCAAAGCATGAGTATGTGTTCACTAGCTCGGCACAGCCCTCGTTTAACAAAAATTTTGAATTGCTTGCCGCCAATCTTCTGGAACACCAAACACAGGGTTGCGCAAATTTTATTGCCACCGAACAACCCCGGCAGGTAGATCGGCTGCATGGAATCTTTGAAGAGATCCATCCCGAAATAAAATTTCAGTCCCTCGAGTTTTCGTTGCGACAGGGATTTGTTGACCACGTCCTAAAAATAGTTTGCTATACCGATCACCAGATTTTTGAGCGGTTTTACCGATATCGTCAAAAAGAAAAATTTTCAAAATCCAAGGCCCTTACCTTCCGGGAATTGCAAACCCTGCAACCCGGAGATTTTGTCACTCACATCGACTATGGCATCGGCAAGTTCGCAGGCCTCGAAAAAAAGGAAGTTGATGGGAAGGAACAAGAGGCGATCCGGCTTGTCTTTCGTGATGATGACCTGCTCACGGTAAGCATTCATGCGCTTCACAAGATTTCTAAATATTCGGGCAAAGACGGAACGCCACCCGCAATCAGTAAACTTGGAAGTGGTGAGTGGGATAGTAAGAAGGCGAAAGCCAAAAAGAAGGTTAAAGACATTGCCAAGGAGTTGATCGAACTCTACGCCAAACGAAAAGGTGCTCCGGGGTATGCATTCAACGAAGATGGTTTTCTACAAGCCGAATTGGAGACTTCGTTTATTTATGAAGACACGCCCGATCAGGCTAAAGCCACCGAAGATGTAAAACGCGATATGCAACAACCACACCCGATGGATCGCCTCGTTTGTGGGGATGTGGGTTTTGGTAAAACTGAAGTTGCCATTCGCGCGGCATTCAAAGCGGCAACCGAAGGTAAACAGGTTGCCGTGTTGGTGCCCACAACCATTCTTGCCATGCAGCACTATCGTACTTTTTCGGAGCGACTCTCGGGTATGCCTGTGAAGATTGATTACGTATCGAGGTTTAAGACCGACAAAGAGATCAAACAAATTATTAAAGAGGTAAAAGAAGGTATAGTCAATATTATTATTGGCACTCATCGGGTGGTGAGTAAGGATGTTGAGTTCAAAGATCTTGGACTGCTTGTAATTGATGAAGAGCAAAAGTTTGGCGTAAAAGTTAAAGACAGATTAAAAGAACTGAAGGTCAATGTTGATGTACTCACCCTTACAGCAACCCCCATTCCGCGCACGTTGCATTTTTCCCTTATGGGCGCTCGCGATCTCAGCATTATTTCAACACCGCCACCTAACCGCCAACCCGTAACCACGGAGTTACACACCTTTGATGAGAGTATCATCCGCGATGCGGTAAGTAGTGAGCTTCGAAGAGGAGGACAGGTGTTTTTTGTTCATAATCGTGTAAGTGATATCGAACAAGTGGCTAATACCATTTACAAACTTGTGCCCGATGCCCGAATGGGAATTGCCCACGGCCAAATGGATGGCGACAAACTTGAAAAGGTAATGGTCAAGTTTATCGAAGGTGAGTATGATGTGTTGGTCTCAACAAATATTATTGAGTCTGGGTTGGATATCCCCAACGCCAACACGATAATTATTAATCAGGCCCACATGTTTGGCTTGAGTGATCTGCATCAAATGCGAGGCCGGGTGGGTCGATCCAACAAAAAAGCATTCTGCTATTTATTAACTCCTCCTAGCTCGGTGTTGTCATCTGATTCGCGCAAGCGCCTCTCTGCTTTAGAAGAATTTTCTGAGTTAGGCGATGGCTTCAAAGTAGCGATGCGCGATCTCGACATCCGGGGTGCTGGCAATTTATTAGGTGCTGAGCAAACTGGTTTTATAACTGATCTCGGCTTCGACACCTATCATAAAATTTTGGATGACGCCATTCAGGAATTGAAAGAAACTGATTTTAAGGAATTGTTTGCGGAAGAACTTTCAGCGAAAGCGAAGTTGATTGTACCCGACTGCTCGATTGAAACAGATTTGGAGATCCTGATTCCCGACACCTATATTAATAATACCAGTGAGCGCTTACAACTTTACGCCACCCTCGATAATATCAAAGACGAAAAAGGTTTAGCTGGTTTCAGAAATTCATTAAAAGACAGATTTGGATCTCTGCCCGATTCGGTTGAGCAATTGATTAACTCTGTTCGTTTGCGATGGATCGGTGAAACCCTGGGCTTTGAAAAACTAAGTTTAAAAAATGGCAAGCTGAGGGGCTATTTCATTTCCGGAAAAGATGAATATTTTAAATCCGACATTTTCGGAAAGATTTTGTCATTCGTTCAGAGTCATAGTAAACGTTGCCGCATGAAGGATAGCATAGGCAAACTAATCCTTACTATAGAATCTATTGCAACGGTAGATGCTGCCATAGATATATTGGGGCCACTTGCCTCTTACGAAAGCAAGTCAATCAGTGAAACGTCCTCGGTGTAAGGTATCAGGGCTTCTGTATCATTAAAGGCATGAATCATAAGAACTTTCTGATAGCGGGTTGAGAAGAAGACCTCAACAAAAAATTCACCGGCATGATAAAGGTATATTTTTGTATCCTCCTTTGTGCGAGATGCAATAAACTCGGTGTAATTTGTAATCAGGTCACATTTCTTTTCGAAAGAAGAAACCTTAAACTCTTGAATGGTAATCATGGGGTGGATTTTTTCAATACCCAATAGAAAAAGGTGTACCAACCCCAGATCATTAGGATTTCACACATTTTGCAGGTCAGTTCAGCCCAGGTCTGGAATTTTTATCCCATTTTGGAATTAGATACTATAGCCTGATTTACAGCGTTAAGCAAACGGTTCGGGGTCGTTAACTTCTATTAAGGATTCATCAAAAAAACGCTACCCTTTGGAAAACATTGATTTATCTATTTATATTAGCGGTTACTTTTATGTCTAACCAAAAGCAAATGAAGTATTTCAAGTCACTCCTGTTGTTAGTTGCGCTATCGGCTATTATTAGCTCCTGTTCTTTATTCGGCAACCGAGGGGGCAAACCCACGGCTCAAAATCCTGGCCAGCTCAGCACGGCTACCGGTTTACAATACACCCGGGATGCTGCCGAAGGATTTCCGGTGATGGAGTATAACTCTCAGCCCGATGCCCCTAACATGGTATTAATTGAGGGTGGGCGCACTGTATTAGGTTCTCTGGAAGAAGATGTGATGTCATCCCGAGACAACGTTGAAAGAACTGTGTCGGTGGCCTCATTCTATATGGATGAGACAGAGATAGCCAATATCCACTGGTTGGAATACCTTTATCATTTATCCGTTGACTCAACGAAAGTTGATGGTGGAAAAGCCTACTCCATGGCGTTGCCCGATACCTTGGTTTGGCGCTCAAACCTTGCTTTTAACGATCCGTATGTAGAGCATTATTTACGATATCCCGGTTTCCGTTATTTCCCGGTTGTTGGTGTTAAATGGAAACAAGCTAACGAATATGCTAAATGGAGAACAGCTAAAGTTAACGCTGATCTGGCTGAAAAAGCAGGTATCGCTGCTCCTGAAACCGGAGCCGGTCGAATTCCATTGGAATCTGGTGTTGTAATTCCTGCTTATCGTCTTCCTACGGAAGCCGAGTGGGAATATGCCGCCCAGGCATTGATCGGAACTCAGTGGCTTGACGAAATGCAAACCCATCAGCGTATTTATCCTTGGGATGGCCACGCACTACGTAATCCTTATGGAAAACAAATGGGTTCATTCCTTGCAAATTTTAAACGCGGTCGTGGTGACTATGCCGGTATTGCCGGAAGACTTAACGATGGTGCGTTGATCACTTCCTACATCTATGAATATCCTCCTAATGACTACGGACTTTATAACATGGCTGGTAATGTTAGTGAGTGGGTGATGGATGTTTACCGTCCTCTTTCGCATCAGGACTTTGATGATCTGAACCCTATTCGCAGAGATGACTTCATTGATAGTCATAGTGAGTACAGAAACCGATACACCAAAGAAGCCAGAGATTCTACTGTTACCATGCCAGATGGTACTACCAAGAATATCCGGACATTTGAATACACCAAAAACCCACAAGGATTTATCTCCTTGATTTCAGACAAAGTTCGGGTTTATAAAGGCGGGTCATGGAAAGATGTTGCTTACTGGATGTCACCTGGTACCCGCAGATTTTTAGATGAGGACTCAGCAACTGCTACTATTGGATTCCGTTGCGCAATGATTCGCGCAGGATCAAATTACTAAGAGTATTATCGTTTATTCTATTGTTAAAGACCCTCCCTTTCGGAGGGTTTTTTATTGAGGCTGTCTCAAAAGTCAGACCGTCATTGCGGGCCTGCCTGCTCCACCCAATGGCGGATTCGGCAAAGGCAGGCTTTGACCCGCAATCCCAAGATTAGAAAAAAGGTAGAATAAGATTCCGGCTCAAGGGCCGGAATGACATTTCACTTTCTGATTGACTTTTGACAGCATCTTTTATTGTGCTTCGGCAAGGCATGCAATACTCAGTTCTTTGCAGCCGGCTTCAATCAAATGTTTACCGCACGCTTCGAGGGTTGCGCCTGTGGTGATAACATCATCTACCAACAATATCCGGGCATCCTTAATTTTTTCGCTTTCACGAATGGCAAAAACATCCTTCACATTCTCCCAGCGCTCCACCTTGGTTTTTCGGGTCTGGGTTGATGTGCCTACTTTTCGTGTACTGATCGTCTCGTCCCAGGGAATGTGTAAAGAGCTACTTAGCCCTTGTGCAAAACAAGCACTTTGATTGTAGCCTCTTCTGCGTTTACGCGTTTGGTGTAATGGCACCGGAACAACCAGATCAAATTCATTGATATAACCAGCTTGCATCAATTCGTTACCGTAAATTTTTCCAAGCCTAATGCCTACTTCCGGGTGGTTGTTATATTTCAATTGATGAAGCAGATGCTGAACAATTCCTGTCTTTCTAAATCTCAAAAATGCCATTACATGTTTGGCGGGTAATCGACCGGCCAATCGTAATTTGATTGGATTATCTGCTTCGAGATGGTATCCGGTTTTTGGTAAATCCCGAATGCAGCGGGTGCACAAAATTTCTTCGCCTTTAAACAAAGCCTGAGAACAACCGAGACAATACTGTGGGTAAAACAGCGATACAAAATCGCGGCACAGGTCAAGCGCTGGATTTATTACATTTGATTTAATCCGAATTGAACTCATCTTTGAGGAAATAATTCAGAAGTATGGGACTTGTAGAGCAATTTAATGAATACCGCGGCAAGATGAATGAGAAAATTCTCTCAGCCGATAATCTTATAATCAAGCGCATTTTTAATCTCGATACCAACGCCTACCAGGAAGGTGCGCTTGACGTAAAATCGAAGGAATTAATTGGGCTTACCTGTTCATTGGTGTTGCGATGCGATGATTGTGTAAAGTATCATCTTGGTAAGTGCAAAGATGTTGGGTTTTCTACAGCCGAAGTCCATGAGGCGATGGGCGTGGCTACGCTGGTTGGTGGTACAATCGTAGTCCCGCATTTGCGCAGGGCATTTGAGTATTGGGAAGAACTCACCAAATCATAGCCTTATGTTTCAACGGGATTTGGACCTGGAGCGTAAATGGCAAGGACTGCTTGGAGAGATAGAAAAAATTCTTGAGAAGAAGCCGAAAGACCTCAATGCCGTTCTCTTTATTATAGGTATGCAGGAACTTGGCAAGGGCCCGCGACTCTTTTCAAAGGAAGAAAAACAAGACCTGATGCATATTGCCATATGTAAAGTACTTAGCCTGGCCGGCTACTATGAATTGGAAGGGCAAGATGCCGAAGGGTGGCCCCATTGGAAACTCGTGAAAAAACTACCCCATTTTGATTTGTTAGAGCAAGAGAAACTTCTGAAAATGCATGTCCTGGAGTATTTTGAAAAGGAGTTTGATTGGCATTTTCCAGATCAAAAAATCACTCCATAAGTGGCTTGATTTGAGTGCACACCACACCTATCTTCGTACGATAAAAAAACTATCTTTAGGATAAGTTCGTTTTAAAGGGAAACATGGGTGAGGGGATAAATCGGATCAATGAAAAATTAAACTCCTTTACAAGGAGATATTACCTGAATCTGTTGATCCGGGGCAGCATCTTATCGCTTTCTATTCTTCTTGCATACTTCCTGATTGCATCGCTTATTGAGTATAACCTTTGGTTAGGAAAAGCTGGTCGATTTTTGATTTTCACTTCTTTCTTTGCAGTGGCCGCTTTTTCAATTTTTCGTTTTCTGCGAGAACCGATTGCCTGGTGGATTTACAAAAAGGGGCTGCGCCAGGAAGAGAGCGCAAAAATGATCGGCCGTTTTTTTCCCGATGTGTCGGATAAACTTCTGAACCTTATACAGCTCGCTTCTACACAAAACCGGAGTACTTTGTTGGATGCAGGTATTACTCAGAAGACTATTTCGCTGCAACATATTGCCTTCGAGCAAGCGATTGACCTAAGGGAAAATAAGAAATACGCCAAATACTTTCTCATTCCCTTCTTTTTAATTCTTTTACTGCTGATTATCAATCAAGGAATTTTTACCCAGAGCGCCAGGCGAATTGTTCAATTCAATCAGGAGTTTTCACCTCAAGCTCCTTTTCAGTTTATGGTGCAGAATGAAAACCTGCTTGCCTTTTTCAATGAAGACTTCACCTTGAAAATAAAAATGGAAGGCGAGGCATTGCCTGCTTCTGTATACATCGTGTCCGGAGAACAGCGATGGAAAATGGAAAGTGCCGGTTTGGGTTTATTCACTTATACGTTTGACAACATCCAAAATGAAATTGATTTTCAATTGGAGGCTTCTGGTTTTTTCTCTGATCCAAATAGAATTCAATTGATTAACCGGCCTGAGTTAACACAACTTAAGGTCACCTTAAACTATCCGGGATATTTGAGATTGAAATCTCAGGATTTAAACAATGCCGGCAACCTGGAAATTCCGGAAGGCACGAATGTTACGTGGAAAATTGGTGCTGCCCACACGCAGAAAGCCTCCTTGTTATTTTCATCCGAATCGGGGGAAAATAATATGCAATTAATTGATAATGAGTCTTTTAGTTTCAGTAAAGGCTTCAGAAATCCAGATGAGTATTCTCTTTTACTAGAAAACGAAGAAAGTAAAAACAAAGACCAGATCTCGTATTCAATTCGTGTAGTGAAGGATCAATATCCTCAAGTGGTGGTTGAAAATCTTCAGGATTCTGTGCTTTATCAATCAATCTTATTGGGTGGTGCAGTAAATGACGATTATGGAATTACTGCATTAACACTCAACTACCAGGTTGTAAAAGGAAGCAAGGAAATGCCCACTAAAAGTAAACCCATAGCTATTGCTGCCAACCAACAACAACAAAATTTTTATTATCAATGGAAAATTGATTCACTCGATTTACAACCCGGTGATAAACTCATGTACTACCTGCAGGTGTGGGACAATGATGGCGTAAACGGTCGAAAGTCAACACGAAGTGCTAACTATATTTTTGATCTTCCGGGTGAAGAGGAAATCAAAGCGGAGATTTCAAGATCACAACAAGGAGCAGAAAATAAAATCGATCAAAGTCTTCAAAAGGCAAAAGATTTGAAAAAGTCTATTGATGATGCGCAGGAAAAACTTCGTGGCAAACAATCGCTGGACTGGCAGGACAAAAAAATGCTAGAGGAATTAATTAAACAAAAAGAAAAACTGGACGAGGCGATTAACTCTCTTCAAAAGGAAAACTCACTACTTGAACAAAAGAAAGAGTCATTTTCGGAAGAAAGCGAGCGCATCAAAGAGAAATCCGAGCAGATACAAAAACTGATGAATGAGTTACTGGATGAAGAGACCAAAAAACTTTTTCAGGAGTTAGAAAAACTTTTAAAAGAAAATGCGGACATGAACCAAATCCAAAAAATGCTGGATAAGATGGATCGCAAAGAAATCAATCTTGAAAAGGAATTGGAAAGAACCCTGGAGCTTTTCAAACAATTGCAATATGATTACAAATTGGAACAAGCTATTGAAGAACTAAAGCAACAAACTGAAAAGCAGGAGGAGCTATTGGAAAAGACAGAAGAGCTAACGGATTCTAAAGAAAAAGACGATAAGGGCAAAGACTCCAAAGGAGACCAGAATGAAAAGACTGAAAAGCCCAGTCCGGAAGACCTTGCTAAAGAACAAGAGCAGTTAAAAAGTGAATTTGAAAAGCTCGAAGAGCAATTGAACAATCTGGATAAACTGGGAGAGGAACTAAACAAAGAGGAAGCCTCCGACACAGAAAAACAGGACGAAGTAGAACAGTCACAGGAGGAGAGCAAAGAATCGCTTGATAAAGGGGAGACAAAAAAATCTGCACAGCAACAAAAGAAAGCCATTTCGAAAATGAAAGAGATGCAGCAGCAGATGGAGGGCATGCAAAATTCTATGGAGATGGAAATTGATCAGCAGAATCTTGAAAGCTTACGCCAAATCATCCATGGGCTGATTAAGCTTTCGTATGATCAGGAAAATCTAATGAAGGAATTTGCCCCAATTCAACAAACCGATCCAAAGTATGTGCATCTCTCACAAAACCAACTTAAGCTAAAAGATGATGCTAAAGTGCTGGAAGACAGCTTATTAAGTCTTTCCAAAAAGGATCCATTTATGGGATCCGTGGTTACTCGCGAGATTGGTGAGCTAAATGAACACCTTGAAAAAGCAGTGGTAAACATTAAGGAAAGACGCAAAGCCAATGCCAGTACAGAGATGCAACTTTCCATGACCAGCATTAATAACCTCGCACTCATGTTGAATGATCATTTTGAAATGATGATGAATATGATGGCGAATGCTATGCCGGGTAAAGGGAAGAAGAAGTCACCCGGTAAACCCCTTCCCCTTGGCAAACTTCAGCAACAGTTAAATCAACAAATGGAAGATATCCGTAAGGGGGGCAAAAGCGGACGTCAGTTATCAGAAGAATTCGCACAGATGGCCGCGGAGCAAGAAAGAATCCGAAGGGCGCTTCAGGAAATGCAGGAGAAGATGAAACAAGAGGGTGGTAAAATGCCTGGTGGTGATTTACCGGGTAAAATGGAACAAACAGAAATGGATCTGGTTAATAAACAGATTACGGAGCAAACCATTCAACGGCAAAAGGAAATACTCACGCGACTGCTAGAGGCGGAGAAGTCAATGCGCGAACAGGATCTGGATGAAGAACGTAAGGGTGAAACCGCCAAGGATTATACAAATGAGATTCCACGGGCATTTGAAGAATATTTAAGATTAAAGGAAAAAGAAGTAGAATTGCTGAAAACCGTACCTCCTAAACTATATCCTTACTATAAGCAGGAAGTGGGTGAGTACTTTAAGCGAATCAAAACCCTGGAAATAAACTGAGTTGTCTGGCATGAAGAATATCCGCATTGAAATTCCTTCCCTTTCTGAAAACATCAGGATGATTGAAAGCTTCATAGACAATGCCAAGGAAAAATTTCATCTGGATGATGATATCTATGGTAACATCATGATAGCTGTTACTGAGGCTGTCAACAATGCCATCAAGCATGGCAATCGAGGAGATTCAGCCAAAAACGTTTCCTTAGCACTTTCGCTTGAAGAAGGCCTAATTAAATTCAGGGTTGAAGACGAGGGTCCGGGTTTTGATTTTCACAACTTGCCGGATCCAACAGCTCCTGAAAATCTTGAAAAACCAGGTGGGCGAGGTATCTTTTTAATGAAGCATCTGGCTGATGAAGTGGACTTCACTGAAAAGGGCAAAGTCGTAGAATTAAGTTTTTATATGAATTGATGCGTTCCGTTCGGTTCTTCCAGGAAGATGTCAATTATTCCCTGCCTCACCCAAGGAAGACTGCCACTTGGATAAAAGAGGTTCTCAGGATAGAAAAGAGATCTAAAGCTGAAATCAACTACATTTTCTGTACTGACAAATACCTTTCCGGCCTTAATAAGGACTTCCTAAACCATAGCACATTAACGGATATTATCACGTTCGATAATTCCAATGGTAGTACAGCAATTGATGCTGATATCTATATCAGCATTGAAAGAGTGACCGAAAATGCCACCAAATTCAAAAATTCTTTGGATGATGAGTTACACCGGGTGATGATTCATGGGGTATTGCATCTTTTGGGTTTCAAAGACAAAAAATCAGCAGAAAAAGCCCTTATGCGCAAAAAAGAAGATGCTTGCCTATCTTTGCGTAAATAAGTTTCACGTGAAACCTACGTTTTTGATAAGGTGTGAATCTCCGGGTTTCACGTGGAACTTGAGATCGAATATATTTCAAGAACTCTATGTTTCACGTGGAACAACCAAATAATAATGTTTCCTGAATACGATGTAATTGTAGTTGGTGCTGGTCATGCCGGTTGCGAGGCGGCTGCGGCTGCAGCAAATATGGGCTCGAAGGTACTTCTGGTCACTATGAACATGAACACCATTGCCCAAATGTCGTGCAATCCAGCTATGGGGGGTGTGGCTAAGGGTCAGATTGTGCGTGAAATTGATGCCCTGGGTGGGTATTCCGGAATTGTATCGGACAAATCTATGCTTCAGTTCAGAATGTTGAATCTTTCAAAAGGTCCAGCAATGTGGAGCCCCAGGACTCAAAATGACCGGATGCGCTTTGCTGAAGAATGGCGCCTTGCCCTGGAACAAACTCCAAATATTGACTTCTGGCAAGAAATGGCAACTGGACTACTTGTTAAGGATGGGAGAGTAACTGGTGTCAGGACTGCCTTGGGAATAGAGGTTAAGGGTAAATCGGTTGTGTTAACAAATGGAACGTTCCTTAATGGGAAAATTCATATCGGAGAAAAGAGTTTTGGTGGAGGGCGCGCTGCTGAAAAATCTTCAACCGGAATTACTGAACAACTAATAGAACTGGGCTTTGAGTCTGGGCGAATGAAAACAGGAACCCCGCCACGTATTGATGGTCGCTCGCTAAACTACTCCGTAATGGAGGAACAAGCTGGAGATGAGAATCCTGGAAAATTCTCCTATTCGGACACCAAGCCCTTAGATCGGCAACTAAGTTGCTGGATCACTTATACCAATGATGCTGTTCACAAAGAACTCGAAAAAGGATTCGATCAATCGCCTATGTTTCAGGGCAGAATCAAAGGACTTGGACCACGCTACTGTCCATCGATTGAAGACAAGATTAACCGGTTCGCTGAAAGAGAACGCCATCAGATCTTTGTTGAACCGGAAGGATGGAATACGGTAGAAATTTATGTCAACGGATTTTCAACCTCACTTCCTGAAAATATCCAGTACCAAGCCATTAGAAAAATACCGGGTTTTGAGAACGCAAAGATGTTCCGACCCGGCTACGCAATTGAATATGATTACTTTCCACCGACTCAATTGAAGATGAGTTTGGAAACACAACTAATTGATAATCTGTACTTTGCAGGGCAAATCAATGGTACCACCGGCTATGAAGAGGCTGCGTGCCAGGGGCTAATAGCTGGAATCAATGCTCACAATAAAATACATAATAAAGAGCCGTTCATTCTGAAAAGATCTGAGGCCTATATTGGCGTATTGATAGATGATCTGGTCAACAAAGGCACACAAGAACCTTATCGCATGTTTACTTCACGTGCCGAGTATCGGATTTTGCTACGGCAGGATAATGCAGATATTCGACTTACCGAACTTGGACATAACCTTGGATTAGCATCGGATGAACGACTAGAAATAGTTATTAACAAGAATAATGAAATAGCTCAACTGTCAAAACACCTAAAAGAAATGCGCGTACTTCCTGAAGTTGTGAATGACGAGTTGACGCAACTTAGTACATCAACCATTTCGGAGAAGATCTCTGTCATTAATCTCTTGCGAAGGCCACAAATTGGAATCAATGAATTGAAAAAAATTGATCCTACAGTTCGGGAAAAACTCAATGATTATTCTGAAGAAGTTCAACAACAAGTTGAGATTAATTTGAAGTACGAATCTTACATAGAACGAGAACAAAAGTTGGCCGAGAAAATTGAAGGCCTCGAGGATTACAAAATCAAATCTGATTTTGACTATGATCGTGTCAAGGCTCTTTCCTCAGAAGCCCGGGAAAAATTGAAACGGATTCGTCCTGAAACGATTGGACAGATGTCAAGAATAAGCGGAGTCTCTCCAGCCGATGTATCGGTTCTAACTGTCTATCTTGGTAAGTAATGATCTTAGAGACTATCTCCGTTTGTCCGATTTGCTCAGGTCAATCATTTAAACATGTTCTGGTCACGAGGGATTACACAGTTTCTCAAAAGGATTTCTCATTGCAACAATGCGAGAATTGTAAATTTCTTGTAACGAATCCTCGACCTGACAATCACACAATTGATCAATTCTACCAATCGGATAAATACATTTCTCATTCCGGGGGCAGCAGAAGTCTCATCGATCAGGTTTACTTACAGGCGCGTAAACTTACTCTTCGCTCCAAACTCAATCTTATCCATAAATATAAGAAGACGGGTACGCTTCTTGACTACGGTTGTGGTACCGGTGAGTTTCTTCAACACATGCAGAGTCATCAATGGGCGATAGATGGTGTAGAACCTTCCGAAAAGGCAAGGCAAAAAGCATATCAACTCACAACCCATGATATCAACAAAGAACTTGTTGCCATTTCTAAAAAGTTTGATGTAATAACGTTATGGCACGTACTTGAACATGTTCACAATCTCAACGAAAAAGTTTTAGAACTAAAGTCACACCTCAATCAAGATGGCATCATTTTTATAGCTGTTCCTAATTACGAATCTGCCGACTCAAAAAAATATGGAGCTTATTGGGCCGGATACGATGTACCTAGACATCTTTGGCATTTTACCAAAACAAGTATGATTTCCCTATTATCTAAAAATGGGCTTCAGGTTATACATATAAAACCCATGAAACTAGACTCCTTTTATGTTTCATTACTAAGCGAAGGTTACATGCGCCCAAAAAGTTCTGGATTTACAAAAATGTTGAATGCAATAACTACTGGAATGCTATCTAACCGATCCGCAAAAAAATCAGGTCAATACTCGAGTCTCATCTATATTGCAAAACCAGCATGAGGTTTTATCAGCTAGTAATAATTGCAATAAACTTAAGCCTCCTAGGCTGTGCTAACCAAACTACTCCCACAGGGGGACCAAAAGACGAGGCCCCACCTGAGTTAATGTATTCTAATCCAACTGACGGACAAAAAAACTTTAAGAATAGTGTTATAGAACTAACGTTCAATGAGCTAATCAAACTTAAAGATCCAAAGGAAGAAATTTTAATAACGCCTTCGCCCGGGAAAAACACAAAATTCATAGCCAGAAAAAATAAAGTACTCATAGAACCTGAATTTCCCTGGCAGGAAAATACTACTTACAGTATTTCTTTCAGAGATGGTATCCAAGATCTGACGGAAGGCAACCCTTCAGAAAATTTGCGACTTGCATTTAGCACTGGAGATACGATCGACTCACTGTCTATCGAAGGTTCCATCGGTGAAATATTTTCTGAAAAGATTCCTGACAAAATAACCGTAGCCCTATATCAAAGCGACACGTTTAATATTTATAACCATACACCTACGTACTTCACAAAAAGTAACAAAGAAGGCTTCTTCTCAATAAGAAATTTAAAGGGTGGAGAATATTATCTCTACGCATTTGAAGACAAAAACAAGAACCTCAAAGTTGAAAGCAAAACCGAAAAAGTTGGTTACCTGTCAAAGCCAATTGTACTTAAAGAAAATGTTGACTCATTACTTATTAACCTGATTAGTGTAGACGCGAGACCACCAGCCATCACGAGCATCCGTAATACTGATAAAACAACACTCATTCGATTTAATAAATATGTTGATTCACTAAATGTTAAAATAGATTCTCTATCCCAAGTCATTTATTCTTATGGAGACGCACAAAATGAACTAATCTTCTATCAGGCCTTTGCTATTGGCGACTCAATAAAAGTAGAACTATTTGCACAGGATAGTGTAATGCAAAAATTGGATACTACTTTTTTTATCAAATATTCAGAAACAAAGATGCCCACCGAAACATTTGGCCTTAAAGAACTATCTGAAACCTATAATCTTGCCACGAAAGAATACGAACATGTCTTGTCCTATAACAAACCCATATCCGCTATTAATTATGATAGTATTTATGTTAAAACCGATTCATTAAATAAAATTACTCTTTCTAAAGAAAACCTGACAATAGATACTTTACATCATAAAATTTCCCTGAAAGTTTTAGTAGAAAATAAATCCGACACGATAAAACGTGAAAAAAACTTCAAACCCTTTATTCCAAATTTGAGATATGGAAAAGGTGCATTTATATCCATCGAACTTGATAGTTCTAAAACCATAACAAAAAATATAATAATTATAAAAGAAGAAGATACCGGCATGGTGACAGCTAAGGTCGATACTGAAGAAAAAAAATATGTAATCGAAATAATCACCTCAGACAATACGGTTATTCAAAAACTCCTCAATCCGCAAGAAATAAACTTCAAATTTCTAAAACCTCAGGACTACAGAATCCGCATATTAATTGACACCAACGGCAATGGAAAATGGGATGCAGGAAATTTTAAGAACCGGATTGAACCTGAAAAAGTTATCTTCTACAAATCCGAAGAGGGAAAATATTCATTTCCAATTAGAGCCAATTGGGAATACGGACCCTTGTTAATAAAATTCTGAATAAGTTGTTAATTATTGTTAATAGTTCATGATCCCGGAATGAAGCAACTGCTGGCAACATAAAACATAAATTACTTGTTCATAACCAACCATTTAAATAATCTTATCCACCACTTGTTAATTCATATACTCAGCTAATTCACAAACCGCAAAAATGTTGATAATTTGATTGTATCTTGCTACTTGCCAATTCTAAGAAAGAAATTCAATGTAAAATATCCACAAACAACCAACCTGCGTTAAAGAAAGAGAACTTATCCACAAATGCACAGCACTAATTACTATTACATTAAATATATATATATAATAATAAGAATACAGATTGTGTTCCTATGTGTACTACTTTCTTCCGCTTCCTATTCACAAGACTTACAGGAAATACAAATTGCGAATGAATACATTCTGAAGGGGGAAAAAGATAAAGCTCTCTCGCTTTACGAACAATTGATAAAAAAAAATGAAAACATCGCGCTGGTTCACACGAATTATCTCAACTTGCTGCTCGATGTAGGCAACTTTAAAGTTGCCGAAGAGTATGTTGAACGGTTGATTAAAAGAGATGGGAAATTTAATTACAGGTTGGATTTGGGAATTATTTATGTTCGCTCCGGTGACATTGCTAAAGCGGATAAATATTTTAAGAATCTTATCAAATCCCAGGGAGAAGATCCATACAAACTCAAAGCAACATCCGATTACCTCGCTTCACGCAATCTGGTTGACTATTCCGTTCTTGCGCTTCAACAGGCAAGAACTTCATCGGGCAATCCAACCCTGTATACACTTGAGCTCGCCAACCTATACCGGCTTTCCGGGAAGCGGGATCAGATGGTGGAGGAATACCTGAACTATGTAACACAAACACCCGCTAATATTTCCTATGTTAAAAATCTGCTGCAGATACTTTTAACAAAACCAGAAGAGTTAGAGAGCCTCGAAAAGTTATTGTATGATCGGGTACAGAAGAATCAAAACTCTGAAGTATTTGTTGACTTGCTCATTTGGGTAAACCTGCAACAGAAAAACTTTTATGGAGCCTATATACAATCCCGAGCTTTTGACAAGCGATTTAGAAAAGAACAGCCAAAGACATTGGAGATTGCACAGATAGCCCTTAACAATGGTGATTTTGAGAATGCAGACCGGTGTTTTTCATTTGTTATAAGGGAATATGTAAACACAGCAAATGAATTACCGGCTCGTCTCGGATTGATACAAACTCGAGAAGCAAAAGTAAAGAAGACGTATCCGGTAAATAGAGACTCGGTCAAATACCTTATCTCTGAGTATCAGAAGTTCAGAGATTCTTATCCAGATCACCCCAATAGTTATGAGGCAGTGATGAGTCAATCCCTTTTGCACGCCTATTACCTTGACGAAAAAGATTCTGCCGTCAATGGACTTAATCAGCTGATTACAGACAACAAGGTTTCACCTACCATGAAGGCGAAAGCAAAAATTGAACTTGGCGATATTTATTTACTGAAAGAAGAACCTTGGGAAGCAACTCTACTGTATTCGCAAGTGGAAAAAACGCAGCGAGAATCACCCCTGGGATACGAGGCCAAATTGCGCAATGCAAAACTTTCTTATTTCAAAGGCGATTTTCTTTTGGCTCAAGAACACCTTGATATTTTGAAACAAGCGACTACCCGCGAAATAGCCAACGATGCGATGGAGCTAAGTATGCGAATAAAAGAGAACACGTTGTATGACACAACCGGGGCCGCACTAAAGGAATTTGCTTCAGTTGAGTTATTGTTAGCCCAAAACAAAAATGATCTTGCCCTTCAACGCCTCAAGGATTTTCGGGTAACAAAAAGAGTGAAGATGAGCCGGCAAGAAGCCCTGGCGAAAAACTTGTTGCCACTTGATGCAGTGTACAATGTTACCGATTCGGTTTGGGTAGAAGTAGAACAGGACTTCACCACGATTAAAGATGATATTTACTGGCTCGAGGCAAATCTTCGTATGAAGCGGGGTGAGTTTGATCAATCAATTGTACTGCTTGAAAAAATTATCTCGGAATTTGGGGAAGACATTCTCTCGGATGATGCCTATTTTCTTCAAGGAGAAATACAGGAGCGATACCTGAAGAATAGTGACAAGGCTATGGAAATCTACCTCGACTTTTTAAATAAATACCCGGGAAGTGTTTATGCCGCTGAGGCCCGGAAACGCTATCGACAACTGCGCGGAGACTTTACGGAGGCCGATACAACTCCAAAGTTTTAGATTTTCGATTCCCACTCACTCCCAAGTTATAGCGATTCAGTAGTCACATTGTACGCTTCGCACCGAAGCGACAAATCAAAAGTTCTTTTGTTGAGTTTTTAGATCAAACCATTTAACAAACTCAATATGATTACAAAACCAAATATTCAATTCTTATCAGGCTTTCACACGAAAGTGTTAGCCTTTGTACTAGCCTTCTCGTTTGTGTTTTTCAGCTGCGATGATGACGACAATGAAGTCGTACCAACGGATAGCATTGTGGCTCTTGCCCAGGGCAATCCAGAATTAAGCACACTGGTTGCTGCTCTTGTTAAATATCCGGATTTAGTGACAACGCTTAGCGGAAGTGGAACCTTTACCGTTTTTGCTCCGACCAACACGGCATTTGCCAATCTCCTAACGGCTATCGGCCAAACAAACCTTGATGATATCCCGGAGTCAGTATTGAGAAGCGTGTTGCAATACCATGTTGTATCAACCGCAGCGGTGTTGTCTACCCAACTTACCAATGGTGATGTAACTACCGTTGGGGGAGAAGCTATCAATGTTAATGTTACTTCTGGAGTAAAGCTAAATACAACCGTTAATGTTGTTACCGCTGATGTCCGGGCTACCAACGGTGTGGTGCATGTAATTGATGCAGTACTTGTGCCCCCTACCATTACTCCGATTGTTGGAACGATTGTAGCTCCGGCCTATTTCAATAAGAATTTTTCTACACTGGTGTCGGCTGTTGTACAGGCAGGTTTGTTGCCAACTTTATTGTCAACAACTAATCAGTTAACATTATTTGCTCCAACCAATGAAGCATTTACTGCGGCAGGCATCACAGCCCTTCCGCCAAACACAACGGAAGGCAATGCTTTGTTAACGTCAATTCTTGCCTATCATGTTATTGCAGGTACTTCGGAAATCACAGCCGCCAATATTGCTACGGGCCCATCATCGGCCACGACATTCGGTGGAGGTAAGTTATACTTAAGCAAAGGCACAGCAGGTGTGTTTATTAATGGCACCACGCAAGTAATTGCTACTGATATTCAGGCTTCCAATGGAATTGTTCATGTAATTAACAGAACGTTGGTTCCGCCTACTCAAACAATTGCTGAAATAGTAGTTGCTAACACAACGGCTTCATCACCACAATTTACTCAGTTATTGGCTGCACTAGCCCGCACAGATGGCCAAGGTGCTGATGATTTATTAGAGGCGGTAAGTGCATCAACAGGTGAGTTGACTGTATTTGCGCCTACGGATGCTGCATTTCAGGCCTTGTACACAGCATTGGGTGTTGATAATGTAAATGAAATTGAACTTTCAACTTTGATTGCGGTGCTTAAAAAGCACGTAGTAGGAGTTAGAAGATTCTCAACTGATTTAGTTTCCGGAGCAGTTCCAACACTGAATGGAAATGTAACGGTGAATACAGCAAGCCTTACTGTAGTTGGAGGATCGGGTGCTCCGGCTGCTCTCCTGCCAACATTATTAAATATTCAAGGTAAAAATGGAGTTATACACGTAATTGATAAGGTACTTCTTCCGTAAGTGTAGAGGTGGGTTTGGTAGTAGGGTTGAAGCCCCGCAAATTTTGCGGGGCTTACCCATTACCAGATAATTTAGTTTATTTGAAAAGCTTTAATTCCACAACTGTGTTTTCAGTCCGCTATCGATACGTATTTATTCTCCTGCTCTCGCTCTACTCCTACATCAATATTCGGGTAACGGTAGGCACCCACCTGTTTGATTTTGAGCTTAACAGTGGATATTTATTTGCAGTACTTGCTGTGGTTGTTTTAGGCGTTTGGGAATTAAACCGTCTGGCAGAAAAACTTGTTATGCCACGAGTATCGACTGTGCATCCATTGATCATACTTTTTTTGGCGAGTATGGTGAATGTTGTTTTGGTGTCAACACTCTCATTGTTTGTTCTGTATTTTTTTCTAGGGATGCCGTTAGAACTAAATTTTACACACTGGAAACTTCTTACCGCATTTGGGTTTCGAGTCAACCTTTTTTTAAATTGTCTTAACGCGATTGTGTTTTTCATGAACAGGTTAAAGAAAACACAATTGGAAGCTGAACAATTGAAAAAACAAAATATTGAAGCACAGTTTGAGGCTTTACGAAATCAGATCAATCCCCATTTTTTATTCAATTGTTTTAATGTTCTTTCTACGTTGGTGCATAAAGACGCGGAGGCATCATCTAAATTCATTGCCCAACTTTCTAATGTGTATCGGTATTTACTTTACAACCAGGAAAAGAAAATAGTCCCGTTAAAAGAAGAGCTGGCTTTCCTGGATTCCTACACTTACCTACTAAGAACACGGTTTAATGATAATCTAATCATTCAAAGTAAAATTTCAGATGGCCTGGATCAGGTAATGGTGGCTCCAGCCTCTTTGCAAATGCTAATTGAAAATGCAATTAAGCATAATATAGCCTCCAAAAAGTCGCCCCTCAACATTCTTCTCGAAACGGAGGGCGACTACATTAGCGTGAGCAACACACTTCAGAAAAAAGAAATAGAGGAAGAATCCACAAAAATTGGTCTGAATAATATAGTGAGTCGCTATAAACTTTTATCCGATAAACCGGTTAAGATACTCAAGACAAACGCTCAGTTTATTGTCAAATTACCAATTCTTTATCTGGCACCATGAATGTTTTGATTGTAGAAGATGAAGCCCTGGCGGCAGAACGCTTAACTTCTCTTTTGCAAAAAACGAAAGAACCCTTTTTCGTACAAGGTATCTTAGAAAGCATTGAAGAAACCGTTTCTTTTTTTTCTTCCGGCAATAAGACAGATTTACTCTTTTTGGATATTGAATTGGTCGATGGAAAAAGTTTTGAAATTTTTAACCGGGTTTCGGTAGACGCACCCATCATTTTTACCACCGCTTACGATCAATATGCTCTACAGGCATTTAAGCACCTTAGTATCGATTACCTGCTGAAGCCAGTTCAGCAAGAGGATCTGGAAGCAGCCATTGCAAAATGGAAACGCATGCGTGAACAACCGGGAAATGTTAACATGCAATTATCAGAATTAAAAGATTGGCTTTTAAAAGAGAAACAAAAACCCAAAGAGCGACTCCTGGTAAAGTCAGGAAATAAATTGCAGTATAAATCAACGGAAGAGGTCGCCTATTTTTTTGCCGATGGAAAAGAGGTTTACATTTATACACTACAGGATAATAAAAAATTTTTGATCGACTATACGTTGGAGCAGTTAGAAGGACAACTCGACAGCGCCCGGTTTTTTCGCATAAGCAGAAAAGCGATCGTTAATGTGGATGCTATTGCTGAAATAAAAGGTTTGATCAGCACCCGACTGGAAGTAAAACTACATCAACCCTGCATGCATGAGCTTACCATCAGCCGCGACCGCTCTTCGCATTTCAAAGCCTGGCTTGATAGATAATATCTTGCATAGTCATAGGTTCAGTTTTATATTGTGGCATAAAAAAGTAATATGTTCAGGTTATTTATCGTTTTGTGGTTTACCCTACCGGCATTAAGTTTTGCGCAGACAGACACCAAAGATATTGAACAATTAAAAAAGGAAATATTGCTTCTTCAAGGTGATATAGAGCAGATACAAGTCAATCTTTCCCAATCACAAAATAAATTCAAACGCGGCATTATCGTGGCAACAATCGGTTACTCGGTTACCATAGCCGGAGGGCTTATGTTAGGAAGAAAAAATGATGATTTGGGTAAGGTGCTGCTGGTCTCGGGCGGCATTACCGGCATTACCGGAACTATTATGATGGCGGACGCCTTCAAATATCTTGGCCGGGCCGGTCAAAGAAAATCACGATAAAAACATTCGAAGAATAGCTCATCTTGTTTTGAATTTTTTTAGCTTGGAAGTTATGACACGATCTTCCAACCCTCTTGTTCTTGCCTACTGTCTCCTTCTTATTCTGATTGGCTGTTCCGCACCCTCTTCAGTCGACACAAGCAAATCTACTACCCACGAACAGCTCGTAGAGTTATTCAAATCGTGGCGTGAGTTTCAAACGCCAAAGATGAAAGAAGGAGTGCCTGATTATTCTGTTGTGGCCATGAAGAAACAACACGAAGAACTGAAAAGCTGGCAACAACAACTTCAGAATTTTGACACTACAGGCTGGCCAATAAATCATCAGGTAGATTGGTACATTGTGCATGCCGAAATGAACGGACTTGATTTCGATCATCGTGTGCTGCGACCCTGGGAGCGTGACCCTGCTTTTTATAAAACGCTTTGGCTGGACCGCAGTGATGTGCCTGCGCACGAAGGCTCCACGCATCATGCCATCGTGGATCTTTGGAAATATCAGTTTCCATTATCCGAGGAAAATAAAGAAAAACTGATCAGCCAACTTCGTGTGATTGCCAGCTTGAATGAACACGCAAAGACCAATCTCACCGGCAACGCCAGGGATTTATGGATAGCCGGAATCAGGGATATTAAAACACAGACGAGCGATCTTGAAAGCATACTGGAACTGCCGGGAGTTAGCGAACAGTTGGATCTCGTAACGGTAATAAAAGAATCAATCCAATCCACAAATAATTTGATAACGTGGCTGGAGAAAGAATCAGCCTCGAAAACAGGCCCGTCAGGAATAGGAAAAGAAAATTATACCTGGTATTTACAAAACGTACACCTCGTGCCACTTACATGGGAGGATGAAGTAATGCTTCTTAAGCGTGAACTTGCACGCGCCTGGACTGCATTAAAACTGGAAGAACATAGAAACCGAAATTTGCCGGAACTGACAGCTGTGGATACACCGGAGGCTTTCACAGCCCTGACCGAACGATCCGCTAAAAGCCTGCTGAACTTTTTGGAAAAAGATGAGATCGTATCGGTGAAAGAATATTTCGAGCCCGCTTTACGCGAACACCTCGGCAGCTTTATGCCTGCTGAAAAGCGAAACTTTTTCCAGATTACATTACACCATGACCCGCGACCGTTGTACTCGCACTTTTATCATTGGTTTGAGCTTGCCCAAATGGATAACGAACCGCATGCCAGTGAAATCCGAAAGGGACCCTTGCTTTATAACATTTTTGATTCCCGCAATGAAGGCACGGCTACAGCGGTAGAAGAAATGTTTATGCAGGCCGGACTGTACAATGATGATCCGCGGGTAAAAGAAATAGTTTATATCATGATTGCGCAACGTGCTGCCCGTGGCCTTGGGTCCTTGTATGCCCACGCGAATGAGATGACGATGGAAGAGGCTGGAAAAATTCATTCGGAGTATACACCACGCGGATGGATGAAAACGGAAAAGGAATTGTTGATCTTCGAACAACATCTGTACTTGCGTCAGCCAGGCTATGGCACCAGTTACATCACCGGAAAATATTTGTTGGAAAGTACCCTGGCGACATTTGCTAAAATGAAAGAATCGAGGGAACAACCCTTTCTGGTGAAAGACTTTTTCGATCAGCTTAATGCGATAGGTTGTATACCCACTTCACTTGGACAGTGGGAGATGACGGGCGACAAGAGTCTTTTGCATTAAGACACCGCAATTCCTATCAGTCATAATCATGTAATTACCACAGATCACAAATTCGGAAGCTCGCTCTAATATTTTATTACCTTTCTATTTCAAATATTATTCCAATGAAAAAGTTAGTTTATCTATTATTGGTGATTGCTTCCAATGGATTTGCGCAAACCAAAGCCCTTGTGGGCGGCACACTCATTGACGGTTTTGGTGGTAAGCCGCTGCTTAATTCAGTGGTAATTATAGAAGGCGAACGCATCAAAGCGATTGGTCAGGTAGGCTCTATTGAAATCCCGAAAGGCGCAGAAATAATTTCAACGGAAGGGATGAGTGTGTTGCCCGGTTTGTGGGACATGCACGTGCACCTGATGATCAATGGACACAGCGACTACACTCATTGGGATAAAACATATTTGAAATTAGCGAAGGATGTGATCATGCCATCATCGGCCCATCAACTGCTAATGGCAGGTGTAACCAGTGCCCGCGATCTGGGCGCTCCGCTTGACGCAAGTATTTCCGTGCGCGATCGTATCAACAAGGGCGAAATTCCGGGGCCGACCATGTATATGAGCGGACCGTTTATTCAGCATGAGCCGTATCCCGGCACAGCAGAATTTCGCTGGGGCGTGAAAGGGCCAGAAGATGCTCGCGCGAAAGTGAGACAGTTGGCCAAAGCGGGTGTGGATTGTATTAAGCTGATCGATCAGGATCAGATGACAGAAGCAGAATACATGGCGGTGGTAGATGAAGCGCATAAAAATAAACTGAAAGTGGTGGGACACTCACACCGGCCCGATGAGATCCGGAGAGGCCTAAAGGCAGGCGTTGATAATTTTGAACATACCGGTCTGGCGGCAGCGCCTGAATATCCGGATGATATTATGGCTGCCATTAAAGAGCGCACAGCCAAGATGAGTCTCGGCCCGCTGTTCTGGACACCCACCGTGGAAGGCTTACACAACTACGAATACATGCGCGATAATCCCGAAGCACTCGACAACACAAGTTGGCATTTGGGTTTGCCCGATTCCATTATTGCCGACATCAAACAATCGATTAAGCATCCCGGTCGCCTAAGTTATTTTGGTTTAAATCCTATTCGTAAACCCACGCTTGAGAAAAAAATCAATCAACTTAAAAATGCAGGTGTAGTGTTATTGATTGGTACTGACAGCGGCATCCCCATGAAGTTTCATAGCCAAAGCACCTGGAACGAACTGGATGTATGGGTAAATAAATTTGGATTTGATCCGATGTACACCATCCGCGCGGCTACCTACTGGCCGGCAGTTATGCAAGGCGTTGAAAAAGATTTTGGAACGGTAAGTGAAGGCAAGTATGCTGATATCATTGCGGTGAAGGGTGATGTGCTGCGGCACATGGCGTTACTACAAGATGTGAAGATGGTGATTAAGAAGGGGAAGCGGTATAAATAAGTAGGCATTTGGCAGTAGGCAAGGGGAGAAATTAACAAACGTTTTTGCCTGTAGAATAAACTGGTTTAATGGTTATCCATAAACACTCTCGTTGCCTCAATAAACTTTTTGTTTTCTGTAACAAAAGGTTCGTGCCATGATTCTGTAAAGAGAAACTTAACAAAGAAACCCATTATTAATCGTTTTAAACCCCTCCCAGTCAAGAACCGAGAAAAGACTCCAACAGAATACCTAATTGGCTCATAAAATGTTTATATGTGTGCCGAACAAAACAATTTCACTTACTCTCATCAGACGCTAAGTATCTAATTCCCCACGTACAAACCACCAACACAGCTACAATCGGAAAGAACTGCATAAAGAAGAAACTGAAGTATGATACTGTTACTTCAGGCAGTGGCAAAACTTCAATCAACAATTGTTTTCCTATTGGTCCTTTTGAAAACATAACTTGTTGAACGGAGTTCCAACCAAAGTGAATCGCAATGGGCACATAGAGCGATTGAGTTTTACAATAACCATAGGCAAGCACCAGACCCATGGCACCCGTAACTATAAAAGTTATCAGCATAGGTATTGGTTCACCCAGCGAGCCTTGCGAAAACCAATGATACATGCCAAAGGCTGAGGCTGAAATCCAGATGGCTTTGGTTGTGCCTAACTTTTGTATAAGGATGTAAAACAAGACTCCGCGAAAGATCAGCTCTTCATATAAAACAGATTTAACATTAAACCACACACCTTTGGCAATAAGGCTTGTATTCCATGCCGGGTTTAACTGCCAGCGTTGTTCTGCAATCCACATTTTTAATAGAAACCCCGAAGCACTAAAGGCAGTAGCAAGCAAAAGAAAAACCACGCATTGCAACAATCGCACTTTTGTAGGCTTTAACCCCAACACAGAAAGATTGCTTCTATCAAAAAACCAAACCAACAGCCACGAAAAGGCTAATTGAACAATGATGCCAATCATAAAATTTTGAGTTTAAACGGTTAGGCTTTTTTACGCCAGATAAAAAATAGCAGCGCAGTTATCAGCGAAAGCGTAACGCTTACGAAAACCAATAACTCAAAAGTAGTTTCAGGAAACTTAGCGGCCTGTGCCACATAAGCCCAGGCCAGCAATAGTATAACAAGACAAAATCCAACGGAAATAACTATGCGCTGAGATTTGTCAAGTGCCACTTTCTCTTGTGGAATAATAAACTCCTGTTCTCGCGCAGCTTTCATAAATGTTTCAAAAGACAACCCAAGAATTTCGGCTAGTGTTTTTAGGGTATGGCTACGCGGAATGAGTTCACCGTTTTCAATTCGTTGGATGGAACGGATGCTGATATGCGATTTTTCGGAGAGTTCTTTTTGGGTAAGCCCTTTGGATAGCCTTCCATCTCGTAGCCACGAAGCAGTCATTTCTTTAAGTGTTTTTTTTTGCATGCAAAGCTATCCCCACTCAAAGGTATCACTAAATTTTAAGGCCGTCATAAAGGCGACATTTGTATGACAAGGGGCTTGGTTGATCTTTCTGATCGTCTTCGCAGAGGACTACGCATCAATACCAATGAACTTATCATCTTATCAACAACTTTTACTAAGTTTGATTTACAAAAATTATGACCATGCTTCTGCAGCTTATTGAGGAACACCAATCCGGCTACAGCCTGGCGAAACCGTTTTACCTAAATCAAAACATTTACGAGACGGAGTGGCAACACATTTGGAAAAAACACTGGCTCTTTGCAGGAACCCTTGCTTCCATTCCTAAACCGGGCGATTATTTTGTTTATCAACTCCGAAACGAATCGGTAATTATTATTCGTGGCGATAAAGGTGAAGTGTTTGCCCATCACAATTCCTGCCGGCATCGGGGTTCATTGATTTGCCTGGAAGAGTCGGGCCATTCGGCAAAACTTATGTGCCCGTATCACCAATGGGTGTATAACAAAGATGGCTCACTGCACAAGGCGCGCCTTATGCCCGATGAATTTAACTTGCAACAACATGGTCTTAAGCCTGTGGCGGTAGAGCTGGTAGAAGGATTGATCTTTATTTCGTTGAACGATGTACCCCCCGACTTCTCACCGGTTCGCAAAGACTTCGCGCCCTTCCTAAAGCCATTTAAAATCGGACAGGCAAAAGTGGCGTTTCAAAAACGGTATGTTTTGCGAACCAACTGGAAACTGGTGGCCGAAAATTTTAGGGAGTGTTATCATTGCGGCCCGGCTCATCCGGAATATTGCAGCGCTGTCATTGGTGCGAACCTGCGAGAATCAGCAGAAGATGAATTGACCAATAAACAACAGTTCTGGAAAGACAAAGGTCTTGCAACCGATACAGTAAATTTTTTTGACGACTCTTTTCATTTCGCTATTCGTTATCCATTACGGCCAGGAGTTACTACTTACAGTTTAGATGGTAAAGCGGTAAGTAAACCGATGGGCGATCATCGTGATTATGATGCGGGCGTAGTGGGTTTGGTTTGCTACCCCAACTTCTGGATGGATGCCGTAAGCGATTACATCTGGACTATGCGCCTGACAGCTACCGGACCTAACGAAACTATTCTTGATCTTACCTGGCTGGTTGATGGTGATGCAAAAGAAGGGATTGATTTTGATTTAAATCGTTTGGTTGAGTTTTGGAAAATTACCGGAGAGCAAGATTGGCAACTGTGTGAAAATAATTTTAAAGGAGTCGAAACCAGTGGCTATGAGCCCGGCCCCTACGCGCCTGCAGAAATAGATGTAGCCAAATTTATTGAATGGTACCTCGGCCGAATGAAAGCCGGGATTCAGGCGACCCTTTTAGTTTGATCGCGAAAGCGGATAAACACGCTGCATAGTATAGCTACAACCAACACCAGAAAACCGTTGAGCATAAAAATGCGCCCAATGGAAATCTGTTGATCGTACAGCCAGCCCGTCCAGAAGTTGCCGGCAATTTGTCCGGCACCAAAATAAACAGCATACAATACAGATTGACCCGTGGCTCGCCATTGTGTCGGCACGAGGCTATTGACACTTTCCACGCACACTACCCAGAATAACGACCATGAAATGCCATGTAGCAATTCAATTGCAATCGCCCATTGCGGATCGCTCACCCAGCTGTATAAAAACAAACGCAGGGCAGTGGCAACGAGTGTCACCATCAGCGTGGCTTTAACGCCAAGCCGGTGAATGATGGCTGTGGCAAAATAAAACATTGGCAGCTCGCACAATCCCTGAAAGGAAAGACCATACCCCACCAGCGTAGCAGTAGCTCCGATTTCTTTCATGTAGATGGAATAAAAATTCCAGATGGTGGTGGCGGCAATTGAAACCAGCAGAATAGCCGACAGGAGAAACAACAGCATTTTGTTCTTAAGTACATCGAAAATATTAGTTGCTTCATCTTCAAGGTTTGTATGTGTTGTTGTAAAGTCATTCAGCGAAAGCGAAATGAAAAATGCGAGCGTTAAACTCAAGGAAGAAGAAATAAAAATTACGCTTGTGCTGAGTGAAGTGATAAAATAGCCCACCGTGATTCCGGTAAAGGCCCAGCCCGCAGCGCCCGCCAGACGAAGCGATCCGTAATTAAGATTGGGTTGCTCCTGAACCAAACCCAACGTAACGCTATCCAGCAGGGGCTGAAGTGCGTTGTAAAACAAAGCCATGGCTACCGTTGCTGCGATCAGGAAAAGAAAACCACCACTCAACAAGAATAACAAAAAGCTTAATGCTGCTAAGAGCGTGGAAAAGATCAAACATTTACGAATCCCAATTTTATCCGCAATCACACCATACCATGGCTGAATCAAAAGCATCATGATGGGCGTTACACTCAGCACCAGGCTGATCTCTAGTCCACTTAGTCCCTGCGCTTTCAGGTGATCGGCAAAAATCGGCAACCACGATGCCGTGCAAGAGAACACCAGAAAGTAAAGTGCACGAACTTTGTTGGCTTGTGTAAACATCCAGCGCAAGATACTATGTTGAAGATTTCCTAAGTAATTTTATTTACCTCGTTTCGTTTCTATTCGTAACCCCAACACTCATGAATTTCAGGACACTCATTTTTCTGCTGCTTGTATTGACGAGTTGCGCCCCTTACGCCAACGGTCCGGTATTCAAAATTCAAAACGCAAAAGATACGTTTGCGCCCATACTGGAGTTTATGGAGGCAAAACCCGGCATGCATGTCGCAGATGTAGGTGCGGGGTCAGGTGCACTTACTGTTATCATGGCTACGCAACTGGATAACTGTACGGTTTACATACAGGACATTGATAAAAAGATTCTGGAGCGGGAAAATGTGAACAAGATGATCGCGTACTATTCTAAAAAGTTGGGTTATGACTTAAGCAAAAAAAACACATTTCACATCACCTATGGTGAGTTAGCAAAGTCCAACCTACCTGATGACGCGCTGGACCTGATTTACTCCAATGCCACAGTGCATACCTTTGATCAACCTGATTCGATGCTTACTGACTTGCGAAAGAAATTGAAACCAATAGGAAGAATTTTTATTCGCGACAGCTTTCATGGCGATCAGGAAGAAGGCCCCTTCTGTTCCGATGCAAAATGCGGAAAACCGCTTTATACCATTGAAGAATTTCTTGTGATGATGGATCGCAATGGATTTAGGTTGGTGAAGCAAACGCCTAACATGAGCGGGTATCCTGTTTTTGGATTTGAACGAACCGGCAACCAGTAAGTCCTGATCCCAATCCAGGAAATATTTTCCAACAGCGTGATCTTAATTAGTTGAATTACTTCGATTCAGATACAGCGAAAATCCAACCCGAAAACCAAACGATGTGTTGTCTTCTCCAATGGCCAGGTTCAACGAGGGTTCAATAGTAATATTGGGCGTAATGAATGCGGCATAGCCAACTTCAAAAGGAATCGAAGTTTGACCGTCCTGATTTTCATACGTAACCACATTAAAGCCCACACCACCAAAAAACTTACCCTGATAATAGTATCGACCGAATAATCCGAGGGTGCTAACAGTAAAGTCGTCAATTTTTTGATAACCCAGATTTAATCCCCCAGTGAGATTATCCATAAAGAAATACCCGCCTTTAAGACTCAAATCAAAAACACTGTAGTTATCACCATTGTCTGGTGATATGGAAGTAAAGTTGAGGTTCGAGGAGGCCCCTGCGAGGATAGTCCCCTTCTCGATTTGTGCGAAGGCAGGCCCTACAATGAGACAAGCAACAATAATCAGTACATAGTTTTTCATAATAATAATGGGTTGGTTATAACATACGCATACTTTCTTTTTGCGTTCTCTATGTTAAGAATGTGAAGTTATGGTAAAGTTTATTCGTATCGACTGTTGTCAGGAATTGATTTCCGTTAATCATACTAAAAATCTGATAGGTGATATAGATATCTAAGTTCAAAAATCAATTTGCTGAACGTTTTCATTTTATTATCTTCATTCCAAAATATTTCCAAAACCCCAAACGAAAACAGTATGGACTTCAACCAAACCTCCACATTAGTAGAAACATATATTAAAGCGCTTGGCGTTGATCCGGCCGCATGTCGGGGTCAAAAACCAGGACAATGGGCAATAACTTATAAGGGAGCAACTCTCTGGATTGATGTTTTTAGTATGCAAACATCACCAGATCGCTGGTATTTTCAGGTGATGAGTCCATTGGTTGAAGTACCGGACAAAAACCAGGAAAGCTTTTACCAAAACTTATTGGAAATCAACCACACGTTGTTTGGTTCCTGGATTTGTAAGAAAGATAAGTGGACCTATGTGATGTTTTTGAGAGAAGCAGCTGATCTTGATCAGAATGAAGTGAATGCTACCTTCGATAGGGTTGCTCACTATAGCAGTGACTATCAAGGTAAGATAAAATTCAAATTTGAAGGCAGTTGGCTACCTAAGCCACCACCACCTTCGGGAAATTCAGCCGATGGACCTGTTAAATAAATGGGGCGTGGCGGCTCAATAATATTAAACGTGGCGACAACTCCAGTAACCTCGGCTTTAAACAAGGTTGTGAAGGATTCAATCGATGCTGTTTAATATCATGAAATACAGAAATTTCAAACAGATAATACTGCTTGTTTTCTTTGTAACATCATGTAGCCCCACTTGGGATTTCGAAGTTGCTGATTTTGATAAGCAAGTGAGGCAAATAAAAATGGATGTACTTTCAGACAGCACATCTACAACTCTATCAGACAGCATAGCAGCTATACAAAAGATAGTACGGCAGGAAATTGAGTCGTTAGATCAGCATGATGGACTTGACCTAGTACAATCTATTTTCAACAGAAACTTTTTAAAAGAGCATTATAAAAACTCAACAGTTCCGATTCGACTTGCCAAAAATTTGAACTTCATTGACAGCATGTTTCAATTGCAATGCCCAACATACCGGACAGAACGGTATGCTTTTAGTCCCCAATTGTCATATGAAACATCTAAAGGGATATCTTTTGAAAGGGAATTTTTTTATGAAAGCACACTCGACATTGATATGCATCAAAAATTCTTAAGCATATTGTTTCTTAATGTACAGAGCGCACAAATCGAATGTATCGAAAATCTAAGAAAAAGTCAGACTAGATGATTGGACAGTTAAAAGAAAGTCAAAAATTAATCCTGGCTACTATATTTGCTATTCTACTCTGGGTATGGAACAAGTATGGTAACTTTAAAGAAGTTGTACGAGACTATGGCATTGAGAGTCTTCAGATCATAATGTTACTAATCTGCTTTTATACTTTATTCATTCTTCGTAAGTTTAATTGGTATTATAGGGGATTGCCAGTCATGCTAATTGGTATTTCAGTGTTGCACCTGACAGGCTTGATACAATTGTCAACCAGGTATCTGATTATAATTCCTGTGCTTTTTATCTTTTTCTTATTTTATTATATTGATTGGGTGCGAAATAGAAGTCAGAATTGATATTTTATATAAGGAGGCTTTCCGTTGTGTGTATCCACAGACCACCATTCACTATCAATAATTAGAATTTCTCACTCGCTCTTCAATGACTTCACCGGATCGCTGGATGCAGCCTTGAAAGATTGAAAACTCATGGTTAACCAGGCGATCAGTAAGGCAGCTATTCCCGCAAGGAGATATAAACCAACACCTATTTCAGTCTTGTATGTATAATCCTTCAACCACCAATCAATTCCAAACCACGCAAGCGGTGCTGCCAATAGGAAAGCAATCAGTATCAGCTTACCTAATTCTTTCGAGAGCAATACAACAATGCTGCTGATGCTGGCGCCAAGCACTTTTCTGATTCCAATTTCTTTGGTGCGCTGTTCCGCTGTGAAAGAGGTGAGAGCAAACAGACCGAGACAAGCGATCAACACTGCGAGCACAGAAAAAACTCCAAAGATTCTTCCTAGCCGGGTTTCGGCTGCATACATAGTCCCAAAGCGATCATCTAAAAAGTAATAGGTAAAGGGCTGGCCGGGTGCCATCTCTTTCCATTTCGATTCAACAATCTGAATCACGTCTTGTACATTTTGTGATTGAAACCGAAAAGATATTGGGCCCTCGGGTCTTTTGCTTAACTCCATCATCAGTGGACCAACATTCTGCTTGAGAGATTCGAAGTGAAAGTTCTCTACAATACCCACTACCGTTAAGGAGATCTGTTTATTCCGATCAGGTTCACCATTTCCACTATCGCCAAACGTAGCGATTTTAGCACCAATAACATCGCCTGTAAAATTAAAGGCTTTCAGGGCGGCTTCGTTGATAATAACGGCAGATGAATCTGAAGGGAAATCGCGGGAGAAACCCCGCCCCTCCTTCATGTTCATGCCCATGGTATTAATGTAATCGTAATCTACCCGCCAGTTTTGAATGCTCACCATATTTTCCTGTATGCCCGGATCCCGACCCTCTACCCACCAGGGATTATCACTTCGCCAGGTACCGCTTACCGGTAAAAAGCCTGTCATGGTAGCGTGTTCCATTTTTCCGCTGCGCATGATTTCTTCTTTGAAAGGGATTCGGTTGTTGCCCAAGGCATATGCATCATCAATCACAATCACCTGATCTTTATTAAAGCCGAGTTTTTTGTTTTGGATGTAATTGAGTTGTCGATTCACCGCCAGCGTGCCGATGACAAGAAAAATAGAAATGGTAAATTGAAAAACTACCAGCGCACTTCGGATAAACCCACTCTTCATCCCTAAGGCGACATGACCTTTTAGTACACTAACAGGTTTAAATGCTGATAAGAAGAAAGACGGATAAATACCGGCCAGCAATCCAACCAATAAGGCAGCGAGTATAATTATTCCATACAGCGATGGTTGCTCAAAAGGAATAGTAAGCGTTCTGGCTGAAAGTTCATTAAAGAAAGGAAGCAATAGCCAGGCGGTTATAACAGCGAGCACAATGGAAATTAAACTTAATAAGATTGACTCTGTGAGAAACTGACGCATGAGATGCGACCGGAAAGAGCCCATCACCTTTCGAATGCCCACTTCTTTTGCGCGATTGGCAGATCGAGCGGTGGAGAGATTCATGAAGTTGATGCAGGCAATAATCAGTATGAATAAAGCCACGGCAACAAACAAATAAACATAGGCGATATCAAAGTTAGGTTCGAACTCGCCCTGCAAAGAACTTTTTAAGTGAATATCGGGAAGTGGTTGTAGTGTGTATTCTATTTTATTTCCGGTAGCAATAAATTTTTCCAACGTTAAGTCGTTGCCCAGCAACTCAGCCATCTGCGGCATAACATGTTTTACAATCAGGTCCGGAAATTTATTCTCCAGCTGGTTTGCATCGGCTCCGGGGCGTAAGAGAATATAGGTTTGAAAATTATTACTGTACCACACGGGTCTTTTGGCTTCTTCCAAACCTTCAAGGGCAATTAAAATATCGAAATGAAAATGCGTGTTGGCCGGCAGGGTTTTATAGATGGCCGTAATTTTCATACTTTCTTTATTATCTAGTATAAGAGTTTGCCCCAGCGCATTTTCATAGGGAAATATTTATTGGCAATCGCTTCGCTGATGGCAATAGAATTAGGTTCCGCCAATGCGGTTTCAGGATTACCGGCAATTACCGGAACAGAGAAGACCTTGAAAAAATCCTTGTCAGTCCAGATCACATTATCTTCTTTGATATTGTCTACACTTCTTTTCACCAGGTAAGAACCGCGCTCACGAAACCGGATAGCCGCTTCTACTTCCGGATATTCTGTAACGAGGGTATTTGCCATTACCGGAGGCGCGTACAACATGTTATAATGATTGCCTCCAAACTTGATCTCGCTTTTGATACGATAGATCCGATCGGCATTGGCGAAGTGTTTATCGTAACTGATTTCATTGATCACAAATAAGATTATGATCATGCAAATAGCCAGTCCAATAGAAAGGCCGGCTACGTTGATAAATGAATAGAAACTATGCTTCCGCAGATTTCGAATAGCGACAGTAAAATAATTCTTTAACATATCCTTTGTCTTTGAGTTTTCTGATCGAATCGTTTGTTTCTGAGTTTCGCGCAAACCCGCGGTGTGCCCGAATGATTTTAAAATCTTATGATAGGCATCAATGAATCGTACGCCACTGGCCATTTCTGTTTCTACAGCGGAACAGATGTGATCAACCAGTTCATCCTGGATTCCCTCGGCAACAATGCCCCGGTAATTCAAGTCCTTGATAATATAACTGATGTGATCGTCTGTCAACATAATTGTCAATTGTACATTGTCAATTATTAATTGAGTTCAACCTGTAAAACATTCCCCATCGTTCGGATAAAATCAACAAACTCACTCACGCGCTCTTTCACCAGACTCTTTCCTACCGGTGTAAGTGTATAATATTTGCGCACACGCTTGCCCATCATCACCGTTTCTGTTTTCAAAAGACCTTCGGCTTCCAGTTTATGAAGCGAAGGATATAAAGCACCCTCGGTAAGCAGAATCCGGCCATCTGATAATTCTTTTACCCGCTGTGTGATTTCGTAGCCATACATCTTGCCATGATCTTTCAACAACTTGAGAAGAATGGTCTGCAGCGTGCCTTTTAATAGTTCAGGAGAATGCATAAAAGATTAATACATAAGTGAATTATGCATATAGACGCATTGTGCCCTGCCCAGGTTGCACCGGATTACACTTTTTATGTTTTTTGATTGGAGAGAGAGGGAAGAGATATTGCAAAGGTTAGGCTCAGCATATCCCCCTTTTGATTAATTTCGCAGGTCATTTCTATGAGATCGGTCTACATTCTTGTTGTAGTATTTTTTGTTTGGTGCTTTCTGGCGGCATTCTGGTATTTGTTTTGGGTTAAGGGTCTGGATACTCAACCTATCAATATAAATCCGCATGAATCGGCTTGGGCTATTGCCGAAATTCTATTGATGATTTTGATTTCGGTTTTTATTGGCTTTGGCATTGCATGGATGCTTAGAGAGGACAAGGCAATAAAAAGAGAACACGATATTCAGAATTTATTATCCGATCGCGAAGCGCTAAAAGCCAACAATCGACACCTACAAGAACTTGCCCAAAAATCAGAAAACACACTGGCGCGTGCCCGCGAAACTTTTCGTGAAGATTTTATTGCGGTTTCGCGCGACAACGAACGACTTAAAACAGAATTAGAAGAGGCACGTAATACAGGGTCGCACGTTGAAGAGCTTAACAGAATTCAACAATTGGTGCAATCCCTCCAAACTCAACTCGATCAAAGCAAAAAGGAGACATATCTATTGGAAGTCACCCGACAAAAATTGCAGACTGAAGTTGAAGAATTACAAAAGAGCAAGCGCGACAGTAAAAAATCAAATGATGTCACAGAAAAGCAACTCAGCGCCAGAATTATTGCTGATGAAAAGGATGACCTTCAAATAATCAATGGCATTGGGCCGGGCATCGAAAAGAAACTTAACACGTTGGGCATTTACAGTTTCCGGCAAATCAGCGAACTCACCGAAGAATCAATAAAACAACTCACTGAATCAATCAAATTCTTTCCGGGCCGTATTGATCGCGACCGGTGGGTGGAGCAGGCATCAAAACTCTATCTTGATAAGATTAGAAAGTAGACTATGCGGGCTGGGGTACTGCAATAAGTTGTTTGGTTAATGCAGTAATCTTTTCTTTCAATCCCGCCAAAGAATTCTCTATTTCTGGCGAAAGCAACATACTGAGTGGCTGCACTTTTTCAATCGACATGATAAAGAGATGAATGTTGGGAAGTTTTCCCAGCAACAATAATCCTTCCACCAGATCCTTCAAGCCAATTTCGTGCGTGCTCATCGCACTTGGAAAATCTTTTGAGAAGCGCGGTTTTATTAATTGAATGGTTCCCGCTGGTTTTCCATCCAGCGTGGCATCAACCATAATCACGTGCGGATAAGATTCGAGGTATTCCATCAACTGAAACCCGGCCGTGCCGCCATCAACAATGTCGGCAAGGCCGGGTTCCAGTTCCTCTTTTAACTGATTGGCAACATGAACACCCAGGCCTTCATCACCCATCAGGTAATTGCCAATACCAAGAATTAAAACAGGCGATGAAGTCATAGACTTTACTTTTCTTTTTCTTCGTTCTTTTTAAAAGTTTCCTCTTCGATAAATTTCCAGCCGCCACCCATGCTTGAAATTTCACCATGGCCTTCTACATAGTCGTGATAAAATACCAGGTAAACATGCACGACCGTGAATAGAATGAAGAACCACATAGCCCAGTGGTGAATTGTGCGCATCATAAAGTCGCCACCAAAAAGTGTGGGCACCCAAGAAAACAAATTCGGTAACCACCAATCACTCATGGCAGAATATAAACCGAAGCCAGTTAAACACTGGATTCCAAAAGCGATGAAGGTTAGGAAATAGATAAATCCCGCAAGGCGATTGTGGCCAATTGTATGAATGTTGTAGCCCTTGGTCATAAAGATGTCTGACTTCAGAATGTTCCACATGTCTCTGAAGTATTGCCGGTTGGTAGGAATAAAATTTTTCCAACTGGCATATTTATTTCCAACAAATCCCCAATAGATGCGGAACAGAAAATTGAACAGAAAAATGTAGGCTGCAACAAAATGGATAAAGCGAGTTGTTCCAAACCAATAACTGGAATAAGCTTCTTTACTCGTCATGATAGCCGGTGGATTGCCGATGATAAAGCCAGTAGCAATCAAAACTAAAATGCAGGCGGCATTAAGCCAGTGATAATAACGCACCGGTAATTCCCACACAAATACTCGCCTGAGTAATTGCGGTCTTGATGATACAGTTGTGCTATTCATACCGCTGAGATTAAAGTACCTGAACTTTGCTTACGTGCTTACCTTCCTCATCATACAAATGCACGGCACACGCCAGGCAAGGATCAAAAGAGTGAATCGTACGAAGAATTTCTACTGGCTTGGTGATATCAGCAATCGGTGTGTCTTTTAAAGCCGCTTCATAAGCCGATGATTTTCCTTCCTGATCGCGTGGAGACGCATTCCAGGTAGAAGGCACAACCAATTGATAGTTTTTAATTTTCTGATCTTCAATTACAATCCAGTGTGCAAGAGCACCGCGGGGCGCCTCTGTATGTCCCACTCCTTTTGCACTGGCTGGCCAGGTTTCAGGATTGAATTTTTCCATGTTGGCCATGCGGGTATCACCGCTTTTGATGTTGCCAATCAGCTGATCATAAAATTCAAGAGCCCACTGTGCTACGAGTATAGACTCAAGACCCCGCGCTGCAGTGCGACCTAACGTTGAGAACAAAGCAGCAGCCGGCACATTTAATTTAGCGAGTGTACTATTCACAACTTCTTTAAAATCTTCGCGGCCGCTGGCATAACCAACTAATACCCGCGCCAACGGACCAACTTCCATGGCGTTGCCTTTCCACCGTGGAGTTTTGAGGAAACTGTATTTCTCTTCTACATTCAAATAATTGAAAGGTGGCTTCGGACCGGTATAATTTAATTTCGTTTCACCTTGCCAGGGATGCAGACCCACGCCATCGCCACCGGCATATTCATACCAGCTGTGTGGAATAAATTCTTGTATTTCCGAGTCATTGCGTAAATCAACTTCGTGAATTTTACTCAGGTCTTTATTCAAAATAGCACCGGCCGGGAATTTGTAATTCTGCACATCAGTATAAGCCGAAGTAGAGAGATCCCCATAGACAAGGAAATTACCAAGGCCACCACCAATAGCACCCCAATCGAGATAGTACGGTGCGATGGCCAATAAATCCGGAATATAAACTTGTTCTACAAACTCTTTGGCTTGCTTGAGAAGCTGATGTACATACGCAAGTCGTTCGGCATTGATACCACTCGCATCATCCAGACTAATCGAACATGCCATACCACCCACCAGAAAATTTGGGTGAGGATTTTTGCCACCGAAGATGGTGTGAACTTTTACAATTTCTTTTTGCCACTCTAATGCTTCGAGGTAGTGAGCAACACCAATCAGATTTATTTCTGCTGGCAGCTTATAAGCGGGATGACCCCAATAGCCGTTGGCAAAAATTCCAAGTTGTCCGCTCTCAACAAACTTCGTTAACCGTTTTTGCAGATCGGAAAAATATCCTGGTGAGCTCTTTGGCCAGTTAGAAATACTTTGAGCGATCTCAGAAGTTTTTTTAGGATCGGCCTTTAATGCACTTACAACATCCACCCAATCCAAGGCATGTAGGTGATAGAAGTGCACTACGTGATCGTGAATATTCTGTGCACAGAACATCAGATTACGCACCAATTCTGCATTGGGAGGTACCGTAATTCCAAGGGCATCTTCAACCGATCGTATCGATGCAAGTGAATGGACGGTTGTGCATACTCCGCACACACGCCCTACAAAAGCCCAGGCGTCCCGCGGGTCGCGGCCACGCAAGATCTCTTCAATCAAACGCACCATGGTGCCTGAGCTATAAGCCTGGTCAATTTTTCCGTCTTTTATTTCTGCTTCGATCCGCAAGTGCCCTTCAATGCGGGTAATGGGATCCACAACAATTCGTGCCATGGTTAATCGTTTTTAAGTTCGTTTTCAGATTGTTTTCCTTCTGCAATTAGTTCGTCAACTACGTTGCGTTTACGCAGATTCGTTGCAATGGCATGTGCCGCAAGACCTGCAGCGGTTACTCCCAAGGCTACCATACCTACTTTGTCAGCATTTTCTTCTATTCCGAAACCACCGGCATTTACCATGCGCTCATAGATAGGACCATTGTCCCAGAAACTTTCTTCGCTACAACCAAAGCAGCCGTGCCCGGATTGAATAGGATAACTTGTTCCATTATTCCACTTCATAATACCGCAAGCGTTGTAAGTGCTTGGGCCCTTGCAGCCGACTTTGTATAAACAATAACCACGTTTTGCATTTTCATCGTCAAAGGTTTCAACGAACATGCCCGCATCGTAATATGGTCTGCGATAACAACTGTCGTGCACGCGTTTCGAGTAAAATGCTTTTGGTCTTCCGATTCCATCAAGAGCCGGAAGCGTATCAAAGGTTAAGATGTGAACTAACACACCCGCCATTACTTCACCAATGGGTGGGCAGCCCGGAACTTTAATAATAGGCTTGCCTTTAATAATCTTATGAATAGGCGTTGCTTTTGTTGGATTAGGTTTAGCGGATTGCACACAACCATTGCTGGCACAACTTCCCCAACAGATAATGGCTTTAGCACCCGCTGCAGCTTCCTGCAAAATATCCATGGAAGATTTACCACCAATCATGCAATAGACACCATCTGCTCCGGTTGGCACTGAACCTTCTACACATAACACATATTCACCGTAGTGCTCTGTCATGGTCTTATGCATGGCCTCTTCAGCCTGATGTCCGGCAGCGGCCATCAAGGTTTCTGTGTAATCAAGCGAAAGCTTATCCAGAATGATGTCCGCAACAATGGGATGCGAAGAACGAATAAAGGATTCACTGCAACAGGTACATTCCTGAAAGTGCAGCCAGATAACTGGGATTCTGGGCTTGGTTTTCAAAGCCTCGGTAACCTGGGCAACACCACTTGATTGCAAACCCAGATAGGCTGCCATCATGGTGCAAAACTTCATGAAGTCTCTGCGCGAATGTCCTCTCGCCTGCAGTTCTTCAAAGTAAGTTTTTCGTTGGGTAGAAGTTTCGGTTAGCATGTCAGATTTTTATTTAGAAAGTTTCCAGGGAGAGAAAATCTTTTGAAAAAACACATAACAAGCTTAGTTCTATTCTAAATTTCACCGCATGATTAAATTCATAAGTGCTTATGACTTTCATCAGGTTTAAGAATAATGGGAACAACTACTTTAGAATTCACAAAATCATCTCCTATGAAAGCGATTACTAAAAAACTTATCCTTTTGGCAATAGCAGCGTTACCTGTTCATGCCTTTGCTCATCCGGGTCATGGTCATGAAAATCCATTGAGCCCCGGACATTACGTTATCAACCCGGAGCATTTCATTCCGCTGGCGTTAACGGTGGCGATTACACTAAGTATTGTGTTAGGGTATCGGGCTTACGCGATCCGTTCGAGGCAACACAAATAAATTCAGAGCCATGCATGAGTTTTCAATCGTGATGAGCATCGTTGAAACGGCTGAAGAGAAAGTGAAAGAACATCACGCCCATTCAGTCGAATCAATTGATTTAGTTATTGGGGACTTAGCCGGAGTAGATAGCCATGCGCTTGATTTTGCATGGGAATCGGCAGTGAAAGACACGGTGCTGCAAACGGCAAAGCGGAACATAATTCATGTTCCGGCAAGGGCTAAGTGTTTGGAATGTGATTGTGAGTTTGAAATCAAAGAACTGTTTGACGGGTGTCCACTCTGTGGCGAACCGTTACTACAAATTATGCAAGGAAAAGAATTACAGATAAAATCGATGATATTGAATTGAGGTGTGGGGCTGAGCAAAAAGTCAAAATATGAATCAAAGTGTCATTCCGGGCCTGCCTGCGCGGAGCCGCTTCGGCAAAGGCAGGCTTGACCCGGAATCCCGAATTGTGTGTACTCAGCGGGATCGCGGCTCAAGGCCGCGATGACAGATTGACTTTTTGCTCAGCCCCACGCCTAACTAATAAATAATAACAGAACTTATGTGTGCAACCTGCGGATGTGATAGTGATGCCAAAGTAAGTATTCATCGGGTAGGTGAGGCTGGCTTATTAAATGTAGAAAACTTAACGCTGACCCCGCTAAAGGAGCCTATTCATGTTGGTACAGAAAAACGCGAGCGAAAAGAAATTACACTGGAGCAAGATGTGCTTCTGAAAAATAATTTGCTGGCCGAACGCAACCGCGGCTACTTTTTAGCCAAGGAAATCCTGGCGCTCAACCTCGTAAGCTCTCCAGGCTCGGGAAAGACCTCGTTGCTGGAACGCACACTATTAGATTTAAAAGGGACAGAAAATTTTTATGTGATTGAAGGCGACCAGCAAACTAGTAATGATGCTGACCGTATTGCGGCTACTCATGTTCCGGTAGTACAAATCAACACCGGCAAGGGATGTCACCTCGATTCAGAAATGATTTCAAACTCGCTTCAGCAACTCCATCCGCAAAATAACAGCATCCTTTTTATTGAAAATATAGGCAACCTCGTGTGCCCCGCCATGTTTGATCTGGGCGAGCAAAAACGCGTTGTCATCATCAGCGTTACGGAAGGGGATGATAAGCCTATTAAATACCCGGACATGTTTCAGAGTAGTCAGCTTTGCATCATCAATAAAATTGATTTGTTACCCTATTTAAAATGCGATTTGAATAAGATAAAGCAGTATGCCCGAAGAGTAAATCCAACCATGGAGTTTATTGAATTGTCCTGCACTTCGGGCGAAGGACTTTCGCAGTGGTATGATTGGTTAAAAAAGGAAAAGCTTCAGGAGCAATCCATGTTTGTATGAAATGGATACACATCCATATTGAAGGAATGGTGCAGGGTGTAGGCTTTCGTCCGTTTGTCTATAAGTTGGCTAAGTGGTTAAATATTAAAGGCACCGTGTGCAATGGGGTGGATGGGGTGCATATAGAGGCCGGGGGCACACCTGAGCAACTGGAGATGTTTACCTACCTGCTCACGGATGATGCCCCGAAAGAATCAAAGATTACAAAGGTTTATTACGAACAAATAGAAGATCAGAATACAGATGATTTTCAAATAGTAGAAAGCAAGGCGCATGGCTCACCTACTCTGTTGATCACACCTGATCTGGGGTTATGCGAACATTGCCGTGAAGAGATCTCCGATCCTACTAACAGGCGCTTTAATTATCCCTTCACAACCTGCACGCATTGTGGGCCGCGATATTCTATCATACAGTCGTTGCCGTACGATCGCCCACTCACTTCCATGAGTGTATTTAAAATGTGTGCCGCATGCCAGGCGGAATATGACAATCCATTAAACCGCAGACATTTTTCACAAACAAACTCCTGCCCCGATTGCACGATACCCATTCGCCTTCTGAATAATCAAGGTATTCAACTAGCCTTCGCGTGGACAGATGCCTTACAGCAACTGGTTGTTAGATTACATGCCGGAGAGATTGCTGCGGTAAAAGGCATTGGCGGATATCTGTTGATGGCTGATGCAACGAATGAAAAAACAATTAAGAAACTCCGTGATCGCAAACACCGACCGGCTAAGCCTTTTGCGCTCATGTATCCGGATTTAAAAACGCTTGAGGGAGATGTTGAATTAAGTGAAGCGGAAATGATTGCATTTAATAGCATTCAATGCCCGATTGTTTTAACCAGGATAAAAGCAGAGCCACGTTCGGGTATTTGTGCAGAGCATATTGCACCTGGCCTTGAACATATTGGAGCCATGCAACCCTATACAGCACTATTCCATTTACTTCTGAAAGCATTTGGTAAGCCCATGATTGCTACCAGCGGAAATGCAGGCGGCTCACCCATTTTATTTGAAGACGCGAAAGCGGTTGAGAACCTGAAAGAGATTGCAGATGTATTTCTTGTAAACGATCGCCAAATACAAATTGCTCAGGATGATAGTGTAGTTCGGTTTACAAAAAGAAATCAACGAATAATAGTTCGTAGGTCAAGAGGGTATGCACCTAATTATATAAGTAACTTCTTTTCAACACAAAAGAAATGTGTGCTGGCGATGGGTGCTGACATGAAGAGTTCTTTCGCCATCCAAGCAAATGGTCGTGTTTATACAAGTCAATATTTGGGAGATCTTGAAAGTTATGAAAGCCAGGAAAGTTTTCGCAAGGCATTAAATCACATGCTAAAGCTGTTGCGTGTAAAACCTGAACAAATTGTACTCGATCCACACCCAAACTATTTTTCATCAAGGTTAGGACGAGAATTGGCTCAACAGTGGCAGATCCCGGTAGAAGAGGTTCAACATCATAAAGCTCACGCCTATGCCGTGCTTGCGGAAAACGACAGGCTTCACAATCCAACACCGGTTTTGTGTGTTGTGTGGGATGGCACCGGCTTTGGCGATGACCGTAACGTCTGGGGTGGAGAATTTTTTTCCTTTAAGAATCATCAACTTGAGCGATTAGCACATTTTAATAACTTCCCGGTATGGCAAGGAGATTTGATGGCTCGCCAACCCCGCTTGTCGGCATTGTATTTGTGTAAAGATTTTTTGGAAGAGACTCAATTAGCTACACACTTCAGTGATAAGGAATGGAGTTATTATACGAAACTCGTTCAAACCAAAGCCCCGCTTCATACCTCTAGTGTCGGCCGGTTATTCGATGCCGTTGCAGCGCTTCTCGGATTATGTGAACACAATTCTTTTGAAGGTGAGGCTTCCATGCTATTGGAAACCCTGGCAACCAGTGGTTCGTGCGAGGAGCAGTACCGGGTTCATTGGCATGGTGATATCATTGATGAAAAAGGTTTAATCAAGCAAATCTTAACAGACCTGAAGCATCATATACCTAAAGATGAAATCGCTTTTAAATTTCACGCTTACCTGGCCGATGTGATTTCTGAAGTAATGCATAAATACAAATTTCACCAGGTTGCCTTGAGTGGAGGTGTTTTTCAGAATGCTTTACTCCTTGAGCTGATCGCGAAAAAACTCCAACCGGATTCAAGAATTTTTATACATCATGAGCTTTCTCCTAATGATGAAAACATTGCGGTAGGTCAGTTAACGTGTGTTGCGCTTGGTAATAAGAAAGAAAATTTGTCGTTGTTGCACACGGTTAATTTAAATTAGAAAATATGTGCCTTGCTATTCCCGGAAAACTAACTGCCATCACTGGCCAACTCGATGAAACCTTTCGGTTTGGTAAAGTTTCGTTTGGCGGCATAATGAAAGACGTAAATCTTTCGATGGTACCAGAGGCCAAAGTGGGTGACTATGTTTTGGTTCATGTAGGCGTGGCGATTAGTCTGGTAGATGAAGAAGAGGCCCATAAAACGTTTGAATACATTCGACAAATAGGAGAACTGAATGAATTGAATTCGGATGAAACAATACTAACCGATCAACAGGCGTCTGACCGCTCGAAGCGGTCTGACGCCTAGATAGAATAAAATGAAATTCCTTTCCGAATATCGCGATGCTAAAGTTGTTGAAGAGTTGATCAACGACATAAGACTCGTTGTAACCAGGCCGTGGACCATCATGGAGATCTGTGGCGGACAAACCCACAGCCTCGTGAAGAATGGAATTATGGAAATGCTTCCTCGTGAAATCACGATGGTACACGGCCCGGGTTGCCCCGTATGCGTTACCCCACTCGGCATTATTGATGAAGCCATTTATCTGGCCGAAAATAAAAATGTAATTCTGTGTTCCTTCGGAGACATGCTCCGTGTGCCGGGCTCGAAAAAGAGTTTACTCGAAGTAAAAGCCATGGGTGCCGATGTTCGCATTGTGTATTCTCCGCTCGAAGCCGTTACGCTGGCTCAAAATAATCCCGAAAAGGAAATTGTATTTTTTGCTGTGGGTTTTGAAACCACCGCACCCGCCAATGCACTCTCAGTTGTGCAGGCGCATAAGTTGGGGGTAAAGAATTACAGCATACTTGCTTCGCACGTGTTGGTACCGCCAGCCATGGAAGCGATTCTCAGCGATCCCGAAACGCGCATTGATGCTTTTCTTGCCGCTGGCCATGTATGTACTATTATGGGTACAGAAGAATATGATCCCATCGTTGAAAAATATAAAGTACCGATTGTAGTAACTGGCTTTGAACCGGTGGATTTGCTGCAGGGAATTTTGATGGCCGTGATTCAATTGGAAAAAGGAGTCGCCAGACTGGAGAATCAATATGCACGCGTAGTGCAACGCGAAGGAAACCGCTTGGCACAAAATACAATTAATGAAGTTTTTGAAGTTTCCGATCGTACATGGCGTGGTATTGGTGAAATTCCGATGAGCGGGTACGAAGTGAAGAATGACTATAAAGCGTATAATGCGCGCACGAAGTTCAACCTCAATCTTGAATCAGTGCCTGAGAATGCTGAGTGTATTTCAGGTGCAATCATGAAAGGGTTAAAGAAACCTGTGCAATGTCCTAACTTTGGAACGAAGTGCAACCCGGAACATCCATTGGGCGCACCGATGGTAAGTAGTGAAGGTGCGTGTGCCGCCTATTATCACTATTCAAATAGCATGTTGGTGGAAGACAATAGTTAATACCTCACCCCCAACCCCTCTCCCCAGGGAGAGGGGTGTCTGAGGAACGAAGACGGGGTGAGGGATTTGAAAAGCAAGGCAACATATAATGACTAACAATCCCAAACTCTCTGTAAAACTTAACTGCCCGCTACCCAAATTAGATTTTGACGTAATCACTATGGGCCATGGCAGTGGCGGACTTCTTACCCACCGCTTACTGGAATCTGGTGTTTTTGATTTGTTGAAGAATGAACACTTAGATCAACAGCATGATGGCGCCTTTTTGGAACTGCATGGTAAGGTTGCTTTTTCAACGGATAGTTACGTTATCTCCCCTATCTTCTTTCCGGGCGGTAACATTGGCGAGCTGGCCGTAAATGGTTCGGTCAATGACCTCGCCATGTGTGGCGCTATTCCAAAGTACCTCTCGTTAAGTTTTATAATTGAAGAAGGCTTGCGCATGGAAGATTTTTGGGAAATTCTGCTAGCGATTAAAACTGCCAGTGATAAAGCCGGAGTGAAGATCGTTACCGGAGATACCAAAGTAGTGGAGCGTGGCAAGGGCGATCAGATTTTTATCAATACTTCGGGGATTGGTACCATTCACCCCAAAGCAAATATTCATTATAGCAGGATTAAGCCGGGTGATAAAATTATTCTCAGTGGCAAGATGGCTACTCACGGCATTGCAATTATGTCGCAACGCAAAGGGTTGGAATTTGAAACTACCATTGAAAGCGATACAACGAATCTGAATCACCTGGTTAAAAAACTTTTAGATCATGCTGGCGAGTCAATTCACTTTTTGCGCGATCCCACGCGAGGTGGTGTGGCTACGGTAATGAATGAATTGGTCGGTCAATCAAAACTTGGGATAGATCTGGTTCAAAAAGACATTCCGGTAGATGAACAGGTAGAAGGCGCTTGCGAAATGCTGGGCCTCGATCCGTTGTATGTAGCCAATGAAGGGTTGTTTATTGCGATCGTTGACGCTACGGTTGCGGATCAGGTGTTGGCACTCATGCGCAACGATGAAATCGGAAGATCTGCGGCTATTATTGGAGAAGTAGTTTCTAATCATCCCGGTCAGGTGGTAATGGCCAGCCGCATTGGCGGAAAACGAGTGGTGAATTATCTTACCGGTGAGCAGCTTCCGAGAATCTGTTAAGGTCATAGACGCAGAATCATTACAATTCATTCGAGATTAATTTAGACATCTTCTAAGTTATCTCACCTACGTTGATCATTCCACCACAAAATTCAGAATCTCTTCAGCATTGACCCCTATTCATGATTTGAATCATGATTTCCTGTGAGCGTAGTCAGCAGTTTCATTTTTGAGAAACGGCAACTTTACTTAATTATTAACAATAACGTATAGGTCAATATAAAACTAAACAGTTATGAAACTCTCCAAACCAAAAGTTAGTCAAGGCCTCACTATAATACTAGTCATCTTAGGCTACGTAGGCTACCTCGCCAGTTGTACAAATGAAGACACGATCATTGAACCCGTGACACCAGCGGCCACGAATGAATTAATTTCTTTAAAAGTTTCAACACCGCCTACTTTAGACGGAGTTGTTGACCCGGCATGGGATCAGGCAACCAAACTGGCAACCCAGGTAGAAGTGCCTAATCCGGAGAATGATGTATTTACTGGCTATGTTGGAAATACCAATGATTTAACCTTAAGGTCACTCTACGATGATCAGAATATTTATTTACTGGCCGAATGGGTTGATGATGATAAAAGCACTAAACATCAAACGTGGTATTTCGATCCTACAGCCAAAAGATGGAAACAGGAAAGTGCATACCCCACGTTTACAAATAGTCTTGAAACCAGAAAAGCCTTTAATGAGGACAAGCTTGCTTTCTTATTCAATATCAACAAATCTACAATAGGGTTTGATACAAAGACCTGCTATGCAACTTGCCACACAAATCTTGCAACAGATCCTGCAACCGGTCTTGCAACCACACCGGGGGTATCAGGCGGAACCGCGCGGCATTATACCAATGCAAGCAACGAACGCGTTGACATGTGGCATTGGAAAAGTGTAAGAGATGGAGGAATGGGCGGCCTGGCTGATGATCAGTATCAGGATAACCAGAGACCAAACGGAAGGAAGAGTGATAGCAAAGTTTCAGGAGGCACAACAAACAATACCATAAGCTTAACCATTACAGGAACCGCTACAGTAGTAGCTGTGCCTAAGTATTTGATTCCTACCCGTGAAAATTACGATTGGATAGAAAAAGCTGAGATTACCGCGGGTACTGCAAAATTAGTGACCGCGGTTGATGAAAATGGTGTACTCACTCTTGCAGACAACTCCACAATAGACCCTAATGTTGACACAGGATATCAACGGGCAGGAGCTGATGTTGGACCTAAGGCAATACCATTCATTATTACTGAGCCCATTGTTGGCAACTATGGAGATATATCTGCAGTTGGTGTTTATACTGGGACAGGCTGGGTTGTAGAAATCAAGAGATTGCTTAAAACAACAGATGCTGTTAATCAAGACGTAGATTTTTCGAGCCTGGAAGATCAACCCTTTGGAGTTTCCATTTTTGACAGGGCTGATAAAGCGCATGGTATCAAGCCTAATCTGGTTTTGAAGTTTAAGAAATAGAACGAAAGATGGCACTGCAATAGTCCCATCTTTTGGTTAATAAAACTGCCATGAAAATAATTGAATTTAGAAATGGAATACTTCTCGTTCTGATTGCAGCCGTAATGAGTTCATGCTATTACGATGAAGTGATCAAGGTGGAAGAGAACATAGAGGTTGGTGAAGTTACATTCTCGGTAGACATCATTCCGATTTTTACCGAGAGCTGTGCCGTTTCGGGATGCCACAATGGAAATGTCTCTCCGAATCTGTTGCCGGCCAACGCCTATAATACCTTGATCAACGGAAATTATGTGAATGTAAATGATCCCAAAAACAGTGAACTGTACTTGTGGGTATCGGGTAAGAAGACATTGCCTATGCCACCCACAGGATCTGATGCAACTATAAACGCGAATGTTCTGGCGTGGATTGAACAAGGAGCACTCAACAATTAATTAAAAACAGTATGAAATCAAGATATAATTATAAAATGATCCCGGCCTTGTTGCTCTCTGTAATGCTGTTGGGCAGCACCGTTCTGGTTAATGCTCAGGACACGACTGCTGTCGCGACCAAAGCAGCAAAGCCGGTTAAAAACACTTTTGAAAGTACCTGGATAATCGATAATCAAAGCGTGATGGTGCCCGTGAAGGGAACCCTGCAAATGGATATCATGCACCGCTTTGGAACGGTGAACAATGGATACGAAGACTTCTATGGTATTTATGCCCCGTCTAATATTCGTATTGGTATGAGCTATGTACCCATCGAAAAACTTATTGTAGGATTTGGATTCGCAAAGGTACGCCTCACCTGGGATTTAACAGCTAAGTATGCTTTAGTTAAGCAAATGACTTCAGGGGGTTGGCCCGTGAGTATTACCTATTTTGGAAATGTAGCTGTCGACACACGCCCGGAAGAAAATTTTGTGAATGGTACAGACCGTCTTTCGTATTTCAATCAACTCATTATTGCGCGCAAGGTAACTGACAATTTCTCTGTACAGATTGCACCAAGTTTTTCGCACTTTAATGCCGTAGAGGGCTATTTGGATGAGGAAGGAAATATCAAGGGAAAAATGAAGAATGATCATATTGCTGTTTCTGTTGGCGCACGCTATAAAGTAACACCCGGCACAGTGATTATGGTTAACTACGATCAGCCACTCACTAAACATACTACGAATAACCCAGAACCAAATATTGCATTTGGTGTAGAGTTTAATACCAGTGCGCATGCATTTCAGGTGTTCCTTTCCAACTATCAATATATAATCCCGCAACTGAACAACATGTATAATCAGAATGACTATCGCGAAGGGCAGTTTCTGATTGGCTTTAACATAACCAGGTTGTGGAATTTTTAAAGCACCTATGAAAAAGCAAACCAGAAAATCTTTTCTATTCGCAGGTTTAACGTTGACTGCAGTAACGGCCTTTTTAAAATGGGGAAAGCAACCCGAGCAGCCGAAGAGTACCGTGAAATTTTTAACACAAGATGGTAAATTGGTTGAGATCGATTCAGATAAGCTTACATCCGCCAAACGATCCGCCTCCAAAGAAGAGATACAAAACTGGATTAAACCGAAATGACGAGTAATAACCAAAATGATACACCGGGCAGTAAGCCAGAGCCCCGCAGAAAATTCTTAAAAGGAGTTCTTCTTGCCGGGGTTGCTGCCGGATGTTCCGCCAAAGATCCCTTCACCTCTGCTGCCGTTGATGAATCCGTGCAACCCTCCGGAGAGATGGTTAAACTACTTTCTACCACCGGTGAGATCATAGAGGTAGACAAAGCCTTTTTGAAGCCGACAGAACAAATACCTTCCATCTCAAATATGGCTGAGCGTATGGGCATTGAGGGAAAGAAATTTGTGATGGTGATTGATCTTTCGCGGTGTCGGAATCTGAAAAAATGCCAGGATTCTTGTAATCATGCGCACTTTGTGGCCGATGCTCAAAACTGGATAAAAGTGTATCAGATGCAAGACGGAGAACATACGGCTCCATACTGGCAACCCACTACCTGTATGCATTGCGATGAACCTCCGTGCGTCAAAGTGTGCCCGGTTGATGCAACTTTTAAAAGGCAGGACGGTATTGTTGGTATTGATGCCGACCGATGTATTGGTTGTAGGTTTTGCATGGCAGCCTGCCCTTATTCCACACGTGTTTTCAATTGGGACGAACCCCTGCTTCCACCCGAAGTGTTAGCAATGCAATACTCTTCTGAAACAAGCTGCCCGCCCAAAATAGGCACTGTTTCTAAATGCGATTTTTGTCCGGATATGGCGCGTAAAGGAGAACTGCCTCATTGCGTTTCAGCTTGTCCTAATGGGGTCTTTTTCTTTGGCGACATGAATGAAGATACTGTAACGAACGGATCAGAAACCGTCCGCTTTAGTGAATTAATTCGCGATCGTTCAGGATATCGCTTAATGGAAGATCTGGGAACCAAACCGCGGGTATATTATTTACCTCCTGTTGATCGCCTGTTCCCATTTGAAGAAGGTTTAAAAAATAATCAAGCTTCGAAATCATGAGTACGCTATCTCAAGTTTCCATTGATAAAATTACAGCCGATCTCTTGCCGAAGAAGTTTGGGAAACCCGGCATCATTTGGACTACTGTATTAGTTATGCTAAGTATTGCTGGCATCATTGGGTATTATAGGCAGGTGCAAAATGGCTTAGGTGTAACCGGAATGCGTGACTATGCTTCCTGGGGAATTTACATTTCCAATTTTGTTTTTTTTGTAGCTATCAGTTTAGTTGGTTCACTGATCACTGCAATTTTTCGGTTAACCAATGTGAGTTGGAGAACACCGTTAACACGCATTTCTGAAATTATTGCAGTATCGGCTATCATTTTTGCCGGCCTTATTATTATTGTTGATATGGGGCGTCCTGAGCGGTTCACCAATTTGTTTGTACACGGCCGGCTTCAATCACCTATTATATGGGATGTTATCGTAATCACCACCTATCTAACACTCAGTATTTTATTTCTTTATTTTCCGCTACTTCCTGATTTGAAGATTATGATTAGGCACAGCAAAGCGGGGAGCATGAATCAAAAAATTTATAAGCTTATTGGGTCCTTTTGGAAGGGGACGGCAGAACAATTTCGAATAAGTGAAAATGCTGTCAAAGTTATTTCAATTATGATTATACCGGTGGCATTAGCCATTCATACAGTAACCTCATGGCTATTTGCTACAACGTATCGACCCGGTTGGGATAGTACAAATTTTGGAGCCTATTTCGTTTCGGGAGCATTTCTGGTAGGCGCGGGTGGAGTAGTCGTTGCAATGTATGTTTTTCGCAGAGCCTATGACCTTCAAGAATATATCACAGAAAAGCACTTTAACTACATGGGTAAAATTGTGGTTATGCTTGCCTTTTTGTACTTGTATTTCAATATCAATGAATATCTGGTTCCTGCCTTCAAAATGAAGAAGGCGGAGGAGCACCACTTGATGGGATTGTTTACAGGTGAGTTTTCATATTTGTTTTGGTCCGCCATTCTGGTGGGTATGATTATACCGATAGCAGTGTTATTGTTTCCTTCAGGAAGAAAACCTCTGCCCATGTTTGTGATGGGGCTATTTGTAGTAGTGGGGGCCTGGTTTAAACGATTTCTTATTGTTACGCCAACGTTGTTAAGTCCTTTTTTACCCATTTCAAATGCACCAGAATCGTATGCACATTATTATCCTACATGGGAAGAATGGTTTATTACGGTTGGAACATTGGCAGGAGCTTTGCTTATCATAACGGTGTTCGTCAGGCTCTTTCCGATCATACCGATTCATGAGACGATAGAGGAACATTCAAAAGCACATAAACTATGAAAAGTTTAAAGCTTTTATCTGTAGTCTTCATCGGGTGTATTTCCCTTATAGGTATGCCTACTACTGCTCAGGAAGCAGAGAAGAAAACCCTTCGCCTTGACCTTACTTATCAGAGACAGGAAAACGGCCAATTGCCCATGTTAAAAGCCTCTGCAAAAACCAAAGTTGGAAAGAGGTTTGAGCCTGTACATGATGTTGAGATTAATTTTTTCTTTAATGAAGAATCATCCAAAGGCTTTCTGGGTAGAATTAAATCCAGTGACAAAGGGACTGCATACCTAACCATTCCTGCTGCGTTCACTTATGAATTAGATACATCTGCTGTGCTCAAGTTCATAGCTACTGTTACTGGCGATGAAAAATTTGAAGACACATCATCAGAGATTGAAATAACAAAAGCACAAATTGAGCTTACGTTGAATGAGGAGGATAGCATTCGAACCATGAAGGCAAAAGTGCTCGTATTTGAAGACGGTAGTTGGAAACCTGCGCCTGAAACGGAAATGAAATTTGTTGTTAAGAGATTACTGAGTGACCTGAATGCAGGCGAAGAGGAAATGTATACAACAGATGAATTAGGTGAAGCTAGTTCTGAATTTAAGATTAGCATTCCAGGAGATGCTGAAGGAGATATACTTATCGCTGCAAAAATAGAGGAAAGTGATGTGTATGGGAGCATAAGCTCGAGCAAAGCAATGAAATGGGGGATACCGCTAAAAGCAGACAATAGCTTTACAAAGCGAACGCTGTTTGCTACCCGTGATAAAACACCACTGTGGTTGCTGATCTTTCCGAATATGATCATTATTATCGTATGGGGTTTTATTTTTTATTTAATGTATCAAATCATTCAGATTCGCAAGTTGGGGAAGGCACATAAAAATGTATAGACAGTCACTTAAATTTTAATCATTATACTTATGAAATCAAATGTTTATGTCATAGCACCGCTGTTAACAAGCATGCTTCTTTTTTCTTTTACTGTTTACCAGGTAAAACCATGGCCCGTTCCAGATAAATACGTGAAAATGACTAATCCTGTAAAATCAGATGCTGAATCAATTAAAGCTGGAAAAGCGTTGTGGACTAAACATTGCGCTTCCTGTCATGGAAAGACAGGTTTAGGTGATGGAACCAAAGCGGAACAATTGGAAACACCAATGGAAAACCTGACAAGTGCAGAAATACAAAAGCAATCAGATGGTTCCATGTTTTATAAAATTTCAGAAGGCCGTGATGAGATGCCAACATTCAAAAAGAAAATTCCTGATGAAGAAGAGATATGGCAACTTGTAAATTTTATAAGATCACTAAAGAAATAGATTATACTATAGGTGTAACTTTTGTTTGAAGTTTAAAAGAGCAAGGAGTTTTACTCTTTGCTTTTTTATGGGCCAAGCCCTGAGCGCTCCTTATGAGTAGTTATTGAAAATTTATTTGAGCGCATTTTTTGGAAAAAATCCGTATATTCAATATGTAAACTTTAAATAATGGATACCTCCAAACATCATTTGGAAAGATCTATACAACTAAAAGTAGTGATCAGGTAAGCTGGCAGCCCGAGGTAAATAAATAACTCGTTATGAAAAGGATTTTATTTGCTCTGATTCTAACACCTATACTTTCGTTTTGCCAAACGTCCAAACAGGACAGTGTCTGGCTTCCATTTAAAAACATGATCGGAACGTGGACGGGAACCTCCGAAGGTCAACCTGGCAAGGGAACATATGAACGCACGTACCAAATCGTTCTAAATAAGAAATTCATTGAGGTTAAGAACAAGTCAACGTACGCACCATCAAAGGATAACCCTAAAGGAGAAATTCACGAAGATCATGGCTTCATCAGCTATGACAAAGCCCGAAAGACGTTTGTGTTAAGACAATTTCACATCGAGGGATTTGTGAATCAATACAAAACGGAATCTATCTCGCCTGATGGAAAAATGATTGTATTCATTTCAGAAAGTATTGAAAACATTCCCGCGGGCTTTCGTGCCAAAGAGACTTATCGGATGATAAGTAATGATGAATTTACTGAAACCTTTGAACTGGCTGAACCGGGAAAAGAGTTTGATTTGTATTCCAGAGCAGTGCTTAAAAGAGTAAAGTGAGGACAATAAATGGTGGAATAAAAACTAATATGGAACTCAATTGGAGAATGCCTGACGGTTTGAAAATTCATTACAGGCAGGAACTTGAAAAGTACAGAATGGCGTTTGTGAACGACAAGTTACAAATTGCCTGGCGCCATCTTGAACGAGCTCACATTTTAGGTCAGGCCTGGCCAAGGGAACACACGTATGTTCATTGGGTCATGATGAAGTTCGGAATTAAAATCAAAAAAGGTAGTGAGATTGTAGGACAGATACCTCGATTGTTGGTAGGTGGAGTAAAATCTTTTGTTGGAAATATTCCCGTGGGAAATACGGGTGGAGCTAATGTTTCCCCTTTACAGCCCATGGAAATTCCTGCTGATCTTAAAAGTATACTTCAGCAATTCAAGAGATAGCAAATTAGGATTTCAATTTCCGCTGTTCGCCTTTTTAATCAACAGATATTCAGCAATATTCTGTGCATCGACTACCCCAATCAATGCTTGACCCGATGTTACCAGCGCAAGGGGCTTGCGCGTTAATTGCATTTTCTTTAACCCTTCTTCGAGCGACATGCCCGCATCCAGATAAATCAATTCTTTATCCATCGCATTTTCTACCAGCGATTGTTCGCCCTGCTCAGCAAGCGCTTTGATAATTTCTGAATGTGATAAAGTTCCCACGGGTTGGTTATTGGTAACAACTACAAAGTTTTTATTTTGCCCATGCAGTAATTGTTGCGCAGCTTCGCGGATTGTGATCTGTGACTCGAGCGAGGGCACCTCGTGCATCATAACTTGTTGAATAGTTACACCACTGATAAACGCCCGGTTTTTAACTTGCTTTGCCTCGCCTCGCGCACCCAGAAAAATAAAGACACCTATGAAAGCCAAAAAGGGATTTCCGTAAAAACCCAAAACAATAAAGCCAAGGGCAATCACCTGCCCGATTGTAGCCGCGATTTGAGTAGCTTTTACCCGATCCAATTTATACGACAATAGCGCGCGTAGCACCCGGCCTCCATCCATGGGAAAGGCAGGAATCATATTAAAAATAGCAAGCGTTAGATTGACACTAAGTAAGGAAAATAAAAAATTGGAGCCGCCCACTTTACTTAGTCCACGAAAGGCATCCGTTAATTCTGGCAAATAAATAAACGGTAGCAGCACGAGGGCAATAACGATGTTAACCAATGGTCCGGCCAGTGCTACAAACAATTCTTCCTTTGGTTTTTCGGGTATAGATTCGAGACTGGCTACACCACCAATGGGAAGCAAGGTAATGTCTCGTGTTTTAATGTGATAACGTTGCGCAGTAAGGGAATGGCCTAGTTCATGAAGTGTAACACAAACAAAAATTGAAAGCACAAAAGCAATTGACCAAAGAATTTCGGCAGTACCAAGTCCTGCTTTTACATCATTGTAAACAATCCAGGCAATGAGCAACGCAAAGGTCCAGTGAATAAAGATTTTAATACCGGAAATTTTTCCGATGTAGAGTTTGTAATTCATGCAAGAGAGACAAAAGGAATGGGTACAAACTTATTACAAATTGGGATCAAGTTTTAAGACCAGATGAAAATTCACGATCAGGTCGTCTTGAACTTTAATGGTGCCCATCATGCGTGAGGGAGGAGATAATCCGAAATCTGCGAAAGTAAACTTTCGACCTCCTTTTAAATGAATCATGCCATTCGGTTTAGCCTCGATAAAGCAATCGACCTCAAATAATTTTGTGACTCCGGCCAAAGAAATTTTTAGAATGCCTTTAAAGTTTTCTTCTTTTTGGGCGTAGCTGGGTGTGCGTTCAAACGAAATAAAGTCGATTACTATAGCCGGAAACTCATCTGATTTTACGGTCTTTCTAAAATCAGAAGTCATTATAGACATGCCGCAGTCAAAGGTGGATGCATCCAATCCAACAGAGCCTTTTACAAAAACAGGCCGGGTATTTTTTCCACCCTCGTGCAAAACTAACGTGTCGGTACCTGAATAGTTGGCGATAGCGCAGGTGAAGGAATTGATATTGGTTTTTCCATCGATCGAGAGTTTACTGGCGGGTAGTACGATCAGGCGGTGAACGAGATTGGCATCACTGATTATAAAGGCAGAGGAAATAAAGAAAAGCAGAATGCAGGAGATTAGCCTCATCGTAGAGAGTATCAATAAAAATGATACCAAAGTTAAAAAAAACCGGCCGACTCAAACGAGCCGGCCGGATAGTGTTGAAATATATCAAGTATTAGAAGGCGATTGAACCTTGGAATACGATACCACTGAATTCGCCTTGATAGAAGCGGTTGTTAGGACCAACATCCCGATATCCATCATATTTCTGGCTAACATATTCGCCTTTCAGCAGGATGTTGCGGGTAACAAACCAGCCACCACCTATGGAGGTACGGTCGATTGTTACATCATAACGTGTGCCAGGGCTGGCAGCAGTTACTCCATCAGTAATGGTGGAGGATACTTTGATATAGCGACCACCTACATAGAATTTCTCATTTTTACCAAAGCGGTAAAGTAATTCGCCAGCGGTTTGGTGAGTTTGGCGATTGTCGAGAGATGCATAACTGGCACCTTCGCCATTTTCAAACGCATTCTTTCCAAAAGCATATTCCCAGGTTCCGAACACTTCAAGTCCACCTACCTTCACAAAGGGGTTGATCACGTAGGCAGTAACATTATCACGATAGCCTGGGTTGAAACGACCAGAGAATGCATTGCCTGTTAAAGTAACAGGTGCGTTTTCCATTACATATTGATAGTTAGATCCTGTGCGGTCGCCACCGAAGATTGTCGCTTAATTGTTTATCAAACCCTGCTTTAATATAAAGGGAAGGCTTACGTTTTGCACCATCGGGAGTTGAGGGATCGTTTACGTTACCTTGAATTTCGCCATCAGTAAATCCTACCATACCTAAAATTCCGTTTTTCTTCCAGTATAATTCGGCTCCGATTTCAGTAGTGAATGCATCCATGATGTTATTTTCAATCCAGGGATTCCACATCGTATTACCACCATCACTTCTGCGGAAGTGTGCATCACCATAGTTAACTTCCATGTGACCAACTTTCAAAGTAAGGTTCTTCCAAAGGTTATTCATCATTTCACTATTTAGAAAAGTCACTTTGTCAACTTGTAAATATCCACCCTTTACCCAGAATTCATTGTGGTGGTGAGAAGACATATAAGAAACCAGGTTTAAGCTAACACCATCATACAATTGAACATCAATGTTGAAGTTGGCTTGTGCAAGCGGAAATCCACCGGCCATTTCGTATAATTTAGGAGTAGCAGGAGTTGCTGGTGGAGGTAATCCGTTACTGTGTTTTAAATTTTGGTAGCCTTGTGTAAAGCCAGCTCCAAAACGAATTTTTAAACCATCATAGGCAACGGTATCTTCTTTCGAAGTTTCGAAGACGTTTACACCACGTTGGTCATAGTATCTGAAGTATTGCATGGCGGGTTGTTGCGCGAACGCAATCATACCCGCAAAAAGTAGCCCGACCGTCATCAGCAGGCTTTTAAGGGAAACGATTCTTGTTTTCATAACTGTAGGTTTTTAATTTAAATTTTAATTGTATTAGAGTTTATCGGGAGTCAGTGTTACATCGATGGTGATGGTTATATCATTGCCGGTTTTAACAGAACCAAACATGAAGGAAGGTGGCTCTACATTGTAGTCGCTCATCTTAATGGCTTTCGAGCCTTTGAATGCTAAAGCCCCATTTTTTACTTCGTAAGCAACTTCAACATCGATAGGTTTTGTAGTGCCTGCTATGGTGAGGCTTCCGCTACAAAGGATTGTTTTGCCGGTTATTTTCGCTGAAGAAAGCTGAAAGGTGATTTGCTTATGCTTATCCGTCTTCAATGAGTTGTAAGCATTTTTATCCATAGACCCTTTTCCGCTTTTTAAACTTTCAGCTGGAATAGTAACTGTAATGGAATTGAGTTTTGAAGGTGTGCCATCGGCATTCACTTCAAAGAGTGCTTTGTAGGCAGCTTCTTTTGTAGTCATCGTCCAGTCGTGCATGGTTGAAGTGCCCGCGATGGTAATGAGCGAACTTCCTGTCTGGTGGTAACTTTGCTGGGCGACCCCACACATTATTACAAAGGCCATCAGGGAGGTGAGAACTGCCCGGGTAATCATTTTTCTGTTCGTTTTCATACTGATTTGGTTTTTGTGCCTGTTAAGCGATACAAGGTTAGGGAGATCAACAAACCGGCCACATGATTGTGGCTACCTCTAAATATGATTTATATCATATAATTATTAAAGTCGAATAATTTAAATCGCATGTAATCAATGCATTACAACAATCCATCTTTTCTCTTATCAAGGTTTGGGAGCGTTTTCGGATTACAATTCGTCATTTATTTTGGTTAGTTGTTCAGCGTTTTATTAAGAAATGGGGATTTATTTCATGGGTAATAATCACAGCAAAATGGACCGGGTAGTTCAATAAATTCGAATTTAGTATGCGTGCATAACAAATTTTTTATACCTTCGGCAACGTTTGCAAATCATGAAGCGAGAAGAAACCATAGACTACCACATTCGATCGGCCTGGCATGCTATCGCCCGCATGTACAATCAGCAGGCACTTAAGTTCGATGGCACCATGTCAATTGGTTATGCTTTATTAAATGTTTCATCGGAGGAAGGTACTGCCGCAATGAAAATTGGCCCATTGATGGGATTGGAACCACGCAGTCTGACCCGATTACTAAAATCCATGGAGGAAAAAGGATTGATTACCCGTCAGGTAGATAAAAATGATAAACGCTCTGTTCGCGTGCTACTTACCAAACAAGGGAAGAAGATGAAGGAGAAGTCTCGCGAAACCGTGTTGCGCTTTAACGAGGCTGTACGCGAAGAAGTGTCAATGGAAAAACTAAACGTGTTTTTCGGAGTACTGCAGAAGATTAATCAGATTGTTGAAAGAGATACTATTTACGATAAAGTTTTACAATGATTGTTGACTGTTGGAGGACATAGTCCATCAAATCAACATCGAATAACGAACAACCAAGAATATGAATAGAACCATTCGCAAAGTTGCAGTTTTAGGATCGGGCATCATGGGTTCACGCATTGCGTGCCACTTCGCCAATATTGGCGTAGATGTACTCTTGCTCGACATTGCACCCAAAGAGTTGACGGAAGACGAAAAGAAAAAAGGTCTAACGTTAGATCATCCGGCCGTTAAAAATAGAATTGTCAACAGTGCGTTTGAAGCAACACTGAAAGCAAATCCTGCTTCGCTCTTCAGTAAAAAGTTTGCCTCGCGTGTTAAGCTCGGCAATTTCACTGACGACATGGCGAAAATCAAAAACTACGACTGGACGATTGAAGTGGTAGTTGAAAATCTCGACATTAAGAAGAAAGTTTACGAAGAAGTAGAGAAGCACAGAACACCGGGAACCTTAATCACCTCCAATACATCAGGCATTCCTATTCATCTGATGGCCGAAGGCAGAAGCGAAGATTTTCAAAAGCATTTTGCAGGCACTCACTTTTTTAATCCACCCCGCTATTTAAAATTATTGGAGATAATACCTACTACCAAAACAGATCCAGAAGTCACTAAATTTTTGATGCACTATGGAGATCTTTTCTTAGGTAAAACAACCGTGTTGTGTAAAGACACTCCGGCTTTCATTGGAAACCGCGTAGGAATTTTTGGATTGTTGAAAGTGATTGATTCCATGGGCAAATATGATCTCAACGTTGATGAGATCGATAAGCTGACCGGCCCCGTTATCGGAAGACCAAAGTCAGCCACCTTTAGAACCTCTGATGTGGTGGGTTTGGATACCCTAGTGAAAGTTTCGAACAATCTTTACGCGGGCTTGGTGAGTGATGAAGGCCGTGAGATGTTTAAGCTGCCGGAAGTAGTTACCAAACTCGAGCAAAACAAATGGCTCGGGGATAAAACCGGGCAAGGGTTTTATAAGAAAACAAAGAATGCCAAAGGAGAAACGGAGATTCTTACACTTGATCTCAAAACTCTTGAATACAAACCCAAAGCAAAAGCAAAATTTGCTACGCTTGAAACAACCAAGTCGATCGACAACTTAAAAGACCGCTTTAAAGTTTTGTTGGCCGGCAAAGACAAAGCAGGTGATTTTTACCGCGATTGTTTTTATGGACTGTTTCAATATGTGAGTAATCGCATTCCGGAAATCAGTGATGAACTATTCCGTATTGATGATGCTGTTAGTGGAGGCTTTGGTTGGGATTTGGGTCCTTTTGAAACGTGGGATGCAGTGGGAGTTGAGAAAAGCATTCCTTTCATGGAGGCGGCTGGCTACAAACCCAATCAATGGGTGTATGATATGCTCGCTTCCGGAAACAAGTCCTTCTACAAAATGGAAGGCGGCCAGAAGAAATACTATGACATTCCTGGTAAGACGTACAAGTCAATTCCCGGAAGAGAAAGCTTTATCATCCTTGAAAGCAAGAGTGAAAATGTAATCTGGAAAAATGCTGATTCAAAAATCACTGACCTCGGTGATGGCGTGATCAACTTTGGCTGGCACAGCAAGAGTTATACATTAGGCAGCAGCGTAATCGAAGGGTTAAATAAATCACTTGACCTTGCTGAAAAAGAGTATTGTGGCTTAGTAGTAGGCCATCAAGGTGCGGATTTTTCATTGGGCGCAAACCTCGGGCTGGTATTTATGTATGCCATTGAGCAGGACTATGACGAGATTGATTTCATGATCAAGGCATTCCAGAATTCTGTGATGCGACTGCGCTATTCAACCATACCCGTTGTTGTTGCTCCGCAGGGAAGAACGCTCGGGGGCGGATGTGAAATGACCATGCATGCGGACATCGCGCAGGCAGCAGCAGAAACCTATATTGGTTTGGTGGAAGTTGGCGTTGGACTAATTCCTGGTGGTGGGGGTACAAAAGAGTTTACAAAACGTGTTAGCGATGCATCGCAGGAAGGAGATATAGAATTAAATGCTTTGCAAAATGCATTCATGACAATTGCAACAGCAAAAGTTGCCACGTCTGCTGAGGAGGCGCGCGAACTTGGCATTCTTAAAAAGTTAGATCGGGTGTCTATGAATAAAGACCGACAAATTGCCGATGCGAAGCAAGCGGTACTTGATTTAGCAGAAGCGGGCTACACCATGCAGCCACAGGCAAAGAATATCAAAGTGCAGGGTCGTACGGGGCAGGCGTTATTCCTCGCGGGTCTTCAGGGCATGCTGATGGGCAAGTTTATTTCAGAGCACGATGCGAAAGTTGCGAAGTGGATCGCGAACATCATGTGTGGAGGAGATCTCACATCGCCACAAGAAGTAAGCGAACAGTACCTGCTTGATTTGGAACGAGAAGCTTTCCTTTCACTTACGGGTGAGAAGAAAACGCTGGAGCGGATTCAGGCTATTTTGACGGGAGGTAAGCCGCTTCGTAATTGACAGTTGACAAAGGAAAAGGTAGGCAATACTAGTTGTAAAAGTAGGCAGTAGGCAATGGAAAAGTAGGCAATTCGAAGTTGTAAAAGTAGGCAGTAGGCAGACTGCAGTAGGCAGGTAACCTTGGTTATAAATAAATTAGAATAAAAACAGGCAACAGCATTAGTTGAAAATGAATAAGTCAAGGGGACATAGGGATTTGATTGTTTATCAGAAGGCGTTTTCTGTGGCCATGAAGATATTTCAGATAACCAAGAAATTTCCAAAAGAAGAGACGTATTCAATGGTGGATCAAATGAGGAGATCATCAAGGTCTGTTTGTTCATGCATTGCTGAAGCTTATAGGAAAAGAAAGTATCAAGGCTACTTTGTTAATAAAATATCCGATGCTGATGGTGAGAATAGTGAGACAATAGTTTGGTTAGAGTTTGCCATGGCCTGCAACTATATCTCCCACGAAGAGCAACATACATTAGAACAAGACGCAGAAGAAGTTGGCCGAATACTAAACTCAATGATTGAGAATCCAGAGAAGTTTTTACCAAAAGAAAAACAACTACCTGAAAGTAAAATTAAGGAGTAACAGACTGCCTACTGCTGTCTGCCTACTGCCTACTTTTTTTAAATAGAACGAGTAATTAAAAATTTCACAATATGGACGCATACATCGTAGCAGGTTTCAGAACCGGAGTGGGCAAAGCCAAAAAAGGAGGGTTTCGTTTTACACGACCTGATGACCTGGCGGCTGAGGTAATCAAACACCTGGTTAAATCTATTCCAGGTCTGGAGAATAAAATGGTAGATGATCTCATTGTTGGCAATGCCGTACCTGAGGCAGAGCAGGGCATGCAAATGGGTCGCATGATTTCCTTGCTGGCACTTGGCATGGATGTACCGGGAATGATTGTGAACCGCTATTGCGGATCAGGCGTGGAGACAATCGCTATTGCGAGTCAACGGATACAAGCCGGCCAGGCAGATATAATTATTGCAGGAGGAACTGAGTCAATGTCGTTAGTGCCAACCATGGGATTTAAGACCGCATTGAACTATGTAATTGCGAAGGACAATCCAACCTACTATACAAGCATGGGTTTAACAGCCGAGGAGGTATCGAAGCAGTTTAAAATTACGCGCGAAGAACAGGATCAGTTTTCGTATGAATCGCACATGAAAGCGGCTGCTGCGTGGAAAGACGGAAAATTTAAAGATGAAGTGGTGCCCATCACCGTGAAGGAAGTATATGTAGATGAGAGCATGAAAAAGAAAACCCGCGAGTTTGTGGTGGCTACAGATGAAGGCATTCGTACCGATACAACGGTAGAAGGCCTATCAAAACTGAGACCTGTATTCGCAGCAGGTGGAACAGTAACTGCAGGCAACTCTTCTCAGACTTCAGATGGTGCTGCATTCGTAGCGGTAATGAGTGAACGAATGGTGAAACAACTGAATCTCACACCCATCGCACGCATGGTAAGTTATGCAGCAGCCGGTGTTGATCCGCGCATCATGGGCATTGGCCCCGTAGCGGCTATACCAAAAGCATTAAAGATTGCCGGACTGAAACTGGATGATATTGACCTGATTGAATTAAATGAAGCATTTGCAGCACAGTCATTGGCGGTAGTGAAAGAACTCGGAATCAATCGCGCCAAGCTAAATGTAAATGGTGGAGCGATTGCAGTCGGTCATCCGCTAGGATCTTCGGGCGCACGGTTGTCTGTACAATTATTTAACGAACTACGAAGACAAAAGAAGAAGTATGGAATGGTGACGGCTTGCGTTGGAGGCGGGCAGGGTGTGGCGGGGATTTATGAATTACTCAATTAACAGTTGACAATGTGCAATTGACAATTATTGTCAACTGCTTTTTGTCAATTGTCAACTTTTCAAACAAGGAGACAAAAATTTAATCAGATAGAAAAAATGGCAACAGAAGTAGTAACAAACCAAGCAATCAAAGGGGGCGAGTTCCTCATCCGTGAAACACACGCACACGAAATTTTTATTCCGGAAGAGTTTTCCGAAGAGCAAAAGATGATTGCACAAACGTGTAAGGATTTTTTGAAGCAGGAAGTTTATCCACGCCTGGATGAAATAGATTCTCAAAAGGATCCGAAGCTGATGCCTTCACTGCTCGATAAAGCGGGAGCGCTCGGCTTACTAGGCACCTCCGTTCCCCATGAGTTGGGCGGATTCGGGATGGACTTTAACTCAACAATGCTGGTAGCCGAAGCAGTTGGGGCTGGCTATTCTTTTGCCGTAGCGATTTCGGCTCACACGGGAATTGGCACGTTGCCAATATTATATTACGGAAATGAAGCACAGAAGAAAAAATATATTCCCAAGCTAGCTTCAGGCGAATACAAAGCTGCGTACTGCCTGACCGAGCCGGATTCCGGATCTGATGCTAACTCTGGAAAAACAAAAGCAACGTTAACTACGGATGGGAAGCACTATGTGATCAACGGACAAAAGATGTGGATCACCAACGGTGGTTTTGCTGATGTTTTTACGGTGTTTGCCAAAATAGATAATGACAAAAATCTGAGTGCTTTTATCGTGGAGAAATCTTTTGGGGGCATCACGATGAATGAGGAGGAGAAGAAGATGGGAATTAAAGGATCTTCGACCCGCCAGATATTTTTTAATGATTGTAAAGTACCTGTTGAGAATTTATTAAGCGAACGGGAGAATGGTTTTAAGATCGCAGTCAATATTTTGAACATCGGCCGTATTAAGTTAGGCGCTGGGGCGGTGGGTGGATCGAAAGCAACCATTAGCCAGGCAATAAAGTATGCCAATGAACGCAAGCAGTTCGGAGTTTCCATTTCCACTTTTGGAGCCATCAAATTCAAAATAGCTGAAGTAGTCACCAAAATTTTTGCCTCCGAGGCAGCACACTATCGTGCCGGGCAAAATATTGATGATGCCTACAATGCATTTGTATCAGGCGGTATGGATTCTGCTCAAGCCAGATTAAAAGCGTTGGAAGAATTTGCTATTGAGTGCGCAATCCTGAAAGTCCATGGATCAGAGGTGTTGGACTACAGTGTAGATGAAGGTGTACAGATTTACGGTGGCATGGGCTACTCGGCTGAAGGACCGATGGATCGCGCTTATCGCGATGCCCGTATCAATAGAATCTTTGAAGGAACTAATGAAATTAACCGCCTGCTTACCATCGACATGCTTTTGAAGCGGGCGATGAAAGGCCATCTGGATTTGATGAATCCTGCCATGGCAGTACAAAAGGAATTGATGTCGATTCCGGATTTTGGAGCAGAGGATGATTCAGCAGTATTCGCGAAAGAAAAGAAAACGTTGCGCAATCTGAAGAAAGCCGGCCTGATGGTTTCGGGGGCAGCAGTACAAAAGTTCATGATGAAACTTTCGGATGAGCAGGAGATCCTGATGAACCTTGCTGATATGTTGATTGAAGGCTATGTGGCTGAGTCGGTGCTGTTGCGCGTAGAGAAGCTGATTAGTATGCGTGGTGAAAAGGCCTGTGAAATTGAAAAAGAAATGGCACTGATTTATCTGCATCATGCAATTGAAAAGGCCGCCTCTGCTGGAAAGAGCGCGATCACTTCGTTTGCCGAAGGCGATGAACAACGCCTGATGTTGATGGGCCTGAAGCGCTTTACTAAAATTGATCCGTATAATTTGAAGGAAGCGCGTAGAAAAGTGGCCAAGTATGCGATTGAGAAAGGGGAATATCCTTTTTGAGACCTGATATATGAGTAGAGAGATTTGAGACCCGGAAGTGATTCCGGGTCTTTTCTTAAAGTTGTCTTTTCCAGCCCCTTGGAAACATCAGATATACGAATACACAAATCATCAGGAAATTAAATTCAACACCGTTTCTTCCACCGCCCACTACAAACCAACCTTCTTTGTAATGCACCATAATAATTCCCATAATCAAAATGGCAATGGTGACGAGCGAAGCCGGTTTTATGTATTTGTTAAGCGCCAATAAAATGGCACACACCACATGCGATAGTTTGATGGTCCAGGCAAGGGGTACACCAATAGGATCAAATCCAACTTGGTTTAAATACAGCTCACCAAAAGCCTGAACGCCCCCATTAAACATGCCGGGTACACTATGAAACAAAAGAATGATGGCAAGGGCAATCCGTAAAATGAATGTGCCATCAAAAATCTTTTGAGTATTAACAAAAGTAGATTTTGTCATGGTAGCGGAGTTTATCATTGAATCACATGCAAGTTAAAAAGAAGGGTAGATTATTACTCTAACCCGGTTAAGGGGAGAGGTCAGAAGACTGTGTAGTAGAATCTCCGTTGGCTACGCCACGACTGGATCGCGGCTCTTGAGACAAGGCCGCGATGACGGATAAGATTGAGAATAGTCCTTCGGACCTTGTTAAAAATGTGACTCAGACTCACTCGTACTTCAACGAATCAACCGGATTGGTGTGCGCTGTTTTTAAGGAATGGAAAGCTACCGTTAAGAACGCAAAGATCAGCGCAAGCAAAGCCACCACACCAAACGTTAACGGGTTGATGGGAGTTTGGTAGGCGAAATTTCCCATCCACTGCTGGATTACATAATAAGCCGCAGGCACCACCGCGATGGCAGCGATAATCACCAGGTACATCACGTCTTTGTAAAGCAAATAGATGATGCGCGGAATGCTGGCGCCATGCACCTTGCGGATTCCAATTTCTTTGGTGCGCTGAGCAGCTGTAAATGCAGAGAGGCCCAACAAGCCAAGCACCGAAATAAAAATGCAAATGTAAGAGAGTGTAGAGAGCAAGGCATATTGGGTTTCATCGCTGCGATATTGCTCGTTAAAGCGCTGATCTAAAAAGAAATATTCGTAGGGATGATTAGGATCGTAGCCGGCCCATTTTTCCTTTATGAAACTCATGGTCTCAGGTAAATTTTCGCCCGAAACTTTTAGGTGCAGAAAGCCACCTTCTTCGCGCGATTTAATAATCAGCAGCGGCTCAACTACATTGTGCAGCGAACTGAAATTAAAATCTTTTATCAGCGCTATAATCTGGCCTTCGGTTTCGCCATGAAACCATTTTACTTTTTTACCGATCGGATCATCGCCCCAGCCCATCAGTTTTGCAGCGGTTTCGTTGCACATAAAAATATTATCTACATCGGCTGTGGGGCCAACCTGAAAGTCGCGGCCTTTAAGGATTTCGATATTCATCGTCTTGAAGTAATCCTGCCCTACTACCAGCAATGAAAAAGCCTGCTGCTGCATGCCTTCTTTTCCTTCCGCCCACATTACCGGTCCGCCAACACCCATGCCCAATACATTATACGAAGTTGTAGCTGCAGTAATGTGCGGGTTTTGTAACAATTCGTTTTTGATGGAAGTGATTTGCTTTTGCACAAGCGTATCCTGAATGGGCAGGATCAGAATATTTTCTTTATCGAAGCCGAGATCTTTGCTACGCACAAAATCAATCTGGTCTTGCATAAAGAAAGTACACACCACAACAAAAATGGAAATAGCAAATTGGGTGGTGATAAGTACCTGACGCAACCGGTGGCTCGACTTTCTGTTTTTAAACGAACCTTTCAGCGCACTCAGCGTGGGTATCTGTGGCAGATAAAAGGCCGGATAAAGTCCGGAAAGAATGCCGATACCCAATGCAATGCCCAACGAGCCAAACAGCAACAACGGATTGTTTAAGAAATCGGCCGTCAGGTTTTTACCAATCAACGTATTGAAGGAAGAAGTATTTAGCACCGTAAACACCAACCCAATGGCTAAAACCAACGAAACGAATGATAGAAAAACGGATTCCCCGAGAAAGGAAAATACCAGTGCACGCTTACCCGAGCCGAGGGTTTTTTTCATAGCGATTTCTGTGGCCCGCTTCACCGATTTAGCGGTTGAAAGATTCATGTAATTGATGCAGGCCAGCAGAATGATGAAGATACCAATGCCGGTAAAGGCATAGAGATAAGCAATGTTTCCAACGGGTTCGTCTGAATCAAGGCTCGAGTGAAAATGGATGTCGGCCAGGGGCTGCAGGATAGCCGTATATTTTCCACCCACCTGGTCGCCAAATGATTTGTAATACTTGTCGTAGAGGGTAGGAAATTTTTCGTTGAACCGTTGTGGATCGTACCCTTCAGTCATCAGCAGGTATGTAAACACATCCGGATTCCAGAAGGCTTCAGACTTTACTTGTCCTTCTTCTACTACCCACTCGCGAGTTTTGCTAAGGCCCGATAGAACAATATCAAATTTAAGGTGCGTGTTTTCGGGTAGGTCTTTAATCACGGCTGTCACTTTCCACAGTTCGCCATCAATGAAAAACGATTTATCGATTGGATCTTCGTTGCCAAAATACCGTGCGGCTGTCGACTCGGTGATCACGATGCTGTTCAATAAATTCAAACAAGTTTTTTCATCGCCCGCAATAAACTCATGCTTAAATACCTGAAAGTAACTCGAGTCGGTGCGGATTACATCTTCTTCATAATTGGCTACTTCATCGCCTTTGTTTTGATACTTCACCAACACATGATCCCAGTTGTTCGCGCGCGTTACGGCCACTACTTCCGGAAATTCAGTTTCCAGAATTTCGCCCAACTCACGACTCGATCTTGCCACCTGCACATCAATGCCTGTCGCTTGCAGATGCCCGCCCAGCCGGTAGATGCGTTCATGGTTTGCATAATGTTTGTCGTAGGTAAGATCGTGTTGTAAGATCAATAGCAAAATGATACTTACGGCAATGCCCAGCGCCAGCCCCAGGATGTTGAGAATGGAAAAGAACTTGTCTTTCAGAAAAACGCGGATGAAGAATTTCAGGTTGGTGAGCAGCATGGGGAGCGGTTTGTGTTGGGATGCTAAAGCTGAACAAAAAGTTCTTCCTATTCAATAACAATGCCGACCGGAAAAGCGGGTTTTTTAATCAATATGAAGAACGGGATGGGGTAGCTGGTCGATATTGAGACAAATCTGTTCGAATATGATATGCAACAATAAGATTTGAAGTCATAAAAGGACACGAATCAAGAGGGCTGAAACGATTTATTACTTCTAAATATTGAAGCTTCTTTTTTTAGACACGATCAGTTTATTTTTAAGGATTCAATCATAAACTCACTCACCTTTCAACGTTTCAGCCGGGTTGGTCAACGCGGTTTTATAGGTTTGCGAAGAGATGGTGGCAAGCCCCAACCCCAACAAAATTGCTGCGCTTAACAATACATCCCACGGTGTAAGGCTTACACTGTAGTATTGTATCTCGGGAAGCAGGAAATAGAATAGGGTTGTGGTGATGGGTACCGCAAACAAAATAGCCCACGTCATCAATTTTAAATAATCTTTAGAAAGCAAAAGCGCCAGGCTATACACCGTAGCACCCATTACCTTTCGGATGCTTACTTCTTTCGCTTTAGTCTCCGAGGTATAGACAACCATGCCAAGCATTCCCAGTAATGAGATAGTAATTGCTAACAATCCGAGAAAGCCCACGATCTTAATCATCACAACATAACTGCTGTAGCCTTCATTCAATTCCTCTTCAAAGAAATCTGCCACTAATTTTTGTTCCGGGTTTAACGTCTTCCAGTGATTCTCAAATTCAGTAAACATACTATAGGCATCACTCGACTGCACTTTTAAGTGCGCATAGGCATAGTGTTCAGGATTCATTCTAAAAAAGAATTTATCAATTGGGTATCGCAAGGAGGCAAAATGAAAATTCTTAACAACGCCTAATACCTCAAGTTCATTTCCATCCACCAGATAGGTGCGGCCTATGGCTTCAACCGGAGTTTCAATTTTATAGTGTTTAAGAAATTCTTCGTTAACAATAATGAACCGCTCGCGTTGCCACGTTTCTTCTGGAAAGTTTTTGCCTGCAAGCAAGGTAAGATTGAACATGGAAAGATAATTTCGATCAACAAAAAGCTGATTCACTTCAGCAGAATCCTTATCCGCATTCTTCACCCAGGTGTTTGAATAACTTAACCCCATTAATTCGGACGACATGGCAACTGATTGCACAGAGGCTAACTTCGAAAACTCAGTCTTCACCAACTCAGCTTTCACGCCTTGCAATTGCACATCAACAATGTTCTCTTTATCAAAACCAAAATTGAAATTGATTGAATACTGATATAGACGACTAAAAACAACAAGGCATAGTATAAAGCCAAAGGATAGTGCAAATTGAAAAATGGTTAACACTTTGCGTACACGCATACCTGAAGAGCCTGCATGTGCTTTATTTTTTAAGGCCTGAATAGGGTTAAGTCCACCAAAATACAATGCTGGAAATATTCCAGCTGCCAGCCCTGTACCCAAAGCAAAAAGAAAAAAGTATAAAATCATTCTGGGCGTAAGACTAAGATCAAGCGAAGAGGCTGCTACCAGCGAGCTAATAAACTCAGGACGGATAAGAAAGAATATCAGTATTGCCCCTACCAGCGAAACAAGTGTAATCACCACCGTTTCTGTAATAAATTGAAAGAAAATTTGATTTTTTTGGCCACCCATTGTTTTGCGTAACCCAATTTCCTTTGCGCGCTTCAATGCACGCGCAATGGAAATATTAGTGTAGTTAAAGCAAGCGGGTAACAAAATGAGTAGAGCGATTACACTAAATACAATCATACCCGAGGCTTCCCACTTCGGGCCAATGCCCATTCGGTAATCCGCCCCCATTGTTATTTCCCCAAGGTGTTTTGTGGAAAATTTTACTTTTACAGGAAGCGTAGCATAAGCATCTACTGCTATCTTGTTAAGATGCTCTTCCACTTTTTTTTGACTTCCATTTTCTGCAAGCAGCGCAAACAAATACTCACGATCATAGTTTGTCCATCGATCGATTAGTGATGCCTGTACCGGAGGAAGTGTTGCATACGAAACCAAGACATCAAACTTAAGGTGCGAGTTGATCGGGTGATCTTTCATCACAGCGGCAACTTCCAACAATCCGCCATGTTCCAACTCAAGGGTTTTGCCAAGTGCCTCCGTTGAATTAAAGAATTTCATCGCTGCCGATTCCGTGAGAATTACACTATTGGGTTTGGTCAGCGCCAGTTCAGAATTTCCTTGTGTAATCTCATACGTAAATACTTTTAAGAAATCAGGTTCTACATAATAGCCCTGTAACGAAAGTGTTCCTTGTGCATGCTTAATTTCTTCGCGAAAGCTAGCTTGAATACGAGCTACTTCTTGTACATCCGGATGTTCTTGCAGTTGTTCGACTAGTGCAAACGGAGCCGTTGCCCAAATGGATTCTTCTACGCCCTCAGTGCGTTCGCTAACAATAGCATAGATATGATCTCC
>JBGSTJ010000024.1:0-5134 GCA_041736555.1 Cyclobacteriaceae bacterium
GGTACAAGGTATCCCCGGCACTGGCGCCATCGTGTGCTGCTTGCAAACTGGCAAAATCTTTGGAGGCACTGCCCGGGTTGCTGTCTACAATCCAGATTTTTGCGGAGAGTGTGAGCGGTAGTATGAGTAGCGAGAGAAGGCAAAGTTGTTTCATATTATTTAATAAAATTTGAATAAATAGCAATTTTAAAACAGCAATTATTTTTAGCTTCAATCAATAGGGATTTATCCCTATTCTGCAGCGCGAGGTAGTTGTGAACATCAATTATTTAAAAGTGAAGCGAGAACCAGATAAACTCAATACCTGAATACCTGTAATTTTTAGCATAGCAAAATACCTGAAAGCAGGTAGAAGTATAATGCTGATGTGCTGGTGATGATTACCTGAAACAACTTCTATGCGGCTCGCACATTTGGCCATTACGAATAAGCTTAGCAAGCTGTTCGATATTAATAATCCCGAACTTGGATACAAGGGATTTATCCTTATTTTGAAACTGATTCGCTACGCCTTTGAATGAATCGTAACAAATGATGGTTGCTGGATGTTAGATTAAAATATAAGTGAAGTGCCTGTAAACTCTTTACGAAGCATGAAAAATGCATATCTCAAGAAAGTGAGTCCTCGCGAATTTCAACAGGAAAAAACAGGTTCGCACGAATCGCTGGATAGAGATTCGGTACTTTCTTTTTTTACACCTGCCCTGCAGCAGATTGACACCTTTGCCATCGGCAAGTATTTTTGGTTCATTGCCGATACCACTACCTTTCAAAATCTTTATGCAGGTGGTGTGTTGGAAGAAATGATACACGCAAAGATGAACGAATTTATCGGTGGCCCACCCGATGTACTTTTTGCTAACTGTTTCCCGGAAGACCTCGAAAAGATGTTGTCTTTTTCTAAATATTTTGGCGACTATTATAGTAAGGTTCCAGCTGGAGAACGCAAACAGATTAGGGGTACAGTTTTTATCCGTCTCAAAAATCCTGACGGACTTTTTTATTGGGCTATGGTACAATACTTAGATGCCATTTTTAATAATGAAGGTCGTTTGCTTTACATGCTTACACTTATTACCGATGTGTCGCACCTGAAAAAAGATGGTGTCGCTATCATGACGATTATGGATTCACGTAACAGGCAAAGTCAGTTATTTTTATGTTTAGATGGCTTAACTCCGGACTTGCAGCAAACTATTCCCAAAATATCACATCGCGAATTAGAAGTACTAAGTTGGATAGTAAAAGGCCATAACAGTAAGCAAATTGCAGAGACCCTTCACCTGGCTAAAAAAACGGTAGACAACCATCGCCAGAACCTTCTAAAGAAAACTCAAACCAAAACCACTGGTGAATTAGTGGCTTTCGCGATTACTCATGGTGTTCTCTAAAGCAAAAAGTCTTAATACAAGGAGTATAATTTTTTTTCATAGCAGTTGCATGAAAGATATTTTACTTCTTTAACATGAGATACCCATGTTCAATTCTTCTACCACTATTGAATTCAATTTTATAAAAGTAAGTACCCGAGGGTAATTCATTTCCGTTATCATTCAAGCCGCGAAAGACTTTTGTTGTATTGTTGTATTTCTCAACCTCAAAAACTTTGTTTCCCCAACGATTGTAAATGGTTACCCGATTGTCTTGTGTGTCTGGTAAGATTTCAATGTACTGAATCAGGAAAATATCATTCTTGCCATCGCTTCCGGTGGAGAGGCCATTATAAATTTCAATATCACCGATTACATCAATTTCTAAAATTTGTTGTGTGCATTCATTAAATACATCACACACCTGAATGGTCAATTGATCTTTGCCGGTAAAGTTGACCCCGGCATAATTGATTTGCAATACACCATTAATAAGTGTAGCAATTGCGCCACTAGCCGGTGGTTGTATTATTGTAAGGGACGCAAGATTAAGATTATCATCAGCGTCAGTTATAAGTGGAACAAGGTTGACAGTGACTTGACCTTCTATGATGGTAGAAAGAGCGACTACTGCGATTGTCGGAGCCTTATTGATACAAGGTTCAGGCAGTATAGTTACCGATAGAGATTCTGATGCAAGGCTTATGCAACCTGCTGTATCAGTAACAGTCACAGAGTAGGTATCGCTAACACTCACGGTAATGATTGGCGAGGTTGAGCCATTCGACCATAGGTATCCTGCATAACCGGAAGGAGCACTCAGCGTTAAGTTTGGACTGCCACAAATAGTTAACGCATTTCCAACGGGTGCAATACTGGATGTTATCAAAGGTTGTGGGGGAATAGGATTTATGGTGGCCGTAACTGCAGTTCGCATACTTTCGCAACTAGTATTGTCAAGGGATACGTAATAAGTAGTTGTTGTGGAAAGTGGTGGGGTGATGAATGTATCGTTTACTTCTCCGGGCAATGCAGTACCTCCGGTAGCCACCTCATACCAACGGTAGTCTCCATTGGTGCCACCCGTAGCTGTTAAGGTAATCGTGGAATTGACTCCACAAGAACTGTTATTACTTGCTACAGGTGCTGACGGAGTAGGTACGATAAATGCCGTTACCGGGATTCGCACACTTTCGCAGGTTCCATTTCGGATGGAAACAAAGTATGCGGTGGTATCAGTAAGTGTGGGTGTTGTAAATGAATTTCCGGTGGTGATCGTAATTGCATTCGGTTCAGTAGCGGATGTGTACCATTGGTAATCCTGCGTAGCGGTAGCACCGGATGCAATAAGCGTCACACTGCCGCTTTCACACAATGTTGCGTTTATCACACTCGGAGGAGTAATGGGATCGCAGATGACTGCGGGTGTTACGAATACATGAATGGCTTCTTTGCTTCGTTTGTTTTCATCATCGATGGCGGTGATTCGTATTTCATAGGATGTACTCGGCAACAAATCCTCCAGGGCGGCAGCAAAATCAATGGTGAGATTTGCACCAGGCGTAAAGTTGTTGTAGGTCTTCGGTGTAGTCTGGGTAGTGCCATCAGTATGAAAATATTCTAAAGCTACAATCTCAGTGCCTGAGTTGGCATTGAAGAAAGGTCTTGCAAGAGGCAAACTCCAGCGGCCATTCACATCTTGTGAGCGTACATATAAAACATGAAATCCTTCGGCAGCTCCGCTCAGATTAATTACAAACGATTCGTCAGCAACACTGGAAGACAACGAAAGTTGTGTGCCATTGCCAACACCAGGGTCGGCATCAAGAAAATATTCTATGTTTTTTAATTGCGGAGTTGCAGCCGATTGTGCATTCCGTTGAACAAAAACGGGATAGATAACCGGAATGCTCCAAAGCCCCTGACTATCCTTGGCGCGCACATACAGGGTATTAAATCCTTCGGCTATGGTAGTTAATGGGATAATAAAATCCCGGGTAATGTCTATGGCCGAAGTAATGGGTATCTCAATGCCATTGCCCGTGCCGGGATCAGTATTAAAAAAATATTCTATTCGATCAATAAAATTGAGGGTGGCACTTTGGGCTGTACGTTGAACATATACCGATTTAATGACCGGATGACTCCATAGGCCGGCATTACTTTTGGCGCGAATAAATAAAACATGAAATCCTTCATTCACCAGCCCTAAAGGAATGGTAGCATTTTGGGTAAGGTCAGCCGCTGCGGTAATGGATATTTCAATGCCATTGCCAAATCCAGGATCGGTATCAAAAAAATATTCTACCCGCGAAATAGTCTGCGCTAATACTGCGGAGCTACAAAAAAATAAAAGAAGAAATAAGCGCATTGTTAATTATTCGACTTCACTTTTATTTGAATGGGTAACCCTGTATTTTTTTCACCTACATTGGGGGCAATCAGAGAATAAATGTTGGGGATAGGCGGAATGCCCGAAAGCACATAGGGTTCAGCGCCACCAAAGATGCCACAATCTGTGCCGCCAAAACCTGCTCCAAGGCCTGGTGATGTGGGTTTTAATTTCCATCGGCCATCGGTGCTGCCAGTGTCAACAAACCGCAAGCCCAAAGGACTACTATTAATATTTCCATTTCCTTCAGGCAGATATCCATTCGTATGAATATTATTTCGGACAAGGGAGGCGGATACAGTAACTGCGTTATTGGAATTGAAGAAATTATTTTGCACGAGTGCATTGGAAACATTAACGCCTCCAATAAGGATATTGTTGGAGACTTCTAGTGATGAGGTGGGTGGTGAAATAACTGCATACAGCCCAATCCCAGCACCCCAACTATTGTGATAAAGGTAGTTATTGGCAACCACAATGCCTGATTGACCGGCAGTGACATGCACCACGCCAAAACTCGTATTGTTTAAACTGCCATCCACATAGTTTTGAACGAATAAGACATTCGAAGCATCGATACTTACATGCGATAAGTTGCAGCCTGATTCCTGGCGGATGAGGTTACGTTTGATTAAAATGTTATTAGCACTCACGATCAACCGTCCAATTATCTGAATCCCCATGAGTACTGAACCTTCCGAGCCAACTGCAAATTCGAGTTCTTCACAGACACCCCCAGCCGTGTTGTTTAAAAAAGCCGAAGCTACATTGGTTTGTGTATCGGGATTTTCACTTAAAAAATATCCCGGCCCAATGATGGTCAACCTCTTGGTTACTGTAACTTTTGTTGTGATGTAATTTACCGGAGACCCGATCAGATATAAGGTATCCCCGGCATTGGCCCCATCCATCATGCGCGGCCTGAAGATTGGTAAAATCTTTTGAGCTGCTACCTGCATTACTATCCACAATCCAGATTTTGCCAAAGGCGCTACTGGTAAGTGATAACAGCATAATTAAGTTGAAAATCTTCATAACAAGTAGAGGTTTACTTATTTAAAAATAGCAGAATTTTACTGATTAATACTTGAGAGACAGCCTCAGATACCTGGATAATCTCATAGACTGACATGGCGATCAAAATGGTTCTCATTAATTATTTGACTTCACTTTTATCTGAACCGGTAGCCCTGTATTTTTTTCTGCAGTTGCAGGTGCTGTCAATCCATAGATGGTAGGAATGGGTGGAATGCCGGATAGTATGTAGGGTTCCTCACCACCAAACATACCCATGTCTGTGCCTTCATAACCCGAGCCAATAGCTGGAGAGCCTGCTTTAAGTTTCCATTGGCCATCCGCAGTGCCGGTTCCA
>JBGSTJ010000001.1:0-269561 GCA_041736555.1 Cyclobacteriaceae bacterium
TGGCGGGTTGCTCCTCAGCATTGCCCGCTTCCGCTTCATCCGGTAATCAAATGTAAAGCGATTTCAGGACTAACTAAAAAGTGTAAATTTGAATCAGGACTTCTAACCAAAAAGTGTAAACTTTTTTCAGGACGAGTCACAACACCCACATTAACCGGAACAACAAACTATTATGTAGCTATCAATAATGGGACGTGTGAAAGTAATCGCACAATTGTTACCGCTACCATTAATACTCCTCCAACTGCGCCATCTACAACAGGGGCCAGCATTTGCGGAAGTGGCACTGTTACGCTGAACGCTTCGGGTGGAACTGCCGGACAATATCGTTGGTATACAGTAGCAACCGGGGGGACTGCCATTGCCGGGCAAACCAATGCCACCTATACAACACCTACTCTTACAGGAACCACTAACTATTATGTAGCTATCAACAACGGAACGTGTGAAAGCAATCGCACGATCGTTACTGCAACGATCAATACAATTCCTACTACTCCAACAACAACAGGTGCCAGCATTTGCGGTAGTGGCGCTGTGACTCTCAATGCTGCGGGAGGTGTTGCCGGACAATATCGATGGTACACCGTAGCAACCGGGGGCACTGCCATCGCAGGGCAAACCAATGCTGCCTATATAACACCCACATTAACCGGAACAACAAACTATTATGTAGCTATCAATAATGGGACTTGTGAAAGTAATCGCACAATTGTTACCGCTACCATTAATACACCACCAACGGCTCCAACAACAACAGGTGCCAGCGTTTGTGGTAGTGGCACGGTAACTCTCAATGCTGCAGGTGGAACTGCCGGACAATATCGATGGTACACCGTAGCAACCGGAGGCACTGCTATCGCAGGGCAAACCAATGCTGCCTATACAACACCTACATTAACCGGAACTACAAATTATTATGTAGCTATCAACAACGGAACCTGTGAAAGTAATCGCACGATCGTTACCGCTACCATCAACCCTGTTCCATTGGCACCCGTAACTACTGGCAATTCTTCATGCGTGTCCGCTTCGCTTTTGCTAACTGCAACAGGAGGTTCCAATGGTGAATATCGTTGGTATACTTCACCGATCGGGGGAGTTGCCATCAGTGGAGAAACCACTGGCACCTTTACAACGCCTGTATTAAGTACTTCCACGAACTATTATGTTGCTGTCAACAATGGAATTTGCGAAGGACCCAGATCAGTAGTATTCGCAGAAATAAATGCCACTCCCCCTGCTCCGACTACTACCGGAGGATCCCGCTGCGGCTCCGGTTCCGTTACGCTGAATGCTGCAGGTGCTATAAATGGTCAATATAGATGGTACACCACCAACACCGGAGGCACCGCCCTTTCAGGTCAGGTAAACAGTACCTATTCAACTCCAATATTAGACACTAGCACTCAATATTTCGTTTCCATCAGTTTTGGTGCTTGTGAGAGTGGGCGAACAGCAGTAGAGGCTACCATCAATCCAGTTCCAACATCTCCTGTCACCAATGATGTAGTTGCCTGCGGCACCACGACCACCTTATTGAACGCTTCAGGAGCACAAAATGGTCAATACAGATGGTATGATGCGGCACAAAATCTTATTCCAGCACAAACCAATAATGAATTGAATATTGGGATAATTACAACAAGCACAATTTTTTACGTCTCAGCTTTCATAGGCCAATGCGAAAGTCCGTTGGTCGCCATTCAGGTAGTTGTTGATAACAATTCGTGCAATACAGCGCCTTCCATCAGTCCTAAAACAGAAATTACCGAACCCGGTGGATCGGTTAGGATTGACGTTCTCGCATTAGTGTCTGATCCTGACAACAATATTGATCCGACATCCATTAAAATTATTTCACCCCCCACCAGTGGCGCTATCGCTTCCATTGAAGATGGATTTTTAATCATTGATTATAAAGGATTGGTTTTCGCGGGAATTGATAAACTTACTATTGAAGTTTGTGATCTGCTGGGTAGCTGTATTCAGCAAGAGATTATCATTAGCGTTGAAGGTGATGTAAGAATATATAATGGCATGTCTCCCAATGGCGACAGCAAGAATGAAAAGTGGATAATAAAAAACATTGAATCCCTCCCGGAAGCTCAGAATAATAAGGTGAGTCTGTTTAATCGTTGGGGAAATCTGATTTTTGAAATGACCCGATATAATAATCAAGACCGCGTGTTTACTGGCCTTTCTGATAATGGTGAGGCGGTTCCCAGTGGTGTATATTTCTATAAGATAGAATTTCTTGACACCACAAAGCCTCCATTAACGGGGTACATTACCATTAAAAAGTAAAATTTCATTTCACCTATTGACAATAGTAAAAAAATCATCCTGCTATTGATTAGAATTATATAATAACCTGGCATTACCAAGGTTGAGAGGCACTATCTAATATGATGAACCAGGGTTCTTTATGCATTGCTAAAAACAAGCTATATTCGTGACCTCAAAAACTATTCACCGTTGAAATATTAACCTATGAAACTACCTGCATTACACATGTTTTTGATCGGAATGGTGTTTGTCACATCTTGTTCGACAGAAAAAAAAGAAACGCCCGAAGACGGAAAGGCTCCCACACCCGAAAAAGTTGCTAAAGAATTAACAGGCAACCGCATCGACAATTATTATTGGATGAAGCTTTCTGACGAACAAAAGAACGCTGAGCAGAAAGATGAACAGACTCAAAAGGTAGTAGATTATCTGAATGCTGAGAATGAGTACCTCAAAACTAAACTAAAGCACACCGAAACGCTGCAGAAAAAAGTATATGACGAAATCGTTGGTCGCATTAAGCAAACTGACGAATCGGTACCCTACAAAGACAATGGCTACTGGTATTACACCCGCTACGAACAAGGCCAGGAGTATCCAATCTATTGTCGCAAGAAAGGAACCCTCGAGGGGTCCGAAGAAATTTTATTGAATGTAAACGATATGGCCCAAGGTCATGATTATTATTCGATCACCGGCCTTAGTGTAAGCGAAGACAATAACCTGCTAGCTTACGCGGAAGACTCTGTGAGCAGAAGACGATACACAGTCTATGTAAAAGATTTAAGAACAGGAAAATTAGTAGAAGAACCCGTGCCTAATACGGAAGGCCAGGTAACCTGGGCCAACGATAACAAGACTTATTTCTATACGAAGAAAGATTCAGCCACCCTGCGTTCGCGTTGGATTATCAAACACAAAGTGGGTTCTTCCTTCAAGAACGACCCGATCGTTTCCGAAGAAAAAGATGAAACGTTTTATACCGGCATCTATAAAACCAAATCAAAGAAGTTTTTAGTAATCTGGGCTGGCAGTACACTAACCAGCCATTATCAAATACTCAGTGCCAACACGCCTGACGGTAAATTCACCGAATTCAGTCCACGTGAAAGAGGTTTAGAATATTCCATCGACCACTATGTTGATAAATTTTATGTAGTCACCAATCTTGATGCCCAGAATTTTCGGTTGATGGAAACACCTGACTCTAAAACAGCCAAAACAAACTGGAAAGAAAAAATTGCGCATCGTAAAGATACCTTGCTACAAGGCCTTGAGATTTTCAAAGATTATTTAGTGTTGAGCGAACGCGCACAGGCTAATACTCTTATGCGCATCATTGAACAAAAAACAGGTCAGCAACATTATCTTAATTTTGGGGAGCCCGCCTACACCATCTACCCTTCTATTAACATTGATTTTGATACGGACTTACTGCGCTATGGATATACTTCCCTTACTACACCGAGTTCGACCTATGACTACAACATGAAAACGAAGGAAAGAAAACTTCTAAAGCAAACAGAAGTGGTAGGTGGTTATAACCCGGAAGATTATCAAACTGAACGACTCTGGGCCACGGCCGATGACGGCACCCAAATACCCATGTCAATTGTGTATAAAAAAGGGATAAAAAAAGATAGCAGCAACCCAACTTTAATCTATGGATACGGGTCCTATGGTGCCAGCATGGACCCCACGTTCTCCATTACCCGATTGAGTTTATTGGATCGGGGTTTTGTATATGCCATTGCCCACATTCGCGGTGGTCAGGAAATGGGCCGCCAATGGTATGAAGATGGGAAGATGTTTAAAAAGAAAAATACGTTCACGGACTTCATTGACTGTTCCGAATTTCTAATTGAAGAAAAGTTTACATCACCCGAAAAACTGTTTGCTTCAGGTGGCAGTGCCGGAGGATTGTTGATGGGTGCCGTTGTTAACATGCGACCCGAATTGTATAAAGGGGTGATAGCTAAAGTGCCTTTCGTGGATGTTGTTACAACCATGGAGGACGAATCAATCCCTTTAACAACCGGTGAGTTTGACGAATGGGGTAATCCAAAAAATCCAGAATCTTATATGTATATGTTAGAGTACTCACCCTATGATCAAGTTAAGCCTCAAAATTATCCGAACATATTAGTGACTACCGGTTTTCACGATTCGCAGGTTCAGTATTGGGAACCTGCCAAGTGGGTAGCCAAACTTCGCGAGTTAAAAACTGATAACAATACCCTACTGTTGCGTACCAATATGGAAACCGGTCATGGTGGAACTACCGGCCGATTTAAAGTGTATGAAGAAATTGCACAGGAATTTGCGTTTATGTTGGATCTGGCAGGAATTAAGGAATAGAAAATTCTACTTTGAATTGAGATGGTCTGCATTTATGTGCAGGCCACTTTTTTTTGTAACTCCCATGTTTGATGACACAGGCCCAAGGAAGGCTCTCCTACCTAATAAATTTATATAACAATACAGTGAAAAAAAAATTGTTAGTCGATTGCGCAACTAGACTATTAATGTCTTAAATTACTTTACAAACCCCAAATCATGGCGCTGGTTGCTGAGATCATTCAACAAACCTTACAACAGTTTGCTGCTCAGGCTAAGCATGATAACATTGCCTTAACATTCCATACCCCCGAAGGCATTCCCACCATCAAGATTGAAAACGATACAATTTCACATGATGTTACCCATCTGCTCAACCACTTAATCTCATTCACTCCGGAATTTGGAGAAATCAATCTTACCTTTGTGCTAAAGGAAAATCACGAATGGGTTTTATCGGTTTCGAATACCGGTATTGATTTACATGCATACACAGGAATACTGAAAGGGTTCTTACTTTCCGCCCAGGTTTTTGAAAATGGAATAAACGCCTCGCGGTTCGAAATCCAACTTGGAAAAGCGCTGAATGGATCCTTGGTTGAGGCCATTCCCCAAAAGAACACTTCCGAAAATAATTTCTATCTCGAGATTCAACATCGGTTGCGATCGCATTTCAATAAAACAGAAAACCTGTTGGAGGCATTGAAGGGCAACCCTGTTGAAGCGGCCTTTTTAAAGCGCGTGAATCTTGTTATTGATGAAAACCTTTCCAACGTTCAATTTGATGTAAACCGATTGGCAGAATTAATGAACATGAGCCGCACGCAACTTTTTCGCAGGCTCAAACCCATCATCCGCCAATCTGCGGCTGGTTATATTCGTTCACTCCGATTACAAAAAGCAAAAGCATTGCTGGAAAGAACTGAACATCGCGTTAGTGAAGTGGCTTACCTTACGGGATTTGAAACACCCTCCAACTTCACAAAAGTTTTTGTTAAAACATTTGGCATAAAACCTTCAGCTATTTCGCGTTATAAAACACCTGAAACAAATGAACCAGGACGTCAACCAAACTAAGTAAACATTAAACGTACTACTAACTATAAAAACATGGACAATCTCAAAAAAAATAAACAATTCTTTATCCGGTATGTAAACGCAATGAGCGGACAAACTAAGACCCGTGAACTGATTGAAAAGTACGTGGTCGATAATGAGTTGATTCAACACATTCTATTCTTTGAAAGTGTATTTCCCAGGTACGGAGGAGAAATTGAAGAACTTACTGCCGAAGGCAACCGCATCGTAGCTAAGTTAAGAATGAAGTGCAAGCATGAAGGCTGGTTTAATAACATACCCCCAACCCATAAAGAATTTGAAACTAGTGCTGTTATCGGATACGAAATTGAAAATGAAAAAATAGTACGCTCCTGGCTCATCTCCGATCAGCTAAACATAATGAGACTATTAGGACTTGAAATAGAGACACAGATTTAAGAATGAGTCAACTCAAAAAAAATAAGGCCTTTATAATAGAATATTATAATGCAATGAGCGGGCAGGAAAAAACCCGTGAAAATCTTGAAAAATACTGCGCTGATCCCCGGCTGGTCAATTACGTAATGTTTATTGATTCAGTTTTTCCAAAGTATGAAGTCTATGTTGAAGAGTTGATGGCAGAAGACGACAAGGTGATTGTACGCGTACGCTTTCGCGGAATGCACAAAGGTGAGATCATGGGATTTCCACCTACCAACAAATGGGTAGAATATCCTTTTGTGGTCCGTTATCAAATCCAAAACAACAAAATCATACACAGTTGGGTAATTGCCGACAACCTGGTGCTAGCCGAGGCGGTCGGTATGAAAGGAATTCCGCCTAAGATTAAAATAGAAGCGTCTAAAACTTAGTGCAGTAAGCGTTATGACCCCTCTTTGTTTTCGCAATCAGAGGTCTGACGACTAAAATCCAATTGCAGATGCAACAAATGAACCATCAAACGCAACATCTGAGATATTCTAAGGTACATTCAACGAAGTACATTTGATTAACAATTCAGGGCTAACGATAGGTTATTAACATAAAGTAACTAAGTGATTTATAAAAATAAAATCCTCTGCTTATGAACCAGGTCAAGAAAAACAAAGAGTTTGTAATCGGATATTTCAACGCCATAAGTGGTGTGACCAAGAGCCGCGAACTGTGTGAAAAATACATCTCAGATGAACAGCTCACACAACATATTCTCTTCTTTGACGGTGTTTTTCCTAAGTACGAAATGTTTATTGATGAAATTACAGGTGAGGAAAATAGAATAATTGTTCGGGGGCGACTGAAAGGCAAGCATGAGGGTGAGCTGAACGGAATACCACCCACATACAAAGAAGTATTCTTCCCCTTCGTTATTGGCTACGAAATTGAAAAAAACAAAATCATAAGCCATTGGCTCATTGCCGACCAAATGAAGTTGATGGAACAATTGGGGGTGATGAAACAACCTGTGTAATTACAGTTTAGTAGTTGCTGAACAGGACATAGAGTTTCTTGCGCGGCAGACCAACTAAGTTTTCTTTAAATAAGTGTATTTAAAGCATGATCCTTGCTTTCGGGAATTGCTTTGTCAATAAATAGAAACAACAAAATCAAATAAACAATATGAAAAATTCAAACACAACAAAAATCCTTGTGGTAGGTGCCACCGGATATTTAGGAATGGAAATTTGCCGTCAGCTAACTGCCGCTAACAAAAACGTAGCCGGATTGGTACGAAATACCTCTTCGCAAGAAAGAGTAAACGCACTTAAGCAATGGGGCGTTCAGTTGATCGAAGGTGATCTTAAAGACAGGTCGTCCATTAAAAAAGCATTACAGGGAGTAACCACCGTTATTTCAACAGCCTCCTCAACGATGTCCAAACAGAATGGAGACTCCATTCAAACAGTGGATAATGATGGACAGGCAAACCTGGTAGATGAGGCCATGGCGGCAGGCGTAAGCCAATACATTTACATTTCAATTCCTTCCATGGGCGGTGATTTTCCTTTAGAACATGCTAAGCGAAAAGTGGAGAAAAAGATTATGAGCAGTAGCATGACGTACACCATTCTGCAACCTACCTTCTTTACAGAGGCATGGTTAAGCCCGGCCATCGGTTTTGATTTTCCAAACGCCAAAGCAACCATTTACGGTGAAGGGAAAAACAAAATCAGTTGGATTTCTATTCAGGATGTAGCTGCCTTTGCTGTGGCTTCTGTCGATAACGCTGTTGCAAAAAATAAAACAATTGAATTAGGTGGACCGGATGCCTTAAGCCCGTTGGAAGTGGTTTCGTTATTTGAAAAAGCAAGCGGCAAAAAATTTGAACTTCAACATGTGCCAGAGGCAGCCTTGCAAGGGCAAAAGAGTGCAGCCCCGGATGACTTAAGTAAAACCTTTGCGAGCCTGATGTTGGTCTACGCGGGAGGACAAGAAATTCCTATGGCGCATACACTTAAAGCTTTTCCAATAAAACTGAATTCTGTAAGCGAATATGCAAAGCGGGTGATGCAGGTAGGTCAACCTGTATACTAGTTTAAATTGGCAATAATTCTTAAATTTCTTAATGCATTACCAGAAGTTTAAGCCTTGCGAAGAATTACAACCATTCGTTGAGTGTTATTTTAGCTGGCAGGGTTTGGTCGAAAAAGAATTGGATGTGCAAAGTCCACCGAGTAGCTTTTGCGCAATTGTATTTAATTGCACCACTCCCTACGGATCCTATCAAAACAGTACTACAAGAATGGTTGTTCCAAAAGCTTTCGCCTGTGGTCCTTTTACATCCAACTATCACCTTGTGCTTAAGGGTGAAATCGCAATGACTGGAATCGTATTTAAAGCCTCGTCTCTACACAATTTCTTTGGACTGCGGATGTCAGGTTTGGTCAATAACCGAATGGCGTTAGAACATATACTTCCGGACGCAACAGATTTAATTTTAGATACCCTTAAAGCAACTGCTACAGATGAAGAGAAAGTAAAAATTCTGGAGGATTTTTTATTAGCTCACTTGGCAGATGCGAAAGCCCGATTATCGGTTATTGACGAGGCGGTGGAATTGATTGATAAACATCAAGGATGCATCATGGTGGAAACCGTAGCGGAACAGTTGAAAATCAGTAAGCGATATTTAGAAAAGAAATTCCTTGAGAAAGTTGGCGTGTCACCCAAATTTTATGCGCGCATAAAACGCTTCACACACCTTTCTAAAGAGGTGGCGTATAGTAAAAATCTTAACTGGCAAAATCTGGTGTTCAAATACGGCTTGCATGACCAATCGCACCTGGTGAAGGAATTCATTGAATTCAATCAGATGAATCCTTCGGAATATTTGAAAAACCACCAGGAATTGATCCGGTTTGTTAGGCGCTGAAAGATCGTTCGCATTTTTACAAGTTCAGAAGTAGTAAGCAGGTTAGCTTTATTTAAACGTTAAAGCTTATGAAAACAACACTCTACTTGCTGGTGGTGGCCGCATTACTGTTTGCTGCCTCAACAACCGAAACCAATTCAGATACTCCCGTTAAAGGAGCCTGGAAACTAGTTCGTGCCCAATATGGTAACGACCCCATGGAAGACCTCGGGCCTGATGAACTCACGCATAAACTATTTACCGGTACCCGCTGGTCTGCCACGCATTATAATAAAGGAACCAAAAAAATAAGTGGCACCTGTGGCGGAACCTATAAAGTGAATGGAAACCAGTACCATGAAACTGTAGAGTACTATAGCTGGGATCCAAGTATGGAAGGTACAACCGGTACATTCATCATGACCCTCGAAAAAGGCATGCTACATCAAAAGGGTACATTCGCCTATCAGGGAAATTCAAACTACATCGTTGACGAGTGGTATGTACGCGTTGACTAAAAATATTTTCTAAATCAATAAATCTACTTTATGAAAACCGAAACCCAACAAGCAGAAAGCATGGACGTCCTCAGTAAAAAAGGAACCTGCATTGAATTCTTTTCCGCCTATCAGGATTTTGATCTCGACCGGATGCTCGGTCTTTGCAGTGCCGATTGCCAGGTGGCCTTTGAACCACTGGGCGATGCCGGCAAAGGTAAAATACATGAAACGGGTAAAGCCATTTGGGCAGCGCTGATGGATTCCTTCCCCAACCTTGATAATACTGTGAAGGCGCAGACTTTTAATGAGTCTGATAATTCCGTTAGCTGTATTGTTACCATTTTTGGCAAACAGGAAAAAGCTTTTGCTGAAATCCCCAGCAAGGGCAATGAGTTTGACAGCGACCATAATTTCATTTTCCGTTTCAACAAAGAAGGTAAAATAACACACCTGAGTGTTAACTGGAATCATGAGTCTTTTGTGAAACAGCTTACAGGAGCTTGATTCAGGATTAAATTCTCTGAGTAGTACTTAAATTTTAGAGAGCAGTAAAACTGCCGTGGCATTGTCATGCTTAAAAAATTTGCAATAAATTCTGTAACAAATAAAAGCAGAGAGTTGTAAATTTCAGGGTAGGTTAAAAACATAACCTACCCTACCAAAAGCATGTCACTTAAAAACTACTTTCCGCCTGCCATACATGAATTCAAACCTGTGTTTGATCAACTTCTTGACAAAATCTACAATCATTCTGACTTTTTCTCTTACATCGCACATGTAAAATCGGGTAGGTACTTACACGTAAGTCCTTCCTTCACTAAAATAACTGGTTACCCGATCACTGAAATCGAACAAAAAGGTGTGAACTTTTATATGGAACATGTCCCTAAGGAGGATGTCCTTGCCATCATGGAACGGCAGGCAGAAACTTTTAAGGAAGTAACAAAACCAGATTTTGATCCAGAGCTTCCCAACTTTGTTGAAATGCACTCAAGGTTTCAGAAAAACGATGGTAGCTATATTTCAAATATTGCGCTTGCTACTGCCTTCGCCTATTTGCCAAATGGAGAATTCGACTTTGTCTTGGTCGGTGTTCTTGCGCAATCTACTGAGCCATTAAAAGATCAACATACAAAAGAAGAGATGGCTGGTTTACTCACGGAAGCAAAAAAACTTTATCGGTTAATTTACCCTCAAAAGCCAATTGTGAAAGGAAATGACGGGCTGACTAAAATCATTTTTGAGCTTCAACCGCAACACACACTTACACCAAAAGAGAAAGATGTTTTAAAAAAAATTGCACAAGGTTTATCCACCAAGGAAATAGCATCAGCACTAAAAGTTAGCGAGAACACAGTCGAGACTCACCGAAAAAATATGCTCCTGAAGATGGAAGCAAAGAACGTTGCCGAACTAGTAAAGAAAGCAAGCAAATTGTATTGGCTGGATTAATTACATCTTCCACTTCACAAAATCTTATCTAAATTTCTAATACCCCTCACGGTTTTCCGTGATGGCGGATAAACATCCATTGATTTACATTTGAGAAAACCTTATAAAACGATAAGCCATAGATAAAGGAATCCGATCGTTCGCATTTTTACAAGTTCTGGCAGCAATAAAGGGGTTAACTTTATTTACCATGTAAAACCGTCTAAAGGTTCACTTTAACGATTAACAATGATTGCACTTAAGCCCGGTATTTTTTCAAATTGTTTATCGGCAGTAACGATAGGCAAGTCTAAAGTTATTGCAGATGCAGCGATAATGGCATCGGGTAGTTTGATCTTCATTTTTAGCCTGATTTCAATTACCTTTTTCTTGATAGCGGGCGAAATATCCACTACCGTACACTGGTTGATAAACGCTTTTGTTTTGGTTGTCTCATCGGGTGTAATGTTGGGTTTACTGAGTAACTCAAGCTCCGTGATGAAGGAAAGTTTAGTGTCCATGCCGTGGAGTAATTCGGCCAGGTGTTCATCTCCACTTAGTAAGTATATTGCAATGTTCGTATCGCAGAAAGCCTGCAGATCAATTCCATTCATTGCGCATCCGTTTTTGAGCCGCCAGACCGTCTTCTCTCCACTTCACCGTGCCACAAACCTTTTTGGCGTCCAGTTTTTTTCCTTGCTTCAATTTGCGCGCAGCGTTTACCAGATCCTGACGCTTTGTTTTAGGGGTAATATGGATGGTCATAGGAAAATCACTTATAAGAGATCAATATTTCAAAAATAATCAAAAAAATGAAGGGGGTAAAGCCTTTTTTCTGTGTGCAACGGCCTGAATAGTAACAAATGAAGTAGAGAATGCAACAGATGGGGTACTTCCTGATAAAGAGCAGATTTAACTTTGGTTAAGCAAGTATTGGTAGTAACAAGACATACGTAGTAAGATAAATGATACCCCTATGAAACGAACCAGTGTTTTATTAATCGCGATTACCCTCAGCTTAAACACAATCGCCCAAACCATCCGCATTGCGGATAACAATACCAATGCGCCAACTGGGGCGAACATTTATACAACATTACAGGCTGCCATTGATGCAGCCTTAGCCGATGATATTGTTTACATGACACCCAGTGTTACAAGCTATGGAAATGCAACTGTAGGGAAACGAATTACCATAAAAGGCGTTGGCCATGGTGTTACTGAAATAGCTCCTCGAAGTTCTACGGTAGGAACGTTAACCATTGTTAACAGTTCCAATGGCGTTGACAACGTTTCGGGGCTAACGCTCACTGGTTTTAGTTTCTCTACCATTCAATTCGGAACCGGTACCGGCAGTTCGCCTTACAACAACATCACCGCAGATAATTTATCGGGAACCACTATTACCCACTCAGCTTGCCTTCCGGCCGGGCCAACTAATAATTTGACGATCAGAAATTCGTTTATCTCCGCTATTCAAATTGGCATCTGTAGCGGCACTGGTAGTCCTTTGGTTCATAGTAACATTATCTCAAATAGTCTTGATATACGCAATAGCTCCAACACGGTTGTTTCAAACAATCTGTTCTGCCAGCCTACTTTTGCTAGCTCGATATTTAACACAAATGCTTCTTCACCCAACATCCGAATTGAGCACAATATTTTCTCGGGCACAACTACCACTATCTTTCAAAACGTTACAGGTGCGATCATAACCAATAATATTTTCTACGGAACACTGCCCAATGGTTCTGGCGCACCATTTCACTCAAACACCTTCAGCAACAACCTCGTCTTAAACAGCTTTACATTTCCCCCGGCCGCATTGGGAGGTCCCGTTAACTCGGGCGTAAACAACATAGCCGGAACAGGGCCACTGTTTACCAATGCTCCGGTTTCCAATAGCTATAACGCAACATTTAACTACTCACTGCAGGCAGGGTCTGTTTGTCTAGGCGCTGCTACCACCGGAGAAAACATTGGCCCTTCTGGTGGGCTCTACCCATGGACGGGGAATCTTAGCTTAAAAGCGAGTAACATCCCCATCATCACCCTCTTCGGCAACTCGGGTGTTGTACCGCAAAACCAACCGCTGAAGAGTAATATTAAAGCAAAGGCGAATTAGAGATAGATATGAGACGTAAGACATGAGATGTGAGATAAATGAAATAGCGACAAGAATCTAAAAACCAACATCCAACAACGATCAACCAAACACATGAAAACCCTTACTCTCCTTTTCACCCTACTAGTTTTTGCAGCCTCTGCCCAAACCATCCGCATTGCGGATAACAATGCCAATGCGCCAACTGGCCCGAATATTTATTCTACCATACAAGCAGCGGTAAATGCAGCTGTGGCAAACGATATTGTGTATGTGCAACCAAGCCCCACAAATTATGGGCCTGTAACTATCGATAAAAAAATAATATTGCGAGGCATTGGATTTTATTCTGCCCAACCTTTTTATTCAAAAATTGGCGCCATCACACTTACCAATCGACCGGATAACACAAACAATGCAAGTGGAACTATTATCGAAGGTCTTTTTGGGTGGGATACTCAACCCAGAATAAACCTAGGACTCCTTACTGGTGCCGGATACGCACTCCAAAATATTACGATCTCAAATTGTTCGGGATTTGTAGTCTACCGTACTGCCGGCTGCAAGCGGCCTCGCCAGCTAAAAATGCGGGCTTCGATGGAACCGACTTAGGTATCACTGGGGGTGCTTATCCGGTCTCTGGAGGCAATTTATCAAAACCCGGAGGCATTCCATTGATCACCGTATTTACGCCTGCGGGAATTGTGCCACAAAACGAACCACTGAAGAGCAATATTAAGGCGAAGGCGAATTAGAAATTTGAGATAGAAATGAGACGTAAGACATGAGATGTGAGAAAAATGAAATAGTGACGAGAATCTATAAATCAACATCCAACAAGGATCAAATAAACACATGAAAACCCTTACGCTCCTTTTCACCTTATTAGTTTTTGCTGCTTCCTCACAAACCATTCGCATTGCGGATAATAATGCCAATGCGCCAACGGGGCCTAATATCTATGCCACCGTGCAAGCAGCTCACGATGCCGCTGTAGCAGGAGATATTGTGTTTGTGCAGCCAAGTGCTAGCAACTATGGTGGCGTTACGATTAACAAGCCGATTACGTTGCGTGGTATTGGGTTTAATACTGGGAAGGACTTACCCCTTACCTCCTCATTAACAAACATTGTGCTAACCAACCGCTCAGATAATTTGACGAATGCGAGTGGAACAACCATAGAAGGCCTTGCTTTCGAAACTATTTTTCTTGGACCAACGACAGGGTCATTTTCTTACACACTGCAAAATATTACAATAAGTAATTGCACCATGAACTACATCTGGCGACTACGAGCAAACGAAAACTATGTACCTATCACCGGCCTCACAGTTAAAGATTGCTTGATTGGGGTGCTTTCTTTCGCTGGTGGCTCCACCAGTAACCTACTCATTCATCGCAACACCTTTCTTACAGGGATATCACATGGCCAGACAGCCAACGTATCAGGAGGCTCAAACCCATGCAATTGTTTCCTCAGCGGAACTGGAACGGTAACCTCGGTCATCATCAGCAATAATGTTTTCCGGACCGGAGCTTATATTAATATGCAAAATGGAAATACATCGCTGGCTATTAACAACAACGTATTTCTCGGTTTACCTGCAAGCAGCCACAGTGCTTTTCAGTATCAATACAACGCAAATATTAGCAATAACATTTTCTATGGGAGTGCTCCTATAAGCAGTAACCCATTTAACGTAGCAAACTTTCTAGAGGGAAATACTTTTTCCAACAACCTCTCTTTCGGAACCGTAAATAACGCACTTCCCCCGGTTGGTTCGGGCATAGGAAATACAGGTGCAAACAATATTATAAATCAAGACCCGCTTTTTGTTAATGCCCCCTACAATACAACTTATGCAGGCACAATGGATTTTAATCTGCAATCCTCCTCTCCCGCAAAAAATGCAGGCAGCGATGGAACAGACATTGGAATAACTGGTGGAGCCTATCCGGTGACCGCTGGAAACATTTTGTTAAAGCCTTCTTCTGCTCCGGTCATTATGCAGTTCAACCCGGCTGCCATGGTGCCCCAAAACCAACCGGTAAAAAGCAATATTAAAGCGAAGGCTAACTAAAAAGCGGAGACTAAAGATTTCTTTAAAGCAGTGCACAGGAAGAATGAATAATAAAACAGCAAAGTCAACCTCCAGCAGGCAATAAAATGATATCGATCCCCTTGAGATTTCGAAAGTCAGTATCGGAAGTAACCAACGGTACGCCTAAAAATAAACTGGTGGCTGCAATAATGGCATCGGGCACTTTCACACGCTGTTTCTGGCGAAGCGAAATAGCCAGATCCTTGACCTCCGGGTTTAACCCAATCACCTCACACGATCGTAGTAATGAAGTCAGTTTCCGCTTCTCACCTTCGGTGATTTTAGGAAAGCCCATTAACTCAATCTCGGTAATGATTGAAACGGCAACCGTTTGTTCCAGAAAAGCTTTTGTAAATTCCTTTCCTTCGTGCACGGCAATTAAAAAGTTGGTGTCAGCAACAAAGTCAATCCCAATCATCCCGGAGTTTCTTTTGGTAAGTCAGTCCATCCAGTCCTCTTTTCAACTTGCCAAAATGTTGTCGCAACGTTTTCTTTTTTCGTGCCGATGCTGTTTTGGCCAACACTTCCATCACTTTTTTTTGAGTGACCGGCTTTTTGATTTTTACCACCATACCGAACGCATTTTTTTAGTTACCACTAACAAAGTTAACGATTTACCAATTAACCAACACCGATCATGAAGGCAGGATTCAAGTGGAAGGTAATGCTTTTGATCTGCAGCCTGGGTTGGCCTTGGATGCATACGTTGGCACAACCGAATATTACCGCGGTTGAGTATTTTTTCAATACCGACCCCGGGCCCGGCAATGGCACAGCTATTTCAATTACACCAGGAACAACCATCGACCTCACCAATATCGACATCCCCACCACTTCGCTGGCCATTGGCTGGCACACCGTACACGTGCGCGCACGTGACGCCAACAACGTGTGGGGTTTTTATGAAAGCCGGAGAATTTATGTGCGAGGCATTCCTGAGCCTGATATTACGCCACCTCCTTCGCCCATCAGCGCTATGGAATTTTATTATGATATAGACAATGGCCCCGGAACAGGTTCACCTATTTCTATAACAACTGACCTTACCGTAGATCTGACAAATATTGAGTTAGCCAACAATCTTCCTGTTGGCTGGCACACAGTTTCGGTGCGTGCAAAAAATCAGGCCAATGTGTGGAGCATGCCGGAAACCAGAAGAATTTATGTGCGCGAACCATCCAATGGTGGACCGCCTCCCCCTTCTAACATTGTTCAATTCGAATATTTTATTGATAACGATCCAGGCGTTGGCTTAGCCCCGCTAACACTTACCAAACCTCCCACGCAACTCATCGATTTGGTGGATGAACCCCTGAACATCGGTACGGTAGCTGTTGGCGCACACAAAATTGGCTTGCGTGCAAAAAATGCGTTGGGTGAATGGAGCATGACCGAAGTGCGCGACTTCAACGTAACTGCACCGTGCGCCATCATTGTTGCTGCCACTGCCACCGGCACTGTCCTGTGTTCACCCGGGCAGGTAACACTTACTGCCTCCGGTGCCGAGGCCGGTGAAACATATCGGTGGTATGCCAATGAAACCACCTTAACAACATTGTTCACAGGCAATCCTTTCATAACCCCTACGCTTGCCATCAACACAACATATTACGTTACGCGTTACAACCCCACTACCTTTTGCGAAAGTGTGCGCATACCAGTTACGGCTACCGTAGAAGGATTAATAGCACCTGTATTAAATCTTACCGGCTCACTTGCAGTCTGCGAAGGCAACTCGGTTACACTCATTGCTCCGGCTGGTTTCTCCACCTATACCTGGCGCAATGGGGTGGTGGATTTAGGGTTGAATACAAATCAGATTACAGTAAATACAACCGGAGTATTTACGCTTACGGTGGGCAATGGCCTTTGCACCAGCCCGCCTTCCACTGACTTTACATTTACCATTAATCCTAAGCCAGCCAAACCTACTATTAACAGCACCAGTGGTGGTTCGCTATGTGCAACTGGCACTGTTACACTAACAGCTCCGGCTGGCTTTGCACAATATCTTTGGTCAGGCGGACAAACAACAGAGTCAATTGATGTAACGAGTATTGGTAGCCATACCGTTCGGGTAACTTCTGCAGCGGGTTGCCAAAGCGATTTGTCCGATCCCGTTGCTGTAATTTCTTCGTCACCTGTTAAACCCGTAATCACCATTACCGGAAACACGGTGCTCTGTGGCAGCAGCACAGTAACCCTTACAGTTCCAACAGGATTTTCCAATTACACCTGGCGCAGGGGCGTTAACAACCTTGGGCTGAACCAAAATGAAATTACCGTAAGTACAATTGGCGACTATACGGTAGTAGTAAGTGATGGTGCCTGTGTGAGTCCTGCCTCAGACCTGGTAGCAGTTTCTTCTGTGTCCGTTCCCGGTAAACCCACAATCACTGCATTAAATTCTACTGCACTTTGTGTTGGCTCGTTTGTGGCACTGCAGGCTCCTGCGGGCTTTACAAATTACACTTGGTCGAATGGAGAAACATCACGTCAGATTATTGTAACCACAGCTGGTAGCTACACGGTGCAGGTTGGCAATGCACTGACATGCTTAAGTGTGGCTTCGGATGCGTTGGTAGTTACAGAAACCGGACAATCTTGTACGGGTACCAGCGGACCGATCGCCAACAATGTAGAGCGGTGTGGTTCAGGCATTGTAAACCTGACTGCAACGGGTGCAACCGGAAATCAAGTATACCGGTGGTACGATGCACCTACCGGAGGCACATTACTTTTTACGGGTAGTCCCTACACTCCAACAATTGCAAACACTACCGCTTACTATGTTTCATTTTTTGATACGGGTACATCAATAGAATCTGCGCGCACTGCTATGACAGCCACTGTTGTTTTGGTTGCTACACCTTCCATCTCACCCGCTGGACCCATTTCTATTTGCGAAGGCAGTACTACGCTGTTAGCCGCACCAACCGGATTTACCGATTACCTATGGAGCACGGGCGCTGTTACTCAACAAATTGTGGTGAATAGCACGGATAACTTCACCGTACAAACAAAAGTAGGCGCATGTTTAAGTGCGGCTTCATCACCGGTAAGCGTTACAGTGTCGCCTGCATTAACCAAACCGGTTATCACCGTAGTTGGCAATACTACTTTCTGTGGTAGTGGTTCGGCACAACTTAACGCACCTACCGGATTCTCCAACTACTTATGGAGTACCGGAGCAATCACTGCTTCCATTAATGTAACTACGGCTGGCAACTATACGGTAACGGTTGGCAATGGCATCTGCACGAGTCCGGCATCGGATGCGATTAACATTACTTCCGTATCTATACCTGCCAAACCAACCGTTACTATTACCGGAAACACAGCCTTGTGTTCGGGAGCATTTGTTGGGCTTGCTGCACCCAATGGTTTCAATTTCTACCTGTGGAGCAATGGCGCAACTTCACAACAAATTATTGTTACCTCCGCGGGAAGTTATTCTGTGCAGGTAAGTAATGCAGGTAGTTGTTTAAGTGTTGCATCGGATATTGTTTCGGTTACTGAAACGGGTCAATCGTGTGGTGGCGCAGCAACCCCGGAGGCGAACTTTGTTGCGACAACCGTATGTCAGGGGCAACCAACAGCATTCTCTGATCTTTCCATCAACCTCGGCACCGGAGCAACCTACGAATGGGATTTTGATAACGATGGTACAACGGATAACACAACCGCTGGTAGTGTTACCCATACCTATAGCGGTAGTGGCAGTTTTACCGCTGCTTTAAAAATTACGTTATCGGGCGGAACTGTAGTATCTCGTAACCGCACTATTCAGGTAAATGCAGTGCCACAGATTTCTGTTACTACCAACACAGTTTGTCTAGGGTTTGCTACCACCTTCACCGATAACTCCACGGAAGTGTTGCCCGGTGCAGTATACTCCTGGGACTTTAACAATGATGGCACGCAAGACAATACCACCGCAGGGAATACAACGCATGTCTATCCGAATAGTGGAAGTTTCACTGCTGTTCTGCGAATCGATAATGGTAATGGCTGTATAAGTCAGCAGGCATTTAATGTTTCCGTTAATCGTACACCTGTAATTCCTTTCGTAGAAATTGAAGGTGGTGCATCGCCCCAACTATGTGCAGGTAATTCCATCAAATTAGTAGTGCCTGCCGAAAGTGGTGCCTCTTACCAATGGCAACGCAACACAGTGGATGTAGGAACTAACCTTCCCGAACTTACTGCGTCCACATCAGGCACCTACCGTCTTTCTATCACCAATGTGTGCGGCACCATCTCAGCACTCAATACCATTACCACATTGTCTGTGCCCAGTCCAACGGCAGCAACCATTGCTGTATCGGGTTCTGCAAGTTTATGTGAAGGCGAGAGTGCGCTTTTAAGCATTCCATTTGCTAACGGAATACAATATCAATGGAAACTAAATGGCACAGAAATTCCTGATGCCAACGCTAATTTATTTTTAGCGACACTAGGCGGAAGTTATTCTGTTGTGTCGAGCAGTTCTTGCGGCAGCCTTGAAAGTAATGCTCAGGTAATCTCAACTTTACCTCCAGCACCACCCTCGGTGGCCATTGATCAAACTGGAAATCTGACAGTGTGTTCCGGTGAAGAAGTTGAATTATTTGTAACCTCTATTCCTAACGTCACCTATCAATGGCGTAGAAATGGAGTTGATCTGGCGCTCAATCAAAATAGCATTTTGGTTGGTCAATCAGGAACCTACACTATTCAACTTAGCAATGCGTGCCGGACGGTTCCCGGAAATAATTCAGTTCAGGTAGTTGTTAATCAAAAACCATTGGCACAATTAATCAGTGCCAACCGTGCACCTGTTATTTGTCCGGGTGAAGAAGTTCAATTAAACGTTATACCCGAGGCTGGGGTAACGTACCAATGGCTTCGTGACGACCAACTCATTGCGGGGGCCGTGGCTTCCCAATACAACGCAGGAGAAAGTGGTACTTATTCTCTAAAGCTCAACAATAGTTGTGGAGAAATTATCTCTTCCAATACCATTGGCATTTCGGTGATAGCAACACCTGCACAGCCGACCATTACTGCGGACGGTGAAATAACCATTTGCGAAAATCAAACGGTGGTACTTCGCATTCCGGCACTCGCGGGCGTAAGTTATTCGTGGAGCAGAAATGCTGTTACTATTCCTTTTACTAACAGCAACACACTGGTTGCAGCCCAGGCCGGCACATATCGTGTCTCAGTGAATAACGGCTGCACCGAAGTAACCAGTAGCAATGCTATTGAAGTTACGCTATTGCCCAAAGCCCCGCTAGCCCAAACTATTGTTGCCTCGGGCAGCACAACCTTCTGTTTATCCCAACAGGTTGAATTAAGCGTGCCTACTGAAACAGGAGTAAATTATTTGTGGAAAGTGAATGGCATTGCCGTAGGAGAAAATAAAAACACGTTAGTAGCTGTAGCTTCCGGTGTTTATTCCGTTGAGCTGTTTAATGACTGCCGCATGGTTGGCAGTATTAACGTGATAACCGTTACTGTGCTGGACAGACCCCTTGAACAAAACATTCAAACCAACCGACCCAGTGACTTATGCGAAGGAGAATCCATTGAACTGTCTGTGCCACTGGAGGCGGATGTAACATACCAATGGAGCCGGAATGGAGTTGTTGTTCCCGGTGAATTATCGACCACGTTGAGCACAAGTTTGTCAGGCGAATATCAGGTTACCATGTCCAATGCATGTGGCACAAGGTTCTCCGGTATTCGTCAGGTAAATGTGCAGGCTCCTCCGTCACCCGTTACAATTTCAGCCAATGGCCCGTTGTCATTTTGCGAAGGCGAAAGTGTAATCCTTTCAGTACCCTTTATTTCCGGGCAGATTTATAGCTGGAAACGCGATGGTAACAATCTGGGTAATTCGTTTCAAGTGTTAGCCCAGCAATCGGGAAAGTATACAGTTCAGGTTGGCAATCTTTGTTTTGCAAATTACCAGACTGATACGGTAACGGTAACACAGTTTGCCTCTCCGCCTCGCCCAACCATCGCTTCGGTATTACTGGATAATTGTGACAAGCGCACCTATGAACTTACCGCACAGGGTGCCTTTGTAAACTATCAATGGTTTATTGGTACCAGTAAACTGGTTGCTACCAATGCCCAGAAATATAATCCTGTGGTAACAGGTGTGTATAAGGTAAGAGCAACCGATATTAATGGCTGTTCGTCAGAATCAGAACCTGTATCGGTTGAAGTTTCTACACTCAGAACTCCAGGAATTGAAGGGCAAGGCAATCCTGATTCATTGCTTGTCGCTGATGTTGTGGCCGAAAGCTATCAATGGTATGTGAACAACCGATATATTGTTGGAGCCACAAACCGCCAACTACAGGTATTTTACAACGGTGAGTATAGGGTTAGAGTAACCTACACAGATGGTTGCCGCGTATTTAGCATTGGATATCCTTTGAATGAAGAAAGTTACAACAAATACGGCCGGCAGGCATTGTTCCCTAACGACAGCAGCATAGTATTACCGGAGCGTAAATTTGATGATCTCATCGAAGTAACGCCTAATCCTGCCAAGGAACTCGTGACAATAAATTATTTCGGATCGCCCACCAACAATACTACATGCTCGCTCATTAGCTTGGTAGGTGTTCGGGTGCTGCACGGTACTATGATTCGAAAAAAGGGTTATTTGCAAATCGAGTTTGATTTAACGGACCTCGATCAGGGAGTGTATATAGTAAAAATTCAAAATCAGTTTACCGTTGTAAGCAAAAAGTTGATTAAGATATGAAGCACTACGCACTCGTTGCACTATTCCTATTGATACTGGCTTGTGAAAGCAGTACCGATATAATTTACCAGCCGACAGACTTAACGCTCACCATACAGGATGATCGAGGTATTGTAATTAAAGGTGCCCAGGTAGTAATTTTCGACAATGAAGAAGACTTTATTGAATTCCGAAACACTGGTGATTTAACCAATCAAAATCCGGTTTTAACAGATGACCAAGGCCAGGTAGTTTATACGAATCTGAGCGAGCAACTAAACTACTATTTCTTTGCCACCTATCGTGATCGGGAGCGATTTGTTGACCTTGAAAATTATAACAAGGCCTATGCCTATCCCGGCTTTTTAATCAAAGGCTCAAAAACAAGAGCCACCATTAAATTGGAACAGGCGGATAACATTGTTGTTTTCTTTTCGCTCAATCAAAATGCCAGTCAGCTACCCATCGACATTTTTTTAGAAGGCGATTCGGTGGGTCGCATCAACCAAACGCTGGAACAACAACCGACTTCCCCAAATGTAGGTGGAACAATTAGTTTTCGGTTACGAAATGGCATTACCAATTGGTACAGTAAATCCAAGTTAGGCTGTTTATGGTCGGGCCAGCTTGCCCTTGGCTCCGAAGATAACTTTACACTTCAGGAATTTGGTACCTGTGAATCAGGTGCTGTTACATTCTGGACCGATGGCGACAACGATGGTGAAGGAATACTGCCCATACAAATTCGATTAAATGATAAAGATGATTTTGGTAGCCTGAGCAAATCCGGAACTACACCTGGCCTTTGCTTCGGTTCGCAAGGTCTATCGGGAAGCCGTGAAACTGGTAGCTACAACTATTACGCTACATCAGCTAATGGCCTGTGCACATGGACAGGCTCGCTTCAAGTAATAAAAGGAGAGTGTACGTTAATAAAACTTGAAAAATGTAACTGAAATGAAATACCGATTGCTCATCCTTATTTTGGCAACGCCTTTTTTGGTACAGGGTCAGTTTGAAAACCGACTTAACCTTTATACCGGGTTAGGAATAATTCCTTTTGAGTCGGATGCACAGGTGCAAACTGAGAGTGTTTTTCAGGGGTATCGCACTGTTCCATTCTTACATGCATACTTGGGTTATTCCATCAATCGAAAAGTTGCCCTGGGCGGCACATTCCGCCAGATCATTACCTCAAAAGAAAATTATCTGTTGAGTAATACCATAATTGGTTTTGGTGTGAAATATAATTTTATCCCGTATGATAAACCTATCTCCCCTTTCGCCTACGCAGATTTTGGAATTAACTACACCTACATTTCGCAGCAACAAAACACTCAAACAGTAACCCCTGAACCTTCTACTGATCCAACTGAAATCAGCGTAAATGAGTTCACCTTGCAGGAACCTGAAATTCAGTTAAATGTATTTCCTTCTTTCTCGGCATTGGTTGGAGTAGGCGCAGAATTCACTCTTAAAAATGTGCGGAAGAAAAATCTTGGATTCTTTTTATTCACCGCATACTCAATTTCAAACACCGCAGACAAAAACAACGTGCAGGAAATTTTTACCAAGAACACATCTCAATTCAATTACTTGTTAATCTGTGGGGGCTTACGCTTTAGCTTTTTGCAACGAAAATCTATTTACTAATGAAAAAGATTTGTTTGTTCTTTTTGCTTTCATTCGACATTTCTATCGGTATCGGTCAACTCAAATTCCCGGTTATTGATCTTATTGAAAAAGGAACTGAGATGGTTTGCCTGGCATTCAATCCAGACGGCCGGATTCTTGCCTCTGCAGACAATAAAGGAAATATTTATTTATGGGACGTAGAAAACAAAACCCTTGTCAATACCCTGCCGGTAAAACAAAACAAAGTGTTATCCATTGCCTTTAGTCACGATGGTAATTTTTTGGCCGTTGCAAACAATAACCACACTATTACAATATGGTCAGCCCGGCATGGGGTTGAAGTAAAAACCCTGAAAGGGCACAACGAACCAATAACAAAAATCGCTTTTAGTGCAGATAACAAAATTCTGGCCTCCGCGTCTGCCGATCGCACACTCATGATTTGGAACTTCACAGAAGGCCAGCTATTGCAAACCATTAAGGATCACACAAAAGAAGTTTCAGGTTTAGCTTTTACACCGGATAGTAAGTTGTTGGCTTCGGCTGGCTTTGATGGGATTGTGTATTTCTGGAATACACTATCCTGGAAACTTGAGAAAAAAATAAGTCCAGCAATAGGCCGGATCCGAAGTATAGCGATTAGTCCTGATAATAAATTCGTTGCCGTGGGAACTGAAAAAAAAGGGACACTGCTTTTTGAAATCTATACAGGGTATTTATACAAAACATTATCTGACCAAAAAGACAATACAAACGATTTGCAATTTAGCGCAGATGGAAAATACCTCTTTACAGGTGCGTTTGACTTTGGGGTTAAAGTTTTTGAGGTCGAAAAAGGGACAAACCTTGCTACGCTCGGTTCTTTCTACCACTTTAATTCTCTTCACATAAATTCCCTTGGCAACCTGCTAGCGGTAGCCGACTACACTAACAAAATTAAACTCTTTGATATCTCTGAACTAAAAATAAAAGCTTCTCGCCCAGCTCTTATCGCAAATGCAGCTCCGATTTCCAGCGAGATTATAATCCAATTGTTAGAACCCGCTGTATCCTTCGATTCAACTTACTTTGCACAAACAAATAAAATTTCAATTAAAGGAACCGTTACGGCAAAAAACGGAATCTCAGAATTCAGAATTAATAACGAACCTGTAACACTTTCTTCGAACGGCTTCTTCCAGCATGAAGTACGCATACCGCTGGGTCAGTGGTATACCCCTTTGGTTGCGAAAGATTTTAACAATCAAACCATCACAAAAATGCTTGTTACGCAACGATCAGGCAACGCCAATGAAGAAAGCACCATCAGAGATGGTCGGGATTTCGCATTGATTATTGCAACGGATCGATATGATGAATTGATCCCGCTTAACAATCCGATTTTTGATGGCACTACCATCAAGAAAGACCTGGAAGAGTATTATGGGTTCGAAACTAAAATACTTACAAACCCCACCAAAAGCCAAATCCTTGAAGAAATCAGAAGCTACGGCAAACGTCAATATGCAAGAGGCGATCAACTTTTTATTTTTGTAGCCGGTCATGGAGAATATGACGAACAATTTAAACAAGGTTACCTGGCAGGTCGCGACTCAAAAAAAAATGATGAAATAAAGCAAAGTTACATATCCTACGCTGACTTTCGTGATTACGTAAACAGTATTCCTTGTAAACATATCATGGTTGTACTTGATGTTTGCTATGGGGGAGCTATCAATCAGGTGGTAGCATCGCGGGGACAAGAGGACTACACGGATATTGACCGCGATTTTTTTATCGCGAACAAGTTGAAATATACTTCCAGGCGATACATCACATCCGGAGGCAAGCAATATGTTTCAGATGGGATTGCCGGTAATCATTCGCCTTTTGCCAGAAAATTCATAGAAGCCCTGCGCAGCCATGGTGGAACAGATGGCATCTTGACATTTAATGAAATGTTCAGTTTTGTTGAAAAAGTTGAAGATGGACCGACCTCAGGTGAATTCGGAAGCAATGAACCCGGTGGTGATTTTCTTCTAATTTCTAAGCAGAAGAAATAATTTATTGTTTTAAGACCGAATTATTAATCCGCTTCACCAACCCCGGCCCTTCATAAATAAATCCGGTGTAAATCTGAACAAGGTCAGCACCGGCATTTAATTTATCAATCGCATCTTGTGGAGTCATGATGCCACCCACACCGATGATGGGATAATTTTTACCAAGTTTATTTCGTAAAAAAGAAATTACTTCTTTCGATCGGTTTGTTAAAGGCCTTCCACTAAGTCCACCATTACCGATAGATGTAATATTTTCTTTATCGGTCGTTAATCCTTCGCGGGATATGGTCGTATTTGTGGCAATCACACCATCCGTTTTTGTTTCGAGTAAAATCTCAACTACATCATTTAGCTGGGCCTCATTCAGGTCAGGCGCAATCTTTAATAAGATAGGTTTAGCTTTTCCTTTTGTCTTGTTTAGCTCTTTCACTTCGTTTAATAACTTTTTTAGTGGCTCCTTCTCCTGCAATTCGCGTAAACCCGGTGTGTTGGGTGAACTTACGTTTACTACAAAATAATCGACATAAGGATAAAGTGCTTCAAAACAGTATTTATAATCTTCCCCTGCTTTATCGTTCGGTGTGAATTTGTTCTTGCCAATGTTCCCACCGACAATCACGTTCGATTTTCGTTTACTGAGTCGCGATACCGCTGCATCAACCCCGCGATTATTAAAACCCATCCGATTAATTAACGCCTGATCTTTTGGCAGACGAAACAAACGAGGTTTATCATTACCGGGCTGAGGTTTTGGCGTGAGCGTTCCAATCTCGATAAATCCAAAACCAAATGCAGCTAACTCATCAATGAGTAATGCATCTTTATCAAAACCTGCAGCCAACCCTACTGGATTAGGAAACGTAATTCCAAATAAGGTACGCTCAAGTTTGGGATCTTGTACAGAGAACAGATTTCGGAATAAAACAGACAAGCCTGGTATATAACCAATTACTTTTAAGACTTTAAACGTAACATGATGAATAAACTCCGGAGGAAAAAGAAAAAGGAGCGGCCGGATTAAGAACTGATACATTGAACTACTTCTTTTTCTTTTTGGCAGGTTTGGGATATTTTTTAAAACCCTTTTGTACTACACCGTCAATTACTGTTGGAGCATTGTTGCTAAGCATTTCGATGGTTGCACTAACGCGCCACACTTTCAGGCCTTTTCTATCATTCAAATCAATAACCAGATTTCCGACTTGATATTCGCGTGAAAAATTTCTTTCCATGGAACCGGGTGTTAAGCCCATGGGGCCTACGTTGCTGGCATCACTTTTTGCGATGGATCCTGCCAGATAAGATACCACCAGGTCAGCAGCGGAATCCACCCGTTTTAATCCTTTCATTTCTAACTCTTTGGTCACAGCATTCTTTACCCATTTATCAACTTCCTCAGCAGTTACCTGTCGTTGGTCCTTAGGCGTTGTCAATTCACCCTCTCCAAATCTAAATGTTTTGTATTGGGAATAGTCGCGGTTCTTATCATACTCAACTTTAAACTCCTGACCTATGGCCATGTTTGCGCTGAATAATAATGCAGATAAAACAAAGTGCTTAATCATGCCGTAAAGGTAATCAAACTCGTTTAGGGTTTTACCTAAAAGTTAGAGCATTTTACGCTGCCTTAACTCCTCGGATGAAACTCCTGAATTACCTGCCGGAGGTAATCCCGATCGAGGTGGGTATAAATTTCTGTAGTAGTAATCGATTCGTGGCCCAGCATCTCCTGCACGGCCCGCAGATCGGCACCACCTTCAATTAAATGCGTGGCAAATGAATGCCGGAAGGTATGCGGACTGATCGTTTTTTTTAATCCAATCCTGGACGCCAGGTCTTTGATAATCATAAAAATCATCACCCGCGATAACTTTTTTCCTCTGCGATTTAAAAAAACGTGACTCTCCGAGCCTTTTTGCACCGGCACGTGCACCCGGATTTCTTCGAGATAAATCTTCATAAACTTGAGTGCGTCTTTACCGACAGGCACCAATCGTTCCTTGTTTCCTTTTCCGATCACCCGCAGAAATCCAACATCAAAATAAACGTTACCAATTTTGAGGTCCACCAGTTCTGAAACACGCAAACCAGAGCAGTACAATACCTCGAGCATGGCCCGGTTGCGTCCCCCTTCAGGCTTTGAGAGGTCAACTGCTTCCAGCATTTTCACAATCTCATCATAATCGAGGGTGTCGGGTAGTTTTCTACCCAACTTCGGTCCTTCAATTAGCGCGGTGGGGTCTTTTTCGAGCATTTCCTCAAACAACAAATATTTATAAAATGCCTTTATGCCCGAAAGAATCCGGGCCTGACTAAAGGCACTCATCCCCAACTCATTGATATATTGCAAAAAAGCCTGTAAATGTTTTGCAGAGATGGCTAACGGACTTATGCCAGCAAATTTCATCTCGATAAATTGCGCTAGTTTTTCCACATCGCGCTCATAGGCTTGAATAGAATTACCAGAAAGGGATCGTTCTAGCTTGAGGTAGCTCGCAAAGTGTTTGATATGACTTTCCCAATTCTTCACTTAGCAAATGTGCAAATTATTTTAATCCTGATGATTCTATCAGGATAAATGCTGGCAATGGCATCACAACAAGCGGGGAAATTTGTAAACAGGAATATCGTTAGTATTAATTTTGAGCTTAACTTGTGGCATGAAGATACAAATCATCAACGGTCCGAACCTCAATTTGCTGGGCAAACGCGAACCTGAGACCTACGGCAATCAATCTTTTGAAGACTATTTTGTTCTGTTAAAATCACGCTTTCCGACTGTTGAACTTCACTACTATCAGTCAAATGTGGAAGGTGAGCTCATTAATAAGCTTCATGAAGTGGGTTTTTCTTTTGAGGGTATCATTCTCAATGCCGGAGCCTACACGCATACATCCGTAGCCATTCATGATGCTATTGCAGCAATTAAAACTCCGGTAGTAGAAGTTCATATTTCCAACGTTTATGCCCGCGAAGAATTCCGACATAAAAGTCTGATCACCTCAAAGTGTGTTGGGTTGATTACCGGGTTTGGCATGGAGGGTTATGAAATGGGAATTCAATACCTTCAGAATTCCAAAATCTAAACTTTCAACATAAGTTACTACCTCGCTACATCCATGATCTCCTTCTACCCCGGCCCTTCGCGTGTTTACGATGAAATCCCATCTTACGTACAAGATGCGCATAAGAAAGGAATCCTGAGTATGAATCACCGTAGCGAAGAGTTCGTTGCAATCAGCAAAAAGACGGTATCCTTACTCAAGGAAAAACTAAACATTCCAGAAAGTTATAGTGTCTTTTTTGCTACGTCAGCAACAGAATGTTGGGAAATAATAGCACAATCGCTGATTTCAGAAAGCAGTCTTCATATTTTTAACGGAGCCTTTGGTGAAAAATGGTTTGACTATACCCAACGCCTTGTGCCCGGTGCCCAGTCGTTTCCGTTTGATCCGGAATCAAAACTGGATATCAGGAAGCTGCCCTTAAAAAATCAAGAAGTTATTTGTATCACTCAAAACGAAACCAGCAATGGCACCGAAGTGAACAACAAGTTGATTGCTGCTATCAAGCGAAAAAATTCGCGGGCTTTAGTAGTTGTGGATGCTACTTCATCGATGGCCGGCATTGAACTAAATTTTAAATCAGCCGATGTATGGTTTGCCTCTGTTCAAAAATGTTTTGGGCTACCCGCTGGCCTTGCCGTAATGGTTTGTTCGCCACAGGCTATTCAATACATGAAGTCCATTAACGAAAAGAAACACTATAACAGTCTTGCGTTTATACATGAGTTGATGAATAAATGGCAAACCAATTGTACTCCAAATGTTCTCGGCATTTATTTGTTGATGCGGGTTTTAAAAAAGAGAAAGTCGATGGAACGCATTCATCAGAAAACAATAGCCCGTGCTATCGACTGGCAAAAGTTTTTCAGAGGCGCTAAAAATTTAAAACTTTATATTAAAAATCAGGGCGTGCGCTCTCTAACGGTACTTACACTAACCGGCAATCCTGAACGGATTACAGAAATCAAAACACTAGCAAAAGAAGCCGGCTTTTTGTTGGGTGAAGGATATGGTTCATTAAAGCCTACTACTTTCCGGATCGCCAATTTTCCGGCCATCAGGAATTCCGAGATAAAAAAACTGATGCGGTTTCTCGAAAACTATAAGTGATCCTAGTCTTTAGCCTTCACTAGCTTGATCGATACGCCATCTCGTAGACAGACTTAACATGCGGACCAAGAAACACCCGTGCATAAATCCGCATAATGGCTAACCCATCAATTATAAAACTGAGAGCTGTAAATAAAGCAAGCAATACCTGATCTTCATGAATATGAGTGAAGATTAAATCCTCCCCTACAAATGTAGGCGTAATCGGAAATCCTGAAACTCCGAGGCAGGCCAATAAAAACGCTAACCCCAGCTTAGGATGTTTATAGGAGTACCCACGAAATTGATCGAGATCAATGGAGCCCTCAAGGGTCTTCAATCTTCGCAAGATAAGATATCCAAACAATCCAAACACCGAAATCCCACTCAGGTAAAGCAGTGTGTGACTGAATTCAAAATGTTCATTGAAGGAAATGGAAAGCGCTACCCAAAAGTGATTCAGAATAACCAATATCCAACCCAGCCGGGCATGAATGCGTTCAGTAAATGATTTGAGAACCATCATCAACCCGATAATCGAGAAAACGATGGGTAATATTTCATGAATCGAGGGTGCCACTAAATCTTCAAAATAAAAAAGCAAAGCGCCCAGTATGTAAGCCGGAATAAAGAATGTCAGCACTTTAGGAGTGGTTAGGTAACCCAATTTTTTTCCAGCCCACTTTACCGGATTCCAAAGATACTTATACATGAACGAATCAAGATTCCATTCTTTCAGACAAAGCATATACAAGGAGTATTCAAATTTTTTAGGCCACGAATCTTCCACCGTTTGTTGACGTGGAACAAAATTATAGAACTGCTCGCGAATCTGATAACTGACAACCGAAGGTGACACCAGCAATTGGTATGTTCTTAAAAATGCATTTCCCGCAAAATGAAATAAAGCCAGGTATTCAAGCCCAGCGGCTACTTCAATAAAAATAATTCCAATCTGAGCAATCGATGAATATGCGATCTGACTTTTTACAGAGGATTGCACTCGTGCAATCCCCGTAGCTACCAAGCTGGTGATTAGGCCCAACAAACCGATTAGTATTCTAACGGAGAGCTGATGTTCCCAAAAAGGAAATGTTCTGAGCAAAATAAACACCCCTATATGAACGGAAAGCGAGCCATAAAATATTGCACTGGACGGTGTCGGTCCTTCCATCGCACGCGGAAGCCAGGTAGAAAACGGCAGCTGTGCTGATTTGGCAGCAGCCGAAATCAAAATCATCAACGAAATAAAAATTCCTATCCAGCTATGAGTCTGCAAATGTTCGTGCACCAATTCATAATTATTCAACTTTAAAAAAGTAATATTCTCATGAAATAAGTGATGGCTCATCCACATCGCGAGTATGAGTCCCACATCGCCTATCCGATAAATGGAAAAAACTTTTACAGCATTTTTGACCGGAAGATAACGATCGCGATAAAAGGCTATCAGGAGAAATGATGAGATACCCAGTATCTCCCAGCCTAAAAACAACGTTTCGAAGTTGCCTGAGAAGATGGTGATGTTGTATCCCAAATAAAAAAACAAAATCGTATTAAAAAAACGCTTATACCCAACTTCGCGATGCAAATAATAGCGGCTGTAAATCGTCACCATGAAAGTGAGCAAAGAACCCACAAAGAGATAGGTAGCCGTGATCTTGTCAAAATAGAAATCAACAAAGAATTCGTAGCCATCAGTTTTATATAGTATGATTTCTTTCAAGTTCAAGGTAGGATGATCATTCCACAGCCAATAAACCGCAAACACCTGAAAAATTATGAGGTGCAAACCAACCGTGCCAAATGCAACTCGCGACATCAAAGTCTCTTTCGAGCCTGGAATAAAAAGACTCACGAGAAATCCCACCAGTGGAATGAAAATAAATAGTTGAAGTATGGTATCCATGGCAGCTTAAGTAATTAAATGAACAGGAATATTTTCTGTGTTCGACTCAAGCAAGGGCGTAACATCAGGAATTGAATGAATAGCCGAATTGAGGGTTGTGTATTTTGAAAACGACCCATCTTTAAATCGAAAGAGTTCTTGCGTAATTGGATTGACAGCAATCAGATGAACCCATTCATTGATAAACCACTCATACGTTTCCGTTGATTTCTGAATGGTTTGCAAAACGACTTCTGGGAAATGTTCAACCACAATCAACAGGCGGACAGGATCATGTACTTCAATCATCTGCCCCGGAAGTCCAGGCCGTAAATCGCCATCAATGCCATTCGCGACACCAAACAGCCCCATCACGTTGTGTGGAAGTTTAGTGCCTGCCCCCAACTTCTGATTATCAACTCGTGAGAAGTAGTATTCAAGGTTAATCCCGCCACATACTGGTGCGGCAGCTTTCAAAATATTGAAAAGATACTTTCCGTCAGGATCTACTCTATAGTCGAATGAATTTAAAAAAGAGCGTCTGTCAAGGAAAAGTTGCTTAGTGATTTCTCTTCTTCCGACAATGCAAAGTGAGTTGGTAGCGTGATTTAATTCCGGACGGGGTTCGAATAACGATACAGATCGAATCTTAATTTTTTCATGAATCTCTTCCGGACTCAAATCTGTATCGATTGATGCAAATCGCCTCGAGCGTTCCTTGGAATTAAAATCAAGAGCTTTACTAAAGATCACCTCATTGTCTTCATGACTCATCCTGTTGGCTGGTGATAAAGAATCCTCATCAAAAAATATTATTTCATCACGGGTGGTATCATGTAAGGCACCAACAAACTGAGTTGAATCAGGAATATCCAACCCGTTAGCCCTGAGAATTTCTCGCACCTTTGAGTGATTTGCCATATGACAAATGACCCTGGAGTTTACTGAGCCAGCCCGACCCGAACAGGCACCACAATCGTAGGCAGCATAGTGTGGATTGTTAACACTGCTAGATCCATGGCCCACCACATATACAAGGGGTGCAAAATTCTTTACCAATCCGATACTTTTCAAAAGTCCTTCTACACGAATCGCCATTTCTTCGATCGTAAATCCAATCTGAAGATCGTTTTCATGATGTTTTGCATGTTTATTTTCAATAGTAAGCTTCGAAGTCTTTTCCATGTGTCGGAAAGAAGAAGCCATAGCCGGACTGGTAGAAGGCTTGAAGATGTTAACAAAAAGCTTGAAAGCTGACCAAAAGCCGAGTGTCTGTGTGATCAGCCAACCGCTGAAAAGAGAATGCGAATGTTTTGTAAAATGTGCATCTTTTTCATGCTTTCTTCGCACTCCAACTTCTTTAATCAAATACTTAGGCGTAACCGGAGCAGGACAAAGCTTTGTATAAAATTTTCCATGATCGGGCTGAAAGAAAAATTCAACACCGAAGAAACCGGGGGTGCCGAACGTTTCACATGCCGGATCAGCCTTTTCAAGATAGCGCCTAAAGGAACACTCCCGGTCATCAATGCAAAACATGGCCTGAAAGGTCTGTGTGGTAGCTTTACCGTTGGTTGGCTTTACACTCTGAATTCCCTTTAACACCTCATCGTAGTAACTCCACTCAAAAGATTCTTGCCAAAGTGTTGTCACCTCATCCAATTCGGTTTGCGGAACCTCTGCAAATAAATCATTGGGCCTTAGTTGTATCACTTTACTCAGTGGCAACCACGCATTGCCAAAGTGATCGTCTAGGGCGTCTATCTCCAGCAGCAATTCAAACGCAATAAGATCGTGAACGGAAATCTTCTTGTGATCGAGTAAGGTCTGCGGTTGATCTTCCACTGCAGACACCATACCCGACCAACCCTGATGGGAAAACTGTTGATCAAAAAGATACTGCTTATACAATGATTCTTCACCTACTAAAATATTGAGGAGAAAAGGTAGGCTGGTCTTCCCATCCAGTAGAAGATTTTTCGCGCGTTTACATTTAAAAAAACTTGTGTAGCTAACGCGCTCCATTTCGCGTACCGAGGCCAGCAAGCCTTTATGCCAGACTGGAAAATTCCAAATGGATATTCCCTGATCGAGATAGGAACAGAGAATCCGGAATAACAAAGGATGCACCCTTGAATCCAAATCAATTTTATATTCACGTTTCCAATTCGAACGCAGCACACCTATACGGGGTGTGTCCTTATGATAACTGCCGTGCAGCATCTTTTCACGCCATTTGCTGATCTGATCAGCTCCCTTTTTTTGAGTGATCGTTCGCTCGACTACAGAAGCATTGATTCGTCCTTTTTTAAATAAATCTCTGTACTCAGCGAGAGAAAGAGATACCCGATAGCCAAAAAGTGCCGAAGCACTATAGATTGCCATGTTAAAATTTAAATGCTGAAAGGCATGTAATGTATTGTGATGAATAAAGTCTTTTAGAGGAGCCTGGGCAGGTAAATAGTGCTTTAGCTCATGAAGAACCTCATGTTCATTAAAGATTGTTTCGTGGACTTTCATTTTTGTGTGGCAAGATTACCACCGTTTAATTCTTGATCGAACTGGCAAGATCCTGCAGGATCTAAAATAAATGAAAGTCTGAATCAGACGAGGATGGTGCGCTTGGCGAGATAGAGTGGGGTGCCTTGAAAATTACAAGAACCTTGACCGAAGGAGTAATTCTTAGCATTTTCGGGAGACACTAAAAAGAATTCTGCAATGACATAGATAAGGGGAAGCTGAGTGAGAAAATGATTTGCGCTCTTCTCTTCCTTTTCCTTCTCTTCAAACAAAAGTTGTGAATCCGTCTTTGTTGGAGTTCCTGAGGTTTTAGTTAAGCCAGCTCTTTTTAAACTGCCATCGGTATAGGCTTGCACCGAACGGATTACCACAGGGGCAAACAATAAGAAAACCAGCATAATACTGGTAAGTGTTCGGATCCCTTTTCTTTTATTCATAAAACACAAATGTATGAATTTCCTGATTTAGCAAAAGAATCCCAGATTTTCGAACGTTATAAATAAAGTGCAACATTGATTTAAACGAACGCTGTTGGTGCAAAATACTATCAAAGCAATCGTTTGTTACCCGAAAAGGACAAACACAGTAGGAAGATTCAGATTTAATATCAGACCTTTGTTAAAACCCGCTGTAATGCCTTTTCGGTATAACAAGATTTTAAGACTCTTTGCCATCCTGCTTTTCAGTTTTGAAATGTTGGCGCCTGCCGTATTGATGGCAACTCCGGAAACATACCCGGAAAGTCAGCATACAAAGAGCCTGAACAAATCAGCGCGATCCATCGATTTTTTAACGCATCTAATTTTCGAAGAAGTAAACAGCGAAGAGCGTGAAGGAAAAAATGTTGGCCTGATCGGGATAAGCTTTATTGAGCTTTTCAGTGAACTTCAAAAATTTGAACCAATACAAATAACATGGTCTCTTCCCAAAGAGCACTTTGATACACACCCGCCCCTCTTTACCCTGCATCGGGTGCTTCTGATCTGATTTCTGTTTTTCAAAATTCACAGTCACTTGCTGTGGATAGTTTTACTCATGAGCAACGGAGCAAGGCTATTACTCTTTTGAAATAAACTATTAACCGTGCTGATATTCAAGGGCACATGACAGATTCAAATATGAAGACATTAGAAATTCCTAAAGACGGACTTGAAGGATTTAAACAAAACTGGACTGCTGATGCAGTTTCCGGTTTCATGGTTTTTTTGCTGGCTTTGCCCCTTAGCTTAGGGATTGCCAAAGCCAGTGAATTTCCACCTGCCATGGGTGTACTCACTGCAATGGTGGGGGGTTTGTTTGTAAGTTTTTTTGCTGGATCACGATTAACAATAAAAGGTCCTGCGGCCGGCCTTATTACCATTTGTGCCGGAGCCGTTACTGAATTGGGCGGAGGCGCGGAAGGCTGGAAGTTAGCCCTCGGTGTAATTGTAGTAGCGTCTATTATTCAAATTGGATTTGGCTATTTGAAATTCGGATCACTCAGTGATTTCTTTCCACACTCGGCCGTACATGGTATGCTAGCCGCGATAGGCTTGATTATTTTCTCAAAACAAATTCATATTCTATTGGGTATCGATCCTGCCCTACTGAAAGGGAAAGAGCCTCTGGAACTTTTTCAAATGATTCCAGACTCCATCATTCATGAAGATCCGCGTGTAACTTTTATTGGTATACTTAGTCTGATCATAATTTTTGGTCTGCCTTTACTAAAAGGAAAATACACAAAAAAAATTCCGGCACCACTGGTGGTGTTACTCGTCACCATTCCGCTGGCACTCGTCATGGACTTCAAACATACGGAGCCAGCTTTTGACATGGTGAGTATTGGCGACTTTTGGGGAACCCTCGGTTTGAACGCTGACTTTTCCGCTATAGGAAGTTTGGTGTTCTGGAAATACGTTATCATGTTTCTTTTCGTCAACAGCCTCGAATCATTATTAACCGTAAAAGCCATTGATGGATTGGATCCCTGGAAACGAATCTCAAATCCTAATAAAGACCTGATGGCCGTGGGCGCAGGAAATGCACTATCCGGTTTACTGGGAGGGCTGCCCATGATCTCCGAAGTAGCGCGTAGTTCGGCAAACATTTCTTTCGGTGCCCGCACCCAATGGAGTAATTTTTTTCATGGGCTATTTTTATTGATAGCAATGTGGTTATTTATACCCATCATTGAAATGATACCCAACACGGCATTGGCAGCATTACTGATTGCTGTTGCTTACAGGCTTGCTTCACCCAATGAATTTTTTAAAACCTATAAGATCGGATCCGAACAACTTTTCATTTTCATTGTAACCATTATTGTTACTGTTTCTACCGATTTGTTGGTTGGTGTAGGTGCTGGCATTCTCATGAAATTCTTTTTTCATGTACTTAATGGAGTTCCGTTGCGAAGTTTATTCAAGGCACACTATGAATTGAGTGAGCAAGCCGATGAATATTTCATTAAGATTAAAGAATCGGCCATTTTTTCTAACCTGCTTGGATTCCGAAAAGCTTTTGAACCCCTCGACCGGAGAAAAAAAATCGTAGTTGATTTTTCGGAGGCCCATTTTATGGATCATAGTTTTATGGAATACCTCCATCATCTGGAAGAAGAATGTGCCTATGACGGTGGTTCGCTGGTGTCAGTTGGGTTCGATCGGTTCAAACCATTTTCTAATCACCCACTGGCCTCACGTAAATTTTCTATTGAGCACCAAAATAAGATCGAGATCAAACTCAGTCCACGGCAATTGGAGTTAAGAAAGTTTGCCGAAAATAACGAATGGACCTATTACCCTCAAAAAGCCAGAATTGCCTTGAAGTATAAAGACTTCCCGTTACACAACGGACATAAAATCCCCAATGAAGAGAATATCCTTTTCAAATACGTTGAGCATGCCAGGCTTGAAGCCTCTGACATTACACTGATAGAAGGAGCGCGTCAGTCCCAACAGGAATTTCAGTTAACCATTATCCAGGTATCTGAAACTAATATCCTGATTCCCGATTTCGCTCTTGAGCCCGAAGGTCTTTGGTCCAAATTGTTTGAGAGTGTTTCCGGCAAAGACATTGACTTTGATAACCATCCGAAATTCTCTGAGAAATATTATTTGAGAGGGTACAACGAGAATGCTATTCGGGATTTCTTTACAGAGTCGATTATACAGTTTCTTGAAAATCGGGAAGATATGCATATTGAATGCCATCGTAATCGACTTATCTTTTATAAGAAACGTGCGTTGCTGGAAGCTTCAGAAATTCAGTACACTGCCAAATTTGCTGAAGATTTTATTTCCCTGATCCACCAAAAGGAAGAACAAGCTATATAAATCATTTATGTGAATTAAGGATTCACTTCTTACTTTTATCTCAAAGTTATTAGCTATGAACAAAATTCTTGCTTCCATGGTTTTCCTATGCCTTTGCAGTATTGCGCAAGCCCAGGAGAAGTCAAAAGAAATCAATGAACTGAAGCTCAATCTCAATGATGATGGAAGCCATTATTTCAAAGCCACCTTTCTAAATCAAATCTGGTTTAGATATGTCCAAAGTAACCCGGGAACGCGGGTGATGAGTGAGCCTGCTAACGAAACTTTTGATATTGGCCTGCGCAGAACCCGGATCCAACTATATGGCCAGCTATCGGATCAGGTGTTCGTCTACTTTCAATTTGGGCAAAACAACTTCAATTACCTGTCTCAAAATGCAGGCAACCGGAAGTTACAGGCATTCTTTCACGATGTCCTCGGAGAATACAGGTTGACTAAGGGAAGTGAAAAACTTATTCTGGGCGGTGGCCTTACGGGAACCAATGGTCTTTCCAGATTTACGCAGCCCGGTGTAACCTCCATCATGACGATGGATGTGCCTGTATTCGCGCAAGCCACCGTTGACCAGACGGATGAGTTTACACGAAAGCTAAGTGTGTATGCCCGTGGCCAATTAGGTAAACTGGATTACCGTTTAATACTTAGTGATCCTTTTCCGATTACCACCAACGGTGCTCCGCTACCTCCGTTGTCAGCGAATGCTACTTTTTCACAACATGGCCATCAAAAACAGTATCAGGGACTATTTATCTATAATATTTTTGATAGTGAACCACACACAACACCTTATATGGCGGGCACATACCTGGGCAAAAAGAAAGTACTAAACCTGGAAGCTGGATTTATTACACAAGGCAAAGCAACCTGGACCCAAGAAAGTGTAGACACCACCTATCATTCCATGAACCTATGGTCAGCCGCAGTATTCTATGACGCACCCGTTAACGAAGAAAAAGGAACAGCACTTAATGCGTATGTCGGATACTATCATTATGATTTTGGTCCGGGATACCTGCGTTATAATGGAATCATGAATCCCGCTTCGTCCGTAAGCGGACCGTATCCGGGAGGCAGCCAGGGAAATGCATTTCCTATGTTTGGCACCGGAAAAGTCTGGTATACACAAGTGGGCTATCTGATGAAGAAAGATTTACTCGGTGAAGGGAACGGCACATTCATGCCCTACGCATCCCTGCAAAGCGGTAGTTATGACCGACTCGATAAACAAATGAATGTATATGATATTGGAGTTAACTGGCTGATAAACGGCCATACCAGTAAGATCACTCTAGACTACCAAAGCAGACCATACTATGAGCAACAAGGCGTGGACTTAATCCGAAACGGTAGAAGAAATCAGGTGGTGGTACAATACCAGATCTTCTTTTAATCAATCCGTTGCCCTGCCGTAGAAAGTAGGACACCTGTTTTATTTCTACTATTTTTGAAGTTCAATTACCGCAATGAACTTCAAGGAAATTTTCTCTGTATCGCTGATCTTATTTTCTGTAATCGATATTATCGGAGCTATCCCGTTTATCATTACCATTAAAAAACGCGAGGGTAGAATCCATGCTGAAAAAGCCACCATTATTTCAGCGGTACTTATGGTCGGTTTTCTTTTCCTGGGTCAGTCCATCTTAAAACTTTTCGGACTTGATGTAGAATCTTTTGCCGTAGCTGGCGCTATTGTAATCTTTATTGTGGCTATGGAAATGATACTTGGGATGACCTTGATTCGGGACGATCCGGATTCGCATGGGTCTGGTTCCATAGTACCGTTGGCTTTTCCACTCATTGCCGGAGCAGGTACACTCACCACCATTCTTTCACTACGTGCCGTATACGATCAAACCAATATCCTTATTGGTATTCTGCTTAACCTACTATTTGTCTATTTAGTATTACGTTCCTCATCGTGGTTGGAGCGTAAACTCGGTAAATCAGTTTTTGCAGTCTTGCGCAGAGTGTTTGGTGTAATTCTGCTGGCCATTGCCGTAAAGATTTTTAAAGATAATGTGAGTTTCGGATGATTCGCATTTACACAGACGGAGCAGCACAAGGCAATCCGGGACCGGGCGGGTATGGCACAATTTTGAAATTCAACAACCATGAGAAAGAACTTTCGGATGGATTTCGCCTGACCACCAACAATCGGATGGAGTTGATGGCGGTGATTATTGGCCTCGAGTCAATCAAAAAGTTTGGAATCCCGGTAACTATTTACTCCGACTCGAAATATGTAGTGGATGCGATTGAGAAAGGTTGGCTGTGGGGTTGGCAGAAAAAGAATTTTGCAAAAAAAGCAAATGCGGATTTATGGCAACGGTATATCCCCCTACATCATAAATTCAAACCCAAATTTGTTTGGATAAAAGGGCATGCCGGTCATCCTGAAAATGAGCGGTGTGATCAACTAGCTGTAGCCGCTGCCTTAGGGGATGATTTGCGGATTGATGCATGGTATGAAGAAAATCAAAACAAGCAGGAGTAGTTATTTGTCTAATCGTGTATATTTAGCCAACTAAACCCTTTGCTTTGGATACAGAACCTATCTCTATTCATTTCTCATCTGGCAGTCTTGCCGTACTAAACATTTGCCTTGCGATCATTATGTTTGGCGTTGCGCTGGAGATTCAGTGGTCGCACTTTACCCAGTTGATGAATCAAAAAAAAACGGTAGCCACCGGATTGTTATCCCAGTTTGTACTGCTTCCTTTACTTACCGTGATTCTTATCTCAGTTCTTCCCATAAGCCCAGGTATTGCCCTGGGTATGTTACTGGTAGCATGCTGCCCGGGAGGTAACGTATCTAATTTCTTTTCCCACTTAGCACGAGGTCATGTAGCATTATCAGTAACGCTAACAGCCTTCTCTTCGCTGGCTGCTTTCATCATTACACCTGCAAGCTTTTTTGTATGGTCGTCTGCAGTTCCTTCACTATCAATGGAAATAAAGAATTTTGAAGTTGATTTTGTTTCTCTACTAATAAACATGGTTTCTATCTTGCTGATTCCCTTGGTGACAGGCATGTTGGTTAACGCTTACTTCCCAGCCATTAGTAAAAAAATATCTGGTCCCATTCGGCTCCTCTCAATGATTATGCTCACGGGCTTTATTGTAGTGGCTGTACTGAATAATCAGGATGGCTTCGCTGCCTATCTGGGCAATGTTTTCTGGATTGTCCTATTGCACAATGGTCTTGCGCTGTTGACCGCTTATTATTTTAGTGCTGTACTTAAAAACGAAGAGTCTGTAAATCGTACGGTTGCCATCGAAACAGGAATTCAAAATTCTGGTCTCGCGTTAATTCTAATTTTTAATTTCTTTGACGGCAATACAGCGATGGCTGTGGTTGCAGCCTGGTGGGGAGTCTGGCATCTGATTTCTGGCTTTGTCTTTTCAGCCATCATGCGAAGACGAACATTTCCGCAAGTCATTCAATCCTGAGAAGCCATTGATCCAGAAAATAATTTACTACACCTTAAAAAATTACTGCCGGATAGCAGTTTGGTTTTATTTTAGTCGGTGGCAAATCCATAAACTCTCTCCCATTCCGGATGGACCGGTAATTTTTGTAGCCAATCATCAAAATGCATTTCTGGATGCCATCTTGATGATCTGCAGTATGCAACGTGCGCCTTGGTCACTAACCCGCGCCAATGTTTTTGCTAAGCCACTGGCAAAAAAATTTTTAACCACTATTCAAATGCTACCCGTTTATCGCTTTCGCGATGGCTTTAGCACGCTACGAAAAAATGATGAGATGATTGATAGCTGTGTAAACATTCTGAGTAAAGGAAAATCCATTTTGATTTTTGGAGAAGGCAATCATAACTATCATTATTATCTCAGAGACTTACAAAAAGGGTTTGCCCGTATTGCATTGGCTGCCGAAGAAAAGCATGCCTGGAAATTGGGTGTTAAGATTGTACCCGTTGGGATTCAATACGATTCGCATGACGATTTCCGATCGCCTGTGCTGGTAACTTTTGGCAACCCGATTTTAGTAAACAACATTATAACGCCCACCAAAACCAATCAAGAGAATCTAGATATCCTTTTGAAGAGAACGGCCGAAGAGCTAAGGCCCCTGATTCTGAACATCAATCCTGATCAGTACGAAGAGAGAGTTGCTTACCTGAAAGCACATCGACAACTAAAAAAAGATCTATTTGAACAACTAAAATCCGATCAGGCATTGGTGGATCATTACAACCCGACAGGATCCATTCCTGCAAGTAAAAAACAAGCCATAAGCCGCTGGTTAAACCCCTTCTATCTGTATCAATACATTAATCACTTAATACCGGCACTGATCATTCACTGGGTTTTGAAGAACAAAGTTTCTGATCCGCAATTCACCGGCTCGTTAAAATATGTTTTAGGTATGGTGCTGTCGCCCATCTTTTATCTGATTCAGACGGGAATATTTTTTGCAATTTCCGGCTCAGCTTTAATTTCCGGAATTTACTTTTTTTCTCTTCCCATCAGTGTTATTCTCAGGCGTTAGTCTCGCGCTCTACAAGACTGATTCCTAACTTTGTGAGTTCCTGCAATACAGGATCATAAATTTCTTTTACTACAGGAATGGTTACTCCGCGGCTCAAAATTTTTTCTTGCAGTAAAAGTTTTGTGGCAATTGCCAGTGGTAAGCCCACCGTTTTAGCCATAGCTGTGTTGATTTCATCATCGCCTGTGGCTGTCAAATGAGCTTGAATTTCTTTTTGCAATCCGTCCTTTTCAAAGCGAAATCGATGCCACATGACTATGAAATCTTTTTCTCCTTGTCTTAATTTCCATTTCTTGGCAAGAATATGTTCAAGAAGTTGTGCCGGGGTGCCCTTTTCCAATCCAATTAGTTCATGGGAAAAGAATCCACTCCAGCGCAGTCTCGCCACCTCCCCACTGTGTTCTGTAAGGTTAAAAACCGAACATAATTTTTCTTCCACGGTCATGGAAGGATGGAAATCGAGAAATGAGTTTATGAAATCACGGTGGGACATTACTCCAACATTTTCCATTAAATAAGAGTCATCACAACATCCCAGTTGAACCAATACATCCCATGCGCTGCAATAACCCTTATTGCGCAAGGTGCCACGTAGCATGGTTTTTATACCTTGCAGGCCGTAGGTTTCGAGATATTTTAATGAGTCCCGGTTAGCATATCCTTCATACTCACCACACCCAGGAACGGTTACCGGTGTTGTTCTTTTAAAAAGTTGCTGATAGGGAATAAACTTATACTGTCCTTGCTGCAAAAATTTTGCGGTACCCTGGCCAGCCATAACTACATTACGAGGGTTCCATGTAAATTTATATCGCCACGGATTTTCCGGATCTGTCTCCGGAGCAATCAATCCACCGGTAAATGATTCAAAGGAAGTAAGTCGTCCTCCATCAGCCTTAATCCTATCTATCAATTGCATGGCACTCATGTGATCAATTCCTGGATCGAGACCGCATTCGTTAAGAAATAGAAGATCCTTTGACTTTGCCTCTATATTCAACGCTTTCATTTGATCCGACACATAACTGGCCGTGAGTAAATGCTTCCTTTCTTCGAGGCAGATGGAAGCGGCCATCAGGTGCAGTTGAGCCGGCAACAACGAAACGACAACGTCAGACGCTGCAATCGCTTTGCGACTGCGTTCTCTATCTTCAATATTAAATTCAACCGTTCGGCCCGCGCTAAAGCTTGCAATTCTCGCGCGTGCAATTGCTTCAGAAAAATCACCTACGGTAACTGTCCAGTTATTGTCGTCAGCATGTTGAAGTAAATACCGGATTAGCGAAGCCGATGAGCGGCCTGCACCAAGTACGAGAATATACTTATGTTCCATAATTCGATTAAAAAGTATAAAATAAAGGAATTGCAGGCTAATATTTCCGAACCATCGCGGTGTTTATTATCTTTCTATTCGTTTAACTCGCCTTGATATGAAGGGATTCGAAACATTTACCTCAATTGAAGAACTTGACAATGAGTCCAAGTATCTTATTCATAAAGCCAAGGAGGCAGCGCACACTGCCTATGCTCCTTATTCCAAATTTCATGTGGGTGCAGCCATCATCTTAGAAGATGGCACGGTGGTTACCGGTTCTAATCAGGAAAACGCTTCCTATCCCCTATGTATGTGTGCCGAACGCGTAGCTTTATACACGGTGGCCTCCCAACATGGCGGCAAACGCATCATGAAAATGGCTATCGTAGCGCATAAAAAAAATCATAAAGAACTTTCCGCGGCTGCTTCCTGTGGGGCCTGCCGACAGGTGATGGCTGAGTTTGAGGAAAGACAACACAGACCCTTCGAAATCGTGATGCACCATACCGACAACCAATGGATAAAATGTCCTTCCGCGAGTTCCCTGCTGCCCTATGTCTTTACGAAAGGAAGCCTGGAGGATTAAAAACAAGTATAGACATGATGAGATAGGTGTTCTTATTTAATAATTTTATCTTGCATTAACTTTAATCTACCTCTTGTGCACCCACTTACAATTCCCTCAGCTGAACTAACACCCGCCATCCACCTGAATAAAGAGAAAGAAACTTTCCTTATTGAAGGAAAGTCGCTGATAGACGATCCAACGCCATTCTTTAAGCCAGTCATCCAATGGCTGCATGAATACAGCACGGATCCCAATCCTTCCACCGTGCTCACGATCAAATTTGAGTACTATAACACAGCCACTTCGCGTGAATTGCTGGACCTTTTTAAAATTTTAGAAACAATTCCGGGATCAAAAATTGTTTGGCAATTTCTGGAAGACGATGAGGACATGGAAGAATCGGGTCAGGAATTGGCTGAATTGGTTTCTGTGCCTTTTGAATTTCAACCTTATTAAGATATCGTGACAATTTATTTTTTGTCCGGGTCAATTCAATGAATAATCTATGAGTGAAGAAATCCTCAAAGCCCTCACTCAGCTATTTGCTATCATTACCAAACAAGATGGTGGCGTTAGTGAAAATGAGCGTCAATTTGTAATCGATTTCTTTCAACAGGAACTTGAAAAGTCCGCTATTGAAGGGTATCTCCAACTCTACGATACCATTTCCGGATACACCGAACAACAAACCAAGCACGTGGATGACAGAAGTAATAAGCTAACTTCTGTTAAGGATTCTATCAAGACGCTGGCTATTTGCAAAAAAATTAATAAGACCCTTACCCAAAAGCAAAAAGTAGTTGTTCTTATAAAACTATTGGAGTTGGTGAGCTCCGATAAGCACTTCACGCCACAGCGGATGGAGATTGTGAACACAGTTTCAACCGTCTTCAACATAGCACAGGAAGAATATAAATTGATTGAAGCATTTGTTACTTCGGATCAGGTTGGTACACTCAACTATGCAGATATTCTAATTGCGGATGAAGGAACCCAATCGACCACCCCGATTCAAAAACATATTCACGCACATGTTGCCGGGCATCTTATTTTCATGCGCGTTAGCAGCGTAAGCATGTTCTTTGCCAAATACATCGGTGAAGATGCTAACAACCTGAATGGCTTCATTATGAAACCATCACGCGTATATTTATTCTCTCATGGAAGTACTATCAAAACTCCGGATGGCGCAGCCTTATACTACAGCGATCTTGTTGCGGACTTTAACAATGAAATTCATACCACCAAGCTTTCTTTTATCGCAAACGTGGATGAGTATAAATTCGGCAATGGTGTAATAGGAATTCGCGATGTAAAAATTGCCGAAGGACCGGGTAAGCTGATCGGTATTATGGGTGCAAGCGGAGCCGGCAAAACCACGTTACTCAATATTTTGGCAGGGTTGGAAAAGCCCGGCAAAGGCAAAATCAAAGTGAATGGTTTTGATATTCACAAAGACAAAAAGAAAGTTGAAGGAGTGATTGGCTTTGTATCACAAGATGATCTTCTTATTGAAGAACTTACGGTGTACCAAAACCTTTATTATAACGCAAAACTTTGCTTTGCACAGCTCAAGGAAGAAGAAATTCATAAGCTGGTTATGAAGGTTCTGGAAGATCTGGGCCTGGAGCAACGCAAGGATCTCAAAGTTGGAGGGGTTTTGGATAAACAAATAAGCGGTGGACAACGCAAACGTTTAAATATTGCATTAGAACTTATCCGCGAACCTGCTATTCTTTTTCTGGATGAACCCACCTCGGGTTTATCATCACGCGATTCAGAAAACGTGATTGACTTGCTAAAAGAACTTTCACTAAAAGGCAAACTTATTTTTGTTGTTATACATCAACCCTCCTCCGATATCTATAAGATGTTTGATAAGATGGTGATTATGGACACAGGGGGCTATCCTACTTTTTATGGAAACCCCGTTGAAGCTGTGACCTACTTTAAAAAAGCTACCCATCAGGTGGATAGTAATCGTGGCCAGTGTGAAGTATGTGGAAATGTAAACCCGGAACAGATCTTCAACATCATCGAAGCCAAAGTGGTAGATGAATATGGCCAACCAAGCAACAAGCGGAAGGTTACTCCCATGCAATGGCATGAGATGTTTAAAAGCAATTTCAAAGCCAGTCGGGTTGAAGACATCCACGAACAACCGCCTCGCAGTTTGCATATTCCCTCACGGATTAAGCAAACAATTATTTTTACTACCCGAGATTTTTTAGCAAAACTCAGCAATAAGCAATACCTGCTCATCAATTTACTGGAAGCACCCTTATTAGCAACCTTGCTTGCGTTTGTCATCAAATATAAAAGTGCACCAGGCGGTAAAGAATACATTTTCCGCTACAACGAAAACATTCCGGCCTTTATGCTCATGGCAATTATTGTGGCGCTATTCATGGGCCTTACGGTAAGCGCAGAAGAAATTATCCGCGATCGCAAAATTCTGAAGCGTGAATCGTTTCTGAATCTCAGCTGGAATAGTTATTTACAATCAAAGCTTATTATATTGTTTCTGCTATCCGCCATTCAAACTTTCACGTTTGTTCTCATCGGAAATCTGATTTTAGAAATTCACGGAATGACCTGGGCCTTCTGGCTTGTGCTGTTTACTACTTCCTGTTTCGCGAATGTGATTGGTCTTAACGTTTCTTCTGCCTTCAATTCAGCCGTTACAGTTTATGTAATGATTCCGCTTCTCTTAATCCCGCAGATGATCCTGAGTGGATTGCTGTTTGATTTTGACAAACTGAATGAACTGTTAAGTACGAAAGGAAAAGTACCGGTGGTGGCCGATCTGATGACCTCGCGCTGGGCCTATGAAGCGATGGCCGTGCATCAATTCAAAAATAATGAGTTTCAAAAGCACTATTATGATTATGAACGCGATGAGTCTATTGCTGATTTTAAATCGGCCTACCTGGCCGATGAATTAAAACGAAAGAATCAACTATTACTTGACTTCCTGGAGGCTAAAAGCGACTCAATTCAAAAAAGAATTTCAGTGAATAAAAACATTCTCTATACTGAACTTAGAAACGAGCGTTTTAGAGAGGGCATCGAAAACCTGAACCTGACAGAGGTCTTTATTAAAAATGGATACACAAAAGAAATAGGTCTGCTGCTGGATTCGTACTTTGAGAACTATAAAAAATACTATCAAAAGCAATACAACAAAAGTGCTGCACTCATCGAAAAGAAAATGGCTTTTTACGAAAGTCAGGGATTTAACATTCAACAAGAAAAGAATCATTATTATAACGAAAGCCTGGCAGACCTGGTAAAGAATACCACAACCAAAGATCGGATTTTAGAATATAACGGAGCCTTGATTCAAATAATCAATCCGGTTTTTCAATCGCCAAAACCGGGGCATAGGGCAGATTACCGCACGGCTTTCTTTCTGCCCGAAAAGAACCTGATGGGTATTCTGGTAGACACCTACATCTTCAATTTACTGGTAATATGGGGAATGACCCTGTTCTTCTACCTTACATTATATTTTGAACTCCTGAAGAAGGGAGTAAGTATTTTAAGCAAATTCAACATTTCCCTCAAGAAATAGGTGCTTTCAAACTATTGCGTGAGCGGTGTTAATTCTTATTTTTGTATACAATCAAAATTTTGTCATGAGATTCATTCTATTAGTTGCAGTTATAGCTGTCCTGTTCAGCTGTACTACAGGCAAAAAGCCAGACGAACAAGCTTTCCTGAAGAGCTTAGACTCCACCAAAACTGATGGCCCCGGTGTAGATGAGGAGGTAATTAATGCTATCCTTGAACAGATACCCAGCCCGCTTGAGATCTCTGTCTTGTTAAAGGAATCAGGTTCGAAGTACAACCAGAGTATGCTCAACTCATCCAATAACCTGCCGAAATACAACAGTAATTTTAAAAAAGCACTGAACCTGGGAATTTATGGAACTGACTTGGGTTATACCAACATCTACGGTCAAAATCAGGATGGTATTAAGTACATCTCTTCCATCAAATCGTTGGCCGATGAATTAAATATAGGTCAGTTCTTTGACGTAGAGACAATTGGTCGTCTGGCAACAAACAGTAAAAATCTTGATTCTCTGTTGTTGATTACCACTATGAATTTCAATCAAATCAATCATTACCTGCAATCGCAAAGTCGCGACAATCTAAGTGTGCTGCTGCTAACGGGTGGGTGGCTGGAGGCGATGCAAATCACGTGTCAGACAGCCGTTAAAAACCCGGCAAATAAAGAACTTCAGGAAAAAATTGGTGAGCAAAAAATAATTCTTGAACAAATCCTACTGTTGTTTTCATTTTATGAGGATGACACCAATATGGCAAGCCTGTTAGCCGATCTTGGACAATTAAAAAACGCCTTCGATAAGATCAATATCAACTACACTTACAAAGAGTCTACCATGGAAATCGTGGATGGGGTTGCCATTATTAAAGACAACAGCAGCACCACTATCGACATTACACCACAAAATGTGGAAGAGATTAAAACGATCACGGATGCAATCCGATCTAAAATTATTAGTTAATCAAGAATACCTATCCTATGAAAAAATTAGTTTTTCTTTTATTACTCATTTCTTCCGTAGCCGTGAGTTCCAACGAAATCGATGAGCAGAATTGTAACGCGGATAATCTGGCCAACGATTGTATCCCCAAGTTAGCCTCTGGCTTTAACTTTTTGAAAAGTTATAAGGTGAATGGCGATGCTAAAGATAAGGTGGAATATAGCTATGTATTTACAAAGGGAACTCAGTATATGATTAATGTTTGTGCAAACGGAACAGCCACCGATGGTATTGTAGTAAACCTATTTGACAAAGAACGAAACAAAGTGGCCTCCAGTAAAATCAATGGGCAGTTTGTCTCTGCCATTGCCTACCCCTGCAACGCCACAGGTATCTATTACATTCAATACACGTTTGACGAACCCTCCAGTCATTGTGGCGGTAGTGCCCTTGGGTTTAAACGTTAACAAATAGTCATAATTTTTAAACGGCTATTGGGTTCCCAATAGCCGTTTTTATTTTCAATAAAATAAGAATGATCGAACAAGAGATCAGTTTTAATTACAAGGCCCGATACTATAAGTTGGGAATACTTTCAGCTGACACCAAAAAAATTTGGTTTGTTATCCATGGTTATGGCCAATTAGCGCAGTACTTTCTAAAAAAATTCAAATCCCTTGAAGATCCAGCTACTTGCATCATCGCACCAGAAGGCTTATCGCGGTTTTATCTTGAAGACATTACAAGTCGAAGTCAATCAGGAAACAACAAAGTTGGCGCCACCTGGATGACACGAGAAAATCGATTGACGGATATACATAATTACATCACTTATCTGAATCAAATTTATGCTCATGAAATTCCTTCAGATTTCTCAGGTGAGATAACCCTTTTGGGATTCTCCCAGGGTGCCGCTACTGTTTCGCGGTGGGCGTTGGATGGCATTGTAAATTTTCAGCGCTTGGTTCTTTGGGCTGGAATATTTCCGCCCGACATGGATTTTAAAAAAGGCGCAGATCTGTTTAAATCAAAAGAGATTATCGAGGTATTTGGAAAACAAGATCCTTATCTCACCGATGATCGATTGCAAGAGATGACACAGTTAAATGAACGCTTGGGGCTGACACCAAAAGTTTTTTCTTTCGAGGGCGGGCATGAAATCAATCCTGAAATACTGGCTCAACTGCGTTAAACTCCCAGATCACCACCCTCCGAGATTTCAACCAGCAAAACTTTTACCTCATCCGCTTTGGCATGCTCACCCATTTTTTCAAAAGACATAACCAGGTTACGCAAAGCTCTGCGCACAATCTCAAGGCTGCTGCAAGGTTCAAAAAATGATTGCTGCGGAACGAGATGTAGTTCGTGAATATAATTTTCGATGTCTTGCTTAGAAAATATCAAGCCCCGATTAAAGGCATTAATATAAAACTGGTGGTTATCATCTTTGTAAGTAAGGATAAATAAGTTGGGCAGGTTAACTCCATGCACGGGTAGTTTCAACTTTTGTGCTACCAACATGTAAATCACACACAGCGTAATCGGGTTACCTTTGTGCGTTTCTAATACCACATTGATCATCGAGTTGCCCGGTGAGTGAAAGTTTTTTGTATTGGCCCCAAACTTAAGTTTATTAAAGATCACACTGTTGATCACCTTCACTTGATCGTAGGGATATAAATCGGGCCGGAATTCCAGCCAGGTATCGTAATAAATTTGCTCCAGCTCCTGCTTGAGTTTTTCGAGTTCAATATCAGGGTATTGATACGTTGCCAGAATCCACATTCCCGTAAGTAGGTCTTGATCCGGAGACGCGTACCAACTTTTCAATCGCTCCCGTACCAAATCGTATTGAAGGGTATGAATAAGTTCTTCGATTCGGTTTTGCACCTCGGGGTTAAGGTTGCTCTCCCACTCTTTTTCTAAAAAAGGAATAGCATCTGTGCCAAGAGAAAGAATTTTTTCCTGCACGTGAGAAGATATTTGTTTATCCTCATCGTCCAGCAGGGAAACCAACGCTTTTAATTCACTCTCCTTCATTTACTGCACGAATATAAAAAAAAACAATTCCATGCATAGTTTGTGCAGAAAACAAACTTCAGGTTTGAATAACCCCTACATTATACTTTTCTATGGGAGCGTGGTTTGCAGCTTCAATTCCAGTAGCAATAATAGTGCGGGTCTCCAGCGGATCTATCACGCCATCCACCCAAATTCTGGCGGCTGCATAATAAGGGCTCAATTGCTCGTTATAGCGATCTGTAATTTCTTTGAGCAATTGATCCTCTTCTTCTTTGGTAATTGTTTTGCCCTGAGACTTTAACGAACTTACGCGAATCTGTAATAGGGTTTTGGCTGCTGAGTTTCCACTCATTACAGCTATCTGTGCCGTTGGCCAGGCAAAGATCAAACGTGGATCATACGCTTTTCCGCACATGGCATAATTACCGGCTCCGTATGAATTACCGAGAATGAATGTAAACTTTGGCACCGTGGAGTTTGCCATGGCATTCACCATCTTGGCACCGTCTTTAATTATTCCGCCATGTTCGGCCTTACTTCCCACCATAAATCCACTTACATCCTGCAAAAAAACAAGTGGAATTTTTCGCTGATTACAATTCATAATAAAGCGCGCTGCTTTGTCGGCTGAATCGGAATAAATCACACCGCCCATTTGCATCTCGCCCTTTTTCGTTTTCACTACTTTACGCTGATTCGCGACAATGCCTACCGCCCAACCCTCCACACGAGCAAAGCCACAAAGAATTGTTTTTCCGTACAGTGCTTTGTATTCATCAAATTCAGAGTCATCCACAATACGCTTGATAATGTCAAGCATATCATAAGGCTTCACCCGATCCGCGGGCATCAATCCATAAATTTCCTCAGGTTTTTCTTTAGGAGGATTCGCCTGAACGCGATTAAATCCTGCTCTATCATAGGATCCAACTTTGTCAAATAACTCCCGGATGTGATCCAGGCAAGCCTGATCATTAGGAAATTTATTATCCGTAACGCCTGAAATTTCACAATGGGTAGTAGCGCCTCCCAGGGTTTCATTATCAATGTCCTCTCCTACGGCAGCCTTTACCAGATAGGAGCCTGCTAAAAATATCGATCCTGTTTTATCTACGATCATTGCCTCATCGGACATAATCGGCAAGTAAGCACCCCCCGCTACACAACTTCCCATAATTGCTGCAATTTGCACAATGCCCATCGATGACATCTTTGCATTGTTTCTGAACTGCCGGCCAAAGTGTTCCTTGTCAGGAAAAATTTCGTCCTGCATGGGTAAAAAAACTCCAGCACTATCTACCAGGTAAATGATAGGCAACCTGTTTTCCATCGCGATCTCTTGCGCACGAAGATTTTTCTTTGCCGTTATGGGAAACCACGCCCCGGCCTTTACAGTTGCATCATTGGCAACAATTACACATTGCCTACCTTTTACAAAGCCGATCCCGGTTATCACACCCCCTGCCGGGCACCCACCCTGGTCTTTATACATTCCATCTCCGGCAAAAAGGCCTACCTCCAGAAAATTTGAATTATTATCAATCAGGTATTCAATCCGCTCGCGGGCTGTTAACTTTCCCTTTTGATGTTGCTCTTCAATTTTCTTTTCGCCACCGCCAAGCCTGATTTTATTTTCTTTTGCTTTCAATTGAAAGCAAAGCTGCTTTAGCTGGTCCTCGTTTTTGTTGAATTCCAGATCCATCGTTCAGCAAATATTTGGTGAATAAAACTATTTTTTCTCCTGAGCTGCCTTTCGCTCCTCTTCTTCCTTCTTCCGGTCGCGATCGACCTTCTTTTTACTCTTACCCAAGGGCGCCATAAAATGCTTGGGGTTGTCGTCAAAGTGATTGGCTAGAGTATCAAGACTCATGAGTAAGGTATTCAGGTTTACGTATAAAGAATCTTCTGTAAGCAGTTTACTCATGGTATTATCACCCTTCCCGAATTTATCCAGCGTTGCGTTCAGTTTCGTAAGCGTTAGCTTGGCTGTTGAAATAGTTTCGTTGAGCTGCAGTGTTTTTAAGGAATCCGATACCGTTTTAAAATTGGCCAGGGTGGGTTTTAGCTCCGTTAAGGTGCCATTTAAATTATCAGCAACAGATTTGAAACTCACAGAAAGGTCCTCAATCTTTCCGTTCGTGGTAACAAGGGTTTTATTGATTAAACCCGGGGTGGCCTGAAGCTTTACAAAAATGGCATCCAACTGTTGCGAGTTTTTGGTTAAATTATCCAGAATTATATTAAACTTTCTGAGGGTGGTTTGCAGGTTATCGGCCACGGGGGTGGCGGATTCAGATAACACGTCCAACATACCTTTTGCCACTTCAGCTATCAGGGTATCTTTTGGATTTAAGGGTGTTGTTACTTTACCAATAGCCAATAAAATCGATTTGCCGCCAAGGAAATCACTGTTTAAAATTGCTTTGGTGGAATCTCCTACTTGAATATCCGAATCGATCATCAACTCAACCAAAACCTTATTTTGCTTACTCTGCATGATGCTGATGCGACTGACCCGGCCCACCGCGAAACCATTGATCAGAACCGGATTGGAAACGGCCAACTGATCGATATTATCATACACCACATAATACTTATTGGTGGTAGAAAAAAAATCAATTCCCTTTAAAAAATTAAATCCGAAATAGAGCAATACCAGAGCCGCAGTTACAAACAGGCCTACTTTAAGTTCTTTATTCTTCACAGTTAAATTAGTTTATGGATTCAATGTCAGCTTTGTATTCTTTAAAAGCACGGTATATGGCCGAGGCGATTAGGTCCTGACCGTTATCGCTGGCAAGAAACATTTCTTCTTTGCTGTTGGATAAAAAACCTGTTTCGACCAAAACACTGGGTGTTGTAGTCATCCACAATACTAGAAAACCAGCCTGCTTAACGCCTCGGCTCGAACGCCCAACCCGATTTTTAAACTGGTCTTCTACAAGTTGGGCAAATTTCAGACTATTCTCCTGGTAAGCGCTCTGGTTCAATGAAAAAAGGATATAGGACTCTGGGCTGTTAGGATCAAATCCTTCATACTTTTCTTTATAGTTCTCATCCATTAAGATAACTGAGTTTTCGCGTTTCGCAACATCAAAGTTACTTTTATCCTTATGTAAACCCATTACATAGGTCTCGGTTCCGTAGGCATTTGCACCAACTATTGAATTAGCATGAATACTGATAAAAAGGTCAGCCTTATTTTTATTTGCCAGATCAGCCCGATCCTGAAATTCAATGTATTTATCTGTTTTTCGTGTATATAGAACTTTAACCCCCTCAATATTCTCTTCAATGTACTTGCCTGTTTTAAGGGCAATTTTTAATACTACATCCTTTTCTCTCGTGTTTTTTTTGCCAACTGTACCAGGGTCTTTACCTCCATGGCCGGCATCAATTACAACCGTGCGAACTTTAAAGTTCTTTTGAAATGAAAAAAGAGGCAGACTAACCAAGGCTGATGACTTCTGTATAAATTCCCTTCTCCTCATATTAGATTATTTTTGCAGGAATTAAGTTTAGCAAGGTTATTGCTATCAGCATGAGGTTTATTCCGATATTCTTCACTGGCTTACTAATGGCTACCGTTTTTGCAATAACTTTACGCAAAGTTGTGAATTTTTCACTAAAAGCTAAACCCCTGAAATTCAAATCAGAGCCCATTGGTGTTGTGTTTCGTTTCATTATTCCACTCTTTTTTCTTTTTGTTTTTGAAACCGGCCATGCCCAGGTAGAAAAACCCGTAAGGGTACCCGCGGGTGGACTGCCTGTAAAAAAGGATTCGATCAAAACCCCTGATCTCTCAACTAACAAAAACGATACCGCAGTAGCAAAGGTCGACTCGGTAAAGACTCAACCCAAAAGCGACATTGAAACCACCATTACTTATTCAGCGCGCGATTCCATCAATTCAAACCTCGAAAATAAAATCATCAAACTGTATGGCGATGCCAAAGTAAAGTATGGTGACATTGAGCTGCAGGCTGAAGAGATTGTTATTGATTACGAATTATCTACTATCACTGCCCACAGCCGGGCCGATTCTACGGGTGAACATATTGGGTATCCTATCTTCATTAATGGCAACGAGAAGTATGAAACCAAAGACATGGTTTACAATTTCAAAAATAAGAAGGCAAAAATCTCGGAGGTAGTAACCAAACAGGGAGATGGCTTTCTGCATGGCGAAGTAGTTTATAAAAACGAAAAGAATGAGCTCTTCACCATTAACAACGCCTATACTACGTGCGATCTGGCACACCCACACTTTCGTATTATCAGCAAAAAAGTAAAAGCCATACCGGGTGATAAAATGGTTTCAGGTCCCTTCTACATGGAATTTAACGATGTGCCCACGCCCCTGGCCTTCCCCTTTGGAATCTTTCCGGCACCTAAAAAAAGTGCCTCTGGCATCATCGTACCCTCCTATGGTGAAGAACGTAGAAGAGGATTTTTTCTTCGGGGTGGTGGCTACTTTTTTGATATTAATGAATACGTAAAACTTGCTGTTACAGGCGATATCTACTCAAAAGGAGGTAGTGCGATCTATTTAAATAGTAACTATAATAAACGCTATCATTATGGGGGAGCATTTAATTTCACGTTTACCAACAACGTAAACAACGATGATATCGAAGCTCCTACTGATATTAAAGACTTTAGGTTGCTTTGGAGTCATAGTCCGCAAAGTAAAGGCACCGGTCGTTTTTCAGCATCGGTAAATGCAGCCAGCTCAACCTACAACAGCAATAACTTCATCGGTGTAAACTCCAATGCGCAATCCACGCGCATCGACAACACTACTCAAAATCTAAGCTCAAGCATAAATTACAGCAAATCATTTCCGGGCACACCCCTTAGCTTAGGAGTAAACCTGCGTCACAGTCAAAACCTAACCACCAAACAAGTTGATTTACCGTTGCCGGATGTGAGTTTTAATGTGAACAATATTTATCCTTTCAAAAGTGCGGAGGAAAGTATGTTTCTGCAGAATCTGAATGTTCGCTACTCCATGAACGGCACCAATCAGATAACCAACAACCTCGGCAGCATTGCTTTTGATGAGGCAGGAAACCCGATTGACAGCATTGCTCCCTTTACTCTCGACAACCTACCCGTGTTTTTTAAAAATGCCAAAAAAGGAGTACGCCACAACATCCCCTTGAGTACCTCCTTCAAGGTTTTACGATTCTTAACAGTGAGCCCCAGCATCAACTATGACGAGCGCTGGTATTTCGAAAAACTGGACTGGAGTTATGATGATTCTTTACGAACCTTTAGCTCAACAAAAATTAATGGATTTAATCGCGTGTATAATTACGGGGGCGGAGTAAGTATGAACACACGTATTTATGGTGTCTATAATGCGAAGAATCAAAACAAGCGTATAAAATCAATCCGGCACGTAATCAATCCCTCCATTGGGTATAGCTTTCAACCTGATTTTGGTGATCCTAAATATGACTACTACCAGCGTTTTACAACAACCGATGGTGCCGGAAATACCAGAGAAGTGTTAAAATCCCGTCATGAAAGCTTTATTTATGGATCTGCCAGCCCGGGCAAAAGCAGCTCGCTGGGATTAGGTGTCAATAACAATATTGAAATGAAAGTGCGCAACCCGAAAGATACGGTGGACAGAAAAATTGCTTTGTTTAACACGCTTTCAATTTCTACCTCCTACAACTTTCTTGCAGATTCTTTTAAGCTTGCCAACTTTGGGTTATCTGCCAACACCAATGTTCTGAATGGTAAAATCAATTTAAATTTTGGAGCTACGCTTGATCCCTATGAATACAGAATGATCATTACAGATTATGAAGATCCCGAGACCAAAACAGTTCCTATCTTTTCGGAGCGTAGAATAAGTCGATATGTTTGGAATGCCGGACAGTCGCCACGCATTACGCAAGCTAACTTTGCGTTTAGTACCAACCTGAACCCGAAAGGCCAGAATAGTGATACGGAGGCGCGCGAGAAAATAGCCAAATCAGACCTTTCCGATTCTGACAAACGATACCTCCTTCAAAATCCCGATGCCTATGTTGACTTCTCCATTCCCTGGAATTTACGCATAAGTTATAACGTTGATTACAGCCATCAGGAAAATCGGGATCCTGCTATCACGCAAGCCATCCGGTTTAATGGCGACTTATCGTTAACTGAAAAATGGAAAATAGTCTATAACTCCGGTTATGACTTTCAAAATAAAGCCTTTACACAAACTCAACTAAGTTTAAACCGCGATTTGCATTGTTGGCAAATGAGCCTGAGTTGGGTACCCTTCGGTCCTTATCAATCTTACAATTTCTCAATCGGCATAAAGTCCAGTATGCTTCAGGATTTGAAAGTCGATCGGCAAAGAAACTTCTTTGATAATTAGTCACTCACCTGGTTATTCCGCCAGTGGCACAACTACCCGAGAATCAAAATTTGTTAATACCCGCCTACGAGATAGCTTCAAACATTATAAACCCATCGAATATGAAAACGATAATTACTTTTCTTCTGCTTTTAGTTGCCACGTATTCGTTTAGTCAGGAATTGCCTGATCTTAAAGCCTATTCGAAAGACATCGGGTTCAATACAAATTTTTTACTGAATGGAGTTCTAAACTCTTATGGGAGTCCATTTGATATTATGTTGAAGAAGCAGAAGACTTCTAATAGTGCTCTTCGATTTGGTTTATTAATGTTCACGGATCTTAGAACAAATACATACCAAAGTTCCAGTTCCTATCAGCAAAACGATTATTACTCATTTAGTCTTTCGGTAGGAAAAGAAAAACAGCATCAAATAAACAAAAGATGGATCTTCTATTATGGTGGTGATGTGGCTCCATTCTATCAGTATTATAAGGATAGTTATTACTATACGAATCAGTTGAACAATGAAAATCTGAACAACGAAGTAGGATTGAGGTTATCCCCTTTTTTGGGAATTCGTTTTCAAATCAATGACCGGTTATATGTTGCCACAGAGGCAAAATTACAAGTGAGTTACAGCAGGAAAGAAACATCCTGGAAAAGTTATGACCCAGCAAATAATGTTTTCAATGAAACGTCTCAGGGCTTTAACAATGTAAGGCTACTGGCTTTACCAGCCACAGGGGTGTCCATCTTTTATCGGTTTTAGAAACTACTTCAACCACCCTTCAATTTCCTGAAGGGTAGGATTTTGAATGGCATCAAGCTTAAGTTTTTTGCGCATGCCAGGAATGTCATTGAAGAGTTTTGTGGCTTTGACTTCTTTTAATTGCGCTACAGTTACTATTCCCAATTTTTGCAGAACAGGAAGCAGTTCTGCACGAACCCCAATGGCTTCAAAGTCTGCATTCGTACTAACCTCAGCTTGTTTTTCAGGTTTCATCTGCGGAAAGAAAATCACATCCTGAATAGAGGGTGAGTTAGTCATTACCATGGCAAGGCGGTCAATGCCAATCCCTAAACCTGCTGTGGGCGGCATGCCATATTCCAATGCTCTTAAAAAATCCTCATCGAGCGTCATGGCTTCTTCATCACCACGCTTGCCTAATTCCAATTGCTCTTCAAAACGTTCACGCTGATCGATGGGATCATTCAATTCAGAAAAGGAATTGCAAATTTCTTTTCTGTTACAAATGGCTTCGAAACGCTCTACCAACCCCGGTATGCTACGATGTTTTTTTGCCAATGGCGACATCTCCAAAGGATAATCCGTAATGAATGTAGGTTGAATTAAATTCGGCTCACACTTCTCACCAAAAATCTGGTCAATCAATTTGCCTTTGCCCATAGTAGCATCCATGGGGACATGAAGTTTTTTGCACGTATCGCGTAAAGCGGCTTCATCCATTTGCGAAATATCAATTCCTGTAAAGTGCTGGATGGCTTCATACATCGTGAAACGTTTCCAGGGTCTTTTGAAATCAATCAGATTCTCGCCCACTTTCACTTCGGTGGTGCCATGAAGATCCAGCGCCACTTTTTCAATCATCTCCTCCACCAGATTCATCATCCAGTAATAATCTTTATACGCTACATACAATTCAACCTGCGTAAACTCCGGATTGTGAAAACGAGACATGCCCTCATTGCGGAAGTCTTTTGAAAATTCATATACACCATTAAAGCCACCCACAATCAGTCTCTTCAAATACAACTCATTGGCAATGCGCATATACAGCGTCATTTCTAATGTATTGTGATGTGTTTTAAAAGGCTTTGCCGCAGCTCCGCCATAAAGCGGTTGGAGAATGGGAGTTTCAACTTCCAGATAACCTTTATTATTCAGGTATTCGCGCATGGAGTTAACCAGCTTAGTCCGCTTTACAAAAGCGTCCCGTACCTGGGGATTGACAACCAGGTCTACATAGCGCATGCGATACCGTTGCTCGGGATCGGTAAATGCATCGTGTAAAACTTTATTGCCTTGCTCATCCACGGTTTCCTTAACAATGGGCAAAGGACGAAGTGACTTGGATAAAATTTTGAATGATGTAACATGAATAGAAATCTCACCGGTTTGGGTGGTGAACACAAAACCCTTCACACCAATGATATCGCCAATATCCAAAAGTTTTTTGAACACGGTGTTATACAAAGTCTTGTCCTCACCCGGGCAAATATCATCCCTACGAAAATAAACCTGAATGCGGCCGGTTTCATCTTGCAATTCGGCAAAGGAGGCATTGCCCATTACCCTGCGCGACATGATTCGACCTGCCAGCGAAACATCTTTATATTCAATTTTCTGATTCGGATAGTTCTTGTGAATGTCAGCCGCGGATACATTGATCTCAAAAAGTTCGGCCGGATAGGGGTTGATCCCTAATTTATTAAGTTCCTGTAAGCTTTGTCTGCGGATTATCTCCTGTTCACTCAACTGCATGACGAAATATTTATTCTGAGGGGCAAAAATAGTGAATTCGAGCCTTAGTTACTGGATAATTGAAATTGGACAATTAACAATGAATCTCCTCTAACGAGAGATAGCTAGGATCTGGCTTTTTTTCTTCGTGCTAATTCTTTACGGATCATTGTAAGTTCACGGCTGCTTTGTCCGGCTACCGAAGTATTTTCTGAAGCCCGTCTGATCAGGTAGGGCATGACCAACTCCACCGGTCCATAAGGCACATATTTTACGACATTATAACCGGCCTTCGCCAGATTAAACGAGATGTTATCGCTCATACCCAACAACTGGGCAAACCAAACCCGCGGATCATTATTTTTCATGCTGTGCTTTTCCATCAGCACGGTCAAATACTGATTGCTGTATTCGTTGTGTGAGCCACACATCAGACTTATGCGTTGCTTGTTATCAATACAAAATGCCAGGCCCTTGTTAAAGGAATCATCCGTGGCTTGTTTGTTAGGATGAATTGGGTTAGGATATCCCATTTTCTCAGCCCGCTCCGCTTCCTTCTCCATATAGGCACCGCGCACCATTTTTACACCGAGGTAATAATTGTGCATAGCCGCGGTATGAAATGCATGGCGCAGGTTTTCCAACATATCCGTGCGATACATCTGGTAGGTATTGTAGACGATGGCTCGTTTCTGATTATACTTCTTCATCATCTCGTAGGCGAGCTCATCGATGGGATTTTGGATCCAGCTGTCTTCGGCATCGATCATTACCGGTACATCATATTCAAAAGCTCTTGCGCAGATTTTCTCTACACGGTCGCGAAAATGCTGATAGGCTTCCTTTTCCTCAGCCGACATTTCACTTTTGCTTTGAACCTTTTCAAGCACTTCCATCATCACCAGCCCGGTTGATTTAAAAACCGTAAACGGTATGGCTGCATTGCCCCGGGCCTTATCTAGTGTTCTTAGTATCTCTTCTGTTGTATGATCAAACCCATCTTCACTTTTAGCGCCTTCGGCAGAAAAGTCTAGTATAGCGCCAACATGAAACCGATTCAAGGTATTAATGGTGCTAACACTATGTTCTATGGTTTCACCACCACAAAAATGCTCGAACACTGTTGATCTTATAAGTCCTTTTACCGGCAACTTCATGGACAAACTCGCCTTCGCAAGACTGGTGGCAATGCTGGACACCCACGGGTGGTTGACAATCGAAAAAATAAAATTGGCTTTTTTTAATTCGCGGTCGCTTTTATAGGAAAACGCTACCTGGGTATCGTTAAAGTTAATTTGGGGCTGTATTTCCATAGCAAATGAATAGCGGCACAAATATAAGATTGCGGCAGATTTTTATAGGCTTACGCCTTCTAAAGACAAGAATTGATTTAATTTGTTCTGAAAGTAAACAGAAACCTGATTTCTGAACATAGATTCATGTCCATCATCTCAATTCACTCAAACCCTGGCCAGTTAATAACCCAATTTCTAACGGGAAAAGCATATTCTAAAATTGCTGTCCTCACCGATCTAAACTCAGAGCGCTTTTGCTACCCACTCATTAAAGAGGTTCTCCCTGCGCATATTGTAGTAGTTATCCCAGCCGGGGAAGAACATAAAAATCTTGACACATGTCAGCTGGTATGGAAAAAGCTAACCGACCTTCACTCTGACCGCCATTCTCTCTTAATTATTCTGGGGGGTGGTGTACCTGGCGACCTCGGTGGGTTTTGTGCCGCCACGTATAAGCGCGGAATTGATTTTGTACTGATGCCCACTACCCTGCTGGCGCAGGTGGATGCCAGTGTAGGGGGAAAACTGGGGATCGATTTTCAACAATTCAAAAATCATATTGGGGTGTTTTGCGAGCCAGCCGCTACGCTGATCAGTTCCGCCTTTCTGGCTACCCTTCCGGAAAGGGAATTGCGATCAGGCTTTGCCGAGGTAATTAAACATTGTCTGATTTCTGATAAGGCAATGTGGGATGTCCTAAGAAAAAAATCATTTAAGGAACAGGATTGGGATGCTCTTATTGCTCATTCCGTAAACTTCAAGAAATCGGTTATTGAGAAAGATCCTAAGGAAAAGGGTCTTCGTAAAATTCTGAATTTTGGCCATACGATTGGTCACGCAGTTGAAAGCTACTTCCTGGAGTCGGGCCACCGCATCTTTCATGGAGAAGCCATAGCAGTTGGTATGATTGCCGAAGCCTTGATTGCGCATGAGAAAAACCTGCTTACCGACTCAGAACTTTCCCAGATCAGCAATTACCTGAAGCAGACCTATCCGGAAGTTAACATACCGGTTAACCGAAAGGCTATTTTCGAAGTGATGAGTCAGGATAAGAAAAACAGAGACAATAAGATTCTGATGGCCTTAACCGAAGGAATTGGTAAGGCCCAGTGGGATGTGGAAGTTAGCTTAGATGAAATTGATGCTTCGCTTGATTATTATCAGTCGCTTTACACATAGTGTACTTCTGATTCGTCAACAGTCTGCTTCGATTTCTTGTTAATAGCCTGCTTAAGGTCATCCGCTTTTTTAGAAACAAATTCTTTTGTCTTCTGTCCACGATCACCCGTTAGCAACCAGGCAGCCAGCAAGGCACCGCCTGCTACGCCTAGTCCAATCATTACTTTTTTTGTTGTTGTCATATTCTCTTCAACCGAATTCTAATTTAAAATGTTTCATTGTACAGAAAAAATCTTAGATAAAAATTACTTTACTACTTTTAACATTCAGTTAACGAACAAAACTCTTGGCATCGTATCTTCATATTCCCAAAACTTCACGACTCTCGGGCACCACCCACCAGCTATCTTCATCCAAGAGCATAAGCAACCGGGCACTGTTATTAAAAGCACTGAGTGGTAGCCAATCGGTTGTTAGCAATCTATCAGATGCCCGCGATACGCAATTGATGAATAGGCTTATCGATAGCCCTGAAAAAATTATTGATGTCATGGATGCCGGCACCACCATGCGGTTTCTTACAGCCTTTTTTGCCATTAACGGAAAAAATAAAATCCTGACGGGAACTGCACGAATGAAAGAACGCCCCATTGGTATTCTGGTGGAGGCACTCAGATCCCTCGGAGCAACTATCGACTATGTTGAGAAAGAAGGCTTTCCGCCTATTGAGACCAAGGGTTTTTCCAAACAAAAAGCCGATACATTGGAAATTCCCGGGAATGTGAGCAGCCAGTATATCTCGGCTTTGATGATGGTGGCACCACTTCTGCCTAAGGGTCTTACCCTTCACCTTACGGGAAAAATTGGTAGTGTGCCATACATTCAGATGACGGCTTCCCTCATGGAACAATTTGTGGTGAAATGTAAAATCAATCTGGATGCTAAAACGATTCAGGTACCGGCTGCAAAATATCACCCGGCCCAGATTGATGTGGAAGCGGATTGGTCGGCCATTAGCTATTGGTATGGATTTACCGCTTTGGCGGATGATGCAAATATTATCTTACCCAATGTCTCCGAAAAGTCGTTGCAGGGCGATCGTGTAATTGCCGACATCATGGAATGGCTGGGCGTGCAATCAACATTCGTGAATAACACGCTGGTGCTCACAAAGAAAAATCACTTCGATAAAATTACCTGGAATTTTAAAGATTGCCCAGACCTGGCACAGACTGTTTTGCCGGTATGTGCGGCAAAAGGAATCAGGGGGGAATTTACCGGGTTGGAAAGTTTACGCATTAAGGAAACTGACCGCATTGCTGCTCTTCAAAATGAATTGGCAAAAATAGGCGCCACACTTACTGAACCTCAAGCAGGAAATTGGATTATGACCCCCGGAAAAATTACAGGCCTACCGATTACTATTGAAACTTACCACGATCACCGGATGGCCATGGGGCTGGCACCCTGGGCAACACAAACCGAACTAAAAATTGAAGCCCCCGAGGTAGTTAATAAATCCTATCCCGGATTCTGGGAAGACATGAAAATGGTAGGTTTTGAAATCCGATAACGAAATTAAGCCACAGATTCTCAGATTTAACTAGTTGTCAAACCGCTGAATACCGGAGTAAACAAGCGGTCAAACGCCTGAGAATATCACTTGTGAAAAAAGCTTAAAATTTCTTGTCATATTCTTCTCCTGTAGGTAACTAAACTAGTAGAAACCCCTATCTCCCATGCAGGAAGAATTCAACAATTTGTTTCATCAGCTTCTGGAACAGAATAAGCAGCAGATTTTGAGAATCTGCGCTGCTTACAGCAAAGATACGGACGAGAAAAAAGATCTGTTCCAGGAAGTTGTAATCAACATCTGGAAGTCCCTCCCATCGTTTGAAGGAAGATCTGCTGCTTCAACCTGGATTTATCGAATTACGCTGAACACGTGCATGCGAGCCCGTATGAAATCAGATAAATATCAGACCAACCATCTTAAACTGGATAGCATTCATTTTGAAACAATCCGATATGACGACAGTGTGGATCCACATGCTACCCAAATCCAGATTAATAACATGTATCGGTGTATTGGGCAACTTAAGGACATGGAGAAAAATATTGTCTTGCTTTATCTGGAAGACTTGCCTTATAAAGAGATCGCAGCGATTACCGGGGTTACAGAAAATCATGTTGCCGTGCACATGAAACGGATAAAAGAAAAATTATTAACCTGTTTAAAAAACTAAACCATGGAAGAAAGCGAATTGAAATTTTTGTGGAAATCTGTAAGTGATTTTGAAATTGTCACTTTTGAAAAGGAACTGTTGAACCAGGAGGTAAGGCAACATGTACGTTCCTTCAATAAAAAAATACTGGTAAGAGATATAGTAGAAATTGGTATGGCCTTAATGCTAATTCCTATAGGGATTTTTATTGCGTACCTGATTCCCGATTTCTTCATTAGAACCGGAGCCATCCTCTTGGTTCCAAGCGCCCTGGTGATTATTTATAAAATTCTGAAAACCAGAAAAATCAAAAAACCAGTGCATCGTTTCACAAGCAATCAGGAATATCTCGCAAATAATCTTGCCTACTATCAGAATCAGAAACAACTTCTGGGGTCTGTTTTATATTGGTACATCCTGCCTCCCGGAATTTGTGCTTTGCTTATACTCACCGGACTTGATTTGCCAGCCTTGAAATTTTATTATGCCCTGGCAATAACAATGGGGGTAGGTTACGTAGTTTACTGGCTCAATAAGGTGACCATTACCAAAAAGATTGATCCTTTGATAAAACGATTAGAAGAAGAACTTAAGGAATTGAAAAGAATGTAATACCAGGCCTCTTAAACATAGGGCTTATAAGAATTGAAATTCGAAAAAAAAATAAGCCACAGATTCGCAGATTTAAATCAGTGAATCTGTGGCTAAACAAAGCCTCGGTCCGTAGGTCTTTGTTATTTAAGATACCTAAAATCATGCCCGGGCTTCACCTGAAGCAGTGTTTCATAAATCAGGTTAATCACATTTTCTACATCCTCTTTATGAACCGTCTCCACCGTAGTGTGCATATACTTTAAAGGAAGTGAAATCAACGCAGAAGCAACGCCTTCTGCAGAATACGCAAATGAATCCGTATCCGTTCCAGTTGAACGCGACACTGCCTGGCGCTGGAATTGGATTTTCTTTTTGTTCGCCACATCAATAATCATCTTCAGCACATTGTTTTGTACAGCAGGGCCATAACACAATACCGGACCAGCACCGCACTTCAGGTTGCCGCTATCCTTTTTATTATACATGGGTGATTGTGTATCGTGTGTTACATCCGTACAGATAGCCAGATCGGGTTTTAGCCTGCGAGAAATCATTTCCGCTCCGCGTAAGCCTATTTCTTCTTGCACCGCATTCACCACATATAAGCAGAACGGCAATTTCTTTTTGTTTTCATGCAGTCTGCGCGCCACTTCTGCAATCATATAGCCGCCCATACGGTTATCCAATGCGCGACCTGTCAGATAGTTTTTATTCAATTCCATCAACTCATCTTGAAAGACAGCTACCGAACCCACATGCACACCCATGGCTTCTACTTCTTTCTTTGATTCCGCACCGATGTCGATAAAAATATTTTTTAATGAAGGCGCTTCTTCCTTAGCGGCATCACGCACGTGAATAGCAGGCCAGCCAAACACACCTTTTACTACTCCTTTACTGCCATAAATATTTACACGCATGGAAGGCGCAATCTGATGATCCGAGCCACCATTTCTGCGCACATAGATGTAGCCTTCTTCGGTGATGTAGTTTACAAACCACGAGATCTCATCGGCATGCGCTTCGATCACCACTTTGTAGGCACCTTTGGGATTGATTATTCCCACAGCCGTGCCATACACATCCACCATATAATCGTTGATATAAGGCTTCAGATAATCTAACCAGATCTGTTGCCCGCTTTGCTCAAAGCCGGTGGGTGAAGAATTGTTCAAATAATCAAACAGGAATTTTTTACTTTTTTTGTCCATAACAGTTATTTAATATTCTAAATCTACTTCATCAATATATTTCTAAAATTCCGACTTCAGAGTTTATCATAAAAGAAGCAATAGCACTTTGATGCTCAATCAATTTACTTATCACTTTCAGGTTAGTTGAGTTCCCAAAACGGAGCTAAATAATTTTTGGTGGATAGCCTTTTAAAAGTTGAAGGTCATAGAAATCTTCATCGAAAGTGAGAATGGTATAGTCGTTTTCCTTAGCGTAATCAAAGATTTCAGAATCACGTTTTACGCGTGTTGAATCGCTGGTTACATGAATACATTGCGGAAAAATTGAACTAATTGATTTCAAAACACGAAATGAAATATTTTCGTCCACAAGCAACTTCATATAACCACAGTCGCCTTCCTTTCCTTATCAGCAGAATAGCCCAGGCATGCCAAAATCTGGACTTTAGTCAGCTGAGGAAAATCACCTAATATTTCCTCCACTGTCATTCCCGAAGAAAGCCAGCTCAACACATCATACACTGAAATCCGGGTTCCCTTGATACAAGGTTTTCCAAATCTTACCTGTGGATCAATTTCAATATAATTTCTATAGTCCATAGTCAAAGTTAATGATTTTCCAATTCTTCAAAGTCAATATCCATCACCGCATATTTCTGCCAACCCACAAAATCAAAATGCCACCATTCCGAAGCATTCACCTTAAAGCCGTGTTTTTCCATCGCATCGATTAGCGTCTTGCGGTTCTTTCGGATTTCAGGATCGGCTACGGGTGTAGTGGGCCAGGCTTCTTTCTTAAACGAATCATATTCCGTAGGCATGGGTAGTTCTTTGCCGGTCTTTAAATCGATGATTGTCAAATCCATCGCACAGCCACGATTATGGCGGGATCCTTTGTACGGAGAAGCCACATACGTAGTGTCGTGATAGGTTTCATAAAACATCACCGTTGCTGAATAGGGCCGGTAGCCATCAAAAATTTTAAGTGCCAATCCTTGCTTCTTTAAATCGTCCTGAATCTTTCTCAACGACTCGGCTACGGGTTTGCGCGCATAGGCCCGCGCGAGGTTGTAAATCTTCTGCCCTGTAAAATTATTAGTAGTCGCATAGCGGATTTCCAATACAATGCCTGGAATAAACTCTGCAAGGTTGATCAACTCGTTCTCCGGGTTTGCCTTTATGCTCTCCCAGTATTCGGTCATCTTCATGGGTGTTAGGCCATATTTGTTTTGAGCCGTAAGGCTGAAAGGAATTGCAAGTATCAGGATAAGGTTTTTCATAATTTTAAAGATAATCAGTTCAGTGGAATTTATTGTCTTTGCGATTCTCTGCGACCTCTGCGGTTAATTAACCGCTAAGAACGCTAAGATACGCAGAGAGATTTTGTATAACTTTCACCATTCAAAACTACCTATGAAAATCCTCAAACGAATTCTGATCGGTCTGCTTGCACTGATTTTGGTTGCTGTCCTTGGGCTCTATTTTTATCTGAACTCCACAAAACCAACCTACTCGGGTGAGCTCACTTTGGCAGGATTAAAAGAACCGGTAGAAGTTCTATATGACGATTACGGCATTCCTCACATCTATGCCCAGAATGAGGAAGACGCTTATTTTGCGCTTGGGTTTGTACATGCTCAAGACCGACTTTTTCAGATGGAGATGCTGCGCAGGGCAGCCAGTGGAAGGTTATCCGAAATATTAGGGCCCGATTTATTGAAGACCGACAAACTCTTCAGAACACTAGGCCTCAACAAATTTGCGCATGAGCATGCTGAAAAATATTTAAGCACCGACACTGCCGCCTTCCAACGTGCAGCAATCGCCTATCTGAAAGGAATCAATCAATTTATTAAGACGGATAAAACTCCGCTCGAGTTTACTATTATCGGAATACCCAAAGAAGAATTTAAGCCGGAAGACATTTACCTGGCAGCCGGCTTTATCGCCTTTGGCTTTGCGGAAGGTTTGTGGGTTGATCCTGTTCTTGAAAAAATTCGAAATGAGTTAGGTGAAGAATATTTGAAAGATATCGCAGTACAAACACCTCCCAATGCAGTGAAGATTAAGAATTTTAGCGGCCAAATAAAAAACAACGCCACCGATTCAATGATTGCTTTTATAAGTGATGCACTTGAAAAAATCCCCGTACCACTCTGGCAAGGCAGCAACGGTTGGGTAATTGCTGGTGAAAGAACCGCCTCTGGATTTCCAATTTTAGCGAACGATACACACATGGGTTTTGCACAGCCTGCTGTATGGTATGAAGCACAAATCGAATACCCTGGCTTTCGGTTTTATGGTCATCACTTGGCTGGTTTGCCTTTTGGAATGTTAGGTCAGAATGATTTTAGCGGCTGGGGAGTAACTATGTTTGAAAATGATGATATCGATTTTTTTTATGAGGAGTTTGATGAAAATGGCAGAGTAAAGTATAAAGGCGAATGGGTAGATGTGCAGTGGCGCAAAGAGCTTATTAAAGTGAAGGAAGGCACGGATGTTGAAATAACAATTCCAATAACGCCCCACGGAAGTATAATTAATGATGTGATTGAGTTTACGGATGAAGAAAAACCAGTTGCCCTTTCATGGCTACTCAATCAAGTTCCCAACCAGGCATTGCAGGCAGCTTATGAGTGGAACCACGCTAAAAGTCTTACCGAGTTTGAGCATGCGTCTTCATTATTCACTTCTCCCGGCCTGAATATTATGTATGGCGATGTGAATGGAAATATTGCATGGTGGGCCGTTTCAAAACTTCCTATTCGGCCAACGCATGTAGCATCCAAATTCTTTCTGGATGGCGGCAGTGGCAAAGACGACTACCTGGGGTATTTTGATTTTTCAAAAAATCCTCACGCAGTGAATCCCCCTTGGGGTTATGTCTACTCAGCCAACAACCAACCTGATACGGTGCATGGCATACTGTATCCAGGCTATTACTACCCCCGCAGCCGGGCTGGAAGAATTGAAGAGCTGATCAAAGAAGAAAAGAAATGGACACTGAACGATATGAAGAATGTGAACCTGGATGTAACCTCACACATGCATGCCGACATTGCACACCAGATCGCAGCGATTCTTAGAAGTATCAATAAACCAGAATATGCTGTTCTTGCAACCCAGCTTGAAAACTGGAAAGGGGATCATGGTAAAGAGCAAACCGAACCTACCATTTATTACAATATGCTTTCGCAGATTATGCGGAAGGCTATGGCCGATGAAATCTCAGACAAAGCCTTTGAATCGATAGCCGCCACTTCCTTATTAAAGAATAGTTATGAGCAATTTATCGGCAATGAAAACTCACCTTGGTGGGATAATAAAAACACCGAAGCAACCGAAACCCGGGCGATGATTTTAGAAAGTGCAGCCAACAAAACGATTGAATTACTGACCACTATCGCTGGAAATAATCCTGATGACTGGAGATGGGGGAAAACTCATACCCTTACCCACAAGCATGCCTTCGATGCCGTGAAGCCCTTGCGATCATTTTTTAATGTAGGACCTTTTGAAGTTCCGGGTGGTAGCGAAGTAATCAACAACCTGTTTTTCAGTCTTGATACAACCGGCTACTTTCCTGTGGATGGTGGCCCCGCGTTGCGTAAGATCACCGATTTCGGTAATATCGAAAACGGGGAAACGGTGTCGCCTACAGGCCAATCGGGTAATGTAATGAGTGCACATTATAGCGACCAGGCCGAAATGTTTGCTAACGGTAAATTCAGGAAGATGTTGATGAGCCGGAAAGACATTGAATCAAAATCAAAAACACTTTTACTAAAACCAGAAGTTAATTAGCAGACCGATGGACATTGAATTACTTCGACAACAAACTCCGGGGTGTGCGGAAAAAATACACTTCAATAATGCAGGTGCTTCGCTGATGCCACAACCGGTAATCGAGGCCATGGTTAAACACATTAATCTCGAAGCCTCAATAGGCGGTTATGAAGCGGCTGATCTAAAAACCAAAGAAGTAGCAGGATTTTATGATTCAGCTGCTCAACTACTAAATTGTAATGCAACCAACATCGCGTTTACTTCCAGTGCTACAAATGCATTCGCACGAGCGCTTTCCTGCTTTCCTTTTAAAGAAGGGGATGCCATTCTTCTCGCCAATGAAGATTATATCTCCAACCAGATTGCCTTTTTGTCACTTCAAAAAAGATTTAAGATTAAAATTTTGCGGGCTGCAAGTCTTGCCGATGGTGGAGTGGATGTAGAGGACATGAAACGTTTGATGGATGCCCATCATCCCAAGTTAGTGTCATTAACGCATGTACCGAGCAACACCGGATTGATTCAACCTGTGGAGGCCGTTGGTGAACTATGTGCCGAACGGAATATTTATTATCTCGTTGACGGATGTCAATCTGTAGGTCAGATTCTGGTAGATGTGAAAAAGATAAAGTGTGATTTTCTAAGCGCGACCATGCGCAAATTTTTGCGCGGACCGCGGGGTGCAGGATTTTTATATGTCTCAGACAAAATCATCAATCAAAAACTAGAGCCATTGTTCATTGATATGCGTGGAGCCGATTGGATCACAGCCGATGAATATTCGCCTCGCATGGATGCCCGTAGGTTTGAAGATTGGGAATTCCCATACGCGCTGGTGTTGGGCAGTAAGGCCGCGATCGATTACGCATTAGCTCTTGGCCTTGATCAGATTAGTGAACGCAATAAGTTTTTATGCTACCTGGTGCGACAAGGATTGAAAGGACTGGGTTTGCGCCTGCTGGACATTGGGGCAAAACAGAGTAGTATCATTACGGTTGAAATCCCAAACCGAAAAGCACCTGATGTGCTCAATGCTTTGCACAAAGAAAATATTAACACCTCTGTGGGGTATCGCAATTTTGCGCTCATTGATTTTGAAGCCAAGCAAGTAGATTGGGCTTTGCGGATTTCGCCACACTATTTTAATACCCCGGAAGAAATTGATAAGCTGGTAGGTGCGGTAAAAAAAATAGTCGCATGAAATTTAAGGATGCCTTGTTAAGTGTATTGATAATTGAAGTGGGCATTGCCTTACTCGCGGTTATCAATTACGGAACAAGTCTTGAGTCGTTGCAGGCCGTAACCCGGTTTTCAGGCCGTGCTTCACTGGCTATTTTCAGCTTAATCTTCCTGTTTCAAAATCATCGACATATTAATGTAAAAACAATTTTATCGGACCAATACTTTTTGGTTTTTGCCATTGCCCATGGTATCCATCTTATTCAGTTGTTAACGTACGTTTATCTCTCGGGCAATGAGTTGATACCCGTTCGGCTGGTGGGTGGATTTCTGGCCTATGTAATGATTTTTATCATGCCTTACGCTCAACAACTTTTTGAAAACAATAGAATCTCCGCAAAGGCCTTCTCAACCCTTACCCTAGTGTATTTGTATTACGTGTGGTTCATTTTCTTTATGAGCTACCTGCCGCGGGTACGTGGCACACTTACCCATGTTGGCGGTTCGTATTCCGAGTTTGTTGTTTTGCTCGCATGGGTTTCGCTGATGCTGGGCATAAAACTTCAAACATTGCTGATGAGCAAAGTGAAGTTTAAAAGATAGCCTTTATCTATTGGGCCCAGTAATCCACTACTGTGGCTTTGTCAAGATGAGGCAAGAGTACTTCCACAAAAGCTTTATGGTCGGGATGTACGAGGTAGTCATCGCGATCTTTGTCGCTGGCAAAGGTGACCAAAAAACAATGGGTTAATCCCTGGTTCAGATTTTCCGGACTGGAGTTAGTGCCCCATTCATAATCTTTGATCAGACTAATTTTATCGGCAAGCGCTCCAAAAGCATCTTCTACCTTCTTAATGTCTTCGGGTGTAGCTGCATCTTTAAATTTAAAAAGCACAACATGGCGAAGCACTTTTTGATCTTGTTGTGCCGATGGCGCACAAGCGCCCAGCATGGCGATGACTGCGAGAGTCAGGGTAAAGATTTTTCTGTTCATGGTGAAAGGTACACAATTTATATATTAGTCAAAGTGTTGTAAAAAATGCAAAATTGGTTTATAAACACCTAGATGACATAAAAGACATATCAAGAATTCCTATATTCGGTTGTTGGTTCCACGGACCTGTCGCAGATGGCAGCTCCGACAATCGAAGAAGATTACGAGACCAAAATTATTTACATATTGCGTAGAGAGTCAAAATTAGTATCATCATGAGAAAACTAACCGGTGCCATAACATTAGCTATAGGAATAATTCTAATAGTTCTATTTATCTATGGACTAAATTATTTGTTAAATACAAAACATGCAGTAAGAACAGATGAGATATTAGTTTTAATATCAGCTCCCTTTTTAAGTTTTTGTACTATTCATTATACTCTTGTAACTAGATTTTGGAAGTCCACAACTTCTATAATTGAAGAACTAGACCGCGAAAACGAAATCATAAAAAGACAAATTGAAAAACAAGAATTACTTGCAAAGCTTGAAATAGTAAAGGCAAAGTGAGCGATATTCTGCCAGAAAGCACTTCGAAAATCTGGAGCCGCCATAAATTAAAATAGTCTGCAATTCGTATGAATCGTAAAAGTCTGTTGAATCAACTTGAATTAGCTTACGCCCCTTTGACTGCATACGAATTTGCAGTTCTAAAAGACGACCCACTAATTGAAAGAGCGCTTGAGAAAGCAAGCCTTTATCTGATTACACAACGACCCGTAATAACTTTTGAAAATGTCATTCCTGACACAACCTTATATCAATTAAACTTTGAAATTCATCAAAAAGACAATCCAAATATTTTAAACTGTAAACTGTCATTTGATCAAGAGTCCTTTAAATTAATGAATGACAATGTCGTAGACGTAGCGTTCAATTATCTTGACAAATCTATTAAGCAGGAGAAACCTCCATTTCAGAATATTCAAGGCTTTTCCTTGGCCAAACAAAAGGGAGAAGGAAGAGAGTTTATAATTTGGTTTTCTCCTGAAAAGCTTCTTCAAAACTGGTGGAAAGGGAATGTAGATTGTGAAATTGAGGGAAACTGGAAATCCTTTACACAATACAAAGTACATTATGTTGGTAAAGCAACTAAGCAAAGCATACTAAAACGATTAACTGGTCATTCTACATTTCAAGATATACTCTCCCTTGAATCTCCTGTTACTGAAAAGCAGCTTCCAGCAAACGAGATTGTTATTTTACCATTTGAGTTCCAAGATAATTTGGAAATTCAGTCATTCGGACCTGAATCTGATATTAATAGCATGGTTGCAGCTTTAGAAGGGAAAAATTATCCCAAACAAGAAAGGGTCTTTCTTGATGCAGAAAAGGCCATAATCAAAGCCATGCAACCAAAATATAATAAAGAACTGTTCAACGCTTATCCAGTTAGCAAAGATGGATTGTATAAGGACAAATACAACGTAATTTCTTACACATTTATAGACCCTATTACATTACTTTATAAAGAGGGTGAAATTCGTGGTGGCTTGACACCATGGGGAGGAGATTCAATCTTGATTCTTGATAACAAAGAATTCAAATTGTCGAAATATGGATGAACTTCGCACAGCAAAAATGTACTTACCATTCGGTACGCAATACAAATTTGTAGTTTAGTTTCTAATTAACAAAAACAAGCTTCTACCCGTGGTCGGTGTTATTCACAGATCCACAGTCATCTCACAAAAAATAATTTTACGGTGGCGGGAATTATCACTGCAACACCCCCACTCACATGCCTTATTATATATCATCTCTAGCAATCCAACCAACATTCAGCTAGCCAAAAAAAATAATTACCCATAAACTTGCGCAACTTAAAGGTTGCGTATATATTTGCAACCATAAAGTTGCGTAATTAACTAATGAACATGAAACAAGACCTATTTCAGGCCATTGCTGATCCAACACGCAGGGCCATTTTAACTTTACTTGCCCTGCAGGCATTAACACCCAATGCCATGGCAGAAAAATTTGATATGAGCCGCCAGGCTGTATCAAAACATATCAGAGTATTGCAGGAATGCGAATTGATTAAGCCGGAGCATGCGGGTAGAGAAATATATTATCATTTCAATCCTAAAAAAATGCAGGAACTAGATCATTGGGTAGCTCAATTCAGAAAAAGCTGGGAAACTCAGTTTAATCAACTTGACAAAGTATTATCCACTATTAAAAAACAGAAAAAATGACAAACGATTTACTATTTGATTTTACGGTTGACAAAACAATAAAAACGGTATTCATCACCAGGGAATTTGATGCCGAGCTTTCGCTGGTATGGGATGCTTTTACCAAAGCCGAAATTCTTGACCAATGGGTGGCACCTAAACCGTGGTCATCAAAGACAAAATATATGGATTTCAAAGTGGGTGGAAAAAGATTTTATGCCATGGTAAGCCCGGAAGGACTTGAGCGTTGGTCTATTCAGGAATACAGGTCCATTACTCCAAAGACCAATTTTAAAATGTCCAATGCTTTTGCAGACAAAGATGGAAACCCTGAATTGCCGGGTTCAGATTGGGATTATACTTTCAGTAAACAAAACGCCCGCCCGGATGAGCCGGTCGGACGGGAAAAGACAAAAGTGCATATTACTATATATAATGAATCCCTTGCCCGTTTGGAGAAGATGATTGAAATGGGATTCAGAGAAGGATTTACAATGTCGATGAATAACCTGGAAAAATTATTGGCAACTAGCTTACAAAAATGATCTTCGAGTTCAAAACATCGGTCAAAACTAAAATGCAGGTTAAGAAACTGAAATCGCATATTGACGTCATATTGCCAATAGCAAAATTTCACGCATGATTTATATCACCCAACTCATTTACATAATTCCCGGTCAGGAAGCTACCTTCCATCAATTCGAAGACATTGCAATTCCAATAATTTCAAAGTACAACGGCCGACTGTTATTCAGAGTGCGACCTGATGAAAATTCATTCATTGAACATCATATGGACAAACCGTATGAAATACATTTTGTAGAATTTGATTCGCAACAAGATTTTGAAAATTTCAAACAAGATGAGGAAAGAAATAAATTTCTCCATCTAAAAGAACAATCCATAAAAGCATCTATCCTGGTTCAGGGAGCAAAACTTTAGCGCGCAGAGGATGATGCTATTGGAAGTTATCAAGGCATGACGGTGGTACTTAAAATTTCCACGATAGTTTTATAATAATGAATGGACAAGATGATGTGTAACTACCATTGCGTTTATGCATTTGTAGCTGCTATTTTATCTCCAACGGTACTTCGTTCACTCCCACTCCAATGGTAATGGCACATTCCGTAAAACGCGGATAATTGCCTGCTTCAATTCTGCTGCCATTACTAAACGCATATTTCTCGAGGGCGTTTCCTTTCTTATCAATGTCTAGTTTTCGATTGCGGCTTTTATCCTGCACTACGGCAATCGCATACTGTCCCTGTGGAACGCCATACATCATCCACACATACTCCTTCGCGGCCACATTAAACCCGTTGGCCCCACCTTCCATCGGCTTTTGATTTTTAAAACTCTCTTCACTATCCATGATAGCAAAGCTTAAATATCCCAACGGTTCCTCAACAGATCTGAAAACCATTTTCACCGTAGCATATTGTTTTGTATAGGAATTATCCACCGTGATTATGGGATTAAATTGATGATCACTCCATTCCCGTGCATCCACCTGATTTAACCCTAACCCCCCAAAGCTGGCTTTGATAAGCTCCTTATTTTGCTCTGGTGTGTAGCTGGCTAAAGAACCTGACACCTCTCCTTGCAGCGCAGCGTTAACGTCCAACCCAAGCAACTTATTATCAAAATCCAGTTGTTGGAGGCTCACGTGCCTGATCAGTTTATTTTCACTTGTCTTGAAATGAACAACCTTATTGTTGAGATCATACACCAGTGACCAATACGTACGAAAACTTCCTTTCATAATGGCAACTTCCTCAAGAACTTTGAATCCATCCGCGACTGAAAGCGAAGGCTTATTAAATACCTGGTTTTCAATATCTCGTTGCAACACATTATACCGATGCAGATGACTGGTGTTATTTCCTTTCAACTTCGCGGGTTGTTTGGTATAGTTTTGTTGTGATATACCAGCCGGGTAGTTTGTTATTGCCTGGCATTCATTGGTCTCCTTATTCGTTACCACTGCTTCGCCATTCAAAAACTCGATAACAACCGATTTGCCGGTGGTATCAGCCAGTATATAATGTATCTTTCCTTTTATAGGATTGATCGCAATCTTCCGAAGATTTGAAAGTACTTCCTCCACCGATGCATAATTGTCCAATTGGTATTGGATCCATTCCAGCTCATTGAGAAATTCGCGTTGCGCTGTTTCACCATAATTGGTATACTCCAGCCACAACATTTCTACTGCCAGTCCTTTTTCATTGATGCCGCCATAGGGCATCTCTTTACCATTTTGATTGAAGGTGACACTGCCATAAGTAGAAATCCAACTTACCGGTTTACCCGCCTGTGTATAAAAGGCTTGCTTCTTTGTGTTACGCAGATTCTTAATCAGATAGCCGTTACCATAAGTCCAGTCAAAATTTTTGGCAAGAAAAACTTCATTACCGTGCTTCAATACCAGCGAAGAGCAAGCGTTTATCTCAACAGCAACTACCAGCGAAATAATACTTATCAATACTAACTTCATACCTGCTCCTTTCAATCAAAACCTGATCACATCCCCATCATAACAAAAGCACCCCAGTAGTAAGGCTCTTTGTATTTGGTCATCAGCTGAAGCTGGGCTTGCTTGAACGCTTTTGCTTTGCTTCCGCCCTTGGAAAGGTTGGTATAAAAGTTAGTCATCAGTGCTTGAGTGGCCGCATCGTCTACTTTCCATAAACTCATCACCAATGCTTTTGCACCTGCTACCTGAAATGAGCGTTGCAAACCATATACACCTTCTCCGGCCCGCACATCACCCAGACCAGTTTCGCAGGCACTTAAAATAATCAGATCCGTACCTTCCAGATTAAGGTTCATCGCTTCATAAGCCGTAAGCACGCCATTGTCATTGCTCTCCAGATTGGGCATTACTTCTCCTTTTAATGTGGGTGATGCACCCGCCAATAAAATCCCTGAGCGCAGCAGTGGATTATTTTTTGCGTTTTCTGTGTGCACACCGGCTGCAGCTTGCTCAACATCAGCCTGAAAATATCCGTGCGTAGCAATGTGCACAATGGCCGGTCCTTTTAATGTCTTAATGGCTGCTTCTGTTGCTGCTTTCTGCAAATAAGGAGTTACCTGATAACTTCCTGTTTTCAGAATTTTAGAAATGTTTTCGATTTCAACTTTTGTTCCCGGCAAGGCGGCTACTGCATCGCCACCGTAATCAGGAAAGCCAAGGAGGAATGCAGTCTTCTTTGTTGCTACCGGTTTTTGATTTTTAAGAGCAATCACATCTTTTGAATTTCCTACTAACACAAGATCATACCGGTTAAGCAAATAATCGCCATCGGTTTTCTTAAGTGTATTCAAACTTATCTGATTATAGACTCCGTCTGCAGAAATATAAATCGTTTTCTTTCCCGCTAAGGCCGGATCAATACGCGCCCAAAACTGATCGTAAGAATACGTATCGGCTGACTTTTGTTGAATGGCGTTTCGATAAAATTTTGCATAACGAGTCTCTAATTGATTGCCATTATCGAGCACAATAAGTTTAGGTGCCGTTGCGCCTTTCGTTAATACCAGCGCTGCATATTTTGACTCAGCAGTAAAGTCCTTATCAAAACTGCGAATCCGGATAAACTCAATGACAGCTTCCTGATCGCTTAAGAGTGATGTCACTTGCGTATAACTTAGTTTATCGGTTGTATATCCTTGAGAGAAATCAGTGGACCGTTGTGAGAGTGAACGCTCCATGTCATTGGCTTCTTTCTCAAGTGCAGGTAAATCAATTTTTTGATTGGTGAGGTCTTCCTTTGAAAGGGAATAATAACGCGCCAGCGCTTCCTTTTTATCCAGCCACGCAACATAATCTTTGATCAGATCATTATTGCCACTGGAAAAAATTGCTTTCTTGATTTTATTCGTGGAGTTAAGCAACAGCCCCTTCGTTGCCATCTGGTAATCGTACATGGTTTGCACAATAGCCGGATTGCCTGCACTTGCTTCGAGACAATAGTTATAGTAGCGCTGAAACCGTGGTTGCAGTACATCCCAGTATTTTGTTTTCTCAGCTTCGCTCATCGGTGGAAAATAGCGGTTGATAAAATCCAATGATTTATCCATCGCAACTTTATAGTTGGCATCCGCTTTCGCGAGATCACCTTTCTTCCAGTACAAAATGGCAAGATCTTCCTGGCTCTTTACATAATCGGGATGATTGGTATCGAGAGCGGTGCTTCGTATGGCCAATGATTCTGCCAGGTTTTGTTCAGCTTCCGGAAAGCGACCTTCCATGCGATAGAAATTTCCTAAATCATTCAACACCTTAGCGTAATTTGGATTTTGATTTCCGAAGCGGGCTTTATACACTTCGGCTGAGCGCTTGAGATAATTTTCTACTTTATCCGTTTGCCCCATTTGTATGTAAAGCAAGGCCAGGTTATTCAACACTCCGGCATAGAAAGGATCTTTGCTGCCCAATGTCTTTTCCAATTTCAAATAAATGGCTTCGGCCTCCGTAAACTTTCCAGTCTGTTGGTACAATAAGGCCAGGTTAGATTGAAAGCCTACCTGATCGCGCGTGTTTTTTTTCTTTAGCATTTCTAAAATGGCAATGGCGCTGTTTAGTTTTGTCACCGCTTGCTCGGTGCGACCAATTTGGGCTAATAAAATTGCTTGATTATTGAGTACGATAGCATACTCATTACTCTCGGCTCCCAACTGATTTTTAACAGTCTGCAAAGCTTCTTCAAAATATTTTTCTGATTCATTGTACCGGGCTGTTTCCTGATAAAGCACAGCCATATTATTTAAGGAAGAGGCATAGGCCTTACTATCTTTTCCCAGGGTTTGTTCACGTATAGCAAGTGCTTCCGAAGTATAATACTCTGCCGAATTATAGCGCCCCATGGTTGAGTATAACAATCCCAAATCGGCATGTACTTTACTATAATTTATATTGTTTGTTAACCCCTCAGCTTCGTATGTCAGTTTGGCATCAAGAAAATAGATCTCGGCTGGTTTGTATTGGCGCACCTGATAAAAATTTTCAGCCGCATCCAGAATAGCGCGGCATTTCTGGGCCGGAGTTTTGTCGCGCTCTTCTTTAAATAAAAAATTAGAAGCCGCATAAGCCGACTTGGTAAGCGTTTCATCAAAGTCTCGGATGTTCATCATCCCTGAATTATCGATTACCTTAATCGCGTAATTGAAATCCGTGGAGTCCAGGCGATCGCGCTCCGCATCAGCCGTAGAGGTAGTTTTATTCTTCGCGGATTTTGTCGCTGACTGTTTTGTTTTTTCCAGCAGCCGTCCACCTATTCCTTGTAATTGGGCTTCACTTACCAAAGGGAGCGCTGCCAAAAAAAATCCGATAAAAATTAACTTCTTCATAGTTTTAATTCATCCATCTAAAAATTATCACTCTCACGATACGCCTGAATCAATGCCAGTTCACCTTCTTTACCCGGTTTAGCATTCCCGTGCTCCATACCCATGATGCCCCGGTAGCCTTTATCATAAATGTGCTTAAAAATGTTTTTGTAATTGATCTCACCCGTAGTAGGCTCGTTGCGGCCAGGGTTATCACCAATTTGGAAATACGCAATCTCATCCCAACAGGCATTAATGTTGTTAATAATATTGCCTTCGTTGCGTTGCATGTGATAAACATCGAACAGAATTTTACACGAAGGACTTTTAACAGCTTTACAGATTTCATAAGTCTGATCAGAAAAGCGAAGAAAAAGCTCGGGTGTATCGCTTAGCGGTTCCAAAACCATAATTAATCCACTGGGTTCAAGTATTTCGGCACCTCTTCGCAATGCATCCACAACATGGGCAGTTTGTATACCGATGGGCATTCTGCGTTCAAAAAAACCGGGTACCACCGTAGCCCATTTTGCATTTACCCGTTTTGCTGCTTCAACAGAAAGTTTACAGGTCTTTATAAAGTTATCCTTAAACTCCTGCTTGCCGGTAGTGAGTGACGTTTTCCAGTTGTCGCCACCATCAATAACAAATACACCCATGGTCATGCCCAACTGTGACAATGTTTTGCCGATGCGCTCCTGTTCGGCTACAGGTCTGGCCAACAAACCATTATCTTCAATTCCACGAAAACCCTGATCGGCCATAAACTTAATCTGATCTTCAAAATCACTGCCGCCATGATTTTTAAACATTCCATCATGCGGAGCATAGTTAAGTTTAAAGGGTTTACCGGCTACAATTTTTATTTCTGTTGCAGTGGCCGAACCGATTGTGAAGGCCGAGGCCATGGCAGTAAGACCGGTCTGAATAAAATTTCTTCTTTTCATAATTTATATTGATTACTGTTATAGTTCAGACTATTGTTGATCCCATTCATCCCAGGCAATAGTCTCAAATTCTGAGAATACTTGCTTAAACTCATCCAGATTAACTGGCTTTTCAAAATCGCAGATTTTACTAACCCGCATCCAATGCTCCTGAACCAGTTGATCGGCCTCGGCACTTTTCATACTCTCCTTTCCTTTCCATTCAAAAATCTTCAATAAACATTTGTTGGAGGCTTGCATCATAATCGGTGGCCGGCTTGTTAAATATCCCCGATCTTTCAAAAGCACGTACCCTGATTTCAGGATAGGAATCAATTCATGCTCTTTGCCTCTGTGGGGACGATAAACCATTACAATAATGCGACCCATAACCTGCTGGTAGAACAGCCAAGTTAAAAACATTCTATCAAAAATACCGTGATTGACACGCCCAGTTTTTAACTTGCCTGAATGAAAATATATCGCAACTTATCGGCAGCCGTGGTGGAAGGTCTTCACGAAATCTTTGTAAACAAGAAATATGCCGATAAAGTGATTGAGAAAATCCTGAAGAGCAACCCGAAGTGGGGTGCGCGCGACAGACGCTTTATTGCAGAAACCACCTACGATATTGTGCGATGGTATCGTTTATTCAAAGAAATATCCGAAGCTGAAGAGGAAGACTTTTGGAAACTGCTGGGTGTTTGGTGCCTTTGGAACAATACTGAGTTTCCCGACTGGGAGGAGTTTGAAGGCCTGAATCGGAAAAAAATCGAAGCCGGATATGATTCGGCTCAAGCCACCAGAAAAATCCGCGAGTCAATACCCGATTGGTTAGATGAATTGGGTGAAAAGGAATTGGGACCTGATTGGGATAAAGAATTAACTGCCCTTAATGAAGAAGCAAAAGTTGTTTTGCGGGTAAATACACTAAAAGTCGATCGCAAGTCACTCCAAAAACAATTAGAAGAAGAAGAAATAAACACGGAAGCCCCTGTCCAATTTCCTGATGCCTTGATTCTGGAGCAACGTCAAAATATTTTTACCCGTCAACAATTTAAGGATGGCTTATTTGAAGTACAGGATGCCGGTTCACAACTTATAGCTCCGTTTTTAAAAGTAGAACCAGGCCACCGCGTAGTAGATGCGTGCGCAGGAGGGGGTGGTAAAACCCTGCACCTTGCTTCACTGATGCAAAACAAAGGCCGCATCATTGCGCTCGATACTGAAGCGTGGAAACTGGAAGAGCTAAAAAAACGTGCGCGTAGAGCCGGGGCTGGAAATATTGAAACGCGCGTGATTGAATCTTCAAAAACAATTAAACGGCTTGAAAATTCAGCCGATCGTTTACTTTTAGATGTTCCGTGTTCGGGACTCGGTGTGATCAGACGCAACCCGGATGCGAAATGGAAATTATCGCTTGACTTCATTGACCGGGTGAAAGAACTTCAACAACATATTTTAACAGACTACAGCACCATGGTGAAACCGGGCGGACTCATGGTTTATTCTACCTGTAGTCTGTTGCCTACCGAAAATGAAAATCAAGTGCAAATATTTTTGGAATCACATAAAGAAAAATTTGAACTACTGGAACAAAAATGGATAAAGCCTTCAGAGGGGTTTGATGGATTTTATATGGCGCTTTTGAAGCGAAAAAACTAATTTAATAGTTCAAAGTTTAAAGTAGCATGCAGCTAACTTTAAACTTTCTACTTAGAAGTGTCAAATATTTTTAAGAAATGCAGAAATACGGTCTTCTCCTTTTACTAAACCTGCTTACCCTAATTGTAAACGCTCAGGATTTTAAAACCTATGATCAAACTATTGCGGGTAAAACAATTACGTTTAAGATGGCGGCTATCCCTGCCGGAAAATTTAAGATAGGAAGTCCGGCTACAGAGCGTGGACGCAGCGATGATGAGGGCCCTCAAAAGGAAGTAGAGCTTGCCGCTTTCTGGATGGGTGTTACCGAAGTAACTTTTGCCGAGTGGGATCTTTACTTTAAAGATAACTCGCTTCCGCAAAGTAAAACCATTGATGGTGTAACACGTGCCACTCCACAATACATTGACTTAACATGGGGTATGGGGCGCGATGGTAAACATCCCGCCAATAGCATGAGCCATACGGCTGCCATGATGTATTGTAAATGGCTTTACAGCAAGACCGGATTTTTTTATCGATTGCCTACAGAAGCCGAATGGGAATATGCCTGTCGCGCAGGAAGTACAACCGCCTATCCTTTTGGTAATGATGCTCAGCGTTTACGCGAATACGGCTTTTTTAAAGATAACAGCGAAGGAAAGTTTCAACATGTGGCACAATTAAAATCTAATGCCTGGGGCCTGTATGATATGTTGGGCAATCTTAGTGAGTGGACAATCGATCAGTATGATGCTACCTACTATGGAAAAGTTACTGGGAACAATCCGATAACAAAACCGGGCTCCAATCATCCCAAAACAGTAAAAGGTGGCTCTTACATGGATCAGGCAACAGAACTTCGATGTGCAAACCGGCAAGCTTCAAACGCAAACTGGAACATCCGTGATCCACAAATCCCCAAAAGCAAGTGGTGGCTTACCGATGCCATGTTTGTAGGATTTCGGGTAGTGCGACCGCTTGAACAACCTTCGAAGGAAGAGATTGAAAAGTTTTATAGCTTGTATCTAAAGTAGTAGCCACAGATTCACTGATTATTCATCGGTGAAGGTTTTAATTTTGCCACACATCAAATCCGTAAAATTGTGCCTAAAAACAAGTTTGATAAAAAAGCTTATCCACTTCAGGAAAAAACCTATCTTTTGAATGGCATAGCCATGGAAATCCACAGAATTCTTGGTAGAGGTTTTCTCGAAATTGTTTACAAAGACGCGCTGGAGCATGAATTACAGAATAGGAAAATTATTTATGAACGTGAGAAAGAGTACAAAGTAGAATATAAAGGAATAGTCTTACCGCATAAGTTCTATGCTGATTTTGTCGTGTTTGATGATATAATAATGGAAGTAAAGGCTCAACAGGGTATTGCCGAAGAACATTACAGCCAGGTAATAAATTACTTGGCGGTGTCAAAATGTAAAATTGGAATGATTTATAACTTTGGAGAACCATCCCTTGAAATAAAACGAGTAATATTATAGTGCCAATTTAATCAATCTGTGAATCTGTGGCTTAAAACTTAATCTTATGAAAAACGAACACACCCAATCCCGTAGAGAATTTGTAAAGAAAACTTCTCTGCTTGCCGGCACACTTGCTGCCTTCCCTTTTGTATCAAATGCCAAACATGTAAACACTTCGGTAGACGACTCAATTAAAGTGGCCCTGATTGGTTGTGGTGGCCGTGGCACCGGGGCCGCCATGCAAGCTCTACTTTCAAAGCAAAACGTAAAACTGGTCGCTATGCATGATGCTTTTCGCGATCGGCTGGATGATTGTTATAAAGCGTTGATGTCAGACGATCTTTCTGATTGGTCGGGAGCCACCGGTAACATCAAAGACAAAATTGTAGTACCCGAAGAAAATAAGTTTGTTGGATTTGATGGCTACAAAAAAGCAATTGCTTTGGCGGATGTTGTTATCTTAACAACCCCACCCGGCTTCCGCCCGATTCATTTTGAAGAAGCCGTAAACCAGGGCAAGCATGTTTTTATGGAGAAGCCTCTTGCCACAGATCCGGCCGGTATTAAGCGTGTGTTGGACGCGGCTGTTATTGCTAAGCAGAAAAAATTAAATGTGGTGGTGGGTCTGCAACGCCATTATCAAAACTCCTATAAAGAACTTTACAAACGCTACAAAGATGGGTTGATTGGTGATATCGTATCCGCCCAGGCTTGGTGGAACAATGAAGGCGTGTGGGTAAACCACCGCAAATACAATCAAACGGAAATGGAATACCAAATGCGCAACTGGTATTACTTCAACTGGCTATGTGGCGATCATATTGTTGAGCAACACATACACAACATCGATGTGATCAACTGGTTTAAAGGTGGCTACCCGGTAAAAGCGCAAGGCATGGGCGGTCGTGAAGTGCGAAAAGGAAAAGAGTTTGGAGAAATCTTTGACCATCATTATGTAGAGTTTACCTATGCCGATGGTAGTGTGCTGAATAGTCAGTGCCGCCATATCAAAGGCACTATGAGTAAGGTGGATGAATTTATGATGGGAACGAAAGGAAATATTTATTGTGGTGCGGCTAACATGACAGATCGCAAAGGGAAAGTATTGTATCAATTCGATCGTACGAAAGAAAACAATCCGTATCAAACCGAACATGATGAGCTTTTTGCCGCTATTGCTAAAAAGGAATTTAAATTTTCGGATACAGAAAATGGTGCCATGACTACCATGACGGCAATCCTCGGCAGAATGGCTACCTACACAGGGCAAGTAGTTGATTTTGAAAAGGCATTAAATTCTGGTATGAGCATAATGCCAACCAAGTTTGATTTTAATGCGTTACCTCCTGTGCTTCCCAATGCGGATGGATTTTATCCGATTGCCGTGCCCGGAGTAACAAATTATTTTTCGTAACAGACGTTTCGTTTTAGTCGTCTGACCGGTTCGAGCCTGCCTGCGCGTAGCCGCTTCGGCAAAGGCTGGCGGTCTGACGACTATCAAACATTCTTAAAATTCCTGAAAGATTTGCACCTTTCGGGAATTTTTTTTCACGCTAACAAAAGACTTCTTGAAACTGATTCAATCTTTCTTTTCGGCCCTCTACAAGTTCTGGGTGTTTCTTGTGTTCTCCGTTTTCATGCTTTTGTTTTTACCCGGCATTATTATTCCTGCTTTCTTCGGCCCGCGCGCAGTTTCGGTTACTTACTTTTTTATGAAGCTCTGGTCGTGGGTATTTAGTCAGCTCACCTTTATTCGTTACCAAATGATTGGTCGCGAAAATATTGACAAAAGCAAAGCTTATATCTATGTTAGTAATCATACTTCCTTTCTGGATTTACCCGGCATTGCTATGACGATCCGCGGACAATTCCGACCGCTGGCAAAAAAAGAACTTTTAAAAATTCCGGTATTCGGCTGGATTACCCGTGCAACGTGTGTTGTAGTAGATCGCACCAGCAATGAAAGCCGAAAAAAAAGTATCAATCACCTGAAGGATGTTTTAACGCTGGGAATCAATATTCTTATCTTTCCTGAGGGCACACAAAATCGAACAAAAGAAATTATGCAACCCTTTAAAGATGGCGCCTTTCGCATTGCTATTGATACACAAAAACCAATCTTGCCCATGGTGGTGGTAGGCGCAGGAAAATTAATGCCACCGGGCACTATTCGATTACGGCCAGGCTTAATCAAAATAATTGTTGGGCCTGAAATTTCTCTTGCCGAAATAAATCGAGAGAGCCTTGCTGATCTGAAAGAACATACCTTTGCAAGTATGCAGCGAATGATAAAGCAAGAAAATAATTAACTGGTAACTTTTTAACTGATTTTACTATGACACAAGTCCGAACATCGAAAAGCACATTGACTGCCATGAACATGATCTATTTTTCACTTGTTTCGATCATGACTTTTTTTGGTTTGATTGTATTACTGCTGAACTATACTGGGGGGATAAACACAGGCATGGATAAAGATTTTGCACTTATGCTTCGCTATATTCTCTTTGCCTTGCTTCCTGGAGGTATGGCAGCCGGATATTTTGTTTTCAAACAGTCCCTTGCTTCTGTTAACCAAAACCTGAGCTTGAAGGAAAAACTTATGAAGTATCAAACTGCATTGCTTATCCGATCGGCCTGCCTGGAACTGCCTGGCTTGTTTGGTGCGGTGGCCGCGTTGATTACTGGCGACAATTCTTTTCTACTATTCACTGCTATCATAATAGTCTTATTCTTTCTCTTCAGGCCAACCGTTTACAGCATTACCAACGATCTCAGTCTTTCACAAGGAGAGCGAACAGCCCTGGAAAATCCACAGTCACCTTTAAACTAAAACTATGCGATCCATACTGATGGTTTTTATTGGCGGGGGTTTGGGCAGTGTGGTTAGATTCTCGTTAGGAAAATGGATAAGTTCGTTACATACCCATCATTTTCCCTACGGGACGTTAGTAGCCAATGTCCTGGCTTGTTTTATTCTGGGACTGATTATTGGGTTAGCGGATCAACGGCAGCTTTTTTCACCTAACGCCCGTTTATTCTGGACGGTAGGCTTCTGTGGTGGCTTTAGTACTTTTTCCACGTTTAGTCAGGAGACCTTCTATATGTTTCAGGGTGGCTTCGCGCTTTCCTCCATTATCTACGTGATTTTCAGTCTCATATTCTGTGTAGCAGCAGTCTATCTGGGCCTTTTTGCGGGTGAACAACTCTGATAGAGAAAGCTGTCCTTCGAAGAAATTCAGAAAAAAAATCTACTTTATGTGAATATTTAACTAAAAGTCGTAAGTTTCTATTTCCTAACCAGTTATGAGATCGAAACTTACTTGTTTCTTACTCCTGCTTTTGCCCTATTTGGGGCTGGCTCAAGCGCGTCAACAGGTGACTAACCTGGCGGGTTTCGATATTTCAGTCACAGATTTCATTGTTACTTCTTCCATTGGTGAACCCGCCATTCTCACGCTGTCAACTTCCAACTTCATCCTGACACAGGGATTTTTGCAACCCGAAATTCTTCCCTGCAAGGATCTTTCGTTTAGTTATTATCCCAATCCCGCGAAAAGCGAAATAACGATTGAGGCTTTTGGCTGCGAGGTGCAAGTACAGGGCATGGAATTATACGACTCATGGGGCCGAACCATAACTCTTATTACTCCTACCAAAGACAACAAAGTACAACTGGGCGACCTTAGCCCGGGAGTGTATTTCATTAAAATAGGTTTAAGCAATGGCGACAGCAAAACCATAAAAATTATTAAAGTGGGAACATGATATGAATAGACTTTTACTCTCTTTCGTACTAGCAATAATCACATTCATGCAAGCCTATGCGCAAGCTCCTAAGGGTATTAACTACCAGGGAGTGGCACGTGACAATGAAGGCAAGCCCATAATAACAAAAAATATTTCAGTGCGGATCAGCATTTTAAATAATGCAGCCAATGGAGAAGTGGAATACGCTGAAACACACAAACCACAAACCAATCAATTCGGATTGTTTTCGTTGATTATCGGTCAGGGAACCGCAGGCACAGGATCGTTCGCCTTTGTTAGCTGGGCTCTTGGTAACAAATGGTTACAAATTGAAATCGATCCGGAGGGTGGTAGCTCGTTTCAGCTTGCCGGAAGTCAGCAATTAATGAGTGTACCCTATGCTTTTTACTCAGAATATTCTGGAAACGGTGCGAACCTTACAGCCGGGCAAGGTATTGCGATCAATGAGGGAGTTATTTCAAATACCGGAGACGCAGATAATAGTGCTACCAATGAATTGATTACCGGGGCTTCATTAACTACCGATAAAAAACTAAGGATCACAGATGCTGGTGGCACGAAGGAGGTGGATTTGAATACAATCGCCAACACGGATAACCAAAGTCTTTCACTAACCGGCTCCACGTTAACCATCAGCGGTGGAAATACCATTGATCTTTCTTCTGCACTCACAGGCAATGCGCAGAATCTTTCGCTTGGAACAAGCGCTGGCACCAACCGAACCATTAACATCACGAATGGAACGAGCGTAACGCTTGATGTTGCGGACAACGACAACAACAGCACAAATGAAATTCAGGCCTTAACCAAGACTGGGGCAACGATTAACCTCAGTAACGGTGGTGGCTCGGTTACACTCAATGATGACAATGCAACCAACGAAATTCAAACCTTGACAAAATCAGGCACTACGCTCTCATTAAGTAATGGAGGTGGATCAGTTACTTTGAATGATGACAACGCCACAAATGAAATTCAAGACTTAGCCTTAAACACGGGAACAAATATTCTAAGTATTAGCAATGATGCAACTAGTGTTGACCTAACACCCTACAAACAAAATCTAACATATACTCCGGGGAGTAATACCCTGGCTATCTCGGGCGGCAACAACGTGACCATTTCTACCACACTGACGCAAGTATTAAATACGAACCCTAATGCAGGCAACATCAGAATTCAGAATGTGGGAGCGCCAACAACGAACACCGATGCTACTACCAAAGGCTATGTAGATACTTCGATTGCCACGGCTATTGCTACAAATTATGCTTTCAAAACTGCCTACTCATTCATTAACACGGGCGGCAGTTTCACAGATTCATCTATTGGCCTAACAGAAGATTTCGATGATTTTAATGTTGTTGGAGCCAACCGGTTTACTGCGCCTTCGGCCGGAGTCTATTCGTTTAACGTAACCGGAAATTCAACATTGGGTGGAATTCCTATTCGATTGAAAATAACTTCTGGAACAATAACTTTCTTTGATATAAAAAGACAACAATCTTATCCGTTAGCCAGCACAATTAACTATCACGACTCAATCATTTTTAAACTTAATGCCGGAGATACGGTTGAACTGGTTGTAACAAGTACCAGCCTTGGTGAACGTGTTGAAGGTTTTCTATTCGGTCACAAGCTATAGGGGTACATAAACCACTCGTTTGGTTTCAAAAAATTCTTCATTAAAATAATCTGAGAGATTGTAAACGCTGTAAGGACATTTCAATTCATTCATCTCCTCATCCAGGTCTCCGCCCTTCAAATACAATATGCCGTTATCCAGTGTATGGGTGGAGTCATCTTTTATTTTATTGTTCACCCACCCATAAAACTCCTTCATCCGCGTAACCGCGCGGCTCACTACAAAATCATACTTCCCTTTTATTTGCTCAGCCCGGATTTGTTCAGCCCTTACATTTTTCAATCCCAATGCTTTAGCTACTTCGGTAACCACGGTAATTTTTTTCCCAATGGAGTCCACCAGATGAAACCGGGTTTCGGGGAAAAGTATGGCCAGCGGAACACCCGGGAAGCCACCCCCCGTGCCTACATCCAGCACCTCGGCCCGGGGATTGAAAGATATAACTTTCGCGATGCCTAAGGAATGTAACACATGGTTGGTATAGATGTTTTCAATGTCCTTGCGGGATACTACATTGATTTTATCATTCCAATCCTTGTAAAGACTACCTAGCTGATTGATCTGATCCTTCTGCTTTTCGGAAAGAGAAGAGAAATAATTAAAAATGATTGCTGAATCTTGCAAAGGATGGGAATTAAAAATTACTTCAATATATTCACTAGATGTTCTTTCGAACGCAAAAACAAAATTAAATGAAAGCCTTTATAAAACTATTGACTTTACTTTTTTTTGCTCTGATCGTAGCGGGATGCAAGAATCAAAAGCAGTATAATAAACAGGAAGCCCTGCGCATGCAACTTGATTCTGTGATGATGACGGTTCCTGATTTCAGTGGTGTAGTGCTGGTTGCCAGCAAAGGAAAACCTGTCTACCACAAAGCATTCGGTTACCGGAACTTTGAAACTAAGGTTCCGCTGGATACGACTGATATCTTTGAACTCGCCTCCGTTTCAAAACAGTTTACAGCGATGATCATCATGATGTTAAAGGAAGAAAACAAACTCAGCTATGATGATCCAATAGAAAATTTTCTCCCAGACTTACCCTATTCCAACATAACCATCCGTCACCTGCTAACACATACTTCAGGTCTGCCCGATTATCAGGCAATCATGGATCAGCATTGGGATAAATCCAGGATAGCAGGCAATGATGAAATCATCACGTATCTAAAAAAATATAACCCTCCCATTCTGTTTAAACCCGGTGAAAAATATGAATACAGCAATACAGGTTATGTACTTCTTGCCAGCATTGCCGAAAAAGCATCCGGAAAAGATTTCATTGATCTATGTCGTGAACATATTTTCACGCCTCTTGGAATGAAGAACACGGATATTCGCAGTCTGGAGGAAAAGAAGTCGACTGAAAACTTTGCCGCAGGTCATATCTATCTAGAAGAAAAAGATCGATACCTACGCGCTGACTCCTTTCCTTCATCCAACTATACAATCTGGTTAGGTAGTCGCAAAGGTCCAGGAAGGATTAGTTCAACCTCGGCCGATCTTCTTTTATGGGATCGAGCTCTCTATAATGAAACATTGGTAAACAATGCCACCTTGCAGGAAGCATTTACACCCATGCAACTTGCCAACGATTCGCTATCCATGTACGGTTTTGGTTGGATGTTGAAAAATGACACCAACACTAGTATCGTTTATCACACGGGAAGTAACCCCGGATATAATACTAGAATAGTACGCTTTATTGATCAGGATAAAACCTTGATTATGCTATGTAACAACGCACATGCCGAGTTTGCTTCACTAGCTAACACCCTTGAAAATCTAGTTGGCAAATAATTTCTATTTCTGATCCTGGGGATACTATCTTTGAACATGAATTTTCTGAGAAGTAATAAAAATGCATGGGCAATCCTCTTTCAGGGGATCATAGTGTTTTTCATACTTTTTTCAACCCACTCCGCGCCTGGTCCTCAACAAGACAAAGCGCAAACAAAAACTCTCTTTTGCGTTAGCCCAGGGGCGCCCCTAGTAGTGCGGGAGGCATCCGTTCAATCAATTCCATCTCTTTCCTTTTTCCAAAAGGACCTGTTTCAGGAAACCTGGTGGTATGCAGAAGAAATTTATGCTGCGGAATTATTTGCCAATGCTGCGTTAAAGGTTTCTGCCAGAATCTACAATCCTTTTTACCTGCTCCCCACTATTCACGCGCCTTAGCGGAATCCATTCTCCCTTAGGCTGATTTTATCAGCCAATTTAAATTTATCAATACCTGCATAGACGCAACTGCCAAGTGGTCGGTCTGTGCTCAACTATTTCTTTTATGAAAGAAACTCTCGAAACAATTAAAAGGCTTTGGTTTGTTATTTTAATGGGTGTGCTTCTTGTGGCATTATTCGTTATCTTGAAAACATCTTAAGAAAAGTGGAGAGGCTGTCTCAAAAGTCTGGTTGTCATCGCGGGCCTGGCGGATTCGGCAAAGGCAGGCATTGACCCGCGATCCCAGATTTGAGATGTAGAATGAGATTCCGGCTCAAAGGCCGGAATGACATATCAATATCAATAGACTTTTGAGACAGCGTCTCCTTTCTATTATTTAATTTTTTGATGTCCGTTTCAGTAGAGAACATATTATTACTTGGGTCTATTTTGCTTTTCATAAGCATTATAGCAAGTAAGACATCGTTTCGGCTTGGGATACCTACGTTGCTATTATTTTTATTAGTCGGGATGCTGGCTGGTTCTGAAGGACCCGGTGGTATTTATTTTAATGATCCAAAAATTGCACAGTTTCTGGGTGTTGTGGCATTAACCTTTATTCTTTTTTCTGGTGGGTTAGATACAAAGTGGGAAAGCGTTAAACCCATTGTACGCCAGGGTCTTTCACTTTCTACACTGGGTGTTTTGCTGACAGCGCTTTTAGTTGGGTTGTTTAGTTCGTACCTACTAAATATTACTCTCATTGAAGGAATGCTGCTGGGAGCAATCGTTTCGTCAACGGATGCTGCCGCTGTGTTCTCAATCCTGCGATCAAAAAATATTGGACTTAAAGGCAATCTGCGACCCACATTAGAATTTGAAAGTGGTAGCAACGACCCTATGGCTTATTTCCTAACCATTGGGATGATTTATCTGATTTCAAATCCAGAGGCTTCTGTATTTTCTCTTATCCCAAAATTCTTAACGGGAATGTTTATTGGGGCTGCCTGTGGTTTTGTCATGGGCCGTGTGATGAAATGGCTGGTTAATAAAATCCAACTTGATGTGGCTGGTCTATATCCTGTGCTCGTGCTTTCGTTAGTCTTTTTTACTTTCTCATTCACGGATTTTATTGGCGGCAACGGCTTCCTGGCTGTGTATATATCAGCTATAATTTTAGGCAGCAGTAATTTTATACATAAAAAAAGTCTGATAAGATTCTATGATGGAATGGCCTGGCTGATGCAAATCATCATGTTTCTTACACTTGGGTTGCTGGTATTTCCCAGCAAACTTATTCCTATTTTGATTCCTGGCATTTTGATTTCTGTTTTTCTCATCCTCGTTGCTCGTCCAATTGCAGTATTTACTTCGATTGCTTTTACGCAGGGGTTGAATGTCAGAAAAAAATTCTTTTTATCATGGGTAGGTTTGCGTGGCGCAGCACCCATTGTATTTGCAACCTATCCCATGCTGGCCGGCATACCCTATGCGGAAACAATTTTTAATCTTGTATTCTTCATCTCAGTGTCCTCCGTTATTCTGCAAGGCACCACGTTGCCTATTGTTGCGCGCTGGTTGCATGTGAGAGTACCCAGTGCCATAAAAAGGAGATTTCCGATTGATATGGAGATGAATGAAGATTTAAAATCGGAACTTATCGAACTAGACATTCCTCAAACATCACCCGTGATAGGCAAGGCAATTGTTCAGATTGGATTGCCGAAAGCTGCCGTTATTGTATTAATACATCGTAACGGAAAGTACGTTCCACCTTCCGGTGAAACAGTCATCAATGTCCATGATCACTTATTGGTTATGGCTGATAACAAACAGACCCTCGAGGAAGTGCACAAAGCCTTTGGAGTAACGAAGTAGATCTATCAGAAGATGATCAAGCCAAGGGTCACCAACTGTAGAGAATAATACACACCTCGTTATAATTACATTTTTTAAATCATATTATTAAGTTCTGATCCAGATTCAAAATTGCGGAACGATTTTGGATTAAACCTCTTTTGCCTAAACGTGAATCATAAATCGTATGCACAAAAAATAACATGAACATTGATCTATTAATTACATTACTATGAACGAAGCGCAGGTTAATGAGATTAAAGACATAAAAAAAGTTGTTGAACTGAATGAGGAGTTAGAAAATTATTTTAGAAATACGATTATACCACAACTCTTTGTAGACGCAGATTTGATACTTAGAAAATTTAGTCCACCCGCCAACATGCATTTTAAGCTGGTGGCTGATGATATTGGAAAATCAATTTCTGAGGTTCCAAATCTTGATCAACTTCCGACCTTTGTAGAAAGCATAAATGAAGTGATTGAGAGTAATCTTGACCTTGAAAAAGAAATTCAGACCAGAGACAAACGATGGTTTCAGATGAATATACTCCCTTATTTCATCAAGAAACAAAATATAACCAACGGGGTCGTTATTACATTTATAGACATCACCGATCGTATCAATGATAAAAGGGCTATTGAAAAGATAAATGCAGATCATGAAACTTTCATCTATTCTGTTTCTCATGATTTCAGAGGTCCACTAACCAACATGGTATTATTAGTTGAACTAATGAAATCAGCTTTGACCAAGAACGATAAGGAGGACTTGAACTTTCTACTGGAAAAGCTAGAGACTTCAGCAAAGTCTCTAAAAGATCTAATCATTGAACTTACAGACATTACCAAGATAGCTACGGATCTTACTCATTCTTCTGCACAATCGAATATCGAAAAGATCTTGAATGAGGTTAAATTCACTTTAAAAAACCAAATCTATCAATCGCATGCCAAGATTACTACCAACATCCTTGTTCCTGAGGTGCCATTTTTAACCAAGAATTTAAGAAGTATCCTATACAATTTGCTATGCAATGCCATCAAGTGTGCCGATCCCGAAAGAACACCCGAGATATTTATTAAAACTGAACTCAAAGACGATTTTACACTATTATCTGTTACTGATAATGGGATCGGCATCGAAGAGGAGAAACAGCTTGAGATATTCTCAAAATTCAGCAGGCTGCGTCCTGATATTGAAGGAACAGGTATAGGTTTATTTATCGTTGCCCAAATGGTAAGAAATCAGGGTGGCAAAATTGAAGTGGAAAGCAAAATTGATGCCGGAACCACTTTCAAAATTTTTATAAAAAACCAAGGCTAGTCCAACTAAAGCACCCAGAAAAGCCTTTGAGCACCATGCGACTCTATATAAAGAACATGGTTAGTTTACGATGTATACTAATGGTGAAGCAAGAGCTAAAGAAACTAGGTCTGCGTTATTTGGCTGTTACACTAGGGATGGTTGAATTGCAGGAAAAGGCATCCAAAGAACTATATCAGAAACTTGAAGAAAACTTGCTGGTATTGGGGTTAGAAGTGTTGAGTAATAAAAAGAACAATTTGATTGATAGCATCATTAATGTTGTTACCGAAATAATCAATTTACCTGATGATATGTCTCATGAGAATTTCTCAGATTTTATCAGTAAAAAATTAAAGTATGATTATACGTATCTCGCAAAGGTATTTTCCGAGGAAAAAGGCATCACGCTTCAGCAATACATCATTATAAGAAAAATAGAAAAAGTAAAAGAGCTCCTTCTTTACAATCAACTGAATGTTGCAGAAATTGCTCATAAACTCCATTATAGCAGTGCCGGGCACTTATCAAATCAATTTAAGAAGGTTACAGGTTTTACGCCACGCCAATTCAAACAAGTATCACAAACGAGAGGATCCTCAAAAACGTAAATATGTGTAAGTGTGATTAGTAGAAATGTAAGACTATACAGGCAGAGCATCGTCACCTTTGTATATTAATTATCTGTTTTCCATTTAAACCACACTTATGAAATACTCCAAAGCAATTCAGCTTTTGTCCTTGTTTTCAATTGTATTGATTTTATTTATATCGTGCTCAAAGGATGAAGATGCTGCACCTGGCGCTACGCCTACAGTTTCAGAAACCAGTCCGTTGAATAACGCTACCAACGTTGCCCGCAATAATGCAATTACCATCTCATTCAGTACTGAGATGGACCCAGCGACTATAAATTCATCCACTGTACTAGTTAAACAAGGCACAACAAATGTACCTGGCACTGTCACCTATTCAGGAACTACCGCTACGTTTACACCAACCAATAGCTTGTTGGCCTTAACAACGTATACGGTAACTGTTACAACAGGTGCGAAAACACTAGCTGGTAAACCGCTTGAATCTAACAGTGTTTCTACCTTTACAACAGGAGGTTCTTCGTCTGTTCTTTCCATTGTTGATCTGGGTGCAGCTGGTGAGTATGTAATTGTTGCAAAGACCGCCATCAACAACGCTTCAACTTCGAACATAACCGGTGATTTAGGTCTAAGCCCTGCAGCAACCACCTTCGTCACAGGCCTCGCATTGACAAACGCTACAGGTTTTGCAACATCTGCTCAGGTAACTGGCAAAGTGTATGCTGCTGACATGGCAGCCCCAACACCTATTAATTTAACCACAACAGTTAATAATATGGTCACTGCCTACAATGATGCGGCAGGTCGCGTGCTTCCTGATTTTGTTGAATTGGGTACGGGAAATATTGGAGGCCAAACGCTTACTCCCGGTCTTTATAAGTGGTCAAGTAATGTAACGGTTCCTACCAGTATTGTTATCTCGGGAGGTGCAAATGATGTTTGGATTTTTCAAATTGCTGGAAATCTTAACATGAGTTCGGCAGTGAATGTTACCTTGAGTGGAGGTGCGCAAGCCAAGAATATCTTCTGGCAAGTTGCCGGACAAGCTACGCTGGGAACCACATCACATTTTGAGGGTACCATACTTTCCATGACAGGTATTACACTGCAAACAGGTGCTACATTAAATGGAAAAGTATTGGCTCAAACAGCCGTGATTCTGGATAGTAACATTGTAGTTAAGAAATAAGAATTGCTATTGATCTTAATTAGAGAAGGCTGCTTTTAAGCGGCCTTCTTTTTTTGTGCTACCTCATAACAACTATCTATGTGACTTTGATGCTATTGCTGTTGTTGCATCTGCATGTAAGCGATGTAGGAATTGCGCGGAACTCCTTCGGCTACTGTAGCCCCGCTTATAAATGTTGGTGAAGGATTTGCCAATTGCTCTTCGGTAAACGCTTTCGTACCAAATTGAACGGTCACTTCGAGTTTGTGTTCTACAGCTCCCTTATAATTTCCCTTTACAGGAGTGCAATCACTGAAGTTTCTTCCGGTAGCTAACCGAACATGACGTTCCCCGGCAAGACATTTGTTAGTAGGATCAATACCTACCCACCCTGTATCCGGTAGCCAGGCCTCCGCCCAGGCATGGGTTGCTCCTTCGCCTCGCCACTCGCTGCTACCCGGGCAAATATAGCCACTGATGTAACGGCCCGGAATGCCCATGAGCCGAAGCATATATAAAAGCAGGTGTGCAAAATCCTGACATACACCAGCACGTAAATTCCAGAGCTCGTCTACACTTGTTTCAATATTGGTAACACCTTTTTTATAGGTGAAGTTGTCGTAGATGTATTCAGACAACTGCAGGATGGTATCTAGCGGATGTTGAACTTTACCCAATATTTCATGGATGGCATCCTGCACTTCAGTCTGGCATTTTGCCTCCTCAGCTTTTAGAAAATCATGATGAAGCAGTTGATTCTCTGGCGTGTTAATCAACTTCCATACATCAGTCGCAGAGTCTCTTTTCTGTAATCCCAGATTGCTAAAAATTTCAACCGCCAATAAACTATCAATTACTAATTCTTTGTGCGGAACAAGCAGTGTAAAGAAACCCGTGAGATTACCAAAATAATCTCTCACCGTGGTCACCGGTGGATTCATAGAGATTTGGATATGCTGTTCATTCACTCGTTGGAAGGCGTCATGAGCCGGATACAGTTTGATCTGATTGGCCGAATCGATAACCAAGCCAGAATAAATGTAATGAGTACGATGACGAATATAAAATGATGGCATAATTCAATCAGGAATAACCAAAGTATAAAGAAGCCAATTTGTGACCCAGATCTTTTATTTCAATTTTTGTTCTTAATACAAGCGACTTCACCTGCTCCAGGTTCTTTTGTTCATGGCCCCCATAACGAAGGTTACTCAACGCTTTACCGAGTAAAAATTCCATTTCTTTAAAATGCTCAGGCACAGAAATAGCATCCAGTCGTTTGAAGTATCTTTCAACCTGCGACAAACAATAAAGGGCTGAGTGCGGAAACTGTGCATTCAGGATTACCTGATGGAAAACATTCTCTGTTGACAATACATTGCGATAGTACTTGGTATGAAACTCATAGCCCGATAAGGAGTAAAGTAAATATTTCCACTGAGTAACTTCACTGCCACCGCTTTCCAATTCCATAATTTTCAATTCAAGAATATCCAAACTCCGCAACAGGCGTTCAATGTATTTTCCAATGTTTAGAAAACTATAACCTTCGCCCCGGTTCATGGTGATATCCACAGTTCCATAAAAAAGTGTGCTCTCGCGCAATAAATTATCGAAGGCCGTAACCGGATCATTCGCCAACAAGAGCTGCTCGGTATGTGGATCACGAATGAGGTGATAATAGTCGTTGATGCATTGCCAAACCTCCTTAGTAATATAATCTTGTACCGATCGAGCGTTTTCGCGAGCCCGTGCAACATTCGTTAATAAAGATGTGTTATTGTCTTTATTTAAGAGCAGATGATGTAACGCCTCACGATACGTAGGATTACTATCAGATACATACCCCTCCGGGCCTAACCCCTCCACCCACAGGTGCCAGTCAAAATTCTGAATTTCATCCTGCGAGGCAATATAGTTGGTGCGAAGAGCACGCAGAATATTGTCCGTGCGCTCCATGTACCGGGCCATCCAAAAAACTGCATCTGCAACTCTACTTAGCATACTCTTTTACTTACCCTACTATCCAGGTGTCTTTACTGCCGCCACCTTGTGATGAATTTACAACCAACGAACCTTCGCGCAACGCAACCCGTGTTAAACCACCGGGCACAATTTCAATACCCTGCGGACCGTTTAACGCAAAGGGTCGTAAATCAACATGCCGTGGCTGAATCTTATTATTGATAAAACATGGCACAGACGATAAACTGATAATGGGTTGTGCTATAAAATGACGTGGGTTTTTCTCCACCTCTTTTCGATATTGGATCACTTCCTTTTCCGTTACTGCATGGCCCATCAACATTCCGTAGCCTCCACTTTCGTTTGTTTTTTTGATTACCATCCTGGAAATATTTGAAAACACATGCTGAAAATGTTCCGGGTCATCCATTCCGTAGGTAGGCACTGTTTTCAAAATGGGCTCTTCATTGAGATAATACCTGATCATATGAGGAACAAACGGATATACTGCCTTGTCATCAGCCACCCCGTTGCCGGGAGCATTTACAATGGCCACATTTCCTTTTCGATAGGCGTAGTAAAGTCCCGACACACCCAAGATACTATTCGGATTAAAAATTAATGGATCAATAAATTCATCATCTACTCTTCGATAGATCACATCTACTTGTTTAAGACCTGCGGTAGTTTTCATATAAACTTTCGCGTTGTCAACCACAAGATCTCTTCCCTCTACCAATTCAATACCCATCAAACGAGCCAGCGTGGTATGTTCAAAGTATGCCGAATTATAAATACCAGGCGTTAATAGTACTACGGTGGGTTCGCTCTTCTGCCGGTTGGATAAACTCAGCAGATTTTTCAAAAGCAGATCTGGATAATCTTTAACCGAACGCACATTGCTTTTCGGTAATATGCCCGGAAAAATCCGATAGGTCATGCTGCGATTCTCCAGCATATAAGACACACCCGAAGGGGTGCGAAGATTATCTTCCAACACATAAAATGATCCATCACTATCACGGATCAGATCGATGCCCGAGATATGGGTATAAATATCAAACGGCACATCTACGCCCACCATTTCGCGAAGAAAATTAGGGCATGAGTGAATCAGACCGGCCGGAATTACGCCATCCTTAATAATAAACTGATCGTGGTAAATATCACGCAGGAAAATATTCAGTGCTTTGATACGCTGTTTAATACCTAAGTCTATTTGTTTCCATTCCGCAGCGGTAATGATGCGGGGGATAATATCGAATGGGAATATTTTTTCGATACCCTCGCCATCGCTATACACGGTAAAGGTGATCCCCTGACTCATAAAGAGCTTTTTAGCCAGTTCATCTTTCTTGACTAAATCCTCGGGCGAAATCTGGCTCAGCGTTTCAAAGAAAACTTTATAATGACTTCGGATTTCTCCATTCAGGCACATTTCATCCCAGATGTTAGGATGGGTGGAGTATTCCGATAACAGGGAAGCAAAAGACATTTTATAAATATACTAACCCAAATTAAGTATGCAAGAAATCATCTTAAAAGAGATAGTAGAAATCGATTGCGTACAAGATTATTTGATCCGTTAAAAAAAATAATGCCGGGTACCCCTACCCGGCATTAACCCTTAAACAACAATTTCTTTCTATTCGCTTTCGTGTTATATTTTAAATCCAACTGACACAACTATCGACCGACCATCAGATGACCAGATGCCAGGGCCTGGGTAAAATGATGGGCGTTTTGTGAAATACTGTTTGTTTGCTACGTTATTTACATTCACCCGCAGGGTGATCTGATTCAAAATCAGAAACATAGAGTTTATATCCATTAAACCATAAGCCGGCACGATACCCACCGCACCATTAGCAGACGGAGTTTCTGTATTCACTGCATCCGCATAACTTTTTCCAACATAACTATATAAAAAGGAAACACTAGCTTTCTTCAACTTTACGCTAACCCCATTTCGGGTAATCACTTCCGGAACACTTTCTAATCGATTGCCAGAAATCTCAAAATTTGTATCACCCGACCGAATCTGAGCATCTGCATATATACCTCGAAAAAAAGAAGTAGAAGTAAATACTGACAACAAAACATCTCTGCTAAGCCGGGGGCCGTATTCGGCAAATAACTCAACGCCATCCGTTGTTGAGTTGCCAATATTGGTTCGATACAAATAAAACGCGGCATTCTCGTCATACATAGCTTGGGTACCCATACGATTATTGTATTGTAAGTGGAATACGCCCACATCCCAACGTAACGATTTCAAATTTCCTCTAAAGCCTGCTTCTACATTATACCCTGAAGCGTCCTTTAAATCCTTATCCACTTTTTCATATTCTGATCCAGGCACAAGATCTTTGAATACAACCGGACGGTAAGCTTGAGAAAAGCTCGTATAAAATTCGCCTATTTGCTTAACCCGATATTGCGCACTTATACCCAATAGTGGAAACTTATGAATAATTGTATTCGGTACATCTTCCGGATCGTAATAACTTATTACCCCGCTCATCGAAGACTCTCCTGCCTCCACGCGTGCACCCGGAGTTATCGAAAGTTGTGGTAATAGTTGAAACTTGTTTTCAATGAATAGCGCAACATTCTTCGATTTCAAATGCATATCTCGACCAAAGTTTGGATCGGTGATAGTCAGGTCGAAATCAGTACCTGTGGTTCCCTTTCCCTGTTGCTTACGGTGTAGGTCATTATTAAAAACCTGTACGCCCCCAACCAGGATACTTTCTTGACTAAGAAATTTATACCTGTGAAGGAGTCTAAGTTCAGAGGTATAACTATTAAAGTTATCAATGTCTACCTGGCGAGGAGCATATTGCATTGTAGTCGGATCAATTAAATCCTGAACATCCGCAGGTTTATCAAACATTACGCTGTTGCGATAGCCCAGCACAGCTGAGGTTAACCAGGAAATTTGTGTACGTGCACCTAAACTCCAATCCATTCGGAAAGAAGGAACATAGATCTCAGGATTAAAATAATTCCGTGACCGGGTAGATTGTCGTGGATCAGCCAAAAACATTGCATCAGTAAGTGGGCCCGGAATATGATAAACATAATTGGACCGGCTAACCTCAGCAGTAAATTTCAATCGGCTGGAGGCTGCATAGGTTAATAAAAAAGTTTGGGCGTCATAATCTGTACCGGCATTTTCGCGATACCCGTCAGAAACTCTCTTTGTATAATAAGCGAGATATTGAAACTTACCCACACTTCCACTGGCAGAAAGATACGAACTTAGTAATCCATAGGAACCAACGGAGGTAATGCTCTCGATGCTCAAAGCCTTTGTACTATCTGGTTTTTTGGTGACATAATTCAGCATACCTCCAAATTGTGCTCCGTATTGCAGTGATCCGGTACCTCGTACCAATTCGATCCGATCAACGGCTTCCATAGGGATGCTGTAATGGCTGGCAGGATATCCATACATATCTGAATTCGTAATCGCGCCATTTCTGCGAATATTAAATTCCCATCCACGATGAGGATCAAGACCGCGGGTAGAAATATTAATCTGATTTCCGCTGCCATCCATATCATAGACAAAGACACCAGGCACTTTTGCAAAAATTTGGCGACCGGTTTTTTCTGGTAGGTTGGCATTAAGACTTTCTATATTGATTACTTCATTCTTCCTTCCTGTCCATAGGTTTGTGCCCCTGGAGTCTGGCAACCATTCCAGATCAAATAGTCGCTGACCTTTTATCTCCACTTCATCTAATCTTTTTGATCGAATGGTATCTGTTGATTCCTGACCCGATGCTATCGTTGTAAAAAAAACTGAAACTACTATTGTCAATATTTTCATTATCAAAATTTTGAAAAATAATGCCGGGTACCCCTACCCGGCATTAACCCTTAAACAACAATTACTAAACAACAATTATTTATATGCCATTTCGCCATCGCGAAATATCAAAGTCTTTGAATCAATCCGCTCCATCTGCTTGTGCACGCATGATGGTATATGCAGCAACATTTTGTCCTTGTTCTATTCCGGGTTCAGCATCAAACCGGTAATGAATACCTCCATAAATTCTTGATTCTGCTGCTTCGCGGGCCCAGGCACGTACCGAGTTTGCTTCTGCAGGGAAGATATAGGCCAGCACTTCTGCCGCAGCACCTGAAAAGGTACTGTGTCCTGAGGGATAACTTGGAAAGTTAGGGGTTCCCAGAATGGTCTTAAATCCATTTATAGTTTGTATTGGGCGTGGATAATGATAATAGTATTTTGAATCCCAACATGCAACACCGGCATCCATCACCGCCATGTTCAGATATGCGAACGTACGCGCAGCCCGAAGCGGGTTCATTTCATATTTTACAATGTATTCTTTTGTGCGTCTGTTCCAATGACCAGGTGGCGTGTAAGTATTCAATCCATCAGACCACCAGTTGGCAATTTTGCGCTGCTCCTTTGTCAGATTTTTGGCAAAGTCGCGCAGTTCTTTTGCATCGGTTTCGAATTGAGAACTTCCGGGTGCCGGTGGAGTTGGCAGGCGTACCTCAACGACATTCGGTACATTCCACATGGTAACTTGTCCAAATGCAGGCGTTAATCCAACCGGACGAACCGGGCTCTCCTGATTGTCCCATGACCAACCGAAGCGATCGAAAGCAGATTGCTTAATGGCATCGGAAATCGGCTTTGGTGTTTGGGCCGCACTCATTTTATCGGTTGACGCGCGAGCCAATGCTGCAGTTTTAACAGCCGTTCCAATTGTAGTGCCTGCTTCAATGTCGCTGGTGGTATTCGAGCCTGACCATTTTAAACTGCTCAAATGTTCTTCGGCCAGTGCATTAAGATAATCATGCTCCAGCGGGAACATGGCTTTCAGAATGTCGCGTGAAACTATGGCAATTACGGCTCCATCGGATGGATAAGAAGGTAAGGAGTTCTTTTTATATGCATAAGGAATGGCTTTATCTGTTTCGTAGGGTGCCGGGCGGTTATACAAATACTTATAATGCCAGGCGGCAATTAATCCATCATACTGGGCTACACTTAAGTATGCAAGCATGCGGCTGGTATAGGGTGGATGCGCAAACGGAAATGGAGGCGGGCCAGCCGGATTGGCTGCATTAGGTAAGGTGTACGTGCCATCCGGATTTGGTGGAGGAATAAGGTTATACTTGGCAGCAAGTTCGAGTGCAATTTCATTCCATCTGATTATTGGATTATTAGTCCAATATTGAACGGCTTCTACCTGACTACCACTTAAATTTTGTGTTACCAATTTGAGTTCTGCCAATTCAGTCTGATAGACGGCAGAGTTGACTGCCGCAGGAGCATCAACAACAATATCCGTTGAACTTGTGAATAGGATGGGTTGCCAGCTTCCGCCATCTTCATCCAGATCAGAAAATTCGTACGATGTAAAATTTAAATGTGTTGGAAGTTCATTTTCACAGCTGGATATTGATCCAATAATCAACGCCAGGCTTAAACTAAATGCTATTATCTTTTTCATAATCGTGTCGATCAAAATGTAAACTGATACGTGATTCCTCCACTAATATTGGTTGACTTGCCAATGTTTCTTCCCTCCAACACCTGACTATAAGCTGCCATCAGACTAAAACCTTTAAGCAACTTTATTGATTTAAAATAATATTGGGTAAAAAAACCGGCTTGAGTGGCCTCCATTTTATTGGTAGGCTGCGGCATGTTCCATTTGCGAATGTCATCTCCCTCTACGCTATTCATACTATTGTAGGATGCTTCCAGGCGAAGGCTCTGTTTCAATGCCCATCCACCCAGTATAACCTGATAGTTTACAGCATTTGGCACATCCATGTAAGTGGTATAATAACTTCCGTTATTGTAATAGTAAGGTCGCTCAACTTCTGTTTGGCCGCGCCAGACATAGGCTGCAGATGCCCGCAGATAAATCATTTTATTAAATTCATACTGACCAATAACACGGCCTGTAAATTCCTGCGTACCCAACCCTAAGCTATAAGGCATGTAATCCGACAAATAATTACTCATCGGTGTACCAAATTGGGCTACGGCCAACGCTGAAACACGATGTTTATTAAGTTCTTTTTTAATGATTTCGTACTTCACCGCCACATTCACGTCTTGAAAGCCTTGCACACCCGCCAATTGTCCTCCGTCTGATTTGGTACTCACGTAGGGTGTGGATAGCAAAACATTCAACTTATCAGTAATGCCGTAGGCGATCATGGGCATATACGTTGATCGGGTAAATGTGCCAATGTTTTCGTTGGTGATGAGATTGGTGCCTTCCCAATATTGATCCCAGGTGCCTTGATCATACATAAAGGCAAAACAGATCTCTTTCTTTTTCATCATAATGGCATCAGAGAAAGTCTGACTGAATCCCATCATGGCAAAGCCCAGGCAAATTACCTGTAACAGTAGAATTTTTTTCATGCAGAATAATTAATTGTTTGTTTTAGTGTATGTGATTAATGCTGGTGTTGCATTTTGGCAGGTGAGAAAATCACACCCGAACAGATGCATACCAACTCACTCTGAAAAATCAGAATGTGGGCAAATCCAGAATTGGATTAATTAAATTAAGATTTTGGAGGCGGACCGACTAATTGATTACAAATAGTTGTGTATTCGGCTACCAATGTACCTGGTGTGAGCACTTTAAACCAACCATCGCTAACTGATTGCAGTGTGGTTGAACTTACGATATAATCTTTGATTAGGTTTTGAGCCGTTTTGCTATTGCTCTTTTCGCCCACCGGTTTATCAGTAAAAGTCTTTACGTAATCGGTAAGTGCTTGCTTGATATTTTGAGAAGCATTGTCTTTAACACAAACTATGTATAAGGTATCGCGCTGAAGTTTTTGCTTCACCATTCTATAGGTATCACCCTGATGTTCAAATTCGCCATCTACCCGTGTGTATTCACGCGAGTCGGTTGCATACGGCACCGTCAGCGGAACTTTGATGGTTACTTCTTGAGCAGGTGAATAATCTTCCTTATCGAAACGCGCCTGCATCTCACGCTTATTTTTAAATTGAAGGCCAACAAATACGCCATAATATCCCAGCACATTGAGCAGGAATATAGAGAGCATAAGTAAGGTAAGTCCTCGTTTCACAACTTTAAAAGTATTGAAATGTTTGAATATTCAAAATGTGAAGGGTCGAAATGTTCAGAAAAAATGAGATTCCAGATCAAAAAAGAAGAAAATAAATTGTTGTAATTTTTATTTTGATCGATTGGAAGAGTCATTAAATATGCTCCTTCTTATTTTTTATGAGGTCATACATGAGCTCGCGGGCGCGATGAAGTTGTGCTTTTACTGTACCTAGCGGTGCTTCTAACTCCACGGCTATTTCTTCGTAACTTAGTTCATGAAAGTAGCGAAGTCGCACCAGTTTTTGATACTTCGATGGAAGCATATTTACAAACACCTGAATCAATTCTTCCTTTTGAGCTTTGATCGCTTCGTCTTGCGGATTGAGGTTGCCATCGTCCTCTACATCAATACCCACCGACTGACCATCGTCATCAGTAAATGTATTTTGGATGCTGAGGGTATTCAATTTCTTCTTGCGAATAAAATCGATGGTATTGTTAGTAGCAATGCGGAATAACCATGTGCTAAATGTGAAGTCCTTCTTAAACTTATGCAAACTCCGAAACGCTTTGGAGAAAGATTCCATGGTGAGGTCTTCGGCATCATCGATGTTGCGCACCATCTTTAAAATCATATGATACACCGGCCTTTTGTATCGGACAAGTAACTTCGCGTACGCTTTATCATCCCCGCCCACTGCCATATCAATAAACTTGAAATCTTCAAGGGCTTTCGGTGAAAATCGATTATCTTCTAGTTCTTCCATCGGATCCGTTTGACGAATAAGGCCCGCAGGCCGGTGACAAGATAATAAAATGAAAAAATAAAATCTAAAAAAGGCGTTTTCCATGCCTCAAACGTGCCCCCCAACTTGCGAGAACCGGTTTGAAACAAAACCACAAGCAATATCCACCTTATCAGGATGATACCAACTATAACGTATGCTGCATCATTCAAAAAAATTGAGGGAACTACGTATAACCATGTTAGCACCCAGCTGCTTGAAAAAAGCGCCAGAATGACCTTATCCGAAAATTTATAACGTTTACCCACACTCAGATGCCTGAGTTTCTGATGCAGAAAATCACGCAGGTTTAATTTTGGTATTGAAATCGTGATCGCGTCTGGTCCTACCGAAACGAGCGTATTATGCCGGGTTGCCTGACGGTTTACAAACAAGTCATCGTCACCACCTATAATTCCGAGGTGAGAATTAAAACCTTTATTCTGAAAGAATAACGATTTGGCATATGAGAGATTACGCCCTAAACCCATATAGGGCCGACCCAACTTTGCCAGACTTACCATTTGAATCCCCGTAAGCAGAGATTCAAAACGAATGAATGCATTTAGCCAGCCTTCCCGCTTTTCATACGGGGAAAAACCCAAAACGATTTGGGTAGCAGTAGAATAATGTGTTGTCATCTGACGGATCCATTGATCGCCAGTGGGTCTGCAATCTGCATCTGTAAATAACAACCAATCATACCTTGCAGCCTTGATGCCTAACGTTAAACCAAATTTTTTTCCGCTGATATGATCAGGCTTTTGAGTTACTCGCACCACTTTTATTCGAGCATTCTCTTCGATCATTTGCTTCAAATAATCATAAGTACCATCATTGCATCGATCTTCGACAATAATAATCTCAAACTCCGGATGATCTTGCGCCACCAGTAACGGGATTAGTTCACGAAGGTTTTGTTCCTCATCATGCGCACAAACAATTACAGATACAGCATGCGGAGCCTGCGCAGATTCCTTTGACTCTTTGCGCAACCCTACTAAAAACAGAATCAAGTAAATAACCTGAATACTTATCAGAAGGATACTAAGGATAGTAAGAATGGACAAGTGATTAGTGGTTACAAAGTAAAATCGGACAAATATAAACCCAGATTGTTCATACCAATAAATTGGTATAGGTTTTAGTTCTATCGTAAAACTGACACGGTACCTGATTTGGAGCAGGCAATCTGTGCGCTTAACTTTGCGACCTCATGAAATTCGAACTTACGGCAACAGATCCGCATTCCAACGCCCGGGTTGGTATCCTAACTACCGATCATGGCGAAATACCTACACCCATTTTTATGCCCGTGGGGACAGCAGGATCCGTGAAAGCAGTGCATCAACGCGAACTGAAAAATGATATTGACGCTAAGATAATCTTAGGCAATACCTATCATCTTTATTTACGTCCTGGATTGTCGTTGTTGGAAAAAGCCCACGGTATTCATCAATTCATGGGTTGGGATCGCCCCCTCCTGACTGATAGTGGTGGCTATCAGGTTTATTCGCTGGGAGCCAACCGAAAAATTACCGAAGAAGGTGTAATTTTTAAATCTCATATAGACGGGTCGAAGCACACCTTTACACCCGAAGGGGTTATGGACATTGAGCGCACTATTGGTGCAGATATCATTATGGCCTTTGATGAATGTACGCCCTACCCATGCGATTATCAGTATGCAAAAAAATCGATGGAACTCACGCATCGATGGCTTACCCGCTGTGTGAGTCAGGTAAATACCACGTCACCCAAATATGGATATAGTCAGGCTCTGTTTCCGATTGTGCAGGGAAGCGTATATAAAGATTTGAGAGCACAGTCAGCTGAATTTATAGCCAATCAGCAACAACAAGGCAATGCTATTGGTGGACTCTCAGTCGGAGAACCACACGAAATGATGTATGAAATGACAGAACTTGTCTGTGGAATACTTCCGAAAGATAAGCCCCGGTACTTGATGGGCGTGGGAACTCCGGAGAATATCCTTGAGTGCATCTCATTAGGCATTGATATGTTTGATTGTGTAATGCCCACTCGTAATGCCCGCAATGGAATGTTGTTTACATCGCAAGGTATAATCAACATCCGCAACGAAAAATGGAAAGACGACTTGTCATCGATCGATCCTGAAATAGGCGGACACGTAAGCACATTCTATTCAAAAGCCTACCTTCGGCATTTGATTATCGCCAAAGAGATTTTAGGCGCGCAAATTGCTTCAATCCATAATCTTGCCTTTTATCTTTGGCTGGTGAGACAAGCACGTCAAAAAATTGAAGAAGGAACATTTGCAACATGGAAAGACAGTATGGTGAAAATCGTTTCGCAACGCTTATGAATTATCTTCTATGCAATGACCATTCTTGACCGATACATTATAAAAAAAATTCTTGCTACTTTTTTTTACGTAGTGTTGATTCTGGTTGCCATCATAACCGTGATTGATATTACTGAGAAGATTGACAAGTTCGCGACCAACAATTTAAGCACTGCACAAGTATTGAGCTATTACGGTGATTTCATCCCCTGGATTGCAGGACTGATTTCTCCCATCACAGTTTTTATCGCCATCGTATTTGTCACTTCGCGCATGGCAGCCCACACTGAGATTATCGCCATCCTTAGCAGTGGTGTAAGTTTTAGAAGATTATTGTTACCTTATTTTATTGCCGCCTCGGTAATTGCGGGCTTAAGCTTTTTTCTTAATGGCTGGGTGATTCCTAAATCCAATCAGGAGCGTTTGGTTTTTGAGATGCAGTATTTCAAAAAGAATAATCTCTACAGTCGAAATAACATTCACATGCAGATTGAGCCCAACGTATATCTCTTCCTGCAATATTTCAATAATCAATCCAACACAGGTACCCAATTTTCGCTGGAACGCTTTGAGGACAACCGCTTGATAGAAAAACTCTCTGCAGAAAACATAGTTTGGGACACGACCAAACAAAAGTGGACTTTGCGATTTTGGAAACGAAAACAAGTGGATAGCATTTTTCAGATAAGGCAAAGTTCCCTAATCAAATTTGGCGAACAGGGTGAAGCACTCGACACAACCTTATCCATCTCACCGAAAGACTTTGAATCCAATGATCGTGGTTATGATGGCATGACCATAGGTGAATTAAGCTCTCACATTGATAAAATGCGTTTTCGGGGCTCCACCGGTGTAGAAGTTTATGAAGTTGAAAAGCAAATCCGCTTTGCGACACCGTTTACTATTTTTGTTTTGGTGTTTATGGGTACCATCGTATCGTCAAAGAAAAGCAGAGGCGGAACTGGTTTTCAGATTGCGCTTGGTTTTTTCTTGTCATTTATTTTTATCCTCTTCTTTACAATGACACGTACGTATGCCGAAACCGGATCACTTCCACCTTTTCTGGCTGCCTGGCTACCCAATGGGGTGTTTACCGTTATCTCATTAGTGATGTATAAATATGTGCCGCGGTGATAGCCACTACCCGAGATTATTTTAAACTGCATTTTATCGTTTTTCTCTGGGGCTTTACGGCTGTGCTGGGGAAGCTAATTTCCATTCCTTCGGTTGAGATGGTTTTTTATCGCACGCTGCTGGCGGCTATTGGCATGGGGGTGCTCATGCTGTTATGGCGCACTTCCTTTACGATCTCAACCAATGATCTCATTAAATTATTTCTCACCAGCATCATTGTTGCAATTCACTGGATTACTTTTTTTGGCTCAGGAAAAATTTCGAACCCATCTACCAGCCTGGTTGGGTTTGCAACCTGCTCGTTCTGGGCAGCGCTCTTCGAGCCGATTGCAAAAAGAAAAAAAATACAAATTCTTGAAGTTGGCTTAGGCATGCTGGTACTGGTAGGCCTTAGCATTATCCTTGCCTTTGATTTTCAATATCCACTCGGGTTGTTTTTAGGAATTATTTCGGGTATGACTGCCGCACTTTTTAGTGTTATCAATTCAAAGTTTGTGCATCGCATTTCTTCACATACCATCACCTTTTATGAAATGCTTGGAGCTTGCCTGGTGATTCTTTTATTTATGCCGCTTTATAAAATTAGTTGGGCTTCACAGGGAGTGTTGCAATTAGTGCCCACGTTCGAAGATTGGATTTATATTGCAATTATGGCATGGGCTTGTTCGGTTTATGCATACTCAGCAGCCATCACCCTCATGAAAAAACTTTCTGTCTTCTTTATTCAACTTGCGCTTAATCTGGAACCCGTGTATGGCATCCTTCTCGCGTTGCTGGTTTTCGGTCAACAAGAAGTAATGAGTATCAATTTTTATGTCGGCACGTTAATCATTTTAAGTGCAGTAGTGGCCTATCCCCTATTAAAAAATAAAACGGAAACTCAATTTAAGACACCGGTCCAATAAGTCATTCCTTCGAACTCTTTAAATAAATCCACGGGCGAACTAAAAATTCCAAAAACCGAAGCGCCTGATCCGCTCATGCTGGCATGAATGGCTCCGTATTGGTAGAGACTTTCCTTCAGCGATGATATCGCAGGATGCTTTTTAAAGACAGACTCTTCAAAATCATTAACAAGTGAATTCTTCCACTCCGTAACCGGTAAGGCTAAAATTTCAGGCAGTGAGAGAGAAGGTTGCTGGGGATTTATTCCTGCATAAGCCTCGGCAGTAGAAATGTGAATATCAGGTTTTACCAAAACCAAAAACAATCCTTTTAAATTTATTGAAGAAGGTGATAACTCTTCACCGCGGCCAGTTCCCAGCATGGGCATATCTTCAATAAAAAAAGAACAATCACTTCCCAGGCGGCTTGCATATTCGCGCAATTGTTGTGGCGATAATTTCAAGTCGAAAATAGAATTCAGGGCCCGAAGTGCAAATGCCGCATCGGATGATCCGCCACCCAACCCTGCACCCGTGGGAATTACTTTATGTAAATGGATGTGAACGGGCGACAAACCAAAATCATTTTGCAATAGTTGATAAGCTTTTACGCAAAGGTTGTCTTCCTCTTTTCCAGGAATAGAAATACCCGAACTGGAAAACGCAAAAGTTTCGGATTTGATTATTTCAAGTATGTCTGTCCAGGGAACCGGATAAAAGCATGTTTCTATGTTGTGATAACCATCGTTTCGCTTAGAAATAATCTGAAGCCCGAGATTTATTTTGCAATGCGGAAAGACAACCATGCTGGATACCGGATACTGGTTTGCGACTCACTCCGTGATTCAAGTGTCCGGAATCCAGTATCCCTTATTTATTTAGAAAGTCGTTCGATCAATTCGTTGGTTATTCCGGATCCTGAGAACCCACCATCATGCATCAGGTTTTGCATGGTTACCATGCGTGTATAATCAGAAAACATAATGGCAATGTAATTCGCACAATCTTCGGCAGAAGCGTTGCCCAGTGGTGACATCATCTGGGCAAAATCAAAAAATACATCAAAGCCCGAAATGCCTGTACCGGCCGTAGTTTTGGTAGGTGATTGCGAGATTGTATTAACCCTTACCTTCTTCTTAGAACCATACCGTTGACCATAACTCCGCGCAATGGATTCTAGCATTGCTTTGGCCTGTGCCATATCGGTGTAATCCGGATAAGCCCGCTGAGCAGCAATGTAACTTAGCGCGACCAACGATCCCCACTCATTCATGGCGTCCAATTTTTCTGAAGTTTGAAGTACTTTATGAAACGACAAGGCGGAAATGTCAATTGTCTTAAGGTACCAATCGTAGTTCATATCTCCATATTCTTTACCCTTGCGAATGTTGGGACTCATGCCAATCGAGTGCAAAACGAAATCAAGTTTACCACCCAACACTTCCATCGACTTAGAAAAAAGATTGGAGAGGTCTTGCTCGGATGTTGCATCAGCCGGAATTACCTCTGCATTGCAAGCTTTGGCAAGTTGGTTGATCGTGCCTAGTCGCATTGCGATGGGTGCGTTGGTGAGTGTAAACTCTCCACCTTCTTCCTTTACTTTCAATGCGGTTTTCCAGGCAATTGAGTTTTCATCCAAAGCGCCAAAAATGATTCCCTTCTTTCCTTTAAGCAGGTTATTAGCCATGACAGTTGCGTTTTAAAGTTTGAGCACAATATTACGAATTCCCCACAATTGCCGCTATTTTTGGCCCAGATGAAAAAAGAAGCTTCTGCACCGATAGGAATTTTTGACAGTGGTATTGGTGGCCTTACGGTAGCCCATGCCATCCGCCAGCTCATGCCGCTTGAAAACATGATCTACTTTGGCGACACGGTCCACTTACCCTATGGAGATAAATCAGAAGCCGCTATTCAGGCTTACTCTATCAAGATCGCGGATGTGTTGTTAAAGAAGGGGTGTAAAGTGATTGTGATTGCCTGCAACTCAGCAAGTTCGGCATCGTATGAATTATTGAAGGAATATGTGCGCAAAGATGCACACATCCTGAATGTGATTGACCCGATGGTTGATTTAGTCACCTCGAACTATGCAAACAAAACCATAGGCCTGATTGGCACAAAAAGAACAGTTCAATCCGGCATTTACGCAAGTAAAATCAAGGAAGCCCATAAAGGAATCACCTTACATTCGTTGGCTACTCCGCTCCTCGCTCCTATGATTGAAGAAGGTTTTTTCAACAATCAGATCAGTCACGAGATCATTGCTCAATATTTAGCCGATACCATGCTCAGCGACATTGATGCTCTCGTGTTAGCTTGTACGCACTATCCGTTAATCAAAAAAGAGATTGGAGATTATTATCACAACAAGGTTGACATCATTGACTCCGCAGTAGTTGTAGCAGAAGCCCTCAAGAGGTATCTCGATGAAAATCAATTGCTAAATTCCAAAGGTCCTCCTATGCATCATTTTTTTGTGTCCGACTTTACAGATGCATTTGAAGCCTCTACGCGTCTATTCTTTACAGAAAAAGTAACCTTGGAGAAGCATCCGCTGTGGAATTAACGGCCTAAAATCCTCGCTATGTAGGATTTTTAGCAATTCGGTAGATTTTGTTTTCTAATAAAAAGTGACATTTGAAGTCTTAACTAAAGTAAACTGTGGTTTCAACCATTTTATTCATACTGCCCTTTCTCTTGTTTTACACGGTGGCTGTTGTGTATGCAGAGCGAAAAATCTCGGCATTCATGCAAGACAGGCTAGGTCCTATGGAGGTTGGTTATTATGGAATTCTCCAAACCGTTGCAGATTTACTTAAACTGCTTCAGAAGGAAGATATCGTACCGACTTCAGCTGATAAAAAGCTCTTTAAAATAGCACCACTCTTAATCTTTGTACCAATTTTTTTGGGCTTTAGCGTTTTGCCTTTGTCTCCGGCTTGGTCCTCCTCCCCTTTCTCCTCAGCATTATTCTTTTTATTGGCCATAGTTTCATTAGATGTAATAGGCATTGTGGTAGCCGGGTGGGCCTCCAATAATAAATATAGTATGCTGGGCACCATGCGCTCGGCTGCTCAAATTATTTCGTACGAAGTACCTTTAGGTATTTCTGTATTATGTGCTTGTGTTTTAGCACAAACACTTGACCTGCAGGAAATTTCCTTTCAACAAGGAATTTTGGCCAATGATCAAACCAATTATTTGTTTGGGATAAAATCACTTGGCGATGTGTCATTAACCGGGGGTTTTCTAACATGGAATGTTTTCCGCATGCCCATTTTATTTTTCGCGTGGATAATCTTTTTTATCGCTTCATTAGCGGAAAGCAACCGGGCTCCGTTTGATTTACCGGAAGCAGAGTCAGAATTGGTAGCCGGATTTCAAACAGAATACTCAGGATTCCGCTGGGCTATAATTATGTTGGCGGAATACGCCATGATGTTGCTGGTAAGTTTTGTCGGTGTTATTTTATTTTGGGGTAGTTGGAATACACCGCTTCCTAATGTTGGATCTTTTGCGCTAGCCGACTGGACAACAGGAATACCCGGAACATCAGGTTTACATATCTGGGGAATTTTCTGGTTAGTCACGAAAACACTTTTCACTGTTGCGTTGCAAATCTGGATTCGTTGGACCTATCCACGGATTCGCATGGATCAGCTTACTTCACTTAGTTGGAAATTTCTGACCCCCGTTGCGTTGTTATTACTGATTCTTTGTTCAATTTGGAAATTGATGCTGTTGTGATTCGAATGAAGAGAACCATATTTATTTTGACAGTACTGCTATTCGCAGGTTCACACACATCTTATACGCAACAATCTAACCTGGATAGTTTAGAAAGCGTATTACAAGGTCCTGTTTCTGATTCACTCCGGCTTACCACACTTATCAAACTTTCTAAAGAATACCAATACAAAGATATTCCCAGAGCAGAAAAATTTTCAAAGCAGGCATTTGCAATAGCAGAAAAAAATAATTGGAGTTGGGGCAAATCACAAGCCTATTCGCAGGAAGCCTTTCTGGCCACCATCAGTGGCGACTATACCACGGCCATGAAATATGATAATGAAAATTTACAGCTCGTGATTGCCCGTGGTGATAGTGTGGCTATTGCTGAGTCGCTAAACTTTCTAGGCAATGATTACAGCGACATTGGAAAATATGACGAAGCCTATTATTATTTCACTCAATCCTACCGGGTAGCACGGGCCATCAAAGATTCTCTCAAGATGACAGTAGCTATTTTCAATATTGGCACTGTGTTGAATGAATTGGGCCAATACGACCTGGCCCTCGAGCATTTTGGGGTTAGTTCAAGAATCAGCGAAAAGATCGGGGACAAAGACGGTTTGCCCTATACCGATGAGGCTGTGGGGTATGTTTATTTGAAAAGGAAAGAATATAAAAAGGCCGAAGAATATCTTATGAAAGCACTTCGTAGCATCCGTGAAAGAAAGTTAACAGTGATAGAACCGCGCGCCATGAAACGGCTCGCGCAACTCTATTTTGAGCAAAACAATTCAGAACGCGCGCTCCATTATTATGATACTGCAGCCATGTTATATCGACAGTCAAGTAATGAATTTGGGGTAGCTGATGTGAATCTGGGAATCAGCCATATCTTGATTGATCAGGAAGGATTTGCGGAAGCTAAAGGATTGATTGAACGCAGTCTCGAAACCGCAAAACTCTTCAATGCCCAAAAGATGGAAATCGAATGTTACCGACTTCTTTCCGAATTGGCTGAGAAAAAAGAAGATTTTCAAAGTGCTTTGGCATACCATAAAAACTTTAAACAACTTGAAGATTCTCTTTTCAGCGAAAAAATGATTGAGAAAATTTTTCAGGATCAACTCCGTTTTCAAACCGAAACCAAAGATCTTGAAATAGCCGCGCTGAGTAAAGCCAAAACTCAACAAAGCAACGAAATAAGAAGACAAGAATTTCTGCGCAATATTTTGGTTGTGGTCGTGGCTCTCACCGCTATCCTGCTGTTTACCGTATACCGCAGTGGTCAACGAAGAAAGCGTATCAATACCCTCTTGGTCGAACATCAGCAAGAAATCAAGAGGCGCAGTACAGAGTTAGAACAATTGAATCAGGTGAAAGATAAATTCTTTTCAATCATCTCTCACGATTTGCGATCACCCATTAATGCTTTGTCAGGTTTATTGAACTTAGTCGATAACAAGCAGATTACACAAGAAGAGTTTGCGAATCTTACCAAAGAGCTTAAAATTCAATTTAACCATACGCGAACCCTCATCAACAATTTATTGGATTGGGCACTATTACAAATGGATAAGCTGAAGATCCAGCCCGAAAAAATTAACCTTGCCACCATTGTGGACGATAATTTTAAGTTGTTGAGTTCACTACACCTGAAAGAAATTAAATTAGTGAATAGCTTAATCCCTGACATGATCGGCTGGGGCGACTTCAATATGATTAACCTGGTGTTCAGAAATCTGATTCTTAATGCAATCAAATTTTCTGAGCCTGGCGGGGTAATTGAAATCTTCGCCACCGCCAAAGATGATTTCTATGTGGTAGGTGTAAAAGATTATGGTGTCGGAATCAATCCGGAAGTGCAGAAAATACTTTTTGACAAGACTTCTGGTTACAGCACCCGGGGCACGGCCAATGAAAAGGGCACGGGCCTTGGCTTAATCTTGTGTAAAGAATTTGTCGAAAAGAATGGTGGCCAAATCTGGCTGGAAAGCGAAGAGGGCAAAGGCAGTACCTTTTATTTTAGCTTAAAGAAGGCATAGTACCTTCGTTAAGCATTTTCCTTCTATTTTTGTTAGTTATAGAATGGAAAGAAAACTCACCTATTGGTCCAATCTCATCTTGACAGTTAAAACACTGGCACAAGGGCTATCTTTGACTTTCTCCCACATCCTGAAAGCAAGAAAAAGCCGAAATCCTATCTCCATACAGGAAGTTGGCTATTTTGACAAACAAGGTGGCATTGCCACAGTGCAATATCCGTTTGAAACAATTCCTGTCCCCGATAATGGTCGCTACAAACTTCACAATGAAATTGAAGATTGTATTGTCTGCGATAAGTGCGTGAAAGTATGCCCCGTTAATTGCATAACGATCGAACCCATTCGGTCCGCTGAAGAATTTGGAAAAACATCGGACGGCACGCCCAAAAGAATTTACGCGGCCAAATTTGATATTGATATGGGCAAGTGCTGCTTCTGCGGTCTTTGCACAACAGTATGCCCAACTGAGTGCCTCACAATGACAAAAGAATATGACTTTGCTACCTTTGATATTGCCGAACATAATTTTGAGTTTGCCAATATGACGCAGCATGAAATCGAAAAAAAGAAGACAGAGTGGGAAGCATATCAAAAGGAAAAAGTTACAGCCACCGCTGCAACACAGCCCACCACGCCTGTTGCTTCAGGTGTTGTAAAGCCGGTTTTTAAACCTCGGATAACTCCACCTACACCACCAGAAAAAGCCGAATGACCCTCGAAGATATTATTCTTTATCTATTCATGGGCTCTTCAGTAGCCGCTGTGTTAGTGATGATTCTGAACCGCAATATTTTTTATGCTGCTCTCGGACTATTGGTGTGTCTAATTTCACTTTCGGGTATCTTTGCCTTATTGCAAGCCGAGTTTCTTGCGGTTACACAACTACTTATTTATGCCGGTGGGGTGCTAATCTTAATCATTTTTGGGATTATGCTTACGAATCGGATTTCAGGAAAGTCGTTGCAGACAGATTCTCATAACGTATTTATTGGAATCGTATTCTCTGCCGGTTTCTTCGGAGTTATTAGCTTTTCCTTTTATAATACTGAACTAAGCCCGGTTGAAAACAATCTCAACATAGTCAATCACATGGGCACAGTAGGTACTGAATTGATGAGCACCTATGCGGCCCCCTTTGAAGTCAGCGGTATTTTATTACTTGTTTGTCTGATTGGAGCTGCGCTTACTGCATCTTCATTTAAAAAGAATCTGAATGGCTAAGATAGATTTACTTTTCTACCTGGGTACATTTCTCTTTTGTTCCGGGTTGTTGATTGTATTCACCAAAAAGAATGCAATCATGGTTTTGTTGGGCATTGAGTTGATGTTGAATGCGGCAAACCTAAATCTTGTTCTGTTCAATTCGCAAAAGACGGGCCTGGACGGACAACTGTTTGCTTTGTTTGTAATTATTGTGGCGGTATGCGAGGCGGCAGTGGGAATTGCAATCATATTGAAAACTTACCATTATTACCACACTTCGGTGCCCGATCAAATCAGCGAACTAAAAGAAAAACCTTGACAGCCTCTGTTGATCTTTCTCCCGCCTTCTTACTGGCGCTGACGTTGCTCAGCCTGCCCTTGGTCTCAGCGGGGGTCAGTTTTTTGATCAACGAAAAATTTTCATGGCTGGCTCCCATTACAAGCAGCTTGTTTATGCTTGCAACCTTTATTGTTTCCATTTTTTTATTTGTGGTTTCTGAAACTGAATTATTGCCTGCCTTAACGGTTGATTGGTTTACCATCGATGATAAAACTATCCGAGTCGGATTTTTACTTGACGACCACTCCCTGATCATGACGTTGGTCGTGTCAATTGTTTCTCTGCTAGTACATCTCTTTTCAATAGGATATATGGCCGAAGACAAAAACCTGGTTCGCTACTTTGGCATGCTGGGCTTTTTTACGTTCGCTATGCTTGGGCTCGTGATGAGCAGCAACCTGCTGGTACTGTTTTTTTTCTGGGAACTGGTTGGTTTCAGTTCATACCGACTTATCGGACACTGGCATGAGAAGCGCACAGCGGCCAGTGCATCCACAAAAGCCTTCCTCATAAATAAAACAGGTGATCTTAGCTTTCTTATGGGCCTTATGATGTTGTGGTCCGCTTCTGGAAATCTCGACATACTATCATTATCACAGCTATCATCTCCGTGGCTTTCCACAGCAGGAGTTTGTTTATTCATTGGTATCATGGCTAAGTCTGCGCAGTTTCCACTTTTCAACTGGTTGCCCGATGCCATGGAAGGGCCAACACCTGTATCTGCGTTAATTCATGCGGCCACCATGGTAGCAGCCGGTGTGTTTTTATTGATAAGGATCGAGCCAGTTTTTACAACTGAAAGTTTAATTTTTGTTTCGGTAATTGGAGCTATAACTGCCGTGCTGGGAGCAATCGGAGCTCTCTTTCAGTTTGATTTAAAAAGAATTCTTGCTTACTCCACTATTTCTCAATTAGGGTTTATGGTGATGGCGATTGGAGTAGGCGCAACAGAAGGTGGATTTCTCCATTTATTACATCATGCCTTTTTTAAGGCTGGTTTATTTCTGGGAGCCGGATCAATCATTCATGCTATGCATCAGGCACAACATCACGATCAAAATTCCATAGACGTGCAAGACATCCGCAACCTTGGCGGACTGAGAAAAAAATTACCCATCACATTTTTCGGGTTTATCGTTTGCGGTGCAGCTTTGGCGGGTTTGCCACTAACTTCTGGATTTGTTTCTAAAGAAATGATCTTATCGGGTATGAGCGAGTGGGCAGGCTCCGCATTTTCATGGAAATGGTTTATTCTGTTAGCGGCTTGGTCGGTCACAGTCCTTACACCATTTTATATTTTCAGACTGGTCTGGTTTACTTTTCTTTATAAACCCATGACAGAATTAAAACCTGTAGAAGTTCCGGTCATTATGAGGATACCCGTGGTCGCTTTGGCTATTGGATCGGTAACTTTTCTTTTTGCATCCAATTCATGGGCGTTAACTTCGGTGGTGGGTAAACTAAGTTCATTCACCCAGCATGCTGATGGCATTATCACCTTTGTATCAATCTCTTTAATCATACTCTCATTGACTGCAGGTTATTTTATTTATCGAAGAGGTCAAGCATATCCTTTATTGGATCTACAGATTTACCTTGATTGGTCTAACATGGTTGTGGTAAAATTCACCCTTCTGCTTTCAACCATTACTTCAAAGTTAGATACAAAATGGGTTGATGGATTTGTTCACGGTGTGAGTTATGTTGGCGTTACGTTGGCGTACGTTACCGGCTGGTCGGATCGAAAATTATTGGATGGGTTAATTAACGGCACAGCCTCCACCGCAAAAGGCCTCGGCAGCTTGACACGTTCCATAGCCAATGGAAAAATTCAGTCATACCTGCTTTGGGCTATGTCCGGGCTCATTATTTTTATACTTTGGATTTTATACTGATGAACTTGCTTTCGCTCCTGATATTCGTTCCTATTGTTGCTGGTTTAGCTGCATTGGCAATCCCATCACGGTATGCAGGAAGCTTTCGTTTACTGAGTCTTGCTGTTTGTCTGATTCAATCCATCCTTCTGATTTTCATTTTTACTGAATATAAATCCGGAGTAGGATTTCAACTCATCGAAAAAATTCCCTGGATTTCGCTGGACCTCGGTACATGGGGAATTTTACAAGCCGAATATTTTGTTGCCCTGGATGGGTTAAGTCTGCCAATGGTTGCCTTGACGGTTGGCATTCTGCTCATCGCTACCATTTCATCGTGGACAATAGATAAAAATAGAAAGGGCTACTTTATTCTGTTGCTGATTCTTAATGGAGCCATTATCGGAAGTTTTTGTGCATTAGACTTCTTGCTCTTCTACGTGTTTTTCGAATTCATGTTGTTGCCCATGTATTTTCTCATCGGCATCTGGGGTGGCCCGAAAAGAGAATACGCATCGATCAAATTTTTTCTATACACTTTATTGGGATCCATCCTGATCCTGATTGTTATTGTAGGGCTTTATCTATCTGTTAAAACTCCCGATGCTTCGGATCGTGTAGTGCATACGTTCAATGTGGTGCATATGCAGGATACCGATAACCTGATTCCGGGATCTGCGCTAGCCCTGGATTCAACTTCACAACTTGGGCCCTATTCTTTCAGGCTGTGGGCTTTTCTTTTATTGTTTGTAGGTTTTATCATCAAACTTCCAGCAGTTCCTTTTCATACCTGGTTACCGGATGCACACGTTGAGGCCCCCACACCCATATCTGTAATCCTGGCCGCGTTGCTTTTGAAATTCGGAGGGTATGGGTTGCTGCGTTTTGCGTACCCGATTTTTCCAGATAGCGCAATCTATTTTAGCTGGCTGGTGGGTTTTGTTGGATTGGTTTCTATTATCTATGGCGCTCTCAATGCGTTGTCATCCAGAGATCTGAAACGGTTGATTGCATACTCCTCCGTCTCGCACATGGGCTTTGTTTTATTAGGCATTGCCTCGGCAACCGTAGAAGGAGTTACCGGTGCAGTTTATCAAATGGTAAGCCATGGTATAATTTCGGCTATGTTGTTCCTGATTGCAGGAGTGCTTTATGATCGTACCAAAGATAGATTGATTGAAAATTATTCAGGTCTGGCAGTAAAAATGAAAAGTTATACGGCCTTTGTGTTGATTGCTTTTTTTGCATCGATGGGGTTACCCGGTTTCGCTGGCTTTATGGGCGAGGTAATGATTTTTTTTGGTGCCTTTCAATCGCACAGCGCGAATGGATTACTGCCCACCTGGATGGCCATCGCAGCTACCCTGGGCTTATTGTTGGGTGCTGGTTATTATCTATGGACAATCCAACGTATGTTTTACGGAACCTATGCTGTACGAAACACCCTGACTGACTTACCCGATCTGAATCGCAGAGAATATCTTATGCTTCTGCCCCTTGCATTGGCAGCATTGCTTTTCGGAATACTTCCTCAATTACTATTGAATTTTATCAACCCCTTTGCCACGGAATTTGTAAACACCTGGTTTCCGTTTGAAAAACTTCTTACTCCATAGCCAGTTATGGAACTGAAGCTTACAGAAATTTCAGATAGTGTTTGGCATTTGTTGCCCGAGTGGATCCTCATAAGCTCGCTGATTGCATCTGTTATACTTGGATTGATTCTCACTCAAAACCGGCAAACAATTCTTCACGCGCTTGCATTGGTAACCTATTTAGTTGCCTTCTTCATCATTATTCAACAGTGGCCATCGCAGCCCACCTCCCTGTTTGGTGGCATGTTACGATTGGATGATTTTTCTTCATTCTTCAAACTGCTTTTTCTGGGCGGTGGATTTTTAACCATTCTCATTTCTACTAAGAAAAGGGTGGCCACAGCATCCGAATACATTTTGCTAATTAACGCCATCGTGCTGGGTTCTTGTTTGCTGGCCATGAGTATGCATTTTGTAATGGTGTTGTTATCCCTCGAACTGGTTTCTCTTAGCTCCTATATACTTGCAGGCTTTGGCTTCGATAAAAAAAGCTCTGAAGGAAGCCTCAAGTATTTTTTGTTTGGTACGGTGGCCACGGCCTGCATGATCTATGGATTTTCTTTGATCTACGGATTGTCTGGCACACTCGATTTTTCCTCCAGTCAGTTTGTTTCAGCCCTTTCAAATTCATCATCTACGTTGGTGTTGATTGGATCTTTCTTCATTCTCGCTGGCTTTCTTTTTAAAATTACAGCTGTGCCTTTCCACCTGTGGGCTCCCGATGTGTATGAATCCGCACCAACACCCATTGTCGCATTTTTATCCGTGGTTCCAAAGCTGGCTGGATTCGCGATATTAGTTAAAGTTGTGTTGTCTGTTAATTTATTTGGGCAATCGGACTATCCCTGGCAAACCATCGTAGCGGTTATCGCATTGGCTTCCATTGTAGTTGGAAATCTCTCGGCCCTGGCTCAAACCAATCCCAAGCGCATGCTCGCTTATTCATCGGTAGCACAATCAGGTTTTTTACTGATCGGGCTTGCCACATTGAGCATGGAGGGCATTCATTTTCTGATGTTCTACTCCGTCATTTTTCTGCTGATGAACTTTCTGGTTTTTTCAACCCTCCATCAATACGAGCATGCAGGAGAAATGCTTACTGTTGACTCTTTTGCCGGACTTGGAAGGGTGTCTTTTTTGCCGGCATTTTCCATGTTAATTGGAATGGTCGCGCTTACCGGTTTGCCGCCAACCGCTGGCTTTACAGCCAAACTTCTAATTTTCAGTTCCCTGTGGGCCTCTTACGCAGAAACTTCCACAGGTATTTTGCTGATACTTTTTGTAGCCGGGCTCATCGCCACGGTTATATCCCTCTTTTTCTACCTCAAAATTCCCTACTTCCTTTTCCTGAAAGAAGTACCGTCAAACGCAGCCCGAACAAAAAGTTCTCGTTCCGGCAATCTTTTGCATCTTATTCTGGTTATTCTGCTAATCTATCTTTTCATTCAACCGGGTGTGTTGATGGGATGGATTAATCAGATTACCTTTGTGCTTTAGCTACTCGCTGCGGTTAAGGTATGGTGAGTACAGGCGACTTGAACCCTAAAATTTATGAGTGATTCGATCCTTCATGAATGCGGCATTGCCCTCATTCGCTTGCGCAAGCCACTTTCCTACTACATCGATAAGTATGGCCCCACCTACGCCATCAACAAGATGTATATTCTGATGGAAAAGCAACACAACCGTGGGCAGGATGGAGCCGGAATCGCTAACATCAAGATTGATCAGAAACCAGGGTTTCGCTTTTTTAGCCGCTATCGCTCAATAAAGAGCCAACCCGTTGCACACCTGTTCAGGAAAATTGGAAAGAAATATCAAAAAGCGCAGAAGGATGGAAAAGAAAAATTCAAGGACGCTAACTGGCTGAAGGAAAATGTTGCCTTTAGTGGCGAGGTCTGGCTTGGACACCTTCGCTATGGCACGCACGGACTTAACAGCATCGAAAACGTGCATCCGTTTCTCCGCCAGAATAACTGGCGCAGCCGTAACCTGGTCATGGCCGGCAACTTCAACATGACCAACGTAGACGAACTCTTTAATGTGTTGGTAGATTTAGGTCAGCACCCGAAAGATAAAGTAGACACGGTAACAGTGATGGAAAAAATTGGTCACTTCCTGGACCTTGAAGTACAGAATCTTTTCGAAAAGTATAAAGACGACTATAGCAACAAGGAAGTATCAGACATTATCGAGAATGAACTCGACTTATCGCGTGTGTTAAGAAGGGCTTGTAAAGATTTTGATGGCGGTTACACCATGGCGGGCCTCACGGGATCAGGCTCTGCATTTGTTGTGCGCGATCCTTCGGGAATTCGCCCGGCTTATTATTATGCTGATGATGAGGTTGTGGTGGTAGCCTCTGAAAAGCCGGCTATTAAAACTGCTTTTAATGTTAACTATTCTCAAATCAAAGAAATCCAGCCAGGTCACGCTCTGATTGTCAATAAGAATGGCGACTTTCAACAACAGGAAATTCTTAAACCTTTCGAAAAAAAATCCTGCAGCTTTGAGCGCGTTTACTTTTCGCGTGGCACCGATCCCGAAATCTATCAGGAACGTAAAAAGCTTGGCAAGTTGCTCGTGCCTCAAATATTAAAAGCCATCAACTTCGATCTCAAAAACACTATCTTCTCTTATATTCCCAACACCGCAGAAACTGCTTTTCTTGGCATGATGTCGGGTATTGAAGATTACATTGTCAACAAGCAAAAAGATATTATCATAGATTCAAAGCCTTCAGTCGATTCATTGGAGGATATACTTTCCTTTCGGCCGCGGATTGAGAAAATCGTAATCAAGGATGTGAAGCTACGAACGTTTATCACCGATGATGTTCATCGCGATGATATGGTTGCTCACGTTTATGACACAACCTATGAGGTTGTAAATAAAGGCAAGGACACTTTGGTAGTAATTGATGACTCCATTGTGCGTGGCACTACGTTGGAAAAAAGCATCCTCAAAATGCTTGATCGCCTTCAGCCAAAAAAGATTGTCGTAATTTCGTCTGCACCACAAATCCGTTTCCCGGATTGCTATGGTATTGATATGAGCAGGATGGGTGATTTTGTTGCCTTCCGTGCGGTAATACAACTTATCAAAGAACAGGGTAAAGATTATCTACTGGGTGAAGTCTATGAATTGTGCCGTCAGGCAGAACAAGATGAGGTGCCCACCAATCATGTAAAGAAATTATATGACCAGTTTACCTACGATGAAATCTCTGAAAAGATAACCGACATAGTGCGCCCAACGGATATGAAGGCCGAACTTGAGGTGTTGTTCCAGACCGTTGAAAATTTACATAAAGCAATTCCAGGGCATTCAGGCGATTGGTATTTTACAGGCAACTACCCAACTCCGGGGGGCATGCGTGTAGTAAACCGTTCATATCTCAATTATATGGATGGAAAATTGGTGCGGGCTTATTGATACACCGTTTACGGCAAATAAAAATCAAACACAATTTCATTCATACACTTGAAGTGTCCTTTCGGGCATGACTGATATCCGATTTTTGAACATGGCCTGCAATCTAGTTTCTTATTTTCAAGCACCGTAAACTTTGTGCGATAGGGATACATACCAAATTCGGGAATTGTATTTCCCCATATAGAAAAAATTTCCTTTTTAAAGGCAGCCGCAATGTGCATCAGACCGCTGTCGTGAGAAAAAACATATCGTGCCTTTTTCACCAGGCTGGCCGACTGATTTAAATTGAATTTTCCGCAGGCATTATAAATTGTTGTTTTCTTATTCAGCTCTTTTAGTCCGCTTTCAAATTCGCTTGTTTCCGGCCTGTCAAAGAAGGCGCTAATTTGCTCCCCGATTGCAAAATCATCCTGGTTGCCTAATAACAAAATCGGTTTGTTGATTTTATCGCACAATTCAATCATTCGCTTTAATGGCAATTTCTTTGTGTTGTGTTGTGCCCCGATGGCGTAGGCAACAAAGCCCTCCTGATGGGTTTCCGGCAACCAGTCCAGGGGCACCTCATCTTTTTCGGGAATAAAATAATCGAGCCCAAGGGCATCTGACTTAACACCGAGCGTTTGCACTGTATCCAGGTATCGATCCACAATATGACGAGCTGGCAACTTGTTTATTTTAAGGTTAACCAATAACCATTTTGCTACATTGAGTTTATTAAAACTAAAGGCCTTAACCTGTAAGGCTGTCTTAATAATGCGGGTTCTCAAATTATTATGTAAGTCAACAACAAAATCATAGTTCTCCTTTCGCAACTCAACGATAAGAGGGTATAAATCTTTCACAAGAAAGAATGACTTGTCGATGTAGGGGTTGGCTTCCAGCAAACTCTTATACTGGAGTTTTGTTACATAATGGATTTCAGCATCATTCAGTTGTGTCTTTAACGAACGCACTACCGGAGTGGTGAGCACAATATCACCGATAGAAGAAAAACGAATTACCAGAACCTTCATTAACTCTCAATCTGTATGAAATGCCCCATCAACAAAGTAAGCTTGAGGTGATTACCTGTAATGGGCATTCCATGTGACCTTATTATACAATTATAACGACATGAAACTGCGGAAAAATACGAATACAATTCGCTATTTTATGTACTTTCAAGGACTTAACTAATCACTAAAACAAATTACCTGTTTGATATGAATTATTGGCTATTAAAAACAGAACCGAGCACGTTTTCGTGGGATGATCTTGTTCGGGATAAAAAAGCGGTATGGGATGGCGTGCGCAATTTTCAGGCCCGTAACAACCTCAAGGCTATGAAAAAGGGCGACCTTGCCTTTATATACCACAGCATGGAGGACAAGGCCGCAGTAGGTATTGCCGAGATTTCCAAAGAATTTTACCCAGACCCAAAAGACAACGATTGGGTGGCCGTAGATATTAAGCCTGTGCGCAAACTAAAATCACCCGTGGAATTGGGAACAATAAAGAAAGATAAGCGGTTGGCGAATATGGTATTGGTAAAAAACTCACGATTGTCAGTGCAGCCGGTTAAAAAAGAAGAGTTTGATTGGGTGGTTGGTTTGAGTGAATAACTATAAATGAAAAGGCGTTTTTACATGGGGGGCCTATCTCTTGCGCTATGGCCAACGCTAGTGTTTAGTTTTATTTCATGGATTTCTTTGGCACAAAGTATCCAAACAGCCCGTTATGAACTCGAACAAAAAAACAGCGATCAGGAGTTTATCCTGGTTTCCATGCAAGCAGCTGGAATTGCGCTCATTCGTGACATGGAAAAATACAAAGACGGAAAGCAGCTATGGCAGTTAATCCGGGTTGACACTACGTTACAAGAGGTCTGGTCCCTGGAGTTAGATATTGAAAACCGACTTCGTCTGGTTGGGTATGAATACAAAGACAATCATATCTATTTATTGTTCCGTTCCGGAGAACATGAAGCCAGTGATTTAACCCTTTTCACTATTCATATCGGGTCGCAGGAAATCAAGCGTTATACGATTAAGCAAGAATTATCATTTAAAGTAACCCACTTTTCCGCGCTGGCAAGCAGTATAGCACTGGGCGGTTATGTATCTAATGAGCCCGCCATTTTACTCTATAACCTCGAAAATGAAAAAGCGAGAATTGTTCCCGGATTTTTTATTTCTGATACAGAGCTGTTGGACCTAAGAGTCAATACCAACAATACGTTTAACACAGTAATCACAGAACGCAATAGTAAACAATCCAAAAAATTAATACTCAAAACATTTGATGCCAGCGGAGCTATGCTCATGGAAGACATTATTGAGATTGATGAAAAACGAACCATTCTATCGGGCATTACCAGCACCTTAATCAACGATGAATTACTTCTCGTGGGCACCTGGACGGTTGGGAACTCAAAACTTGCCAGTGGTATCTATACCACTTTAATAGATCCTTTTTCTGCTCAACCCATCAACTATTATGATTTTGGGCAACTTCAGCACTTTCTTGATTACCAAAAAGAAAAACGCATCGTAACGTTGAAGGAGAGATCGCTGGTAGCCAATAAGGTGGGCGATATTCCGGATTTTAAAACGTATGCAATTCCTATGCGTTTGGAAGAGCAACCAACAGGATTTGCCTTGCTCACTGAAGTATATCTGCCCTCTACCAGTCTGAATACAAATCCGTACTGGAATAACAATTATGGCCTTCCTTATGCAGGCTACTCACCTTACGGATATAATCCCTTTATGAATCGGTATTATAATACTCCGTATCAGTTTAATAACCCTCAAACGGGTGAAACAAAAATGCTACATGCGTCCCTAAGCCTGTTCGATTTGGAAGGAAAACTCCAGAACGATTACGGTCTGAAGTTAGAGGACAAAAAAACAGCCGGACTGGAGCAGACATCTGATTTTATTTTTTATAGCGATCATATTGCACTTGCCTATAAGAAAGAAAAAGAATTGATAATCAATAACACAAACCCGGATGGTGTTGTTATTCCTGAAACACTTGTTACACAACTGGAAGAAACTGCCGTCATCCGACACGACTCGAACAATAATAGTCTTATTCGTTCCTGGTATAAAAATATCTTTTTTGTTTCGGGCTATCAGAATATAAAAGACAAGTCGGGAAAAGCGGAAGACCCAACACGGTTTGTATTTTATATTAATAAGATTGAAGTACATTAATTCCATACTTTTATTTTTTTTTGCCGCTACAGTCGGATTTGGACAAGTAGACCAACTGGCACGCTATGAGATTTCACTTGGTGATAAAGATGAAAATGATCCTTACCAGGTTACCTCGTTGGCGGAAGATGGTGTACTCATTCATCGCAGAGTTTTTGGCAAAGGGCAAGAAGACCTGCTTGAACTGATTAAGGTAGACACTACGCTAAAAGAAAACTGGCGCGGATACATCTCTACGCAAAAAATACTGCGAGTCTCGCATGTTAAACCAAAAGATAATCTTGTCTTTATACTGTTAAAAGCCGGCTTTACGGTTTCCGGTGATTTCCAGGTAATAGCAGTAAATATCCAGGATGGAACCTATGGTATTTATACAATTAAGAACCTGATTCCGTTTGATCCAACCGATTTTGTTGTGACAAGCCAGGGCGTAATGATTGGCGGGTATTTCAATTACAGACCACTGGTCTTGTTTTATAGCTTCACGACTCAACGCGCTAAAATTCTGCCTGGCTTTTATAATGAGCGGGGTGAACTCAATCAGATTAAAACCTATGAAAATGGAACCGTAGATGTAATTATAAGCGCCAATAATTTTGAGCGCAAAAAATGTTTGTGGATCAGAAATTATAATGAGGAAGGAGATCTCATTAAAACAACCGTGTTAGAACCAGAAATTAATAAGAACCTGATTTTCGGTCGGTCGGTAAAAATGATGAATGATGAACAGGTGGTAGCCGGAGTCTACGGAAGCAAAAATGTTGAATATTCAAGAGGAATCTTCGTAGCTGAAATAAATCCGGTAGGAGAATACTCCATCAACTATTACAACTTCGGAGACCTGGAAAATTTCTTCAGTTATATGAAAGCAAAAAGGGAAAGGCGTGTAAAAGAACGAATTGAGCGAAGGAAAGTGAAAGGAAAAAAGATTCGATTTAACTATCGCTTTTTAGTTCATGAAGTAGTGCCCTACGGAGATCAGTACGTGATGTTGGGCGAAGCCTTTTATCCAAGATACACCTACGCAACGGGACGAGGGTATGGACTTCTACGTGATGAGCGAATATTTGATGGATACCAATATACACACGCAGTCGTTATAGGCTTTGGCTCGCAAGGAAAACTTACATGGGATAACAGTTTTGAAATCAATGATGTTAAAACCATGGAGCTCCAACAATTCGTAAAACTCTCACCAACCGATAATCGGATTGTACTATTATATGTTTTTGATAATCTTATCCGCTCTAAAATCATCAAAGACAACCAGGTGTTGGAAGGAAAAACTGAAGACGTAATAAAATCAGGCTACAAAAAAGTGTCGCTCAAAGAAAAGGACATAGAGAGCAGCAAACTTGATTATTGGTACACCGAACATTTTTTTGCTTCCGGAATTCAACTGGTAAAAATCCCTGTGTCCACAAAGAATGAAGTCTACCGCAGGGTGTTTTTTATCAACAAGCTTAAATATCAATAGAAAACCATTCTTTTTAGTAATTTCGCGCAGGCGTATGCAGAAGAAACTTATTCTTGATTCGGACCTGCTGGATATCACCCTCAGCCGCCTTTGCGAGCAATTGATAGAAAATCACGGTTCTTTTGAAAATAGTGTGATCCTGGGCCTGCAGCCCCGGGGCATTTTTTTAGCCGAACTAATTCAGAAAAGACTACTGGAACTTGCCAAGGTTAACGTACCCCTGGGTTATCTGGATGCCACTTTTTATCGCGATGATTTCAGAAGACGTGATACTCCGGCCAAAGCAAGTGAAACTCGGGTATCGTTTGTAATTGAAGGTAAGCATGTAATTTTAATTGATGATGTACTCTATACAGGCCGCACCGTTCGGGCTGCCCTAGACGCTATGATTGCTTTTGGCAGGCCAGAAAAAGTGGAGCTGCTGGTGTTGGTAGACCGCACCCATACCCGTGATCTTCCGATTGCCGCAGACTACGTAGGGAAATTTGTAAACACTATTGAATCACAACGCGTACTGGTTGAACTGGTAGCACAAGGACATAAACAAAACAGGATTTGGTTAATCAATAACAAGGATTAAACGCAATGTCAACACTTAGTCAACGACACTTATTAGGCATCAAGAATATCACCGCTAAAGACATTGAATTAATTTTTGAAACAGCCGATAACTTTAAAGAAGTTATCAATCGCCCCATAAAGAAGGTACCCTCTTTGCGGGATGTAACTATCGCTAATATTTTCTTTGAGAATTCTACCCGCACCCGACTTTCCTTTGAACTGGCCGAAAAAAGATTATCAGCTGATGTTGTAAATTTTTCTGCGTCCAACAGTTCGGTTAAGAAAGGAGAAACGCTATTAGATACGGTAAACAACATACTTGCCATGAAAGTGGATATGGTGGTGATGCGCCATGCCAGTGTGGGAGCGCCCCACTTTTTATCCAAACATATAAAGGCCAATATTGTGAATGCCGGAGACGGCACGCACGAACATCCAACCCAGGCGTTGTTGGATACCTATTCGATTCGTGAAAAGTTGGGTGAGGTACAAGGAAAGAAAGTGGCCATTATTGGTGATATCCTTCATTCACGCGTGGCTTTATCCAACATCTTTGCCCTCCAAAAACTGGGTGCCAAAGTAATGGTCTGTGGCCCGCCCACATTGTTGCCAAAATTCATTGGCTCGTTGGGTGTGCAGGTAGAGCTGGACGTAAAAAAAGCATTAGAATGGTGCGATGTAGCAAATGTGTTACGCATTCAATTGGAGCGTCAGCAAATCAAATATTTCCCCTCCCTGCGTGAATATTCTCTTTATTATGGGATCACCAAAAAAATTCTTGAAAGCCTCAAAAAACAAATTGTGATTATGCACCCGGGCCCAATCAACCGGGGCGTTGAATTAAGTAGTGATGCGGCCGATTCGCAACATTCAATTATTCTCGATCAGGTTGAAAATGGTGTGGCCGTTCGCATGGCTGTGCTGTATCTTTTGGCAGGTGCAACAGCCTGATTTTTCTAACGCAGGCTAACTCCCGTTAGCTACCTTCTTCGTACTTTTACAGTTCAAATTATTTGAATATGATCTACAACTCAATCATTGAAACAATTGGCAATACGCCCATCGTTCGGCTAAATAAGGTAACCCAGGGAATAGCCGGTACGGTTTTAGCCAAAGTGGAGTATTTCAATCCTGGAAACTCTACCAAAGACCGGATGGCGTTGAAGATGGTTGAAGACGCAGAAAAAGCAGGCACGTTGAAGCCGGGCGGAACAATCATTGAAGGAACTTCGGGAAATACAGGAATGGGTCTTGCTTTAACAGCTGTGGCAAAAGGATATAAATGCATCTTTACGATGGCCGATAAACAATCGCAGGAAAAAATTAATATCCTGAGGGCCGTTGGTGCCGAAGTGATTGTATGCCCTACCAACGTAGAACCTGATGATCCCCGCTCCTATTATTCGGTGGCCCGGAAACTAAATAAAGACATACCCAATTCTATTTATCCCAATCAATACGACAATCCTTCCAACGCCCAGGCCCATTATGAAACTACAGGCCCTGAAATCTGGACACAAACGGCAGGAAAGATTACGCATTATGTTGCAACCGTAGGCACGGGCGGTTCGATGTGTGGCACTGCGCGGTATCTGAAAAAACAACGACCCGACTTGGTTGCCGTAGGTATTGATACCTATGGTTCTGTCTTCAAAAAATACAAAGAGACTGGCATCTTCGATAAAAACGAAATCTATCCTTACCTAACGGAAGGATTTGGCGAGGATATCCTTCCTAAAAACGTTGACTTCGATAGTATTGATCTTTTTATTAAAGTTACTGATAAGGATGGTGCCATTGCAGCCCGAAGATTAGCACGCGAAGAGGGGTTATTTGTTGGCTGGAGCAGTGGATCAGCGCTTCACGGAGCATTGGAGTATGCCAAAGAGAATCTGAAAAAAGACGATGTGATGGTAATCTTGTTGCCTGATCACGGAACGCGATATCTAAACAAAGTTTATAATGACATGTGGATGAAAGACCACGGATTTCTGGAAGAACGTGCGTATGGAACTGCACGAGAAATCATTGCAAGACGAAATGGAAAAGACAGTCTGTATACGGTATCCAAAAATTCTACCATTGGTGAAACAATCCGCATTATGAATCAAGAGGGTGTCGACCAGGTGCCAGTAGTAGAAGGTGATGAATTTGTGGGCAGCGTAACCACTTCTTCATTAATAGAAAAGATTATCTACGATCCTACGTTGAAGGATAAAGCTGTGGGCGAAATCATGGACAATCCAATGCAGGTGGTTGCTCTTGACAGTACCCTGGATGTACTTTCTTCCTTGTTAAATAAAAATAACAAGGCGTTGCTGGTGCGGGATGAAAAGAAGAAAGCCCACATCATCACACAACATGATATTTTAAAAGCGATGATGATCTAATTCAAACGAGCTTACATAAAAAAACGAGGCTGTCTCAAAAGTCAATTAAAAGTGTAATGTCATTCCGGCCTTGAGCCGGAATCTCATTCTACATCTCAAATCTGGGATCGCGGGTCAAAGCCCGCGATGACTAGTGGACTTTTGAGACAGCCTCGTTTTTATGATAACTAGCTTCTATCGCTTGGTAATTTCTATTTCAACACGATCGTTGTATTGGGCAAGGGTACCACCACTTGGATAGAGTGGAATTTTGCCACCTTCTCCCTTGATATCGATTCGGGATGCTTCAATACCCTGGCTCATAAGATAAGCCTTTACGGTAGCCGCTCTTTCTGTCGTTAGTTCCTTAGCAGAAAATTTTCCGATTTTATTTTTTGATGGATCTAATGCAAAGAAGTTCGTACTCGTTCCCAGGATAGAGCCTTCCTTGTCATTCGTTCCATTGCAATGACCATGTACACGTATTTTATAACCCGGTGATTCCTTCATCAAATCAACCAGACCATCCAACTCATTTTGTGCTGCTGGGTCTAAGATGGAAGAGTTACGGAAAAAACGCACGTTGGTAAAGTCGATATAATCTCCACGTTTTACACGCCCCAGTTCAATGGGTATTACTGCCTCACCTTCCGGTCCGATTTCCGGACTTGGTTCGGCATAACTTAAGATAAGGCTCACTGGTTGGAAACCCGCAGCTTGGGTAACAATCACATAGTTGCCCCTCGCATTTTGTGGCGCTTCAATGTATACAATCTCGTTGGCTTTGAAAGCCTGGTAGCGTGTAGCATTCGTAGATTCCAGGACATGAATCTCACCAACAACAGGCGCGCTTCCATCCTTACTTTCTAATTTAAACAAGAATGGTTTTCCGGCCGGTTTTTTCACCACTGGCTTTTCTTCGACCACCGGAGCAACAACAACGGGTGGCTCCTCCACAGCTATTGTGTCTTTCTCTACAGGCTCGATCAATACCGGCTCCACAGGTTTTTCTACAGGCTCATCAACAGGTTTTTGTTCAACGACAGATTGTCCATCACCCAACTGACCGGTAAATACCCAGGCATCTTTATATTCTGATTCAGCCCGTAAACGAATTGCGAAAGCCCAGGCCTTTCTCTTTTCCGATGTCTGAAGCAGGTAAACATAATTCCACTTCTGACGGGGATTTATGGCATACTGCGCATTAAATCCTTGCTGATTTGCACGGTTGGTAAGCCTGACCGCATTGTCCAGTTTTGCAAACACGCCTATCACCACATAGTAATTAGGTTCTGTTTGAGCTTGCGCTGTAAAGTGGAGAGAAACACAAAATGCCAGCAAAAGGAGGGTGTAAATCGATTTTCGCATACCGGGTTTTTTGGTAATAAACACCCAATTTAATACTTTCTTGAAGTAAACAACAAATTTTACTTCGCAGATAAGGCTGGATAGCAATAGATAAACTGCGATAAGGCTTCTTAGTTGTCCAGAATTTCTATCTCAACCCTCACATTGGCTTGCGCAGCCTGGTGATCTACTTCATAGATTGGTTGTTTTCCACCCCATGCTTTTACTTCCGAACGTGTTGGATCTATTCCATTCTCAATCAAGTATTTCTGAATTAACAAGGCCCGCTCTTCCGAAAGTTTCTTTGCCGATCCGCGACCTTCCTTATTATCCTGATTCAACTGAAAAAAGTTCTTGCTATCCCCCATCGAAATAATCTTACCAGCCGAGTTGCCATTCGTATGGCCATGAATTCTGATTTTATATTTTGGATTTTCCTGTAGCATTTCTAATAAACTATTTACCTCATACCGCGATTCAGGACGCATGACAGCGGCATCTTTATAAAAATAGACGTTGAACATGATAGCCTTATCACCCTTTTGTAATCGCACCAACTCAAAAGGAACAGTGATCTGGTTGCCATCGATAGTAACTCCGTCAGTTGCTTCGGGCGTATTATAATTAAGAGGAAGTTGCAGCTTTCGGTAGCCGAATACTTCACACTCCAACAACATGTTTCCGGATTTATTCACGGGCTTCACATTTACCCAATCATTGCCGCGATAGGTACCTGACTTCCTATTTTTATTGGTTGCATCGGCATCGAAAATATCGACATCACCGGCTAACGTATCACCATCAACCAGCGCAGTGATATGAAATAGAAAGGACTTAGTTCCTGGCTCCTCTGTGATCGCTGGTTTACCAGTTGCCACTATTGCACCTTCGGCAACTGCTTTTACTTCTTCCGTCTCCGTATCAGATTCGTTTTTCGTTTCCTGTTTTACTTCGGCCACAACCATAGTTTCGGAGGCAACACCCGCTGGTTTCTTCTCCGCATTCAATTGCTCAATCGCTTCGGTTCGCTCGGCCTCATTAATTTTGACAACCTGTGGATTATCGCCCAGCAAACCTGAATACACCCAGGTATCCGTATAGGGTGATTGTTTCTGAAGCCGGATTGATTCATTGATAGCCGCCTTTCTGTCTTCTGTGTGCATCACGTAAACATAGAATAGTTTTCGCTTGGGGTTGAGTTCATAAACAGCCGGATAGTTTTGCTTTTTGGCATTCTCGGTAAACTCGATCGCATTACGTGGAATGGCAAACGCACCAATCACCACATAAAGGGATTGGTCGGTATGAGGTTTATCCTGAGCAAGAAGGCTTGGAAAGATTAAAAGTAAAGCAGCGAACAATAGACACTGGCGGTGCATAGGCTTTTGGTTAGGTTACAAAAAAATAAACCAGACGTAGTTTAAAAAATAAATAGGGTAGCATAGATTGCCCCAAATCGATGATGAAGGTAAACATAGTTTTGTTAACACGCAAAACCAAGCGGGTTTACCCAGTCGTCATTGCCTTTCAACAACGCTAAACCGCTGCTCCAAAACGGTACCATGTTCATCAACGAGTGTAAGAATATGCTGTCCTGGGTCGGGTGCAACTGCCAAACGATGCGTGCTTCGAGTGGCTCCCAAATAGTTGCCATCCATATGCCAGTATACCGTTACCGATGGTTGACGGTGGGCCACTTCAAACAAGGCACTTCCCAGTTGCCCATTCAACTCACGGGGAATAAAAATCCGGGCATTGGATTTTGGATAAATCAAATCCATGGAAGCTACTGAGGCCGGGTTAACACAATCACCGCGAAACGGAGGCAAGGCTTTATAACTCAGATTCTTTGACTTAAAATAATACTCCTGCACAGACGGTAACACAAACCACGAAACAGATTTCATCCTGCTGATTGATTCGCAATCGGCATGAACCCGGTACTTTGAATCCAGCGAAAGGTGTATATTTTGGTGATAACGACATGACGGGCTTTGTAATCCTGCTAGCGGAATCTTTATTGATTTTGTTTCCAGGCACAATTCTGTAGCCCGCATCCCGCTACGGGTACATACCTTCACTTCATTCAATTCTATCAAGGGAACCTGAAACCAACTATTACCCGGCAATTGCGAGAAGATATCGAACATAATAGGCGAAGCAGACTCTGTTCCTGTAAGCCCGGGCCGGCCTTCACCATCGGCATTGCCAACCCAAACGCCTACTGCATAATCTCCATTAACACCCACAGCCCATCCATCGCGCAAGCCATGACTCGTGCCGGTTTTCCAGGCAATTTTTTTGGTGCTGTTGAACATTCGCCAACCGGTTTCTTCTCCGGGCCTATACACTTCCTTCAATACATCGAAGGTGAGATAAATTGAAGACGCACTTAACCAACTACTTTCCTCCGGGTTATTTCGAATCAAAGAATCTGATTGATGATACGTTGGAGAATGAAAATCACTTTTATCATAACGAATTTTACCGGGCAATTCAAAATAGTTTTGTAGCGTGCGCGCCATCGAAGCATAGGCACCCGTAATATCCCACAACGTGCCTTCGGCCCCTCCTAGAATTAAAGATAACCCATAGTGGTCAGCAGGTTGGTTTAATGTACTAAGTCCGATTCGCTTCAAGAGTTCATAGAACTTTTCATAGCGATACTCCCGGAGTTCATGAACAGCCGGAATGTTGAGGGAGCGAATCAGCGCCTGATCTGCAGCAACAGCCCCATCGTGCTCTTTCGTAAAATTCTTTGGCGAGAACCCATTAATGAGTGTTGGGATGTCGGGCTGTAATGTGCCCGGCAAAAGTTTGCCCTCATCCAACATAGCAGCAAACAGAAAAGGTTTCAGAATACTCCCAGTACTTCTCCGGGCCTGAATCACATCAACTTGTTCACCGTGTTCGCTTCCGGCAGGTGCGTTACCAACATAACTTAGTACGCGTCCGGTTTTAATTTCCAGCACCAACGCAGCAGCATTAAACACCTGATTGCCTTTCAGTATTTGCTGATGATCGGCTACAATCTGGTTGACGCGTTCTTGCAAAGGATAATCCAAGGTACTCTTCACCCGCGTTTGAGCATGACCCTCTTTAATTGCTCGCGTCAATAAGTGATACGCACTACGTGGAAGTAATACCGGATTTTCTGGAATGCTTTCCGCGATTGAAAGTTCGAAAGTGGTTGAATCCATCTTGCCTGATTGCATCAATCGGGTTAAGAGGCGGTCGCGTTTGGCTTTCAATACCTCACGATTTTTTCCGGGATGAATGAGGGATGGATTGTTAGGAAGAACAGCGAGCAAAGCCGCTTCCGACCAACTTAATTCTGACGCATCGCGACCAAAGTATCTCCAGCAGGCAGCCTCCATCCCTACCACGTTGCCACCAAACGGTGCGTGAGCCGCATAGAGTGAAAGTATTTCCTCTTTCGAATAGCGAAGTTCAAGCCGCGTAGCCAACACCATCTCAATGACCTTTTCAAAAAATGTTCTCGACTCTTTTCGTGACAACCGAATCACTTGCATAGTAATGGTGCTACCGCCACTTACAATTTTTCCTGCATTTAGATTTTGTCGAATCGCCCGTGACATAGACAGTACATCTACTCCGGGGTGGTTGTAAAATCGTTTGTCTTCAAAAAGAATCAGTGCGTCTTTAAATTTTTCAGGTATCAGGTTGCCCTCCGGGAAACGCCACTGACCATCATCGGCAATGCTAGCCCCCAGTAATTTACCCACGCGGTCTTCCAGTACCGTGGAATAGGAATCATGAAAGAGTAAGCCGGGCAAAGAAAAATAGTAAAACACCAACAACAGCAAGGTTGTCAGTAAATAGTACCGGTATTTTTTAAGGAAGATTTTCACACATCACAAACTTACTTTTTAAAAAGTAGATTTGACAGTCAACATAATCCCTCACCCAGAGACACTTAAATTTTAAGCTCAAACTCCATCTCAAAGACACCCGTCATGCGCTCCGTAGGAGCATCCTGTTTATAGAAATTTAGTAAATTTGGAAAGTGCTGGCTCCATCGGAGCCTACTAAAATTTTATATACTAACATTTAAAAAGTTGATTCGACAGCAGGTGAACCCCTCACCCATACACTCTTAAATTTTAAGACTAAACTCAATCGCCCTTTCCCAAGGGAGAGGGGAAAGTTGACAATATTCAAGTTTGCAAGTTGTTGGGGTGAGAGTGAAGAGTCGCTAAAAACAGTAGATTCACATCCTTCCACTTTTCACATTCTTAGCAAACCATTCTTCTTCGGAGTCAGCTTTGGTGTCGTGGGTTATTGAGCTTTCTACTTTTGTGCGGGCATTTGCCATCGCTTTGGTGACCATCGCATGCTCGATGGCTTCGTCTTCTTTCATTCCCAAATTGTCCAGTAAGGCAACGATGCGATCGGAACCAAAAATTTTGAATGATGGATTGTCCAGCGAAGAACAAAATATGATTTCAGACTTCGGAAACGAGGTGTTCAGCTTATGAATAACCGGTTGTTCTTTGGAGGGCAGCGGATAATGCCCGGCAAACAAGAATGTAACTTTTGTTTTGGCCGACCACATGCTGATCAAACTCATCATGGCCGAAGATTGAAGCTCTTCAACATTGCAAAGGAAAACAACTTTTTCCTGACTGGCTGCTTCACCTGTCAGATTTGGTGAAATCTGAAAATACGGAACGTTTGACTGATTAAGGAAATCAATAATTTCCATTTGGGTTTTATCAAAGAACGTAAATACAATAGCAATTTCGTTTTGTGTGAGTGCTTTCAGCGCTTCGGTAATCATACCCCGCCATGCCATAGGCTTGCTGCGCCAAACCTTATCAGTGAAGGTTAGTTTGTCGGATTTAAGAAAAGAGAATAAACCCATTATAGTTTCTTTTTATACTCACCCTCATCAAAGCCCAGCAAAACAACTTTACCATTTTTCTCAATTAATGGGCGTTTGATTACGCTCGTCTTCTCCAACATCAGAGCTATGGCCGCCTTTTCGCTAGTGATTTTCTTTTGAACAACTTCATCCAACTGACGCCAGGTGGTGCCGCGTTTGTTTACCAGACTCTCCCATCCTACCTGTTTACTCCACTCCGATAGCTTACTTGCCATAATGCCAGACTTTTTGTAATCATGAAACTCAAACTCAACTTCGTTTTTCTTAAGCCAATCCACAGCCGACTTTACCGTGTTGCAGTTTTTGATGCCGTATAAAATCATGGTTATAGTGTTAATTATCTTCACTTATCATTTTAAAGCAAGCTAAAAGGAATTTGCAATTGTAAAAATAATCAACTGTATAACCAATAATCGCTTGATTGACTATTTGGTAACTAGTGATTTGAAACTTTATAAAAATCCGAGAACTATTTCGTCCTGCAAATTACATCGGTTGGATATTTAATGAAGAGTTAGAGGGGTGTCTTATTACATAAATTATTTTAATGTATATAATTACTAATATAAATATTATTATATGATCTGATTCTCCGAATTTTGTCGCGATAAAAACATAAAAAGACGCGGATGAAAACAATAACTGTAGCAAAAGGAGATGGTATTGGTCCGGAAATTATGGACGCGACAATCGAAATTATCCTGGCCGCTGGGGCGCAAATCCATATTGAAGAAATTGAGGTGGGTGAAAAGGTGTATCTGGCTGGTAATACATCAGGAATTACCCACGAATCCTGGGATATAATTCGAAAAAATAAAGTTTTTCTAAAAGCCCCTATTACCACTCCACAAGGTGGAGGGTATAAAAGCCTGAACGTTACTACACGCAAGTTTTTAGGTTTATACGCAAACATACGTCCTTGCATGAGCCTTCATCCGTTCGTGAAGACAAAGCATCCGATCATGGATATTGTTATCGTTCGTGAAAACGAAGAAGATCTTTATGCTGGTATTGAGCATCAACAAACGGATGAGGTGGTACAATGTTTGAAATTAATAAGCAGGCCGGGGTGCGAAAAAATCGTTCGCTATGCTTTCGAATATGCCAAGCAATATGGCCGTAAGAAAGTAACTTGCTTTACAAAAGACAACATCATGAAACAAACTGATGGTTTGTTTCATCAGGTCTTCGATGAAATTGCCAAGGAATATCCTCAAATCGAAAATGAACATTGGATCATTGATATCGGGGCTGCTAAAATGGCTGATACCCCCGAAGCGTTTGATGTAATTGTTATGCCTAACCTATATGGAGATGTTCTCTCAGACGTAGCTGCCCAAATTGCAGGATCGGTTGGTCTGGCTGGTTCGGCCAATATTGGTGAAGAGTGTGCCATGTTTGAGGCTATCCATGGATCTGCACCGAGAAGAGCCGGACAAAACCTTGCTAATCCATCAGGATTATTGCAAGGAGCCATTATGATGCTTACCCACATTGGACAGACTGAAGTTGCTGAAAAAGTTCAAAACGCATGGCTTAGAACCATTGAAGAAGGAGTGCATACCTATGATGTTTTTAAGGAGGGAGTCAGCTCAAAAAAAGTAGGAACAAAGGAATTTGCTAAAGCAGTAATAGAAAACCTGGGCAAGAAACCATCTATCTTAAAACCAGTCTCATTCGCAAAAAACAGCTCTCTCAAATTACCTAAGTATAAAAGAAAACCATCAGCCCTAAAAGAATTAGTTGGGGTTGATGTATTTGTTCATTGGAATGGGGCTAGTCCGGATGAGTTGGCACACAAAATCCAACAACTAAACACCCCTACGGTTACGCTCTCAATGATTACAAACCGTGGAATAAAAGTTTGGCCTGATGGTTTTAGTGAAACATTTTGCACAGATCATTGGCGCTGTCGATTTAAACCTAAAGAAGGAAATATGATTTCTAAACTCGAAATCATAGAACTACTCACGCGAGCTAACAATCTACAAATCGACACTATTAAAACTGAGAACTTATATTCCTTTAATGGAAAAGCAGGCTATTCTCTGGGTCAAGGACAATAAAATAGACATCACATAAAGTTCGAAAAATAAATCATCTAATGACAAGATCGTAAATTTCAATATTTATTAAGATCATTTAAATAATCATTACCCTTTTAGTGGCCAAAACCAGGCTCACTAATGAGAGTTACTATCCATAAAATTCCAGCCATACCAGTTTATTTCAATAACCAATCCTTCTTGTAACTTTCGATTAGGAAAATTCAACAATGCGCCTGCAAAGATCTGTACCCTCTTAGAAAGATTGTAACCAGCCCCTAAAACTGTCTGTGCTTTCTTATGATTGCCAGAAACTAAATCACCCATTAATAACCAGCGTTTACTTAGTTTGAATTCGTATCCAAGCATATAACCTGGTCGTAATTTAGGCGGACCGCCAACAAAGACATCATTGCCGAGATACGGACCACCTACAAGGTAACTCCGTTTGTCTGGCTTCCATTTCACCAGGGCGTACCCCAGAAACGCAAATCGTTTCGTATCGAAGTCGCTGGCAATATTAATTCCCATCTGTGATCCTACATTAAATTGAAATTTTTTTCCTAGAAACCATTGTTTTTGCACTGTGGCTAATACGAGTGGATATAGGGGTTTTCTATTGCTATCGTCATTATAGGAAAGTAAGTTACCATTCCCAATACGCAAGGGAAGATCAATAAAATTAATTCCAATATCCCAATCATGCCCCAGGCCATATACTAGATGCGACTTGGTTTCAAGTTGATTGGCCGAATAAAAATTTAGCTGATGCTGATAAAAAAACCTCTTCTTTGGAGTTACCTCTCCAGAAGGAATATTGAATAAATTCTGTTGTGCATTAAGTGTATGAACTAACCCGATAAAGAGAACCAAAATGAACCCTAATTTCATATAAATAAAAAGTGAAGTATTGGCTGAACCAAAGCTTAGATTCGAGAATCCTCCTTACTCGTAGAAGGAAATATTCTTGAACTAACCATAGCTATTACCAAAATAAAGGCAATTAAGATCAATGAAATTTCTATAGGTATCTTAACAAGATCTGTCGTACACATTTTAAAACCGACAAAAATCAAAATGGCTGATAATCCATACTTCAGATGGTGGAAATATTTTTCAATGCCAGCTAAAGCAAAGTATAAAGAACGCAAACCCAGTATAGCAAAAACATTCGATGTATAAACGATGAATGAATCATCAGAAATAGCAAGGATAGCAGGTATCGAATCTACTGCAAAAATAAGATCGGTAGTTTCAATTAATAAAACCACCAAAAACAAAGGTGTCGCCCAATTCTTTCCATCCTTTACAACAAAGAAACGATCTCCTTCGAAGGATTGAGTAACTGGTAAAATCCTGCGCGCTAGTTTAATTACTGGATTTCTTTCCGGATCAATTTTCACGTCACTGGAAGTAATCATACGAATACCCGTGAAAATCAAGAAACCACCGAAGACATAAATCAACCAGTGAAATCTGTGAATAAGTTCCACACCCGTAAGAATAAATATTACGCGCATTACTAGCGCACCCAAAATACCCCAAAACAAAACCTTATGCTGATAGGCAGAAGGCACTTTGAAGTATGAGAAAATTAGGATTATTACAAAGATATTATCTACACTGAGTGATTTTTCTATGAGGTAACCGGTAAAAAATTCTAACGCCTTTTCCTGATTGAAATAGTAGTAAACAAACAAGTTAAAAAACATAGCCAACGTAATCCAAACGCACGTCCAGATAAGTGCTTCACGAACTGATATTTCATGTGACTTTCTGCGAAATATTCCCAGGTCAATTGCCAACATTGCTAACACAAACAAATTAAACAGTGTCCAGAGTAAGGCGGTAGTGTTCATTTGAATTTAGTTTTATGAAGGTTAATCTAGTTTAATTAGAATAGTTTGTACTGTTACAATACTCTTAGGCAGTTTCCAGATCAACCTGAGTTGTTTGCTGAGCAAATGCAGGGCTTGAAAAGAAACTTACAATAAACAGGAGAAGCAATTTAATCTTATCTGAATTATAGAAAATTGTATGTTGTGACATGGGAGTTGAACTTAGATAATTGACTTTACTGAATTACATGTAATAGGCTTTAAATAAAAGCCGAGTTGCCCTCCATATAAAAAATCCGAATGTTTTTTACCTTAAAAATATCTCGCAACGCACGAGCTCGAACCAAGGCCTCTTCACGAGTCAGAAATATCGAGCAAGGCTTACGCTCAACCTTTAAAATGCGTTCTTCATTAACTGCAATTACCGCGATGTATAAATCTGGTTTTGGGTTTTCTTCCAATACTATCCACTTCATTTTTACTTGCTTTTTAATTATCCCTTCAATTCTCAGTGAAATGAAACGATAGGTTGTATTAATGACTCTAATCATTCTTTCTATTGAATCGAATATTAAGTTGTGGCGATAGATTTTCATTATAGAGCGGGGGTGGCAAAGGGTTATCACTGATATCCAGTAATTTTAGATTCTTCATATTGCCAATTTCAGAAGGTATTTTTTCTATATTATTCCCGACCAAAAATAGATACTCTACTGACTTAAGTTGACTGATGCCAGCTGGTATTTCCTTCAATCCATCATTCTCAATATGCAATTCGGTCAAGCTTTTGATTTTACTAAGTACACTCAGATTAGTCTTAAGATTAAAGTATGGATCATTGTTAATGTAAAGGATTTTAAGTTTCTTCATTTGCACCATTGTTTCAGGCAAATCAGTAAACTCATTATCTGAAAGCTCAAGACTTTCCAAGGTCTTTAAATTACCTATAGAGGGTGGAAGGGCACTGATGTGGTCACCAGCTAAACTAAGCATTTGAAGAACCGGAAGTTTGTTTAATAAAACGATGGTCTCAACTACATCTAGTTCTGGATTATGATCTAAATAAAGTGACTGGAGTAAATGCAGTTTAGAAATTTCTTCTGGAAGTCTCTTAAGATAATTATATGATAACACCAGATATCGTAATTCCCTCAATTCGCCAATACGTGGAGGGAGCTCATTTAGTTGGGTGCGACTTAAGTCAAGATACTTTAGCTTTGTAAGTCGAAACAAAGAATCAGAAAGCTGCCCGATTTCCTGCTTGCTTAGATCCAGCCATTCACATTTTTCCTTATTTTTCAAAGCATCCTCGAGCGATGTGTATCGTCCTGGATCAGGCTGCGCAATTACAGAATAGTATATGCTACAGGTAAGAATATAAGTAATCAGGCCGGTGGCTTTCATAGTAGTTTTAGTTTTAGTTAGTTCGTTTAGGCTTTTACCCATACGAACGAATAATCTCAATTGTCTTTAGAGGGATTGATAAGCATAGGTGCATTACCATCGGTAATAATTACTTTCGCATTTGGAGACTTAGCCACTTCTCTGAATGCATCAATACTTTGCCATTGAATAATTCCAGGAGTTAACCCTTCAGAAATAATCTTCTGTGAATCACGTATTCCCTCTGCTTCAATAATCTTTCGTTGAGCCTCACGTCTTTCGCGATCCAACAAAAATTCCATTCGCTGCGCAGCTTGCTCTGCTTCCAATTTTTCCTCAACAGCCCTGGCTAAACCAGCTGGTAGGGCTATATTCTTTAATAGTACGGCCTCGATTTCAAAACCTCGTGGCGAAAGAATTTGCCTCCATCTGTTTAGTTATTTCGGATTCAATGGAAGCACGCTGCGCTGAGTGCATATCTTTTGCAAAGTAACGCGAACACACATCAGAGGCGGAAGACCGGAATACGCTACCTATTACATTGGCCTCATTACCAACCCCAATATTCTCTATTATGGATGGGGCCTTACCCGGCACTATCCTATATAAGATTGAAATAACGGCTGTAACGTTAAGACCCTCCTTTGACGGGAGATTTGCATTAATCTCCATATTCATTGTGCGTATGGGCATTTTTATTATACGTGTAACAAACGGATTATATCCCACAGCACCTGGCTGAAGTATTTTCTGATCAAGCTTCCCAAGCTTACGCTTTACGCCCACCTCGCCCTGTCTGATAACCGAGCAGCTTACAGACAAAATCATAATTACTAAAACGGGTATTACTAATTTCGCTTTCATATTCATTAACCTTAAGTATTAAATTAAATTTTAGAAGGTTGTTGGTTATGGCCTTTTATCCACTTCCTCAGTTCCATTCCTTCATGGTCTGTTAGTCTTTTTCTTGCTTTTCTGTATTCCTTTAAAAATAATTTTCTACAAAAGCTCACTTTAAATAAAACCATCTTGCAATATTCCAGCATAGTAGTTTTCATAAGCACAGATATTAAAAGGTTATTCTTACAGTAGAATCAAAAGTCTCGCGATAGCGATCCAACAAAATATGAGGGATTCGATTATTTGTCAGATCCACATACCTCAATTTCTTTAGATAGTTCAAACTTGCAGGTAATTCTGTCAGATTGTTATCTCGCAAATACAACGCCTCAAGATTTTTCAACTCGTTGATTTGTTCTGGTAATTTATTGAATCGATCTCCCTCGAGGTGCAATTCTTTTAGATTTGGCAGCTTACTTAAAACTTCAATATTCCGCGCCAAATCAAATCGAGTATCATGATTGATATAGAGTACTTGAAGGCTTTTAAGCTTACTAAATTCACCGGGCAAAACCTCAATCTGATTTTCAGATAGCTCAAGATATTCCAGGTGTATTAAATTGCCAATGGAACCTGGTAGCTCTACTATGTTATCACCCCGAATATCAAGCACCTTTAACATGGAAAGCTGTGAAAGAACTTGAAAATCTTCATCCAGATTTTTCATACTGCTGTAATCCAGGTATAGATTCTGCAAAGTCTTAATCTCAGATAAACTCGCTGGCAATTTTTGAATTTTGTTGCCAGAAAGATCCAGGTAGAACAAGTTCTTCAAGTGACCGATATTTTCAGGTAGTTCGGTGAACTTATTCAAACTTAAATCGAGATACCGTAGATTCTTAAAATTCAAAACTTCTAATGGAAATTTTTCAAGTTTCTGATTTCGTAATGTTAGCCATTGGACACTATCAGGTTTTAGTAAGGCTTCTTCTAAGGTCTTATAATTTTTCGCTTGTTGGGAAAATACTGGAGTCGATAATGCAAAAAGCAAAATCAGAAGAAAGAATTTTAGCTTTTTTGGATAAAACCATCTTTTTACCTCTTTCGAATTTGCAAGCAGTGTAATTATATTTTGCCCACTGGATTGTACTGTATAAATAGAGTAGGGTACTGTTGTTGAGTTGATCGATTTTTCAATTTTTTTCATTTCTTTCATATTATAGATTACGTTTCTATGATCCGACTTTTTCGATGTGTACTTGTTTGCCTTGGTATCTCTTGATATAATTTCTTATACCTAGGCTTAGCCACGCAGTAACTTCCAATACCAGCCGATACTTATGCAATTACTCAGGCTTGTTATAATGGTCAAGACAAAAGGATCTGCCTTAACATGTCAATCAAATACTAATGCCGAAGGGAACGAAAGAGAATATGAAGCGAAGATGTAAGAAAGGATGAGCGGGCGATCTTCGATTTTTGAAATGTAAAGTCATTTATCGATGGATAAACTCTCTTTGATTTTATATTCCGAACAAAAAGTCGTGCTGCTTTGGAAGAATCATTCATGATCTGTGCTTCAGCTTCCCTAAAAGGCACTTCCTCTGAACGTTCCATCAAACAATTCTTCACTTGCCCTAAAGACAATACCGCTTCATGCGATCCAATAAGTATTGCGAGGATAAGGGTTAAACAAAGGATTGATTTACTTTTCATGAATGTATTACTACCACATACTGTTGTAATACTTTAACGCCACTAACGCTTATTAGTTTCGAGAAACTACTTTTTTTTTAGATATTGTTAAAAATGAGTTTTAGAGTAAAAATTCAGCCTAATGAGAAGCTCTTTGTAAGAGATCCAACTCAATCTGAAGTCGGTAGAAAGATCATTGCGCAAGGGGCATTGATGATTGAAAAGCTGGGTTTTGAGGAATTTACCTTCAAAAAGCTTGCAACAAGGCTAAAAACAAATGAATCCAGCATTTATAGGTACTTCTCAAATAAGCATCGTTTGCTTCTTTATCTGGTTGACTGGCATTGGCGGTGGATGGAGTATTTAGTTATGGTGCATACCAACAATATTGAGGATCCTTATAAAAAAATTGACCTAATCCTGGATATCCTGCTTCTGAAGGTCCGTGACGATTGGGCAAACGGCCCAGATCTGGATAAGAAGGTTCTGTATCAATTGGTAATTAAAGAAAGTTCAAAAGCCTACTTAACAAATCATGTTACTGAAGATAACAAACGGCAACTTTTTAAATCCTATAAAGATCTATGCGCACGAATTGCTACCATATTTCTTGAAGTAAATCCAACCTATAAATACCCAAGGTCGCTTACCAGTACAGTGCTTGAGATGGTGCACCACCAGTACTTTTTCATGCATAATCTTCCCCGACTTACCGACTTTGGAGATGCCAAAGATGAAAATGAGATCATCAACTTCTTGAAGGAATTGATCAAGTCAGCATTATAGAATGCTAATCATTCGTAATATCTATTAAAACGTTTTCGTCATGTCGCTGGGAACACATATTATATAGTCTGCCAGACCTTTGTTCTCAGTCTCCAATGCATCAATATTCTTTTGTTCAACCACTTGAAGTGTTGATATCACCAGTTTTGCATCAGCTTGTTTGAGGTACCACACAATCCCCTCAAAATTTTGCGAATGATACGATCCGTTTACATGCAAAAAAGGAAATACCTTATTCGCTAAAATAAAATGCGCCATGGTGGCATCTTTGACAGCTTGCGATCTGGCCATATTCTCAGCACTTCCTGCGGCACCATGTCCACCCATCTGGTCAATCATGGATTTATAACCTGGCAATGTGAGATCAATGGTGATGGGTAACGGTGCAATAGTATTTTTCGCTTCAACCGAAAGTGAATTCAATGCTTCAATTCCCTTCTTATAAACCAGATTGGCATATCGCCTTGGTACATTGGTAGCCACTGCGCGCAGTTTATTTTCTTTCGCAAACTCTACCAATGGCTTGTAGTCATTTTTGTAATTGTCCCATACTTTGGCCTCATTCAATAAAAGTTTTTCATCGATTACGCCATTAAGATACTCATCCAGCACAAGCTGATTGTCGGATTCAAACATCTCCATCCCCAATGTAACCGTTCCGCGCTGCGCATAAAGGTCTTTCATGACTTGCAATTCCAGCCAGTGCGCTATGGCATTATCATGAAGTTCACCAAAAAAAATGATTTCAGCTTTTGAGGCTTGTTTCATCATTGTAGTGAAGTCGGTGAGCTTGCCTTCTTTGGTGTATACTTTATAAGCAGGCTTGTCCTGAGCAGCGAGCGAGCCTGAGATGATAAGGAAGAGAATCAGTTTTTTCATATAAAATATGTTCTTTGTTTGTTAATAGCAGAGTCTCACACATCGCAAGTTAAACTTTGCTTCATCAACTTCACTCTTTTAACAACGGATTCCGAAGTGAGATTTCACGAAGAATAGATTTATGGGTGATTCTTAACCTGAAAAAGTTGTTCTGTGTAATCCAATAATTCAGCACCACCAGACTTTCCGTGGCCGGGAATTACAATTTTAAGATCTGGATATTTTGTTTTAAGGTTAACCATGGTTCCCGACCACTCCAGCGTATCGGCATCTTCCAGGTTTCCTTTACCGGCTCCAACTTCTTTTACGAGACATCCTCCAAACAGCACCTGCTCATCCGGAAAATATCCTACTACATTATCACGGGTGTGTCCTTCCCCTAAAAAACCTGCTACTACTTTTTTATCGCCTACATTCAATTCAAGTTCTCCATCAAACCCATGTTGAGGGACAACATCATTGTGCTTCTCATTCAAGAACTTAATAGTAAGATTACTGGGATAAGAAGGAATATTTCTGCCATGAAACTCTTTTAAACCACCTACGCAATCGGCATGAAAATGTGTAGCAACCAAAGCCGTAACTTTCACATTGAGTTTGTTGGAAATAAAATCCAACAACTCGGATGAACCACTGTCATCGGCAGGCGTATCAAAAACAACTGCTTCGCTACCGTTCATTACAATCATACCATTGCACGGCACCCGACCAAAACTTTGTGTATTCAGAAATGTAATGTGTTGGTAAACATGATCTGTTAGTCTTTTAACAATCAACGTTTCGGTTTCATAAACAGTAGTGTTTTGCAGGTGCGCATTACTTGTTGTCTCATTCTGCTTAGAAGGTTTATTACACGCATTTAACAGTATCAAAATACCCAGAACAAAAGAAAACTGTTTCATCATGGTTAAATTAGTATCAATAACTTTATTGAACAATCTGAGCAAATATATCTCTCTCAGGTCAGAAGATTTGAGAGCAATTGAAAATTGTCAAGTTGGATAACTATTTATTATCTATTGTTGAATTCAAATCTTGTTGTTTATTATTTAGATAGTACTCACTCTGAAAAGGGATATTTAGTTTGTCAAGTCTTTCCTTTAAATCAATCCAATGTTTTTCCGTAAAACTTCCAGCTTGTTGCAATCCACTAGTGTGAAAATTTTTCAACCTAATTCGAATAGATTCTGGACTTCTCATTGGATGTTCATGAATTATCTCAAGAATATCATCTAATCGATATGTAAAAGTCTTCCAGAACCAAACATGATTTTTGACTTGAAAATAGTTTTCCGAAATTCTGAAATAGTTCAAATGGAATCCTACCCCAAAGACAATGAAGATATAACCAAAAATAGATCTTAGATAATTCTCTCGATCAATGCCCATTATGAATACTCCTAGCATTCCCACCAAAAGAATTCCATAAAAGTTGAAAATCCCATTCCCTTTTAATGCTACAAAGTTTTCGGTAGACAAATCCTCACGATTTATAGGTGTAACCTTAGCCTTTTCCCTTCTAAGAGCATTAAGTCTCTCAAGCTTGTCTGGTTTTATTGATAGGTCTAGTGCTCGCTTTACCCGACCAAAGTCCTCATACATGAAGTCCCAAAAAATTAATTTCTTATCATTCTTCAATTCTATAATTGTTGAATCCATCTGCATTCCAATAAAAAGAAACTGATAATCGGATTTTTGAGATAAATGGATGGTCTGTACTTGATCTGTTTTGATAACAATTCTTTTAAATAGGTATTTCACTACAATGTCATCCAAGGTTACCGTTATTTCAGGTGCGGATTTGAAGTAATTTACCGAACCGAGGAAAGCCACTATATAAAACATGCCACCAACAAGAGAAACTCCTAGTTGCTTTGTCAAGGGATAATCAGGGGCAACAATGAAAATTAGAAATGTACCCATAAGAAAGAAAAGTAATCCGCCTGCTAGTAAGATCACAAGAATCTGACCAACATTAGGATTGCTTGTAACTTTCATTATTGATCTACTAGAAATCATTTTTTTTAATAATTCATTGAAAACTACTGCACCACCCTCTTCACTACATCCACTACTTTTCCTTTCTTGCGTGCATACACCGCGTTGTCATACATCGCTTCGCAGCTTACAGCCGGCAAATAATAACTGCCGGCATAGCTGGCGGTGAGCAGCACCTTAAATGTTTTGCGTTGGTTGGATCCCAAATCAAAATAGGTGTAAACCCGATCATCACGGATGTCCTGGTACGTGGGCACATCGCCTGTGATGCGCGCACCATCATCGCCCGTAAGGCGTAAATTATTAATCTCCCAACCCGAAGGGAAAATCTGATTCAACGCCAGGTTTTTATAAATGCCTCGCATGCCGGGGTTGAACACCGTAACGGTAGCCACAAACGCAGTGCCCTGTTCAAGACTTGTTGGGTCAATCGCTGCACCATCTGGGTCGGAATAATTCACAGTGATGGAAAGATTTTTCTCACCATCTTCTTCCGCACCCCGCGCAGGCACTCCTTCCGAAATCACGCGTACGAAAAGTGTTCCTTTGCTGCCACTGGTAATTTTTAAGTTACCGGGTTTTAGCCCATCCGCAGGAAGCGAAACCTGCGCAATGGTTAACTCCGTGTTAGCCGTAACTTCTTTGCCATTGTAGCTGTACGTAAATTTCAAATCACTCTTTTCGCCACCGGCATACGCGCCCACGGATTTTAATCCCCACGACAGCGTCTGCGTGCTCATCCAATACGAAGAGTTGCTCAACGCTTCTGAAAGTTCTTTCACCAACTCAAATGCTTTTACGCGATCGTTCAATAACAATAAAGTCTCCAGGATGATGGCTTTGTCGCGAAGGTCTGAACCATACGAATAAGCCATCTCCTGATAAGGCTTCACTTGTATTGGTAATTTCTCTATCAACTTTTTAGCTGCCTCAGGCTGGCCTGCTTTTACATAGGCTGCAGCCAACATCCACGAAGCCGTGGCCGGCATACCGGTTTGCTCGCGCAAGCGGTTCATAGCACCCAACTCCGGATCACCCGCAAGGGCCAGGGTATATAATCGATACGCCTGAATGAGTTCGCTGCTGCTGTAATCCTGATTTTTGCGCCAGCCCTGAGCTTTGTTCTTCTGAAATTTTTTCCAACGCTTCATCATATCGTTGGGCACATAATAGCCTTTGGCTTCAGCTTCAATTAAAAAATGCCCTGCATACGTAGTGCCCCAACTATCTGAATTCTCATGACCGGGCCAGTAGGAAAATCCACCATCGCGATTAATGAATGTTTTTAAACGCTCCACGCCTGCTTTCACATTGCGCTGAATTACATTCTTCTCTTCTTCGGTGAGTGCCTTCACTTTGTCGAGATACAATTGTGGAAACACCGATGAGGTAGTTTGTTCAATACATCCGTAAGGGTATTGCAATAAGTACCGCATGCGCTGACCGAGATTAACCGGAGGCAAACTGGAAACTTCGAGCACCGATGTGTTGGTGCCTGCCATGCCCACCGGAAGAACTGAACCCGTCCAGGTTTTGCCGGCTTCCAACACGGCATCCAGTACTTTCGTTACCGGAGGATTTGGATTTCGAACTTCAATTTCAATTTCATCAGTTGCTGAATAATTGCCGGACGTAGCCGTTACGATAACTTTTGCAATGCCGATTTCGCCTTTCACGAGCAAACCGAAGTCGAGGGTAAGATCAGTTTCATCACCCATGGCAACCGTACGCGAAGCTTCATCGGCAATGGTTACCGGACCACTTACTTTGATGTCTACTTTTACATTCTTAATATTTTTCTCGCTGGTGAACAACGTGATTGGCAACTTCACCGATTCTTCCGGTCCTAACACGCGCGGCAACGTGGCCAACACCATCAGCGGCTTGCGCACGGGTGTGGCTTTCTCCGTTTTTCCATAAGCACCTTCGTAACCAGCTACCAACATTGTTTTTACTGATCCAATGTATTGCGGCATAATGAAACGATGTTCGTTGCTGCCACCCGTTAATGTAATCGGGCCGAAAAATTTGACTACGGGTTTGAATCGATTCGCTTTGGCATCATCTTCTTTGGCCACCAGTTCACCATCACCACCCAATGCCAACAGGCGTTCCATGCGTCCGCCAAAGGCGCCCATCACCTGGTCGTATAAATCCCACGTCTTTACACCGAGTGCTTCGCGGGCATAAAAACGACTCCAGGCATCGGGTGTTTTAAATCGCGTGAGATCAAGCAAGCCTTCGTCCACCATCGCCAATGTGTACGTCATCTTTCGTTTAGATTGCTCCGATACTTTGATCACTACTTCTTTGCCGGGCTCTAATACATCCGGCATGGTGATGACGGGCTCAAGATGAGTTTCCAGATCTTCTACCTGAATAGGAATAATTCCATACATGCGAATAGGAAGATCGTTAACCGTTTGTGCATGAGGTTGCAACAACGTAACGTTCACAAATACATTCGGGGTCATCTCCTTGGTGAGATCAAAACTAAATTGATTGTCGCCCTTTTTGGTTTCGAGCCAATAGGTTTGCAACACCCGGCTTCCGTTTTCGATGCTGATCAACGCGCGGCCATTATCACTTCCGGGAATCACGAGGTTTGCTTTCTCACCGGTATTATAAATTGGTTTGTCGGATGAGAACGAAAGCATGGTAGCGCCTTCGCCTTCATTGCGTGCACGCCCGGCCCAACCCGGCCAATCGATATACACAATTTTACCCGTGCTATGACCTGTTTCCGGATCATAGGCTTTAACGAAAAAGCGGCCCCACTCCGGATATTTAACTTTAAAGTTCCAGGTACCTTTACCATTGGCGGTACGGATTTTTCCAGTGGTGATAGGTTGCGAATAATTTCCCGACATATAATTGACTGACCCTTCCGAACTATCCCACCACCAGCGCCAGTCAATTTTATAAAGTGATAATTCAATGGTTCGCGAAAGGGGATTGCCGTCTGCATCAATCGTAACCACATCTACACGATGAGTCGTGTCCGTTAGCAACATGCCACGGGCTTTATCGCCTTGCGGCAATCGGATTCCTGTAAGGGATGCATATGGATAAAAAGGAATACTAAACCGATCAATACTAAAGTTGCCGCTTTCTTCAAACACTTTTCCGCGGAAAACTGCATTCAGCGTCCCCGGTGCTTCACCACTCACTTCGATGTTAGCATTTACTACGGCACGACCATCCGCATCGGTTAAGCCATCAAAAATGGTTTGCGACTCGCTATAGAAATCAATGGAAGGATCATCGAACACATAATCTTTATACTGAGCAAAACTTGTTGTGCCTTTCGTAAGCAGAACATCAAATTGCGCCCGCAGGTTTTTTCCTGGCGCACCATGCAACCAATTCACTTTTAGATTTCCGGCAACATTGCTGTTCGCAGCTGAAAGTTTATCGACACCAAAATCAAGATTAATTTTTAACCGGTTTGGTTTCACCATCTCAATTTTAATAGGCTGCGTAAACTCGGCACCACCTACTTTCACACGACCCAGCCAATTACCGGTTGGTGCATCAGACGCAGTAGCTGTAGCAAATTTGTAAAAACCATTCTCAGCATTGGATCGCACCAACCGTGAAGTCACTTGCCCTTGTGGATTTTGTAATTCAAATACTACGGGGTGCGCGGTTGGTAGCAATTTATTTTTGTCTTCGAGTATAAAACTCAGATACAACGAATCGCCAGGACGCCAAACACCGCGCTCACCATATAAAAATCCTTTCAGGCCTTTGTTTACATACTCCCCACTTACGTTGAAGTTGCTAAGGGATAGCGATTCGCCACCGATCAACTTCAAATAACCGCGTTGCGGTCCGTTCTTCGCAATCAATACAAATGGGTTTTGTTTCGTTTCAATAATGGCTTTGCCATCAGCACCCGTAGAGGCAGTACCCATCAGCTGCTGCTGATAATCATAGAGTTCAAGTTGCACACCGGAAAGTGGTTGTGTTGTTTTCAAATCATTGACCACAATCACCGTGTTGCCATCACCACCTCGTTTGGCCAGCAAGCCTAAGTCGGAGGCAATTACATTGCGTTTGATATTGCGACTGCCCGTGTAGTAAGAGGAGTGGCAAGGATTGTTGCGCTCCTTCCATTCATAGTCATCGCCATAATAGTAGTCTTCATAACTATCCCAATAACTTTCTTCCGAATAGCCTTCTTCTTCTTCCTCAGATTCAAAAGAGTTCTGTGTATTTGCATTACCGGTTTCTTCACCTTCCTCGCACACATAAGCGAGATACGATTTCTTAAACCCGATGCGCACTTGATAGATAGCGCCTGGCTCAGCATTAATCAGCGTGGCGAGGTCGAGTGTAAAACGATTCCACTTGCCCAGATCAGTTACTCCGGAATTTTCCAACGAAACAGTTTTCTTCAGCACTTGTTTGCCAACACGCCTCATCTCCTGATTGCCCCCGTAATCATTTACCTGCAGAAACTGTAATACATTACTTTCAAATACTTTAATAACCTGTACATCCACACTCTTCAGGTTAACCGCTTCAAAGGGCATGGTGAGTCCATCGCTGGAAGGCAGTACACTTCCTTTGCCTGTGAAGCGAACGGCAGGTAGTACTTGTTCGAAGGCAACATCAAACGTGGAGGCATCGCTCATTTTATAGTTGAGAATATTTTTTACTCCCGATTCAATGGTAATGGTTCTTGCACCGGTTTGTCTAACCGGGGGATATACAAGGACTTCATTGTCTTTAATTTCAAAATCAAGGCTTTTTAGTTCAGAAATACTAACAAGGCCTTCCAGGTTTTGAGTTTCGTTGAGGGGATCAGAAAATTGAATCACTACATGCTGACTGCTTCCCTGCTCAACGCGAACGTTGGTCACTTTAAAATCACCCAAGGCTGGAATCTCAACTTCGCGGTCTTCATCACGTTCAACGCCTAACCCGGCACCTAAAAAAGTTAAGCTTACTTTACTGGCGGCTTCCTTACGCGCTACTTCTTCTACTGTGAAGGTGTGTTGTTTGCCTTCAGAGGTGTGCGCCCAGTTTACTTTCAATGCATTACCATCCTGCTGCGCGTTTAAGATTTTCTCAACCGCTGCATTGTCAGCAAAATCAGCTGTGTACAAAACTCCTTCAATCTTCTGGCGTTTAAGATCGGTCTTAACATAAGGTTTGATGTTATCAACCGTAACTTCAAAGTTTTGCGGAATAACTTGTACCGTATATTCAAACGTGTTGAGCGCCTTCGGCACTTCAATCAAACGGGCCAATTGAAAATTGACTTCGTAAATCTGCCCCGAAGTTAATCTGGCGGTCGGACGGAATTCCACCGTGCGCCTGTCGACCCAAAAGGTTGTGCCTGCCACCGAGGGGCTCAGATCAAAAAGTTTTACAGTTGTTTCTGATCCCACCGCCAACGAATCGACTACGTCTTGCGAAAGCACAATCCGGATGGGTGAAGCTGAACTTATTACTCCTGCTGTGTAGGAAGATATATATTCACCAAAAGCAGGATTGATGGTTGAATTAAATGATGTTTTTGCACTTTTTACCGTAGTGAAGTAGAAGATTGCTGCAGTGGCAGCCACTACGGCAACAATACCAATAATTACTTTTTTCATGATCCAGAGTCAAGTTAATGGAGTACATGAAATATCGTAAAATGAACAGAGAAATTGTTAATCGGAAGATTAAATTTTCAATCAAATTATTATTGAACCGATAGGTTTAAGAAAAGAAACGATCTAAACCATTCATGAAAAGGAACTACTTCTTACACGCCACTCCGGTTACGTACTTCTTAATTACCTCAATTGGTTTGGCAACCTCGCTACCGGCAAAACCCTTTATATCCGTATAGCGGATTTGCTTTTGATAACTTTCCAGAAACCCGCCCGACAAGGGCAGGTAAGACCAGTGCCATTTTTCTTCTTCATAGCCCGTGCGGCCACTGGCTTTAGATGTATACGGCTGACAAAATCCGTATTTAGCTGCATGGGCTGTAAGCCATTGATAAATGGTTAATCCCTCCCCGCTTTCAAAAAAACTATTCTCCAAAGAATTCAAATCCATATCGGTGCCCCAATGGTGACGTGAAGTGCCAGGCATAGAACTGTACAATAAAATCAACCGTGCCCGTTCTTTTTGATCACTAACCGTTGTGAGATCCTTTCCCTCAACCTGAACTTTGCCATTCCACTTGTTCTCCCAGATTCTTTTTTGAGAATCGAAATTTCGTGTGGCCGAAATGATTACCAGATCAACACCTTCCTTCTTAGCCGCGGCACTCATTTTTATGAAAGCCTCATAGGTTTCCTGGCGCAGATAAGCACCCCGTGCACTTCCCCGCGTATGTTCATCCGAAAGTTTTGAAAATTTTGGGTGAGTAGCTGGATCAAATTTACCGAGCAGGTAATTTTTATCAGGAGTTTGTGCTTGAGCAACACAAAGTCCAACAATAAAAAAGTAAAATACCTGAGTTATAGCTTTAATCATCGGCTTTCAATTTAAATCCCTCACCCCGTCCTCATTCTTCGGACACCCCTCTCCCTGCCTTTGCCGAAACGGCTTCGTGCAGGCAGGCCTAGGGAGAGGGGCTGGGGGTGAGGGCTTACACCCGCTCCGCCACCTTATTCATCACCTTCGTCTGCACCTGAATAGATTCATGGTGAATCAATTTCAGTAAGTCGTTCGTGAACTCTTCGTTCAAACCCATCGCCTTGCAAAGGGCAATGCGCGTTTGCACAATTTCTTCCCAGCGATTTACCTGCAGGATTGTAACGTTGTTCTCCTTCTTATACTGACCAATTTTTTCTGAGATTTTCATCCGGGCTGAAAGTTTGGACATAATCTCATCATCCAACTGGTCAATCTGCTCTCGCAAAATGCTCAGTGTATCCTTAAAGGTTTTATTGTCGATAGTTTGTGTACGCACGACCAATTCACTAATTATTTTTCCTAGTGCAGCTGGAGTTACCTGTTGCTTGGCATCACTCCAGGCAGCATCGGGGTTGATATGACTTTCAATCATCAAGCCTGCCATATCAAGGTCCAGTGCCTTTTGTGAAATGAAGGCGATGAGATCGCGATTACCCGCAATATGGCTAGGGTCGCAAATCATATCGAGTTCGGGCACACGCGTTTTTAAATCAATGGCAAGATCCCACATGGGGGCATTGCGGAAAGGGCCCTTTTCAAAGGAAGAAAATCCGCGGTGAATAGCGGCCATCTTGGTGATGCCTGCTTTGTTCAGGCGTTCAAATGCTCCCAGCCAAAGTTCAACATCCGGGTTGATAGGATTCTTCACCATCACCGGAATGTCAACACCTTTTAATGCATCAGCCACTTCCTGAACCGAGAAAGGATTTACCGTAGTGCGGGCGCCAATCCAAAGAATATCAACACCTGCTTTCAAACAGGCTTCCACATGGGCTGCATTAGCAACTTCTGTGGTTACCGGTAAACCGGTTTCCTGTTTAGCACTAATAAGCCACTTGAGTCCTTCCGCTCCCGCCCCTTCATATTGACCGGGCCGGGTACGAGGCTTCCAGATGCCAGCACGGAGTGCGTGTACTTTTCCGGTTGCAGCTATTTGTTTAGCGGTAGCTACCATCTGCTCTTCCGTTTCAGCGCTACACGGTCCACTGATTATTACAGGACGATCGACATTCATCCAGGAAGAAATTAGCTCGAGTTGTAATCCTTTCTTTGTCATGATTGTATAAAATTAACGGTATTAATTCTGATTTAGTTTATGGTTAGATTCTTTCTTTTGTTCTGAAGTAGTTTGTTTATCCGATTGATTGTCTAATACCCTGCGTATTTCATTCGCCTTCGAAAGAATGCGATGTAATTCTTTCGTATCACGTTTCATCAAATGATAGTGAAATTTCTGCAAGTGCATGATGTACTCTAACAATGCCTGACTCAAATATTCAACGTTTTGTTCAAATATCGGAGCCCACATATCGGGCGAGCTTTTCGCTAGGCGAACGGTAGAAGCAAAACCACTACCGGCCAAATCAAAAATATTTTTTTCGTCCTTCTCAATATCCAGCACGGTTTGGCCTAACAAAAAAGAACTCACGTGTGAAAGATGCGACACGTACGCCACATGGCGATCGTGTTCTTCGGCTTCCATGAAAATGGTTTTCATTTCGAGGGCCTCAAATACTTTCATAGCTACTGCCAATGTTTTCTCTGATGATTTATTCGATTCACAAATGATATTGGTCTTGCCTTTAAACAATCCATGGAAAGCAGCCTGTGGGCCCGAATTCTCCGTACCCGCAATCGGGTGAGCGGCTACAAACTGATCGCGCTTCGGATGGTTGGCAACCAGTTTACAAATCGAACCCTTTGTGGAACCGGCATCAATCACAACTGCATCCTTTTTAATAGCATCCAACACGGAAGGTAAGAATGCATTCAATGCATTGACCGGAATTGCAAGAATGATCAGATCAGCAACAGCAATTGCTTTATCTTCCGTAAGGATTTTATCTACCAATCCAAGCTTAACGGCCATTACTGCATTCTCGGAATTCATATCCACACCGATCAATTCTGTAGCCACTCCGGCTTTGCGTAAACCCAATGCAATTGATCCGCCAATTAATCCCAATCCAATAATCGTTGTTTTCATTTATAATCAGATATGAGAAGTTAGACTTGAGACATTAGACTTGTTTGCTGAAAACTTTTGAATTCGAATGAAAGCCTCGTCTAGTTTTTCTACTGTTGCACATAGTGAAATGCGAATGAATTTTTTCCCTGCATCCCCAAAAATAAATCCCGGAGTTATAAATACTTTGGTTCCGTAAAGGATTTCATCAATCCATTTCTCAACATCATGTACGTGATCGGGAGCTTTTGCCCAAATGAATAACCCCGATTGATTTTTGGAGAAGGTGCATCCGAGTTCTGATAAAATTTTAGTAGCAGCCGTTCTTCTCTTTTTGTAAACTGAGTTTAGTTCATTAAACCACTCCGCTCCATTTTTCAATGATTCTACCGCAGCTTGTTGCAATCCTAAAAACATGCCAGAGTCCATATTGCTTTTTACACGCAGCACAGCATCCACATAATCCTTATTACCCGCCACCCAACCAATACGCCACCCAGCCATGTTGTGCGATTTGCTGAGTGAGTTTAATTCCAAAGCAACATCTTCCGCTCCTTCAATAGATAAAATACTAAGGGGTGCATCATTTAAAATGAGCGAATAAGGGTTATCGTTTACAATCAGAAAATTATTCTTTCGGGCAAGATCAACGAGTTCTTTCAACTCTGCCCTTGACGCAACTCTTCCGGTAGGCATATGCGGAAAATTAACCCACATGATTTTAACCTTTGATAAGTCGCGTCTCTTCAATGCTTCAACATCAATACCCCAATCGAGTGACTCTTTCATTTCATAAGTCGATACCGTGGCTCCTACAAGTTTAGCTACTGATGAGTAGGTGGGATAACCCGGATTGGGAATAAGTACCTCATCGCCTTCATTCACAAATGCCATAGCAATGTGCATGATTCCTTCTTTCGATCCCATCAATGGGAGAATTTGAGTCTCGGTATCTAACTCAACGTGGTACATAACTTTATAAAAATTCTGAATTGCCTTACGCAAAGCTGGAATGCCCTTATAATTCTGATATCCGTGACTGGTTGCTTTCTGTGCGGTAGCTGTTAAGGCTTCGATGGCTTCTGTAGATGGTGCAAGATCGGGGCTGCCGATTCCTAAATTGATTACCGGAAACTCTGCCGAATCAAGTCCACGCACTTCTGCCAACTTCTTGCTGAAGTAATACTCTTCTACATTGGCGATTCTATTTGCTGGTTGTATCATATATTTTTTCTTTTCCCTACACCTCATCCGGCCTACGGCCACCTTCTCCAAAGGAGAAGGGAAAGGGTCTAAAGCTTTTTATCTATATTCAATTTTTGCTTTTTTGTATTCACCCAAAATATTCAGGTTACGCACTTGTCGTAACACATCGCGCAAAGCCAAATCATAATTCTTTCGTTTCTTCCATTCCACATCAATGTGAATGGAATATTCACTCGGTTTACCAATAATAGGAATAGACTGAATTTTAGAAAGATTGATGCTGTTGTTTTTGAAAGTCATTAACGCATCGGCCAAGCTTCCTACTTCGTTGGCTACTTCAAAACACAAAGAAGCCTTATTGGTTTCTGGTAGTGCTTTCGTTTTCCGGGCCAATATTAAAAACCGGGTAAAATTCTTTTTGTGCGTCTCAATGCGTTTCTCTAAAATTTGAAGTCCGAATTTTTTAGCAGCATACTCATTTGCAATGGCTGCTGTTGTCATCAATTTATTTTCTTTGACTTTGCGAGCCGACAGGGCCGTATCATCGCTTTCCATAATTTGAACTCCATTCAACTTGTGGAGAAAATCTGAACACTGGCGAATCGCCATGGGATGCGATTCAATATGAGTAACCGCATTCAGTTTAACTCCCGGCATGGCAAGCAAGTGCATATGAATAGGGAGATATACTTCTCCGAGAATGGAGAAATGATATTCCTGCAATAGAAAATAGTTCGGCAAAATGCTTCCCGCGATAGAGTTCTCAATAGCCATTACTGCAAAATCAGCTTCGCCTTTCTTTAGTGACTCGCACAACGCGTGAAAAGAAAGACACTCGATCGTTTGTATCGGCTCGGTAAAATGAGTGAGCGCAGCCACTTCATGAAAGCTGGTTGCTATTCCCTGGATTGCAATTTTCAATTTTTTCTTCTTACTCATATCGGTCAAAAAGGGTTCAAATAAAAAGTCCCGGCTTTACCGGGACTTTTCTGAGTTTCTTTGTCTTTATCTCTATTAACAAACCGATTCTCTTTCAAGTCCCATGGGGAGTTGATAAAAAAAGTAAAAGAAATAAAATCGGCTGTTGAACATGTATCTAAAATATGTTACCAAGAAAAACGAAAATTTTCGTTTCTGCAACGTCTGATGCTATTATTTTATAAAATATCGTGTTAACTAACCCTTGTTAGTGAGATTAAGGGTTGAGTGCCCTGATGAAATCAAGTATCTTTATGCGATTCAAAACCAGATTTTATATGAAAAATTTAAAAGGTCTAATCATTATTGCCCTATTCGCTATGGCGGCCTGTGGAAAGAGCGGAGAACATGATCATTCTCAGGATGACAGTGCTACAGAAGAAGGACCCAACCAGGCACTTTACGATCAGGTAATGGATGTGCACGATGAAGTGATGCCGAAGATGGATGAGATTATGAAATTGAAACGCGAGCTTCAGGATAAAATCGCGAACTCACCCGATATGGTTCTGGAGCGGAAAGAACAATTAGAAAAAGTTATTTCTAACCTGGATTCGGCCAGCACGTCTATGATGAACTGGATGCATGAATTTAATCCTCTGCCCGACTCAGTGGATCAGGAAAGAGCCCGTGAATATTTGGAGTCAGAGATGGAGCGGATCCGAAAAGTAAAGGTACTCACATTAGAATCCATAGATAAAGCGAAAGAAGAAGCCATCAAAAACTAAAACAAAAAAGGCCGTCTCAAAAGTCCAGTAAAATTGGAATGTCATTCCGGCCCTGCCTATGCCGAAGCGGCTACGCGCAGGCAGGCCCTGAGCCGGAATCCCATCATCCATGCACTAAACGAGATCGCGGCTCAAAGGCCGCGATGACAGTCGACTTTTTAGACGGCCTATTTTTCTGTCGCTTGGCAACATGCTGATGGGGTAACTCCGCTTTTGATTTTTTACCCGCCTTTTCTTTCCGTTTTTGCTCCAGCCGGATGTTGTAACGAATGGCTTGCCAGTACTCCCCACCATACCCTACAAAAATTTCAGAGCCCGCTTCAATATCTTTTGTAGCCTCGATGTAACAACGCTTCTTTTCAGTTACATATTCAGAATTATTCCTGACACCCTCTATACGAACAATGCCGCGTGCATCATTGGCATAGTGGGCTATACCCTTTTTTGTTTTCCAGGCATCAATGCAGTATTGGTTGTTAAAGAAAAATACATAGCCGTTGCGTTCTTCGGCCATGGCCTCTACTTCCTTCCAGGTTACAATCTGACCCTTGTATTCAACAATACGGGTGCCTTTAGGAATAAATACTTTTGTGAAGAGTCCCTTACCAGCTCCCGGCAAGGTTGACTTCTTAATGATCATTTTCTTTTCAAGTAGTGCCATAGTTCGGGCGCGAAGATAACTGAAATTATGAACAAGAGAGGGGGCTCGTTATATGAGTAAATCATATGGCCACGATCGATTTAACAAGAAGACGAATGCTTACCAGAATAACAACAATGCCTACCAGAATCATCATACGTTTAATAGGAAGTTTGCGCGTGACGTGTGCTGCAATCGGAGCCGCTATGATTCCGCCCAGAATTAATCCTGCTATGATCTGTAAATGGCTGAGGCCGATGGTTGCAAAAAAAGTGAGTGAGCTGGCTAGTGAAACAAAAAACTCGGCCAGGTTAACAGAGCCAACCGTGTATCGGGGATGCCGACCCCGGGCAATTAAAGTAGTTGCAACTATTGGCCCCCAACCCCCGCCTCCGATGGAATCCATAAACCCACCGAAAGATGCCAATGCCGGAACATTCTTGGTCTTTCGTCTTTTCTTGGTTTCTAATAGTGCTTTTCGAATAATAGCAAGTCCAAGAATCAAGGTATATACAGCCACAATGGGGCGAAGGATAAAATTATATTCTTCGAGGGAGGACAAAATATAAGCCCCAACGATGGCGCCAAGCATACCCGGTATTAACAGACTCTTGAATAGTTTCTTATTAACATTTTGAAACTTTAAATGCGTGAGGCCGGAGACACCACTCGTAAATATTTCTGCCGTGTGAACACTGGCGCTGGAGGCAGCTGGAGAAATCCCAAAAGATAAAAGAAAGCTTGAGGCGCTGACGCCATAGGCCATACCTAACGAACCATCTATCATTTGAGCAATAAATCCACCCAGTACAAACAAAAGAAATTCAGGGCCGATCAATGAACTCCACTCGAATGACTTTAATGTCTCAGCTCCATAGAAAATAACAATAATAAGTGCAATAGAAGCGATGACACCCAATAAAATCCAGATATGGCGAGGCCTGCTACGCGGCTCTACAGGCTCGGGCGTGTCTTCATAAATTAGTTTTTCTTCTTCCTCAGTTGAATCGGAGCGCATGATAGAGTGGCGTCAGGGTACGAACGAGCTTAAATAAATAAGAAGAATACTTAATGTCTATTAATTCTGTAGAGTAATGTAAAAGTATTATTTTCCCATGAAATACAACTATTTCAAAACAAAAAAGCACCTGAAACCAGGTGCTCTTTGGAAAACAAATATCTTGAGGATCTACTAAACCTTGATCTCTACATCAACACCACTAGGCAATTCTAGCTTCATCAAAGCATCAACTGTTTTAGCGCTGTTTGAATAGATATCTACCAAACGCTTATAAGTGCAAAGTTGGAACTGCTCACGTGATTTCTTATTTACGTGAGGTGAACGCAACACTGTAAACTTTTCTTTTTCAGTTGGCAATGGAATAGGACCACTTACCACAGCGCCTGTAGCTTTTACTGCACGCACAATTTTTTCAGATGACTTATCAACCAGGTTGTGGTCGTAAGACTTCAATTTGATTCTAATTTTCTGATTCATAATCTAAACGTCTTTTAGATATTTATTTTGCGGCAAGAGCGCCCTTAACTTCATCAATAACTTTATCGGCAAGGTTCTTAGGAACCGGAGCATAATGTGCGAACGTAAGCGTAGCTGAGGCACGACCTGAAGTGATCGTTCTTAAGTCAGTTACATAGCCAAACAATTCCGACAAAGGCACATCAGCCTTAATTACCTGAGCACCGCCACGGGTGTCCATACCTTTCATGATACCTCTTCTGCGGTTCAAGTCACCCGTTACGGAACCTGTGTACTCATCAGGAGATATTACTTCTACGCCCATGATTGGTTCGAGCAATTGAGGACCGCATTTGCGGGCTGCTTCTTTAAATCCAATACGAGCTGCCAATTCAAATGAAAGTGAATCAGAGTCAACATCATGGAATGAACCATGGAACAATCTTACTTTCATTGAGTCGATCGGATATCCGGCCAACGGACCATTTACCATAGCCTGTTCAAATCCTTTCTGAATTGCGGGGATAAATTCACGAGGAATAACACCGCCTACAATATCATTTTCAAACTCCAGACCTGGCTTATCTTCAGGGCCCAATTCACGGGGTCCGATTTCAAATACGATATCAGCAAACTTACCACGACCACCCGTCTGCTTCTTGTATACCTCTTTGTGTTCAACGGACTTCGTAAGTGATTCCTTGTAAGCAACCTGAGGTGCACCCTGGTTGATCTCCACTTTGAATTCGCGCTTTAAACGATCGATGATAATCTCTAAGTGTAATTCACCCATTCCTCGAAGGATGGTTTGACCAGTCTCTTGATCTGTATTTACACGCAAGGTAGGATCCTCTTCCACCAATTTAGAAATTGCCATCCCAAGCTTATCCGCATCCACTTGCTTCTTAGGCTCAATAGCATAACCGATAACGGGCTCAGGGAATACCATCGACTCCAATATTACTTTGCGCTTTTCGTCACAAAGTGTATCACCCGTTTTAATGTCTTTAAATCCAACTACCGCACCAATGTCACCTACTGGCAAACGCTCAATCTGATTTTGCTTATTGGCGTGCATTTGGAATACACGGGAGATGCGTTCCTTTTGCTCGGTTCTGGTATTGTATACATACGAACCAGATTCCAGAATTCCTGAATACGCACGGATAAAACACAACCGACCAACAAACGGGTCAGTAGCAATTTTAAACGCCAGGGCTACAAAGGGTTCCTTTTCATCGGGACGAATTTCTACATCCTCGTCAGTGTCTGGGTTCTTTCCAATAATGATGTCTTTATCCAAGGGTGAAGGAAGAAGTTCCATCACATAGTCCAACATGGTTTGAACACCTTTATTTTTAAAGGAAGACCCACACACCATCGGAACAATCTTCATATCGATTGTTGCCTTGCGGAGTGCCGTTAAAATTTCTACTTCCGAAATTGAACTGGGGTCATCGAAGAATTTCTCAATCAACGTTTCGTCATATTCAGCAACTGCCTCCAATAACTTCTCGCGATATTCTTTCGCCTCTTCCACCATATCATCTGGAATAGGAACCTCTGTGAAGGTCATTCCCTTGTCATCCTCATTCCAGATAATACCGCGGTTGTTAACCAAGTCAACAACGCCTTTAAAATTTTCCTCTGCGCCAATAGGTAATTGCAAAGCCACTGCTTTACTTCCTAATTTCTCTCTTACCTGCTTGCAAACCCCTAAGAAGTCAGCTCCGGAGCGGTCCATTTTATTAACGAAACCAATACGGGCAACTTTGTAATTATCAGCCAGGCGCCAGTTTGTTTCCGATTGTGGCTCAACACCATCCACGGCACTAAACAAAAACACCAAACCATCTAATACACGCAACGAACGATTTACCTCAACGGTAAAATCTACGTGGCCGGGTGTATCAATAATATTTACGTGATAGTCATTTTTTCTGTACTTCCAGAATACGGTAGTAGCCGCAGACGTGATAGTGATACCTCGTTCTTGCTCTTGGGCCATCCAGTCCATGGTAGCAGCACCATCATGAACCTCACCTATTTTATGATTCACCCCCGCATAATAAAGAATGCGTTCAGTGGTAGTAGTTTTACCGGCATCAATATGCGCAGCAATCCCTATGTTTCTGGTGAATTTTAAATCTCTTGCCATGTAGGATTAGAATCTGAAATGTGAAAACGCCTTGTTCGCCTCTGCCATCCGGTGTGTATCATCTTTCTTCTTGATAGCAGCACCTTCGCCTTTTGAAGCAGCTAAAATTTCTGCTGCAAGTTTATCCATCATCGTTTTTTCACCACGTGCACGAGAGTAGTCAATGAGCCACTTTATACTCAAGTTAACTTTGCGTTCTGGTCGGATTTCAACAGGAACCTGAAATGTAGCACCACCTACTCTGCGGCTTTTTACTTCCACAGCAGGCATTACGTTGTTCATGGCGCGCTTCCAAACATCAAGACCGGGTTCTCCACCAGCCTTCTTTTCTACTTGCGCTATGGCATCATAAAAAATATTGTACGCAACGCTTTTCTTTCCTTGCTCCATCATGTAGTTCACAAACTTGGTAACAAGCGTATCACCAAATTTTGGATCAGGAAGTAAGTATCTTTTCTTGGGTTTCGACTTTCTCATAGCTCAAATCTTATTTTTTTCCTTTAGCCGGAGCGCCTTTTGCAGCAGGAGCTGCGGCACCAGCCTTCGGTCTTTTAGCACCATATTTAGAACGGCTTTGTAGACGGCCGCTTACACCCGATGTATCCAACGCTCCACGCACAATGTGGTAACGAACACCCGGAAGATCTTTTACCCGGCCACCGCGGATCAGAACGATAGAGTGTTCTTGCAGATTATGTCCTTCGCCAGGAATGTATGCATTAACCTCCTTGTGGTTGGTTAAACGCACACGAGCCACTTTTCTCATGGCAGAATTAGGCTTTTTAGGAGTTGTGGTGTACACACGTGTACATACACCTCTGCGTTGGGGGCAAGAATCTAAAGCAGGAGATTTTGACTTAAAAGTCAATTTCGTTCTGCCTTTTCTTACAAGTTGCTGAATGGTAGGCATTTATATTATAATTTTTAACCCTTCAAAAATAAGGACTGCAAAGGTATTTAAAGTAAAATAGGATACAAAACCTTGGTTGAAGATTTTTGTACCCTATTAGCTTTAAAAAGGCACAATTGGCCTAAGCCTCACCAATTGTTCCCCCAAAATTCATCGGAAATTGAGGCGCTTCATTGGTTTGCTTGATAGGTCCAAATGTCGCCTCATATTTACTTATATTATCCTTTAAAGCCGCAAGCAGCCTTTTGGCATGTTCTGGTGTAATGATAATCCTTGATTTTACCCTTGCTTTTGGAACTCCCGGCATCAATCTGATAAAATCAATGACAAACTCACTGTTAGAATGGGCAATCATTGCCAGGTTCGAATAGATACCTTCCGCTATCTCTTCTGACAGTTCAATATTTATTTGATTTTGGGGCGGGTTGCTTTTAGTCTCTGCCATAAAATTATTTTAAAAATTAGCCGATTTGAAGACCTGCCTACCGCAGGCAATAGTTGAAATCAAGTCCGTATTAAAACAAGAATTGCGAACAGTTCCCCATTCGCAATTCTCCAATTATATCATAACCAAATTTTCAAAATGATCAGTCCTGAAGTTCTCTCTCTTTCTTACGATCCGGAGCATCCACCAATCGTTGGTATTCCTCTTGAGAGTTTACGATCATATCGTTTAACCTTCTCTGGCCAGTACCAGCCGGAATCAAGTGACCTACAATCACGTTCTCTTTCAAGCCTACCAGTTGATCTGCTTTACCGCGGATAGCTGCTTCGCTCAATACCTTAGTTGTCTCCTGGAAAGAAGCAGCTGAAAGCCAGCTTTCTGTCTTCAAAGAAGCTTGAGTAATACCCTGAAGAGTAGGTCTGGACACGGCTGACAAAGCATCACGCACATCTACAATCTTCTGGTCTTTTCTCTTGAGTGAAGAGTTTTCATCACGCAATTCACGAGGGCTGATAATCTGGCCTACCTTGAATCGTTGAGAATCTCCGGCATCCATAACAACTTTCTTATCAAGTACTAAGTCGTTTTCCTCGCGGAACTCAAACTTATCGACATATTCACCTGGCAAGAAAGTAGTATCACCCGAATCGATAATCTCAACCTTCTGCATCATCTGACTAACGATACATTCAATGTGTTTGTCATTGATCTTCACCCCTTGCAGGCGGTATACTTCTTGGATTTCATTCACCAGATACTCTTGTACCGCAGTAGGTCCTTTGATCGATAGAATATCCGAAGGAGTAATAGCGCCATCCGACAAAGGTTGACCCGCTTTTACAAAGTCGTTGTCCTGCACAAGGATGTGTTTAGACAATGGCACTAAATAACGCTTCTGCACACCATCTTTCGATTCGATGAAGATTTCACGATTACCACGCTTGATACCACCATACGTAACAACACCATCAATCTCACTCACAACAGCTGGGTTAGATGGGTTACGGGCTTCAAACAATTCTGTTACGCGAGGCAAACCACCCGTAATATCGCGCGACTTACCCATAGTACGAGGAATTTTCGCAAGCACCTGACCGGCTTTAATTTTCTCGCCTTCTTCTACGGCTAAGTGAGCACCTACCGGAATATTATATCCTTTAGTTTCATTCTTACCTTTTACGATAATCGCAGGGTTCTTGGTCTTATCGCGAGTATCAGTAATTACCTTCTCACGGTGACCAGTCTGCTCATCAGATTCTTCTTTGAAGGTTATGCCTTCAATGATCGATTCAAACTCGATATCTCCATCATATTCTGACAAGATTACTGCATTGTAAGGATCCCAATAACAAAGCTCTTCACCTTTCTCAACTTTTTGTCCATCCTTCACTTTCAGGAATGTACCGTAAGGAACGTTGTTGCTTATGAGAGCACGCTTTTCATCATCCAAAATCCGGATTTCTCCAGTGCGCCCCATGACAACCTTTACCTTATTATTATCACGATCTGTTGTGTCAACTGTTCGGATACTTTCAAACTCAACAGTACCCGTAAACTTAGCCTTGATGTTTGCATCTACAGCGATGTTAGAGGCTGTACCCCCTACGTGGAAGGTACGCAGTGTTAACTGAGTGCCCGGTTCACCAATGGATTGAGCTGCAATAACACCTACCGCTTCACCGGCCTGAACCATCTTACCGGTAGCAAGATTTCGTCCATAGCACTTGGCGCAACCACCTACTTTTGTTTCGCAGGTTAATACCGAGCGAATCTCAACTTCTTCAATGCTTGTTTCTTCAACACGCTTGGCAACTTCATCTGTAATCTCTTCGTTCGCAGCACAAATCAGCTCCTCTGTGAGAGGATCATAGATATCATGAACTGTTACACGGCCCAGGATACGCTCAGACAATGGTTCAACTATGTCTTCATTATCCTTAAGCGCTGTCACTTTCAAACCACGCAGTGTTCCGCAATCTTCTTCAGTAATTACTAAATCCTGTGCAACGTCAACTAAACGTCTGGTTAAGTAACCTGCATCAGCAGTTTTCAATGCTGTATCGGCAAGACCTTTACGCGCACCGTGTGTAGAGATAAAGTACTCCAACACATCCAGTCCTTCCTTAAAGTTAGATAGGATTGGGTTCTCGATGATTGAACCTACAGAACCAGCAAGATTCTTTTGAGGTTTCGCCATCAAACCACGCATACCACCTAACTGCCGAATCTGCTCTCTCGAACCACGAGCACCGGAGTGCATCATCATGTAAATAGAGTTGAATCCTTGTTGATCTTCTTCCAACTGCTTCATCAGTGTGTTGGTAAGAAGTGTGTTGGTACGTGTCCAGATATCAATTACCTGGTTGTAACGTTCGTTATCGGTGATGAGACCCATCATGTAGTTGTTCCAAACAGAATCAACTTCCTTCTGAGCATCCTCTACTAACTTTTTCTTTTCTTCGGGCACTTTCACATCGCCCAGACCCATGGACAAACCTCCTTTATAAGCCATCTGGAATCCAAGCTCCTTAATATCATCAAGGAATTTAGCTGTCTTGGCCTGACCAGCCAGTTTATAAACATCGGCAATAATAGTCTGCAGTTTCTTCTTTGTTAAGAGCTCATCTACAAACCCAACTTCTTCTGGCATCACCTGATTGAAAATCACACGACCTGTTACAGTCTCTGTCATTTTTCTTTCGATTACTCCCGTCTTCTTATCGCGCATGTTTACACGAACTTTTACAAGTGCATGCTTAGAAAGCTTGCCTTCATTATAAGCGATAATAACTTCTTCTGGTGAATAGAAGTTTTTACCTTCTCCTTTCTCACCCTTTCTTCCCTTGGTTAAGTAATAGAGACCCAACACCATGTCCTGTGAAGGTACCGTGATAGGAGCACCGTTAGCAGGGTTGAGGATGTTGTGTGATGAGAGCATCAATAATGAAGCCTCCAAAATTGCCTCTTGTCCAAGTGGCACGTGAACGGCCATCTGGTCACCGTCAAAGTCAGCGTTAAACGCTGTACAAACAAGCGGGTGCAATTGAATTGCTTTTCCTTCAATCAACTTAGGTTGGAAAGCCTGGATACCCAATCTGTGTAGCGTTGGAGCGCGGTTCAAAAGAACCGGATGTCCTTTCAATACATTTTCCAAAATATCCCACACTACAGGATCTTTGCGATCAACTATTTTCTTGGCAGACTTAACTGTCTTAACGATACCTCTTTCAATAAGCTTGCGGATAATGAATGGCTTAAATAATTCAGCCGCCATATCTTTAGGTAAACCGCACTCATGCAACTTCAATTCCGGACCAACAACAATTACTGAACGACCTGAGTAGTCAACACGCTTACCCAATAAGTTCTGACGGAAACGTCCTTGCTTACCTTTCAGCATATCACTCAATGATTTCAATGCACGGTTTCCATCAGAACGCACGGCATTTACTTTTCTTGAGTTATCAAACAATGAATCAACAGCTTCCTGGAGCATACGCTTCTCATTACGGAGAATTACTTCAGGTGCTTTGATGTCAATCAATCTTTTCAGGCGATTGTTACGGATGATAACACGTCTGTAAAGATCATTTAAATCTGATGTCGCAAAACGACCACCATCCAACGGCACAAGCGGACGTAATTCTGGCGGAATTACCGGAACCATCTTGATTGTCATCCACTGTGGACGATTTTCAACACGGGTATTAGCCTCGCGGAAAGCCTCAACAACTTTCAATCGCTTCAAAGCCTCTGCTTTACGTTGCTGCGAAGTGTCCGTAGCAGCCTGATGACGCAACTCATAGGAAAGTTCGTCAAGCTTTACACGTGACAACAACATCTCCAATGCATCAGCGCCCATCTTGGCGATGAATTTCTTGGGATCGTTGTCATCCAACATCTGATTCTCACGAGGAAGTTTATCTACAATGTCCAGGTACTCTTCTTCCGTAAGGAAGTCAAGACGGTTAATACCATCTTCTTCTTTTGTACCTGGTTGAATCACTACATATCGCTCGTAATAAATAATCTGATCAAGCTTCTTGGTAGGTAAGCCTAACAAATAACCAATCTTATTAGGCAACGAACGGAAATACCAGATATGTGCTACCGGTACCACAAGTTCGATGTGGCCCATGCGCTCGCGTCTTACTTTCTTTTCAGTAACCTCAACACCACAACGATCGCAAATAATTCCTTTATAGCGAATACGCTTATACTTTCCGCAATGACATTCCCAATCCTTAACAGGTCCAAAAATCCTTTCGCAGAACAGACCACCCATCTCTGGCTTATAGGTCCGGTAGTTGATGGTTTCAGGCTGTGTTACTTCACCGTGCGAACTTTCCAGAATTGATTCTGGTGAAGCTAAACTGATGGTAATTTTAGAGAAGTCGTTGTTGATCTTTTTATTTTTTCTGAAAGACATGCTATTGTAGAGTTTTCAGTTAACTAAATTCATTTTACTACAAGACATTGGGCATTAAGCATTGGAGTATCTCCGGATGCCTAATGCCCCGTGTCCATTTTAATCCATTGTAATCTCAAGTGCCAATCCTCGAAGTTCATGTACCAATACATTGAACGACTCAGGGATGTTAGGCTTCCTCATGTTCTCACCTTTAACGATCGATTCGTAAGCTTTCGCTCTACCAATCACATCGTCAGACTTAATCGTAAGGATTTCCTGAAGAATATGAGATGCTCCGAAGGCCTCAATCGCCCACACTTCCATTTCTCCGAAACGCTGACCACCAAACTGCGCTTTACCACCCAAAGGTTGCTGCGTAATAAGCGAGTATGGTCCGATAGAACGTGCGTGCATCTTATCATCCACCAGGTGACCTAGTTTCAACATATAGGCAATACCTACTGTAACTGGCTGATCGAATTTCTCACCGGTCAATCCATCGTACAAGTATGTTCTACCAAATTCGGGAAGACCAGCCTCCGTCAATTCAGCCGAAACTTGTTCCAGGGATGCTCCATCAAATATTGGTGTAGCATATTTTCTTCCAAGTTTCTTACCAGCCCAGGCAAGCACCGTTTCATAAATCTGACCCAGGTTCATACGTGAAGGCACACCGAGCGGGTTCAAACAAATATCTACAGGAGTTCCATCTTCCAGGAATGGCATATCTTCTTCACGAACAATACGTGCTACCACGCCCTTATTACCGTGACGACCCGCCATCTTATCTCCTACTTTCAACTTGCGTTTCTTGGCGATATAAACTTTGGCTAATTGTACGATGCCCGCAGGAAGTTCATCCCCTACTTCAAGCGTGAAACGCTCGCGTTTGAAATCACCGGCAATGAAGTTTCTCTTATTCAGGTAGTTTTTCACCAACTCAGAAACAAGATCATTGGTATGATCATCGGTAGTCCAGGTTTCCAGACTGATGTCCGCAATCAGATTTACCTCTTCAGGTACATTGTAATTACTTTCATCGCGATAAATATTCTTGTCTGGGAAGAGATTGCTCTCAATTACTTTACCCGAGAACTTAACACCCTTGCTGATTAACTCATCACCAAACTTATGTTTCACACCCTGACTGGTTTTACCAGTGAGCAGTGAAGTAAGTTTTTTGATCATGTCGTTACGAAGGTCCGTCAGTTCTTTGCTGTAACGGTTCCTGAGTGTATCCAACTCTTTCTTAGACTTTGAGCGCACATCTTTATCACGCTTAGGTCTTGAGAATAATTTGGTATCGATAACAACACCTTTTAATGATGGAGGTGCCTTCATGGAAGCATCCTTCACATCACCTGCCTTATCACCAAAGATGGCTCGTAACAACTTTTCTTCCGGAGTAGGATCAGTTTCTCCTTTCGGAGTAATCTTACCAATCAAAATATCTCCTTCTTTAACTTCAGCACCAATGCGGATGATACCATTTTCGTCAAGATGCTTTACTGCTTCTTCACTTACGTTTGGAATTTCAGAAGTCAATTCTTCTTCACCCCGTTTGGTATCGCGAACTTCAAGTTCAAACTCTTCCACGTGAATAGAAGTGTAAACATCTTCGCGTACTACACGCTCTGAGATTACAATGGCATCCTCGAAGTTATATCCTTGCCATGGCATGTAAGCGACCAACAGGTTGCGGCCAAGAGCCAACTCACCATTAGCGGTTCCATAACCCTGGCACAGTGGTTGACCTTTCGAAACTCTTTCGCCCTTTTTAACAAGGGGAGTGAGGTTGATACATGTATCCTGGTTGGTTCTTCTGAATTTAATTAATGTATAAGATTTCACCTCATCATCGAAGCGAACCAATGCTTGTTCTTCCGAAACTTCGTAGCGAACTACAATCTTCTTAGCATCTACGTACTCTACAACACCATTGGCCTCTGCCAAAATAAGTGTGCGTGAATCAAGGGCGATCCTGCTTTCAAGACCGGTACCCACAATAGGTGCTTCTGGTCTTACCAAAGGAACAGCCTGACGTTGCATGTTAGAGCCCATCAAAGCACGGTTAGCATCATCATGCTCCAGGAACGGAATCATAGAAGCTGCAATCGAAACGATTTGGTTAGGCGCAATATCCATATAGCGGATATCTTTCGGCTCCACTACCGGGAAGTCACCTTCAAAACGTGCCTTTACCTTTTCATCTTCCAGTTCACCGTTCGACTTAATCTTAATATTCGCCTGCGCAATATTATGGGTATCCTCCTCCTCGGCTGTAAGAAAGATTACATCCTTTCCTTTAACCTTGGCATTTTCAACCTTACGATAAGGCGTTTCGATAAAGCCCATCTTGTTCACCTTAGCGTGAACACAAAGAGACGAAATCAAACCAATGTTAGGTCCTTCCGGAGTTTCGATGGTACACAATCGACCATAGTGTGTATAGTGTACGTCACGCACTTCAAAACCTGCACGCTCTCTGGAGAGACCGCCTGGCCCGAGTGCCGACATTCTGCGCTTGTGAGTAATCTCAGCCAATGGATTGGTTTGATCCATGAACTGGGAAAGCTGATTGGTTCCGAAGAACGAATTGATTACTGAAGATAATGTGCGCGCGTTAATCAAATCAACAGGCTTAAAATCTTCATTATCACGCACGTTCATTCTTTCTTTGATGGTTCTTGCCATACGGGCAAGACCCACACCAAACTGAGAATATAATTGTTCACCAACGGTTCTTACACGTCTGTTGCTCAAGTGGTCAATATCATCAACAACCGCCTTGGAATTAATAAGACCAATCAGATATTTAACGATAAGGATAATATCCTCGGTGGTTAACACCCGCTGATCGAAGCTTAAGTCAAGACCTAACTTCTTGTTAATTCTGTAACGACCTACTTCACCCAAATCATAGCGTTTCTCACTGAAGAACAAACTCTGAATAATATCACGAGCGGTTTGTTCATCCGGAGCTTCCGTATTTCTTAACTGACGATAGATTTGCTCAACCGCTTCTTTTTCTGAGTTGGAATTATCCTTCGCCAGGGTATTGAAGATGATGTGGTAATCAGCCACGTTTACATCTTCTCTGTGTAGGATGATTGACTTTACACCAGAATCGATAATCACATCAACATCTTCCGCGGTGATCACATGATCACGCTCCAACAACACTTCGTTACGATCGATGGAAACAACTTCACCTGTATCCTCGTCCACGAAATCTTCGGTCCACGTTTTCAAAACGCGCGCAGCAAGTTTGCGACCCACCGTTTTCTTGAGGGTGTTTTTATTCGCTTCGATTTCTTCGGATAATCCAAAGAGATCAAGAATATCTTTATCCGTACCATAACCAATTGCACGAAGCAACGTGGTTACCGGGAATTTTTTCTTACGATCGATGTATGCGTACATCACAGCATTAACATCGGTGGCAAATTCAATCCACGAACCTTTGAACGGGATAATTCGCGCAGAATACAACTTCGTTCCGTTTGTGTGTTTACTCATGGCGAAAAACACACCCGGTGAACGGTGTAACTGCGAAACAATCACACGCTCAGCGCCATTGATTACAAACGAACCCTTCTCCGTCATGTAGGGAATATTTCCCAGGAACACTTCCTGCTCGATCGTTTGAAAGTCTTCGTTGTCCTCATCGTTACAGGTGAGACGCAACTTTGCTTTCAAAGGTACGGAGAATGTAAGTCCGCGGTCGATACACTCATCCACATTGTACTTGGGCGGATCGATTGTATAATCCACGAACTCCAATACGAAGTTTTCGCGTGAATCGGAGATTGGAAAATTCTCTGCAAATACTTTGAAGAGACCTTCGTTTTGACGTTTCTCTGCAGGTGTTTCTATCTGCAAAAAGTCTTTGAATGATTGAAGTTGAATATCGAGAAAATCCGGATACTCAAGAACCTTCTCAATAGATGAGAAGTCAATCCTGTTATTTACTGTCTTCTTTGCCAAGGTGCTTTAGGTTAAAATTTCCTAGACCTATTAATAAACTACTAATTGGATACGGCCATTACTGGCCTAAATAGGGATAGACTCCAGTCCCATCCCGATAATAATCGGGAGGGAATGGAGCCTGAATGTTCCTTTCAGACGGTACCCAGCGTCTTTCAAGAAGATTATTTCAACTCGATTTCGGCACCAGCCTCTACAAGTGTCTTCTTTAGATTTTCAGCTTCGTCTTTAGGTAAGCCTTCTTTGATTGTCTTAGGAGCTCCGTCAACTACGTCCTTAGCTTCTTTCAAGCCAAGACCAGTCAATTCTTTCACGAGCTTCACGATCTGAAGTTTATTAGGACCAGCAGCCTTCAATACAACATCGAAGTTGGTCTTTTCAGCAGCAGCTGCACCAGCCGTAGCACCAGCAGCAGGACCAGCTACAACAGCAGCTGCAGCGGGCTCAATGCCATATGTTTCTTTTAAGTAAGAAGCTAATTCATTTACTTCTTTAACGGTAAGTTCTACCAGTTGATCGCCAAGAGTTTTTACGTCAGCCATGATTTGTTAGTGTTTAATTTTTTGTTCTAGTTTATTACTGTTTTCTTTCTTCCAGCGCCTTCACCAAGCCAGCCACTGTATGCTTGCCACTTAAAAGAGCAGACAACACATTTTTAGCAGGTGATTGCAACAAGGAAATAACCTCGCCAATGAGTTCGTTTTTAGACCTTAACCCAACCAGCGTAGTTAATTGATCCTCTCCAACAAAGAGAGTAGATTCGATGGAAGCCCCTTTGAAACCAGGTTTTCCCTCCAACTTCTTTCTGTACTCAGAAATTACTTTAGCGGGAGCATTGCCTACTTCTTTCGAAAAGATAACTCCTGAAAAGCCTTTCAGTGTTTGAAATAGTTCTTCATAATTACCTTCCTGCTTTTCTAATGCCTTACGGATAAGCGTGTTTTTATAAACACGGTATTCAACACCGGCATTGAAGCACAGCCTGCGGAACGCATTGATTTGCGCTACCGTTAAGCCAGAGGCATCGGTAATATAGAAGTGATTATTCTGAGAAAACTTCTCAGCTAATTCATCTATGATTATTCCTTTTTCTTCCTTGGTCATTTTTGATAAATTTATAGACCTACAATCGAGCTCCTATCCACTATAATACCAGGGCTCATCGTGGAAGACAGGGAAATACTTTGAATGTATGTACCCTTCGATGAAGCTGGTTTTAACTTAACTACTGTATTAATAAGTTCAGCAGCATTGTCTTTGATTTTGTCTGCGCTGAAGGAAGCCTTACCTACACTAGCGTGAATAATTCCTTGTTTATCAATTTTGAAGTCTACCTTACCCGCTTTCACATCTTTCACTGCCTTTCCAACTTCAAGGGTAACTGTTCCTGACTTCGGGTTAGGCATTAAACCGCGAGGTCCTAACACCTTACCTAACTTACCTACTTTAGCCATTACGGTAGGCATGGTAATAATAACATCAATATCCGTCCATCCAGCTTCAATTTTCTGGATGTAGTCCTCAAGACCCACATGCTCAGCACCGGCATCTTTAGCTTCCTGCACTTTATCAGGGCTGCAAAGAACCAATACACGAACAACCTTTCCCAGGCCGTGCGGTAGTGACACTACGCCACGCACCATCTGATCAGATTTTTTTGGATCAACACCCAAGCGGATGTCAACATCTACGGATGAGTCAAACTTTGTGAAAGAAATTTCCTTCAACACTTTAGCTGCATCCTCCAGAGAATATTCTTTCTCAGGATTGTATTTGGCGAGAACCGCCTTTCTGTTTTTTGTCAACTTTGCCATTGTGCTTATTATTTATCCCAAGGGGCATTTCCACTTACTGTAACACCCATGCTGCGTGCTGTTCCGGCAACCATTTTCATCGCTGACTCAACTTTAAATGCATTCAAATCAGGCATTTTAAGTTCAGCGATCTTTTTAATCTGTTCCCAGGAAATTGATCCTACTTTCAGGCGGTTAGGTTCTTTCGATCCTTTTTGGATCTTGATGGCCTCCATAATCAAAATAGCCGCTGGCGGAGTCTTGATTACAAAGTCAAAAGATTTATCGTTATAAATAGTGATAAGCACTGGCAATACTTGCCCTTGCTTGTCTTGAGTTCTGCCATTGAACTGCTTGCAGAAGTCCATGATGTTCAAACCTTTTGAACCGAGTGCAGGACCAATTGGAGGTGCAGGGTTTGCCTGACCACCTTTTACCTGCAATTTCAAGTAACCTGTTACTACCTTAGCCATTGTATTACTAGTCTAACTTTTCTACCTGCATATAACTAAGCTCAACAGGTGTGTTTCTTCCGAAAATCTTCACCATTACGTTAAGCTTCTTCTTGTCTTCAAAAATCTCTTCTACCGAACCTGTGAACCCACTGAATGGTCCATCCATTACTTTCACAGATTCTCCTTTAATAAAAGGAGTTTCCAACTTCTCTTCGAACTGATCGATCTCATCAACTTTGCCGAGAATCCGATTGACTTCGGATTGCCGTAAAGCAACAGGATCTTTCGAAGTGGCGCTCGAACCGTTTGTTCCCAAAAAACCAATCACACCAGGAATATTATTCACTGTGTGGTAAGCTTCACCGTTAGAAAGGTCAGCTGAAACAAGAACATAACCGGGGAAGAAATTTCTTTCTCGCACACGCTTCTTTCCGTTTCGCATCTCATACACCTTCTCGGATGGGATCATTACCTGTGGAATAAACTCGACTAGTTTAGACCGCTCGATCTCAGATTCCAGATACGATTTTACTTTCTTTTCCTGGCCGCTGATCACGCGTAAAACATACCACTTTAGTTCTCCCATCTGGTTTCTCTTTTATAATTCTTTATAAAACCAGGCTAACGCGTTCTTAAAGCCCAAATCCACGAATCCGATCAGAATGGCAAAAATGAGTGATGCAACTAGAACCAAAATGGCGCTGCTTTGCAATTCACTGAATTTAGGCCACGAAACCTTGTTACGGATTTCGTCAATGGACTCTAAAATATAGTTCTTAACTTTTTCCATCCATTTTTACTTGTTGCATCTGCCTACGCTAAAGCTTCGGCAGACAGGCTAAAATCCTTTTTCGGGCTTTTAGCGAAATCAAAATATTAAATCTTCGCACGGGTGGAGAGACTCGAACTCCCAGCCAACGGTTTTGGAGACCGCTACTCTACCAATTGAGCTACACCCGTTTACTGTTCAGCTCCCCTTCAAATTGCACCCGTGAAACCCTCAATTCAAAAGGACTGCAAAGGTAGAAGAAGCGCCATAGAAAACAAAAGCGTTTCTAAGAAATATCTCAGAAACGCTTTGCTTTTGATTATCAGCTATTTAGCTGGTTTAACCTAGCTTAAGGCTTCGGCTAAACTTGATTAGTCAAGGATTTCAGTAACCTGACCTGAGCCTACCGTGCGACCACCCTCGCGGATAGCGAAACGAAGACCTTTCTCCATAGCGATCTTGTTGATCAAAGTCACCTCAATTGAGATGTTATCACCAGGCATAACCATTTCTACTCCGGCAGGAAGCATACACTCGCCTGTTACATCTGTAGTACGGAAATAGAATTGAGGACGGTATTTGTTAAAGAATGGTGTGTGACGACCACCTTCTTCTTTGGACAACACGTAAACTTCACACTTGAATTTAGCGTGAGGTGTTACAGAGTTTGGCTTGCAAATAACCATACCACGGCAGATTTGCTCCTTTTCAATACCACGTAACAACAAACCTACGTTGTCACCCGCTTCGCCTCTGTCAAGGATTTTACGGAACATTTCAACACCGGTGATGGTGGAAGTCAAGTTTTCAGCACCCATTCCAAGAATTTGAACTGGATCACCGGTTTTAATAATACCACGCTCGATACGACCTGTAGCAACTGTTCCACGACCTGTGATCGAGAACACATCTTCAACAGGCATCAAGAAATCTTTGTCAATCAGACGAACTGGAATTGGAATATGGTTATCAACCGCTTCCATCAATTCTTCAACCTTGGCAACCCATTTAGCTTCACCATTCAATGCTCCAAGAGCAGAACCTCTGATGACAGGCATGGTATCGCCAGGGAAATTATAAGCTGACATCAATTCACGAACTTCCATTTCAACCAGGTCAAGCAATTCGCCATCGTCAACCAAATCAACCTTGTTCATAAATACAACAAGAGCAGGCACACCTACCTGACGAGCCAAAAGAATGTGCTCGCGGGTTTGCGGCATAGGTCCATCAGTTGCAGCTACTACAAGAATAGCACCGTCCATCTGGGCAGCACCTGTAACCATGTTCTTTACATAGTCAGCGTGACCCGGACAGTCTACGTGAGCGTAGTGTCTCTTGTCAGTTGCATACTCAACATGTGAAGTGTTGATTGTAATACCTCTTTCTTTTTCTTCAGGAGCATTGTCGATTGAAGAGAAATCGCGTACTGCAGCAAGGCCTTTCTTAGAAAGCACCTGAGTGATTGCAGCTGTAAGAGTGGTTTTACCATGATCTACGTGACCAATAGTACCAATGTTTACGTGAGGTTTCGAGCGGTCAAAATTTTCCTTTGCCATATTGAAATTCTAGTTAAAGTTTAAAAGTGTATAGTTTATTTAATTAATTACTATTCTATGCTTCTACAAAGAAGCTCTACACACCCCAAACATTTTAAGCCTTTCGAATAAGGGTTATTCGTTGAATCTCCAATTACTTGAACAATGGCGCTACCCATCCGTAATCAGATACTTCATTCAAAACATCATTTCAAAGTTCCAATCTATTCCGATCGATACCAGAATAGATCCTGTCTTAGTTAAAATCGTCAAACAACTCTCAATGAGCAGAGCTGTTGAAGGGAATTGAACCCTCGACCTCTTCCTTACCAAGGAAGTGCTCTACCCCTGAGCTACAACAGCGTTGAGCGGGAGACGAGGCTCGAACTCGCGACCTATAGCTTGGAAGGCTATCGCTCTACCAACTGAGCTACTCCCGCTTGTTTTGAACGCAAAATTTTGCGCCTTTACGCTTGGTGGGGAGAACAGGATTCGAACCTGTGAAGACATAAGTCAACAGATTTACAGTCTGTCCTCGTTGGCCGCTTGAGTATCTCCCCCAACGATTTTATTAATAAAAAAGAACGTTTAAGCAGCCCACGATCAGGACTCTTTTCCTAATTTTTGGCTTTTGCTAAAAAATAGGAGTGCAAAATTATACGGTTTTTCGGTATAGACAAACCCGTTTGGGATTTTAATAACGGGAAGTGTGTAAGGAATGGCCTTATTCTGGGTTACATGATCACCATATCTTTGACTACATCGTCACCAAACTCCTTGCGGAGAACCTCTATTACGTGACTTTTATGAATGGCAAGATCGTTTTTGAGGGCTGCGCTTTCCAATTGTACAAAAAGGACTTTGTTGCGGATATAAAGCTTCTTAGTGCGCTTGGCTATGGGTTTTCCTACCAATCGCTCCCAGGAACTTAATAGGTTGGCTTCGTCAAACTTTGACTTAATATGATATCTGTTGAGCAACTGCTGGATTGCCTGCCCAATGTGCATTGCATTGCCCTCATCGTTTGTGTTTTTAGCCATTCTTTGTGAAGGTACCATTTTCCAACACATAAAGACACGCCTTAATTCCAGCCTCCTTTAAAATCTGCTCACTTCTACCTTTGCGCGCATCAGTTATAAAGAGCTGGCCGAAGGTTCCCTGACTTACCAACTTCATCAATTGATGAATCCTGAAATCATCAAGTTTATCAAAGATATCATCCAGTAAAAGTATAGGTTTCATTTTTTTTTGCTCTGCCAGAATTTGAAATTCAGTCAATTTTAAACCGATTAAAAATGATTTTTGTTGCCCTTGCGAACCAACTCTTTTCAATTCCTGCCCCTTCAATGTAAATAGAAAGTCATCCCTATGAATGCCTACGCTGGTTCGTTGCAATATCAAATCCCGCTGTAAATTTTTTCTTAAAAGAGATTGAAAGTCTCCGTGCGTTAAGTCCGTTTTATAGTGAATGTCTGCTATCTCATCGGATTCCCGAACCAGGAAATTATAATGCTGTTTGAATTTGGGTATGAATTCCAGCAACCATTCACTTCTCGTTTTAAAAATATAGTCTCCTGTTTGAATAATTTTTTCATCATAGCTCTCCAGCAAATCCTGATCTACAGGGCCGCGCTCAGAAAAAGTACGGAGTAAACTATTGCGTTGCTTAAGTTGATGATTATAAATAATCAGGTTATCGAGATACTGTCTATCCAACTGACTAATCAAAGAATCAAAAAACCTACGTCTCAGTTCAGCTCCATCCCAAATCAATTCAATATCCTGTGGAGCAATCAGTACGATTGGATATTTACCTACGTGTTCTGAAAACCGGGTATAGTCCTGCGAATCTTCACGTAGAATCTTTTTCTCACCTTGTTGAAACGAACAAACCACTTCTTTTTGTTTGCCCCCGATATCAAATTCTCCCTTGATTAAAAACCCGGGTTGGCCAGTTCGGATGTTCTGCTGATCATAAGGATTGACGGCACTTTTGGTAAATGACAAATAATAAATGGCATCCAGCAAATTGGTTTTTCCACTCCCGTTTTTTCCTAAAAAGCAATTAATTTTCTCATCCACGGCAAGATTAACCTCCTCGTGATTTTTAAAGTTATAGAGCCTCAGTTTTTGAAGGAACACAGATACAGATGTAAATATTCTAATTTAGCGATTTTGCCATTTGGCGATTGGCAATGGGTGGCGTATTTTCGCAACTCACATTTTCAAACAAAATTAGCAATTATGGCAACAGCCCAAGCTAAAGGAGCAACTCCTAAAAAAGACAAGAAAGCATACCCAAAAGAAACGTATATGTTCTGGTTCGAGAGCATGCTGCTGATGCGAAAATTTGAAGAGAAGGCAGGCCAACTTTATGGGATGCAAAAAATCCGCGGCTTTTGTCACTTATACATCGGTCAGGAGGCCTGTGCGGCCGGTGCCGTTAGCGCCCTTAGAAAGGGTGACAAATACATAACTGCTTATCGCGATCACGCTCACCCGTTGGCACTGGGCACCAGCCCCAATGCGATAATGGCCGAATTGTATGGCAAAGAAACCGGAGTGTCCAAAGGAAAAGGCGGTTCCATGCACATCTTTGATAAAGAACATAACTTTTTTGGAGGCCATGGAATTGTAGGCGCCCAGGTTCCACTTGGGGCGGGTATTGGGTTTGCGGAAAAATATAATAAAACTGGCAATCTGTGTATCTGCTACATGGGTGATGGAGCCGTGCGCCAGGGAGCTTTTCATGAGGCCCTGAACCTCGCCATGCTTTGGAAGATTCCTGTGATTTTTGTGATTGAAAATAATGGGTATGCTATGGGCACTTCGGTAGAACGCACTTCTAATGTGCACGAATTATATACACTGGGAGAATCCTACGACATTCCCTCCGAGCCTGTAGATGCCATGAATGTAGAGGCGGTTCATGAATCCGTAGAAAGAGCGGCTGAGCGGGCCCGTGCCGGTGAAGGTCCAACCTTGCTGGAGTTTAGAACCTATCGTTACAAAGGACATTCTATGTCCGATCCGCAGAAGTATCGCTCTAAAGAAGAGGTAGAAGAATACAAACAACGCGATCCGATTGAACAGGTGCGCGCCACTATTCTCGAAAAAAAAATAGCTACTGAAAAAGATCTTGAGGCCATAGAACAAAAAGTAGATGCCCAGGTTGCGGAAAGTGTGAAGTTTGCCGAAGAATCAAAATTCCCTGATCCTTCTGAAGCCCTCAAAGACATTTATGCTGAGCCGGATTATCCTTTTATAATGGACTAATCCTCTTTTGTTTAATAAGTTCGAATTCTTAGTTTTGCGTCCCGCTTTGTAGGCGGGACTTTTTATTTTACAGAACATGGCAAAGAAGGAAAAAAACCTGCCTACCGGTCAGGCAGGCAAAGATGTATTGGAGAATCCTGAAGTGATTCAGGAGAAACTGGTGGACATAGAAAGCTGGTTTGAGAGAAATCCCAAGTTGGTTATTGGAATAGCAGCCGGCATCATGCTGCTGGTGGGAGGTTTCTTTGGGTATCGTTATTATATCGGCAACCAGGACGGCATCGCTCAAAACGAGATGTATCAGGCAGTTCGCTATTTTGAAGCCGACAGTTTGAATCTTGCTTTGAATGGTGACGGCAATAACCTTGGCTTCCTTCAAATTATTGATGATTATGGAAGAACCGATGCCGGAAATCTTGCGAACTTCTATACAGGTGCAATTTATTTGAAGCAAGGAAAATACCCGTTAGCAATTTTCCATCTGGAAGATTTCAGTGCCAGCGATTTGCTTGTACAGGCGCGTGCCTATAGCCTGATGGGTGATGCATACATGGAACAGAAAGATTATGAAAATGCCGCGAAGTATTATGATAAGGCTGCCAGCTACAAACCCAATAAAGAATTTACACCCACTTATTTAATGAAAGCAGCTTTGGCCTATGAGAAGTTGAATAAGAACGAGAAAGCGAAGGAGGTTTATCAAACCATTATTGATAAATATTGGGAATCAAGCGAATTGCAAAACGCCAGAAAGTTTAAAGCTCGTTTGGAGAGCAATTCTTAAAAGACCATAATCTTTTACCGAAGGGATCGTTTACCGCGATCCCTTTTTTATTTCTTATTTTTATAGAAATATTTGCACTATGAGCACTAGTGAGTTGAAAAAAGAACTGCATGATTGCATTGAGGCCGCAGACGAAAGTCTTTTGACTACAATCTATGAAATCATTAAGGCATCAGAAAATAAAGTTGACTACGAGATAAGTGATGAGCATAAACAGATCTTAGATGAGCGCTTGAAGGCTTATTATGCAAATCCCAATGATGTGATTACGTTAGAGGAATTTAAACAGAAGTATGGACATAAATGAGGCAATTAATCTTCACCAGGACTTCTGATTTTGAAATAAAAGATGCAATAGATTTTTACAACTCACAGCAGTTTGATTTAGGAGATAGGTTCCTCAATTCCCTTTATGAGAAACTTGATAAAGTAATCGCAAACCCGACAGCTTACGCAATTCGATATAAAAACATTCATTGCGCCAAGATAGACCACTTTCCCTTTATGGTGCATTATATTTATGAACCAGATACAATCATTGTAGTAGGTGTTATTCATACAAGTAGAAATCCCAAAACCTGGAAAAACAGAAAATAAAACTATGGCCGGCACACTTAAATCCGTTTCCGCAAAAAGTAAAATCGATTTATCGAAAAAGAAATTTGCCATTATAGTGGCTGAATGGAATGATGAGATAACCGAACCCTTGTTTCAGGGAGCCTATAACGCACTCATTAGTTTGGGAGCAAAGAAATCCCACATCATTCGTAAAAATGTGCCGGGTAGTTTTGAACTCCCACTGGCCGCACAATGGATGGCGGAGAAAAAAGAAATTCATGCAGTCATCTGTTTGGGCTGTGTGATTCAGGGTGATACCGCACACTTCGATTACATCTGCCAGGGTGTAACCTATGGAATAATGAAAGTGAGCCTGAAGACAAATAAGCCCATTGCCTTTGGTGTGTTAACAACGCTCAACAAACAACAAGCCATGGATCGTGCTGGTGGCAAACTGGGTAATAAAGGCGAAGAAGCTGCCTTGACGGTAGTGAAGATGCTGGAGTTGTAAAACCCAATTTGCTGCTATTAGAACTAAATGGAAGTAATCTTGGACAAATCAGCATTTAGATTGCATAATTGTCTAAAAACCGTGCTGCTAACTTCATATATATACAGCCAGGTGAAAGCTCTGTATCGCTACTAAATTCGTAGTATCTTTGGAAAAAAACTATTAATGGTTATGAATACCTCTTCTCACATCGAAATCAATCCTCATGTAATGATGGGCAAGCCGGTTATCAAGGGCACTCGTATCACAGTAGAATTGATACTAGAATCCCTTTCTGCCGGAGAATCGGTTGATAATCTTTTGAAGGCTTATCCAAGACTCACTAAAGAAGCTATTTCCGTAAGCCGGGCCCGCCATCTGCCGTAACGCTTAAGGTATAAACATGCTGCTGAATTCTTCGGTAGTCACCTTTCTTGTGGCGAATCCGGATGTCGTACGAAAAGCGAGAATGCAGCTTATCTTCGGTGGAAAGATGCTTAAAGGCTTTCAGTACTTTGGCACTGATAAAAACCAATTGCAACAAATCCCACGGATGTGTTTTTTTATGTCCAAACCGCAGGCCACCGGAACGAATTTCTTCGGCCGTCCACCCCATCATGTTCTCGCTGGCGTCATTCACATATAAATACTGGTGCGTAGAATTATCAAGAATACGAATCGCCTGATCGGCAAATACCTGAAAGCGTTGAAACCGGGGATCCTTTAAAAAATGATCTACTGAATTTATTTTTACAGAGTCGGATACTTTTGATTGAATAACTTCGCGATGCAGCAGCGAAACCAACTCTTCCAGAGTATTCGCCCCAGTTTTTTTTAAAATGCTTTGCTCCAGTTCCTGGCTATGGCCATTGAGTGCAAAGTTTTGCGGTCCGCCTAAAAGAGCTTCTATAACCTGAATTTCTCGGGGACTGAGCGAATTGAATAGGGGTAAATCTTCAATCATGCATGACAAGATATGATATAGTCATAAAATATTTCCCATCACGTTGGATGGATGTAAGAAAAAACCCTGATTACCATAAAATAATCAGGGCTTTAACAATTATTAAATTGATGCTTACATATTCTTCACAATCTCATTGGCAAACTCCGAACACTTAAGCAACGTTGCGCCTTCCATCTGGCGGTGGAAATCATACGTAACACGCTTGGTGGAAATTGCTTTTTCAAGACCTCTGCTAATCAGGTCTGCAGCCTCCTGCCAGCCCATGTATTCGAGCATCATAACGCCCGAAAGAATTACGGAGCCCGGATTTACTTTATCCTGGCCCGCATACTTAGGAGCCGTACCATGCGTAGCTTCGAATATTGCATGACCGGTGATGTAGTTGATGTTTGCACCCGGTGCGATACCGATACCTCCCACTTGTGCCGCCAAGGCATCACTCAAATAATCACCATTAAGATTTAAGGTAGCGATTACTTCAAAATCTTCGGGGCGTGTTAGCACCTGCTGCAAGGCTATGTCGGCAATAGAATCTTTAATTAAGATTTTACCTTTTGCCAACTCAGCTTTTTGTTCGGCATTCGCGGCCTCTTCACCCTTTTCTTTTTTTGTTTTCTCCCACTGGTTCCAGGTGTAGACTTTATCCCCAAAGTATTCTTTGGCAACTCCGTAGCCCCAATCGCGGAAAGCACCTTCGGTATACTTCATGATGTTACCCTTGTGCACCAACGTAACCGACTTTCGGTTGAACTTAACGGCATAGGCAATGGCACTGTGAATTAAGCGAACACTGCCGCTATAACTAACTGCCTTTAAACCAAGACCCACCTGAACATCGTTGTTCATAGTTGGCGCGCCTACCATCTTCCAGAACTCTTCTGATTTCTCCTTTGTGTTGAAACGAATCTTTTTGAATTCTTTCGGAAACTCTTTCTCAATAAAGTCCAACACCTTTTGTGCTTCGGGTGTGCCGGCAGGAAACTCAATACCTGCATAAATATCTTCGGTATTTTCGCGGAAGATAACCATATCCACAGCTCCGGGATTTTTAACCGGTGATGGAACTCCCTGATACCACCTTACGGGACGAAGGCACACATATAAATCCAAAATCTGACGCAAGGCTACATTTAAGGAACGGATTCCTCCGCCCACAGGCGTGGTAAGGGGTCCTTTAATACCCACCAGATATTCTCTGAAGGCATCCAGCGTTTCGTCAGGAAGCCAGTTGCCGGTTTTGTTAAAAGACTTTTCACCAGCCATTACTTCCTTCCAGTTTATTTTCTTCTTACCGCCATAAGCTTTGTCTACTGCAGAATCAAATACATGCTGTGATGCACGCCAGATATCCGGACCAGTTCCATCACCTTCAATAAAAGGAATTGTAGGATTTTCGGGAACAGTAAGTTTTCCGTTGCTGATGGTAATTTTTTGCTCGCTCATTGTTCAAAGTTTTTAATGATTTTCGATTCTAGGTTGTCTTTAATGCCAGCCCTGATTTTGGGAGCGGAAAATTAGGAAATTAAGGGCAGAAATGGAGATATTTTTATGACTTACCGCGATTATACCTTTTGTGCCTCCTTCCGGATTTTGTCTTTTATGGAACTCCAATCGTAAGCAAAGAAACATCGGGGCTCAAGATCATCATTGGCATCCTCAAAATAGAAAAGACTCCGCATTGCCAGTTCCATAGTAGCTTCTGGATACTTTCTCAAAAATGCACTCAGTATCTCTTTCAACGAGTACTTTTCCAGGAGGCAAAACAAATCAATAAAATCCCTTTTTCGGCCGCGGGCCGTGATAGCACCTATCTTCATGGCTGCTATTTCAAGCAAGGAAGCCATTTTAATTCCTTCCATAATGATCGGGGATTCGATTAAAATAGATGGTTGAAAGACTAAATCTGTTTTGACTGTCTCAATATCCAACAGCAAGGCGTGAGGCATTCTACTTCGGATACTTATTTTAAAATCGCTTTGAATTTGAAGAAGTAGAGACTCTACGTCAAAACGTATCTGTGTAAATAGGTCAATATCTGTGGAGGTTCGATGCCCTAATTGCAACGCTAAAGCAGTTCCGCCAACCAACAGGAAGTTTTCGGTATATGGCTTGCTCTGCAAATCATAAATCAGAGATAAGGTATGGGGTTCGACTGTTTCTCTTTGTAGCATCTCATTTTCAATAAGGGGATATCAAAATAGCCACTAACAAAGTGCATCGTCTTAGCGCTAAACGATCGTGCTCGTTTAGCAGCATCCACAATGTCATTTCTCGTATAATACCCAATTAACTCTTTAATATTTTCCCATGACCCTCGCTCTAACACCCGCTCAATAATGGCTTGCTTGTGCTTAGTGCTATTTATTGAGTTTATGTCTGTGTCCCAAAAAAGATGCGGATCCCTGAGTAGTTTCATTTGATAAATTTAATACTTCTCTTCCTGATTGGGGAAGTCGCGTGCTTTTACATCCGCTACATAGTTACCAATGGCGCTTGTAATCACCGAATGCAGATCAGCATATCTCCGTAAAAACCTTGGCTTAAAGTCTTTGGTGATACCCAACATGTCTTGCATAACCAGCACCTGCCCATCCACATCAGGGCCCGCTCCAATTCCGATCACCGGGATAGTTAAACTGGAGGCCACCTTTTTCGCTAGTTCGGCCGGAATTTTTTCCAAAACGATGGCAAAACATCCACTCTCCTGCAAAAGGTGGGCGTCCTCTAATAACTTGTTTGCTTCTACCTCCTCTTTCGCCCGCACAGTATAAGTTCCAAACTTGTAAATAGACTGCGGAGTTAAGCCTAGATGACCCATCACTGGAACACCGGCACTTAATATTCTCAACACAGAGTCTTTCACTTCACTGCCGCCTTCCAATTTAACAGCATGGCCCCCCGATTCTTTCATAATGCGAATCGATGACCGCAACGCTTCGCCTGAGCTGCCCTGATAATACCCGAATGGAATATCTACTACCACGAGGGCACGCTTTACTGCTTTCACAACTGATGATGCATGATAGATCATTTGATCGAGTGTGATCGGCAAGGTTGTCTCATTGCCGGCCATTACGTTAGAGGCAGAATCACCTACCAGAATTACATCGATACCTGCGCCATCAACAATGCGTGCCATGCTGTAATCGTAAGCAGTTAACATGGCAATCTTTTCACCCCGGTTCTTCATTTCCTGAAGTTGGTGGGTGGTAATCTTTTTTATGTCGGAAGGTTTATGAACGGACACGCTGGTATTGGTTAATGATCAAAGAAGATAAACCGCGGACTTCTTACCCAACACTACCTCCACGTGGTCATTCAACATGGTGGTAAGCTGATACCCTGTATAGGTGGGTGTTATCGGAAACGTAGTGTGGCTGCGATTCACCAACACGGCTACCTCTATTTTTTTTACTTCTGTGGCAAGAAAAGGTTTAATTCCATAGGCCAGCGTGCGACCAGAATTCAATACGTCATCCACCAGGATGATACATTTCTTTTTAAGCTCTTTGGTGTCTACGTCTAATACAACTTCAGATTGTTGGGGCGCCAACTTATCCAGTGTGACTTTAACTACTTTCAGTTGAATTTCGGTAATTGCCTCTAACTCGGTCGCTAAAAGTTTTGCAAAGGAATATCCCTGACCATCCACTCCAGCCAACACAATTACTTTCTCTTTGAAATTGTTTTCAAAAATTTCGTACGCGATGCGTCTGATTTTCTGATTGACTTGTGCCGTATCCAGAATTAATGTTTTGGTTGATTCTGAAACACTCATGGCAACGGAACTACTTTGCTGTCTTTAAAAGTAGAAAGGATCACGGTGGTCTGCATATTATCAACCACCTCAATATTCGTAACCTTTTCCAACATCAGATTTTGGTAGGCGGGAATATCGGGCGCAACAATCTTTAAAATGAAATCGGCTTGGCCGGTGACATGATGACATTCTATTACTTCGTCAATTTGCTGAATGGCGCTCATAAACTTGGCAATGTTTTCTTTGTTGTGACCTTTTAGCGACACCATCACGAACGTTGAAACACCCAGGCCCACACTGGCCATGTCGATTACAGCATGATAACTTTTTATAACGCCTGAGTTTTCCAATTTTTTTACCCGCTCCAGAGTCGGAGCCGGTGAAAGCCCAATTTCCTGAGCTAGCAGTGCGTTGGTTATATTTGAATTGGTTTGTAAGATTTCTAAAATCTTACGGTCGGTGGGATCAAGTTTTTGTTTCATCAGTTATTATATATCAATACAAAAAGTATGTTTAACGCATCAGACTTAGTAAAATTAGAATAAAATTCCGGGATGACACTATTCGAAAATAGAAGATTCTTGCTCGTCAGTCGTTTTTACCGCGCTATCGAAAACCTAAAACTCTGGATTATTTTGCCGTCTGAATAGGAGACAAAATAAATTCCGGTCGTCAAATCATTTACATCCACCAGTACCTGATTTAAGCCGGGCAACAAATTATACTTACGGTTCATAGCTATTTGCCCGGATGAGTTATAAATAATAACCTGCAGGGATTCCTGACTTTCGTTTATCCAATCCAGAAATAATTGACTCTGGGCCGGATTTGGATAGGGTTGAAGATACGTTGGTTCGGTGGTTAGATTTAAGCAGGCGCGATTATCAAATTGAAAACTATCTCCCAAAACCTTAACTTCTGCACAGGCATACGTGAGATCGCGCGGAATAATGTCAGCTGTTAACGTTCGTGTAATCGACTGATCTGGAAGAATGGTTCCCGAAAGTTTTTCCCGAATCAAAGCATTACCTGCTAAATCAATATACACTTCAGGATTTACTAAAGTGATATTACTTTTATTCTTAATAGTAACTGTCGCTTTCTTTCCACCATCAGGTGTTGAACTTAAGACAAAATCGGAGAGGACTGCATTAATCTCAGGCACGACAACCTGTATTGTCTCCATAAAATTATCGGAACAACCGGCTGCATTACTTGCAATTAATTCAACCTGATAGCTACCTAATTGATTAAATACAAAAGCTGGCGAGAACTCGGTGCTGGTTGAATTATTAGGGTCATTAAACTTCCAGAGAAAAGAAGTTGCCAGGGTTGACGTATTCGTAAATCCAACGCTGAGAGGAGGTGCTCCAGATTCAGGGGATACAGTAAAATTTGCAACAGGTGGTTGAGTTATCGCAACCGATTTTGTAATTGAGTAACTGCATCCAGATTTCCGGGTGGATGTTAACGTGACAGGAAAATTACCAGTATTCGGAAATACATGTTGCGAAGGCGAGGTGGATGCATTGGCCTGCCCCGCAAAATTCCAGTTCCACGATACGGCCGGGTCAACACCACCGACATTGATTTCCTGAAAAACAGCGGTCGTGCCTGCACATGTACTGGTCGATGTAAAATCTGCAATAACCGGAACAGGCACGCTGACAGTCTTTGTTGTTTGGCTTACACAATTGTTGTTACCGGTTACGGTAAGCATAACAGATTGATCTCCCGTTGTAGTGAAAGTATGAGATGGGTTTTGAGTTGTGTATGAACTATTATTGATGGACCAAAGCCAGGCTTTCACATCACTTCCGGATGCGTCTGTAAATTTTGTTGACTTGTTTAAACAAGAGGGGTCTGCTGTGAACTCTGCAACAGGTGATGGTGAAATTGTAATCGTCTTTTCAATGCTATTGCTGCATCCAAAATTTGAGGTCACCAATAAAGAGACCCCATAATCTGCTGCTGTATTATAGATGTAGTTGGGATTCTTTTGTGTGGACGTTCCATTCGCTGCATCCCCAAAACTCCAGGACCACGAGGTAATATTGCTGTCGGTTAGGACTGGTGTTAAGTCATTGAATTGTGATGATGATTCTGCACACGAAAAAGGTGGCAGGTCGAGGGAGAAGTTGGGTTGGGGTTTAGAGTAGACCATTACCTCCTTCGATACAAAATTTTGACATCCTGAAATGTTGGTTGCTTGCAATGTAACCTGATAAAGGCCAGCATTTTCAAAAGTGTTCACTGCATTTTGTTGTATTGAGGAATTTCCATCACCAAAATCCCACGCATAATCTACAACTGCTCCAGTAGTTGTATTAATAAAACTCACCGCCACGTTCTCACAACTATTTGAAAAAGTAAAGTCTGTTATCGGCCCTGTTTGTACAGAGCTAATGTTCTTTATCATTTCACTTTCGCATCCAGGGATGGAAGACTTCAACTTTATTTCTTGTGGTTGATCTGTAGAAAATTGAGTTGATAAATCAAGAGCTGATGAAACAACTATTCCATTTAAACTCCACTCCCATGTTGGATTGGAATCAACATCGAAAATAGACGTGTTCGCAAAACTATATTGCTGGTTTGTACAGAACGGACTTGCTGAAGGCATGGAAAAATCAGCAGTTGGTTGGTTGTAAATGATGACCGATTCTTGAGCAAAGTTTTGACAACCATTGGTGGCAGTTACAGTAAGGGTTGAAAGATATTCACCCGCACTGGTGTAAACATTTGTTGGATTTACCTGAATCGAAGTATTTGAATCTCCAAAACTCCAGGAATAAGAGGTGATATCGCCCGATGTATTTAGTGGTGCGAAGGTTACATCATGATTGGCACATACATGGGTAGAAGTAAAGTCGATATCAGGCGCAAGATCAGATGAAATCGTTAAAGGTTTACTTTGCGAGCTAATTGCACCCGATGAACTGACGGCCATTAGCGAAATATTTTTTATTCCACCGGTTGAATATCTGACACCTATAGGGTGCTGACCTTGAAAGGTTGCCGGTGAAGCCGAGCATTCCGCAGGAAATGTTTGTCTCACTAATCTGCGATTGGTTAAATCAATTGAAAATCCAATCCAATCGGAATCTACTTTAACCAATTCGAGGGCAGAGTTTTCATTTGAAATTCCAAAGTTGCCAAGACTTTGCCCTACGCCTGTTTTATCTATTACGCTGGCTCCAAATGAAAGTCTGTATTGTACGCCCAATGCAGATTGAATGAAAGCATAATATTCAGCGCCATCCAATGCCATAACAATGTTTGTTGGAAAATTGAACGAGGTAAAGAAAGTAATTTCACCGGTTTGTGGTGATTGATACAATCCGTTGGTGAAGTCAATCCAGAATACTTTTCCGTTTCCATACGAACTAACTAACCCAAACCAGCGATCGCATTCTTTAATTATCGATAATCCTCTTAATGCAGATCCACCGGGCACTGCAAATGAATTAATCGATGGGGTATTTAAAATTGAATTCCCGAAGTCCAATCGCACAATCTCAGAGGTTGCACCACTGTTAGTGACAAAAGCAGTGATCAAACCATTTTCAACAACGAGAAATATACCAAGGGGCGCATTGAGTGCACCAAACGATCCAAGATTCTGTGCCACAGGTGTAGATTCAAGATCGTTACCAAAGTTTAATCTGACTAAAGAATTACTCCCCGCATTGGTAATCAAAGCAAACCAATTTGTGTCCTCTTTGTACATCTGCAAATCAAATGCACTATTAAGACTGTTGCCCGGATTGCCTAAATTTATAATAGAGGGTGTATTTTCAAGACTATTGCCAAAGTCGAAACGGATCAGTTTGTATGGACTATTTGCCTGGTCAATAGTAAACCCATACCACTGATTTGAATCATTAACAATCCGCAATGAACGGGTACGAAAGAGTAAGTTATTGTTGACTACAATGGTTGCGTTTGGTGTGAGCGCTAAATCGCCACTACAAAAATCCCATTCATATAAATCAGCACCAGTGTTTGTGTTTTGTAGTGAAAGGTTCTGGTTGATACAACCCGCAGACGGGGAGGTAAAGTCAACGATTGGACATTGAGCAGATAAATTATTGCTTAACAAAATCAACACTCCAAGGGCATACAAAATCCTCATCTTGAAATCTTTCACGCTATATATTGGATCCATCGCAATGTCGTAACCTAAAAACCTATCATTTCGTGAGAGCACTTAAATAAACGGCTCGTAGTTTACCGATGGTGTCATCAAAATTGAATTTCCTTCGAACATGATAAAAAGCCTGGTTCCCCATAGCCGCTCGAAGTTCAGGGTTATTCATTAGTTTTTCCATGGCTGCCGTCATGGAAACTACATCACCCACAGGTACCAAAATACCGGATTCATTGTTTTCTATAATTTCAGCAGGCCCACCACTATCCGTTGAAATAACTGCTCTTCCTGCCGCCATGGCTTCCAGGCAGGTTAATGAAAAAGATTCAGAGTTTGAGAAATTCAGAACTATATCGGCCAAAAGATATTCATGCCGAACATCCTCCGAAAACCCTATCCATTCTATCTGATCCTGAATTTCACATTCGATTGCTCGCTTCACCAAAAATTGCTTGTACTCTCTATTCTTTCGGGTACCCATATCGCCCCCTACAAATCTTAACCTCCAACTGGGATACCTTTTTGCTAACTTCTTAAAACTTTGCAGAGCAAGAGTATGCCCTTTCCCTTCAATGTAGTTTGATAAATAAAGAAGTGTGTTTGTTTCTGATGGTTGCTTATAAGCCGGTTTGTTGAGCGTGCTATAGATTTCTGGTAACCCTTCGTATACAACTTCAGCCTTGGCAATTTTCAATTTCCTTTTAACTGCACCCGATACCGCAATAACTTTTTTTGCAAACTTTTGATGACAAGTCTCCCATATAGCCACTAACACTTTTGGAAACCGGTCTGGCATAAAACGAACAAAGCAGATGTACGGAACCTTGCCCGCAAAGAAACGATAACAACAGGGAAGTAAGTTGTAAAAATCATTTGCGATGATCAGACGAATGTCTAATTCCTTAACGAGTCGTTTCAGTTTTACGGCATTAACAATGAGTGCCGGTAAGTAAACAATGATTGATAAGACACTTTTATTAAGCTCCCTAAAGGGAAGCTCAACCACCCGAAACCCCTGGTCTCTTGTATAATTAGCACAACGACTATTTACCGGAAGTGCTACTATAAATTCAAAGTCAGTATGCAGCACCTTGCTTGAATTTAGAATCGACTTAAGACCTCCCGTAACATCTATCGCATTCTCGAGAATCAAAATTCGTTTCCGGTTTTGCATTTCAACACAAGTGAGTTAGCGGGAAAATCTTTCAGCCAAAGCTTTCAATCCGGAGAAAAGATTTTTTGTCTTACCTTTTATGCCTTCTGTGTTTACATAGATAGTATTATGTTCACTCACTATTTCACTGGCAGGACGACTCGCAGTATAGTAATAAGCAGCCATTGACTTTCTGGTGACACCTTGTGGTGTTTTTAGCGGCTTGGGGTGGCCATGGTACGAAATTTCATTCGTCTCAAACATTGCCATTCTATTAAAAACCGGAGCAATGTTTGCAATCATCTCTTTCTCTTTCATATCCCAAAGTTGTAGATGGCCTTCATATTCATCACGCCAGTCTTTATTCATGTAAATAAGAATGTTAAGCCTGCGGTGGAGTTTAGTTTCCGGATGAATATTATAATCAACATGCACATCCAAAAATGCACCCGCCAGTGATTGATGCAAGCCTCCGCCAAATAGCTTTTCATCAGGCATGAGGTTTTCAATTCCGGTAATGTATTCGATGTCCTTTAAAAAATCCGGGCTATTCAATTCTTGAAAAACCTGCAAAAAAATTGAATCAGAACTAAACTCACGTTGTTGAAATTTATTTTTCTGATTGATGTAGGTGGTGCCATCCCACTCGCCCTGATCAACAGCCGGATAGCCTTTCAAAATTTCTTCTGCTCTTTCGGGCATTAAAAAATCATCTACTACTAAAAACCGAAATGGCTTTTTAGAATTCCATTGTATTTTTAATTCTTCTTTTGTGTCCCTAAATCGTGAATTTACGAATTTCATTACTTTACAATTACATTTGGTTTTGCAATTATCAACAATTCCTGCCCATCTAATTTTTCACCAACATATTGGGATTTACCATCCCACCTTTCCAAGATCTCAAAATTATATCGCCAGTCATCCGTTAAAATTAAATACGGATTTTTTTTGAAAGTATGAATAGCAAATTCAACATCCAGATAGTTGGGGTGCAATAATCCCCAATTAACATGAAAGTTGTGAGGTTCTCTCCTCCTAAATTCAGGCGACCCATTAGGGCAAAATGACATGAGAATTCCCTCCGAAGTAAGTTTGGTTGTTGCAAACTTGATATATTCTGCCACAACAGGCAAGTGCTCAATAGCATGGCTACTCATAATTAGATCATAGCCGGATTGAATCGAAGTTTCCAGATGGTGAATTTTAACACCAATTTTTTCTCCGAATTTTGCACGTGCCAAAGAAATCTCAAACCCTTCGGCATCATAACCTGCTTGCATTAACTGAAAAACGGAATAGCCCCAGCTGCATCCATAATCCAAAATTTTTGCAGACTCGTTCTTGAGCAAAGCTTTTACAAATGGAGAGTAATTTCGCTTGCCGTAAAAATTGCTCTGCATCATTCCTCCTAGTTCGGTCTCCGATGGAAGGTCAGTTATCTTGCGCGAGATCTCAGAATAATTTGCTTTATAATCAGATTGGTAAAACTTTTTCTGAAATGATTTTGAATCTACTGGAAAACGGAAGTTAAGTTTACAGGCGTTGCATTTATAGAGCTTTGTAAAAAAATACTTGGTATCCAAGCATTGGAGTTGAGTACCTGAGCAATTAGGGCATTGTTTTTTCTGAGCAACATGCAAAGCCGAACGAATCAAATACTGAATTTTTTGCTGAAGCATACCATTACTGATTATTCCCTTTATCTTCCTCCAGACCGTGCTGCTCAAGCAAGTACTGACTTTATTAATTCTTTCCAGTTATAAATAAATACAGCTTCTGAAAGTTCAGTCGATCTCTCTTTGGCGTGTATACGATATGATTCCGCCAGGTTCTTATCCGTGATCATCCTCACAATAGTTTTGCTCCAAAGATCGACATTCTGGTTGTAATTTACGCCACGCAATAGCGGCATTAATACACCATACTTTGCAAATTCCGGCTCTAAAAGTTCTTTATTGGTATGGGGGGTATCCGGTGCCAATATCTCTCGTGTGCCGGTTGGACAATCTGTAGCAATTATGGGTATGGTACACACCAATGCCTCGCAAGGCGCTAATGGAAACCCTTCAAAATTACTCGGCATAATAAATAACGTAGAATGTTTAAGGTATCGAAAAGGGTTTGTCTGAAATCCTAAAAAAATGACTCGTGCATCACTACTCCCTCCCATTTCCGCATCGTAATATTCTATTTCCAATTGATCACATTTTCGCTGCATGGGTTGCTTTAATGGGCCATCTCCGACAATCAATAAATTATAATCAACCTGAAGACTACTTTCCTTAAAAATATCAATCAAAGAGAGTGGATTTTTTTGAGGCGCCAGTCTTCCGGAGAATAAAACAACCCTCCTATTAAAGATATGTTTGTGCCGATGTGGAATCTCCTCCGCAGCCAATCGCTCCACTGCTTCAACATCGATTCCATTTTGTATAACCTGAATTTTCGAGTCCCTTGTATTGAAAAACCTGGTTAATTCATGCGCAATTCCATGACTAACTGTAATCACTTTATCAGCGCGGTTAAACAAAATTGGAATCAAAATTTTATTTTCTATCCACTTTATTATTCCTTTTCTATTGGAGTCTTCGGCAACTTTTGATCCATGTACACACAATATTTTCTTTCCAGGCCCAAAGGAAAGCATATTAACATAATTTGCCCCTTCTAAATGACTTATGGTGACTTCGCTTTGATACTTGTGCTTCAGCTTGTTTAGTTTCCAACATCGTCTTAGAAAATTAACACTCTTTGTAAAAAGGTTTGTACCGCCCCATATGCTTAATGATATTTTTTCTACCTGTGCGTGATAAACATCCGGATCATCTGTATTAAATACGACCTCAATCAGGTTGTATTGCTCGGAAAGTGAATTGACCAATTGTGAAAATACACGTTGGGCTCCACCAAATCCATAATTCGGTATGACCATTAATACATTGGATCGCTGAGGGGCGCTCATAATTTCTTTGCTACTATAGTCAGATTATTATAGTAAGAATCTCTTTTAGGTAAAATTCCCGAAAGAATCCAACCCAAAATATTAACAGGAGCCACCAGGATTAAAAGTTGCAAAAACGTGAGCCATTTGTATTTTTTAAAAATCAGAGAAGAATTATACCAGGCCCACAATTGAAAAATAGTCTCCGCATAATTATTGGTAGGCTCAATGGTTAAAACCTCAAAACCATTTTTGGCCAACAAATCCCCTATTCCATAACGCGTGTATCGCGCATAATCAAAAGGGGCCTCGTGTTCGTGTATCGCAAAGGGAATCGTGATCAGAACATTACCCTTAGGCCTTATAACCCGGCAAATATCTTTCAGTATTTCAGGCAGGTTGAAAACATGTTCAAATACCTCACTGGAAAAAAATGAATCAAAATAATTTGACTCAAAGGGAAGAGTCTTTCCATCATAGTAAAAATCCACTGATGAATCCTTGTGATCGTGTCCACTTTTAATGATATCCACACCTATGTATTCATCGACCATGAAAAGAGGTCGGTACGGCTTGGTGCCACTTCCAAAATCCAACAACCTCCCCTTCATTGCAGGCGCATGTTTTTTTATTCCCTTTAACAGCGCTCGTCTGGATAAAAATGAAGCATGATAAAACACTGAAAATAAATCAGGATAAAATTCATTTTGTCTATTTGGCGGTCCGTTCTTCTTCATGCTACACTTTTAAATAGTAACGCCCTTATTGTAGCTAAAAATGTTCTGTTGAAAATGATTCGCCATGAATAATTTACTCCCGTAGAAAGTAATTTACATGCCCACTTGTGTTGGGCTTGTTCTGCATAGATCAAAGCTACCTGAATCAGGTTTTTGGCAAAAAAATAATTTGCCCTACTTCTTGAATAGTATTTTATAAACTCATCATCCTTTGATAAGTTCTTTATGATCAATAAGGTACTTTTCAAAAATTTTAAACCATCTCTAATATTCAGGCTTCTACCCTCATGCAATTCAATAACACTTGTTACTTTACTTACATGATGAAACGGATATCGCGAAGCGAGAACAAGCCATAAATATAAATCTTCACCTACAATCGCCCTTCGATATGCAAGGAACGGATGCAGCATGGCAATATCCCTCCTGATAAACACTCCCAGCACACCAATTTGACTATTACCCAACAAGTGATCATTCAACAGGTCAGGCAATTTTGCACCCCTCGAAATCACCTTACCGCTTTCATCCCGAAATTCATAATCTAAATGCAATATTTCGGGGTTCTTTAAGCGTTGAATGTTGTTATTGGCAATTTCCAGATGATTCATATAAAGTACATCATCTGAATCGAGAAAACTTATATACTCCCCGGTCGATTTTGTAATTCCATAATTTCTTGCGATACTACGTTCTTCGTTTACTTTATGAAAATAGAGTATTTTGATGTTGTCAATCAGTGAAACTATTTCCCTGGTGTTATCCGTACTTCCATCATCTACAACTATTATTTCAAAATTTTGAAATGTTTGATTCAATACACTGGAAATTGCTCGCCTAATAAAATTAGCACGGTTGTAGGTGGGAATTATGATGCTGAAAAGCGGGTTCATAAATACTGGCATAACCGTATAAGAGACTCGGCAGCCAATTGCCGATTGGCATTAACATCCCGAACCAAGTTACCAAGAACTTCATCATAATGATCTGTTACTCTCTTTAATTGTGTCTGTAAAGCATCGACCGTAATAGGTTCAGTAAGTAGTGCCGTACTTGTTGGAAACATCTTCGATACTTCCTCCAATTTTTTTGATGTGCCTATACAAATGGCAGGAACACCCAGCAAGGCACTTAGGATTACTCCATGCGCCCTAGCTGAAAATATAATATCTTGTGTTGAAAGGGAATTAAGAAAATGATTTAGTGGAACTTCATTCGGTTTCCAAGCCTCAAAATTAAACTGGTTTTGGAAAAAATTTTTGTAGGCCTTATCATGGTTTTCATCAAATGAAAAAAAAGTTACTTGCTTACCCTCCCGCTTAAGATTATTAGCAAATTCTCTAAAGACTTCAAACCGATCTTTCATGCCCTCATGCCAGTCTAATAAAATAATTCCTACCCGATTTCTTTCCTGAGCCGCATTCTTGTGTAGTTTAATATCAGTCATCCAATAGTCGGAACAAAATGCGAGGTCAGAACATATGGAGGCATCCCCTGTAAATTTAAACTCATTTAAGTATTTTAAGCTTGTACGGTCACGAACCAACATAACATCTGTAGAACCAATTTCTACAAGGTGTTGATAAAATAATTTTGCTGCCGGAACATAAGGCCCTATGCCCAATCCCACCCCTATTCTCTTTTTAAACTGTATGTGTCTCCGCTTACGTGTAACTGTTCTCAACCATTTATCAATTTTATTTAGTGACTTAACTCCCATCCACCTTGCTACCTGATTAGTTATTGCTCTAAGCATTGAACCATTACTATAATCAAAATAAACGCCACCTCCACCATCAATGACAAGATCAACTTCATGATAGTTTGTCCAGTCAATGATTTTTACATTCGGGCTGGTTAATTTATAGATGTAGTGATTATACGCTGAAACCTGATCGAAGCCAACAAGGTTCTCGTTAAAGTTGGAATAAACCAAAATAGAAGCTTCTTTATACTTTTCGCTGACAATCTTCCAGGTGACCGCCAACAGGATATCATCCCCTAAATTACCAAATCCATAATATCCTTTCAGCAGGATCTGCATGGTCACTGTATTGATTTCCTAGTTCAAATTTTTGCGATAGATACAATGCCTGTGACCCTCATCAATCCGGTTATTGTTTCTATCGAACTTATAAACAAACCCACTATCGTGAACCGATGGTGAAGGCATAATCACAAAACCATGTTTTGAAAAAGTAGCCGTATCCTCAAATCGAAAATTACTGTTATAGATAACCAGAAGCCCGTTGGGATTCAGGGAACTTGCCAAAGAATCAACCGTTGATTCAAATTTCCCAAAAGGATAAAGTTTTTCACAATTGGATACATACTTCGTGTCTTCCCAACGGCACAAGACGGAAAGACAAAATATTAAATCATAGCTTCCATGAGTCCTGACATTGTCAACATTGCTATGAAAAAAATTAATATCGCTATACGTGTTCTTCCGAATCGCTTTTCTAATATTTTTTTTATTAATATCAACACCGATAATCAAAGCCTGCGGAAAATATTTTTTTAATGAAAAACACTCCTCACCAGTGGAGCAACCAAACGAAAGAATTTTTTCGACACTCCTTATTTCCGAAAAAGCCTTGGCAACTTCATCAAATAGCTGAGGATACCGATCCCAGGAGGTGGTGGAAGTTAACTGATGTTGGTGGGTATAAAAACTGCGAAAAAATTTATTTATAAGACTTTTAAGCAACACATAGTAATTATTAAACAAGGTATTAAGCCTAATCCTAAAACTCACCGAATCCATCTCTTAATTATAAAGCGTTATTAATAGAACCAAAAAAGATACAAGCAGGGCCTGCCAGACCAACATCCATGTTGAAAGTTTAACCATTCGAAATATGATAGACAAACTAATTAAATAGGAAAGTGAACTGGCAATGCTATAGCACATAACTGACAAAAGTATGCTATCAAAGTAATATCCAATCCATAACCCCGAAAACTTCAACCCCATAGATAAAACATTAAGAGCAAAATTGATCTTCTCTTTATGTAAAAGTCTAAATAAAACAGAAAGCGGACCATAGGAAACATTAAATACAGCACTAATACATAAGAAGGAGGCAAAGATACCAGACTGCGCCCACTCCGGTCCAAAAACAAGTTTAAAAATCCATTCGCTTGCAAATGCCAAGATAGTAATCGGGAAAAAACTGATATAAAACAGTCTTTTATGAAGCGACCGCACAAGATCCTGGAGATCAGAGCCTGAATGTTGAATAGTCTCTGCTGCTTTTTGCAAAAAGACAGTAGTGGAAGAATTTGTAATCAGTGAAAGAGGTATGTTGACCAGGCTATTTGCCAATGCAAATAGCCCCACAGTGGCCTGATTATATGTCATCGAAAAATAATAAACAGGTAGTTGGCTGCTTAAGTTGGTAATAAATACACCCGGGGTAAGATAAAGCGGATAATTTTTGAATCTTAAAAAAGTAGCTTTCAGGTCTGCCCATGGAGAGGACCTAAAAATATACATTATCTTGTTTCTGATTAAGGGGCCCAACTTGACTAAACTATCAATCGGATAGCTCATGAGGTTCCCAATGATTAATCCAATCGCAGAAGGTTGTAAGATCAATCCCAAGGCCAGGGTAGTGCCTTTGCTAAGAATTACTGAAGCTGTTTTACCAATTGCTCCCCGTTTAAATTCTTTCAAGCGGATATTCCAACCTAATAAAATATTATCAAGGCCCATTAATAAGAAATAAACCGGCATCCAATACATGTAAGGCTTCAAATCCAAAACCTGAAATGCCTCAATCAATTCATTGCCCCAGAAATAAATGACCACCCCATATATCGTTGTAGTAGTGGCTAATAAGAGCAGCGTAATTTTTACAATCCGGTAAAACTCATCTTCCGTGTGGGCAGCTACATAGCCAGATGGAAACTGAAAAGTTGCCAAAGGTGATAAGTTGCTTGTTGCAGCTAGAAATAAGGCAAATACTCCATAGGCTTCCGGACCATAAATGCGGGCTATAAAAGGAGTGAATGCAAACCCAATAACCAAAGCGATTACATTGCCTGAAAAAGTGATTGTTAAGTTTTGCGTAAACGATCCTTTTGTCCGAAAACTACGGCTAAACCCCTCCACATGCTGACGTACCTTGGCGAACATCTCTTTATTTTGCACCCCCATGGAGAGCACTAATTTATTAGCAATCTTGGGAGCAAATTCATTGAAAAGGAAACGAAACTAAAAGGCATTGAAGCTGAAAGTAGGTTCGGGAATTATTGCCCAACTTTGCAAAGTTACTATGAAAATCCTTTTCTTAATACCCTATCCGTTAGCACAGGCACCCTCACAGCGTTTCCGATTCGAACAATACTTTGGAACACTAAATCGGGCAGGACATGTGTACCAGGTAAAGACGTTCCTGAATTCTCATGATTGGCAGAATTTTGCCAAATCAAACATCATAATAAAAAGCCTGGCCGTAGTAAAAGGATTTTTCAAGCGTTTTCTTGTCCTATTCACAGTACATGGGTATGACAGGGTTTTTATTCATCGTGAAGCTACACCTGTCGGTCCCCCCATCATTGAATGGATCATCGCAAAGGTTATCAGGAAAAAAATTATTTATGACTTCGATGATGCTATTTGGCTGACTGACAGGACAATTGAGCCCACACTTTTTCGGATACTCAAATTTCGGAGCAAAGTTGCTGCTCTTTGTAAATGGAGCTATCGGGTAAGCGGGGGTAATGAGTATCTGTGCAATTTTGCTCGCGAATATTCCTCCCGGGTGCACCTCAACCCAACTACCATTGATACTAACTTATTACACAATCCGGCACTCTTTAAAGTTGATAAAAAGCTAACCCATGTGGTGATTGGCTGGACGGGGTCTTATTCTACATTAAAATATCTTGAAGCGATAGAGCCCATATTAATTGAGCTCGAAGAGAAGTATAGGCAACTTGAGTTTCTGATAATTGCTGATCGTAAACCACAATTGGGTTTGAAAAATTTAAGGTTTGTACCCTGGTCCGTTGATTCCGAAATAGCCAGTCTTCTGGAATCAGATATGGGTATAATGCCTTTGCCTGACGATGAATGGGCAAAAGGGAAATGCGGATTTAAAGCGCTTCAGTACATGGCATTGGAAATTCCAACCGTAGTTTCACCAGTAGGGGTGAACACCTCAATAGTCGATCATGGTGTGAACGGATTTATTTGTACGTCACCACAAGAATGGGTTCAATCCCTAAGTACGCTGATTGAGAACAAATCACTCCGTGAACAAATGGGGAAGCGAGGAAGACAAAAAGTTATCGATCAATTCTCTGTTAATTCCAACAAAGACAACTTTCTCTCCTTGTTTTCATAAAATATTAAAACCAGTGCCAGTGTAAAGTATGGCATAAGTGGAATTTTATAACGGGCCAGGGTTCCAAAATTATAAGATGTTATCCCAACCGCAAAGGCGAGTATAAAAGAGAACACCAACATAAAAAGTATATCAGGATTATTTAACGCGAAAAGAGACCGGCTTCGGGCAGAAAATAAAATGTAAAGAAATAACACCATAAGCAAAGATCCCTCCAGCGATGAGAGGAGCATAAGCGGATTTTTCACTTCCCATAGATAGGGTCTGAACAAGGTGACATTAATCGCCTGAGGTGCCTTGCGCATCATCCCCATAAACGTACCATCCAATTCGCCTAACGAATAACCAGACCCTGCGTCTCTACCTGTATAAAAACCTATATCATACGCTGTGATTTTAGCTGTCCTGGCAATTTTGTCAACCGAATATCTGCTATCACCTTCACCAATTTTTACGACTGACCAGTATCCTAAAAGGACGGCTAAAAAAATAATTAGCGGAAATATCATAACCCTTACAACCGGAGAAGGAGTAGAAACTATCTGTCGATAAAAAACCCAACACAATGCAGCGGGTATAAAAGCTTGCAAAATAAACAGCTTGACTTTCAGGATAAGGAAAATTGAAAAGATGAGCAGAACCAATACAGACCATCGCCACTTGCGCTGAATAAATAAAATATCGATGCTATAGGTAGCAAGCCCTAAGGCGGAAATAACAACTGTGTCCTTCAAAATTCCTGATCCCCAGAATATAACCGAAGGAACAAAAAGTGAACATACTGCAATCGGAAAATTCAATGCCGGATATCGCTTATAGAACGTGATGAAAAATGCCCAGGCGCCAGCAAAACTAAAGAGAGAAAAAAGTATTCCGGTGCCTGAATACGATGAAAAAGTGAGTAAGTCAAAAACGGCTGCGATGCGGATTATAAAATAAGACTGAGGATCATAAAAGAATGGAATCTTCGAGGAGTATTGATATATGCCAGTCTGATCGTTACCAAAAAAAAGCAATTTCATTCCCGCCTCCGGAGAATCCATAAAAGCCTCCCAAATATGTCTGCTTCCGTGAGTGTGATAATTAAACGTATCGCCCCCACTATAATAAAATTGATAAATGAACCCAAGGGCCAGGGCGCCCAGTATTTTAAAACTCAGGGCTGGAAAAAAATATTTTAGCGTGTTAGAATCTGTGCAGAGAGGCCGTACCTGATAAGCTACCACATACACGAGGATAATCAATAGCGGTGTAACGATTAGATCACGTAATTCCACTTCAAAAAAATCTTAGGTACACGAAATTAAAAATACTAATCCCCCTTCTCCATATTTTTAAGCCTTTTCTTGGCGTCTTTGTAAGCTTCATCCTTGCGGCCAGATTTCTTCTTCACTTCTTTAAAATACCGCATCGCCTCTGCCTTATTGCCTTGCTTTTGATTAATCTCACCTAATGCAATCAGTGAAAAAAGATAATAACCAGATTCTGTTGCGCCAATCTGCTCAGCATACTTAACGGCAAGCTCATAATATTTTTTGGCATCATCCAACTTGCGTTGATTTTCATATAACTGTCCCAGAAAAAATGCAGCATAGCGACCACTGGTTGCCTCGTAGCCGACATTCGCGCTATCAATGCGTGCTAAAATTAATTTCGATTGCTTTTCCATCTCCAGGTGAAAGCCACGTGCATACAGCATGCGCGCATAGTACCTATGGAAATAAGGATTGTCAGGATAGGTTTGATATAAGTATTCTGAGATCTGATAAGCCCGGGGCTGATCATTCTCATAACTATTGAGAATGCGCATCAGCCAGACCATGGCCTCCGTGCGGGTGTAGAAAGCGTTGTAAGAAACCTCCTTCAATTGCTGCAACCCCAATTGCTTATCGCCTTTTCGAAAGAACCACATCAAGGGCTTGAGCGATTTGTAATTTTCGGGCACCCACACAGAAAAGTAATTGTACAAAGCATCACCAAACAATAGCTCCGGACTTAAATGTTCTTTCTCCCGGCAAACCTCCATGTAATTTAAAGCTGATTTGCCCTCCACAGCAGCCTTTGTCCAGTTTTTACGTTCCTCATCTGAATACAACCTACCTTTAAATCCATGGGCTGCAGCGAGAAAGAAAGCCGCCTCCACCTTATACTCCGGTGTTTTTTTATAAAGATTCTCGGCCACCCGAATCGTGCTATCCATGTAGGCAAGGAATCTATCATCATATTGTGTGGACTTGGTGTTGGGCATGATTTTCCACCATTCACTTAAACCCAGCAAAAAATAGGGCAAGGGGTGCCAACTATATTTTTGCTTAAACCAGCGGAATTGCTGCTCGGCTTTTTCAAACTTAAAATTATAAAGATCGTTAAGAGCCTCGCTGATCTCAATCTGCATGGCCACGTTGGTGATCAGGATAATGGTTGTGTCCTTTTTAACCTGACCTAACGCATGATTCCCCGAAAAGAACCCTACTAAAATCAAAAGAATCAAAACAGATTTTACAAAAAACAATCGCATTTTCATTTTCCGTTTCAAATAAACAAAAACTTATCTTCGCATCCACGAAAGCCTTATGACTAACAACTCTGAGAGTTCATCATTGTTTGCAACTGATAAGAGATTAACATTTATCATTCTCTGTCTGCTATCTGTTTTACTCTTATACATTAAGAAATCATTTATAGAATACGAAACGGCCGCTTTTGAGTTCCTGCAGGATAGACCCGAGGGCGCTGTTTTACGAATTATCAGCACGCTCCAGTTTTTTTCAATCCCCCTTATTTACCTCTGGAAATTTACGGTAATCGGTTTTGTTATCTGGGTGGGCAGTTTCACGTTTGGTTTCCGAATCACTTTTAGCCAATGCTGGAGTGTAGTGATGGCCGCAGAGTTCATTTTTCTGATCCCTGAGTTTCTTAAAATCGGTTGGTTCATGTTTATTGAAACGGATCCTACCCTGCCAGAAATCAGAGCGTTTTATCCGCTCTCGATGATGAACCTGGTGGATTCTACTACCATTGAAAAACGCTATGCCTATCCCCTCCGGGCACTCAGCGTTTTTGAGATTTTCTATGTATTAGTCATGGTCAATGGCGTCCATTACTATGCTAAACGACAAAAGCAGGCTGCCTGGTGGATCGTTTCATGTTCCTATATCCTGATCTTTGTTATTTGGCTGATCTTTTACATGATTGTGTATAAGTAATTACTAAAGAAAACTATCTCGGTTATTCAACTTTTATACAGCCATTCCCATCCCGTAAACGGACGAATGCTTTTTAAGCTTTTCCTAACGATGCCCCTTGGCCACTTTTCTGACGTATAGACTAGATTTTTCTCTATTTTCGCCCTTTAATTCAAAGAAAAACGCATGAATTTTCAAAAAGCGAATAACATTACCGGTTGGTTAGCATTTGCCGTTGCCCTCATAACCTATTGGCTTACCATGGAGGAAACTGCCAGCTATTGGGATTGCGGTGAATTTATCGCTGTTTCTTACAAATTGCAGGTACCACACCCCCCGGGGGCCCCCTTGTTTTTATTGATGGGTCGGATTTTTTCTTTCCTGGCTTTTGGTGATGTAACGAAAGTGGCTTACTGGATCAATTTCATGAGTGTGCTGGCCAGCGCTTTCACCATTCTCTTTTTGTTTTGGTCGATCACACTTTTTGGTCGCAAGATGATGGGCATCAAAAAAGATGGAGACATCACAGAAACCAACACCTGGGTGCTGATGGGTTCCGGATTGGTAGGTGCGCTTGCCTATACTTTTTCAGATTCATTCTGGTTCTCTGCGGTTGAAGCGGAAGTATACGCTATGTCGTCCTTCTTTACCGCTTTTGTAGTGTGGGGAATTTTGAAGTGGGATGTGATTGAAGACGAAAGCAAAGCCAACCGTTGGCTGCTGCTTATGGCGTACATGATGGGGCTCTCCATTGGCATTCACCTACTTAACCTGGTGACGCTGCCTGCGTTGGGCTTGATCTATTATTTCAAAAAATTCAAACCTTCTACATGGGGTGTTGTAGCAGCGCTGGCACTAAGTGGGGGGATTGTTTTATTCATTAACGACTTTATTGTTCCGGGCTTACCAACATTAGCTGGACATTTCGAAGTTTTCTTTGTTAACACTCTCGGTCTCTTCTTTGGATCAGGTGCGCTCGTTTTCTTCATTCTCTTAATTGCCGCTTTAATCTTCGGGATTTATTTTACCCAGAAAAATAACCGGCCGGTGTTGAATACCTTCATTCTCGCCACCACATTTATTTTGATTGGTTATGCTTCTTACACCATGGTGATTATTCGTTCTAACTACGATACACTAATCAATGAGAATGCACCCAAGGATGTTATGAGTTTCATCCGCTACCTGAAGCGCGAGCAATATGGCAGCCGCCCGTTGTTATACGGCCCATACTTTACTGCCCGGCCTATCGATGTGGAATATGGTGCGCCAGTCTATACCAAGGGCAAAGACAAATATGAGATTGCAGACCGCAAGTTCTCGTATGTGTACGAACCGGGCCAGGAAACTATATTACCCCGTGCGTGGAATTCTGAACACGCGGCTACTTACCAAAGCATTTTAGGGTTGCAAGAAGGTGAGAGGCCTTCTTTCGGCAAGAACCTGTACTTCATGTTCCAACACCAGATTGGTACCATGTACATGCGTTACTTTATGTGGAACTTCGCAGGCCGTGAAAGTGACGAGCAAGGAGCTGACTGGCTAAAACCTACCCAGTGGTTTTCGGCTGTTCCTGCAGCTTTAGCCGAAAACAAAGGCCGCAATAATTTCTTCATGATCCCTTTTGTACTGGGATTGATAGGTATGTTTTATCAGTTCGTAAAAGACACGAAGAGTTTTTCTGTGGTAGCCCTGTTATTCGTAATGCTGGGTGTTGCCATTGTTGTCTATCTTAACTCACCTCCGGTTGAACCTCGGGAACGCGACTATATTTATGCCGGATCGTATTATGCCTATGCCTTTTGGATAGGATTGGCGGTAATCGGTCTTTTTGAAATCATAAACTCTGTTCTTAAAAATGGAAAAACAGCCGCTGTGGTTGCAACGCTTATAGGTCTTGCTGCACCTACACTGATGGTTGCTGCCGGTTGGGATGACCACAATCGTTCAAACCGTTATTTCTCTGTTGATTCGGCCTCTAACTACCTGAACTCATGCGCTGAACAAGCAGTGATTTTTACAGGTGGGGATAACGATACCTTCCCGCTTTGGTATGCGCAAGAGGTTGAAGGAATCCGCACCGATATGCGGGCTGTGGTATTGAGTTACTATAATACAGACTGGTACATCGATCAAACCACGCGCACAGCCTACGAATCAAAACCTATTCCTTATACCCTTACACCCAAACAATACCGCCAGGGCGGGCCGAATGATTATCTGCCTTTTGCCGATTTCAAATTGAAGAGCATCGATGCCAAAGAATTTATAACCTTGCTATCAAAGGATTTTCCGCAACTTCGCGATGGAGATCGTAATGTAGTTCCCAGTCGGCTGTTTACCCTGAATATTGATAAAGCAGACTTACGGGCTCGTGGCTTAATTCCAAAAAACCTCGATAGCCTGGTGGTTGACCAAATGCAGATTCGTTTAACAAAAGGTGCACTGGAGAAAAAAGATCTTGCCATTCTGGACTTTCTGGTGACCAACAACTGGGAGCGTCCCATTTATCTTAACAACACATCATTATCTCAGATCAATATCGATCTGAGTCCGTATGCTGTTCAGGAAGGTAATGCCTACCGTATTTTACCGGTTCGCAATCCTCGCAAAGACAGAGAATATCTGGTCGATACTGAAAAAGCCTATGACAACATGATCAATAAATTTAAGTACAGCGGTCTGGATGACGTAAGCATCTATTTCAGTGAAGATTACCGTGGCTTTGTGCTTAACCATCGCAGCGCACTTAATTCGTTAGCTGAAGCACTGATTGATGAAGGCCAAATGGAGAAGGCAAATAAGGTGATTGAGTTTTCCCTTACCAAAATGCCTGACCGTGTTGTTCCTTTCGATCATACTGCAGCCACTACCATTGATTTATTATTTCAATTGGGTCAAAAAGAAAAAGCCGTTGAACTTTCAAAACTTTTGGGTGACCGGGCCGATGAAATGTCCACGTATCTGATTGAAGAAAACTCTGGTCTTTCGCAGGAACTCCGGAGAAATATTTTTATCCTAAACTCCTTGCAACGCACTCTTTACGAAAACGGTGAAATGGAATTAGGTAAGAAATATGAAGATGCCTTTAACAAACATCTGAGCAGCCTTCAGATGGGTGGGGAGGTAGAAAGAGGGGAATATTGATACCAGCTCAATAAGAACCGCTAAGGCGCAATGGCGCTAAGTTAAGATACCAAGGTTTGCAGATTTGTGGTTAACCCTTACTTACGAGGAAGAGGACAAAATAGATTTCTGCTATGTACAGCTCAGCTAACTCCTGCCTGTTCTGCTAATTGGCGGATTAGGCACTGACGCTAAGTTTTATCTTGTGAAGATTAAAGGAGCCTTGCGTCTCCGCGGCTTTGCGGTTAAAATTTTACTTACGAGCAATCAAAAATAAATCTAGCGCAGTGTCGGCTACCTCTGTCAAGGGGTAGTCTTCCTGTCGGATGCTCATCACTAATTCATCCGAGGCGTCCTTTAGCTTGTTCCGGTTTAAGCGGTTCATAAATTCATAAGGCATCCGTAATAAGGCTGCAGGAAGTTTATGCTGAAAATCAAAAACATCCCACCGCATAAGCCGGTCTACTGATTTTTTATTTCGATCGTGATACTCCATCACCTTTACGTTTCCAGCTATGCCCTTCATGGTCACTTCAGCAAAAAACTTTTTCGCCAAATCTGTAAGTTCCTGTCCGGTGTACTCGCGAATGTGCCAGGGATTGCGCGACAAAGACATTGGTCGATTGGGTGTTGTTAACAAGGCTGTACCCCCCGGCTTAAGCACCCGATGGATTTCTTGTAAGAAGAGTGAGTCATTTTGAATGTGTTCGATCACCTGAAAACTGACGACCGAATCAAAACTATTGTCGGCAAAAACAGAAAGTGGTGGAATATTTCCACTGTAAAACTTTGCTATCGGGTACTTCTTTTGCAATGTTTTAATAACGGGCTCAATTTTATCGATGGCAGAATAGCTGGTCACCTTGGGCAACAACCAGTCAATCCCCCGGCCTTCACCACACCCCACTTCCAGAAGGTGGCCTGTTACCATCTCCGCAGCTAACACATAAGCCCTTAAAAGCCGTTGATGGATGGGATTATCCGAGGGAATTGATTCCGAAGTGATTTCTGTGGTGTATATAGAGGCCATGAAAAAATTTAATCGGGCAAAAATAACTCAATCCATTAGATTTATCGTTTTAACTTTAAATGTTGAAAAAACAATAGTATGCAAAGATATTTGGCGTTTCTCGTTTGCTTCCTCAGTTTTTCTATTGCACCCGGTCAACCGCTTACCAGTCTCAACTTGCGGGAGTACTATAATCCAGAAAGTGAAACCCGGTTTTCTTTTCATGTGATCAAAGAGATTGATCAGTTCAAGATATATTATTCATTATCAGCAAATCAATTTCCGCTTGAAAATTATTCCATTACGTGGGAAAGGCGTGAATCTTATACACAGCGCGAAGGCACTTCTTTTCCATCCGATAGCACAAGCACCTCAAGTAACAAAACAAAAAGGGGAACGCTTACTTTTCCAATCCCGGCAAAACCATGGTTGCTGATTGCCAAAGTAACCAACCTGGAAACCAATACAAGTTGGATCTACTTCAAATTAATCGAACCTATCTATCCTGTTAATGGATGGATTGAAAAAGGAAGTGAACTGATAACGGAAAAATATTTGTCCGTTGACAGTGAATATCACGTACAAGGGATTGATTCCCGGCCCTTGTTTGTGTCGTTTTATAAAACGGATTTTCCGGCTGCCTTACCTCCCTTTGCCGATCGGGAATCTATACCGGATCGGTTCATGTTTTATGATTCATCTTTTCGGGTAACACCGGGAAGCACAATTACCCCAAAGCAACAAGGACTTTATCTGTTTCAAAAAGACACAAGTGCAGCCGAAGGTTTTGCCATTCGTGGTGTGGATAAAATATATCCTAAATTTTCCTCCATCTCAGATCTTATCGAGCCGATGATTTTTATTACTACGCAGGATGAATATGCCCAACTCATGAAAGCCGAGGGTGACAAAGCAAAGTTTGATAAAGTAGTGCTCGATATCACCCATGATAAAGAACGCGCTAAAACATTCATCCGAAATTATTTTCGCAGGGTGGAGTTGGCCAATTTATACTTCAGTTCTTACAAAGCCGGTTGGAAAACAGACCGTGGCATGATTTACCTCATTTTCGGTTTGCCCGATGAGATAAGCGTAAATGATGGCAGTGAAGTCTGGTTTTACAAAAATTCAAAAACAAGTTTTAGCTTCGTTAAAAGTGGCAGCGTGTATGATCCCGATAACTATGTACTGCTGCGGGATAAACGTTTCATGGAAACATGGTTTAGTCAAGTTGACCTATTGAGAAAAAGTAGGTTTTAGCTTGTCGGCTTTTCCTATCTTTGAACAAATTACTTCATGGAAAAATCGGAAATGATCTTCGGCACCCGTGCCGTGATGGAAGCCATTCATGCCAAGCGTGAAATCGAAAAAATATTCGTTCAGTCAGGCCTCAACAATGATTTGATCAAAGAACTTATTCAGGTTGCCAAATCAAATGGAGTGCCTTTTACATTTGTGCCTCAGGAAAAGCTCAATCGCCTTTCCACCAAAAATCACCAGGGGGTAATTTGCCTGTTGGCTGCCGTTAAGTATGCAAGCCTTGAAGGCATCATTGACCTTGCCTACCAACAAGGACGCGAACCTTTCTTATTAATTATTGATCGTGTAACGGATGTCAGGAATTTCGGTGCTATTGCACGCACCGCAGAATGCGCGGGTCTGGATGCCATCATTATGGGCGATTCTGGCAACGCACCTATTACGGGAGATGCGATGAAAACCTCAGCGGGTGCATTAAGTCATTTACCGGTGTGCCGGGTTAAAGACATGAAAAAAACAATTCAGTTTTTGAAGGAAAACGGAGTACAGATTATTGCATGTACTGAAAAAGCGAATAAGGCTCTGTACGAGTATGACTTAAACACACCTCTCGCGCTGATTATGGGTTCTGAAGAAGATGGCATCTCGCCTCAGTTGTTAAAAGATGCTGATCATTTGGCTAAAATTACGATGAAAGGAAAAATCAGTTCATTGAATGTATCCGTAGCGGCTGGCGTTTCTATTTACGAAGCGATTCGCCAAAAGAATTATAAGTAGTCATTTCCGTTTGATCTGCTTTTCAAATCATTGACAAACGTGCGAAACAATTCTTCTTTATCTTTTTCGCAAACAATAAATACATTATCAAAAGCTCCAACCAAATATCCATTAAGACCTTGCACCACAATTAATTTATCTTTTGGGCCCTTCACCACACAATTACGGGTTTCATAAATCAGACTGTTAGCACTAATGGCATTATTATCTGAGTCTTTGACCGAGTTGTCATGCAATGAATTCCAGGAACCTAAATCAGACCAGGCAAAATTACTTAGCCAAACATGCACATTGTCCGCTTTTTCCATGATTCCATAATCGATAGAAATACTCTTTGTTTGTGCGTAAGCGGTCTGAAGAGCTTTTTTTTCTTCAGGGGTGTCAAACCGGGTAGCCGCCTCTTCAAAAACTTCGGCCATTTCGGGCAAATACTTTTGAAAAGAGGAATGAATAGCTTTAACTCCCCAAACAAAAATCCCGGCATTCCAAACAAACTCTCCGCTCTCTATAAAGGTCTTAGCCAAAGCCAACTCAGGTTTTTCAGTAAATGTCTTTACTTTTTTTAATGCGTTCTTGCCTTCAATGTATTGGATATAACCGTAGCCAGTCTCAGGCCGGGTGGGTCTGATGCCGAGGGTAATCAACTTGTCGTGATCCTTAGCCATTTCATAGCACTTCTCAATAGTTTGCTGAAAATCCGTTTCGTTCAAAATGAGATGATCAGACGGACTGACTACCATTACCGCTTCCGGGTTTAGTTTGGAGATTTTATGAGCAGCATAGGCAATGCATGGGGCCGTGTTCTTCCGCATAGGCTCAGTAAGTATCTGGCCACGTTCAAGATCCGGAATCTGTTCGTGCGTAATATTGGCATGTTCATCACTAGTCACGATGTAAATATTTTCTTTCGGACAAAGTGGAAGAAATCGTTCGTAACTGGATTGCAGAAGTGTTTTACCGGTGCCCAAAACATCCAAAAATTGTTTCGGTTGTGAGTTGCGGCTGTAGGGCCAGAAACGAGTGCCAACACCACCGGCCATCAGTACTACGTAAAGATTTTTATTCATGAGTTATTCTCCTATGGTTAGGAGCGATGAAAGTTATTAAACGATGCCTTCCTTAAGTAAGTCGTGGAGATGGATGAAGCCGACAACCCGGGGTCCATCTTTTACAACCAGTTGTGTAATATTGTTTTCTTGCATTACCTGTAAAGCCTTGACGGCAAACTCTCCTTTATCTATCATTTTAGGGGTGCGGGTCATTATTTCGGCTGCCTTAATTGTTGCAATATTACTTTGTTTCTGCAGCATTCTCCTTAAGTCACCATCGGTAATAATACCGAGCAGGTTTTGAGCTTCATCAACCACCGCAGTAGCCCCCAGGCGCTTGGAAGAAATTTCAAGAATTACATCCTTAAGTGAAGTAGTTGGGGTTACCAAAGGCACCTGATTATTCGAAAACACGTCCTCGACCTTTAAGTAAAGTTGTTTCCCCAGAGCACCGCCTGGATGATATTTGGCAAAATCCGCACTTGAAAATTCACGAAGCTCCAGAAGGCAAATGGCCAACGCATCGCCCAAAGCCAGTTGCGCGGTAGTGCTGGTTGTTGGCGCAAGATTATTAGGGCAAGCTTCTTCCGCAATGGTAGCATTAAGAATATAATCGGCATGCTCGGCCAGGTACGAATTCTTATTACTCACCAAAGCAACAAGTTTTGAACCCCTCCGTTTTAGAAGCGGTACTAATACTTTGATTTCGGGTGTATTGCCGCTTTTGGAAAGACAAATAACAATGTCTTCACCCTGAATCATTCCAAGGTCACCATGAATAGCATCGGCTGCATGCATAAACAGTGCAGGCGTACCGGTAGAATTCATAGTGGCAACAATTTTATTCGCGATGATGGCGCTTTTTCCAATTCCGGTTATAACAACGCGTCCCCTGGATTGGAGTATTTCCCTTACACAGGCCTCGAAATCGTTGTCGATATAATTGGTGAGATTTTCAACCGCCCGGGCCTCATTTATTAGTGCATCCTTGGCAATTTGTTTAATATTTTTTGTTATATTCAATGCCTTGTGAGATTATAGAAAGACACAAAGATAGGTAAATCAAAATTTTATTAGTTGATAACATGATAGTGGCAGAAGAGAAAGATGAATTAAAGATAAAACTCAAGGAAATATTCGGATACGGCCAATTCCGGGGTAATCAGGAAGTGGTGATCAGAAATATATTAGGGGGTAGGAATACGTTTGTGATTATGCCTACCGGGGCTGGCAAGTCGCTGTGCTATCAGCTTCCCGCCATGATCAAAGACGGGCTGGCAATCGTAATTTCACCCTTAATCGCCTTGATGAAAAATCAGGTGGATCAGTTGAATGCTTACGGAATTAATGCCCGGTTTTTAAACTCGACTTTGAGTAAAGGTGAAATTACCCGCTTAAAAAAGGAATGCGTAACCGGAGCCGTTAAATTACTCTACGTTGCCCCGGAGTCCCTCAACAAAGAAGAAAATATAGAATTTCTACAAAAGGTAAAAGTTTCTTTTGTAGCGATTGATGAGGCACATTGTATTTCAGAATGGGGTCATGACTTCCGACCTGAATACAGGAAGATAAAAACCATGATCGCCCAATTAGGCGACATGAATGTGATTGCGCTTACGGCTACAGCCACACCTAAAGTTCAAATTGACATTCAAAAAAATCTTCAGATGGAGGAAGCAGATGTATTCATCTCTTCGTTCAACCGCAAGAATTTATATTATGAAGTTCGGCCTAAGAAAGAAACCAAAAAACAACTCATCCGCTTTCTAAAAGAACACAAGGGCAAATCAGGAATTATTTATTGTTTGAGCAGGAAAAAAGTAGAAGAGATTGCGCAGCTAATCAATGTAAATGGATTTAAGGCAGCACCCTATCATGCTGGCTTGGATCCGGATGTGAGAATGAAAAATCAGGATGACTTCCTGAATGAAGAAGTTGATATCATTGTAGCAACTATTGCTTTTGGTATGGGCATCGACAAACCCGATGTTCGTTTTGTGGTGCACTATGATGTTCCTAAATCGCTGGAAGGATATTATCAGGAAACAGGCCGTGGCGGACGAGATGGTTTAGAAGGAGTATGTCTCATGTTCTATAGTCATAATGATTTAACTAAACTCGAAAAGTTTAATAAAGACAAGGCTGTGCAAGAACGTGAGAACGCAAGAGTGCTTTTACAAGAAATGGAGTTCTACGCTGAATCACCGGTATGCAGACGCAAACAATTGCTACACTATTTTGGCGAAGAGTATAAGGAAGACAATTGTGGTTCATGCGATAATTGTGTGCATCCACGCGAACGCTTCGATGGAACCGAATCTGTTAAGATGGTGCTTGAAGCGGTAAAACAAACCAACGAACGTTTCAATTTAAGTCACCTTGTAAATGTAATTCGCGGCAAAGAAGATGAATATGTAAAAAGCTACGGCCATTTCGATCTTTCAATCTTTGGCAAAGGTGATCAGCAGGATGAGGATTTCTGGAAGTCTGTAATACGTCAGGCCCTGATCTATCAATATCTGGAAAAAGATATTGACAATATCGGTGTGCTTAAAATATCCAAAAAAGGATTTGCCTTCTTAAAGAAACCACATCCTATTGAACTGGCCCGTGATCATGACTTTACCAGTGATGGTGAAGATGAAGAATCATCCGAACGCGTAATTGTCAACTCGAAGTCGTATGACGAGAAGCTTTTCGAGATGTTAAAAGCACTTCGAAAAAAGGTTGCCAAAGAAAAAGACCTGCCACCGTATGTGATCTTTCAAGATCCTTCCCTGGAGGAAATGGCCACCACCTATCCAACCACCAAAGACGAGTTGGCTTCGGTTAATGGTGTGGGCATGGGCAAAGTCAATAAATTCGGAAAAGAATTTCTGGATCTTATTCAGACGTATGTTGATGAAAACGACATAGAAACCGCTTCCGACATTGTCGTTAAATCATCGGTCAATAAATCAAAAATTAAAATCTTTATCATTCAGCAAATAGATCGAAAAGTTGAGCTGGATGAAATTGCCGATTCGAAGAGTATAACGTTTGATGAGATGCTTACCGAGATAGAAAACATTTGCTATTCGGGCACCAAGCTTAACCTGGATTATTATATTGATTCTGTGCTTGACGAAGATAAACAGCAACAGATCTATGATTATTTTTTAGAGTCGGAAACGGATAGCATTGAAGATGCCGTAGATGCACTCAAAGATGAAGATCCCGATTTTACCGAAGATAATCTTCGGCTGATGCGTGTGAAATTTTTGAGCGAATACGCCAACTAATTTCTGGTCTTCGAAAGAATTAAGTAGTAATGATAATTAAGGTCTGATCATGATGGTCAGACCTTTTTAATTTTAGCCGAATTGTAAACTTCCGCACCTTTAGCAAAATGTAGGTGGAGTTGTATCTTTGACGTTTTAAAAAAGTGCCATGAATATATTGATCATTGGAAATGGTGGCCGCGAACATGCCCTCGCCTGGAAAATCCGACAGAGCTCTTTATGTGATAGGTTGTACATCGCACCCGGAAATGCTGGCACCAGCCAGGTTGGCGAAAATGTATCCATAACTGTTGACGATTTTTCCGCGCTTGGAAAATTTTGCCTTGATAAAAAAATAGATCTTGTTGTTGTTGGCCCTGAAGTACCTCTCGTAAAAGGTATTCGTGATTATTTTGAGAGTCATGAAAACCTGAAGTCCATTGGAATGGTAGGCCCTGGCCAACAGGGTGCGCAATTGGAAGGAAGTAAAGATTTTTCAAAACAGTTCATGATTCGCCATGGGGTGCCTACAGCAAAAGCCCGTACATTCTTATCGCACGAAAGTGCCGAAGCCATTACATACCTGGAGACCTGTAAGCCCCCACTCGTCCTCAAAGCCGATGGTTTGGCTGCCGGAAAGGGTGTTATTATTACTTCTTCTGTAAAGGAAGCGCAGCAGGCAATCAAAGAAATGTTGGAAGAAAAAAAGTTTGGTGAAGCCAGCTCAAAAGTGCTAGTGGAAGAGTTTCTTGATGGCATTGAGCTTTCGGTTTTTGTGTTAACCGATGGCATCGATTATGTTATTCTACCTGAAGCCAAAGATTACAAGCGCATTGGAGATGGTGACACAGGCCCCAACACGGGCGGTATGGGTGCGGTTTCGCCTGTTGCTTTTGCCGATGCAATATTTATGAAAAAGGTTGAAGAGAAAGTGATTAAGTCCACCATTCTTGGATTGAAAAAAGAAAGCATCCCTTTTAAAGGTTTTATTTTTATCGGATTAATGAACGTGAAGGGTGAACCGCAGGTGATTGAATACAACACCCGCATGGGTGACCCGGAAACAGAAGCAGTGATGACCCGTATTGAAAGCGATCTCGTAGAGCTGCTAGATGCATGTGCCCATGGAAAATTGAAAGGAAAACAAATTACCATCTCGACTAATTATGCCGTAACGGTAGTGATGGCTTCGGGTGGTTATCCTGATCATTTCGAAAAGGGCAAAATTATTTCCGTCATCAGTGAGTCTGATGAAGCCCTGGTATTCCATGCGGGCACCGTGAAGAAGGAAAACGAGGTTTTAACTAATGGAGGCCGTGTGATGGCTGTTACCGGGCGAGGTAAGAATTTGCTGGAAGCAACCGCCAGGGCGTATGCGAGAGCTGGGCAAATTACATGGGAAGGTGTCTATTTCCGCAAGGACATTGGCCAGGACCTTGCCAGGATTGAAAGTGAGCTAAGAAATTGAAAGCCAGTTCGTTTGTCAATGCACCTTTAACCATATAACTTTAAGTTTTAAACTGACTAATAATTTACCCGATGGGCTGTGCTTGTGGAACTAAGAAGGATGGAAAAGTATCGGGTTGTAACAATAATGGGGCCTGTGGCACTGGTGGTTGTAACAAAATGAATGTGTTCGATTGGCTATCCAACATGGATATGCCCGTGAAGGATCGTTTTCAGGTTGTAGAGGTGAGATTTAAGAATGGCCGTAAAGATTTTTATCGCAATACCGAAGGCCTTTCGTTAACTACAGGCGATGCCATTATAGTTGAAGCTGCAACCGGTCATCATTTAGGACACGTATCGCTGCAAGGCGAATTGGTACGCTTGCAGATGCAAAAAAAGAAAGTAGCCAATGATGATGAGATTCTGAAAATCTATAGACTCGCAAATCAAAAGGATCTCGAAAAATTTGAAGAAATAAAAAAGCGTGATCTCCCCACCTTGTATCGCACCCGCGAAATAATTCAACAATTGAGGTTACACATGAAACTCTCGGATGTAGAGTATCAGGCCGACAATACCAAGGCAACATTCTTTTACTCTGCTGAAGATCGTGTAGATTTTCGGGAGTTGATAAAACTGCTTGCTACCGAATTTAAAATTCGTGTGGAGATGCGCCAAATCAGTTTACGGCAAGAGGCAGGTCGAATTGGAGGTATAGGCGTATGTGGCCGTGAACTCTGTTGTTCCACCTGGTTAACCGATTTCAAAAATGTAGCCACCAGTGCAGCACGCTATCAGAATCTCTCTTTAAATCCCAGTAAACTTTCTGGTCAATGCGGACGTCTGAAGTGTTGCCTGAATTACGAACTGGAAACCTACATGGAAGCACTAAAGGGAATCCCTGAAGTAGAGGCACCACTCCTCACTGAGCGCGGAGAAGCCCGCTTGCAGAAGACTGATATCTTTCGCAGAATCATGTGGTTTGGGTTCAAAGAGGATAATAACTGGTATCCGTTAAATATTGATCGGGTAAACGAAATTCTTGAAATGAATAAGGCTGGTAAAAAACCTGCCAACCTGGATATCAATGTTGAAGAAGCAAAAATACCGATTGCAAAACTCAACAGTGACCTCGAAAATATGGACCGGAAATTCCAGGATAAATCCAAAAGAAAAAAGAAGAAAAACAAAAATCGCAATAAGGATCGAAGAAACAATCAAAGCCAACCCAATCGAAATCCTCAGCCACGCAATAATCCAAACGGACCTAAAAAGGAATGAAGTATACTTTTTTTCTATTCTTTGCGCTTTTGCTTTTAGCCGGGTGCGATTCGAATCGCGTATTTGAAGAGTACACAGAATTTAGTGACAGAACCTGGAAGATCAATAATCCGGTAAGTTTTGAGTTTGAAATCAGGGATACCTCAAAAAAGTATAATCTGTATTATAATGTCCGCAATTCTTTAGATTATCCCTATGCTCGTCTTTTTGTACAATACGCACTGCGAGATTCCAGTGGTACTGAACTCTCTAAAAAGCTGGTTTCCAATTTTTTATTTGACCAAAAAACCGGAAGACCGTTAGGTCGTAGTGGGTTGGGAGATGTATATGACAATCAATTTATACTTCTTGAAAACCAGGAATTCAAATCCCCCGGCATCTATAAAATACAACTGGAGCAATTCAACAGGCAAGATTCATTGCGTGGGATATTAGCCGTGGGTCTGCGGGTCGAAACGAATGACTTATAAACAAAAAAAATGGGGCGTTGCAAACCCCATTTTTTAGTAGAAGAGACTTATCGTTAGTTGGCTTACGTCTGATTGGGGTCTCTCCCAAACCTGTAAACTAAATTCTAAACTCAAACAACCTTGAAAAAACTATAAGACAAATGTAATCGCAGAGTTGAACCTTGCAGTAAAAAGGCAATTAGAAAGGAATTAGAAACTACTTAAGCTGTTGGGAGAATCACGCTTACCAGCGTGCCCATACCAGGTTTAGATTCTATGCTGATTTTTCCTTTATGAATGGAAATAATGCGTTGCGTGAGCGGAAGCCCAACCCCATACCCTTTTACTTTTGATGTTGCATCTGTTCGAAAAAATGGCTGAAAAACATTTTCAAGGTCTTTTTCTTCAATGCCTGGTCCTTGATCAGAGATTTGTACAATCAAATCGTCCTTTTTACAAGTAAGTGTCACCTGAGCTTTTCCGTCATCCGAAAATTTGCAGGCATTTTCAATGATATTTTGAAATGCAATTTTAAGAAGGTAGGGATTGCCATCTACATACAACCTGTTTTCATCTTCCGGCATCTCCAGGATTTTTACTTCTACCTTGTACTGGGGATCAATGGCATTAATACTTTCACGTGTATCCCAAAGCACTTCGTCAAGGCGCACTTTGGACATGGTAAAAGAATCAGATTCACGGGTAAGCCGGGCCAGGTCCAGCAAGCTAATAGAAAGGTGATTAAGCCCTTTAATATCTTCTAATACCGATTCAATTGTTTCGCGATATTCTTCTTTCGATCGTTCATTCAAGAGGGTAACTTCCAGTTGAGAAGTAATGTTGGTTAAAGGATTTTTGAGTTCATGTGAAACATTTGATACAAACATTTTTTGTAGTTGAAATGCTTTTTCAATTCGCGTGAGCAGCCCATTAAAGATAAAAATCAATTTTCCGATTTCATCAGGATGTGGACTTTCTTCAAGACGTTGACTCAAATTTTGAGGCGAAATATTCTGAACATTCTGAATGATTCTTTTAATGGGCTGTAACGCCCGACCGGCATAAATCCAACCAGCAATGGAAACAAGAATAACGGATATAATAAAAAAGGCAACCAGAATTCGTTGTAAATCTAACAATCGGTTAAAGCCAATAACATCCTCGGCATACGCAATGATTACGTATTCTTTACCCCGATCTTTAAAAGGAATTCCAGCTACTGTATACTCCTTGTGCTTTATTTTTAACTCACCTGCTGTTTTCACTTCCTGAAACAACTGTTGGTTAATTCCTAATTTCATGGTGTCGCCACTAATATAAATTTCTTTACCTGCCTCATCATAAACGCGAATACTCTCGCGATACAGATTATCGCGTTTTGCGCGGTCAATAACTTTAAGCAGAATGGTGTCAACCTGTTCAACTTTAATTAAAAGTATAGCGGCAGTTATACCCTTTTCTCGCAGCCGTTTCGCAAAATCCTGTTCCGTAAATTGTTTTGTAAAAAAATAAATTGCAAAAAATGAGAGTAACACAATGGTACTTACCAATACCGTAAACTGTAGGGTAAGCCGGGTTCTGATTTGCACGTTTATGCTTCTTTTAGAATATACCCCATGCCAAACTGGGTGTGAATGAGTTTACTATCAAAGTCCTTATCAATTTTTTTTCGCAGGTAATTTACATAAACCTCCACCATATTAGTACCGGTATCAAAATCTACATTCCATACATGCTTGGAAAGTTCTGCCCGCGGTATTACACGGCCCTGGTTGCGAAGAAAATATTCGAGTAATGAAAACTCCTTCGATGTCAATTCAATTTTCTTTCCAGCACGCGCTACACCCTTACTATTTATATCCAATACTAAATCAGCAAAACGAAGCTCGTTATCATTCTGCGGATATTTAGGCTGTCGCTTTAAGAGCGAGCGAATTCGCGCCAACAATTCTTTGAACTCAAAAGGTTTTGCCAGGTAATCATCCGCTCCACTGTCAAGGCCTTCTACAACATCATCCGTTTCACCCAACGCAGTGAGCATAAGAATTGGCGTCTCCACCTTAGCCGCCCGAAGCTCTCTGCACAAATCTCTGCCGTTCAATTCGGGCAGGATTACATCTGTAATGATAAGATTGTATGGATTTCGAAAAGCGAGGTTTTTACCGGACTTGCCATCTTCTGCAGTATCAACCTCATAACCATTCTCTTCCAATCCCATCTTTATGTATTGAACCGTTTTGCGCTCATCTTCAATTAATAGGATTTTCATGATTCTAAATTACGGCTGACCCTGCTAATCTACATTAGAATTTAGTTAAAACCCGATCATTCACTAATGAAAAAGGCCCCGATTAGATCGGAGCCTTTCTTATTTTAGTGATCGTTTAAGCAGCTTTTGCTACTAATTTCTTATCCGCAGAAGGATCTTTCTCTAAATCGAGTACAACCGGAGCTGCAATGAAAATAGATGAGAAGGTACCAACACCAATACCGATAAACAAAGCGAATGAGAAACCTCTTAGCACTTCGCCACCAAAAATTAACAGGATAATTACGACAACTAATGTGGTACCTGAAGTTAGCAACGTTCTGCCTAATGTACTGTTAATCGCATCATTAAATACCTTGGCACGATCATGATTTGCTCCAAAGCCAAGATACTCCCTAATCCGGTCAAAGATAATTACAGTATCATTGATGGAATATCCAATTACAGTTAAGATCGCGGCAACAAATACCTGATCTACTTCAAAGGAAATACCTAAAGCTCCAGCAATAGCAAAGGAAGCTACTACAAACAATGTATCATGAACTGTGGCAACAATGGCCCCTGCGCTGTAGGTCCATCGTTTAAAACGAATTAATATATAGATAAAGATCAACGCCAAAGAAGCCAGGGCCGCTTCAAATGCCGAACCTTTAATGTCATCGGCAATGGTAGCACCAACCTTGGAGGATGATGCAATAGTAAAATGTTTATCATCAACCTGTGTGTCGCTTTCCGTATATTCCAATCCATTAAACTTTTGTATACCTTGAATAAGAGCACTCTTCACTTTATCATCAGCAACATCAGATTCATCGTCAACCAGATAGGCGGTAGTTACTTTCATAATGTTATCGCCATCATAACTTTTTACTTCCACACCCGTATTTTCAAAACTCTCACTTAAAGCAACTCTCATATCGGTGGCAACAACTGGCTGATTGAATTTTACTACATACGAGCGTCCGCCTTTAAAGTCCACACCCATATTCAATCCCTGAACCCCAATTAAGATAAAACCAATCACCACGATGGCCCCCGAAAACAAATAAGCTTTCTTACGCATTCCTATAAAGTCATATTCTCTGCGCTTTTTTACCATTCTCGCCAAGGCGCTGTCGAACGAAACATTCGAGTCATCGCCCTTGCGAACAATCCACTCAATGATTACACGTGAAATATATACCGCGGAAAAGAATGAAGTTGCAATACCAATCATCAATACAATAGCAAAACCCTTTAACGGCCCTTGACCTAAGATAAAAAGGGCAGCAGCTGTAATGAACGTTGTTAAATTGGAATCGAGAATGGTTGTGAATGCCCGTGCATAGCCTTTATTAATTGCCTCTCTTAACTTTCTGCCAATTCTCAATTCCTCTTTGATCCGCTCGTAGATCAACACGTTTGCATCCACTGCCATACCCATGGTGAGTATGATACCGGCCATACCCGGCAAGGTTAAGGCGGCATTGAACTGAGCCAAAATACCTAAGATAAAAAAGATGTTAAACAACAACGCAATGTTGGCAACCCAACCACCTTTTGAGTAATAGGCAATCATAAAGAGAACCACAATACCCAACCCGCACGCCATAGAGATCAACCCTTGATTCTGGGCAACCTTACCAAGACTAGGCCCAACAATGGCCTCTTCTACAATACGGGTTGGTGCAGGCAATGAACCTGCCTTCAATACGTTTGCTAAATCCTTTGCTTCCTCTAATTCAAAACTTCCTGAGATCTGAGAGTTTCCATTGGGAATTTCACCTTGTACATTCGGGGCTGTGTATACATAATTATCCAATACAATTGCAATCCTTCCTTGTGGTTGTTTTGCCGCAGCCGTGGCGGTAATCTTTGCCCAGGCGCGTGCACCGGATGCATTCATAGTCATGCTTACGGCCGGTCTTGCAAATTGGTCATAATCCAACCGCGCATCATTGATGACTTCACCCGTTAAAAGTGGCTTGCCATTTCTGCCGAGGTTAACAAAGTTGAGTTGAATGTCTTCAACCCCCTGTGTTACATTCGGATCTGGCTTAACATCCCAGAAGAAACCTATGGTTCGTGGTAACAAACTTCTCACTTCAGGTCTTCTTAAAATCCGGTTAATCTCAGCTGTGTCTTTTACCTGATATAAAAAAGGTGCGCTTTGACTACTCAAGGCAAAGAGCGGTGAGGATGTTGCGAGTCGTAATGAATCTAACGAACTAACTGAGCTGTCACTTAACTGACTTAATTGTTTTTCCAGTGCCGATTTGGATGTATCAGACTCCATCGCTGTCGTCAAATCCTTTTCTGTATTGGCAAGAGCAAGCGATTTCTTTTCATTTTGTTCTTTCACTAAAAACTGATTGATAGCCGTGAGCGACTGCCCTAACTGCGGATCGAACGCTTCGACTACTTCCCAAAACTCTAACCTCGCTACGCCCTGCAATAATTTGCGCACGCGTTGCGGATTATCGGCCCCGGGAATTTCAATCTGAATTCTACCCTTGTCTTGAAGACGTTGGATATTAGGTTGTGAAGTTCCAAACTGATCGATACGGGTTTTAAGAATTGTAAATGATCTATCAATGGCGCCATCCACTTCTGTATTCAAAAAAGCTAACACAACATCATCAGTATCCGTTAGTTTGACGCGGTCTTTATTGGCGGCTGAGGTAAACAAGGATGCTAATGTTTTATCAGGATTGGCATCTTTAAAGGCTTTATAAAAGAGATCTATATAGCTATCTGTGCTGGACTTCTGCATTTCCCGGGCCTTTTGAAGGGCTGCAAGAAAGGCAGGGTCTTGACTATTACCACTCAATCCTTTAATGATGTCAACAGGTGAAATTTCAAGCACCACGTGCATGCCACCTTGTAAATCAAGCCCGAGACTTAATTCGTTTTCTTTCACTTCCTTATAAGTGAACTCAGCACCGAAGAGATTATAAACGGGTTGGTTCCACAAAGAATCGAGATAGTTCTGCTTTTTCGTGAGACTCAGCTTACCGCCTTGATCCGTTGCATATTTGACAGCATCTTTCTCAACGTTTTGAGACACGAATGTAAACGACAAATAATACAGGCAGAGCAATGTTATAATGATGCCTAAAACGACAACTACACCTTTGTTACGCATAAAAAAAATTGATTAGACTTTGATTGTTAAATTATTGAATGACCCTGACCACGAATTTTATCCGCAAGTCAAAAAGAAATAGAGGAAAATTGATTATGGCGCGTTAGGCGCAATAACAACCCGGAAGAGGGTTTTAAAAAGGCTGGTAAGAATTGCTTCCGAACGAGGAATAAAATTTTGAAGTTTTTGTGGTTCGCCCAAAATTTCAAGCACACTAACAGGCACTTGTTCATCTACCCGAACTACACTGGCTTGCGGTACAAAATCAGCGGGTGCGGTGAGGATAACTTTCTTTTCGGACTGATCACTTTTTTGCTCTGTGGCTGTTTTCTTCTCCGGTTTGGCAGTGAGGGAATAGCTATGAGATAAAATAATAACAAGCGCTGCCAACAGGCCCGCTGCTATTAAAAAACCTCTATAAATGGACTTATTTCTCACTTTTTTAAAATTGGAAGACCACAAAAGTAGGGTTTAGAAATTAATTTGCAACATCGGAGAGGCGGGATTTAAGATATCCCACCAATACGTCCAAAGCCCGCTCAAATTTGCTGTTGTTGGGAATAACCAGATCGGCATCGTGCTTTAAAGGCTCAATCAGACGTTCGTACACCGGCATGACATGATATTGATACCGGTACAGCACATCGTCAATATCATACCCCCGCTCTACCTGATCGCGCTTGATCCGCCTGCCCAACTTTACATGATCCTTAGCCTCAATAAATACCCGTAAGTCCAGTTCATTCGAAATCTCGTCAAAATATTGAACGAAGAGTCCTTCCACAATTATAATAGGTGAAGATCTAAACTCCAGTAATTTGGGCTCAGCCATCGGATTGTTGAAGGTGTATTCCTTTTTGCTAACGTTCTGTCCCGACTTTAGCTTTAGCAGATCGTGTTGAAACTCTTCCCGATCAATAGATACCGGCAGATCAAAATTCTTGATGCCATTCTCGTCAACCGGTTGCTGATCGCGGGGTTTATAATAATTATCTTGTGAGATAAGACAAATCTCATGCGGCTTGAAACAAGAGGATAAGCCTTGTAGAAAAAAAGTTTTTCCCGATCCACTGCCGCCTGTTATTCCAATGGTAAATGGCTTATTCATGATGCATAGAGGAGGTCTTGCGTCCTTTCAAATAGGCAACTAATTTTTTAAAAGCCCGGGCACGGTGGCTGATGGCACTTTTCTCTGCCAGCGACATCTCCGCCAGTGTCTTTGAAAATCCGTCTGGTAAAAAAATGGGATCATAGCCAAATCCTTCCATGCCGCGCTTATGATCAATAATTTTTCCTTGCACTTCGCCTTCAAACTGCCGGATGCCTTCGGGTGTAACTAAGGTAATCACCGTTCGGAACCTGGCATTTCGATTTTCTTTGGCCGCGAGATTCTTCAAGAGTAGATTCATATTGTCCTCAGCACTGCGTTGTTCACCCGCATAGCGTGCAGAAAATACACCCGGTTCATTGTTTAATGCCTCCACCTCAAGTCCCGTGTCATCGGCAAAACATGAAACACCGAATTTCCGAAAAACATAGTCAGCTTTTTGAAGCGAGTTACCTTCCAACGTGTCTTTGTCTTCCTGAAGTTCTTCGCTGCACCCGATTTCATCGAGTCCCTTCAGCATAAAGGCTTCGCCCAAAATGGCCTGAACCTCCTTTACTTTATGCTCATTATGGGTGGCGAAGCAGAGTGTCATTAATTCACGGCAATTAATTCAATTTCAAAAATTAGATTGGCATTGGAGGGTATAGAACCATTGCCTCCACCATTAACACCATATCCATACCCCGATGGAATGTAGAGGGTTGCTTTCGATCCAACTGGTATAACCGGTAATGCAATTTGCCAACCCAGTATGGGGCTGCTTAGTTTGAAATTAACTTCACGGTCCTCCCATACTACTCCCGAACCAGGCGTTGGGTCAAATATGGAACCAGTCTTCATCAATCTGCCCTGATATTTCGCAGTCACAATACTTTCAATGCAGGGGGTTTCTCCTGTGCCGAGTTGAGTTATAAGGTACCTAACGTTATCCTTAATCTGGGTTCCGGTGATTGAATTAGCGGCCAGATAGTCAACAATAGCCAACGAGTCTGCAGTCAGTCTTGTTTGATTAACTGCTTCCATTTTATCAGCGGGCGGCTCCTTGGTACACTTGATTTCATCATCGTCCTTGCACCCTTCTAAAAAGAGAAATGCACTACAACATACGATTACAAATAGTTTTTTCATTCGTAAACTACTTTACGTCTAACATCTCCATGTCGAACTTCAATATAGAATTCTCTGCAATCACTTCACTTCTGCGCTGAGGGCCGTAGGCAAGTGTAGAAGGTATAAAGACTGTCATCTTCGATCCTTTGTTCATGAGGCCAAGTGCTTCCTCCCATCCCGGAATGACTTGCTGATATCCCAACGTAACCTCCAGCGGCTGATACGGTTTTCTTGCTTCATTAAACACATTGTTTGCACGGGCCACTGATTCAATGCTGCTGTCAAAACAAGTACCATCCAATAGATAACCTGCGTAGTTAACTTTTACCAGCTGACCCGACTTGGCATTCTCCCCGGTGCCTGCTTTGGTAATTACATAGCGAAGTCCCGATGGAGTTTGTCGTGCAACAATGGAATTCTTTTTCAGATAATCAGCAATTAACGTGGTGTCCGTTCTCAACTGCTCCATTTCTGCCAACATGGCTTTTTCATTTTGCTTGGCAACAATATCATTCTGAATCGTTTTTGCCTGTTCTTCTGAAACGATATCTCTTACCCCAATATGAAAAGTGAACAAACCGGTTGAATCTACTCCCGGAGGTATTTGTGACCTGAACGTTTTTTCAAATAAAGTTTTTGATGGTATTTGAAAGGTTACACTGTCGCCCTTTGAAAGCAATTGAAATAATTCCAGTACTCCATCGCCAGTGGGCACACTATCCTGCGCCATTACCATAGTTGGAAAATCATTTTTACGACTGTCATTCCATACGGAATCCTTACCATCCATAAACACAAAATCCATAATCAATATCTGACCAGGTGTGGCCACGACACCATCGCCTTTTCGCAACACGCTATACTTAAGCCCCGAGGGAGTTTCTTTAGAATCAGAACAAGCCGCACCGATCATAGCCACCAACATGAACATCAAAACAGAATTTTTCATTGTATAAATTAAATTGTTTAGTTACTCTTTTATTAATTGAATTTGGTACTCCGGAAGTACGCTCAGAAATTTTTTCAACGTATCCTCGAGTGATAACTTAGAAGATCCCCCAGACGCATTGCGATGACCACCCCCCTCAAAATGTTTACGCGCAAGTTCATTAACCGAAAAATCTCCTAACGATCGGAATGATAACTTTATTTCCTCTTTGCGGTCGTACATGAGCACGGACATTTTTACTCCTTTGATCGAAAGTCCATAATTCACCAGTCCCTCCGTGTCTCCGGTTTGTGCCCCGTATTGTTTCAATTCATCCTGACTCAGCGTCATATAAGCTGTACGATACTCGGGCAACACAACCAATTTATTACTCAAGACATATCCCGTAAGGCGAAGTCTCTCTAAAGAATTAGTATCATATATATGTTGTGCGATGCTGTGCGGTTCGGCACCGCGACTTACCAACTCCGAAGCGATAAGAAATTCCTGATGGCGGGTGTTGTTGTGTCTGAATCCACCCGTATCGGTCATAAGCCCAGAATATAAACAAGTAGCAATTTCTTTGTCGATAAGATCTCTTTCACCTAACTCATCAATAAGCTCATAAATAAGACCGGCTGTGGACGCTGAGGCGATATTCCATTGTTCAAAATCCGCAAAAACTTCAGGCTCCAAATGATGATCAATGAGAATTTTTACGGCACTGGATTTTTTAATCATTTCACCCAGGCTATTGATGCGACTCAAATTTGAAAAATCAAGACAAAAAATAAGTTCTGCGTTTTTTATCAACTCTGCTGCCATCCGTTCAGGTTTTGGATCTTCTTTCAAAAGCGCAATAACAGATTCATTGCCTGGCATCCAGGCAAGAAAATAAGGGTAGTCGCTGGGTGTAATTACCGTAACCTGGTGATTCTTCTTTCTTAAAAACCCTGCTAACCCAAGCGAAGAGCCCAAAGCATCGGCATCGGGCTTGAAGTGTGTAGTAATTACCACCCGTTTTGGTTGACTTAATAATGTCTTAAAGGCAGGTAAATTTTTCATTCAAGGGGCAAAAATGGCAATTTTAATTGGGAGTGCATAGTTGCCTTCTATTCGTTGGCAACATTCCGGGAAAAGAACAAAAAACAATACTCCGTTAAGTATAGACTGTGGAGTAAAAAGCTAATTTTGCGGCCGAAATAAGGATTTAGAAACAATTTAAAATCGAGATAAAATGGCAGGAAACAGAACTTTTACAATGATTAAGCCCGATGCAACTACCGCGGGTAATGCCGGAGCTATTACTAAAATGATTGAGGAAGCGGGCTTTCGCATTGTGGCAATGAAAAAAGCACAATTGAGCCAGGAACTGGCCGGCAAGTTTTATGAAATTCATAAAGCACGTCCTTTTTATGGAGAGCTGGTGGCTTATATGTCGAGCGGACCCATTGTGCCGATGATTTTGGAAAAAGATAATGCTGTGGAAGATTTCCGCAAATTGATTGGAGCTACCGATCCCAAGAAAGCAGCGCCCGGTACGATCCGCGCCTTATTTGCCAAATCCATTGATGCGAATGCAATCCATGGTTCCGACTCAGACGAAAACGCTGCCATCGAAGGCAACTTTTTCTTTTCACAATTTGAGCGATTCTAAAACAGTGCTGGATACTTGATTCTGCTCAAGTATCCAGTTAACAACTATCAGCTACACCAGAACTTTTCCACTCCCATCCGGTTAATCATTCGAACTGAATTAAATTATGAATCCTATCAATCCTCTCTACTCAGAAAAGTTTGAAACCCGCCACAATGCACCTGATTCTGTGCAAATAGCGGAAATGTTAAAGGTGGTGAAAGCCGCTTCTGTAGATGAACTGATCGATCAAACTGTGCCGGCCAACATTCGCCTGAAAAAAGCACTGCAGTTGCCGGCAGCTCAATCAGAGTTTGAGTTTCTGAAAGAGTTTAAAAAACTGATGTCGAAGAATAAGATTTATAAATCCTATATCGGCACGGGCTATTATAATTGTATTACTCCGGGTGTAATCCAGAGAAACATTCTGGAAAATCCGGGATGGTATACTGCCTATACTCCGTATCAGGCTGAAATAGCCCAGGGACGAATGGAAGCGTTGATCAACTATCAAACGATGATCATCGACCTTACGGGAATGGAAATCGCCAACGCCTCGTTATTGGATGAAGCCACAGCGGCCGCTGAGGCAATGCACTTGTTGTATGCATCGCGCAAAGCCAACAAGAAAAACGCGAATACTTTTTTTGTTGATGAGAATACGTTCCCCCAGGTAATTGATTTACTAAAAACCAGATCCGAGCCAATCGGTGTGAAACTACAGATTGGTAATGTATCCACCCTGGATATAACCAGTCCGGAATTATTTGCCGTGTATCTGCAAAATCCTGACAACAACGGTGAGATTAAAGACCACACCTCCTTCATCGAATCCGCGCACGAGAAAGAAGTTTTTGTGGTAATGGGAGCCGACCTGATGAGTTTATTGCTGATGAAGTCACCCGGTGAAATGGGTGCCGATGTAGTTGTTGGGAATTCGCAACGTTTTGGGGTACCGATGGGTTTTGGCGGACCACATGCCGCATTTTTTGCCACTAAAGAAGAATTTAAAAGACAAATTCCCGGACGCATCATCGGAATATCTATTGATGCGCAAGGTAATCCTGCCTATCGTATGGCATTGCAAACGCGCGAACAACATATCCGCAGAGAGAAAGCAACTTCAAACATTTGTACAGCGCAGGTATTGTTATCGGTGATGGCCAGCATGTATGCTGTTTACCACGGACCTGATGGGTTGAAGAAAATTGCAGGACGTATTCATGGATTAACGCAGCTTCTTGAAAAAGGTCTTTCCACTGCAGGCATCAAACAAGTAAATAAAAATTATTTCGATACACTTAAAGTTGCTGTAACGGATATAAAAGCTATTCAACAAAAAGCAGAGCAAGCCGAAATAAATTTCAAATTTTTCAATGACAATCATGTTGGAATTTCATTGGATGAAACCACCGACATAAATGATATAGAGAAAATACTTTCAATACTTAGTCCCTCACCCCGTCCCTCCGGGACACCCCTCTCCCCTGGGAGAGGGGAAGGGGGTGCGGGATTAACCTGGCCAGCCGCACTCATTCGCACCTCGAATTTTCTAACTCATCCTGTATTCAATTCGCATCATTCCGAACATGAGATGTTGCGCTACATCAAAAAATTAGAGAACAAAGATTTGTCGATGGTGCATTCCATGATTTCACTGGGCTCGTGCACCATGAAGTTAAATGCAACTACGGAAATGATTCCGGTAACATGGCCTGAGTTGGGGGCACTTCATCCATTCGCACCCTCAAACCAAACAGAAGGGTACCAGCAAATGATTTCAAACCTTGAAAACTGGCTTAAAGAAATCACCGGCTTTACCGGAGTTTCGTTGCAGCCCAATAGTGGTGCACAGGGTGAGTATGCCGGCTTGATGGTGATTCGTGCCTATCATCAAAACAGAAAAGACGATCATAGAAATATTGCGTTGATTCCTGCATCCGCACATGGCACCAATCCGGCTAGTGCAGTCATGGCAGGTATGGAAGTGGTAGTTGTGAAATCCGATGAAGACGGAAAGATTGATGTGGTCGATCTGAAAGCAAAAGCAACTCAGTATAAAGACAACCTGGCTTGCCTGATGGTAACATACCCATCCACTCACGGAGTATTTGAAGAAGCGATCATTGACATCTGCGACACAATTCATGCCCATGGTGGATTGGTCTATATGGATGGTGCTAATATGAATGCACAGGTGGGACTCACCTCACCAGCCAATATTGGTGCCGATGTTTGTCACTTAAATCTTCATAAAACTTTTTGCATTCCACATGGTGGTGGTGGCCCCGGTATGGGTCCAATTTGTGTAAATGATAAGTTGAAGCCATTCTTACCCGGCCATGCGGTTGTAAAAACCGGAGGCGAACACGCTATTACTGCAGTATCGGCAGCGCCCTGGGGTAGCGCCAGTATTCTGGTTATCTCCTATGCATACATTGCCATGATGGGAGGGGATGGATTAACCAATGCAACCAAGCTTGCCATCTTCAATGCTAACTATATTAAAGAAAGACTAAACGGTCATTATAAAATCTTATACACAGGAACCAAAGGCCGCTGTGCGCATGAGATGATTGTGGATTGTCGTGATTTTAAAAAATCAGGTGTGGAGGTGGAAGACATCGCGAAACGTTTGATGGATTATGGATTCCATGCCCCCACGGTTTCATTTCCTGTGGCCGGCACCTTAATGATTGAGCCAACAGAAAGCGAACCGAAAGCAGAAATGGATCGCTTTGTTGACGCCCTTATTGAAATCAGAAATGAAATTCGGGAAATAGAAGAAGGAAAAGTTGATAAAGAACATAACGTTTTAAAGCACGCACCTCATACAGCCGCTGTCATTACGGCTGATGAATGGAACCAACCTTATAGCCGACAAAAAGCAGCCTATCCACTTCCTTTTGTAAAAGAAGGCAAGTTTTGGCCGAGTGTAAGCCGGGTAGACAATGCTTATGGTGATCGTAATCTGGTGTGCAGTTGCCTGCCCATTGAAGAATATCAAAAAGCAGAAGCATAATTACTATCCTCATTCATCTTTATAAGAACAGGGCTGCCAGCAAAGGCAGCTCTTTTTCTTTCCGGTCTGAAATGTTTTATATTGGAATAGTAACTTAGCCACTTCTGTGAACAAGTCAAAAGAACATGCTGAGAGCCAAAAACTACCCTGGTGGACGTGGGTGGCTCCTTTTCTTCTGATTCATGCAGCAAGTCAGATATCCCTGGTATTCAAATACGATCAAGGTGTAAGCACTTTCTATCTCCCTACGGCAATTGCTATTGTGCTTGTTAACTGGTGGGGTTTGTGGCGTGTGGTTCCAGCCATGTATACGGTGGTCATTTTAAATTCTTACTTCTGGGGCGTTGAGGACTGGCGATTGTGGCCGATATTTTCGGTCTCTGAAGTTATCGGTGTAATCATTTCTTACCATCTGTTTAGAAAAATTATCAAAGGCAAATATTGGTTGCCAAACACACGACAACTTATTCTTTTCATTGTTTTTGCTTTACTGATTCCTATTACAATTGAACTTATTTTATTACAATTCACGCTCATTCAGTTTGGCGAACAATCCATGGATACTTTTGGAATATTATTCCTACGCAATTGGCTGGGTGAATTTATGGCAAACTTTGGAATTTCAATTCCGCTTCTTTATTCCGTTACTCCTTTGATGCAACATAAGGGTTGGTTGTTATCACCTCCCGAACAACTTTTGGCGCGACCTGTCTCTGGTTCAATTATGCAGAAGGTAGAAAAAGGAATCATCTATAGTTCGTTAGTTATCCTTACACTACTCATCCCCTTTGAAAAATACTGGTTTGCTTATGGCATTATCTCGTTATATGTAGCCATTCGTTTTGGTTTTGGGGAAGCCGCCTTTTGCAACCTATTTGTATTTGCGATTACGTATGTGATTCCTGCTTTTAGCAAAAGCTCGCCCGGTCAGCTGTTCAGCTCGCAGGATATGCTGTACTCAATTTTTTTGGGCAATCTTCTGCTTTCGATTTTTGTTGCCATCACGGCCCGCGTGATCTCAGACTTACAGCTTATTGAAAAACAACTTCATAATCAAAATGAAGAATTGGAGAACACCAACAAGGAACTTGACCGATTTGTCTACAGTGCTTCGCATGATTTGAGTGCTCCGCTAAAATCTATTCTTGGGTTGGTGACCATCAGCAAGATGGATCCTGCTCCACAATCCAGTAATCTTTATCTCAACGAGATCGAAAAAAGTGTTCTAAAATTAGATTCTTTCATAGCTGAAATTCTAGACTACTCAAGAAATAAGCGTCAGGAGGTTTTTGCTGAACAGGTTAAATTGAGAGAATTGTGTCAGGAAATTCTGGATAACCTGAAATACACGGAAGACTTCGCCAACGTGAAGATTGACTTACTTGATCTTGACATTAACATCATCCAACAAGATAAAGTCAGGCTGAAAATTATTCTTAGTAATCTAATAAGTAACGCCATCAAATTTCAAAAACGAATTCCAGGTCATACTCAAACCATCAAAATATCATCGCAACGGGAATCAAAAAACACTATGATTCATGTGGAAGACAATGGAGAAGGTATCAGGCCCGAGCTGAGCCCCAAAATTTTCGAAATGTTTTTTCGCGCTTCTGATCGATCGAAGGGTTCTGGCCTGGGACTTTACATAGCGAAAGAATCCGCACAAAAGATTGGTGCAAAAATCAGTATGAAATCAGAGTATGGTAAGGGTTCTAAATTTACCGTGGAGGTTCCGGAGTTATGAGAATATTCCTATTAGTTGTTTTCTGTTTTAGCGCTGCGTACTCAATTGCCCAAAAGAATACCTACCAGGGATTCCCCTCCCTCACCTGGCCCAAACTTTATAATGTCACCTGGCAGAAACAAAAAGATGCCCAGGGGGAATTCGATAAACCGATCTTTGCTAAAGAAACCCTCGCTCTCGCAGGAAAAGAAATTACACTACCCGGCTATATGGTTCCTTTCGAAAATGGGATGAAGGGTGCTCATTTTATACTATCCTCTCTACCACTTAATGCCTGCTTCTTTTGTGGAGTTGGTGGACCTGAGTCGGTGGTGGAAGTTTTTCTTACAGATGCTATCCCGTATACCGACAAACCGATTGAAGTAAAAGGCACGCTCTATATAAACACAACCGATCCTGATCAAATGATTTATGTATTGAAAAATGCGGTGCTGTTGGGAGAAATAGAGTTTTGATTATTTTAATCCATACTTATCTATCAAATACACCAGCGCAGCCATCGAAGCTGCCCCTAACTCGAGTTCGCGTTTGTCCACCTTATCAATAGTATCTTCCGCTGTGTGATGATAATTGAAATATCGTTGTGAATCAGGTAAGAACCCCAATAAGGCAACTCCCTGATTCGCCAGTGGACCAATATCGGCACCTCCTCCTTCCTGACTAAAATCAGAAAGTCCGTAAGGTTCCAATAAAGGCTTCCAACTTCGCACCCGTTCTTTCGCAATTGCATCCGTGGGTACGGTAAATCCACGCGGCACAAATCCACCGCGATCCGATTCAATGGCGGCTATATGTTTCTCTTTATTCTTCTCAGCAAGTTCGGCATACTTGAGGCCACCCCGCAATCCATTTTCTTCATTCATAAACATCACCGCCCTGATAGTGCGTTTTGGTTTATAACCCAACGCATTAAATAACCGAAGAACTTCAATTGACTGCACACAACCTGCACCATCATCGTGGGCACCTTGTCCTAAATCCCACGAGTCCAGATGACCACCTACTACAATAATCTCGTCTTTATATTCACTACCCCTGATTTCTCCGATTACATTAAATGAAGGTGAATCTTCCAGTGTAACGGAATGATTCTCCAGATAGACCTGTACCTCTTTATCATCTTTTAATAGTTTACTCAATTGCTCAGCATGTGCCGTGCTGATGGCAAGGGCCGGAATCTTTACAATGTTCGGTGCATAGCGCATATTTCCTGTGTGCGGATACTCTTCCAGGTTAGAGCCCATAGAACGAACCAACGTTGCAACGGCTCCGTACTTGGCTGCTTCCGAAGCACCATTAGAACGTTGATTAACCGCACCTCCATAAGCCGAAAATGTATTTATTTTTGTCGCATCCATCGGTCTGTTGAAGAAAACTATTTTACCCTGCACCCCTTTTGTTCCCAATGCTTTTAATTCATCAAAACTTTTTACCTCTACAAGTTGTGCTGTAATGCCCGAAGGACCCGTGCCAACGGAGCCACCCAGAGCACATACATTAACCGAAAGGGTACCTTTTTTTGTTGAAATTATCCGACCAATTTCTTTTGTCCCGCGCACCCAATGCGGCACCATCACCGGTTGTAACCATACCGAATCAAAACCATAATCCTCCATTATATGTCGGCTCCATTCCACGGCTGCTGCTGCACCGGGTGATCCGGAAAGTCGTGGCCCTATGTTGGTAGAAAGATCATGAAGCATTTTATAGGATTGCCCCTGGATTAACGCCTGATCAAATATTTGTTTGATCGTTGCCTCATCGGAAGATTGAGAATGGCTGGTAACACTTAACAAAACAAAAAGATAAATCAAGATGGATTTTATCATGGTATAATTACGTTGGCTGATTTTAAAATATAAATATGATGATTCGGATCTTTCTCATTCAGTTGAAGGATGCCCTCCATCCAGATTGCCTTTGAAGTAAATTTTATCTTTTCTCTCAACTCTACTTCAACTATAGTTTCAGGACCAGCCGCACCGCAGAAATAACAAACATTAAACGGTAACGAAGAAAACATAAACTTACTTTCATCGCCCACCTCTCCTACTGGAATGATGAAACCTTTCAACTTGATTTTCTTACCATTCCAGCTTTTGAGATACTTGCTGAATTGAGGAACCTCCATTTCAAAACCATTATGTTGCTCTTTTTTAAAGCCTACTTCTGCCAACGTATGCCAAAAATTTTTATCCTGCGCACCTACGGAGTGTGCAAACCAGAAACAAATAACGAATACCAGCAGGCGCAGCATTTTTACAAATACGCATTATTTGAGCACCTGTAAAAGGTTCTTTTTATAATGCCGCACCAAACTGAATCAAATTCAACTTATTACTTCTTAAAATATTCATTCAAACGTTTGAAAGGCAATGATTTACAATCGAACTTCGTAGAAAATATTTCGCATGGCATTTCTGTTTGATTCATTTGAGGGGTGGAAAACCTATTGCACTGAAAACAATAAATCAGTGGTGCAGGCGGTGTTGGACTATGAGGAAGAGCAAAAAGGAAGAACCGAACAACAGATTTGGGACGGTCTTGCCAAGGCATGGGAAGTGATGAAGGATGCTGTACATACCGGATTGGAGGAAGACATGACTTCCCGATCAGGTATGATCAACAATGGCGCGAAAAAAGTTTATCGCTATCCGAAGCCGGTTCTTTCAAAAGAATTTCAGAATCTGATTTCACGGGCGCTTGCCGCAAAAGAAGTTAATTCATGTATGGGTAGAATAGTGGCGGCACCCACCGCAGGGGCCTCAGGCATTATGCCGGGTGTGCTATACACATTACAAGAAATTCATAAGATTGACGACAAGAAAATTTCAGAGGCCATGTTGTTGGCTGCAGGTATCGCGCTAATCATGGAACAAAAGGCAAGTATCTCAGGAGCTGTTGGAGGGTGCCAGGCAGAAACTGGAACCGCGGCAGCGATGGGTGCCGGTGCTATTGTCTATTGTTTGGATGGCGACATCGATCAGATTTTTAATGCTGTGGCTATTACGGTTCAGTGTATGTTAGGATTAGTATGTGATCCTGTTGCCGGCTTGGTTGAAGTTCCCTGCGTGGTGCGCAATGCAAGTGCGGCCGCTATTGCAAACAGTTCGGCACAAATTGCTTTAGCTAATGTAAGCAGTGTGATACCGGTTGATGAAGTAATTGAAGCGATGGGCGAAATTGGTGCAAGTATGGAAACTCGTTATAAAGAAACTGCGCTGGGTGGATTGGCCGCTACAAAAACCGGACAGGCGATTAGTAAAAGAGTATTGATTCGGGATATTGAGATTATGCCCGATGAGGAGGTGAAGTAATTTTGAAACAATCTATTTGATCCTGATCTCAAAAGATCCATCCCAATTTTTTGGAACGCCTTTATCGATAAGATCTTTTGTATAATCTGCCATATACTTATACCCCTTTGACCTTGCCTCACCGCTGGTTTGCTCAAAGAGTTTATGGAAAATAGTATAGGCTCCATCAAAGTTTTTTATTGTAAAATTTGATATGCCTTTTTCCACTTCCAATATTTCCTTTTTAAGTGAATTCGCTTCTTTGGAATTATCATCAATGCCCACCAGTTCCGCCAACGACACGGGCATTGATTTGCCCATCAATTTATATTTTCCGAGCGGCCTTAGAATGAAGTTATGATTTTTTGGAAGCAGTTTATACAAAGATTCGCTGACCATAATCGTTGCCCCCATCACTTTGGTAAGGCCTTCGATGCGCGAAGCGATGTTTACTGCATCTCCGATCACACTCAAGGATCTTTTTTGCGGGGTGCCAATCATACCTGAAATACAATTTCCATAGTTGATGCCAATGCCCGCCTGAATTTTATTTTTGCCTTCCGGAAGTTGCCGGTTGAAACGAATGAGCTCTTGTTTCATCATCAAAGCAGAAATGCAGGCATTTTCAACGACCGATAGTTTCGTGGAACTGTTTGGGAAATATAGCGCCATGATCGCATCCCCAATATATTTATCAATAATGCCGCCCTGGATATGGATATACTTCGACATGGTGGCGAGGTAGCGGTTTAATAATTCAATCAGGCCATGGGCATCGATGCCTTCCGATAGTTTGGTGAAATCGCGGATATCAGAAAACATAATAGCGATGTCTGATGACTTACCCTGAAACCCATCTTTTCCAGTTTTATTCAGGATCATTTCAATCTGCTCCTGCCCAATAAAGCGTCCGGCTGTGTGCAACAACCATCCATCCTTGTGTCGCTCTTTAAGCGTGCTTTCATACTCCTTTCTAAGCCCGGTGTTTTCGGTTTGATCCAATAATGAAATGGCCTTCCTCAGTTGAAAAGATGACTCATTATAATAACCTGATTTATCAAGTGCCTGCGATTGATAATAATAGAAGTGTGCCTTTTCCGTAATTGAATTGGTGAAGTCATTGATGTATGCATCTTCTGTTTTAAGAAAATATTTTCTTGCCACGGAAGGTTTGCCATTGAACAGCGCCATCAACCCCAATAAGTAATCAATGCGGGCTTGAAGTAGTTTTTTGTTTTCCGGATTAACTTCTTTGGTGGATATTTTACGAAGCGTTGAAATGATCTGCTTTGACTTGACTACTTCATGGGTTTGTAAATAATAATACGCCAGCGTGTACTGCGCAAAAAACTCAACCTCCTGTCCCGCTGCTCTTGCATATAGAATGCTGCGGTCGATATATTTTATGGCACCTTGAAAATCCTGTAGTTCAATCAGGCAGCTGGCGATCTGGTTCATCATTTTTGATTTCAGACTTTCTTCTCCTGGTGATTTATCTAGGATCTTTAGGTCCAACTCAAGATGTTTAATGGCTTGTTTAAAATTACCAATGCCAAAATTCAAACGGCCCAGGTTTCCAAGCGTGAGGGCAACGGAGGGCTCATCGTTGAATTCCTTTTTGATTTTCAACGATTCCTGGAACAACAACAACGCATCTTTATAAAACCCGATGGTTTGAAGCACCTGTGCATAAGTGTCTGAAACCCTGGCCAGATAATACCGGGCTGGTTTGTCACTTACTGAGTTTAAATAATCTCTGCTTTTGTTGAGGGATTCAAAAACAACATGATAATGGTTGGGGCCCTTCTTAAAATTTAAAAATCCTTTTACATGGTAATAAATGCCCAGTTCAAAATCAGACAGAAGATGCTGATGACCCGATAAAAAAACTTCAGTCAGAGTGATCTCCTTTTTGTACTTTACTAGGTGATAGGATATGCCAATAAAAAACAGAATGCAGTCCGGTAGATTACTCTGGATATTTTTTAAACCTTCCAGGATGACTGGGTTTTCTTTTTTTGTTTGTCCGAAAATAACCTCAGAGAAAACTTTATTGCTGATTCCATCGATGGGAGAAGTGTCATCCATAGCTGGGTGAGATCATCGTTTCACCAATTCCAGATTTTCATCTAACTCAAAGAAAAGCAAATCGCGGGTATCTCTGGTTGGCCGCACCCAGGCCGCAATGGCAACCCCCCCTGATTTAGTGGGGGTAATTCTATATTTTTCTAATTTGAATGGAATGAACTCATCCAGGTACTTCTCGGCTTTTATTGTATTATCAGTGATAACAGAAAGCAAAATCGAGCCTTTAAAAGCGTTATCTGTGCTAACGTTAGGGTTGTTAGTGATGCGTGCATAAAACACTCTGTCTTTTTCTTTACTGTATTCAAGCTGATGTTCGCGATCAACTGCATTGAAAGTCATATTCAAGGCAGCCTTTTGGCTAAAATTTGCATCCAATATGACCAATTGGGTTGAAGGGTTGCTAACTGAGTGTGACGTCACGTTAATAAGAATAGCAGACCCGTCCAGATAAGGAACTACTTTAAACATATTTTGTAATGGTACCGTGCCAAGAGTAAACTTGTCCTTAACCACGGAACTGCCACTGGCATTCACCTTAAGTATTTGCGTATCCGGTCTCTTGTCCGCCTTTATCGAAATTGATGAAGGTGGCAAGTTGGATTTGTTCCAAACAGCTCCTTGCGTCAGGTAGCCGGCTATGTTGAAAAATGGCAATGCCCAACTCCCTTTGGAAATAAGGATTTCACTGGGTGTAGTGGAGTAGGTCAAAGGAAAAACTGTTATCCATTCGACACTCTGATTTGGATCGAATAACAATGGCCCCCAATTGCCACAACTCACACAATAATCAATATTCATTTCGACCAGGTTAAACTCCCCTTCTAGGGCCTGATCGCGGAACGAAACCATTAACTGACGCACATCATTGCCGTTAGCATCCAACTCCCACACTTCGAAGGGTACATCCACATAATCCTCGTAGAACTCATCAGTTATACAAAAAAAACAAAAGTTCCTGTTGTTCCGATGTGCTTTTTGTGTTTTCCCTGGCCCAAACCTTACCTCAAAATCTCCGGTTGGCATACCAACATCAAAAGTTTCTTGCAAATAGAAAAAAGACTGCGCAGTACTTTGATAGAACCGTTGCGCAGGTGGGCCATAATAAGTCGCGATGAAATAATGATCACCACCTCTGCCAGTCAAATAAACGTAAGTGGGGTCTGCTTCCCAAAACTTAATAGGTTGCTTAAATTCAAGAGTGCCGGCCGCTGAAAATTTATAATAGTCTGGCGCACCACGACCGCCAACGGTGACAAAACCTGCATCTTGAGTCCGGAAGGTTTGAGCTGCTGGAGCATAAGCACCTGTAGAAAAAAATTCTGTTTGCTCGGTTTCCGGTTGAAGATTGAAAAACAAATTACGGCACTGACATGGGTGGGGCATGTAATAGAGAATACCTTCATCATCTGATAAGTAATTTGGACCAACAGCGTTTGTATTAGATACCCAAAAAGGAAATTCGGGAGGTGGCGTACCTGCGTCAAAGACATAGGCGAAATTCCCCGTGATACCATCTTTGACGGGAAACTTCAGTGTCTCCGTTTTTTTAATTACCCCGCGTGAATCGGAAGTCACCATCACATATTCTGATTCCCATTTCGTTTCAAAGCCGACATAGTTCAAGGAAGACAACGTAAACACAAAACTACCATCCTCTTTTTGTCTGAAATAAAAAATATCAGGCGCTGATCCATCGAGGGATCCGCCACTTAATGGTGCATTAAAATTGTGTAGTTGGATTTGTGCGAGCCCTGACTTCGGCATGTCAGTATTAACCTCCTCGGAAAGACAACCTGCTAACATAATGAAGCTAGAAATAATAATGAACAACAGACCCTTTAAAGAGAAGGGAACAATTTTCATTTTAGTTTTTAAGCTCGCATTCATATTATTAGTTTCCACGACTTGTTATCAATTTCAGATTTTCATCAAACTCCATAAAAAGCAGATCACGAGTATTTTCTGTTGGCCGACCCCAGGCCACGAGGGCTACACCTCCTTGCCGGGTGGGTGTAATCCGGTACTTTTCCACATCAAAATCAATAAAATCAAAATTCTGATTGATCAGAATATTATTTCGGATAGTAGTAAGGAGGAGAGAATTCTTGCCTCCTGTTGTATTTGGCTTGGCAGTAATACGGGCATAGAAAAACTGAACACTATTGCTTTCCAGTTGATGCCCATAGTCGTCCGGCTTGGACTCTACCGGAACTATTTCCGTTTGGTTAAAATCCGCATCCAGTAATGCTATTTGAGTGGGCTGATATCCATAGGTTCCTAAATGAAGGTCTGAGGGATCGTTCGTAACTTGTTGTGCGTTGATCAATACCGCAAATCCATCAAGATAGGGCACTGATTTATATAAGGTTTTGAGGTTTTTCCCCCCGGATCCCAGGCCAAAATTCTCTTTCACTACGGAACTGCCATTGGCATTTACCTTAATAAGCTGCGGCCCCGGTCTTGTACCTCTCATTTGTGAAAAGGAAGCCTCTGGTAACAGGTTATCATCCCAGGTTGCCCCTTCGGCAAGGTAAGCCCATACATATGACTCCGGCTCACTATCCTGAAGGAATCCTCTACTCATAATACCTTGATCCGGTATTTCGGCATAGTCGGCATCACTCGGGTAAATCAATTCAAAACTATTTGCCGGGTTCGGGGCGAAGCTTGGAAAGTCATATTGTGGATTGTCAAGACTGAATGGAACAAGATCAAACTCACCATCACCGCGTTGATCGCGGAAGGAGATCATAAATTGTCGACTTTGCTCAGTGTTCCATACTTCGAAAGGCACATCCACATAATCCTGGTAATTACCAAACCTGTCAAACCGGTGCGCTTTCTGTTTTCTGCCAGGACCAAACATGATTTTGATATCTGCAAATACCCAACTGTTTTTAAGGTTGAAAAAAGACGTGGCCTTATTGTCACTGAAGTTTTCGAAAATTCCTTCGCTTGTTCTGTCAGGACTATAACTACCGAAATAGGGATAGGTGTAAGTGGTATATCCGCCATTGTATAGCGCAATGAAATAGAAATCCCCATTGCGCTCGGTGAGGAAAGCATACGAGGGCCTTGTTTCCCAGTATTTCATGGGTTGTTTAAATTGAAGTGCACCAGATTTAGAATACTTTGCAAAATCTGGTGACCCTTCCCAGCCCACGGAAATGAAACCACCATCAGCAGTTCGAAAAGATCTGGTTATGGCAGGACCGGTACCTACTGAAATAAACTCGGACTGGCCTGTCTCCGGGTTGAGGTTGAAAAATTGGTTTTTGCAAAAACATGTGTTTTCGCCTGAGAGCGGCTGGTAGTAAAGAAATCCGTGTTCATCGGCAACATAACTGGGTCCGGATGTTGCGCGGTTGTATGGCAGTATGGAGAATCTCCAGGGAACTTTTGTGGAAGGCGGGGCATCCCAGACATAATCAAAAGTTCCGGTGATACCATCTTTTGAAGGAAGCTTTTTCACTTCTGTTTTCTGAATGATGCCAGTTTTATCGGCATACACCACCATATAATCAGTCTTCCAGTTCGCTTCAAAATTTCCATAGTTGGTAGAGCTCAGCATGAACAAATAACTGCCATCTTCTTTCTGTTTGAAATAATAAATATCGGGGGCGGTTCCATCCAATGTTCCCCCGTTTACCGGGGCATTAAAATTGCGCATTTGAATAGGTATCGGCCCGGACTTTGGTTCTTCTACATTTACTTCTTCATTCTGGCAGCCAGTAGTGATCGCAAGGAAAAACAAACTGGCAAGCCAATAGCTTACGGTCTGTTTTGACATGCAAATCCGGGATAATTTCAACTCCACCATCACCGCAAATTAATTTTGTAAAATAATTTTGAGATCCCGAAAGACAACTGGAGCGTACTGCCCTTAAAGTCGTCCTCTATCCATTCGAAGGTAGTGGCCCTTCCAGGGTCAGAAAAACGGTTGTCTGCGTTTGTCATGTTTTGAATACCCAGTTCATAGCGCACACTCAGGCTAAACATCCACTTGTCCTTTTGAGGCACGTTTACTTTTAACTCTACAAGGGGGCGCCATTGATTCTTCGTGCGCATCGGCAGATTGGAGTAGCTGAAATCAATCTCGTCACTGGAATTATTGCGGTTTAGCACCAGGTAGCCATCGGCCTCTTGCAACGTATTATAGGCAATACCCGCATAAGCTTGTAAGTTGAATTTTTTAAAAACATAATTATACCCGATGGCGGTTTGCCACTGAGACCGGCTTTGTTTTTCTGTCAACAATCCGGTGTTAAGGCTATCCTTGTTCTCAATGGTAAATGAATAAAATTGCCCCTCATAACCTGCCCGCACTGAAATGTTTTTATTAAAATAGTAAGCCGCTGAAATCCCGAATTGCGTACCTGTATTACCCTTATACGATACAGTGGCGGGTATCGTTCTTGTGTTGTAAACTTCGGTAACCTTAAAAAAGGGCTGTAACAAACCAAGGCTGGCGGTTACTTCCACCAACGGATGCACCTTAAAAGCCTCCACTCGCTTTTTAAATTCGGGTGGGTCAGAGGCTATAAATTCATACTGGGGATTGTTCTTTAACATGAGCAATAAAGAAGTATCGGCCCGCTCAAAATTCCTGGCGAAGATTGCACTCAGTGCCATCAGCCGGTAAGCTTCTGTTTTTTGATCTTTATCAAAGCCGCTGGTAAGACAGGTAGCCAGTAATGTACGCACTTCACCAAAGCGGCCCGTATAGTAAGCCCGCTCTGCCTGGATCAATGTTTGGCCGCAGTCGTTCTGAGCTTGAAGGGATTGAATAAACCCTATCAAAGTAAGGCACAATATCCAGGTACATCTATATTTCATTTGTCACAGGTTTTCTGGTAGGGAATATCGCTGCCCACAAAATTGCCCCATTCTTTTTCAGTCATATTGCGCTTAATCTTAGTGCAGATATCAGTAGAATAGAATTCCATCTGAAGTGGAAAATAGCGCAGGCTCCCGATAGCATCTCCCGTCACAAAATCACGGCCATTGGGGTTGAAGGTTGCCTGAAGCACCCAACCACCATGATCAGCAAAAACCACCTGGCGCTCATTGATTGATTTCATATTCCATAACATGGAGGTGCCATCATAGCTTGCCGACAGCAGGAACAAATCATCCGCACTGAATTCCAGATCGCTCACCATCGCCTGGTGGCCCGTTAGTGACTGACTGATTTCTGAACTTGCCACATCCCACAACACAATGGAACCATCATCTTTACCTATGGCCAGCATGGTTCCGGCTGAATTAAATTTTACTTTGGTAACAGGCTTTCCTTCACTTAATTTTCCTATTTGGGTGGCACTGCTATCAGAGATTTTAAGCAATAGTACCTCACCGTTAGCAAGGCCAACAGCTAGAATATTTTTATTAATTGAAAGAGAATTCACCATCGCATGCGACTCGATATGCGGTACAGGTTCGTAAGTGCGCATATTCCACCGCAAAATATTCTTATCACCACTTGCTGTATATAAATACCCCTGAGTATCAAATTCCACTGTCCATAAGGCAGTTTGATTCGCATTCAAATCTTTAATTATTTTCAAATTTGTTGCATCATAGATGAATAGCTTACCTTCTTCAGATCCGATGGCTATAATGTTTTTATCCTGACTTAAAGCTATGCATTGGAATACATTAGGATGTGAAGCAACTAGAGTTACAGTGGGTGGATTCGTATTTAAATCCGTTTTAATTACTTTGCCATCGGCACCTGCAGTAATAAAGATATTGGGGGCCAATGCTATCAGACCTTTGATGACACCCTGATGCATGGAGGTAGTGTTAAACTTGTCGTTATTGACCGCTTCGTAAGCAGAATAAAGCCCACTGTAGATATCAGGCTGAAATGCATACCCATTGTATTGTTTGTTGAACAAGTAAGCTTGCTGAGCAACCAATACTTTCTGATCCGGGTCTTGCAGTTGTGAAGCTTTTGCTCCCATCGCCTGTGCAATAGCGAGCATCCGGAAGCGCGTAGCATTTTCCTTTTCCTGGTTGGCCAATTGTGAATTTTTTTCTGCCAATTGAGAGTATTTCTCGGCTTCCAGTTTTGCCGCATCGGCTTTTTCTTTTTCTGCTAAGGCGGATCTCCGGCCCTCTTCGGCATTTGCGCGCAGTGAGTTTGCCAACTGCCGCTGACGTTCCGCTTCTTGCTTTTGAGTGAGTGCAATTGCCGATTGCTCCTGGGCTATTTTCGCTTGTCTGTCAGCTTCCTGTTGCTTTTGCTCAGCCAGTACTCTTTGTTGTTCGGCAAGTTCTTTTTGTTTCAATGCTTCCGTTGACTGCTCTGTCGCTAGAGCTGCGTTTCTGTCAGACTCCGATTTTTGTCGCTGCGAGTATACCAGGCCAAAAATGGATGTAATCAAAAGGAATGAAATTACGCCCAGCACCGCGTAAAACTGCTTTCGGCTTCTGTTTTTCCTTCGCACTGCCGTTTTACTCTTCTCGATAAAGTCCCGAATAGGACCAGACAGATTCAACTTCGCTTCATACGGGGCAATGTAGGCCAAATCACTTTCATTGAGTAAAAAGTTTCTCTTATCATGCTCTCCATACGCATACGTGATAAATTGATTCACTTCGATGAGGTCGCGTTCGTAGGTAGTGATTTTCTCAAATATTTTTGCTGCAATGCTGTCGTGGCGAAGTTCATAACGACCTGCCTCATCCTTATCTTTTAATATCCTTCGGTTCACCAATTCCTGAATCAGGATGTCCACTTGTTTTTCACCCAGATCCTGTCCAATGGTTTTCACAAATTCAGCAGCCTGCTGCAATGAAATCTGTTTCTTCGTGGCATCTGTGGAAACAAATGCTTTCAACAAGGCCAGTGCTTTTTCACTGTCGGGGATCAGTTCAATTTGTTCATCCAGAAATTGAGAAAGCACGTCTCCCACATTCCCTAATTCTTCGAGCAGTCCATTGGAAAAAGTTATCTTATCCTCCTTCGTTTTTTCGCTCGCCTTTTTATAGATGCGATCGAGAAATACCTGCAGGTAGGTTAATTCTACATCCGTTTTGTTAGGACTTAATTTGGTAAGCAAGTTGTCGGGAAAATTTTCTTCCACTTCAATCCCAGCTGACCGGCATGGGCCGGTGATAGAATTGATGGCGTTGGTCCGCGTCATCTTCTCAATGCGAATGCGGTTTCCAAAAATTTCTGGAAGCACCTGTTCGAAATCGGTGAGGTACTCCAGGTATTCACCGCGAACGATGAAAATAAACCGTACCTGCAAGTCGGAGTCAAGCACTTCGCGTACGGTGTTTATAAATTTCTCCCACTCTTCGCGCTCCCCAAAAATAAAGAGTTCTTCAAATTGATCGAATACCAGGAAAATGGGTTTGAAGTGATCCAGGTAAATTGACTTCAATAGTTTGGGTACCGTGATGTTCATTGAAGAGGCTACCGGAGTTAGCAATACTTTTTCCAGTTGCTGCCGCACCGAATCATTGATGTTTGTACCTCTGCGTATTTCAACCGGCAGCCAATCGCTATCCTGAAATTTATTGGCCAGACCGCAGGAGATCAAACTTGATTTACCGGTGCCTGAAGCGCCATAGACCAGCAGGATCTTGCCTTGAAATACTTTGGTATACACATCCTCCACCTCTGCTTCGCGCCCAAAAAAGATGTCCTTGTCCTCTTTGGTGTAGCTATCCAGAAACTTGAACGGAGATTGGCTCATATTACGCTGGGTTCACGGTTGATAATGATCCAAGTTTCTCCATTAGTCTTTCAAAATCGGTCACCAGCAAGTCATAGTCGGTCAAATTGGTGAGATCACATTTCTCCGTGACTTCTGTGCCCACATACATCAGTTTCCTGTCACGAAACTTCGTGTACATGAAAATATCCTTTTTGATATTGAATTTCTCCTTGCTGTCAATCACCTCCGTGCGGGTGTCAATAATCAGTGGGGACATGTTCAGAAATTCATTGGGCTCTTTCGTGGACTTCATCAGCAACACGGAATTCGAATCCGAAAAAGAATCAAACACTTCTTCCGTTGACTTGAAGTCAGAATCGGAACTGTTCAGGATATCGATCCAATGCAGATAACGTGCTTCGCGATGGTGTTGCTTTTTCACTTTGATCTCACGAATTGTTACCAACTTATACTTGGTGATAAAACCAATTTGCTTAAGAATGAAGGTGAGTTTGTCGGCATACTCTACGCAGCGTTTTTCAATTTCTTCCTGTGTCAGGTTAATCTGATAATGCCCGATTTCATTCCGCTCCGGTACCCAAAAATCGAGTCCCTTATAAAAATTCTCATGAAGAATTTCTTTCATCTCGGGCATGAATTGATGAACATTATTTTTTTCAAACAAGGTGCCAATGGTCCGGATGATCCAGGTGAAATTTCCAAGACTTAGCAGGTTAAAGCGCTGATTAAATTGAGCTACGAATTTTTCATCAATACCAATCTTCTTTTTCACTACCTCTTCGTAGAGTTCAATCACCATCACGAAGCTGATGAATTGGGTAGTCCGTTCGATAGTCTTGAACAATTGATCCAACCGGCCACGGTCAAGTGAGCGCATGCTCCCAGAAAATAATCTACGCAACTCTACGCCAATAGGCCAGGGGTAGCTTTTTATTATCTGATCAGCTAAAATCCGGATATCTACTTCAGCCTCATCATCATCGGCAATCAGGTATTTAGCCAATGCAGGCCGGTATTTGACTATTTCGTCAAACACACCACGGATTAAAGTATCGTTAACTTGTGACAAGGTTTAGAGCGGTTATGTAATGTAAGATAATAAATAAATAAATATCCTTACTTGAATAAATTATTTACACCCCTCGGATTTTCGCTAAAAATCTATCAAACCGGTTGTAGGCTATCAATAGCATTCATCACCGCATCGTAGCCAAAATAAACTGCGCATGTCAAAATAATTGACCACACACAGGCGCTTATCAGCATATAAAAAATTATCTTCTCGCGGTTGGGACTTATCCCCACAGCCAACAAGGTGCCTCCGATGGGCGTGAGTATGATCGGTGTAAAAAAGGCAATGCCCGCCAATCCATATTTTTTAAAAAACCCTGCCTTCGGTGGCGCCATGTCTGCAGCAGGTTTTTTCTTCTTAAAAACCCGATCCAGAATTCTATTTCGAATAAATTCACCAAAGTATGTAAAGGCTACTACCACGGTCATCATACCGGCAACTGTCACCACTACAGTCGTTATTAAATGTAATCCGGCCGCCTTCCCCCCAATCGGTCCGAATATAAACTTGATCATGCTTGACAAGTAAACCGAAAACGCCTTAAGTATCTCCTCCCACATATCTAATTCAACATTTCGGATTCAATATTCATATCGCAACAATAATTTCAAATTTTGAACCTTGAATTTTAAAGCTTATCGCCATAACTCAAATCTCCGGCATCACCAAGACCCGGCACAATATAAAAGCGGGTGTCTAATTTTTCATCTAACGAAAACGTCCAGATGGTAAAAGGAATGGTAAGATTTTCACGGATGTATTGAATTCCTTCCGGGGAGGCAATCAGGGAAGCAATATGCAAATGGTGTGGCGTTCCGTGACCAAGCAATTCATTAACTGACCGGATAAATGACTTACCCGTGGCTAACATGGGGTCTATCAGGATCACTTCCTTATTCTTCAGATCCGGAGTGGCCATATACTCAAGCTGAATCTTGATTTCTTCACCACCCTCTTTGCGATAAGCTCCGATAAAACCAGCATCGGCCTGATCAAAAAAATTCTGGAAACCGTGAAAGTAAGGAAGACCGGCACGCAATACAGTAATCAATACCGGTAGATTATTTAACCTCTTAGCTGTGGTGCGGGTAAGCGGTGTTTCAATGGAATGGGATTGATACGTTAATGTTTTAGAAATCTCATAGGCCATAATTTCACCCAATCGTTCCAGGTTTTTTCGAAACCGCATCCGGTCGGGCTGGATACTTATATCACGCACCTCGGCCAAAAATTGGTTGGCAATCGAATTTTGATCCCCCAGATTGATCAGATTCATGAATTTATTTTTCTACTTGCAATTAATACAACACACGAAAATTTACGATAAAGTTGCAGAATATGGCGATTAAGAAAAATAAAAAAGGCACAAATCCAAAACCACAAAATCTGGATACGAAACTCCTCAAGCAACTTTGCGAAATTCATGGACCCTCGGGTGCGGAATCACCTGTAAAGGAATTTCTTATCAACTATATCAAGCAGCAACAGAAAAACTGGAAACACAAACCTCAAATCATTCAAGGTGAGCAATTTCAGGATTGCCTGATTCTTAAATTTGGCAAACCACGCACAGCTATTTTTGCCCATATGGATTCGGTTGGTTTTACCGTCCGGTATTTTAATCAACTGCTTGCCATTGGTAGTCCGGATGCAGAAACGGAAACCCGGTTAGTGGGCCGTGATAGTAAAGGACCGATTGAGTGCGTGTTGGAGTTTGACAAAGACAGTCATGCCTTTTACAAATTTGGCCGCGCCATCGACCGCGGCACCACGCTTACTTACAAAGTCAACTTCGTGGAAAGCAAAGAGTATATCGAATCTGCCTATCTCGACAATCGGCTGGGCATTTACAATGCATTGAAAGTGGCCGAAACTCTTAAAGACGGATTGATTGTTTTCAGTTGCTGGGAAGAACACGGTGGCGGGGCGGTTGGATATTTAGCTGACTATATGTATAAAACCTGGAAGGTTCGGCAAGCATTAATTTCAGATATCACCTGGGTTTCGGATGGCGTTGACCATGGCAAAGGGGTAGCCATATCGTTGCGCGACCGCAATGTGCCACGCAAAATATTTGTCGATAAAATTATACACCTCGCAAATAAACATGGCATTGCACATCAACTGGAAGTAGAAGGAAGTGGCTCGAGTGACGGGGGCGAATTGCAACGCAGTCCCGTTCCGTTCGACTGGTGTTTTGTTGGTGCACCCGAACAACACGCCCACACACCGCACGAAAAAGTGCATAAGCACGATATTAAAACAATGATCGATCTTTATACTTGTCTAATGAAAGAATTATAATTCCAAAAATTATGAATAACCGCAGAAACTTCATCAAAACTACAGCCGTTGCCGGGCTCGGGCTTTCTATTCTTCCTTCCGGAATAGTTTTCGCAAAAGAGAAAGAAACCAAAGTAAGACTTGGATTCATTGGTGTGGGCCTTCGCGGTCAGAGCCATCTGGAACTTGCGTTAAAGCGGACAGACACAGACGTGATTGCGATCTGCGATGTGCAACAACGCATGGTGGATACGAGTCTGAAAATGATTTCGGATTCAGGTAAGCCAAAACCGCAGGTTATTATGGATGGACCCTACGGATATAAAAAATTGTTAGAGAACAAAGATATCGATGCGGTGATCATCTCCACCCCCTGGGAATGGCATACAGTGATGTGCATCGATGCGATGAATGCAAAAAAATATGTAGGCTGCGAAGTAATCACCGGCATGACTGTAGAAGAATGCTGGCAACTGGTACACACCAGCGAACGCACCGGCATGCCCCTGATGATGCTGGAGAATGTTTGTTACAGACGCGATGTAATGGCCGTATTAAATATGGTGCGACAAAATGTGTTTGGTGAAATCGTTCACTTACAAGGTGGCTATCAGCACGATCTGCGTGAAGTAAAATTTAATGATGGAAAAGATGCCTATGGCAATGGTGCGGAGTTTGGTGAAAAAGGTTTTTCAGAAGCGCAGTGGCGTACACAACATTCGGTGTATCGCAATGGGGATTTATACCCTACCCATGGTATCGGGCCAGTGGCTATGATGATTGACATCAATCGGGGAAACCGTTTTACACAACTTGTTTCCTATTCTACCAAAGCCCGGGGCTTGCATGATCATGTTGTAAAAATGGGTGGACCCGATCATCCAAATGCCAAAATTAACTTCAAGTTGGGAGATGTAGTTACTACGATGATCAGTACTGCCAACGAGGAAACTATTTTACTGCAACATGATACAAACCTGCCACGGCCGTACTCGATTGGGTTCAGGGTGCAAGGCACAAAAGGCATCTGGATGGATATCAATAAATCGATTTACATAGAAGGGCAAAGTAAAAAATCCCATCAATGGGAAGACGCCAAAGAATGGCTTGATAAATATGATCATCCGCTTTGGAAAAAATATGGCAGCGATGCGAGTGGTGCCGGCCATGGAGGCATGGATTGGTTTGTGCTCAATGCCTTCATTGAATCCGTAAAACGCAAAACCAATACACCTCAGGATGTTTATGATGCCGTATCGTGGAGCGCCATTACTCCATTATCAGAAAGTTCGATTCAATTGGGTGGCGAAAGTGTTGAGTTTCCGGATTTCACACAAGGCAAGTGGATGTATAGAAAGAATGAGTTTGCACTAGGTGACGATTATTAAAACAAAGTTTGGTTGAATTCAATCGTAATCCCTGTTTGGTACAATTGGCGCGGTTGGCAATTACAGGCTGAATTCAATTTGCTTTGGGCGCTATTTATTATTTTCATACTATGGGTTCTGATTAATACAATAGACTTTTTGTATCGAGCCATTCGTAATAAAAAGAAGAAATAAAATCAGCTTTTTTTCAAAAACTCTGTTCGTAAAACAATACTGCTCCCGTTGATGCGGCAATCCACTTCATCTTCGTTGTCTGTGAGGCGGATTTTTTTGACCACAGTTCCACGCTTTAATGTGGTGGATGACCCCCTCACTTTCAGATCTTTGATAAGTGTTATTGTGTCGCCATCACTCAAAACATTGCCATTGCTATCTTTAACGTCCATGAATTAATTTCTTGGTTTGTAGAAACCCAAAGGTAATAAATTCAAGCAGGGTAGCTTTAAATAGGGGTCTCAGGACGCTTAAAAAATTTTATGCAAACGGTTTAGATAACTCAGGATACTAATAACCTTACACCAGCAAATCTTTCTACAGCAACGTACGTTATCTTTGCGTAACAATTTTTTATTATGAATGAAATTCAAATTCTTGGGTTAGCGGCTGGTTCTTGTACAACCATCGCATTTTTGCCACAAGTAATCAAAACCTGGAAGAGCGGCTCCGCCAAAGATCTCTCGCTGGGTATGTTTTCCTTTTTCTGTTTTGGCGTTTTGCTTTGGTTGATTTATGGCATCGTTATTCATGATGTGCCTGTAATTGTGGCGAATCTGCTCACACTGGTGTTGGCTTCTTCGTTGCTTTATTTCAAATTGAGATTTAAGGAGTAGTCACTCCCCTAGTCTTTCCATAATCCCTCTTAAAAGCTATTTTTTAGATGAAATAGTATGGACTGAGTTTAGTATCTTCATAATCCTTTTAAAAAAGTATTATGAAACTATTCTCTACCATTTTTCTATCAATCGGGGTTTTATTTGCTCTCATAGGATTAGGTTGGTTTTATTTTGCTCTGGTTGATCTGGAATTCACTGGATTCTCAGAGCAATGGATTGGTCCGATGGTCTTCACTTTTATCGGGTTGCTGTTTTCACTAATTGGTGGCGGCCTTCTGTATTCTCAAGCCAGGCAAAAAGCCAGACGCGAGTATCTCTTGCGGTCCGGACGAAAAGTACGGGCTGCTATATCAAATGTCTATTACAATACTTCGATCCGTATCAACAACCGGCATCCACAGCTGGTAGAATGCGTTGCCGAAATCTCAGGGCAAAAGAAAACTTTTAAAAGTCACAATGTGTGGGGCCCTGCGCAATTTACTGTAGGCCAGGAAATCGTATTGTATGTAGACACCCGGGATGCTTCAAATTATTGGGTAGATATAAGTGAGTAATAAAGGTTCGTTTTTCGAAACCGAAACTTCTTTAGTAATTTCAGCAAATCTATCTTACCAATGAAAGCTCTTCTGATCTTCTGGTTTTTTGCATCTACTATTATCCTGTCTTTCGCTCAATCAGCTCCCTTTATAGTAGTGAAGGATAGCAAGTTTTACCGTGGGGGTAAACCTTACTTCTTCATGGGAACCAACTATTGGCAGGGAATGAATCTGGCAGGAGCCCAGCCCGGATCAAATCCAGATCGTCTGCGGAGAGAATTAGATCAAATGAAAAAAAGTGGCATAACAAATTTAAGAGTTATGGCGCTAACGGAAGGTCCTGATAATAGTCCATATCGGATTTTACCTGCCGTTCAGGATGAGGCAGGAGTCTTAAAAGAAGAAGTGTTGTCGGGCATGGATGTTTTACTCGAAGAACTAAGGAAACGTGATATGACAGCCGTGGTTGTATTGAATAACTTCTGGCAATGGTCGGGCGGCATGGGCCAATATGTAAAGTGGCACACGGGTGATAGCATTCCCTACCCGCCACCACATTGGAATGGAAGCTGGGATAATTTTCAGAAGTACGTAGCCAGATTTTATACGATCCCGGCTGCAGTAACGCACTTCAACCAGGCGATTGAAAAGGTAGTCACACGAAAGAACACCATTAATGGATTATTGTATCGTGAAGACCCTACCATTATGGCGTGGGAACTTGCCAATGAGCCCCGGGGCGTTGATCAGACAGCAGTTTTTTATCCCTGGATCCATGCCACAGCATCCCTGATAAAAGAGCTTGACAAAAATCATTTGATTACTACAGGTGCTGAAGGTTATACCTCTTCGCCTTCTACATCCGGCACTGACTTCATACGCATGCATGAAAGTGCTGCGATAGATTATACAACGGCACATATATGGATACAAAACTGGAGCTGGTATGATCCGCAAAAACATGATCAAACTTATCCGGATGCAAGAAAAAAGATGAGTGAGTACCTAATGCTTCACGCAGCGGAATCTAAAGAACTGGGCAAACCATTTGTGCTCGAAGAGTTTGGCATCATGAAAGATAACGGAAGCTTCGATCCTAAGGCAACCACGCTTCATCGCGATGAATATTATCAGGAAGTTTTTGAACAGGTCTATCAACTGGCGGTAAAAGGCGAAGCCAGTGGTGTCAACTTTTGGGCCTGGGGAGGAGAAGGCCGACCGCGAGAGCCTGAAACCTGGTGGAAAAAAGGCGATGACTTTACAGGCGATCCGCCTCATGAACCGCAAGGCTGGTATTCAGTTTATGATCATGACAAATCAACACTTAAACTCATTAAGCGCTACGGCAAAAAATTCAAAAAGCTTCGTTGAGAAAATTTTCTGATCATGAAACTCAAATACCCGGTTAACCTGCATAAAGGAAGCACGACTTTTTTTGTTCTAGGGTTAATGTTCTATTACAATAACTTTTCTCTTGGCCCCTGGATTTATCTGGCTCTTCATGGAAGTTATGGATTTTTATGGCTACTAAAAGATCAGCTCTTCCCCGATAAACAATGGGAACAAGTGGTTTCTCTACCCTACGCTATCTTTGTTTTCTTCGCTTTGGGTCTTTACTGGGTAGCGCCCTGGTTCTTGATCAGTCAGCAGATCGAGCCTGGGGCATCAGTCTTTGCTGCAGCTATTGCTCTAAATATGTTTGGTGTGATGCTGCACTTTGGCAGTGATGCTCAAAAGTATTTTACACTAAAATATAAAACCGGACTTATTACGGAAGCTTTCTTTGCTCGTTGCAGGAACACCAACTATTTAGGGGAATTGATGATCTACGTGGGATTTGCCATGCTAACAGAAAGCTGGGTTGGTTTTATTGGCATCGTAGTATTTTTCATAGGTGCATTTATTCCCAATATGATCAAGAAAGATAAATCATTGTCGCGCTTTACGGAATTTGGTCAATACAGGAAAAAGAGTTGGCTACTTTTGCCCCGCTTATTCTAACCGTAGTTGAAAATAACCCTCCGCATGGCTGTGCACAGAATCGCCTTTGTTACTTGCTCAACCAAACCAGACTTTGCCCCCGATGATCTTGAGGTTGTTCATGCACTTAACCAGCGTAGAGTCCTGGTACATGCAATTCCCTGGGATGGTGATTTTACAGCCTGGAATTCCTTTGATTTAGTTGTGCTCCGTTCCTGTTGGAATTATCACCTTCATCCACAAAAATTTTTATCGTGGCTGGAAACCTTGCAAACGAATCACATAAACCTGTTAAATCCTATCAAGATAGTGCGATGGAATCTACATAAAAAATATTTAGCTGAACTCGATCGCCAGGGTATTCGTTTACCGCCTACGCAATGGTTAACAAAAGGAGCGACTGTTAACCTGAAAGAATTATTGCAACTACAAGGATGGCACAAGGCTGTTGTGAAACCTGCCATTTCTGCAACGGCACATAACACATTTGTTGTATCTGAAATAGATGCAGCGAAACATGAACCTATCATAAATCAATTGTTGGTTCAGTATGATTTGCTGATTCAACAGTTTGTGCCAGAAATTGAAAAAGGAGAATATTCATTAATCTTCTTTGATAAAAAATTTAGTCATGCCGTACTAAAAAAACCTAAACCCGGAGACTTTCGGGTGCAGGATGATTTTGGTGGAAGATATAGTTCCATTGAGCCTCCTGTTGAAATAATAAAACAAGCGGCATCCATTCTCACGGATCTACCGGAGCCGCTATTGTATGCCCGGGTTGATGGCGTTCTGGTAAATGGACAATTCCTGTTAATGGAATTAGAACTTATCGAACCTGTTCTATTCTTTAACTACGCCCCGCATGCGGTGGACACTTTTGTTGACTTACTCCTATCTTCTAATTCCCTGAATTAGGTGTGGCATTACATGAAGAGCATAAAAAAAGAGGCTTTCTCAAAAGTCTTCCAGTCATCGCGGGCTTTGACCCGCGATCCCAGATTTGAGATGAAGAATGAGATTCCGGCTCAATGCCGGAATGACACTACACTTTTAATAGACTTTTGAGACAGCTTTCTTTGAAATATGATTTCAGATTACTTCGGATCAAGCGCCTGATTAAGGCGATTCTGTACATCCTGCAAATGGTAGCGACTCATCTTATCCGTTGTGCCGGGCAAAGCTGCGTTAATCTCACTGCGCAAGGCAACCAGATGCGCACGCGTAATGGAAATCACATCGCTTTTCTTTGGATCAGCCACAGGCGATGCCGGGGATGCAGGGAAAAACGGACTACTAAATCCTTGGCCACCGGACTGTGGTGTATTGGCAGGATTCAGTAAAGAAATCATTTTCTCAACATAAACTTTCTGCAAATTTCTCCGGAATACATCAATAGATTTTCGGGTGCGTAATTCCGACCAGATTCCTGAACGCAGATCCGTATATAACTCATCCAATGTGTAGGCGGTGTTGCTCAGGGCACTGGATTCAATCAATCGTTGCATGCGGGCATAATCGTAAACACTGTTAAGCGTTGCTTCCTGCACCGATCGTAATTGTTCTACACCAGAACCCGGGCGAATCCTATTCATTACCTCTTGGTTCAACATCCAGGATGGAGTTTCAAAAAGTTGCTTATTTAAAAATGCAACGGCCTCCTTTTGAATAGCCTTCGGAGTAACTTCATAAACAGCCCCTGCCTGGTCGTACGTCTTAGGGGTTTCGTAAATACCACCAATATTTTTGGTAACGTGCCCCATATATCTGCGATATTGACCCACCACCTGGTTGTACATTTCATTCAACGAAGTATACTTCTCTGCCTCCTCTTTATACCAAACGGGTAACTCAGGCAAAATGCGTTTCAGGTTTTTAATTCCATACTCACTCGCCTTCATGGAGTTGTTACCTAAGTCTTCACTCTGCGAACGTGGATCATAGGAGTTGATTTCGGAACCAAACCAATACATAGGATCGTTGGCGTGCGACAACACCCACTTGTTTAAAACCTTCTTATCTTCAACCGGATCCTTTGTATCAAAAACTGGTTTGTATCCCCACTCAATCGCCCAACGGTCATAGACTCCAATGCCAGGAAATAATAATTCAGCAGGAATTCCATCTTCAGGTTGAGCAACATAGTTGAAGCGCGCATAGTCCATAATAGACGCTGTGTGTCTGTACTTCTGCAAGAATTCTTTATCCCGAAGTTTTTCAACCGGAGTGGCAAAGCTTGAACCAAAATTATGTCGCAAGCCTAAGGTATGACCAACTTCATGCGATGACACGAAGCGAACCAGCTCGCCCATCAAATCATCATCAAACTTCTTCTTTCTGGCGCGGGTATCAACGGCTGCGGTTTGAATGGTGTACCAGCTATTTAGTAAGTTCATCACATTGTGATACCAGCCGATATGACTTTCCAGAATTTCACCTGTGCGGGGATCATGTACATTGGGTCCATAAGCATTCTGAATATCAGAAGCAAAGTAGCGTATGAAGGAATAACGTGCATCTTCTGTACTGATGGTGGTATCGCCAGGGGGTACTTCTTTGGCGAGGATTGCGTTCTTGAACCCAGCTTGTTCAAAAGCCTTTTGCCAATCCTCAACTCCCTGTATTAAATACTTACGCCACTTAACGGGTGTGGCCGGATCGATATAATAAACAATTGGTTTGATAGGCTCCACCAATTCTCCACGCTTCATTTTTTCAATATCTTCCGGTTTTGGCTCAAGTCTCCAGCGCACCGCAAAGACTTCCGGCTCGGCACGTTGCGACTCTTCACCATACACGGTATACCCATTGGCAAAGTAACCAACCCGATTATCGAACAAACGTTTACGTGCTGGCACGGCTGGTAGCAGAATCATAGAAACGTTCAGCTCAAGCGTAACAAACCCTGTATTTGATCCTGCGGGTAAGGGTGTTATCGGGGACGGAGCATTTGGTGATGAAGGTGGTGGTAGTGTAGAAACGAAAGTTTTCACCATGCGCACTTCTGTATTGATAGGAAATGATTTTACACTTTGAATATAGGAGCGATCATTTTGCAAAGCACCTAAACTAAAACGTCTCTTGTTTTGGGGACTCAAGGAAACCATCTGATTGTCACCTTTAAAGAATTCCGTAACATTAATGACATAGTTCTTTTTGTTATCACTCAGGGCCTTTATGTCGAAGGAAGCTACTATTGGTTCTACGTTGGAATTACGAACCGACTCACTGATGGGTTTGGTGGAATCACCACTCGCACTGATGTATAATGGAGCGCGCAAAAATAATTTATGGTTGGGTCCATTTTCCCACCTTAATACCTGGCGGTTTTCCTGCTCACCTCCGTATCCCGCACCAGACGGTGTTTTTGATTTTCGGGTAATAGACATGAACTCACGACCAACAATTGTATCCGGTATCTCAAAAAAGTAATCTTCGTTCACTTTGTGAACAGTAAACAATCCTTTTTGAGTTTTAGCCTTTGACGTGATTACCTGGTTGTAGGCTTGTGGCTCGCTGGTTTTACGTTTAGTAGTATCCGCCTTAGGCGCGGTGGTTGCTGGTGCTGCTGCTTTTTTATCTTTCTTCTTCTGTGCCGCAACAGATCCTGGAAGGCCTAGTAAAATTACCAGTGCCAACGTTGCTGTAAATATTCTTTTCATAGAAATTCGTTAAAATTTTAAGTGCCGTGAAACTAGTACTAGTTTGGCAACCAATATCAGTAGATAATTACTAGATGTCGGTTAAATTATGTGAGTGGTAAAAACATAGTACTCTGATTCCGAACACGTCTTTAAAAACCCATTCTTCTGCTTATTTACTTACCTGATTTTTTATTTCCTCTTTGCCATCCGGATATTTTGCGAACCGTGTTTTCTCTCGGGGATGTACATGTTCATAGCTTGGCCATGGCCAGCCACCAAATTCCGTTTGGCGATATTCATTCATGGCTTGTTGAATTTCGGCTTGCGTGTTCATCACAAACGGACCGTGTTGCACAACAGGTTCATTGATTGGCTTACCTTGTAACAGGAGCAAATAACTTTCCGCGTCTCCATTTTCTAATCTTACTTCCTGATCTGCCTGAAGTTCAATAGCCTGATGAGTCGAAAAATTTTTATCTGCAATTTTAATAGAAGTCCCATCAAAGAAATAAAGTGAACGGTTGACATTGGTTGAGGCTTTGGGCAATGACCATGTTGCACCCGCTTCCAATTTAATGGTCCAGATAGCTACTTCATTTTTTTCATCGGCTGCCCATGAATTAGGAGCTGGAGCAGGCGGATGAGTGGCTTCTAATTTTCCTGCAATTACTCTAACCTGTGTTGCTTTACCATTTGCATCTCTATTGACAAACGTGGGAATCGCATCAGCCCACAACATAGCAAAGTGTGGGGAGGTTAGTTTATTTGCTTTCGGAAGATTAAGCCAGATCTGAAAAAGCTCCAGCGGATTTTCTGTTTCCTTGTTTAGCAACGGAAACATCTCGCAATGCTGCACACCTTTGCCAGCCGTCATCCATTGCACATCACCAAAACCAAAACGACCTGCAGCCCCGAGTGAATCCGAATGATCGACTAACCCTTTGGTTACAATGGTTACCGTTTCAAATCCCCGATGTGGGTGCGCAGGAAATCCAGGAACTTGTTCACCATGATACATGCGCCACGATTGATGGGGCGCGAAGTCTTGTCCGATGTTGCGACCTGCCAGCGATACCGCAGGTCCCATCACGTCATTTCCCTTCGGATAATGATCTTCGTGATGCACACAAAAAAGAAAAGGATCCTGAGTTTGCCAGGGAAAGCCAAGCGGCTTGATGGATTTAATGGGAGTGTTGCTCATCGCTCAAAATTTATTGTTGATGATATAAAACCGAAATGAAGGGATAAAAGTTTAATCCCAACCGCTGTTAATGACAAAGGCGCCAGCCTTAGGTAGTACCCAGACTCGCGCCTTTTGTTATCGGAATTCGTCCCGAATTACTTCACGTGCTTGTTAACCACCTTGGCTAACTCGAACATAGAGATTTGCTTTTTACCAGCAAACAATACCAATAATTTCTCATCAGCATTGATCATTCTTCTGTTCTTGTTGTCCTGAAGTTTGTTCTTCTTGATATACTCCCAGATCTTCTTGATGATTTGGGTTCTTGGAATTGGTTTGCTACCCACTACAGCTGCTAGCGTTGCGCTAGGTGTTAGTGCTGCCATGAAGGCTGCATTGGGTTTTCTCTTAGCTGCTTTCTTAGCTACTTTTTTTGCCTTCTTAGGGGCTGCTTTCTTAGCCTTCTTAGGGGCTACTTTTTTCTTCGCTGCTTTTTTTGCCATAGCGTAATTTGAATTAAGTGGTTGGTAAATAATTAAGTTTAAAAAAATCTAAGTTACTCTTAGAAGTACTTTGAATGTTTTATTTAGTAATTCAAAAGCATGACAAAACTACAAAACAATTATCAATCTCCTTGCAAAGTAAGGTGTTTTCTATAGGGAAATTTGTATTTCATCTAGTCGTCCGTCACTGCGATTAGGTATGTTTTCCCTATGAGAATTGATAAAACGGCCAGGCTAACCAAGCGGTTACAATGGTACTGATAGCATCTACTTCAATTAAGACTTGAAGCTTTTCCCTAGGGAAAACTCAAAAAGCATAGCCCAGAATGGCTACAACATGGCAGGCGGTTCCTCCCAAAACAAAGAGATGCCAGATGAAATGACTATACCGAATGCGGTGGTCATAGACAAAGAAGACAACACCGGCAGAATACATAAAGCCACCGGCCAGCAACCAAAACAAACCCCAGAATGGCAACGCACTGTACATAGGTTTGATGGCCGCTACCGCCATCCAGCCCATACCCAAATACAAAGCGATAGAGATTCTACTGGTACCAACATTGCGTACGGACTTAAGGACTACGCCTGCTACGGCCAGAGTCCAGATGATTCCTAACAACGACCAACCCCAGCCACCCGTAAGAACGGTAAGCGTAAAGGGTGTATAGGTACCTGCTATCAGGAGGAAAATGGCACTGTGATCGAAAATCCGAAAGAGTCGTTTGGTTTTGCTTTGCGGAAATGCATGATACAAGGTGGATGAGAGATATAACAGAATCATGGCAGCACCAAAGATACTGGCCCCTGTAACAGCCGCTGCTCCATGGGGAATTGCCTTCATGATCAATATGGGTGTAATGGCTACCGACCCTATAAAACCTATACCATGACTAATGCTGTTGGCAATTTCTTCACCCAGGGTTTGTTCCCGACTCCACGCAATTGTTTTTTCTATGCTATTCATTGATTGTATAACTCCTACCACCGGGAGATTAGTTCAGTATTAAATCACTTATTCATGTTTCGATCGTTTCAGAACTTCCGGATTTACACAGTACGGTACATTGCCGGATTTATAGAATTCGATGATATTCTCAGCGGCCAATCGGGCCATACCATTTCTTGCCTCCACGGTGGCCGAACCAATATGTGGCAAAACAGCAACATTAGGCATTGACAGAAGCGGATTGTTTGATTGCATAGGTTCCGGATTGGTAACATCGAGGCCTGCCCCCCAAATAGTTTGAGTTTGCAACGCCTCGATAAGATCTTGTTCGTTGTGAACACCGCCTCGCGATGTATTTATAAAAATCGCGCTTCGTTTCATTTTGGCATAAGCATTCTTATCAAAAAGTCCACGGGTCTCATCACTAAGCACACTGTGCACTGAAAGCACATCGCTTTGTTGCAATAATTCATCAAAAGAAACCCATTGTGCACCAAATCGCTTTTCAGCTTCTTCATTTCGACTTCGGTTGTTATAAATGATCTTCATATTATAAGCACCCCGGCAGCGCTGGGCCATCACCCTCCCAATGCGACCCATTCCAAAAATCCCAAGCGTCTTTCCATAAAGTTCTATCCCTAAATTTTTTAATGGTTCAAACTGTTTCCACTCGCCTTTGGCTATCGTGTTATGCAGGTAAAACATTTTTCTCGAAACAGCTATCATCAATCCAAAAGCAACATCCGCGGTGGCATCACTCAGCACATCGGGTGTATTGCCAACCGGAATGCCACGTTTTGTTGCTTCCGCCACATCAATATTATCATAACCCACCGCAAACTGCGCGATCATATCGAGATGTCCACACGCATTGAAAAAATGAGAATCAATTTTATTCGAACCCAGCGAGATCAATGCATCAACCTGTTTGGCAAGCTCAATCAATTGTGTTTGCGTCATCGCGCTAGTACCTTCCCAAACGCTTACTTCAAAACCTGCCTGCGTGAGCAGTTCTTGTGCAATGGAGGGTATGATGCGTGTTATTAATACTTTTTTAGACATTCTATGATAATTGTATCTCAAAGGTAAGGTTAAACCCAATAAAAATTCAATTCAAAAATCAGGAAGTGCATTCAGCAGGGAAGGCACTTTTACTTTTTGGATTTAAAACGAAGGATTCGATCTTGATTTTATCTTTTTGAGGAAATATTTTCCCATTTTTATAGTATTCAATCTTTTCAAAATTCTTACGCTATGAAAAAATTCGGAACACTCCTGTTCATTTGCCTTGCTTCTACTGTGTACGCTCAAAAGCCAAGCACTGATTATACTGATGCCCTGCGACTTATTGAACGCTGGATGGAAGCTGAGCGAGACTACAAACATTTGCCTGGCATATCTGCCTCGGTAACGAAAGATCAGGAAATACTCTGGAGCACTGCCTATGGAGTAAGTAACATGGCTAACAAAGTGCCGGCCACACCTATCACTACCTATTCCATCTGTTCCATTTCAAAATTGTTTACAGCCATTGCCATCATGCAACTTTATGATGAAGGAAAACTCCGGCTTGACGATCCTATAGAATCTATTCTTACCGATTTTAAATTGAAACAACAATTTAAAGATAGTGGGCCCATCACCATCCGTTCGTTACTTACTCATTCATCAGGATTGCCCAGAGAGTCAGAGTATCCGTATTGGACCGGCCCTGATTTTCCGTTTCCAACACAAGATCAGGTGAACAGTAAATTAAAAGATCAGCAAACGTTATATCCCGCAAGCACTTATTTTCAATACAGCAACCTCGGGCTTACATTGCTCGGAGAGGTTGTTGAAAAAGTTTCCGGTAAAAAATACAATGACTATGTTGAAGAGAAAATTCTCAAGCCCCTTAAACTTACGGGCACACATCCCTATTTACCCGCTGACGAATATGGAAAGAAAATGGCTATTGGATATAGCGCATTAAAGCGCGATGGAACCCGCGAGGCCGTAACTTTATTTGATGCACGTGGCATTACTGCTGCCGCAGGATATTCATCGAATGTAGAAGACCTTGGAAAGTTTGCCTCCTGGCAATTTCGACTTTTGGAAAAAGGTGGAACTGAACTTATAAACTCATCTACCCTGAAAGAGATGCACCGTGTGCAATGGATCGATCCGGACTGGACAACTTCGTGGGGTCTTGGCTTCTCTGTATCAAAGCAAGGCAACACAACCCTGGTAGGTCATGGTGGTTCGTGTCCGGGTTATCGTTCAACTCTGCAACTGGATCCAAAAGAAAAGATGGCGTATAGTGTGATGATCAACGCAGGCGGTGAAAGCCCTGAGTTTTTCGCGAAAGAAATCAGGGAGGTATTATCAAAAATTCCCAAAGAGAAACAATCCCTTAAAGCCGGAGTTGATTTAAACAAATTTGCTGGCGCCTATTCTGCACAACCCTGGGGGTCTGAAGAAATAGTTACCCCCTGGTATGGTGATCTGGCAATTCTTGCGGTTCCATCCACCAATCCTGACGAGGCCATGACGCTTCTCAGACATATAGAAGGAAATACCTTCAAAAGAGTTCGCAGTGATAAAACCCTCGGTGAAGAAATTGTTTTCGAAATGGATGCAACCGGAAAAGTTACGCGAATGCGCAGACACAGTAATTACGATGTGAAGATTAAGTAGCACCGGGGGCGCATTCGTATGAAGTATTAAGCACTGGCTACTTGATTTTCGGCAAAAAAGCAATCGGATCTATCGCTTTATTGTTTTCAAGAAGCTCAAAGTGTAAATGATATTTAGTTGATAATCCCGTGTTGCCCACCAGGCCAATCAACTGCCCCTTCTTTACGCTGTTACCTACTTTAACATTCATAGACTTTAGATGTGAATAGGAAGTTGAATAGGTTCCTTCATGCCGAACAATAATTATATTTCCCCAGGCATCGGCCATATTTGCCTTTACCACAACGCCATCTTCGGCAGCAATTACCGGAACGCCTTCGTTCGCAATTAAATCAATTCCTGTATGCAATCGCTTAACACCCAAAACAGGATGCATTCTTTCCCCATAGCCACTTTCCATCACAAATTCGTCCGCTTTTCCGATAGGCAAGCCTAATGATAGTGGATCTTGAATAAAACCAATCTCACCTTGCGCTTCAATTTGGAAATCGTTCCGTGACGAAAACGCCATGAGAACAAATAAGATAAGTGGTAAAACAATTGTGTATGTGGCTAACCCAAATAAGGAAGTTCTTTCTTTTGTCAACATATTGATTCGATTTTTAATGGATTGAAAATAAAATTCACTGATAAGAAGTGAAGGGACATCAAGCTCAATTTGTTTGCTGATGCTCGTTAAGTATTCCGTCAAGTCAACTTCGTTATGGATTGCCGACCGATCCGCTAAATACTCATGCTGCTGTTTTAAGGAACGCTTGTAGAAAATCATCATGGGGTTAAACCAAAGAATGACAGACACTAATTCTACGAACAACAAATCTATCCAATGATACTGACGAACATGAGCCACCTCATGCAGTAAAATTCCCGGATCATCCAATGCCTTTGGTAAAATCACGTAATTGAAAAAAGAAAAGGGAACGGCTGTATTCGTTTTAACAATCTTTATGTTACGATAAAGTGAAACATCGCCCTCGCGTTTGAGTTTAAAAATCCCTGCTATTGAAAAAGTTACCTGGATTAATCGAAAGGCAATTCCTATGGTGTAGATAATAACAAGAAAAGCAACTATGGTTAACGACCCGGTAGGCTCGCTGGCTCTTGTGATAACTGATTCAGTTTGCGTAACAAGGGGTTCTACGAGTGGTAAATCCGGAGGTAAGTATGTCGGAATTTTGATCAACCCTGTATACAAGGGAAAAATGAATGAAAGCAAAAGCCCTGACATCAGGTAAACCCGGTTTAGGGTAAAGAAGGTGGTGCGTTTAAGGACCAGGATAAAGGGAAAGTAAAAAGTCAATAGATAAACACATGATTTTATCAGATATAAACCTATGGTAAGCATATCATTTGCCCTGTTTAAGTTTTTTAATCTTTTCTTCGATGAGTGATTTTACCACTTCCAGTTCAGAGAGATTTAAATGAGTATTGGCGAAAAAAGAAGCCAGATCCTGTTTCGATCCATCAAAATAATTGGTAATGATGGGTTTCAGTTTACGTTTAAAATGATCTGTCCTGGAGATAAGTGGATAGTACTCATTAATCTTTCCGTAGGTTTTATAGCCAACAAATTTCTTCTTCACCAATACCCGTATCACCGTAGAGACAGTCGTGTAGGCCGGTCTTGGTTGCGGAAAACCTTCAAGAATATCTTTCATAAAACCCTTGCCAAGCTTCCACAGGATTTGCATCACTTGTTCTTCCGCTTTCGTCAGATCCCTGTGTATCATGAATCAAATGTATGACTATATATATAGTCATACAACTATATTTGTAATTATCTTTAAGGGGAAGGAAAGTCGCGAATCCATTGGGGTTTTGTGCTTTTGTTTGTACTTTGAAGATTCATTGAATCCACATGCGCAGGCGAACTTTTATCATCGGTGTGTTATCCTCTGCCTGTCTCATCACTGGCATAGTTTTTAAGTTTCTGCATTTTGCAGGTGCCAATCTTCTCATGTTGCTTGGGGTGCTGATTTTTCTGCTGGGATTTGGGACTTCCTTTTTAATTGACCGACTCTCCATTGAAACGAGAAAGTCTTATCGAATTGCTTTAATTATCCTTTTTCTGTCTGTCAGTATACTTCTCATCGGTTTTATCCTTCAAGTGTTTCGCCTTGAGGGTGGAGTTGTCATGGGTTACTCAGGTATTGTTTCGCTCATCATCTTTGCCGTTTATTTCAACCGTCAGATAGAGGGTCGTAACCTGCGCATCCGTAAAGACCGTCAATTGGCCGCCATTCTGTTTACGGACATCAAAGGCTTCACCAAAATGATGGGCGAAGATGAATACAAAGGCCTGGAGGCATTAGAGATAAATCGCAAAATTCAGAAGCGAATGGTGCGAAAATATTATGGCAAGTGGCTAAAGGAAATTGGTGACGGAACATTGTCGGTATTTTACACCGCCAGCGAAGCCGTGCTGTGTGCGCTGGAGATTCAACAACAAGTAAAGGAACAAGGACTTGCCGTGCGGATGGGCATCCATGTATCGGAAATAGTTTTTTCAGATACCGATATTTTTGGCGATGGAGTAAATGTAGCAGCCCGCATTACCGACCAGGCCGATGCCGGTGAAATCTGTGTAACTGAAACGGTGTTACACAATATTAGAAACCGTGAGAATGTAGTGTGTGAGGCAATGGGTAAACACGAGTTGAAGAACGTTGGGTATGCGATAGAGTTGTATAAACTTAAGACGTAAAATCTCTGGTGGAATCATTCAAGTGTGCTTCTTTAAATTAGAAAGCTACTACTGCAATACCGAATCTGGGGAATATCATAGACACTCTGTTAGGGGCAGTAGTATCTCACTCTGTCCACGAAGCCTTTAACCTTTTCGATTTGTCCCGCGGAACAAGTATTACAATTTAAAATCAACTGATTCTCAAATCTCTCCAATTCTTCCTTCTCTTGTCCCTCGGCTGATATTTGGATTTCTCCTGCAACTATCTTTGCCCAATTCTCAAAGTCATTGTCTGTCAGCAAGGGTTCGTCAATAAAATATTTAACAAATTCCTTTGTTCGCTTCTCCAAATATTGTTTTCCAATCAGTCCTAAGGATTCAGAGTAGGCTCCGTCCGCTTTCTCAATAGTCCGAGTTATTGTTAGGAAATAAAATGGTCCCGTTTCTGAATTGGTCGTAAGTAAACTGTCCAACAATGCCAAGGTTTTTGTATCGTCTGCAGGTTGTCCCACGTTACTAAATAAATCCTTACAAGCTTGTGGAATATTGTCATGGGTCAAGTAGAATGAAATTTGATGTCCGGCAAATATTTCGTTGATCTGCTTTTTGTCCACGGGGTTACAATTGAACAAACTCAGAGTCAATATTATTAAACTTAATTGTCGTGTTGGTCGATTCATACTATTGCCCCTAACGCTGGGCTATAAGACGTGTGCGCATAAACACCTTCGTCATGTCCCACGTTAATAACGTAATTTAGTAGCACGCACTTTAAGAACCGACAAAAAAGCACATGTTTTATAGCTATTGTTGTAGGATGTACGCGCTCACAAAACTGCTAGCGAAGCTCACACTAAATTCTTTTATCCGATTATCTTTTTCCTTTTAAAGCTTAGTGACGAAGTGCTTGTTTAGTTACTTAATGCGAAGAGATGAAGCTTGCTCGAAGATACCGTTGATCCTTGTTCTTATTTTCTGTTTTGGAATTCTCTAAAAACACAACTCTTTATACGAAGCGCGTCACGCGTATTTCCTACAACGTTGGTACATATGACGTGCAGGGTTTTTGAAACAAGTCACTGTCCCACGTTACTATGCTAAATTAGTTGATTACATGTAAATGGCAACACTAAACCCCTGCATGGCATATGTATTTTGTGCATGTTGCACGACTACTTTATAAATATAGTGATGAAAATTATCTTTGCATATGCAAGGACGAAAAGCTTTTGAAGAAAAACTCTTCACCCACTTTCAGTTATCA
>JBGSTJ010000028.1:0-38058 GCA_041736555.1 Cyclobacteriaceae bacterium
GTTTGGCTCCCAATTTACGATAGGTCGTATCGCCCAGCAAATACTCTGCAATGATAGCTTCTTGTTCATGAACTGTTTTTTCTGATTTTCTCATATTGTTTACACGGTAAATCGTGTAAACCTATTTCAGGACGAGACATATTATCAAAGGAGATAATTTGTCGCTTTCATACTCTTTTTGATTTACCTCAAAAGAGACCAACGGCTTATGGATGGTAATAACTTGGCTAGCAACTTTTACCTCGCGAACACGATTATTCTCAATCTTAATATTCTCCAGTTGTTGACCAACCGAAATGGTTGGAAACAGAAAGACAAAACACAGTAGATTTAAACCCGTTCTGGAATTCATGTGCGATTGGCGAATCAATTGTGGGTTGGTCAAATCAGAAGTTAGATCAGTAAGCGCTTCCCGCCTATCTGCATGAGATACCGGAATCCAATTTACTCTGCCCCAATTGAAATAAAAAGCTATTTTTAGGTTTCGGTTCCTATACTATGAAGAGAGGTATACTTCTATTGCTCAGTACACTATTCCTGCTTGCAGCTCGTCTGGCCAAAAGGTAGTTAAACCGCGCACCCATAAGATGTGGGCCAAAGGCAATCGATACGTTATTGATATTCCAGTCGGTGCCCGTCATATCCGCATGTTTGAAAGAAAACGCACCAAAATGGTAAGGATGAAATAAATTTAGGCATTGGGCATTAGTAGTTGGGAATTATGCATGTTAACACTAACCTACACTTTATACCTATAGATTGCCAGGCGCAAATCATTGAAGCCCTTTCAAAACCATCTCCACATTTTTACGAAAGTAAAATTTAACCGGACTTAGTTGCTGAATATGTGCCGTAACAACAGAACCATAAAAAATAGTTGTGAGTAAATTTGTCAAGTCCCGTGTTGAAGCTGATTTAGTAATCTCCTTTTTAAAGATGGCTTCGAGGGCAAATTTTTCAAACATCTGGTCTACCGATTGAATTTCTACCAGGTGGATGTCTTTCACCTCCGGAAACAAAAATCTTTTCTCTTCTACCTTTAAGGGAAATGGTTTGGGTGGCCGTTTCAGATCCGCCAGATAAGCAATCAAGCTTAACACAATGCCTGGGTGAGATTCACAGTCCTCCGCCAGTTTATCGAACAAATAAGTGATGCCAGCAACTCCCTCTTTAGGTTTATCACGAAATTCAACAGCACGTTTTAAACACCAGACCCTAAAAAAATATAGAAGGATGTCTTCCTTTTGCGGAAAATATTTGAACAAGGTTACTTTCGAGATCTTGACTTTGGTACATATCTCTTCCACATATAAATCGTCAAACGATTTCTTCCCGATCAGGCGGATGGTTTGATCGAGGACAGCAAGTTTAAGACGGGCGGCTTTTTCTTTTCTCAGGCTCATGGTATTCTTCGAACGGAAGTAATACATTTAGGTTCATATAACCAAAGTTATAATCCATGAAGCGCTTTCTTGTTCTTCTGTTGGCTGTTACAGTCCTTGCCTGCCAAACCTCAAAAAAAGAAAAAGTTGTTGGCCTGGTAGCAGATTCTGCCATGGTAGTCTCAGCCCATGGCCTGGCTTCTCAGGTGGGGGTTGAGATTATGAAGAAAGGCGGCAATGCCATTGATGCTGCCATCGCAACACAATTTGCACTTTCGGTTGTTTTTCCGGCAGCGGGAAACATTGGTGGTGGTGGCTTTATGGTAGTAAGACTAAACGATGGAACCGTGAATGCGCTCGACTTTCGCGAGAAAGCACCGGCTGGAGCAACTACTAATATGTATCTCGATCAAGATGGCAATGTTATACCTGAACTAAGTACGCAAGGTCATCTTGCTTCCGGTGTGCCGGGATCGGTGGATGGCATGGTAGAAGCACATAAAAAATATGGAACCTTACCCTGGAAAGATTTACTTCAGCCAGCCATTGACCTGGCACTGAATGGCTTTACGCTGACTGAACGTGAGGCAACATGGTTCAATGAAATGAAGGAGGACCTCATTCAATTTAATACTATTCAACCTGAATTTTTGCTTCGCGACCTTTGGAAAGCAGGTGATTCTATAAAATGGATTGAACTCGGTCATACGCTTAAGCGTATCCGCGATCTGGGTCGTGCCGGGTTTTATGAAGGCAAAACGGCAGATGATTTGGTGGCAGAAATGCAGCGAGGCAAAGGGTTGATCACCAGGGAAGATTTAAAAAATTATTCTTCCGTTTGGCGTGAACCCGTTGTAGCGAATTATAAAGAATATAAAGTGATCTCTATGCCACCTTCTTCCAGTGGTGGTATATGCCTTGTGCAATTACTTAAATCGGTAGAGCCCTACCCTATCAAACAATGGGGTTTTAATTCGACTGAAGCCATTCATCTTATGACCGAAGCGGAACGCAGGGTATATGCTGATCGGTCTATTTACCTGGGCGATCCTGATTTTTACAAAGTACCCATGAAGCAGATGCTGGATGATCAGTATAATGATGAACGAATGAGTACGTTCGATCCAACCAAAGCCACGCTGAGTGCCGATGTGAAAGAAGGAAAAATTTTCGGCTACGAATCGGAAGAGACCACCCATTTTTCTGTTGTTGATCCGCAAGGGAATGCTGTGGCTGTTACTACCACCATCAATGGCTGGTTTGGCTCGCACGTAGTTGTTGCCGGTTCTGGTTTTTTTCTCAATAATGAAATGGATGATTTTAGTGCGAAACCTGGTGTACCTAACATGTTTGGTGTGATTGGAGCCGAGGCCAATAAAATTGAACCCAACAAACGTATGCTCAGTGCTATGACACCTACAATACTTGAAAAAGATGGTCGGTTGTTTATGGTCGTGGGCACCCCGGGAGGCTCAACCATTATTACCTCTGTATTTCAAACCATTCTGAATGTAGTTGAACATGGCATGAGCATGCAGGAAGCTGTTAATGCAAAAAGAGTTCATGCGCAATGGTTACCCGATGTAATAATTCCTGAAAAAGGTGCCTTAAAGAAAGAAGATAGCCTTGCGTTGGTCAATCTAGGTCATAAAATCACACCACGCGGATCAATTGGTCGTGTAGATGCTATCTTAGTTTTGCCCAATGGAAAACTTGAAGGCGGTGCTGATAATACCAGAGGTGATAATAAAGCGGTAGGCTATTAGGTTTTTCCCGCAGATCGCGCTGATAACCGCAGACATAGCTGAGATGAACGAAAACGAAGTATCATACAAAATCAGAGGCGCAATATTCAAAGTATATAATACGCTCGGTCCAGGATTAGTCCTTCAAAATCCTGAACTCAACGCGCCTGTTTAACTTTCGGGCTTCTTCTGAATCGTTGGTGGCGATTGGACGTGAACCTCCAAAGCCTTTTCCTTTTATTCGTCTCGGGCTGATGCCCTTTGAAACCAGGTAACTTTTGATTTTATCTACACGTTGTTGCGAAAGAACCTGGTTCTTTTTTGTGTCGCCTCGATTGTCTGTATGGCCTTCCAACTCAATCACCACTTTCGGATTGCTATTCAAAAAATCTACTACAACATTTAACTGATCAAATGATTCGTCCAGAAGTTTTGTAGTGCCGATCTCAAACAAAACACTTTTAAGACTGACCACCGCGCCTACCTCAATAGGTTGTAAACGAAAGTTCATTTCCAGCGTTTGCATTTCGAATGTGTGAATATCCAATCGCTCAGAAATATTTACATAACCCCTTGCCTCCACTTCAATGGAGTAAATTTTAGTGGAGGGAACAAGGAGAGAATAATTCCCTTCACGATTGCTGGTGGCGGTATAGACCGAATCAGATCGAAATATTACCCGTCCGATAACTCCTTCTCCCGATTTGGAATTGTTCAACTTACCTGAAATCAATACTTTCTTGTCAGATAAAATAGTATTGTCTCTTTTTCGCTCTACAAGTTGAATGACAGTATCCACTTTAATAAGGGCTTGCAAACTATCTTTAAAAATCCGGATATCTCCATAGCCATCACTATCACGCGTAGATGTATAAAGTGATAGTTTTTGTTGGTCAACAATTCTGTAAAATAGCTCGCGATCGGAAGAGTTAATCTGAGTTCCGAGATTCACCGGAGTGGACCAGTTGGTCCAGCTATCATCCAATCGCTGGGAAACATAGATATCGAAACTCCCAAGCCCGCCTCGTCTGCCATTGGAGGCGAAATACAGTTGCCGACCATCGGCACTTAGTGTCGGACTGGTTTCCTGAAAATTTGTGTTGATCGTTTTTCCAAGATTAATGGGTTCGGTCCATTTACCAGTTCTGTTAAAAGTAAGATACAAATCCTCCGCTCCTACCGTATTGTAGGATTCAGCAGAGAATACAAAAACTGATAGCTCCTCCAACCACTGCCCCGTTAAAGAGGCAGCACGGTTTAAGAAATAGGGAATGATAATATTTTGAGGGAGTGTCCACCCTGTGCCTGCCTTTCTCGCAACTGCAATGCCTTGCGTACTGGGATTGTCTCCATTTTTAGTGTAATGGCTCAGTAAATAAAGTTCGGATCCATCGAGACTAATACCAGCAACACCATTGTAACCACGATTATTCAAAACGGTGCCTGCATGTACCGGGGCTGACCATGCATCCCCCACCCAAACAGAAATCCAGATATCCCCGGGATCTTTCTTACCACCCATATTTTGCGGGTGATTGGCGATAGTCAGGTAGAGTGTTTTTCCATCCGGACTAATTACCGGGTTTTGTTCGTCATACGATGAATTGACAAGTGCCAGTGGATTGTTTTGTGAAAACGATTGGAATCCAATTGATAGAAACAATAAAAAAAAGTACCTCATTGAGCTAAGAATATAAATGCAATTTAGATGATGTTATTCATAATACTAAAGCTGCGGTGCCGTCTTGTTTATTCAGTTCAGAGACCGATGATCCTGTAAATCGTAACGAATTAAACTATTACCATTTACTTACCCACTCATTATCCTTCAGGTAAAAGCGCCAGGGCAACCTGGCGTCCTCTCCTGCATAATCAATGCCAATCCGGGTAGTTGCCACAATCTGAGTTGATTGAACTTTAACACCTTCTTCAATCCAAAGATCAGAATTAGAAAGACTTACTCCATTCCATTTTCTATCAATACCCATTGCTTTCGTTAATTTACCAGGACCCGAAGTTATCCGTTTTAGTGTAGTCACTTTCATGCGCGTTAGCATGTGAACTGAGCCTTGCCTGGGTTGTAAGGCTCGAATTAAAACAGCATCAGCTTTCCCTTTTTTATTGGTGACTACATTGAATAGGTGATGTATGCCATAACAGAGATAGACATAGGCAATGCCACCCTCCTCAAACATAACTTTGTTTCGATCGGTTAAGTTATTGTTAAACGCATGACAGCCACGCTCACGATACGAGTAGGCTTCGCTTTCAACAATCAGGCCGCTGGTTGTTTGTCCTTTAATAACAGTGAACAATTCTTTGCCTAACAGGCTCTTTGCTATGTGGGTCACATCTTTATGATTAAAAAATGATTTTGGGATTTGATGCATACTTATTAGTCTACTAAACAAGTAGTTTTATACGGAAAAAATTGAAACTATTTTTACGACCTAAAATTAAAATACTACCATGAAGAACACATTATTAATTGTTTTATTAGCCGTTGGCCTGGTGGCAAATGGCCAAATTCAAACACCTCAGGCAAGTGCAACTGCGTCCACGTCCACTGTAGTTGGTTTAACCGATGTAAAAATTGATTATGCACGCCCAAGTGCAAAGGGAAGAAAGGTTTTTGGAGACGCAGCCAATGTTGTTGTTCCCTATGGAAAACTTTGGAGAACCGGTGCTAATGCAGGTACCAAAATAACATTCAGTGATGATGTGAAAATAGAAGGCATAGCCGTTCCAAAAGGTGAATATCTCATCTTCACCTGGCCGGGTGCTGCTGAGTGGACTGTTTCTTTATACAAGGATATAAAATTGGGTGGTAATACAGATGGTTATGACAAAGCACAGGAGGCTGCCAACTTTAAAGTAAAATCTGAGAAGCTTACTGAAAAAGTTGAAACGTTTACCGTAAGTATTGGTGACATTGCTGCTGACAGCAAATCAGCGAAAGTTCAAATTGTCTGGGAGAATACGTCAGTGAAATTCACTGTGGTTGCTGATTTTGATGCCAAGGTGATGAAGTCGATCGAGGCAAGCACCAAAGTGAATCCTAACAACTATTACGCAGCAGCCGTTTATTATCTTGACAATGGTAAAGATTTAAAACAAGCGATGGAGTGGATGAACAAAGCCATGGAGGGAAATCCAAATCCACAATTCTGGCAATTGTATCAGAAGGCAAGAATTCAAAAAGGTTTAGGTGACAAGGCGGGGGCTCTGGCTACCTCAAAAGCATCGTGGGAAGGCGCCAAGGCTGCTAACAACCGCGATTATCAAATGATGAATGAAGAACTTCAGAAGTCGTTGAAATAAAAAAACTCTGACAAATTGAAAAAGGCATTCTGGTATTAGGATGCCTTTTTTGTTTTTTGATTTTCAATAAACTGGAAAATAAATCCCAGCACAACAACTACCAGACAACCAATTATATTATACAACAAAAAGGCTACCTCGGTAAAAAAGTAACAATACACAATAATGCTTTCGGCTACTATCGCGGCAAAGAAGATAGCATTGGACTTAATATATTTAAGATAGAAGGCTGACAAGAAGATCCCCAGGATGGTTCCATAAAAAATAGAACCCACAATATTTACAAACTGAATCAGATTTTCTGCCTGGTTTGCGATGGATGCGAATAACATTCCAAAAATAGCCCACCCTGCCGTAAACCACTTTGATGATTTCACGTAGTGATAATCATCGCCATCCTTTTTAATTGATCGTTTATAAATATCCACTGTAGTGGTAGAAGCCAAAGCATTGAGTTCAGAAGCCGTAGATGACATGGCAGCCATAAAAACAACTGCCATTAATAAACCAATCAGTCCGTGTGGCAAGTACGCCATCACAAACGTAATAAACACATAATCCTTGTCAAGCGTGTTTGATCCCGGTAAGGCAGTTGCAATTTGTTCTTTAACCTTTGATCGGATTTGTTTTTCAGAGGCCTGAATGCTTTCAAATGTTTTTCTGGATTGTTCGATAAGCATTGGATCATCTTTGCGAATGGCATCGATCAGGTTCTCTGCTTCATCTCGTTTGTTGGCAAATACCTGGTTGTATTCACTTTCCAGGGCCGAAATGGCCATAGCATGTTCCGTTTGCATTGCTTTATCCTTCAGCGATTGGTTATGGAAAACTGGCGCCTGATGAAATTGATAAAAGACAAATACAAGAATACCAATATACAAGATAATGAATTGCATAGGCACTTTTAGCAAACCATTAAACAACAACCCCAATCGACTTTCTGTAACTGATTTACCGCCTAAATACCTGCCTACCTGTGATTGATCGGCACCAAAATAAGACATGAACAAAAACAACCCGCCAATCAAACCCGACCAAATATTATAACGCTCAGTTAAGTCAAAGGAAACATCCACCAAATTCATCTTGCCCATTATGCCAGCCAACTGAAAAGCCTCAGCGAATGAAATATCTTTAGGAAGTTTATAAAACGCTGTAAGCCCTGCAATGATCATCCCCGCCATGATAATAGTAAGCTGATACTTTTGGGTCATGCTCACCGCTTTGGTTCCACCCGTTACGGTATAGATCATAACCAACGAACCAATAAAAATTGTTGTCAGGTTGATATTCCAATCTAATATTGTCGATAAAATTAATGAAGGCGCATAAATGGTGATCCCCACCGATAAGCCACGAAGCATTAAGAAAAAAAATGCTGCCAGGGAGCGAGTCTTCAAATCAAAACGAGTCTCCAAATATTCATATGCAGTGTAAACTTTAAGTTTGTGATAAAGCGGAACAGCAGTAACACTGAGGATAACCATGGCAAGCGGTAACCCGAAATAAAATTGTAAAAATCGCATCCCGTCTTCATAGGCTTGGCCGGGGGTGGAAAGAAATGTAATTGCGCTGGCTTGTGTAGCCATAATGGACAGACAAACATTCCACCAAGGCAAACTTTTATTACCTAACAGATATCCATCAATATTTTTACTTCCCCTGCCTTTTAGTGTGCCATACGTAACAATCAGCGCCAGGGTAACAAATAAAATTATCCAGTCGATCGAATTCATCGGAAGGAATTTGTTATTAAAAAGTAAACCACAATTTGTGCTGCTAACACAAACATGACAAACCAATACCATTTACCCCACGTAGAAAAAACTGGTGGCTTTTCGTTCTGATCCTCGGTCATTTATTTTTTGATTTTACTTTTGCTGACGGATTATTATTTGCTTTGCTAAGTGAAACAAGATTTGCCAACAGTTTATACGCACCCGGAACACCTTCTGGCAACTCTCTGAAGAATGACAAACCGGTATAAACATAATGCCCGGCACCATACTTGGCTATCAATAAACTTCCATCACGGGCTGGTTCACCTTTATCATTCATAGAAAGCAATGCTTCAAATGAATTGTCCCATTTGGATGGAAAATAAAGTCCTCGCTCCTGCACCCAGCCTTCGAAATCTTTTGCCGTAATTTTATTAGGATAATTCAGTGCCGGATGCTCTGGCTTTAGAATCCGGACTTCGCTATCCTCTTGCGTGACTCGTTCGCGCGATAATGCAAGCGGGTATGGCGCAATCTTATCAGCCTCAATTTCCAAATCGTTGCTGGTATTGTATTGAACGACTAACGAGCCACCTTCTTTTACGTATTCCAATAATGTTGGCATCATAAACCGTATGCGTTCGTTCGTATTCAGTGTTCTTATACCCAGCACAACGGCATTTACCCGTTTTAGATTTGCGGAGGTAACCTCGTCATTTTTCATTTCCCAGACTTCATAACCAAGGTTTCTCAAACTAGAAGGAATCTCATCGCCTGCTCCTTTAATGTATCCGATCACTGAGCCCTCCTTCTTAATATTAATCCGCAAGGCTCTTGCGTTGGCAGGAGGTAAAAGTGTTTGCACAGGTATGTGATCATAGTGTATTTGACGGACGGAATTGGAAAAACTCTGGCCATTAATTTCAGCAATAGCCCCTATCGAACCATCAAACTCTTCGCTACCACCTTTCACTTTAAAGGATAACTTTTGTTCTTCATTGATCTTATTCAGCTCAAATGGAATCGAAATCGGGTCCGAGATCCATCCCTTGGGTAGTTGAAGTTTTAATAATCCGTTGATTTTTTTTACTGAAGCAGATTTGATTAAAATGTTAATTAGCTGTGTCGACTGATCTTTGAAAACGAATACAGACTGAGAAAAATTAGTAAAGACCGGTGGCACAACTTCAAAGGGGCGCACCAATTCTCCTTTTACAGGATCGGTCCATTTGTAAACAACTGGAACCTGTATTGAAATTTTTTCACCTAAAACTGATACCGTTGTATGGATAAGGATGGCTGGTTTGTTTTCAGGCATTCCAATGAATGATTGATCTTTCACGGTATACATGCCAGTTGCGTGTGATTCCTTTAACCAATAAGGAGCCGAATAATCCGCATCAGAGCGAATATGTTTAACCATCTTGAACGTTAAGGGTAAATTATTCTTCAGTGCTATAGAAAAGGTAGAATCTATGGCAAGGGGTTCACTTTTTATATGATCTAATGAGGCAGCTACACCGGATCTATTTATTACTTCCAAGGAAAGACTAACATCATGACCTGGTGAGGCCATATACTGAGTTGCTTTAACTTCTAGATACAATCCCATACAATCTCGGATCAATTGTTCAACCTCGCTTAGTTTGCGAACTTTCCAAACAGAATTCTCCAAGGCCATTATTTGCTTTCTTATTTCGAGCAATGCAGTGACACTGGCAGAGGGATTCTCTTCAACGAAATCTCCGATTACTTTTTCTACTAGCCCCTGAATTCTTTCGCCACCTTTTATACGCGCCCAGGTGGTATTGATGTTTTCAAAGATTTCTTTCTGAGCCCGATCGCCCTTCACATATTCAAAAAATTCCTGTGCATCACCGCGCATACCTGCAGAACCAAATCCCTGACTTTTGTGCTGGGTGCGACTTTCTGCAGCCAGTTCTGAATAAGATTTACCCAATAAAGTATTAAATCCCCCCACATTCATGGTGAGAATCCCCGGTGTATTCTCATTGATGGTTTGATTCCACCATCTTCCCGTATTGGTGTACAATGCACTTACCTGCCACGTTCCAAAAGTCTTTACCTGGTCTGGAAAAATTTTTGGGTTGTTGCTAATCTCAAATGCTTCCTCGGCTAAAATTGCTGACGATGTATGATGACCGTGCCCTGCCCGCTCATCTGCCGGAAAGCGGGTAAGAATAACATCCGGTTGAAACTGACGAATTATCCGAACCACATCAGAAAGAATCTCCTGTTTATTCCAAATCTCCAATGTCTCCTGATGATTTTTTGAAAAGCCAAAGTCAATAGCGCGGGTAAAAAATTGTTGTCCACCATCAATTCGCCTCGCTGCTAATAGCTCTTGTGTTCGTATCAATCCCAATAGCTCACCGATCTCTGGCCCGATCAGATTTTGGCCACCATCTCCGCGGGTCATTGACAAATAAGCGGTGGCCGCAAGTCGGTCATTAGCCAAAAAAGTTATCGCTCTTGTATTTTCATCATCCGGATGGGCCGCTACATAAAGTACCGAACCCAAAAAATTTAGCTTCTTAAGTTTCAGTTTAATCTCCGAGGCAGAGGGCTGATGATTTTGCGCCCTGCTAGCGAAACATAAAGTGAGGACTACGATAAGGAAGACAAAACGCATGTGGCGATTGGATTAAACCGTGAAATAAAGCAAAAAAAAGTTATCCACCGGATTGGGTGAATGAGCGGTTGGTAATTGTTTTCAATGGAGTTGATGAGGTCAGAATTTACCCCGCTTCTCACCGTTTACATAGAAAGTGCCATCTTCTTCAACCAGCATATGGATTTGACTTACTGGTTTTTTGCGATCATCTAAAAATAGAACAGTATGGGAATGTGGAACGATGCGATCTTTAATATCCTCCGAAAACCCCCATTTAATTTCAATCTCTGTGTTTTCAGTGGCTTTTCGATTAGCAATTGTTTTACCATTGGAGTCAACCGCTTTTAGTCTTGTTTCCCGATCGGACAGTACAATCACCTTAACGGTAATCACTAAGTATGGTAGTGGGCCGGCAGGTTTGCGACTTCGCTTTTCAACTGCCTCATATGCCGCCTTGTTTTCTTCCTGGGGTCTTTCCTTAAACGAATAGTCGATTTTCACCTCAAACTCCTCTACAGGTTTATTGCGAATGTCTGTCTGATCAGGAGTAATCTGAATCGCAACGATAGCAAAGCTTAAAATTAAATGATAAAGTGCGCAAATTGGATTCATAGCTAGTCAAGGTATCACTACGTTTGATGATTACCAAACTTCTTGGCATAGTGCCACATTCTGGTTTTATTTGCACCAAAATTAAATTCTAATGAAAACAGCAGAAATACACACCAGGAAGGGAGTAATGAAGATACAATTCTTTGAAAAAGATGCACCCAATACAGTTAAGAACTTTGTTGACCTCGCAAAAAAGGGTTTTTATGATGGCCTTATCTTCCATCGGGTAATTCCCAATTTCATGATTCAGGGTGGTTGCCCAAATGGAATTGGCAATGGTGGTCCGGGTTATAAAATTGATTGCGAATTAACGGGTGAAAATCAATTTCATGATCGTGGAGTACTTTCCATGGCGCATGCTGGTCGTAATACAGGAGGTTCTCAGTTTTTTATTTGTCATAACCGACAAGGCACGAAGCATCTTGACCGCAATCATACCGTATTTGGAAAAGTGTATGAAGGCCTGGACGTAATTGATCAGATTCGTGCTGGCGATGTAATGGAAAAAGTTGTTATCAACGAAGCCGAAGCATAAGCAGATAGAAGCAGTGACCGAAGATTAAAATAATCATACGGGGAACAAAACGGAGGCGTCAGGACATGGTAATGTGTCGGGCGCCTTTGTTATATCTATACATTGGATCGGTGCAAAAGAATAAATTGAATATCTTTAATACTTATGAGGCGTTTGGGTGTTCACGTACTAGTTTTTTTCGTCATTAGTTTCTTTGGGATGGCGTGCAAGGAAAATCGATCCGATCGGTTTGTAGAACTTGAAGGGCATAAGCAGCACATTTTGGATGTGGGCGAAGGTAGCCCGGTGGTGATTTTTATTACCGGAGCTGGCGCTGACCTGGAGAATTTCAGTGAAGTGCAAACGGAGATTGCCAAAAGTACCCGCACCTTGTCATACGATCGGGCAGGCATTGGCTTATCGGAAGAATTGAATACTGAACGTACAGTCGATCACTTTGCCATTGAACTCCACCAGATTCTGGAGAAAGAAAAAATTGAACCTCCCTACCTGATTGTAAGCCATTCGCTGGGCGGATTTATTGCGCGGTGGTTCGTGCACGAGTACCCGGAACAGGTGACAGGAATGATTCTTATTGATCCGGCATACGAGGGCTTTATGGATACCATCCGCAACACCCGCAGTGAAGAACAACGTAGGAAAATGAAGGATATGGTTGATTTGGGTATTGTCAACAAACCCAGGGCGTCACGCAAGGAACTGGAGTATCTTAAACAAGATGAAGAACTGATGCGAAGTGCCAAACTTCCGGATAACTTACCCATTACCATGCTTACTTCCGGTCGTTTTTCTGATCTGGAACGTGAAGCAGGTTCCACAGCCGAAGACATTGCCCGTTGGGTTAAGTTTCATGAACGACTGAAACTTCAAGCTCCACAGATGAAGCACATTGTAACCCAAAAGAGCGGAACTTTCATTCACCAGGAAGAACCAGAACTGGTCATTGCAGAAATCAAAAGCATACTGGAGATGTTGCAACCGAAAACTGTGCCCGAGGATAATGATATTCCCGGAGATTCAACACATGTGCAGGATGAATGAATTCAGTTACCTATGTCCCAATCATCATCTCTCTTTCAAGATGGCAAATGCCTAATCTATTGGGTAGAGATTTAAATGTAAAAGTGGTAGATGAAGAACAATAATAATATTTAATTTCTTTTGGAAGTTCTTCTATGTTTAGGCGGTTTTGTTTTTCTGGCTTTTTTGTACTGTTTTTTTGCGCGGCTCACCTTCTTTGAAACGTCAACACTTCGCCCCTTTCCTTTTCTTTTTATTTTTGGTCTGAAGCCATCCGTTGCTCAGGAGTTAGGCGAGCTCGTTCCTCTTTGGATGAATTACGTTGCGCTGAGGCATACGATACACCCAGAACCAGTAGTGTGATAATGATTAAAAGTCTTTTCATGGCACGAATCATTAGTCTAAATCAAAGGTACGGTTTTATCCAAATTTTAATTTTCTTTCAACCTACGTTAACGTGTACTTGACTAATCCTGCTGCATAATTTGCTTTAGCCCGGGCTTCTTCTATGGATTTACCTTTCGCCAGGCAAACGCCCATTCTTCGTTCACCATTAACTTCTGGTTTGCCAAATAAACGAAGTTGTGTGTCTGGTTCGCTCAGCGCTTCTTCCAGTCCTGAAAAAATAATATTTTGAGATTTTCCCTTTACTAAAATTACAGAGGATGCTGATGGGCCTAGTTGACGAATGACTGGAATTGGTAACCCTAAGATGGCACGTACGTGCAGAGCAAACTCCGTTAAATCTTGTGAGATCATGGTCACCATGCCGGTATCGTGTGGTCGGGGTGATAACTCGCTGAAATAAACGGTGTCTCCTTTCACAAAGAATTCCACACCAAAAATTCCATAGCCACCTAGCGCATCCACAACCTGTTTGGCAATTTGTTGGGCCTCGATCAACGCTTTTTCATTCATTGGATGCGGCTGCCAAGACTCCTGATAATCACCGTGTTCCTGACGATGTCCAATAGGTTCGCAAAACGACACTCCTCCCCGATGCCGAATCGTGAGCAAGGTTATTTCGTAATCAAAATCAATAAATCCTTCAATGATAACTTTGCCACCGCCACTGCGGCCACCTTCCTGTGCATAGTGCCAGGCAGTGTCAATATCTTTATCGGACTTAACAACACTCTGTCCTTTACCCGAAGAACTCATAATCGGTTTCACTACGCAAGGGAATCCGATTCTTCGTACCGAAGTTTCAAAATCAATCCGCGTGTTGGCAAAACAAAATGGTGAGGTCTTAACTCTTAATTTATCAGCAGCCAATAACCTGATACCTTCACGATTCATGGTGAGTAGGGCTGCATTTGCCGTTGGCACCACGGTAAATCCTTCCTTTTCTAATTCAACCAGGGTATCGGTAGCAATCGCTTCTACTTCAGGAACAATATAATCTGGTCTTTCCTTTTCAACTATTTTTTTAAGTGCATTTCCATCCAGCATCGAAAGGGTGTATGACCGATGCGCGACCTGCATAGCCGGGGCATGATCATAGCGATCAACTGCAATGACTTCTACACCATAACGCTGAAATTCAATGACAACTTCCTTCCCCAGTTCTCCGGAACCCAGCATCATCACCTTAAGCGATGAGGACGTAAGTGGAGTTCCAATTTTTATTTCACTTTTCTTACTCATACTATATTTAATCTTACTTTTTTTCACCCGGATGATAAGTCCGTTCCGAATGTTTTAATACATCCTTCTTATAAAACCAAACATCTTTAAACTTTCCTTGACTATATAATTCGGCCTGATCTGTAAAATGTGGTGACAAAGGATTATTGCTATTCCCCCCTGCCAGCACCGATTTCGCTTTGACCTCTTTACCAAATTCAACAACGGCAACAAAACTATTACCCACACTGCCATACATCTTTTTCGTTCCGGGATATTTTCTGCTTCCAAAAGCTGCGAGCGATCCCCAAAAAGAAGAAGCTGATGCCACCTCTAAACTTGGCTTTGAATCATCATACGTTTCATTAATATTTCCAGTTAATCGTTGAAACCGGTTTACCTCACCCCAGGGCATCTTCCAGGTTCCAAAATCCTGTTGCAATTCATCTACGATTATCTCGAGTGCGTTGATTTTTTCTTCAGCTGTGGATTTTGCCATAAAATTAATAATGCTTAACTGATCACTTCCGGGAGGAATACGAGAAAATAACTGCTGCCTTAATTGTTGCCCCCAATAGATCGCGAGCGTTGTTGGAACCGAATTAACACCGTAGCCCATATCCCACTGTGATAACATCGCTAAAGGTTCACCTAATTTACTTTTTATATCGGATCGGGTAGCTGAAACCGATTCAAAGGCTGTGATCAACGTAGGGATTAGATTTTCAAAGCCAGCCAGGTAAGGATCATAGGCAGCCGTAATCAGTTTATCTAACGTAAATCCATCCTCCCGGTTTAATACTCGCTCAGCATTTATCCCGCGGGTATTCTGGGCATCGGGGGCCATGTATTTGGGATAGTTGGCAGGCTTGGGACTATTCTTACCGGCAAGTGTAAAGGGCGTAGAGTTGCAGTTTTGAATCCAACCGTTAGCCGGATTGAAGGAAGTGACAATTTCAGAAACTTCATGAAGCCCTTGCCAATCAGTAGCAGGATCACTTCCGTTTACTGGCTTTGACCAATCATAAGTGGAATTTCTTTTGGGAATGAAGTTACCGTGCCAATAAGCAATATTTCCTTTATTATCTGCAAATACTGTATTGTTGGAGGAATTAGCTTTTAACTCCATTACTTTTTTATTGTCATCCAACCCCTTTGCCCGCGTGCGTTGATAGGATTGAGTCAACGCGTTTAATGGTTCAACCATGAGCGAGATACTTATCCATTGCTCACCTTGTTTAGCGATTACCGGACCGTGATGTGTGTACTGCGCAGTGAATTCTTTAAAACTTTTCTTATTGCCATCTTTGTATGCCAATTGAATTCTTTTTGAGATGACCGGCCTGAGTGAATTCCCATGCCGGTAATACAGCGAGTCATTTTGCCTAACTATAGTTTCAATATATTCATCCCTCGCATCGGCCTGACTGGTTGTATGCATCCAGCCGCAATATTCATTGAAGCCCTGATAGATAAAAAATTGTCCCCAGGTTACAGCCCCATAAGCATTCAGGCCCTCTTCGCTCGTTACATGCACTTCCGGACGGAAGTAAAAGGATGTATGTGGATTAATAAGTAATAAAGCATTTCCGGTAGCGCTTCGCGAAGGCGAAATGGCAAATCCATTGGAACCCCGGGGTTCCGGCTCTTGATCATCAAGGTCCATTACTTCCTTTTCAACAACCATTTGTCCACCACCATAAAAATCTTTTAGCCGGTTAACGGAAATAGATTCTATGTCACCACCAATACTTCCTTCACTAAATAAAAAGGGCATCCACGGCTGAAACCTTGTTAATAATTTGGGCTTCACTTCGGGATGGGTATGCAAATAATAATTGATACCATCCGCAAAACCATCACATAAACGTTTTAGCCAGGCCGGGCTTTCTTTATAGATAGAGATAGCCTGAAGGGTATCGTAAAACAGCCGGGTGCGTAAGTCTTGATATAATTTAGACTCGCCTTCTACTTCGGCTAATCGACCTAACGAGGTGATGTAGTTCATCTCTACCCGCACAAAATCATCCTCGCATTGAGCGTATAAAAAGCCAAACACGGCATCTCCATCTGTTTTTCCATACACATGGGGAATGCCCCACGTGTCGCGAATGATAGTCACCTGATTCGCCTGCTTTTGCCAACGGGTTATCTCACCTTTCGAAAAGGGTTGAGCCATCAACGATCCACATAGAAAAAACAAAAGGAGAAACTTATTCATACACACTTGAAAGTTGAAAGGAAAGTTATTCAAATTTCGGTAGGTCACCTATACGTTTTGTTTAAACGGAAACGAATGTTAGGATTACCCCATCAGACAAATATTCAATTGGTACTATGATCTTTGTCATATCGTACAAATACTTATTTCCCAAGGGTAAGACTTACGAGCGTTAATTAAATGAACTAAGTGAATTAATTCTTGTACCTCCTTGTCATTGCCCTTACCTTTCGGATGTTACCCAGGTAAACTCCTGCATCCGTTTAAATTATGCTTCATCCCGTAAAATCTGTAGTTGTTGGTACAGGCAGTTACATTCCTGAAATCAAAATTAGTAATAAGGATTTTCTTCAACATACCTTCTTCGAAAAGGATGGGTCACCGATTACAAAATCTACCCAGGTTATTGTAGATAAATTTAAAGACATCACAGGTATTGAAGATCGATGCTATGCAAGACCGGAACAGAAAGCTTCGGATCTGGGTTTCCTAGCGGCCCAAAAGGCTTTTGAAAACTCGGGCATTGATCCGGAATCATTAGACTATCTAATTGTAGCCCATAATTTTGGAGACGTAGCTTACAATAGTAATCGCGTTGACCTTGTACCCTCTTTAGCTTCCCGCGTAAAATATCTGTTGCAAATAAAAAATCCTGACTGCGTAGCCTATGATCTTCCCTTTGGATGTCCGGGTTGGCTCGAAGGCGTAATTCAGGCAAACTACTACTTGCGTTCGGGAGACGCTAAGCGTTGTATGATCATTGGTGCTGAAACCTTATCCCGAATTATCGATGAACACGATCGCGATTCGATGATCTATTCGGACGGTGCTGGTGCCGTAATTCTGGAAGCAAGAGCTGGTGAACAAGGAATACTTTCGCACAAGACACAAACCTATGCCAGTGAACATGCGCTTTTGTTGAACATGAATCACTCCTACGATCCTCAAAAAAAGTCTGACGACCTTTTTATTAAAATGAATGGCCGTAAGCTGTATGAATTTGCCTTGAATCATGTGCCCCAGGTTGTCAAGACTGCATTGGATAAAGCAAACGTTCATCTTTCAGAAATAAGCAAAGTGTTGATTCATCAGGCCAATGAAAAAATGGATGAAGCTATTATGAGAAGGGTGTTTAAACTATATGATTTGGAGTTTGATAATCATAGTCTTATGCCCATGACCATTTCCTGGTTGGGGAATAGCTCGGTGGCCACTATCCCTACGTTGCTGGATCTGATGTTACGGGGTGAAATTAAAAATCAGTCCATTCAACCGGGTGAAAAAGTTCTCTTCACTTCTGTGGGAGCGGGTATGAATATCAATGCGATGGTTTACCAATTTTGAATTAGCCTTTGAAAGTAAGACACTGGAAAAGTCTTACTCGCTATTAATCTGCAACCACGTTTTTTCCAACAAAGCTTTCGTGGCCCTGATTCCATCGGGTTCACTTAACGGAGCGCCTTCATATTCAATACCGATATAGCCTGAAAATCCTGATTCCTTTACCAACTTCAGCATTTTGGCATAATCAATAATGGTCTCTTCACCCTGTTCGTTAAATGCGTAGGACTTTGCACTCACCCCTTTTGCATAAGGTAATGTTTCAGATACACCCTGATAACGATCATAGACTTCCGTACATTCCTTGCCTTCCTGTGTACTACCCCATTTGTGCGAAGTACACCAATTACCAAAATCAGGAAGTGTACCTACGTTGTCCATATTCACTTGTCTCATAATTTCAGCAATCCATTTTCCGTCCGAGCTATAAAGCCCATGGTTTTCAATGATTACATTTATATTGGCTTTTGCCGCGTAAGCACAAAGTTGCTTTAATGCATCCACCATGGCCACCTGCACTTCCTCTTTGGATCCTTCGCCAAAGGCATTGATCCGGATTGAATGACATCCTAAAATACTTGCTGCATCCACCCACTTATAATGATTTTCAACAGCCTTATTCCTCTCTTCAGCATGAGGGTTGCCCAGATCGCCTTCTTCATCCACCATCATGAGAAGACTTTTCACGCCCATTGAATCTGCAGTAGCTCGCATCTTCTTCCAAAATTCAACATCGGTAGCATGATCTCGATAAAAGCCATTGACATATTCTACCGCATTGATTCCAAAATCATTTTTGGCAATGGCAGCAAAGTTTTCGGGTTTTAAGTCTCCGCTTTCAAGCGCGCGGTGAATGGACCATTGCGCCAGAGAAAGTTTTAACTCACTAGAAGTTGCTTTGATGGAGCTTTCCCCCGCTTTTGGGTTACACCGAGTAACAAACAGGGGTATTAAAATAAGAAAAGCTAATTGAGTTACTTTTCGTAGAAGATTGAATTTCGTTTTCATACTACGAATCTATTAAAGTCGGTTTGGATACCATTACATCCCTGCCGTGCGCAATTTCTGTTGGATAAAATCGGTAAACCGATATTTAGCAATGGTACTTGCCGATAAGTATCGGGCTCCCTCTATCTTACCAATGCACTGATCGGTTCCGCAATTACACTCAAATGCCCGATCCATATCCCACTCGGCAGAAGGATAAAAGAAAGTAAACTCTTCGCCAGCGGCTATTGGCTTGAGCGTTACAAACTCCATGCGGGTGGTATCAAAAAAACAATTAGGCACGCAACTGTGGTTTGCGCATTCCAGGCATTCTGGAAAAAGTTCGATATGTTCATGCTCACTAATCTGCACCGTTAAGTAGTTAGGCGTTTCATGAACTGCTTTTGCCAGAAATCCTATAATTACTTCATTGGCACGAAATGATTTTTTAGAAAAAAGTGAACGATGACCAGTGATGGCATCAAATCGTATCTCAGCAACTTCGGTTTGATCTGAATCGACAATAGTTTCAATGAGGCTCATAGTATGGGGTATGCATCAAAGCTATATACTTATTATTAATTCAATAACGTTTTGTTATTTTATTTTAAACTAGAATGCATTGACCACGAATCAACTTATATAAATTATTAGTGATTCAACCAAAAGCATTACTTTGTTTAAAAGATTTATCTTGTTGAAGTTCAATTTTTTAAGACAACATATATAAGCTAGTGTCACCATCAGAGGCTCACAGATCATTACAACTTATTACCGGTGTGTATAGATGCTTGGGGTATGTTGCTGTAGACATGCCATTCATGAGCTAACTTTGAGATCTTCATGGATCGAGAAATCGGACAGATAAATAAGATCTTTATCAATCTTCATAACTTTGACATGATTATTCATCGTGCAAAGAGATAATAGATTACTATAATTATTATAGCCCCAGCCGCGGTAAGCAAAAGACCATTCAAACGTTTATTTTTAAGGAAGAAGATCATAAGAAAACCCGATAATGAAACCAGAATCATTAATACTGCGCTGATGTCGATTAGCCAGGCCCAGACAGTTCCTGTATCTCGGCCTTTATGCAAGTCATTCATAATGGCTACCGCACCTGATTTGGTCACGGTTAATTCATAGCTTCCGGTTGACCGGTCAACAAACACATCCGCTGCATAACCCGGACCTTTAAAGGATATAGAACATTCGACATCATCGATAAGGAAATCATTTACGCTCGTTTTTATACCGTGTGTGTTTCTTAAATATTCAACAATTTCTAGTTTGTCTATCGTTACAGAAGGCTCCACCCAAGTCGGCAAAAGTTGTCCATTCACATGTTCTACTTGCTGTTGGCCTTCAATCCAACTGGTATGATTAAGTGTGATTCCGGTAACAGCAAAAAACAGCAGGGCCGCAAAACTAAACATCGATAAATAAATATGCAGCCAACGCGTCCATGAAGCAATCTCACTTTTTGTCATAATGATTAGTAATTATCTAGTTCTTGACTTTATGATAGTCGAGTGAGGCAGCGGTGATTTCAATTCCTCCCACAAGGTCAATGTGCTTTGCTTTACCATTCCACTCCATTTCCTGTTTAAGTAACTGATAGGTTCCATGCTCGCGGGCTGCTTCAATATAAATCATGTACTTTCCTGTAGGGACGGGTTTTCCCTGTTCGTCAAGGCCATCCCAAGTAAGTGTGTATTTACCTGCCGCACGGGTTGCACTGCTGATTGATTCCATTCTTACAGGACTCATTTTGCCTGGTTGATTTTTAGAATACCAGCGTTTGAGATCCGGGAGCCACCGGGATTTGTTATACCATACTGCCAGATTGCGAACGGATTCTTTCTTTTTGTCTTCAACCCAAACTGCCACAAAGGGTCTGCGAAACCGGCCTTCAAAACGGGCCAACTCCAACTCAATTGTCAATTCGTAGTCTCCATTTGCACGACTGCCCAATACATTTGCTGCCACTGTAGGAGTTTCTTCAAGTGATTTCCACCCAGGGCTAACAATTTGCTGGCCCGCTTTTGTAATTATCTGATATTCGACACCGGAGTATTGTTTGGCCAGTTCTTCACTTTCTACCGGTGAAAGTATATTGAATGTGGTTGCCAATGCTCCGGCAACGGTAGCGTTTTCAGCAATCACGGTAGCGCTTATAATGTTTGTGGCCGGAATTGCAGTGCGCACATCCAGAATGTGAGAATACCACTGTTCCCCAATTTGAAAGCCCCGTCTGTAATTACCACTTGTGGCAATAGCCTTGTTGTTAATTTTCAACACGGCAAGTGGCTTGTCATTTTCAGCATCGGCAGTAGGATCGGATACGCGAATTCGTTCTTGCTGAATTCCGGTTACCATAATATCGCCACCGATGTTGATTACAGCGCCTGTAACACCGCGCAGACTCATAATCTTTTCAGAGACTTTATTGATGATATAACTTTTTACAAATGAATTGAGCACGAGTGGATCTACAGACAGATGGGTTGCTGTTTGCAGTGACTGATTTAACTCCCAGTGCTGACGATTCATTGCGGAAGCCGCATTGGCTAGTTCTTCGGTAGATGGTAATACCTGATTGACAGAAGCTTTTTTCCACAAGACAGATGCAATCCCTGCAGAAGCGTTCAAGGCCCCTCCTGTTTTCACATTCCAATAATCAAAAACGGTTAACACCTCAAAAAGCTCAGGTGAAATAGAGACTTCACTATTCAATGTCTTTTGCCACCGACTTACTTCACTTGTTGGATCATAGGTGCTGAGAATACTGTTTAACCGATCAATCTCACCTAGAGCAACTCGTTCGGCAGTATTTGCCACTAGCTCGGATGAAGCAAACACCTTAAGTTCAAATGAGGTGCCAAGCACATTTTCATAATTGAACTGGTAAACCTGAGTGACGGGTGCTCCCGCGGAACAAATAAACAATAACAGAGCGGAAGCGATAACGGAGAAAAAGGAAGTTTTCATAATTGAAGTACCGGACTTTGCTGGTTAGACAAAGAAAACCTGCATCCTATTCCCAACAAAGGATTTATTTATCAACGGGATTGGGCTATTTCTCCAACAAGAAATCCAATTAAATAAAAGAAAGCTATCTTTAGGATACCCGACATTGCATGCAATTTCAACCCAACCAGATACTTTTTGAAGATGAATTTATATTGGTAATCAACAAACCGGCTGGTCTAATGGTAGAGCCGGACAGGAATGGACATCCTAACCTATTGAATCAGGTCAAGAAATACCTCAAAGCATCGTTGCCTGCTACGGTAGATCTGTATGCACAACATGTTCATCGGCTCGACCGACCAGTAAGCGGAATTGTGCTGTTTGCCAAACAACGTTCGGTACTCAAAAACCTGAGCGAGCAATTCGCTGAACGCAAGGTTAAGAAGTTTTATCAGGCACTAACAGATAAAGCTCCCGCTACCCCAGATGGAACTCTTGAACAATGGCATCGCAAGGAAAAGAAGAAGGCTTTTCTCTATGAACATGAAATTCCATTCTCAGAAAAGGTTTCCCTTTCTTATTCGGTTGTTAGACTTACTGACAACCGGTTTCTTTGGAATATAGAACTCCATACAGGAAAATATCATCAGATACGCGCACAATTGGCACAGATAGGTTGTCCAATCCTGGGCGATATTCTGTATGGATCAACTAGTGCCTATCCGGAGAACACCATCGCCCTGAACGCCAAGAAACTTTCATTCCGGCATCCTGTAAAGGATGTGGAGATCAACCTTGAAAATAGAATTGAGTTGTACTTGGATTATTGAAGTTCCGGGATTTCCAACCTGACCTTGGTTCCCTTCCCTACTTCTGATTCAATATTGATTAGGCCCTGCAGTTTATCCATCGTTTCTTTTACAATATATAAACCTAAACCCGAGCCAGCCCCATCATCGGTGGCCCGGTAAAACATCTGATATACTTTATGAAGGTGCTCTTTGGGTATACCACGTCCATTGTCTTCAATTTCAACCATGGCCTTATGGTTTGCTATCTCAACATTTACCTTAATAACAGGATCATGCCCATTTCGATAGCGAATTGAATTAGAAAAGATGTTATTCAGTATGACTTTTAAGCGCCAACGGTCACTATAAAACGAGCCGTCCTGTTTGATGTTCACAATTTTCTCTACCGCCATTCCGGTTGATGTAGCAAACTTCAATTGATTGAAGGTTTCATCAATCAACGGCTCAAAAAGTATTTCCTCTTTCTTGACTTCTAATCGGGAGTTACGAGATTGATCAAGAATCTCACGGATAAAACTATCTTGCTGCAGTGCACTATTGTTGATTTTTTCGAGGTACACGTTCTTCATAGCCAGGTCCTTGTCTTTTCTGGCGAGGTTAATCAGGCCGAGCACGGATGCAATGGGTGCGCGTAAATCATGCGAAACGCTATAAACAAAATTATCTAATTCAGTATTGCGTTTGCTTAGTTCTTTATTGGTTTGAAGTAATTTAAACTCTGCCTGCTTGCGGGTAGCAATTTCATCATGCAGCTCCTGTGTGCGTTCCAAAACCCGTGCTTCCAGGTTGACATTAAACAGTTTCAGTTCAAGTTGGGCATCGGATCGTTCGGCTACAGTGGCGGAAAGGACTATGGTAGAGATACTGATCACACCAATAAAAATCTGCAACAACAGCATCGAATCGCTGGGGTCTGTCTGGATAAACGGACCCACGTTTTGAATCGTATAATAGATCGAAACAAGTGAAACCCATAATACTCCGCTGATGGCGGCCAATAAATCAAACCGGAATGCCAGCCACAATAAGAAGGGAATTAAAAGATAAGGCAACGAATCGATCAACGTCTGATTGAAATAACCCATTCGCAATAGCACAAAAATCCCAATCATACACAAAACAAAAACCCCTGCTTCTATTATTTTGTCGGATGGAAAATTGAATTTCCTCTTTTGAGCCAAAGCCAGAATAAAGGGCGTAAAGAGTAAGATGCCAACTACATTACTGACCCAGGAGGTGAAGGCAGTATGAAGCCATGTTAAAGAGGTTACTACTCCATGCAAGAATAAACTACCTGTGCTGATTGAAGTACCAACCAAACTGATGAAAAGAGCAACGAAGAGGAATCGAAATGTATTCATCGCCTTCTTAAATGGATAATCATCCCTAATCCACACTTTGACTAAAAAATACCCTGTTAATGTCTCGAGTGTCTGGCCAAGGGCAGTAATACCTGAAATGGCCACAAGGGTTTGTTGGGGTAATGCCAGATTGTTCCAATAGGCCAGCAGATTAGCAATGAGTGCACCAATAGCAATACCTGGCCAGGAAGAACGACCCAATAAAATGATAAGAGCAAATGCAATTCCTGAGGGCGGCCAGGCAGGCAAAGCCGTAGTTTCTTTGAAAGCCAGAAAATATCCCAACTGTGCAGATAAGAAATACAGGGCTGCCGCAACAATGATTTTGATGTCAGGCTGATACTTAAGTGACAGTTTAATGTTCACAAACAATTGTCTCATTATCAGCCGAATATTATAATTATTTTGCTGGAATTCAAGTAATCAGCAGACAAAAGGCATTACCCACAGACTAATCGACTAAAAGGCATGTTGGAAGGCTTTGTAACTAGGATATTCGTTATGGGACAAACGTTGTAAAAACCGTTTACACAAAGGGCTTAAAATGCCTAATCAAGCATTATGGGAATCATAACATGCAACTTATATGGACTAACGGTTTCTGATCAATTGCTTTCTGAAATTGTCCAGATGGGGCAATCAATGTGATTTACAACATCTTCCGTTATGCTTCCTATCATGAGGTGATTAATCCCTTTTCGTCCATGCGTAGACATGGCAATCATTTTGTTTTTAAATTTTGCGGAGAAGTTTATTATCCCTTCTTCTTCATCAATATCATTATAAATATGAATAGAACAATTTTTCAGTTCATGTTGTCGGGCAAACGCAAGGAGTTTTGGTTCCGTATATCGATCCGAAACAAAATTGGAGGGAGTATTAACATACAAAAGATGCAGGTGCGCCTTCAACATGCTTTGAAGTGCCTTAATGGAAGCAATCAATTTCTTTGACGCCTCAACTTTGGTAGGTAAGATCAGGTTTTTTATAGAAGCAATACTCACAGACTTTTTAATTGCAATCACCGGAACCTTGCTGGTGCGAACGACTTTTTCAGTGTTTGAGCCCAGAGCATACTCCTTGATACCACTTGAGCCGTGTGTTCCCATTACAATAAGATCAATGCGCTTTCTATCAACAAACTTTTTAATGGCGGATGTTACCGAACCTTGCTCAAGTGCCAGATGTACGTTCACTTTACCAGCCCATTTTTCCTTCATCTTTTCAAAGTTCCTATGGGCTTTTAATTTAATCCCCTTTAGAAAAACACTCTCATAGGCCTGCGCAGGTACAAATAGTGATGTGTGGATGGAAGGTAACTCAATGATGTTCAACAGGAAAATTTCGCCCTTACTAACCGTGGCAATCTCACAAGCATAACGAAAGGCTTGTAACGCAGTGTCTGAAAAATCACAGGGAACCAATATCTTCTTCATAAGATTTTTATTTAGCTAAAGTTAAGCCTTACGATACTACCTACCAACTTTAGATCTGGATAATCAAATTCCCTTTACCTAGTATCATGCACTAGTACCGTAGAAAAAACTGAAATTTAGCCTGCACCAAAACATCGAGTCGTGGCTGGCCTGCAATAAACTTGGTAATATTGAGAGCTGCCGAAGATTTCTCCCCGATCATGGTTCCAAAATCCAACCGCAAAAAAATGTAATACGTTTGTTCGGAAAAAGATTGAATGTAGGTGGCATTCATTCCAGCCCAGCCCTTCCAATTGTCAACGATGGCAATTACCGGAAGAGACATGACCAGGTTTTTAATAAGTCCATCAACATCCGGATCTTCAGCATCTGGGGCATCGCCACTTAATATATTGGCTTCTTGCGTTGAGAATTGATATTTGATTTCCGGATAAAATGAAACATAGGGATTGGGCCGCAAAGTAAAAATCATCCCCGGCCTGTATACCCAGGTTCCTGCTCCACGGCCTAACGCAGACTCACCCGTAGGTGCGGTAACTTCAAAATACGTGGAAACACGTTGAAGTCCCGAGGTATTCGTCACCTGGTAGGGCACAAACATATATCGCATCTTCAAGTCACCGACACCCGTTGTATTTTCATAGCCACCAAAGTCAGCATTGAAAATTGTGTGAACCATAGGCAAAGACATACCAAATAAATGTTTTTGATTTTGTAAACCATACTCGTATCCAAAACGAAGAGCGTAATACCGGGCTGCACCTACAAAAAAATAGCTCTCGGCATCAATGGCAAAGCGACTCTTCATAGTTGCAGGATCAGAGGCGTCAAATTCATCGGCACTTGTATTCCCACTTTGGGCGAATGTGTCGCAAACTCCTAATAGAGCAATTAGAAGGAAACTATACTTTATGAATTGTTTTCGGATTCTCATTTTTATTCCATTTATGGATAGTCTTGATTGATTATGCTACTAATAACGTCACAATTTAAATCGCATTGCATTCAAAAAGTCAATTGGTAAACCAGTCTTCCCTTTCGTTACCAAATCTGCCAAAATCTCACCTACCACCGAAACAAACTTAAATCCATGACCACTGAATCCGGCAGCAATCACAACATCTTTTTCATAGTTTGGTAAAAAGTCGATTACAAAATGTTCATCCGGTGTGTTCGTATAAAGACATGTCTTCAAGACATGGGTGGATGAATAGCCTGCGGGTAAGTATCGGTGCAACGCTTCGATCAGATTTTCTTCTTCTTCCTTCGATGGGTTTCTATCAACATGATCAGGACCAGAAGGCACGCCCGGATAATGATACGCTAGCTTCATACCCTGCGGAGGTCCGAATTCAGCAACCGGTAAAATTGGAAACCCATAATACATGCCGGGTTGAGATTCATCATCGATCATCCAACAGGGTGATTGACGGAGTTCAAAGAGTTTCGGTTGCTTCGGATTTACCCATGCGATCACCTGCCGGGTTACCTGCAACGAAGACGATAAACCCGGTATCATTTTTCCCGACCATGGACCCGCAGTGATAACAAGTTTTAGGCAGGAGTATGAGTCTTTATCGGTAATTACTTTTATCATTCCTCCTTCCCGGGTCCAGGATTTTACTTTCTCTTTAGCATTTATTTGTGCACCAAAGCTTTTTGCTTGTTCAACAAAAAGAGAAATTGCCCGCTCAGGAGTTATAAAACCGGCATCGGGTTCAAACAAAACTTCATATCCTTCCGGAATTTGAAATTGTGGATAACGACTCCTGGTTTCTGAATTTGAAAGTGACTCAATGTTAATACTGTATTTCGCAGCTGATTCTCGTACACCTTTGATCAGAGTGTGATTAGACTTACCTGCATATAAGAGGCCGGTAGGAAAATAAACCTGCGATCCGGTTTTGCTCTTAATGTCATGCCAATTCTCATAGGCTCTTTGTAGCAAGGGTACATAATCCGGATGTTCAAAGTAGGCCTTCCTAATAATTCGACTCTGCCCGGCATGTGACCCTTGATCATGTGGGATCTCAAATTGTTCCAATCCTAAAACTCGTACTCCGTTAACGGCCAGATTATAACACGTGGCAGAACCCATCGAACCCACACCCAGCACGATTACATCATAGTTCTTCATAGGTAATTCTAATCCTCTTTCAGGGTAGCCAAAAAACTCACCACGTCCCGAATCTCTTTTTTGGTAAGCAGGTAATGCATGGGTGGCATGCTGGAAGGCGAATCTGTTTTTTTTACCACGTCCAACTTGCTTACAAGCGTATCAGGCCTATCACCTACTTTCATTACATAGCCATCCGCATTTTCTTCCTGCAGGATGCCGCTGATCTTTTTCGCATTCTTTAATTCAAGAACAACGATTCCATAACCGGGTGCAATACGGGCACTGGGCTCAATTAAGGATTCCAGAATTTGCTCGTGGGTTAATTTTTTGGCAATGCCATTCATTCGTGGACCCGCGATGCCACCATAGTCATTAAACGAATGGCATCGGATACATTGTGCGGTAGGATGGCCCCAGAAAATACCTGCTCCCCGCCTTGGATCACCACCTAACAAACTTCCAGCATAGACGGCCTTCAGGGAATCATGTGATGTGAGCATGGTAAACTTTTTAAACCTATCTATTAAAACTTGCGAACGAGTGCTGTCAATAGCTTCGGAAAGTTCCAGTTGAACTTCTGCGGGAAGTTTGCCTGCTTCCAGCTTCGTAAGAAGCTGATCAAAAACTTTTTCTGAATTAGCCAACGGAAGTGTACCTAAGGTCGTGATCGCAGCTTGTTTTTCTTCAACCGTGCGGGTATTGATTACATCCGTGAGTAGCGTCACCATCAGTCCTTTTGAAATATCCATGGTGGCCAGCAAGTCAAGGCCTACCACGCGAACACTTTTCTCTTTATCGGCCAGTGCCAGTTTAATCGCCTCGTCCATGTTCGTATTCTCCAATTGTGCCAATGCTTTCAGTGCTTCTATCCTGACTTCAGGAACTGCATCGGATTTCAAACGAGCGAATAACGTGGTTGCTGCTGTAGTGATTTTTAGTTTACCGGATGCTTTCGCTGCCGTGATTCGCAAATTCGATTCTTTATGCGATAACAAACTAACAACGGCACTTTCTGCTTTTGTTTGAACCGCCAAAAGATCGCGGGTTACTTCGCCTCGAAATCTACCGTCAACCCGATCCAACACCGAAGGTTTGGCCCAGGTACTTAATGCCTCCATAGCCTCTGAGCGCATTGCCACCGGACTACCTTCATGGATGGCGTAGTTGATCAGGTTTTGAAGGCCAGCTTCACTGCCAACCCTAAGATTAGCACTGATGGCTCTTCTGATTAAAGCTTCATTAGTGAAACGATGTTCATTCAGCACGTTACCTAAGGCCGGTAAGGCTTCTGCAATCGAAAGATCATCGTTGATGGCACGTGCTGTCTCCGTTACAATAAATTCATCGGAGTCTTTCAAGAATACTTCAATGCCGGGATTACTCATTCTGCGCAATGCCACCACCGCAGCAATGCGCACCGCCCGATTAGCGTGATTTGATAATGCAATGATTGGCTCCGGTTTTCCAATTCTTGCCAAAGCCAGACTGGCCGCATGGCGGATATAATTATCCGCATCATTGTTCGCCTCCAATAAATCAATCAATGGATTGATGGCTGGCTCATACGCAATTCTTCCTAATGCCTCAGCAGCAAAGAATCGCGCACGACTATATTCGTCCTTTAGCAAGGGAATTAACTCTGCTCCTGAATCGTTGAACCGAACATCCCCCATCCATCTTGCAGCTTGTGCCCGTATTTCCGGATCGCTATCCTTCACATACGGAAGCAAGATCGAAGCATTTTTTAGATCCTTGCGCGCAAACTGACTTATCCCCCAGATGGAATGAACGCGAGCCAACTGATTCTCCTTTTGTTCAAGATACTTCTCGAAAATCTTTAATCCTTTGCTTCCATTTTCAGCCAACTCAAATTGTGCTTTCTGACGCACGCGCATATCCTCATGCTTCAATAGTTCTCCTAATTTCTCAACGTCATAGTTCGAGAAGTCATCTTTAATTAAAATTTTCGTTTGCTTGCGTTTTGCATTTGGATTGGTTAAATCCAATTTCCAGATCCGCCCGTAATCCTTCGTGTCCCAGCCATCAATCCAATCGCCTAAATACAACGCGCCATCCGGACCGAAGTCGAGGCCCGTAGCCAAAACACCACTGAGAATCATTTTTGAGTCAACAAATTCAAATGAAGCTCCGCTTGGTTTTAACCGGAAAGCATGAATGCCTGAGCGTGTTGGGTTACCGACAAACTCAGCTACAAAAAATGAATTATTGAATTCCTCACCCAACGCTGTCCCAGGATTATACACAAAACCTGTTGGACCATTTACAAAATTCTTAATCGTTGGTAAAATATAAGCAGCCTGCCCTTCAAAGCGGGGCACATACATTTTCTCATCCATCCATACTTTATATCCATTATTATCCGGATCGCGGTACTTACCATATTGCCAGTTTGATCGCCACCCAATGTCTGCTCCGTTTACAACATACACAATGCGTTCACTCTCTCCGCGATGATCACCATCATTATCCTCGCTGATCATGCTACCGTATTCATCAAACACAAACTCGTGTGTATTACGGTTGCCATAGGCGAATACTTCAAAGTCGCTGCCATCCGGATTAGATCGTACAATAACTCCACTATTGGGGTGCTCCCATTTCTGACCATCGGGTCCTACCCCGTTAAAACCGATATCACCAATCTGCCAATAGATTTTTCCTTCCGGACCTACTTCGATGCCTGACATACCATGACCACTAAAACCGATATGAATTCCATACCCATGCGAGATCGAGGTTGTCTTTTCTGCAAGCCCCTGCTTGTTTTCCTTGATCCGCCAAAGATCAGGACCAATGCCTACAAACAAATCATCACGGTGTTTTAGTACCCCGCCTGCTGCATCGGTTACTTCATCATGAAAATCTTCTACCACCAATTGCGATTGATCGGCAAGACCATCACCATCGGTATCTTCCACGCGGTAAACATGTTCCTTTTCAATAGTCATATCGCGCCAATCATGCGAACCGTCACCATTTAAATCAGCAAGCCATTTATTTTTATCACTGTTTTCAGGAGCCAATACTTTATGTAAAAAGGCACGCTTCTGCTCAATGTTAGTAAGCTGAATGGAACCTATTTCCCAATCCTGATGGCCGCGGATATCAAACTCTGAATTTTTCTGCCGATTGGTGCGCGTATAATATATTCTTCCCTGATCATCGATGTCGATAGAAACCGGATCGGCCACCAGCGAATCGATACCCCATATTTTTAATGTCAGGCCTTCGGCAATTTGTGGTGTTACCGAACTTTCGATAGAACCGGCAAGTGATTTTACCCGCTCGGCATTCATTGCCTTTATTCGGGTGTCTTCGATTTTATTATCGCAACTGGAAACAAACAAACATCCTGTTAGCGTGAGGTAAACACCCAGTCGATACTTTTGAGATTGCATGGTAAGCGGGTTAATTTTTTAAAGATAATAAAAGATTAAATCTACGGGTCCTGTTTGTCGTGTTTAAAGAAATCCCGAAGACTACCTCACCCCATTTTAGACTTTGCAATCTTTAAAAAATTATCTTGAGGCTTTCTCAAATGTCATCCAGTCATTGCGGGCCTGCCTGCTCCGCCAACTGGCAGATTCGGCAAAGGCAGGGCCGCAATGACATTTCTATTTTAATTGACTTTTGAGAAAGCCGCTTAATAAAATTTCAAATTTTAATGTACACTTTTAAAGGAGTGAGGTAAATAGTGGGCTTGGAATAAATTTGAGAAAGTAAGATTAGTCCGATAAATTTAACTGTGAGTTGAGATAGGCATAGTATCTTTAGAAAATTTTAATTTACATCTGAATACTACACCCCATGAAAAAGCTCCTACTGCCTTTGATAGCCTTACTTGTTTTATTACAAGGCTGTAAACCTTCAGAATCGGATAAGGTATCCCCATCAACTGCAAAAACAGTTTCCATAGCTAACGATATGGCCGATGGCACTATCTATGAGGTGAACATCCGGCAACACACGGAGGCAGGAACTATCAAAGCTTTTACGGAGGACTTACCCCGTCTGAAAGAGTTAGGTGTAAAAATGCTGTGGATTATGCCCGTGCAACCTATTGGAGTTAAAAACCGAAAAGAGCCACTAGGTAGCTATTATTCTATTCGCGATTATAAAAAAGTGAATCCTGAATTTGGGACGGAAGAAGATTTCAAAAATCTGGTAAACAAAACCCACGAACTAGGTTTGTACCTGATATTGGATTGGGTGCCCAATCACACCGCGTGGGATCATCCCTGGATAACAGAGCATCCAGAATATTATGCACAAGACGGTAAAGGAAATATTGTTTATGAAGCCGACTGGACGGACATAGCCTTACTTGATCATACGAATCCGGAAACACGGGCAGCCATGATTGAAGCCATGCAGTATTGGACAACCAACTTCAATATTGATGGGTTTAGATGCGATCATGCCGGTCATGAAATTCCGCTATACTTCTGGGAAGAGGCACGGTCGGTTGTCGATCCCGAAAAAAATCTCTTTTGGTTAGCCGAATGGGATGGTGCGCGCATGCACCTGGAATTTGATGCTACCTATGCATGGCCTTTGTTGGGGATTACAGATAAGATGGGTAAAGGTGAGGCTAATGCCAATGATCTGGCCAACTGGATTCAGGGTGACCTTAAAGAATATGGTCAAAAACCCATTCGGTTAACCATGATTACCAATCATGATGAAAACAGTTGGAATGGAACTGAGTTTGAACGCTATGGCGAAGGCGTAAAGACTTTTGCCACTTTCATTTTTACAGCCTACGGTGTGCCGATGCTCTATAGCGGACAAGAAGTAGGATTGGATAAGCGGTTTAAATTTTTTGAAAAAGATACAATTGACTGGAGTGATCCTAAAGAGTTTCAACCTTTCTATAAAAAGCTTGTGACCCTGCACAAAAATAACCAGGCTTTGTGGGGCAGCGATCAGGGTGGCATGGCGGTGCGGATTAACAATGAAGATCCAAACGTGTATGCTTTTCAGCGAACCAAAAACAAAAACAAAGTAATTGCCATTCTCAATTTTTCGGGTAAGCCACAGGAGTGCAAACTCATGGATGCGAGTTCGGCCGGAACGTATCAGGACTACTTTACCGGGGAGACTTTTGAGCTTTCTGTTTCAAAACCTTTAAAACTAGCTGCGTGGCAATACCTGGTTTTTGTGACTGATAATTTGTAGCAATACTAAATAGCCTTGATGATAAGCGATATATTTGTTGCCCAATTGTTTATCCATGCGATCAGATAGTCTCATCAATATTACAACCGAAAATAATGAAGCCTACTTTCAGGAGCTTGGACGGAAAATAGTCGGGCACGACTACATAATCGATGGTCCGTCCGGGAAGAAAAAACTTCTTTACGCTGATTGGATTGCTTCGGGAAGAATGTATGAACCTATCGAAGAATTGCTCGTCCATGAGTTTGGTCCTCTGGTCGGTAACACACATTCTGAATCCAGCCTCACGGGGGAAGCCATGACAATTGCCTACAAACAGGCGCATCAGATCATCAAGAAGCACGTACATGCCAATGAAGAGGATGTGATTATCACACAAGGTAGCGGCATGACCGGAGCCATCGCCAAACTTCAGCGCATACTTGGCTTACACATCCCCGAAAGGGCGAAGCCCTATTACAATCAACCAGCTTCAGAAAGGCCAGTAGTGTTTCTAACGCACATGGAGCATCACTCCAATCAAACATCGTGGCTCGAGTGTGAAGTTGATGTCGTTGTAATTCCTCCGGGCGATGATCTGCTTGTTAGTCCCGAACATCTTGAAATTGAAATTAGGAAGTATCACGATCGCAAACACAAGATCGGTTCGTTTACGGCATGTTCCAATGTAACCGGCATCTTCACTCCCTATCATGAGCTGGCCCGTATCATGCATCAGCATGGTGGGTTATGCTTCGTTGATTTTGCAGCTTCTGCCCCCTATGCAGAAATGAACATGCATCCTGAAAATCCGGAAGAGGCATTAGATGCCATTACCTTTTCTCCCCATAAGTTCCTGGGAGGCCCCGGAAGTGCCGGGGTGTTGATCTTCAATAAAAAGTTATATACGAATCGTGTGCCGGATATGCCGGGCGGAGGCACGGTGTCATGGACAAATCCCTGGGGTGGTCACCATTATTTCGAAGATATAGAAACGCGCGAAGATGGCGGAACTCCTGCTTTTATTCAAACGATTCGGGCGGCCCTCGCCATTCGGTTGAAAGAACAAATTGGTGTTGATCGGATTGAACATCGTGAAGCCGAATTATTAGAAATTGCTTTTGCACGATTGTCAACGGTACCCGGACTTAATATTCTCGCTCCTGATCATAAACAACGACTGGGTGTTATTTCTTTTTACATTGATAACCTTCATTACAATTTCATCGTGCGCGTGCTGAGTGATCATTTTGGTATACAGGTACGTGGAGGCTGTTCCTGTGCCGGCACCTATGGGCATTATCTATTGCACGTAGATCAGGAATACTCAAAGAAAATAACAAGTAAAATTGATTCAGGTGACCTGTCTGAAAAACCTGGTTGGGTACGCCTCTCACTTCATCCGGTTATGAGCCATGAAGATGTGCATTACATCTCAGATTCAATTGAAAAAATTGCGCTCCACCCTGAACAATGGATGCATCAGTATAAATATTCAGCTCATACAAATGAATATCATCCGCTGAATGAAAATCTTACGTTGAAAAAACAGTTAACCAGGTGGTTCAACCTGCAGGCGTGATTGAAGCAATAAAAAAACCTCTGCAGTCTGACCGCAGAGGTTTTCAATTTGCGAGGTGTCGCATTACACATTGGGTTTAATGAAACGAAGTTTTTGTACTTGCTGATGCTGCTGACTCTGGAAGCCGAACGCGCTACGCACGTAGGTCTTCACGGCATTTGCCGTATCCACCAGGTTGCCCGGAGCAAGGTAATAAACAGTGTTGCGTTTAATCCGTGCTTCTTCCAGTCTGATCTCGGCCTCGGTCACCGCCTTGTTGAGACCGAACAAATCGGTTCGCATTTGCTCCAGGCTTGCCAAGGTAAGTTCGGGTTCATTCGGACTGTACTTTGGTTCTGAGGCTGCCGTCTTTACGAGCTTGTCAAAGTACTCGGCTATGGTTGTGTAACTCTGCGCATACGAAGGCCGTGTGTCAGGCTGTTCTTCGGCTGGCTTTGTTACGTGCACTGCCGGTGGCTTTGAAATTCGGGCGCCCCAGATTCTGCGCTTACTGTTCAGGGCATCGGCCAGTAACAACGTGTTGGCTCCGGATGCTTTGAGCATGCCATAGACGCTTGCACTAAGCTTGCGTATTTTTTGGAACCCGAGTTCGCGGTTGTTGGTTGACTTGTCGTAAACCGACTGTGCTTCCTTTACTTCTTCCCAGGATTGTTGAGCGATGTTCATTAAGGTGGCCATCACATTCACCTGAAGGTTTTGTTGTCCGGGGTTATAGGTTCCTCCCAACCCGGTGCAGATGCCCGTGAGCTTCCCAAAGGCTTGCATGTTTTTTAAGTGTGACATAACAATTAATGTTTATGTTATATGCCTACACACGTAGCAGCCACCAGCATGTTTTATTTTTTTCAATTATTTTATAAACTATATAGTTGATCATAGCTGAAACCTGAAAGGCACTGGCACGTTTGCAGGCATTTTTTCAAGAAAAAAATCTCATTTACAGAAATTATATTTTTATTAAAACCGTACCGGTGCTCTCTTGTAATGTGTACGGTGCGCTCCGAGAAGTGTACGGTGCATTTTGTAAACTGCCAGTGCTTACCTGTACTATGTACGGTGGACTTCAACAAGTGTACGGTGCAATTTGTAAACTGCCAGTGCCTACCTGTAATGTGTACGGTGCATTTCGAAAACTGCCAGTGCTCACCTGTAATGTGTACGGTGGACTTCAACAAGTGTACGGTGCATTTCGAAAACTTTCAGTGCGAATATGTAATGGGTATGGTGCCACCTGTAATTTTCCGATGGGAGTCTGTTATTATCCCGCAGCGAGTCTGTTCGTTAATATGTGGGCTCTGTTCTATAAACTGCGTCTGTTGTGTTAATTTATACTGCACCCAAGCTCAAGCGTCACGCTTGAGCTTCTCTTCACTATATAACTTAGTTCAGCAATCCCTTTCTTAACAAGAGAAATTACGAAGAATCCAGTTTTTATGTACAGGTACAAGCGTTACGCTTGCACCTGAGCATAGCTGGATAGATTTGGTTAACCTATATACGAACTGGTGATTGGTCATTTGCGCGGGTCCCGCCCACCTCTCCATGCAACGCTTCCGATGACTCCGCTGGGAAAGGTGTTTGGCTTATTGGTGAAGAACACCAACAAGGGCGAGGGATCCTGATTGCCTGGCTAAGTTGAGAAGTAATGTCTTTTGAAAGTTAATCTTAACATTAAAGATAAGGGTAAATTTGTCTTCTTAAATACTTAAATTAACGCTCATAAATTTTTTATCCTAGAATTCAGGCTGTATCATGAGATTAGTTGGCACCATAGCTTTTTTCGTATTTGGGTTTAATACATTTCTAACTCATTATTCTAATGCGCAACAAACCAATCATAAGACGATTCACGTTAAATTTAAAGAGAAGGCTATTCAGGTAGTCGAGTCAGCTATTTCAAGCAAGGCTTTGAATTCCATTAAAAATGCACGGCAGCCGGTTTTTTCAGGAATTCCTAGTGTCGATAATGTAAGTGAAAACCATAAGGCAATTAGTCTAAAAAGAATCTTTCCCTCTGCTGGCAAGTTTGAGGAAGCGCACAGAGCATTTGGTTTGCATTTGTGGTATGAAATTGAACTCGAAGATGATGCCAAAGTGAAGGCTGTAGTTGACGACTACCGTGCCACTGGCAGTTTTGATGATGTGGAAGAAAGTAGACCTTATACGTATGTGAAAAATGTCCGTGTTGATTCGGAAAATAAACCTTTACCAACATTGTCTACCGGATCCAACGATCCCGAATTTAATAAGCAATGGCATTTCAATAATGATGGACAAACAGGAGGAACATCGGGTGCGGATATTAACCTAATCAAGGCTTGGCAGAAAGAAACCGGTTCGCCAAATGTAATTGTTGCTGTCATCGATGGAGGTATTGATACAAGGCATCCCGATCTTCAAGGTGCTTTGTGGGTAAATTCCAATGAGATACCTGGAAACAAGATAGATGATGATCAAAATGGGTATATCGATGATGTTAATGGTTATGGTTTTGGTTTTGGAGATAAGACTTCTTCAATATACCCCGATGTTCATGGTACCCACGTAGCAGGTACAATTGGTGCTTTAACGAATAATGGAATTGGCGTTTCAGGAATCGCAGGTGGGAATGGTAGCCAAAGAGGCGTAAAATTGATGTCATGTGCTGGCTTTGGAAGCTTCGGTATTGGTGGTTTTGAACAAGCCATGGTTTATGCGGCAGACAATGGGGCAGTGATTTCACAAAACAGTTGGAGCGGTGGTTCGAAGGCAATCGAGGTGGCCATTGATTATTTCATTAACCGTGCAGGATTCGATAACAGTTCTGCAAACTTTAATAAAAATATACAGACCGGACCCATGGCCGGAGGTATTGTGATATTTGCAGCAGGTAATGACACACATCGGATCCATATATGGGCTACCCAGGATCGTATGATAAAGTAATCGCTGTGGGGGCAACAGATCATAGAGATGTGAAGTCGGATTTTTCGAACTTCGGACCATGGGTAGAAATCTTTGCACCTGGGACGAATGTGTTGAGTACAACGTTGTCTGGTTATCAAAATTTTTCTGGAACTTCAATGGCTTGCCCTCATGTATCTGGCGTGGCTGCACTTGTTATTTCAAATTTGCAGCGACTAGGGTTGAAACCTGGCGAGGTTTGGAATAGATTACGATTATCCTCGCGTTCAATCAATTCAACGAATCCTATGCTAGTGGGTCAACTAGGTTGGGGGCGTCTGGATGCATTTGTTGCATTAAAAGAACCCGACAGTATTCCACCCGGAGCAATTACTGATTTTCGCGCTGACCAAATTCTAAGTACATCATGTCTCGTCCTGAAATAGGTTTACACGATTTACCGTGTAAACAATATGAGAAAATCAGAAAAAACAGTTCATGAACAAGAAGCTATCATTGCAGAGTATTTGCTGGGCGATACGACCTATCGTAAATTGGGAGCCAAACA
>JBGSTJ010000029.1:0-80391 GCA_041736555.1 Cyclobacteriaceae bacterium
TTTGGCTCCCAATTTACGATAGGTCGTATCGCCCAGCAAATACTCTGCAATGATAGCTTCTTGTTCATGAACTGTTTTTTCTGATTTTCTCATATTGTTTACACGGTAAATCGTGTAAACCTATTTCAGGACGAGACAGATACTCCGGAAAACTCTTTCTTCAACGTAGTTCCGTATCCGGTAACAATAACTTCAGATAATTGTGTTACGTCTGTACCCAATTGTATGTCCACCACTGCTCTGGATCCAACCTCAACTTCGGTGGTTGTCATACCAATAAAAGAGAAAACCAAAGTTCCTCCACTGCTCGGAATTGAGATCCGATAGTCTCCGTTCGCATCTGTTACAACCCCGATGGTTGTACCTTTCAAAACAACGTTAACTCCTGGCATGGTACTACCATCGTCAGCAGATGTTACCTTCCCCGCAACCGTACGATCTTGCGCCATGACACTCAATTGAGTGATCATGAGCAGCGAGAAAATACTCAACTGTAAAATTTTCTTCATACTGTTTTGGTTTAATTGAATAGAATATTTCTTAATAAGGTGCAAACATAGAACAAAATTGGTAACCGTAAAATGATTACTGGTTAACAGGTGGCTAATTATCACTCAAAATAACCCCTCGTGGGTGATTTTTTCCGGTCATGTAAATCTGTCTAATGCTTGGGAGGCAAACTGCTTGATCTACTATTTCTGAGCCAATATTTTAAACTCAATTCTGCGATTCACTTGCCGGTTTTCATCTGAATTATTAGGCCTGAGTGGACTTTTAGAACCGTATCCTTTCGTAACAATCCGGAGAGGCGAAATTTGATGCTTTTTTAAAAAATCAGCTACGGAATCTGCTCTTCTTTCGGAGAGTTGCTGATTATAAATCTCTGTGCCCAAATTATCAGTATGCCCACCAATTTCAATTTTTAATTCCGGATTTTGATTTAAGAAATCAACCACCTCTTTCAGTTCCGTTTCTGACTGCGGTTTCAATTCGTACTTATTCAAATCAAAAAATAAATTATTCAAAACAACCGATGCATTTTGTTGTATCGGAATGAGAGCAATGTTTTTAACCACGGGCTCACTTCTTACTTCTTCTTCATAATTAAAATGAAGACTGTGAAACAGATATCCTTTCTTACGAACATACAACGCATATTCCGATCCGCCCGGAAGCACCATTACGTATTCACCAGAAACAGAATCAGCATTAACGACAGCAATCCGCTTGCTTAATTTCAGATCAAATAATTCAACATTCGCATTAAGAGGATTCGATTTTGAATCCGACACAGTACCCTTCACCACATTCCCTTTTGACTTTACAATTTTATCTTCGGGTAGATCAATTCGATACAATCGGCTACGATTTTTGCTTTCTTCTCTAGAGTAATAGGCCAACGCTCCATCACTAGCAACCATAAAAGAATATTGATCTTTGTGGTCATTCAACGGCTTGCCCATATTTTCCGGAGTTGTCCAGCCAGTCTCCTGCTTTTCAGAAACATATATATCATAACCTCCATAGCCGGGGTATCCATTCGATACTATATATAGTGTCTGATTGTTAACATGGATGTAGGGCGAGATTTCATCAAATGGAGTATTGATATCCAGGCCCAGGTTTTTGGCTTTCGACCAACCTGTTTCCAAAAGTTGAGAATACCAGATGTCATAGCCTCCAACTCCACCCTTCCGATCAGAAACAAAATACAACTCCCGACCATCGGCAGACAAAGATGGCTGCGAATCCCAATTAGTACTATTAATAGAGGGGCCTAGATTTTTCGGTTGAGACCACACATTGCCTGTTCTTCTCGTTTCAAACAAATCGCAACCAAAGGAACCACATATAGTGAGAATCAAATGCCGGCCATCGGCAGAAATGGTACAGGCTCCCTCGCGTTGAATTGTATTTATGTTTGGAGAAATTGACACCGGGGCCGACCATCTTCCATTCTCTTTTCGCGAAACGAGTAGATCTTCGTTATCGTTGCGGGCACCTCCAAAGCGCGCTGTAAAAATTAATTGAGTATTGTCGGCAGTGAGCGCAGGAAAATACTGCATCGGAAATGCATTGACAGTATCACTCAATGGGGCTATCCGATATGGCAGATCAACTTGATTGGCCAACGCATACTCGGCTTGCGACTTCCAAACCTTTACAAGATCGATCTTACGTTTGTCTGATTTCTCGATCTGCAAAAACTGTATTGAAAAGGCAGCGGCATCCTGATAATTTGCATGCCGCAGGTTTACATTCGTTAACTCGTACAAATACATCTTACGCCTAACATCCTCTTTAACCAGGGAAAGGCCTTGCCCGAATGTTGTGCCGGCAAGTGGATAATTCTCTTGTGCTTTATAGATTAGTCCGAGGCGATAATAGGCTTCCTCAAAATTTTTATCCTTGGCAATTGCCTCGTTCAGAAATGATATGGCCTCCTTGAATTGCCCACGCACCCGGTAATTGTCCGCTTCAAAATAAAGTTCCTGGGCCTTCTTGTTCTTTGTACTTAATGTTTGACCGATCACAGAAGAGCTATAAACACAAAGAATAATAAATGAGCCCAATTTCAACATATTCATAAAGCAAGTTAACTCCCTTGCGGGGAAGTAAAAAGTCTTACAGTAAACGAATGAAAGTATAAGTTGTTATGTCACGATCGAACCTATCGGAATCTCTGGACCATCCATGCCCATCATTGAGTTTATCAATTTCAAAGATTGAAATTGATAGTAATTGGAAACGTTAATAATTGTTTCTTCAATCAAACCGGTTTCCAATAGACTCTGACGCATGGTGCCCTTCAGCAAAAAAGTAGTTGATGTAAACCACCGGTTTTCCTTTTTAAAAATCAGGTTGGCGAAAAAGGTATCGGTAAAGTTTCCATTTTTGACAATCAAGATATCATCGGCAACACCGCGTTGAGCAAAATGATTTTCGAGATTGGATCGATCAAGAAATTTATGCGTGTACGAAATATCATTGTCGTGAATCAGTTTTAACGATTGCACCACACGTGGTTTGTAATACACAAATTCAATATTTCGTATTTCTGTGTCATAGATAATTCTTGTCTTAAACAAACCGATGGTAGGCATGGCAACCTGCGATAGAAAACCTGCAAGGTTGATGGAGAATTTACCAAACAACATTGAAGATGCATTTTTCATTCGCGCCTCATGATACGCAAGGTTGCGGAATATGCCATCCTTCAGATAGATCGACTCAAGCAACTGGGACATAGATTTTTTGAATTGCTTCCAAATATTCTTCTTCCGCTACACTCTGTGTGGTGATGCCACCACCACTTCGATAAAAAATAGAATTCCCTGATTGTTCCATAAAACGAATGACTACTCCGCTGTCTAAATTTTCACCATCAAAATAACCAAAAACTCCCGTGTAGTAACCACGCTTTTCTCCTTCAGCTTCACGAATCAGTTCACACGTCTTTACTTTGGGTGCACCACTGACAGAACCAGCAGGCAATAAAGAGACAATCAGATTTCCTAGCTGCTCTTTATAATTCACAGGAAGATCACCCATTATTTCGGAACTCACCTGCAAGAGTTTTTTGTCATGGGTACTAATTTCGTCAACGTATCGAAACCGGGTGATGGATACATTCGAAGCAACACGACTCAAATCATTTCGGATCAGATCTACGATGGTAACATGTTCGGCCAACTCCTTTTTATTTTCCAGAATAATCTTTTCTGCATCAGGTATCGAAGCGTCAATGGTTCCCTTCATGGGATAGGAAATAATTTTACCGTCTTTAATCCGCACAAATATTTCGGGTGAAAAAAAAAGGAATTCATCTCGTAGCCAGCACTTATAGCGCGCATCACTAAGGTAAAATAAATCCTGCAGTGAAGAATTTAACTCCACTTTCGTCTTCATGGTGAGATTAACCAAAAAAGAATCTCCATAGGTCAGCGGCTTATAGACCCTATTAAATTTTACCTGATACTGATCAAAAGTTATCGGATACTTTTGGAGTTGAATTTTCTCAGCACTTCTCTCTTTTGAAGTTGCATTCGAATATCCATGAATAGAATAAAGTATTTCTTCGGAGTCAATCTCATCTAAACGCCATGCTCGTGGTTTTTCCAATTCAAAATCAACCAGAAACAAAAACGGGACTTTTTTACGGCCCCATTCGTTCAGTTGTTGTATGAAATTATCCAGCGACATAACCCATTAAGGTACATCCATGTATTTATGAACCTGTAACGAAATCTTCCATTGAGGATGATTCTTCACATAGTCGATGATCAGTGGAAGAATTTCCTTTTCCTTCGACCATTCAGGTTGTAAATATAATTCACATGCTGAACCAACCTGTTGAGCAAAATCTTCGGCCCATGCAAAATCCGTCTTATGAAAGATGACCACTTTTAATTCATCAGCTTTTTCTGGTACGGATGGATGAGGTGGCTTGAATTTTTTCGGTGAAAAACAAACCCAGTCCCACTGGCCTGTCAACGGATAGGCACCTGAAGTTTCAATGTGAGTTCGTAAACCCGCTTGTTTGAGTTCTTGAGTTAACGAGGAAAGATTATGCATGGAAGGCTCACCCCCGGTAACCACCGCTATTTTGCTTCCGCTAGCTTTTGCTTTCAAAGCAATTTCTCTAACATCTACTTTGGGGTGCGCATTCACATCCCAGGAATCCTTTACATCGCACCATACACACCGCACCTCACAACCGCCCAGCCGAATAAAATAAGCTGCGTTGCCCTGATAAAATCCTTCCCCCTGGATTGTATAAAAATCTTCCATCAAAGGAAGAGTAGGATTCAAAATTTCAGATTTAAGATTCAAAACTCTATAGATTTCTTAATTCGGTGGCTCGAAGTGTATTCAACAAAAGTGAAGCAATAGTCATGGGGCCCACACCACCCGGTACCGGAGTGATAAACGAGGTTTTTGGTGCTACCTCTTTAAATTCAACATCCCCTTTAAGAGCATAGCCGTTTTTATATTGAGGTCCTTCAACTCTCGTAGTTCCAACATCAATTACCACAGCACCTTCTTTCACCATATCAGCTTTAATAATACCCGGTTTACCCACAGCAACAATCAGGATATCCGCCTGCCGGGTAAACATGGAAATATCCTTTGTGTATTTATGGCAAATGGTTACAGTAGCTTTGCCTTCCTCCACGAGCATCATACTTAAAGGCGCGCCTACCAACCTGCTTGCGCCAACCACTACACAATTTTTTCCTTCGGTAGTAATATTATAACGTTTCAACAATTCCATTACGCCAAAGGGAGTGGCCGGTAACAGCAGCGGATGTTTGGAAACAATACTTCCAAAATTGCGATTGGTAAACCCATCCACATCTTTATCGGGGCGAATTTTTTCCGTGATTCGTTCCACCGAAATATTAGGCGGTAATGGCAACTGAACAATAAAACCATCTACATCTTCATCGCGGTTTACCTGGTCGATATGTTTCATCAACTTATCTTCACTGATTGTGTCGGCAAACCGCAGCATAGAGTAATGAAATCCAACCTCTTTACATGCTTTTACTTTGTGATCAACATATGTTTGACTGGCCCCATCATCACCCACCAGGATAATTGCTAAGTGTGGAATTTTCTTTCCGGCTTGCTTGCGCAAGCTTACTTGCTCAGAAATTTCCTTCTTGATATCGGTCGAGATTTTGCGACCATCGATGAGGGTATAGCTTTGTGTTTCTGTCATGTTAACTTTTACTTCACCCTTGCCTTCTCCGGAGGAGAGGGGAGAGTGGATTTTGTTATTCAATTTTCAAAACTGCCATAAATGCTTCCTGCGGAATTTCTACATTACCCACTTGCCGCATGCGCTTCTTTCCCTTCTTCTGTTTCTCTAACAGTTTACGCTTACGCGAAATATCACCACCATAACATTTTGCCAATACGTTTTTGCGAATAGCACTTAATGTTTCGCGGGCTACTATCTTTTGTCCGATGGCAGCTTGTATGGCCACTTCAAACATGTGGCGTGGAATAAGTTCTTTCAATTTCTCACACAACTTCCGGCCCCACTCCTGCGCTTTGCCACGGTGAACAATCGCTGAAAGCGCATCAATCTTTTCACCATTCAATTGCACATCCAATTTCACCATGTCACTTTCGCGCCAATCAATTAATGTGTAATCAAGGGAAGCATATCCTTTTGAGATAGTTTTCAATTTATCGAAAAAGTCGAACACAATTTCTGCCAGAGGCATTTCGAATGTTAACTCAACACGATCTGAGGTCAGGTATTGCTGATTTTTAATTAAGCCACGTCTGTCCATACAAAGACCGATGATAGGACCTATAAATTCAGACTTAGAGATTATTTGTGCACGAATAAAAGGCTCGTTGATGTAATCCATTGTAGTTGGATCGGGCATTTCCGAGGGTGCATTGATTTCAATCATCTTTCCATTGGTGAGCATCGCTTTAAACTGTACCGAGGGCACAGTAGTGATTACCGTCATGTTGAACTCACGTTCCAAACGTTCCTGAATAATTTCCATGTGTAGCAAGCCGAGAAATCCGCAACGGAACCCAAAACCAAGAGCAGCAGAAGTTTCTGGCTCCCAAACCAACGAAGCATCGTTGAGTTGAAGTTTCTCCATGGATGCGCGCAATTCCTCAAATTCAGAAGTTTCCACCGGGTAGATACCTGCAAAGACCATCGGCTTAACATCTTCAAAACCTTTAATGGCTTCACCCGGATTGTTCACTAATGTAATCGTATCGCCAACCTTTACTTCCTTCGCTACTTTTATTCCCGAAATCAGGTAGCCTACATTGCCGGCACTGATTTCGTTTTGGGGAAGCTTGTCTAATTTCAAGACACCAATTTCATCGGCACCATATTGTTTATCGGCATTTACAAACTTCACCAGGTCATTCTTACGCATTGTACCGTTGAACACCCGAAAGATTACTTCAATCCCTCGAAAGGAATTGAATACAGAATCAAAAATCATGGCTTGCAGTGGTGCCTTAGGGTCGCCATTAGGAGACGGCACCCGCTCGATTACTGCTTTTAAAATTTCTTCGATCCCCTTACCTTCTTTCGCACTGGCTTTGAGTACCGAGTCGCGGTCGCAGCCAATCAAATCCACAATCTGATCCGTTACTTCTTCGGGCATGGCAGCCGGTAGGTCAATTTTGTTGAGAACAGGAATGATTTCAAGATTGTGATCGAGAGCTAAATATAGATTTGAAATTGTTTGCGCCTGTATACCCTGAGCCGCATCAACGATCAACAAAGCGCCTTCGCAAGCAGCAATGGAGCGGGAAACCTCATACGAGAAGTCAACATGGCCGGGGGTATCGATTAAATTCAGGATATAGTCTTTACCCCCAAACTTATAGTTCATTTGAATCGCGTGGGACTTAATAGTAATGCCCTTTTCGCGCTCCAGATCCATGTTGTCGAGTACCTGGGCTTGCATCTGGCGACCAGTAAGGGTGCCTGTGAACTCCAAAAGTCGGTCGGCCAGGGTGCTTTTACCGTGATCTATATGGGCAATTATGCAAAAATTGCGGATGTTCTCCATTCCCGTCATTTCTTTCGTGCGATTTTAACGCGCAAAGGTAGCAAAAAGCAGGGTTTGCAAAGGGTGGCGGTTCTAATTCAATTGATGATTTTGAAGGGTTTTTGGTGTCAATGAATTGGAGGCGAAAATCAAGGCTTGGATAATCAGACCAATAATTATAATCATGGCCAGTTCAAACTGTGTAAGAATACTTGACCCGGCCACAATCCTTATAGATCGGTCAGCCATACTCTTTCCTTCCGCTATCTGAATACTGGAAAGTTGTTCGAGATAGTCACCCGCAATCCTAAATTGATGATCCATGGAGGTATTGACTGTTGCAAAGTCAGTATAGGATTGTAAGTACTGACTTTCGATAGTTTCCATTTGATTAATATTTTCTTTGAACGCATCAAAATAAATGGATTCCTGATCAGTAAGTTTTGTTTTCTCATATTCCTGAATGAGAGAATTGATAGTAGCGTTATGCCTCCCGATGATCAAACTGAATTGATCTCTGTCGCTTTGTTGCTGGCTGCATTGATCAAAAAGAATCTGTTTCTGGTATAACTGGTCGCTTAGCTTATAGATGTAGCTTTCAACCAACAGTCGGTCTTTATAGACAGATGAAAACGAATCTCCCAGATCAGCAACATTGTTTCGGTCGAGAACATTTTTTACAAATACGCCAAAAAGTACAAGCGCTAACAAAAAAGCAACCTGCGCTTTTTGCTGAATTAAGTATATCCACTTCATAATCGGGAGTTTAATTAGTTGAAATTCAACATTAATATGCTTGATAACAAACTGATTGTTAATCACTACTGCTGATATTCAATTATCACGCCTACCCCGTGATTAAACGCTTGTTTTCAAGCGAACCAGGCTCAGAATTTGGTGAGATATTTGGTAGTCAACTCTTTCAAAGAATCTACATCCTTTTGTTCCATGTCTTCCGACTTAACCTTGAGAAGTAGTTCAAACATAACCTGCGACTGATAGCCCAGTTTAGTAGCAATGTTTGCTCCGAACTTTATTTCCTCCTCATACAGTCTTTCATCAAGCTTCATCAACTTAACCAGGTTAAACAAGTAATTAAAACGTTGATCGAGGGAAAGGTTATCAGGAATAATAGATTCGTGGGATGCATAAAAAAGTGTTTCTACAGAAGATACCGGGAAACCATGTGCCTTACCGATAGAAATGATAAACGTTCTTTCTTTGCTTGCCATTTCGCCATCAATGCGTGCGAGATTAACGAGCAATTTGAGTTGTTCAAGAACAATCATAGGAGATGGAATTAGTGTCTTGAAGGTAAAAATAATTGAAATTCCGGCTATCTTACATACCGTCTACACTAAATAAGCAGCTGTGAATTTTTTAGCTCATCTTTTTCTATCTGGCGATGACCCTGAAATAATGGTAGGGAATTTCATTGGAGACTTTGTGCGCGGTAAAAACATCTATGATCAATTTAGCTATAACATTGCGCTCGGGATTGAACTGCATCGTGAAATAGATGAGTTTACCGATAGTCATGCGGTAGTAAGAGAAAGTAAAATCAGACTTCGACCCAAATACCGACATTACTCACCTGTAATCGTTGATATGTTTTACGATCACTTTCTCGCTAAAAACTGGCATGTATATAATACTAATCCATTGGATCGATATGCCTCTGAAGCCTATACTATACTGAATCAATTCATCGATCAACTTCCCGAACGCGTTCAGGGGTTGCTACCCCACGTTATAAGAGGAAATTGGTTATACAATTATTCTCGTATCGAAGGAATTCATGGAGCTTTAAGTGGCATGTCGCAAAGAACTCCTTATGAATCCAGAATGAATGAAGCCTCACTCGACCTGCAAAAGTATTATTCCGAATTTGAAGATGAATTCTCGAGGTTCTTTCCTGAATTACAAGTGATGAGTTCGCAATTCCTGTCCAGGAAATTAATCTAGCCTGCATAAATCGGAATCTTGGTCTCCCTGGCGCCCAACGATTGGAGATAATCTACTATCTGTTTTGATTCTTCACCGCCCCTGTGTGCATGATGGAGCATGGTAAAACCATGTGGGCCTTTTGAATTTAATAAGCCTATGTTAAATGTTAGAACATTTTTTACCGTATCGAAATGACCCAGCATACAAGCGAGATAAATATTATAGCGCGCACCTTTACTGATCAGGTAAGCTGCAATCTCTTTGTTCCCTACATGGCCTGCCGCTTCAATACCGGACTCAAAATCACCGCCACCCCAATCAAATGAAGCATGAAGCAGCAAAGGATTGCCTTCCAACATTTCTTTTGCGCGATCAAACTTTCCGTGACAAACCCCCACAAACTCTTTTACCGTTTCAAGATTGAGTGGTGCAGGCTTTTCCTGTTGCTGACTTTGTGCGTTCAAAAATGAAATCGGAATAAAAATACCAGCGGTACCCAGCACAGATTGCTTAAGGAAATTATGACGATTGATTTTTTCTTGTAGACTCATAGCATTGGCGTTATGGGATAGTATACGTAGCCAGGTCCTTAATGAGCATCGTCTACTCTATTTTTTGTTAAAAGGGGAAAATTGAATAAAAAACAAAAGCCCGCTGGGATGAGCGGGCTTTGTAAAGGAGGGCTTAAACCTATTTAACCTCTACAGTTGCTTCGCTATTTTCAGTGCCATTGATAAACTTCAGTTTGTACTTGCCTTTTGTTACATACTTCATAGTTGTGAGTGTGGCTACAGATTTTGATTTGCCTTTAGCTGGAGCCGAAGCAACTTCATTCACTTTCAGATCCCACACAAGCGAATGAAATCCTGCTGATCCAATTCCTGTTAATGTGCGAACCAAATTATTTTTCTCATCATAGACTTCTACTTTTATATCCGGTGCAGTCTTACCAACATAATATAGGATTGTTGTTTCCGGTTCATTCACTTTCGACCAGGTAAATTGTTTTTGTCCCCAGCGTTCGCTGGATCGAATACTTTCCGGTGCAAAGGCAAGGATGCCTTTCGATGCGCCTTCATCTTTCAATGACTGAAGTGGTTTGACATCCGCAACAAATACACTACGGCCATGGGTTCCAATTACCAATTCGTTTTCACGTGGGTGAACGATCAGGTCATAACTGGCGACATTCAACGCCTTGTTTAACAATTGCCACGATTTACCCAAATCCAAGCTCACATACGTTCCATTGTCAAGACCACAATACAAAAGATTGGCACTAACAGGATCTTGGATAATTACATTCGCCACTGATTCGGGCAAATCACCCTTAACACTACTCCATGTTTTTCCGTAATCTGCACTCATGTATAGATGAGTTTTAAATTCGTCTTCGCGATAGCCATTCACCGAAACAAACACAGTGGATTCATCATGGGGGGATGCAAACACACTACTCACCCAAAGATTGGTAGGTAATCCGGAGTTGATTGCCTCCCAATTTCCACCACCATTTTTACTCACCCAAAGATTTCCATCATCCGTACCTACATATAACAACCCGAACTGCAGTGGTGATTCGACTAACGTAGCAATGGAAGAAAACGGAACATTGCCCTGAGGTTTGTCTTTTGTCAGATCGGGACTAATTGCCTCCCAACTTTCCGCTTTATTTAAACTGCGATACACTCGCTGCGAAGCCATGTAAACAATATCGGGATTGTGCTTGCTAAGAATAAGTGGTGTACGCCAGTTCCAACGGTTAGGCGCCTCACCAATTTCGTGTGAAGGTGTGATGCGAGTAGACTTTGATTTATCTAACTCCAGTTTGAAATAGTTTCCAAATTGAAAGCCGGTGTAAACTAATTTACTATTACGCGGATCGGGGGCCACATACATTCCATCACCACCGAAGATCGGCTCCCAGTGTTTAGTCTGATTAGGAATTGATTTGGATGAACCTTTTAGCACACCATTGTCCTGAAGACCGCCATAAACATTGTACGGGGTTTCCATATCGACATTCACAGTATAGAATTGACCTACAGGCATATTATTAATGTGCAACCACGTGTCGCCTTTGTCATAGGTTTGATAAAGTCCGCCATCATTACCCATCAGCATGTGATTTGCATCTTGCGGATTAATCCACAAGGCATGATGATCGCTGTGCATCGTGCCTACCGTATCGATCTCAACCCAATTCTTTCCACCATCTTCCGACTTAAGCATCGGAACCCCGTAAATAAATACATCTTCCGTATTTGATGGTGAAATACGCAACTCAGCGAAGTAATAACCATAGGTGAAATAAACACCATCTATATCTGAACTATGTGTCCGCTTCCAGGATTTTCCACTATCATCCGAACGATAGACTTCGGCACCTTTAATTTTTGTGTTGAATAAATCAGAATTGGCATCGGCTCCAAAATATTCGGCAATAGCCTGAGGTTTATATTTACCGGCACGCACCTCTCTCTTAACCAATTGAGCAGTATACTTAGCCGGGAAGCGACTTCCCCGCAGCAATTCATCTAATTTCTTATCATCCAGCTTTAAAAAACTTTCTACAGTCATCTCCTTAAGTTCTGCGAGCTTCAATTTACCATCAGCAGGAGCTGGCTTTTTATCTTCTTTTACTTCCTCCTGATTATCGAGCACAGCATACATAACACTTGGTTGGCTCCAACAAACATCTAACCCAATCCGGCCAACAAATTTTCCTTTCGGGAATCCTTCTGATGACAGCGTCCAGGTTTCACCGCCATCTTCTGAGCGATAAATAGCCGAGCCTACGCCATTGCCTTTGAAGTCCCACGCTTTACGTGTGCGTTCCCATGTTGCAGCAAGAAGTTGTTTCGGGTTTTGTGCATTGATCACCAGATCAGAAACCCCGGTGCTATCGTTGATGAACAACGTCTTCTTCCAGGTTTTTCCACCATCACTGGATTTAAATACACCACGATCGACATTGGTCGAATAGAGCGCTCCCAACGAAGCAACCCAGACAACATTATCATCTTGAGGATGAATGAGAACCCGGCTAATAAGTTGCGTTCCAGTAAGGCCGAGATGGCTCCATGTTTTTCCACCATCGTTGGTTTTATACATGCCCGAGCCGGCATAACTTGAGCGACTTCCATTTTTTTCACCCGTGCCCACATATAGAATTTTAGGATTCGTTTGTGAAAGTGCGAAGTCACCAATCCCGAGTGCATCTAATTGATCAAAAACAGGGGAGAATGTAATGCCGTTATTTACGGTTTTGAAAATTCCGCCTGAAGCATAGCCCACGTAGAACTCTTTTGTGTTTTTCAGGTTTACTTCAACATCCACAATGCGACCACCTTGCACGGTAGGCCCAATGTTGCGCACCGGATACTCTTTTAATATGGATTGATCTTCCTTAAGCTTTCTGGCTTTATAGGATGCCTCTAGTTCAGCAACAGGGGTTTGCGCATAAATCCGTGTAGCAACAAAAAGAATCAGCAAAGGGGTAATAAACTTGTTCATGGGATCTTAATTTTGTTAAAAATAAGGAATTCCTACCTTGACGGGAGTACCAGACAACTACAAATTACTTTAACGGCTTAAGACTATGTTCAACGATCCGGAGTTAAACGGAAAATACCTTGGCACGATTTCACAGGATTTTGTAAAAGTATCAGACACCCTAAAGGAAGCTTCGTATCAGATCCGCAAAGCAGGTTTTGATTTTCCCATCTTTCCCATCTCCAAAGAAGAATTGCCAATCGGACAGTTGTTGATCCCGAGCGAACCTCTCAACCTGGTGTGGAATTATTACGCGTCTTTCCTGAATGAATTTGTTCAGCGGGAGTTAGTCGCAGCTGATAAAGAGGAAGAATTTAAAAACAACTACAAAGACCCGGATGAATTTTGCTGTCTCTTTGTGGTTGATAAAGAGTTTGCCAGTTTCGTTTACATTCCATTTCCGGAAGACTAAGGTTTACTTATTAAGTGATGGTTAAGCAAAACTTTGTACACTGTCAGTTTGAGGCTCTCGAAAACTGACCTGAATAATAAAAAAGGCCTTCGAGAACCTCAGGCTGACACATTATTCAATTATATTAAATAGCATCGCTTATTTAACAATAGCCTGATAAATCAATGTTCGTAGTTTGTTTTGATCATCCAGGTTGTTGGTTGGTGTGAGTTGTTTAAAATAAACAACTACCAGGTCTTCTTTGGGATCAACCCAATAGCTGGAACCATACGCTCCACCCCAACCATACTCACCTACAGAGCCTGGCACACCGCGATCGCCCAGGTCTTCACAAACAGAAAAACCCAGACCAAAGCCAATACCAGAACCCCAACCATATTTGATCTCGCCTAAATGACTTACTGTCATTAATTCTACCGTGCCGGGTGCAAGAATACGATTGCCATTGAGAGTGCCTTTGTTCAGCATCATCTGTAGAAACTTTGCATAATCCGCAGCGGTTGAAAGCAAGCCTGCTCCACCTGAAAAACTTTTTCTTGGTCCGGTAACGTAGGCACCCTGGCCAACCATGCCGCCCGGGTCAGGCGAGCGCTCAAGAGGTTTATCTGCATAAGCCGAATACACTGCAGCAAGTCGATTTACTTTGTTTTGTGGTAAATAGAAATGTGTGTCTTTCATACCTAGCGGAGTTAGAATTCGCGAGGTAATAAATTCATCCAGTGATTTACCCGAAACTTTTTCGATCACAACACCCAATATGTCGGTGTTATATCCGTAAACAAATTTTTCACCGGGATGCTCATCCATCGGAAGCTTTGCCAGTCTTGCAATGGTAGTACCAACTGGTTCATCGCGATCAGCAAAGTACCAACCTTGAATGCCCGCTTCTTTCCATTTATCGGCAGCAGGACCACCTCCATAACCAATACCGGCCGTGTGGGTGAGTAAATCACGAAGAGTAATTTGTCGCTTAGCTTTTATAATATTATATCCGCCACCTGTTCTGGGTTCGGCTACCGTGGTTTCGTTAAACTCTGGAATGTATTTTCCTACCGGATCAGCAATTAATAACTTTCCTTCTTCCTGCAAAATCATAATCCCCACACTTATCAACGCTTTGGTTTGGGAGGCGATTCTAAAAATCGCATCGTTTTGCATGGGCGCATTTGCCTCAATATCTCGTTTGCCAAAGGCATTGAAATAGGCAACCTTACCGTGCCGCGCCACCAACACTACACTTCCCGACATTTTTTTATCATTGGCATATGCTTGAAAAACAGTGGTAAGGCGTTGAAGTCTTTCAGGAGAAAAGCCCAATTCCTCCGGCTTGCCAACGGGAAGGTCCTGTGCATAAAGCGTTGTGATAAGAATTAAAAAAACAAACAGGAAAGAAATTCTGCGGAGGGTTTGGCTGATCATAACCTTAGGATTTAATTATACTATATTATAAATGATTAAAGCTATTTCAAAATTTATCGAATAGGCGTCTGACCGCCAGCCTTTGCCGAATCCGCCTAACTGGCGGAGCAGGCAGGCTTGAAGAGGTCTGACACCTTTGCTATTCGCCTTTGAAATGATTCCACCCTTGCGCAGTAATTGGCATCATCGTTTCCTGCTTAGTCACTAATACATGTTGCGTAGGGTCGTTGTGGATATGGCCAATAAAATGAATATCGGGGTGATTTTTTAATTTCTCGTAATCGGCTGGCTTGATAGTAAAAAGAAGTTCATAGTCTTCACCGCCATTCAACGCGCACGTAATCGGATCCATTTTAAATTCAATTGCTGTTTCGTATGTATCGTGATCAATCGGCACTTTGTCTTCAAATATTTTGATACCTACGCTGGATTGTTTGCCAATATGTAACAACTCCGAAGCAAGACCATCTGAAATATCGATCATCGAAGTGGGCACACAACCCCGCTCGCGCAATTCATGAATAATATCCATGCGCGCTTCTGGTTTTAATTGTCGCCCCACCAGGTATTCATACTTTTCAATATCAGGTTGCATTTCCGGATTGGATAAGAAAACCTGCTTCTCACGCTCCAACACTTGTAAGCCTATGTAGGCGGCACCTAAATCGCCAGTTACACAAATGATGTCGTTTACCTTGGCTCCACTTCGTTTCACCACCTGATCTTTAGCTACCCGACCTAACACGGTAACCGAGATGACAAGACCGGAAGCAGAAGCTGACGTATCGCCACCCACCAGATCGACTTTATAATTTTGACAAGCCGCATGAATACCTTCAAACAATGCATCAACTGCTTCCAATGAAAAGCGATTACTGATCGCTAAGCCGATCACAATTTGTTCTGGTTTGCCGTTCATGGCGGCAATGTCAGAAACATTTACAGCAACGGCTTTATACCCTAAATGCTGCAAGGGCATATAGGATAAATCAAAATGAACTCCCTCTAAAAGCATGTCGGTAGAAACTAATAATGAATTATCTCCGGCATCGATGATTGCGGCATCATCACCTATTCCATGCACTGTGTTTTGATTGGAGATTGAAAACTTGCTTTGAATCCGGTCGATAAGACCAAATTCGCCCAGTTTGGAAAGTTCTGTTCGCGTTTCACCCATGATGGTAAGGGCCGTTGGTCGGCCCGATTGTTTGTTTGTCCGACAAAAGTACTATTTGACATCTATATCCGGGCAAAGCACTCAATTACACGGATATAGGATCACAAAATAAAATGATTATGAAAAGGAGTGTTGTAATTCTTGTCGCCTTAATCATGTTTGCTTCCTGTGCTAGCCCTAAAGCATATTACGAAACCAAAGAGGGAAAAAGAAAGCAGAAATATTATAATGATATTCAGTTTGGGAAAAACCCACACCCGAAAATGAAATTCTGATCAGTGCTTTTCCTGACAAAGTTCTATCAACACATGGCTGGTTGTTTTAGGATGAAGAAACACAACTTCTTTATTATCCGCACCAGCAAATGGCTTATCCTTCAACAATATGAAGCCTTCCGCTTTTAATTCATTCATTTTACTGTCAATAGGATCGGCATCAAAAGCCAAATGATGGAGACCTTCGCCACGTTTCTCGATAAATTTTGCGATGGCTGAATCGGGTCGGGTGGCTTCCAGCAATTCTATTTTAATTCCACTCACTTCAAAAAAAGAAGTGCGCACCCCTTCTGATTCAACTTCTTCAATTTTATAGTGGGGTTTGCCCAATAGCTTTGCGAACAACCTGTTCGACTCGTCAAGATTCTTAACGGCTATGCCAATATGCTCTAGTTTATTCATACCTTTCAATTACTCTGATTTTAGTAATTTTGACAGAAATTTGGGAAACTTTTCAGGGTTTACGAAAGTTTTAAAGCGAAATGGCGAAAATCAACATAGAAACAACCAGTGATGTGCATGTAGAGGCAGCCCGGGTGCAACAACAGATTAAAGATTACCTGGGTTTGCGCACGAGTGACCTGATTTTCGAATATTCTAGTCACGATGGCAAAACCAAACTCGATTTGATCACCATCAATCCACGCCACAATCAGTCATTTCTTTTTCGTTCCGAAACCGGGGCTGACAAAGTAGATGCGCTGAAAAAAATGTGGGATTATGTTCAGAATTATAAGGAAAAAGAAAATTCTTATACAATTCAGTGGGTAACTAAAAACGACCGCGAACTGCATACCTCCTACTTTCGGGCTAGCAATATTCTGGATGCACTGGAAAAATTATATTATGCCCGCGACAGGAACACAATTACCGTGTTTAGTGTTGTAATGAATCCGATATCGTAGAAAACCATGATCAGCGTAACTGAAAAAGCAAAAGATAGAATTACCAATCTTCGCATAGAAGAAGGCAAATCTGAAAATCATAACATCCGTGTGTCTGTAAAAGGTGGTGGCTGTTCTGGTTTGATGTATGATTTGGGCTTTGACGACCAAATCAATCCTGTTGATCAGGTCTTTGAAGATAAGGGCGTAAAGATTCTCGTTGACAAGAAAAGTTTGTTGTATCTGCTCGGCACCACGCTGGATTTTTCTGATGGACTCAATGGCAAGGGATTTCAGTTTATAAACCCGAATGCTTCGCGCACGTGCGGCTGTGGCGAGAGTTTCTCAGTTTAACTAATTCAGATTGTTGCAATACACTTCAATTCAATAGCAATGGGGGTAGGCAATGCATTTACCTCCACGGTAGTGCGACACGGTTGCGTTGCCTTGTCGGGAAAATAGGTAGCATAGATTTTATTAAAAACCGGAAAATCATCTTTCATATTGGTGAGATACACGGTTACATCAACCAGATTTTCCCATCGTGAGCCGGATGCTTCCAATACAAACTTTACATTTTGAAAAACCGAATGACATTGCTCTTCGATGTTATAGGAAACGATGTTCCTGTTTTCATCCAGTGTAACACCCGGAATCTCTTTCGATCCTTTTTTACGCGGCCCAACACCGGAAAGAAAAAGCAAGTTACCCACTTTGCGTGCGTGAGGATAGGAACCCACTGGTTCGGGAGCTTTATCAGAAGAAATTATTTCATCCATAACTTAGATTCCAAAAACCAGACTCGCCCACAAACTATGATACTCCGCACCTTCTTTTTCAGAATGGATCATCTTTACACTGCTCACCATCCAAGGACCGGAGGCACTGAGTGGAAACCTCATTGTGCCGTCATTCTCAGTATAAATGTTCTGAAGAAAAGTAGTGGTGTTTACTTTATTCCAGACTTTAACCAACGCATGAGCTGCTGGTTTCCCTTCAAACAAAACCCAGCATTGCAAATGATCTCCTACCTTTAATGCATAAGGATTCTGATCAGGAATAATTTCATATCGTAACCCAATTTTTTTCTTGAAGGTGTCATCTGTTTTGTTGCCGGTTTGAACCAACAGCTTGGCAAATCGCGTATAAAACTCAGTGGATTTTTTGTTAAGACTCCCTGATTTAGTTCTCTCATCCAGGATGTAATCAAGTCCATCTTCTTTGAGGTAGTCATTAAATTTTTCGCCTTCTAATTCGATATAGGCCGGATTACTTTGAAGGGCGAATAGATACGTACCCTCTTTGTCCGTTTTAAATCCAAGATTGTTACCCTGGCTTAGTTTAACTTCATTAGCCAGGTCCAGTTCTGTATTAAGTCGATGGAGTACCATCTTCTCGACCTTGTGCTTGTTCATACTCCAATACTCACCGGTATAATTTTCGCCTACCATAAAGTCGAGCTTGATCTCCTCACCCAACGCATATTTAAATTTCTTTGGCTGCAGCCAAAACTCGTGCGCTTGTACAATGCTCGTAATCACCATTACAGAAATTAATGCACTCAACCTTTTCATTTCATTCTTTTTTTAGACTTTCAACTTTTTCTGTTTCCCATAATCTCTTCAATCTCTTCCGCCTCAATCGGGATGTTGCTCATCAGATCAAAATTCTTTGACTTTCCAATCACAACATTATTTTCCAATCTTATCCCGAATTTTTCTTCTTTGATATAAATGCCGGGTTCAATGGTCCATACAGAGCCCACTTGTACCTTATCATGCATATTGCCAACATCGTGCACATCTAACCCCAGCATGTGTGAAGTGCCGTGATAAAAATATTTCTTGAAGGCCGGATTATCCGGGTTTTGATTCTTAATATCAGTCTTGTCAATCAATTTGAGTTTAAGCAACTCGGCTTCCATCATTTTTTCAATCTCCTTATGGTAATCGAAATACACCACATTAGGTCGCAGGATTTTATTTGCTTCACGCTGAATGCGAAGCACCGCATTATAAACTTCCTTTTGTCGCTTGCTAAACTTTCCACTTACGGGAATGGTGCGCGTTAAATCAGAATTATAATTCGCATATTCAGCCGCCACATCCAAAAGCACAAGATCGCCTGCATGACACTGTTGACTATTTTCGATATAATGAAGGATCACATTGTTTTCACCGGAAGCAATGATGGGAGTGTAAGCAAATCCTTTCGACCCCAGTCGTTTAAACTCATGAATAAATTCTGCTTCGAGTTCATACTCCATGACTCCCGGCCGCAAATAATTAAGCACCCTCCGAAAGCCACATTCTGTAATGTCGCATGCTTTCTGTATCAATTCTATTTCACGCGGTTGTTTCACCCTACGCAACTCACCCATTACCGGAGCAATTCTCTTGTATTTATGTAAGGGGTATGTTTTCTGGCACCAGTCAATAAATCGTGCATCCCGGCTTTGCACGAGAATATCAGAACGGTAATGTTCATTTGTGTTGAGGCACACATTATCAACCCCGCCCATGGTCATCATGTGATGAAAGAGACTTTTGAATCCGGATATCCACACCACTGTTTCAATACCTGATATTTCTCTGGCCTCCTGTTTTGTTAACTTGTGACCCTCCCACTTTTCCATCAATTCGTTGGGCTCACGAAGAAAAAGCACTTCGCGGTATTTCTTATCCGGAAAATCCGGACAGATTACCACCATACTTTCTTCCTGGTGAATACCGCTTACATAATACAAGTCACTGTTTTGAATATAGCCAAGCGTGCCATCGGCATTGCTGGGCATAATATCGTTGGAATTAAAAACCACCAGCGAGCCTGGCTTCATGCCTTTTACTAATCGCTTACGGTTAGAGATAAATAATTCTTTACCAATAGGTTCGTGTCGCATTGAATTTGGGATTTACTTGATTTATCGGTTAACTTCCGATACATTTTGGAAAGTTACAAAATACCTTCGCACATGAAAAAGCAATCTACCCTATTTGTCCTTTTGTTAATTCTATCTTTATCCCTACTGGCGCAGGAAAAAAAATACACCCCTACCCCGGAGAATATGAAATCCCGCGAATGGTTTCAGGATGCCAAGTTTGGGTTGTTTATCCACTGGGGTGTTTACAGTGTATTGGGTGATGGCGAATGGGTGATGAACAACCAAAAGATTCCTATCAAAACGTATGAAAAGCTTCCAGCCTTTTTTAACCCAATCGAATTCAACCCAGCTGAGTGGGTGAAGATGGCAAAAGATGCCGGCATGCAATACATAACCATCACCAGCAAACACCACGATGGTTTTGCGATGTACGATTCGAAAGTTTCGGATTATAACATAGTAAAGAAAACTCCCTATGGAAAAGATGTGTTGAAAATGCTTGCTGACGAATGCCGCAAACAAGGCATCAAACTTTTCTTTTATCATTCACAATTAGACTGGCATCATCCGGATTACTTTCCACGAGGCAATACAGGCGTAGGTTATACAGGTCGTGAAGAAAAGGGTGACATGAACAAATACCTGGACTATATGGATGCCCAACTTACTGAACTACTTACCAACTATGGCGATGTAGCCGGTATCTGGTTTGATGGCATGTGGGATAAAAAAGATGACGACTGGCGTCTGGAAAAAACGTATTCACTCATCCACAAACTACAGCCCGCTGCTCTGGTAGGAAGTAACCACCATCGTGCGCCCTATGAAGGAGAAGATTTTCAAATGTTTGAAAAGGATTTGCCAGGCCACAATACAACAGGCTTCGCGCCTGAGCAAAAAATTGGCGACTTGCCCAAAGAAACCTGCGAAACGATCAATAACTCCTGGGGATTTAACCTGCAGGATGATCGCAATAAGAGACCCAAAGATTTGATTCAATACCTGGTGAAGGCAGCTGGATACGGATCAAACTTTTTATTAAATGTAGGTCCGATGCCTAACGGAAAAATTCAGCCTGAACACGTTGAGTTATTAAAACAAATGGGTGAGTGGAACAAACAATATGGTGAGACCATCTATGGAACCCGTGGCGGGCCGCTGAGTGCCCGAGATTGGGGTGTGATGACACAAAAAGGAAATAAAATCTATGTACACATACTTAAGTGGCATGACGAAACGCTTACACTACCTAAACTTGGCAAGAAGGTAATTAGCGCAAAAATCTTTATAGATAAAACTCCGGTTAAGTTTTTGGAGAATGATTTTGGCTTAAGCCTAAAAGTGCCGAAGGATAAAATGAATGACGTTGATACGGTAATAGAACTGGAAGTGAAGTAAATTAACAATGGACAATTGACAATGGACAATGGAAATCAGGCGTAGCCTACATTGTCAATTGTCCATTATCAATTATTCATTAATTAGATTCTCCCTGCGGATCATTCACATCATCAGTATCGACATAGTTGATGATGATGAACGTGAATAACAATCCCGAGAACAATCCCTCCAACGCTACCATGAAAGCAGTTATGTAAGGGTTGAGATAACGGCCCATGGGCTCGTTCTCAATGATACCTTGCATAAAGGTGCTATCCAACGACATGTAGGCAAAAAGAAAAATTGCAAATACGGCTGAACCAACGGCACCCGTTGCCACCCCGGTAATCAATGCACGGAAATAATTCATGTGCTCCTCGTGGGTCTGCTTGAATTTCTTAATGGCAAAATAAATTCCGCCTACCTGGATGAAAACATTCAGAAAGCGCAACTCGTAATGGTGCGCAAGTCCTGCTATTTTCATGATCAGGAAAAAAGCAATCAGGCCACCAGCGATTTTTAAGCCATAACTTTCAGGAATGCGATTAGGATTGTTGAAAAAATTCATGGTGTACAGGTTTAGTCTACAGGCTAATTTTTGCAATTTTTAACACATATACAACCTTTTATGTCCTTAAATATTTTAATACCTTCGGTAGCTGCTTATCAAACAGGCTATCCCCATCTAAAAACCCCTAATAATTAAATTAAATGATCAAGAAAATTCTATTCATTATCGCAGGACTAATAGTTCTGCTGGTGTTGGTTGGCTTTGTACTTCCGGCCAAACTGGACATAACCAAAAGCTACACGATTAACGCTCCTGCAGCCGCTGTCTTTGAAGAGATCAACGACCTGCAACGATGGGAGGCCTGGCAATACTGGAACACGCTCGATCCGGAAATGAAAATTACTTATGGTGAAAAAAAAGTGGGAACAGGTGCTTCTTATACCTGGGAAGGGCCCAAGATGGGCAACGGAACACTGGGAATCTCAGAAAGTATTCCTGATAAATCAGTTGCCATTCAAATGGATTTCGGAGGCAATCCGGCAAAAGCATTTTATTCGGTTGAACCCGATGGCGATAACACACAGTTGAAATTAAATTTCACGAATGATGCCGGCATGAATCCCATTGGTCATTGGATTAATGTTTTCATGAAAGGCGAGATTGAAAAATCGTTCGAGTATGCAGGAGAAAAAATCAAAGGTATTGCGGAAGCGAAACCAAAGTTCACCTATCAGATTTCAGAAGAAACAGTTCCCACTATAAATTATGTGGGTTTAATGCATACTATGAGTCCGCAAGATCCAGCAGCCGTCAGCGCTCAAATGGCTAAGATGTATAGCGAGTTAAAGACTATTTTAAAGAAAGCCAATGTTACTGTTACCGGTTATCCATTCGCACTCTATCCTGAATTTACCGAAGAATCAATGGACATGATCTGCGCAATGCCTGTGGCGGCAGATGCCAAATTACCAGCTAAATACAAAGTTGAAACCATCGGTGGTGGTAGCGCAATAAAAGGAATTTATAAAGGTGACTATACAAACCTGATGGAGCTTCACCTGGAACTTGATAAGTATCTACAATATAAAGGACTTACGATGAATGGCGCGCCCATGGAAGTGTATGTTACAGACCCCATGCTGGAAAAGGATACTGCCAAATGGATAACCGAAGTATATTACCCGGTAACAAAAAACTAAGTTGACATTACAAGAATTTAAATCATCACTACAGGAACAGCAACCTCCACCAGTAGCCGTTCTGTTACAAGCCTTGTGGCATGAAGCAAAAGGTGATTGGGAAAAATCGCATGAACTCGCGCAAGATGTAAACACAGCGGATGGATCGTGGGTACACGCCTACCTGCATAGAAAGGAAGGTGATCAATTCAATGCGCAGTATTGGTACAATAGAGCCAATCGAAAAATGCAAGCGTACTCGTTAGAGAAAGAGTGGGAAGTAATCGCCACTACATTACTCAATAAGTAAATCCCAATTCATTCAGCCCCTTTTGCACTTCCGGACATGACATAAACAGTTCCCATAACAACCCCGAACGTTGGTTCTCCATCATCACCACAATGGGGCCCTGATCAATCGCCAGATACCAGGGTTTGTACCAATTGTGATGCACACTGAAACCATCATAGAATCCGTAGGGGCCAAATGTTTTATCGCCCAGATCAAAATAAAAATGCTTCATGGCTTCCATGCTTTCCGCTGGCGTATAAGGAAATGATGACAAGGCGGCTGTTGGTGTAATAACACCCGCATCTTCGTTAGGACTATGGGCTGAATAAAAATTCACCGAATACCCAGCCGTAAGGCCCCAGCTGTTTTTACCATAGTCTTTATAGCCTTTAGGATTTTCAACACAATACTGATAATTGATTAACGTGTGATTTACGTTATGTTGCCAGTAATCTGCATAACGGTCTTTTAGCTTGCGCGGATCAAGACCCAGGAAAGAATAATGTGACCAAAATAAGGGTCCGCCAAATTGTGGTGCTCCATTGTGTTTCAATTCCAGGTGGTAGCCATATTGCTGATGAGAAGAGTCATTCTTCATAGCGCCACTTCGGGCCCAACCCTCATGATACGTTACAGCCGGCACCCCATGCGTTGGTGATGCGGCTGCCAGTACATACGTAATTAAACATTCATTATATCCTTCCAAAGCAAAATTCATGATCCATTCTTTGTCGGGCGACCAGTGCCAATACAACACATTCTTTCCGCCTCTCCGATACCAATCCCACTCAACTTCGCGCCAGAGTTTGTCAATGCGTGCCGCTAATGCCTTCTCCTGATCGCTGCCATCTTTAAAATATTGACGCACACAGAGCAGGCCTTGTATGAGGTACGCTGTTTCCACCAAATCTCCACCGTTATCATTGGCCCCAAAGGGTTTTACTTTACCCGTTTCGCCATTCATCCAATGCGGCCACACACCTTTAAACCGATCTGCATCTTCCAAAAAGGTTATCAGCTTTTCAAAGCGTTCCACACCTTGTTGCCGGGTTATAAATTTTCGTTCTATGCCTACCAGTATGGCCATTACACCAAAACCGGTACCTCCGGATGTTACGATATGCTTGTCGTTATCCGGGTACACATTGTCAACATGAAAACGCTCGCGGGCCGCTCCTGAATTGGGTTCGGCACCCTCCCAGAAGTACTGAAAGGTTTTATACTGCACGAGTGTAAATAAAGAATCATCGCTGATCCTTTCTTCAGCCACTTGTTCTGCAGGCTTTTGCGAATTGCAGGCAACAAAGGCAACAACTACTGCGAGAATGAAAATAGCCTTACCTGTTTTCTGTTTCATGTTCTCTTGATTTTAACGTTCGTTCCCTCCAAAGTAGTAATTCCTTTTTTCTCTTTTCCAATTCTTCTGCAGAGGGCTTATAATTTATCAATGCCTTCAGATCCGGCTGGCCAGCATCTACCCATGCTGTGTACCACACATCTCCGATTTTTTTTACGCTACCTCGAAACTGACGCTCCACCATTCCTAATAATTGCCGATGATACTTTTCAGCATAGTCTAGCGAATACACTTTTACGGTTTGTTTGCCTTTGCTTTCGAAATTGAATTTACTTTCGCTAGCACTTTCAGACAGATTCTTTTCAAACCTCAATACAGAGTCAACCGCTTGATGCGACTGAATTACTATTTCCCAAGCCGCCAGTTGCACATTGGGCAAATAAGTAGCGGGCCCAACAAAAAAATCATACTGTTCAAAGTAAAGTTCGGGCAAGCGCGATTCCCAAAAACCATGAATGCCAACCTGGCCGGTCAGCTGGCCGTCATAATTCTTTGTAGTGTGCAATGGCACATGTGCATCGGCAATATAATGACCTAAGTCGGCCGATACCCGGAGTATCCGTTCGGGATCGTTGAGAAGAAATGCTTCCTTCAATTGAAAATACATTCTATAGATATGCCACGGTACGATTCCCCTTTCCTGAAGAGAGTCTTCACCATATTTTTTAACTGCATCATTCCAATAGCGGGGAAGTTTGAAGGCGGCACTATCACCATAGTCATCTAAATCAATATAATGCCGGGCTGCTTCTTCCGGAACAGAATAACGTCTACGATCAGGATTAACAGCGGCTTCAGAAAGGTATTCGATGTTTTTCTTATAAAAGCCAGACATAGCCGGTGGCAGGGTGAAAACCGCCAATTGATTAATCTTTCTATGCGCAAAAAAACCCCACAAAAATGAGAGCTGGACTATTGAAAAGAGCCCAATTACAACCAATTTCACCTTTTTCGACATACCCTTAAAGATATTCAAACTCAATTGGCTTGCCTCGTTTGCATTTCCAATTATTGCGCTTATTTTTGCAATCCGTTTGAAAAAAGCATTATGGCAAATCACAAATCAGCAGAGAAAAGAATCAGGGCTAATGAAACCAAGCGCCTTAGAAACCGCTATCAGGCAAAAACTACCCGCACTCAAATCAAGAAATTGAACGCGGCAACGACAAAAGATGAAGCACAGACCCTTTTAAAAGAAGTTTCTGGTTTGATCGATAAACTAGCCAAAAAGAACATTATTCATTGGAAAAAGGCTGCCAATCAGAAATCAAAGCTTACGAAGCGCGTAAACGCAATAGCGTAAGGCTCATCAATATTATTTTTCCCTCCCTGGCTTTTGTCGGGGAGGGTTTTTTTATGCCTGGACGATATGGCTTGGTCGCGCCTTATTTAAATTCCTACCTTAGATTCTGTGAAAATAGATGAGAGCAAACCCCTTAATATAAAGGATTGGTCGCCTGAGGACCGACCAAGAGAAAAACTTTTACAGAAAGGAACCACTGCACTTTCAGAAGCCGAACTTATCGCAATTCTAATTGGATCCGGTACGGTAAAAGCCAGCGCAGTTGAGTTGGCAAAAAAAATTCTGCTTCTGGGTAATAACAGCTTAAATGAGCTGGCTCGTCTTACGGTGAAAGATTTGATAAAAATTAAAGGTATTGGTGAAGCGAAAGCAATCACCATTGTAGCAGCCCTTGAACTTGGACGCAGACGTAAAGAACAAGACCCCGCAGAGAAACCTAAAATAAACTCATCCAAAGATGCGTTTGACCTTTTGAAAGGTGATTTTATGGATTTGCCGCATGAAGAATTTTGGGTCTTGTTGCTGAACCGTGCCAATCGAGTTATCCACAAAAAAAGAATCAGTGGTGGGGGTGTATCCGGCACCGTGGCGGATCCCAAAATAATCTTCAAACTGGCGTTGGAAGAACTGGCCAGCGGTTTAATTGTTGCCCACAATCATCCTTCAGGTAACCTGACAGCAAGCCAGAGTGATCTCGACTTAACCCGAAAACTTAAAGAATCCGGTAAGCTGCTGGAAATACAGTTACTTGATCATCTGATCATTACTAACCAGAAATACTTTAGCTTTGCAGATGAAGGGCTGATATAATTGAAAATGAAGACCGTATACGGTGTCTTATTTGTTGTGCTATTGATACTTCTGGTGGCATTCGTTTATTCGCCCCACGAAGATGAAGCCATTGTGCGAAGGCCAAACATGGTTGATACGCTATATATCGACTCCAATCAGGCAACCAGTACACTTCCCGTAAAAGAAATCTCCGCCTATCCAGATCCTAATCCCTACATGCAACAAGTGGTTAGCAGTTACGAGAACTTCATCCAACAGGCGATAAAAAGAGGAACCGCCCCGGGAGCTGCTGTGGCTATTGTGAGGGATACCTCCATAATTTTTTTGCAGGGCTTTGGTCTAAAACAAATGGGTCTTCAAGACTCCATTGATATCAATACCGTGTTCCGGTTGGGTTCTGTGTCAAAATGTTTTGCATCCGTGCTGGCGGGCACTTTGGTGAGCAATCAATTAATCAAGTGGGACGATCCCATCATAAAATACTATCCTCAATTCGAGTTGAAATCAAAAGAGCATACTGAAAAATTAACCATCCGTCACGTACTGTCGCATACAACCGGGTTGCCCTATCATGCCTATACTAATATGATTGAAGAGCATATCCCACTTGACACATTATTAACAAGTCTTAAGAGTGTAAGTCTATTTGGTGAACCCGGGCAGATCTATAGTTATCAGAATGTTGGCTATAGCCTGATTGAAAAAGTGGTAGAGGCTGCCACACACCAGACGTTTGAACGGGCACTCACCGAAAATATTTTTAAACCACTTGATATGCGTAATAGCTCCGCTTCATACGAAGCAATTATGAGCAATACCAATGTAGCCAAACCACATTTCTTTTCGCGCAAACGCTGGGTTACAGTTCCTATATCGGACACATACTATAATGTTTCTCCGGCAGGAGGTGTTAATGCCAGCATTGGTGATATGGCGCTATGGCTTCGGGCGCTCATGAGTGGCTCATCTGCCTTAATGGCGGACACTACTTTGAACGAAATTTTTGAACCGCAGGTAAAAGCCATTTCAAAAAACAGAAACTTCTGGCGGTGGAAGAGGCCACGGGCCTCTTACTATGCACTCGGCTGGCGAGTGATTACATTCCAAAACGATACGCTTGAGTATCATGGCGGGTATGTCAACGGCTATCGGAGTGAAGTGGCCATTGATCGAAAAAATCGTATTGCAATTTGTGTGCTTACCAACTCCCCTGGTAATCTTTCCGATGTTTCTATTCCTGAGTTTTTTAAACGCTACTCGCTCCATGCGGACTCAATAGCCATGTGGGAAAACAGAAATAAGTTGATTCTTGTTAAGAATAAAGATCTACTTTTTCCGGCTCTTAATTGAAAATGAAAAGTTCACGTTTCGTTCCGCTTATCATCATTCTGGCAATTGCTGCTTTTGTGATTTATTCGTTGCAAGGCAGATCTTCCGATGAAGATTATCTGGCCATCATCCAAAAGGATAGAAACGAGAAAGCAGAGTTTATGAAATCAGGAAATGGCTCACCCTTTCTAAAAGACAGTATCCTCTTCACAGCGCTTAACTACTTTCCCATTGATCCGAAATACCGGGTGAAGGCAAAACTCCAAACTATAGAGGGTAAAAAAGTTGTCATGCTCGCCACCAGCGATGGCAACCAGCAAAAATACCTGGAGTACGCAATCGCTATATTTTCACTGGATGGAATTGAAAACCGTTTACTCATTCTTGAATTGATGGAGATGGGGCCGCAGCGTGGAAAACTATTTCTTGCCTTTGCTGATAAAACCAGTGGCTCGGAAACCTATGGAGCTGGCCGATACCTCGATGTAAAAAAAATTCCCGCTGCTACTTCGGTTGTGCTAGATTTTAATCTGGCCTATAATCCATATTGTGCATACAACGATAGTTACTCATGTCCCTTTCCGCCAAAAGAAAACATCTTAGAAGTGGCCATTCGTGCAGGTGAAATGAATTACAATCATGAAAAATAATTGTACCTTGGAATGATGAAAGGAAAATTCACATTAACCGCAAATATTGAAAAAGACCCCGAAAGTGGTCTTTTTATCGGTTACATTCCCTCTTTGCCTGGGGCTCATACCCAAGCAAGTACTCTTGATGAACTACACCGGAATTTAGAAGAGGTTGCAATACTTTGTTTAGAACAAATAGCAGAACAAGACCTCGAAAAGATACAATCTGAATTTGTTGGCACTCAACAGATTATGGTTGAAATTTGATTCAATAAATTTGCTTTGCTTGAAAATTAATCTGAATGAGCAGGCTACCCATCATTGATTCAAAAAGATTTGAAAAGTTATTAATGAGAATGGGGTTTGTGCTTATTCGACAAAAAGGTAGCCACGCCTTTTACAAACATCCAGATGTTAGATATACAACTTTGCCTCATCATCCGGGAAGAGATTTAGGAAGACCTTTGATTCACAAAATTTTACGTGAGATAAAGCTGTCACCTGATGGGTTTGTTGACCTCTTAGAAAAGAATTTCTAAAGCCGTACATTTGAAGCCCTGATTTTTCTAAACCTATGAAGATCTCCTATCACTGGCTCAAGCAATACATTGACATCCCGGAAACTGCTGAAGAAATTGGCCATGTATTAACAGCTACCGGTTTAGAAGTTGAAAGTGTTGAGCCCTTTGAAACTGTGAAAGGCGGACTCAAAGGACTGGTGATAGGTGAAGTAATAACCTGCACCAAACATCCAAATGCCGATAAATTATCGATCACAACAGTAAATGTTGGAGACAAGCTATTGCCCATTGTATGTGGCGCTTCCAATGTGGCAGCCGGGCAGAAAGTGATTGTAGCACTGCCAGGAACAACCGTTCATCCAACAATCGGTGAACCCTTTACAATTAAAGCCACTAAAATCCGGGGCGAAGTTTCGGAAGGAATGATTTGCGCTGAAGATGAAATCGGACTTGGAGAAAGTCATGCAGGCATTATGGTACTTACTACCGATGTTGCCAACGGCACACCTGCTGCAGAATTTTTTCAGATTGAAAATGATTTTGTTCTTGAAATCGGACTAACACCAAATCGCGCAGATGCTGCATCCCACGTAGGTGTTGCCCGGGATATTAAAGCCGCTCGCAACAGGGTACTTTGTTTGCCTTCCGTTGATTCTTTTAGGATCGAAAATAAAAATCTCACCATTCCTGTTGAAGTTGAAAACCCAGCAGCCTGTCCGCGCTATTCTGCAGTTACAATTTCAGGAGTTGCCGTTGGTGAATCGCCTGCTTGGCTAAAAAACAGATTGAAGTCGATTGGTTTGTCTTCGATTAATAACATCGTAGACATCACGAATTTTGTTTTGCACGAAACCGGTCAGCCTCTGCATGCATTTGATGCCGATGAAATAGCGGGCAAAAAAGTCATTGTAAAAACCTTACCGACCGGAACGAAATTCAAAACGCTGGACGATAAAGAACGCACATTGGCTTCCTCAGACCTGATGATCTGCAATGCTGATGAACCGATGTGTATTGCCGGTGTTTTTGGGGGGATCAAATCAGGGATAACATCCAAGACTAAGAATATTTTTTTAGAGAGTGCGTACTTTTCTCCTGATTTTGTCCGTAAAACAGGACTGCTTCACCAGTTAAAAACCGATGCTTCATTTCGGTTTGAACGTGGCACCGATCCCAACATGACAATCTATGCATTGAAACGCGCAGCGTTGTTGATCAAAGAGATTGCAGGTGGATCTATCTCCTCTGAGATTGTAGATATCTATTCAACTCAAATTGAAAACCGACTTATCCCTGTAAAGGATAAAAATATTACCAGGCTTATCGGTAAAATTATATCCAGAGCAGAAATTTTTAATATCCTCGAAGGTCTGGATATAACCATAGTCAATAAAAGCGAAACTGGCTTTACCGTTTCTGTTCCACCCTACCGGGTAGATGTAACTCAGGAGGCTGATGTAGTGGAAGAGATTCTTCGTATTTATGGATTTAATAACATCGAATTATCCGAAATAGCGGGCACCGATTACCTCGCTGAATTTCCTGAAAAGGACATCAACAAATTTAAGCGTACTCTGGGAGCCCAATTGGTAGGGAACGGGTTTTATGAAATACTTACCAATTCTTTAACGAATGCCGCCTACCAGCAAAAACATAGTCTTACTTTCTCAGGATCAGCGGTAGAGATGGTAAATAAACTAAGTGAAGAACAGGGTATTTTACGTCAAACGATGTTATTCACCGGGCTGGAGGTTTGCAGCTATAACATAAATCGAAAGCAAAAAGACCTTAAACTCTATGAGTTCGGCAAAATCTATTGGAAAATTGATACCGAAGGCTCCGCGGAAGCAAAAACGACCTACAAAGAGGAAGAAAGACTGGCTTTGTATCTAACCGGAAATTTTGAAACTGAAAACTGGCAACAAAAAGCCAGAACAGTAACCTACTTCGACCTTGCTCAGCAAGTGGTTCAACTGCTTGAAAAATCGGCTATTGAAAATTATAAGCTTGAAAAACTAGATGACTCGCTTTTTGACTATGGCATGCGGCTTCTAAAAGGGACAAAAGAAATAGGTAAACTGGGAAAGGTAAAAACTGCTTTGGTCAAGGATTTTGGTATCAAGCAGGAAATATTTTATGCTGATCTATCTACCGCCTTGCTTTTCAAGGCGGCAAACCCTAAGTTCGTTGTGAAGGACGTGCCGAAGTTCCCGGAAGTAAGACGTGATCTTTCTTTGGTGTTGGATAAACAGGTTACTTTTGAAGAAATCAGAGAGCTTGTGTTACGAACAGAAAAGAAACTGATTAAAGAGATAATTGCTTTCGATGTTTATGAGGGTGATAAAATCCCAAATGGTAAAAAAGCATATGCATTAGGGTTTACGTTGCAGGACGAAAACAAAACCCTCACCGATGAGGAGATTGAAAAAGTGATGACGCGTTTGATGGGGGCTTTTGAAGGAACGATGGGGGCCGTAATCAGAAAATGAGGCAAAGTGTGAGGTTGAAATTTGAAGGTAGTGACCTTAAATTTTAAAATTGAAATCTTGAATTAAGATATGGATCAGGAAGCATTAAAATCAGGCCTCAACGGTTTAGAAAGAAAAGTATTAGTGTTATTGAATGAGCATAAGACACTGAAAGACGAGCTAAAAGGACTAAAATTGGAGAACTACGAACTCAAAACCGACTTGAAAAAGCGCGATGAGCAACTCTATCATTTTAAAAATCAGATTAAAATCACTAAGATTGTAGACCATATAAACCCGGAAGACGGAGGTGTTTCGGAGTTGAAAAGGAAAGTTGACGAGTATATCCGCGAAATCGATAAGTGTATTGCTCACTTGAGCAGATAACCGGTAAAGTTGATGGACGAATTATCAGTAAAAATAAAAATTGCAGACCGCGAATACCCCATGAAGGTAAAGCGCAAGGAAGAAGAAAAAGTGCGTGCGGCCGGCAAAGTCATCAACGAGAAAATAAAGCATTACCGGGAACAGTTTGGAATTGACGATAAACAAGACCTGCTGGCCATGGTGGCATTCGATTGTTTGGTAGACAAAATAGCAGAGGACGAAAATCTGCAGGTAATAGACCAAACCGTGATTGAAAAGGTGAACCATATCAATCAATTGGTTTCCCAGGCACTCTAAGCCTTCTTTTTGAATTCCCTCCTACGTAATTGGCCAGTTGGCCAGACCGGGTGTTTATAATTAACACCTAATTAAACTCATTATGTTACTACAATTTGGAATGCCAGGAAATCAGGAATGGCTGCTTATTGGTTTCATTGCATTGATTTCGGTTATCTTAATCGGTCTTTTGATTGGCACGATATTGTACAACCGGAGAATCAAAAGGAACGAACAATCCGCGGGCGAAAGAGCAAAACTGATTATCCGCGAAGCTGAACTTCAGGCAGAAAACATCAAGAAAGACAAGATTATTGAAACAAAGGAAAAACTTCTGAAAATGAAGCAGGAGTTTGAGGAAGAAGCCAACCGTAAGAAGAATCAGATCATCAGCAACGAACAAAAGATTAAACAGCGCGAAGCCCAGCTTTCAAAAGAACTCGAAACTATCAAACGCAAGGAAGGTGAATTAGATGAGGAACGACAAAGCCTGGCCGTGCAGCATGACCTGGTAAAAAAACGCAAAGAAGAACTTGATAAATTCAATGCCCAGAAAGTGGCCATTCTGGAAGGGATTTCTAAGTTAACTGCTGATCAGGCCCGTGATCAACTGGTTGAATCCTTAAAAGAAGAAGCCAGCACAAAAGCCAGCTCTTACATAAAGGACATTATGGAAGAAGCTAAAATCACAGCTACCAAAGAAGCCAAAAAAATTGTAGTAGAAACCATACAACGCACAGCCACCGAACATGCCGTAGAGAACTGTGTGTCCATCTTTAATATAGAAAGTGATGATATTAAGGGTAAAGTAATTGGTCGTGAGGGTCGTAACATCCGTGCCCTGGAAGCAGCTACAGGAGTTGAAATTATTGTGGATGATACCCCGGAAGCAATCATTATTTCTGGTTTTGATCCCGTACGAAGAGAAGTAGCCCGTCTTTCGTTGCACAGACTTGTGCAGGATGGCCGGATACACCCGGCACGTATTGAAGAAATTGTTGCTAAGACATTCAAAAACATTGAAGATGAAATCATTGAGATTGGAGAACGCACAATCATTGATCTGGGCATTCATGGACTAGCCCCGGAATTGGTGAAAATGGTTGGGCGTATGCGTTATCGTTCTTCGTATGGTCAGAATCTTTTGCAACACTCACGCGAGGTGGCAAACCTTTGCGCCATCATGGCTGCAGAACTTGGACTAAATGTTAAGCAAGCTAAGCGTGCGGGATTGCTGCACGACATTGGTAAAGTATGGCCCGAGGAATTAGAGAAGCCACACGCCATTGTAGGTATGGAGCTTGCCCAGAAATACAAAGAGCATCCGGTTATTTGTAATGCCATTGGAGCTCACCACGATGAAATTGAGATGACCAGTATCATTTCACCTATCGTGCAGGCATGCGATGCCATCTCAGGTGCCCGGCCTGGTGCCAGACGTGAGGTAATGGAGCAATACATCAAGCGATTAAAAGAACTTGAGAGCGTAGGCTTAAGTTTTGACGGTGTTGAAAAATGCTATGCCATTCAAGCGGGAAGAGAATTGCGTGTTATGGTAGATGCAGAGAAAGCATCGGATGAACGGGCTGCTCAACTTAGCTTCGATATCTCGCAGAAAATTGAAAAGGATATGCAATATCCGGGACAGATTAAAGTAACCGTAATCCGTGAGATGCGCAGCGTTGCTTATGCTAAATAAATTTCAAATGCTGAAATAAAAGTGGAAGCTGTCTTAAAAGTCAATTAAAATGAAATATCATTCGGGCCCTGCCCGCTCCGCCAAATGGCGGATTCGGCATAGACAGGCTTTGAGCCGGAATCTCATTCTACCTAACAAGTCTGGGATCGCGGGTCAATGCCCGCGATGACCGATTGACTTTTTAGACAGCCTCTATTTCTATTTCGAACACATTCTATTCTCTCTTCTTGTATCTTTGCAAATATTTCTTCTAACGGTAAGATTACTTTTTTTTCATTGGGTAACTTTAACTGATAAAGCTAACGAGCATAAGGCATTAGCATGGTACTAGTAACGAAGGTAAATGTAGGTGCGCTCCTGCTCATTCTCTCACATTGCGCTATCCAGGGTCAAACCTTGCAACCAGATTCAATCCTTGTTGAATCTGCGCTCCGATCTACCATCAGATTATATGATCTGGCAATGGGTGAAAATTCTCATTTATACAATGGAAGAGAATTTATAGATCCTTTTGAAAGAAAAGAAGCGAAAGGACATATCTATTTCATTACGGATGATTGGCAGGATGGTTATATCTATTATGCAGGTCAACTGTATGAGCATGTCTCGCTTCGCTTTGATGTGTTTCAAAATAAAGTTATTGTAGAACACCCGAGAAGTCACCGCGAAATTGAACTTGACTCTAAAAAAATAAGCTACTTCGGATTAAATGAACATAAGTTCGTTCGGCTAACCTCACCCACCGAAGGATTCTATGCTCAGATCTACAAGGGGATTGTTAAGGTTTATCTCTGGCATTATAAGACTCTCAAAGAGAACACTGAAGGGAAAACAATGGTGAGGGAATTCCCGGCAAAGGAAAAAATCTTCATTCTCAAAGATGAAACATACCATCCGGTAAGCACAAAATCAGCAGTATTAACAGTATTTAAAGAACAAAAAACCGAATTGAAAAAACTGATTAAAGAAGAAAGGCTCTCTTTCAAGGAGAATAAAGAATATACACTTCGTAGAATGGCACTCTATTATGATCAACTGAACGCGGATAAATGAAACTCGTGAAAGTCTTTCTGTTGTGTACACTTCTTTCAGTTATAGCTCTTCCTGCCTCTAGTCAGCAGGAGCAACTCTTCAGTGTTCAACTAAACAATCAGCCCTTCCTAAAACTGGTAGAGGATCTGGAGCAAAAAAGTAACTATCACTTCTTTTTTAATCCCACGGTAGTTGATAGTCTGCGCGTAACGGTTTCCGCTTCTAATAAAACAATGAACGAAATCCTGGATGAAGTTTTTCGCGACTCCAACTTCCGGTATGCCGAGGATGAAAATCAATACGTCTATATAACCTTACAAGAACCGATTTTAACAGACTTACCCTCCGATTTTTTTTCCGGAATAGGATCCGCATCGGATAGTCTTAAAAGAAGAATTGATAATTCCCGGTTTGAAGAAGCTGAGAAAGTTAAAGTTCAAAAACTTACAACCATCGGGGTACGGGGAGCAACGAATAAACCAACGGCCAGCATTGCCGGATACATACGCAATTCCAAATCCGGAGAGCCAGTGATAGGCGCTTCCGTTTTAATTGAATCACCTTTGATTGGGGTCGCTACAGATCCTAATGGATTTTACTCTATCACACTGCCTAAAGGTACACACCAGTTAAAAATCAGGAGCATGGGAATGAAAAGCCTGGAGCGAAACGTACTCTTGCATTCTGACGGAAAACTCAATATTGAAATGGAAGAAGATGTCTTACCCCTGAAGGAGGTCATCATCGAATCGGAACGGGACGAACGAGTATTGGGAATGCAAATGGGATTGGAGAAAATCGATATTAAAACGTTAAAGCAAATACCTCTTGCGCTTGGTGAGGTTGATGTTTTAAAAGCAATCCTTACGTTACCAGGAGTACAATCCGTGGGCGAAGGTACGGTTGGCTTTAACGTTCGTGGTGGCGCTACCGATCAAAACCTGATCTTATTTAATGATGCCGCCATTTACAATCCTTCACACTTGTTTGGTTTCTTCTCTGCATTTAACCCCGATCTTCTTAAGAATGTTGAGTTGTATAAAAGTGGAATACCGGCAGAGTATGGAGGCCGGATTTCCTCCGTGCTTGACGTAACTACGCGGGAAGGGAATAAAAAGAAGTGGGCAGGTTCGGGTGGTATAAGTCCGATTACCGGTAGGTTTGCGTTGGAGGGACCTATTATAAAAGATAAAAGTTCCTTTTTAATTGGTGGTCGCTCAACGTATTCAGATTGGTTACTCCAACAAATACCATCCAGCACGCTGAAAAACAGTGAAGCTTCCTTTTATGATCTGAATTTGAATATCAGTCACGAAATAAACAGCAAGAACAGTATCTACCTGTCTGGCTATTTAAGTAAAGACCGCTTCAAGTTACAAAGTGATACAGCTTATAGCTATAGTAATCAGGCACTCTCGGCCAAGTGGAGACATATCTTTGGCAATAGGTTCTTTGCCGTTTTCACGGGTACCTTTAGTGGTTACGATTACACCATTTCCAGTTCAAATAATCCAGTCAACGCATTCGATCTATCTTACTCTATCAAACAAGTTCAGGGAAAAGCTGATTTCAACTATTTCCTGAATGCAAAGCACACGATCAATTTTGGAGCGGGCGTAATCCGGTATCAACTGGCTCCCGGAACCCTTACCCCGGGTGGAGAAGAATCATTAATAATTCCTGACGTATTACAGAACGAGCAAGCCATTGAAAGTGCGATCTACCTGGGTGATAACTTTGAAATTAATCCCGATCTCTCATTATATGCCGGGCTCCGGTATTCGTTTTTTCAGAATAACGGCCCACGCGATTTATTTATCTATCAACCTGGAAGCCCACGTGATGTAACTTCAATTATTGATACGGTTTCCTATACAGCAGGACAAAAATTATCGACTGCAAGCGGACCTGAAGTGCGTATATCGGTTCGTTATCGGCTTGCAACAAATGCTTCCTTAAAGATAAGCTACAACAGAACACGTCAATACATTCAGATGCTTTCCAACACTACCGCGATCGCACCCACAGATATCTGGAAACTCAGTGATCCCTACATTAAGCCACTGATAGGAGATCAAATCTCTGCTGGCTTCTATCATAATTCAAAGCGAAAGTCTTTTGAAACCTCCGTAGAGGCTTATTTTAAAGTAATGGAAAACTTTCTCGACTATAAAGGTGGTGCCGAGTTGATTTTAAATCATCATATAGAAACGGATGTGCTGAATGCTGCGGGTAGGGCCTATGGGGCTGAATTTATGATCCGGAAATCGAGTGGGAAACTCAATGGATGGCTAAGCTATACCTACTCACGGTCATTGTTGAAAACAGAAGGTGACTCTGATGCAGAAACCATTAACCGCGGTGAGTATTACCCCAGCAACTATGATAAACCGCATGCAGTAAATTTTATTGGAAACTATAAATTCAATCGCAGATTCAGTTTTTCTCTCAATGTTGTTTACAGTACGGGCAGACCCATCACCTTACCGATTTCAAAATACACAATTGATGGAGCTGAACGACTTCTTTACTCGGATCGTAATCAATTCAGAATTCCGGATTATTTCCGCACCGATTTTTCCTTTAACCTGGAAGGCTCACATAAAATTAAAAAACTTGCCCATAGTTCATGGAGTTTTTCCGTATACAATCTCACGGGCAGGCGCAATGCATACTCTGTGTACTTCACCACTGAAAATGGCGTGGTGAAGGGATATAAATTATCAATTTTTGGCAGTCCCATCCCGACCATCACCTATAATTTTAAATTTTAGCGCGGATGAAGAAAATCTTATTTATGCTAACTTTTCTTGTCGGGTGCATCGATCCTTACTCTCCACCTGAAATTGAGCAAGCTGAAGCCGCACTTGTCATTGACGGATTTATTAATGTTCTGGACAACAGTACAATAAAACTCAGCAGAACTCAAAATCTGGCCGATACGAATGCTCCGCTGCAAGAGGTGGGTGCAACCCTGTGGGTGGAAGATGAGCAAGGAACAAAGTTCTTTTTGACTGAAGAAAGTGCTGGTGTATACAAATTACAAGCGCAATCCTTCACAGCGGATACGTATCGATTACATATTATAACTTCAAACTCAAAAGAATATGTGTCTGATTTTGAACGTGTAACCTTGAGTCCAGCTATCGACAGTATCAGTTGGTCACTGACTGATGATTTGGGCGTTCAACTCTATGTAAGCACGCATGACACAGAAAGTACTCAAGGCTTTTATCGCTGGACCTTTGATGAAACCTGGCAGTATACTTCGGCCGCTCAATCCACTTATGTTTATAATAAGCAAACCCGAAATGCCGAAATCAGGACTGATGATATCTACACTTGCTGGAGAACGGGAAAATCGAGTGATGTGCAAATTGAGTCCACTACGCGCTTAAGCGAAAACCGTGTGAGCGAATATCCGCTTACTTACATTAAACAGAATGATGAACGTTTGCGATATAAGTACAGTATTCAGGTAAAACAATATTCAATCACTCAAGATGCCTTTAACTACTGGCAACAAATAAAAAAGACAACAGAAGATCTGGGAACTTTGTTTGGTCCCCTACCTTCGCAGGTAACCGGGAATTTCAAATCCGTTTCCAATCCATCCGAACCAGTAATCGGCTACTTTACGATTGGATCTGTTACTTCGAGTCGCATATTCATCCCGTGGCAGGAACTTATTGCTCCGGCCTTTTATGATACACCCTATCAAGGATGTGAAACTTTCGTGATTGCTATTGATGATATAGAAGATTTTAGTGGTCCGTTCATTTTGACGTATGGTTACCCTAACCCTAATGGGCCTGGTATTGTCGGATATTATTATGGATCCGCCTCATGCATAGATTGCCGCCTCAGCGGAGGAGTGAATGTTAAACCTGATTTTTGGGAGTGATGCAAAGGATCATACTGTTTTGTCTTCTCCTTATGTCTGAAATGGGTATCGCTCAATTACGGCTGGATCAGTTTGTAAAAAATGCAAACCATTATAACTCAAAGCGACTGCAGGAAAAAGTTTTTGTCCATCTTGATCGCTCATTTTATGTAGCGGGAGAAACGGCCTGGTTTAAGGTTTACCTGGTTGACGGATACATTCATCATCCCATAACTAGTAGTAAGGTAGTTTACCTTGAAATTCTGGATGAAACTAACGAACCTCTTATTCAAACCAAATTGAGTCTTATGAATGGAGTCGGTCAAGGAAATGTTGTATTACCCGCGGCCCTAAATTCTGGCAACTACAGAGTAAGAGCCTATACTCATTGGATGAAAAATTTTAGCCCTGAACATTATTTCCACCAACTCATAACCATAGTAAATGTATTTCGAAGGCTGGACGAAAAAATTAAATCCGGGAACCCTAAACTGGACATTCAATTTTTTCCTGAAGGAGGGCAATTAGTAAACGGAATTGAGAGTAAAATTGCTTTTCGGGTTGTGGATGCCACTGGGAAAGGAATTTCTTTTACGGGCTCAATTCTATCTGCAAAAGGAGATACCATTGTGCGTTTTAAGCCACTTAAGTTTGGTTTGGGAAATTTTCATTTAAAACCGGATGCCTCAGAACAATACCAGGTATTTGTTGAGGATACAAAAGGATTACGAGTTCAAACAACCCTCCCTCCCATTCAGTCAAATGGATACACGCTTCAGGTAAGTGATACTTTGCAAAACAGTATGCATATAAAAATTCGGGAACTTGGGCACAGAAATTCATCCCCGGTAATTTACCTGATTGGTCATACGCGTCAAACCATCAAGGTAGCGAGTTCGTATTCTTTAAGAGATGGCACCGCCAGCGTCATTATTTCCAGAGATATTTTAGGGGAAGGAATCTCGCATCTAACAGTTTTCAATTCTGAATTCAAGCCCCTGTGCGAACGTCTCGTTTTCAACCGTCCTGAAAATAAAATTTCATTAAGCAGTACTACCGATCTTCCGGAATACGACACCCGATCTAAAATAAAACTTACCATCAAAGCAGATAAAATTGAACATGATACACTCAATCTTTCTGTTGCCGTCTTTAAAATCGATTCTTTGCAACAATTTAATCCAATTGATATTCAAAGTTTTATATGGCTAACGAGTGAATTAAAAGGGGGCATTGAATCAGCCGAATATTACTTAACTCAGGATGCGTACATTACGGGTGCTGTTGATAATCTTATGCTCACCCATGGCTGGAGCCGATTTACCTGGAAGGATATAGTAGAAGATTCAAAAAATCCAATTCGTTTTTTGCCGGAATATCGTGGACATCTGATCTTAGGTAAGATAGTGGATCGGGTAAATGAAAAACCTATACCAGGTGTGATCACGTATTTATCTGCGCCCGGTAAAAAAATTCAATCGTATGAATCTGTAAGTGATGCACAGGGAAATGTTGTTTTTGAAACCAGCGAATTTTATGGAAAACGGAAACTTATAGTTCAAACATCTCTATCGGATAGTCTGGTACGCATCGAATTAATTTCTCCTTTCTCAACACAATTTTTAACTTCTGGCGTTCCTTCTATTAACCTTACTGACAAACTTGCCAGGCAACTCACTGCAAGGAGCATTTCGATGCAGATTAATGATGCATTTAAAAAACAGAATACCGAAACCACAGGATCATCATCCGATAGTTCATCCTTTTACGGACAGCCGTCCGAACATTATAATCTCGATGATTATACTCGCTTTCCACTGATGGAGGAAGTAATGAGAGAATATGTTAAAGGTGTTCGGCTACGAAAAAATGATGATCAGTTCATCTTCAAAGTACTCAATACTTCTAACAACACTGTGTTTGAGAGAGAACCACTCGTGCTGCTCGATGGAGTTCCCATTTTTAACACACATCAACTCATGGCTATCGATCCTCTAAACGTGCAACATCTTGACGTAATTACAAATAAGTATCTGCTGGGTTCGCTGGCTTTTGATGGGATTGTAAGTTTCAGAACCTATCGTGGCGACTTGGGTGGCTATCAATTCAGCCCGAAGACACTGCAATTGGATTATGATGCGCTGCAAGCACATAAGGAATTCTTTTCACCACGTTATGAAACTCAGCAACAAAAAGAAAATCGGATACCGGATGCCCGGCACTTGCTCTATTGGCTACCGAATCTGAAAGTATCTGACCAAGATCAATCCTTGAATTTTTATTCATCCGACCAACCCGGTGTCTACCAGGCAATTATTCAAGGTATTTCCAGGAATGGAAATCCGGTGTTTAAAACCAATATGTTTACGATAAAATCCAAACGGTAAAATTTCCAGTTTCAATCGGTATAGAAATAAAGTCTTTATTTGGATTTCATAATCCGGAACGATATAGGTTAATTCGAAAAATTTTTACTCCTCGTGACCCCGCCACGTATTGCTGTCAAGCTGATCTTTTTTATCAACGGCTTTGTTCACGCCAACCTGGCGGCACGATTTCCAAAGGTTCAGGAACTGTTTTCCATAGACAATGGTATCCTTGGGTTTGTTTTGTTAGCGACTTCAGTGGGTGCACTTATAGCAATGCCCTTTACGGGGTGGCTTATTATGCGCAATGGAAGCAGACGCATCACAATTATTTCTGTTTTTGTCTACTGTATAGTTGTTCCGCTGGTTCCTCTCATGCCCGGACTAGCCGGACTTGTTTTTATATTTTTTAGTATGGGCTTAACCGCTGGTATGTTGGATGTTTCCATGAATGCGCAGGCTGTGATGGTAGAGCAACAACATGGAAAGCCCATTATGACTTCTTTTCACGCTCTTTTCAGTATTGGCATGGTGGCTGGTGCGGGATGTGGAGCATTATTTATAAAGTTAAACACAACCTTATTTACACATTTCAGCATAGTTATTGGATTAAGTCTGGTAGGTGCAATGTGGGCGCGATATCATCTTATTCACGATAAACCAATAGACAAAATAGTGGAAGGACCTGCGTTTCGCTTGCCCAATGCAGCCATGGTTAGCATAGGGGTAATCGCGTTTTGTTGTATGCTTGGCGAAGGTGCCATGGCCGATTGGAGCACAAATTATATGGAAAATATTGCCCATGCGGATAAAGCTTTGGCACCGATTGGTTTGTCTGCTTTTGCGTTGGCTATGACCATTGGTAGGTTATTCGGTGATTCCGCACGGACTCGTTTTGGTGATCGAAATCTGATGATTGGTTGTGGTTTAATTTCTACGATCGGTCTCTTGTTAACACTCGTGTTCATTCATCCCTTTGCGGTAATTGCAGGTTTATTTGTTACCGGTATCGGCTTATCATCCATCGTACCGATTGCCTATAGTATAGCGGGCAACACAAAAGACCTCCCGCCTGGTGTAGGTCTTGCCATGGTGACTACGGTGGGTTACTCAGGATTTTTGTTCGGTCCACCCTTGATTGGTTTATTTGCCGACTTGTATTCGCTACGAATCTCGTTGGGTCTGGTGGTAATTCTATTTGTGGTTATGACTATATTAAGTGCCCGGTATAAATCATAATTTCAGTAACATGAGTATAACACAGATTGATCACGGATCGAAAGGTGCTTTTGTAATTAAAGAAAACAACGAGCGCCTGGCTGAAATGACCTACTCTAAAGCCGGAGATAAACTTATCATCATTGACCACACTGAAGTTTCTGATGTGTTGAGAGGAAAAGGAGCCGGCAAACAATTAGTAAGTGCAGCTGTTGAGTTTGCACGAAATCAAGGTCTCAAAATTCTTCCCCTCTGTCCTTTTGCTAAAGCAATCTTCGACAAAACTCCAGCGTTTAAGGATGTGCTGAACACCTAATCCATCTCTATTCATGCCGCTTATTCCATCCTCCACGTATCGCGCACCTTTCTATCTCTTCAACGGCCATGTAGAAACAATTATTCCCAGCCTCCTCAGACAACTACCAGGGATATATAATCGTGAGCGAATTGATTTACCCGATGGTGACTTTCTTGATCTGGACTGGCTTGCTACCGGAAATGATAAACTTGTAATTATTTCACACGGCCTGGAAGGCAATAGCGAGCGTCATTATGCGAAAGGTATGGCTACTTACTTTCATCGCCATGGCTGGGATTCAGTAGCGTGGAATTGTCGTGGCTGTAGTGGCGAAATGAATCGGTTACCCAAGTTCTATCATCATGGGGCTACCGAAGATCTTGCTGTGGTAGTAGATCATGCTATACAAAATAAATATTCTCACATTGTGTTGGTGGGCTTTAGCATGGGCGGTAGCATGACATTGAAATATCTGGGGGAGCGCAAAGAAATTCATCCGGCAATAAAATCGGCCACTGTGTTTTCTGTTCCCTGCGATTTAGGTTCCAGTGCGCGTGAGTTAGATAAACCCAACAAGAAATTTTACCTCAACCGGTTCTTAAAAAAACTGGAGAAAAAAATTCGTGCTAAAGCAGAACTTTTTCCTGATATAATTTCGTCCAAAGATTTTCACTTGATTAAATCCTTTCGGGAATTTGACAATCGCTATACGGCTCCCTTGCACGGATTTACAGATGCGGATGATTTTTACAATCGAGCCTCTTCAAAACCATACATCGCATCAATTCAAAGCCCCACCCTAATTGTTAATGCACTCAACGATCCGTTTTTGCCTGAAGCATGCTATCCGATTGAAATTGCTAAAACACATGAATATGTTTATTTAGAAACACCAACACGGGGTGGGCACGTTGGTTTTTCGCTTGGTAAAACTGAAAACTGGATGGAAGTGCGGGCCTTTGATTTTTTAACTTCGCACTAACTTCAAGTTTAATTTTTGTGAATTTTGTATTCCTGAAAATTGTACCCAATTAGTTTTAGTATCTTGATGAACTAAATAAATCAATTTATGAAACTCCTCACCTTCTTCCTTGTGATTATTTGTTCAGGTAGTTTGTTCGCCCAACAACCCAATGAAGTGATCGATTTAAAAAAGCATAAAATTGTAATGCAATTCAGCAACAGCGATTCAGTTTCGCAAGCTTCCGTAGTAGGCCAAATAAAAAACATCCGCACAGCCTGGCCGAATGCCCAGATTGAAGTAGTATGTCATGGACCAGGATTAGATTTGCTTGTGGCTTCTAAATCAAAAGCGGCTAATCAGGTAGCCGAGTGGAGTGGTAAAGGAGTAGTTTTCGCTGCCTGTGGCAATACCATGAAAAGAAGAAATCTTAAAAAAGAGGATTTGCTTCAAAGCGGGGTAGTTGTACCCTCAGCCATGATTGAACTAACTCTAAGACAAGAGAAGGGCTGGGCCTATGTGAAAGGTGCTCATTGATGTGTATTGCCGGCCCTTAATTTTCATATTCATTCTTAAAATTTCCAATATGAATTTCGCTGTTGCTAATCTTTTTCTTGTGGTGGATGTAATTAAAAACACCATAGACTAATAGTATACCCGAAACTAAAAATAATACGACTTGAAGGATCAATCCGTTTTCTATTAATAGAACAGTCTTAATACCTAGCCCCGCTACCAGAAAATACATAGAAGACCTTAAGAAAGCCAGAAAGGTTGTTTGATTGGCCAACACCGTGCGTTGCAAGGCCAGCTTCTCTCTTAAAATTAAATCCTTGTTAATGTTACTCTTGTCGATCATTTGAAAAATCGGTCAGGTTTTAACTTCCTTAACTCTTTATCATCGTCAGCATCATTTTAAATCGTTCCATTGCCTTAAGCGCATGTGGTATAGTAGCAGGCATGATTATACATTCTCCCGCTTGCAAAACGAAACGATTTCCACCAATCGTAATTTCAGCCATACCATCGAGAATTTGAGCCACTGCATCAAACGGGGCTGTATGCTCCGACAACCCTTCGCCCATGTCAAAAGCAAACAACGTAATGTTACCGGTTTGTTTTTTAACAATGGTTTTACTCACTACCGCGCCTGTTGCATAGTCTACACTTTCTGCGACCTTAAATATTTTTGATACTTCAATGATATTACTCATAATTTATTGTTTTGGTTTCCATCCTGGTCCTCTTACCACACGACCCGGTGTGGCTCCTGTGTGTTCCCCGTCTTGCAAAACCTGGGTGCCATTCACAAACACATGCACCATGCCCGTACTATATTGATGTGGTTTCTCAAACGTTGCATGATCCTGAATTTTAGCCGGATCAAAAATCGCAAGGTCGGCAAAATATCCAGCAGCGAGTTGACCCCGCTTCTTAATTTTTAAATTGGTTGCTGGTAATGAGGTAAGTTTGCGAATAGCTTCCTCCAACGGTATAACTTTTTCATCACGAACATACTTACCCAACAATCGCGAAAAATTTCCATAGGCCCTGGGGTGTGTGCTCGATTTTAAAAAAACACCTTCCGTAGCAGGCGATTCAGCATCCGATCCAAAACTTAAATAAGGCAAAGCAATTTGTCGCTTGATATTTTCTTCACTCATCATAAAATAAGCGGTGCCTACCCGCGTGCTATCAGAAATTACCAAGTCCATCGCAGTTTCCTCCGGACTCTTACCATATATTTTTGAAACTTCGGCTAAGGTCTTGCCGGTAAAACGTTTTAACGAATCATTTGCAAAGCCTAACAACAAAACCCGGTCGGGGCTGCCGGCCATAAGTAATAAGTTCTCCCATTTATCAGAAGGTTTACGCATTTCTTCCAGAGCCTGCTTTCTTACTTTTGGATCTTGTAATCGCTTTATCCATTCTTTGATGCCGCCTTCCTGCACCCATGGTGGCATAGAAGCATCCAGTCCCGTTGCACCAGCAGGATAGGTATACATATCCGCTGTTATTTTTAATCCGGCAGCGTGGGCCGCATCAATTTTGGCCAGCACCGAATCCAGTTTCCACCAGTTTTCATTACCCGCCATTTTGAGATGATAAATTTCTGCGGGCAAGTTTCCTTCGCGCGCGATGCGAATGGTTTCGTCTACAGCACCAAAAATATTATTGCCTTCACTACGCATGTGAGTAATATACATGCCTCCAAACTCACCCGCTACTTTACACAACTCAATCAACTCTTCGGTAGAAGAATAATTGGCAGGTGCATAAATCAACGAAGAGCCCACACCCAACGCCCCTTCTTCCATCGCGGTCTTCACCAACCCTTTCATTCGATCCAGTTCTTCCATAGTGGGCAATCGGTTGGCATACCCCAATTCATGAATGCGCACACTGGTAGCCCCAATAAACGAAGCTACATTAGGCGCCACACCTCTACGTTCCAGCGATTGCAAATATTCGTCTAACGTAGTCCAGTCAACATCATATGTCCAATCCGGATTGCGTTTCATTTCCGCCCGGATGTCTGCTTTCATCTGATCATTCAGTGGGCCCATACTCGTGCCTTCACCAAACACTTCCAGCGTTACACCTTGCCGGATGTCGGCTTGGGATTTTCCATCAAGAATCAGAGATTCTGTAGCCCAACTCAACATGTTGATAAATCCCGGAGCCACTGCTAAGTTAGATGCATTGATTTCCGATCCAGCAACAGCTTTTGACAGATCGCCAATAATAGCAATGGTATCCGCATTGATACCTACGTCTGCTACAACACCGGGACTGCCGGACCCATCATAGACTGTGCCACCTCGAATGATGATCTGGTACTTTTGCTTTTGGCAGGAATTTAAAACAATGAGCGTGAGTAGAATGAGGGAAAGACGTTTCATGGGGACTAATTTTCTATGAAGGTAGAAAAGATAATCCCAAATCAAATAATACTATTGCCACTAAGACACGAGGGTACTAAGAAAATGGATGGATTCAGATCTTAATCGAATGAGTAAAACGATCAGATCAAATCTCTTAGAATCATGTATTACTTGGCTAACATCCACCCACAGAGACCAAATAAAATAGCAAGATGGATGATCAGCCATATTCGCTGATAAAGTGGACGCTTATTCCACGGCACCGATTGATCGAAAGGATCGAATACCAACGCAATACCCAGGTTGGCAACAGCACTGCCCAGATCTTTTGAAATCAATAGAAAGTAAAGGCTTACCACTACAAAGGCTCCATAACCCCAGCGGTTGAACTTAAAGGAAGAAGTTTTTACCTGTGAATTGTCTGTTGCGCTCATACGATACTATTTTAAACAATAAGTATCAGCCGAGTCTGCATAATTACATCGATTTTAAAATTATTTTACAACAGGATATTTAAAGGTTGATTTTAATTTAATGCGTTTACCCCCAGCCTGCGATGCGCGTGCCGCTTCAATGATTTCCAACACATGCAAAGCATGTTCGGCTGCAATCAAAGGCTCTGTACCCAACACCAGACTTTCACTGATAACGGAAGCACCTTGTTCCCATACATACGTTCCGGTATCAGTAGCTTCACGTCTTGTCTTTTCATTATCCTGCGTGGCTACATCCACCCCAAAGGGTGCCCAATCGTAGCCAATCAATTGCAGATTTCCATGTGTCCCCCAAATTGAAATAGTAGGCTTATCCTGGCCTTCACCTTCGTGTCCGTAAGGATCGAAATAATTAAAGCCGCATTGCACGTGCGATAAAACTCCATTCGCATGTTCCATCAGCACCATCGCATTGTCCTCTGCCACTACTTTAACTTTTCCTTTATCGTCTACGGTACGCTCTGGCGTTACGATGCTTGTCATTGCCATTACTGATTTCGCGGGTCCCAGTAAGCCGGTAAGAGTGGCAATGTTATAAACACCCAGGTCGGGCAAACTTCCACCACCTTGTTCATAAAAGAATGCAGACCATGTAGGGCCAAGATGCCCATAGTGGGCATGCGCTGCCGAAACTTTTCCAATCTTTCCCTGCTGAATGGCCTGTGCCATAAATGCAAACTGTGGACTATTAACAACAGCCGGAGCACCCCAGATGCGTACACCTTGTTTTTTAGATAACTCAAAAAGTTCTTTCCCCTCCGCATAGGTATTCGCCATGGGCTTTTCACTCCACACATGCTTGCGGGCTAACAGCGCCTGTTTGTTAAGGCGACCGTGTTCCTGCATGTTGGTAAGATTGACAAGCAAATCGAATGTAGGGCCAGCGAGAAGTTGATCGATGTGCGGAAAGTAATTAGCAACATTATATTTTTTCGCTGCCTTAAGCGCCCTTTCGGGGATAATATCGCATACACTAACCAGTTCAACATATTCTGATTTTGAAAGATGCGGCAGATACATACCTGAGACACTTCCACAACCAATTACGGCTACCTTAATTTTTTTTCCGGCCTGAAAAAGTTCACCCGCTTGATTGACAAAAGGAACCAGGATACCTGCAAGCATGAGCTTGCCGCTGCGGTCCATAAACTCCTTGCGACTAATTTTATTTTTCATGTAGTAGAAATTTTTTCTTTTAGTTATCAGTATGATCTATTGGGTATTGATAAAAATAGATTTATGCATTTAAAGTACACAATCTTGTCAACTTTTAGAAATCAAATCTTTCGGGTGGTCGTTAGTGTGGATGTACCCGCTCAAATCGTAAAAAAGTAGAAGTTAAAGGCGTGTAAATTTTTTAAGGTTTATTCCAACCCGGGCCACGCACACAACGGCCCGGCATCGCACCTGTGTGTGTGCCCTGATTCAATACCTGAACTCCATTGACGAAAACATGAATCATGCCTTCAGCATATTGATGAGGTTCGTCAAACGTTGCCCGGTCTTTAAATAAAACGGGATCAAAGACTACAACATCGGCAAAATTTCCTGCCTGTAAACTACCACGTTTTTTTACTCTAAGATTAGATGCCGGCAACGAGGTCATTCTTCGGATAGCTTCTTCCATCGTCATTATTTTCTCTTTCATCACATAGTTGCCAATCAATCGCGCAAAACTACCATAGGCTCGCGGGTGGGTAGCATCCTTTGTGAAGGGTTCTTCAGCAGGAATAGAACCTGCATCCGAACAAATACTTACATAGGGAAGCGCCAACATTCGTTTGACATTATCCTCAGAAATCAGAAAATAAATGGCCGCGATTCCCGATTTATCTGCCACAATTAAATCCAACATAGTTTCATTGGCATTTTTACCATGTAGCAGTGCTACCTCACTCAGTCGCTTTCCGCGATATAATTCATTCAACGAATCTTTTCTAAAGCCATTCAACATGACATCTTTGGGATCTGAGTTTCTTGATGGAATACCAAGCTCAAGATCACGGAGCAATTTTTTTCTTGTTGTTGGGTTTTTTAAACGTTTGCGCATGGCGGGAGCTCCACCCTCCTGCACCCACGTTGGCAACCGTGCGGTAAGCGAAGTACCACTGGCATTGTAGGTGTACATATCGGCTGTAATTTTTAGACCTGCCCGCTGGGCACTATCTATTTTCAAGAGCACGGTATCAATTTTATTCCAGTTCCAGGTGTTGTTGATTTTTAAATGATAAATCTCTGCAGGCACATTTGCTTCTCGCGAAATCCTAAAGACTTCATTTAATGCAGAATAAATTTTATCACTCTCACTTCGCATATGGGTGATGTACATGCCACCATGTTTTGAAACCACCTTACTGAGTTCAATCAGTTCTTCGGTAGATGCATAATCGGCTGGCGCATAAATCAAGGAAGAGCCAAGTCCCATAGCGCCTTCTTTCATGGCTACTTCTACCAGTGTTTTCATTTGTTGCAACTCATCTGAGGTTGGAGGTCGGTTTTCAAAACCCAACACATAATTGCGCACAGAGGTAGCTCCCACAAAAGAAGCGAAGTTTGCGGACACACCTTTTCTCTCCAGCACTTGAAAATATTCCCCCAGCGTAGACCATAAGGTATCTTTCGGGCTATTTATCTTTCGCGGCCCCGGGCTCCAACCCTCACCGAATACTTCCATGGTTACTCCTTGTTTGATATCACTCATCGAACGGCCGTCTTTGAGCAACGAACCATCCGCCCAGCTAAGCATGTTGATAAAGCCAGGGGCTATAGACATGCCCGTTGCATCAATCTCTTTTTTTCCGATTGCATGTTTTATTTCACCCATGCTTACAATAGTATCAGCTTGTATGGCTACATCTCCTACAGTGGGTTTACCTCCATAACCATCGTAGATGGTTCCGTTGCGAATAATTAAATCATACTGCTGCTTTTGGCCATTGCAGGAAATCATTATGATAAAAAGGCCCGCAACCGGAAAGACTTTCATGATGGAATATAGTTTCATTAAAAAATTCAACGTAAGAGTCGATCAAGTAATTCTTTAAAAAGTTTAGCAGCCAGCATAGCCGTAATACCGGATGGATCGCGCGTGGGATTAAATTCCACCAGATCAGCACCGACAAGATTGCCCTTTAGTTTTTGAATAATTGTAATCACTTCACGACTGGTAAAACCACCCGGCTCGTGATGTGAAACTCCGGGCGCAAATGCCGGATCAATTGCGTCCATATCCAACGATAAATAAACAGGTCCCTCAAAGTCGAATTCGATAGAATTTTTCCAATCCTTCATTTCAATAATCTCAACACCGAAGCGCGAAGCCTGCTCGCGTTGATGGGTATTAAGGGTTCGAATACCTGCTTGTACTAATCGGTTTACCAAGCCCTCTTCCATGATCCGTGCAAACGGACAGGCATGTGAATATTTGTTCCCTTCATAGGAGTCGTATAGATCAGCATGCGCATCCAGATGTAGGATCGATAGCTTGGGATATTTTTTGACCACGGCTTTTACCACCGGATAGGTAATTGAATGATCGCCACCCAACGTAAGCACTTTTGGATATTGGGATAAGATTTTATCGAATGATTTTTCTATAGAGATGGGTGCCTCAGTGACTATCGTTAGATCTCCTAAATCCGCTATGACAGGATGATCTTTAAGGTCCGTACCAGATTCCGTAAAGCAATTTGCTGAATCGGATCGAAAAGCTTCCCTGATTTTGGCCGGAGCCTGAGCCGGCCCGCGCAAAAAGGAGGAAGCTTCATCGTATGGAATTCCTACAATAGAAACCTTCTTTTGAGTCATAATTCAAGGTAAAATCACCCGTCTCAAGATCAAATTTAGTCTAATCCATTTGTTCTTTCATATGCTAACAAGGGATCTACCTTTACCTTCATTTTCTTTAAAAATAATTCCTTACCTTGCCTGACCTTAATGCTTCGAGAAAAATAGCACGCTATTTCACTTCCTAACAAAGAGGGTAAAAAAATAAAAAAGGATAAACACAACACATGGCCAGACCCCAGGAAACATTTAACAAAAAGGAATTAGAAAAAAAGAGGCTTCAGAAGAGAAAGGAAAAAGAGCAACGCAAAGAAGACCGTAAGGCAAACGCCAAAGAAGGCCAGTCTTTTGAAGATATGCTGGCTTACGTAGACGAAAACGGGAACATTTCTTCCACTCCACCCGATCCCACCAGAAAGAAATCAACTATAAAAACTGAGGATATTGTCATCGGCTCCTCTAATTTTGGATCCGCTAATCAAGGAAGCGCAGGACCAAGAAAAGGTAAAGTAGCCTTCTTCAATAACTCCAAGGGGTTCGGTTTTATCAAGGATTCAGAATCGGGCGAGAGCATTTTTGTGCATAGCAACGGTCTCTCCACCCCTATAAAAGAAAACGACATGGTAAGCTTCGAAACCGAAAGAGGTTTTAAAGGTCTCAACGCGGTGCGCGTAAAAGTGATCAAATAGTCTTAGAACAAGGTCAATTCAACGATGAATTGACCTTGGAAATGCTAAGATTAAATTGTTTATCCAATACAAACTCATAGGTGCTTTCACCCATCAGCTCAGAGGCCTTCTTTGACGTGGCGAGTACGTATAAAAGATCCTGCGCTACAATTGACTTCTTAATATTATTCACTGCTTTACCCTGATGCGCTTGTAGGGTAAATGAATATCCCCCCTTTTCTTTTGGGTTCAGCGATTTGAATTCATGACCAAAGAATTTATACTGCTGTGGACCTACTTCGGCAGCCACCATCAGTTGAAGGATAGCGGGTCTGTATTTATTCCAAAGCGATACATAAGTATCTGTGCCATTTGAACTGAAGAATCTAGCGTTCATTTTAAGGGGTATGTTTAAAAAATATAGACTCTTAACCTAAATAGGATTTCAAATATTTGCTTCTTGAAGCATGTCTCAATCTGCGGGTTGCCTTTTCTTTAATCTGCCGCACCCGTTCACGAGTTAATTTGAATTTGTCTCCGATTTCTTCAAGCGTCATCGGATGGGTGCCATTTAATCCATAATAATCACAAATTACTTCAGACTCCCGTTGCGAAAGTGTTGACAAGGCTCTGGAAACTTCCAGTTTCAGTGAGTCCATCATCAAGGCTGAATCCGGTGTTTCTTCACTGTTGCTTTCCAACACATCCAGCAATCTGTTTTCTTCACCTTGAACAAAAGGTGCATCAACTGAAATTTGTCTGCCCCCCACACTCATAGTACTTTCCACTTCTTCGATCGTCACCTCCATAATCTCAGCTACTTCGGCCGGTGAGGGCTCGCGTTGAAATTTCTGTTCGAGCTCTGAAAATGCTCTCGAAATCTTATTGAGTGAGCCAACCCGGTTTAATGGCAACCGTACCACTCTTGATTGTTCTGCAAGTGCCTGTAAAATCGATTGGCGAATCCACCATACCGCATAAGAAATGAACTTAAATCCACGGGTTTCATCAAAACGCATTGCAGCCTTTATCAAGCCCACGTTTCCTTCGTTGATCAAGTCACCCAGGGTAAGTCCATTATTCTGGTACTGCTTGGCAACTGAAACAACAAACCGGAGGTTGGCTTTCGTAAGTTTTTCAAGTGCTGCCTGGTCACCGGCTCTGATTCGCTTCGCCAGATCCACTTCCATTTCTGCACTGATCAAATCCACCTTTCCAATTTCAACTAAATATTTGTCAAGAGATTGACTCTCCCGGTTAGTAATCTGCTTACTGATTTTTAACTGCCTCATGAATTAAATTAAATAATAGTGTGATAGATAAAACTAAAAAAAGAAAATTCGATTTGGGTTTATGCCGGTCTCATTCCCAATTGTTTCAAGAGTCGGGCATGGCCTGCCAGCGCATCCAAAAAGGTGCGGGCACTTTTGTAAGGAAGACCAAACTCATTGGCGGTTTCCTTAACAATACCTGAAATTTTTCGATAGTGCACATGGCAGATGTTAGGGAATAAATGATGTTCAATTTGAAAGTTGAGACCCCCTACATACCACGAAAACCAACGGCTTTTGTTACCGAAATTTGTGGTTGTAAGTAATTGATGTACCGCCCAGTTGTTTTCAAGCTTATCGTTTTCATCAGGCAATGGAAACTCAGTACCTTCGATTACGTGAGCCGGTTGAAAGATGATGGCCAACAAGAACCCAGCGATGTAGTGCATAGTAAGAATACCTATTAAAATCTGCCACCAGGCAAGGGGTGTAAACAATACCGGAATCAGAAAGATGTAAGAGAAATAGACCACCTTAGTGACTATCAGAATTAACCATTCCTGAACAATATTGGCGTTGTTTTTTTCGGCCAGGCCATTTCTATGATATTTTACAATCCGCACAAAATCTTTAAAAACCATCCAAACGATGGTCATCAGGCCATACAGAAACCACGCATAGATAAATTGATACCGATGAAACCACTTCCAATCGGAATGAGGCGTCATTCGTAAAATGCCGCGGGGGCTAATATCTTCATCTTCTTCATGCACATTCGTATAGGAATGATGAAGAACATTATGTTGAATTTTCCAATTAAACGCGTTGGCGCCAACCAGATTTAACGAATAGCCAAAAAGGGTATTAAGCCATTTCTTTTTTGAATATGCTCCGTGATTAGCATCGTGCATTACCGATAAACCGATTCCGGCCAGCCCAAGGCTCATTATTAGGACTAGTAATATCATACCCAAAGTGCCAGTTACTACACCCCCGACAATCAATCCATAGGGCACAAAATACATGGCGAACATAAAGATGGTTTTTATCACCATTTCAGAATCTGCGTGACGACTAACTCCATTCGTCTTGAAATATTCGCTTACCCGCTTATTAAGAGTACTTGTGAAATCGCGATGGCCGGTGCCGAAGGTTAAGTTTTTTTGAACAAGAGTTGATGACATATGATAATTAAAAGTTGAACAAATCAGACTCAATACGGATATAATGGTCGTTTTGGGGCTATTAAGCCCTTTTCAATTGAAAAATCAAGAGGTAGGTAATGATCTTCCTGAAGATGATAGCCTGCAGCTGGATTCCAAAAATTGATTGTCAAAGGTACGCATTTTTGACGAGTTTTTGTCAGAAAGCGCTTATACGGTTGCCAGAAGGTTTTTTTGGCAATTTTAAAGGGTCTACCCTGACATCTGCAATCAAAACCGGGCAATTAGAAGATAAGTTCGGCTCGCCCAATTATTTAAAAATGGCCCACTGCAACCATTGAATTGGGTTCTGCCGCTTCGTTTTATTACGATTACGGAGTGTTGAATCTTAGAGGTTCAGTACTTTAAAGTTTTCCTCAACGAGAAACATGCTGTTGGTGGGAATAAACTGAAGTGATTGCGATAACAAGTATGGAGAAACCAGTTCTCTTTCAAAGTAGGCTAGTTGCTTCTCCTCAGGATGGTCAACCTCAACACAATAATATATGCGCTGAAGGTATTTTATTATTAAAAGTCTGGTCTCAGGATTGGCTTTAGCCAGGATGATGGAGCCTTCTTCGTACTTATTATCCTTGAGTAACCTATCCGTCATATCCTAAACTCGAAGGCTAAATTGGCTTAGCTGGAGTAATTCATCTCAAAGGTCATAAACTGCTTGCTTCTTGTATTATAAAACTTTAAGGTAATTTTACATGGTTCACAGATTGACACCGGTATGAAATTATATATCAAATACATGGTTAGTCTTCGATGCAAGATGATTGTAAAAGAAGAGCTTGCAAAGCTAAGGCTACCCTTTGTAACGGTTGACCTGGGAACAGTTGAAATGCAAAATCCAATCTCAGAAGTACAACGATTGCAGTTAAAGGAAAATCTATTACACTCTGGGCTTGAATTGTTAGATGACAAAAAAAGTATTCTGATTGAGAAAATAAAAAATGTAATCACTGAAATGATTCATTATACAGATGATTTACCCAAAGTAAATTATTCAGAGTACATCAGTAAAAAATTAAATTATGATTATACCTACCTGTCCAATCTCTTCTCAGAAGTGAATGGTATAACTATACAGCAGTTCATCATCATTCATAAAATTGAGCGCGTAAAGGAATTGTTGTTATATGACGAACTAAATCTTACTGAAATTTCCTATAAGCTTCATTACAGTAGCGTAGCCCACTTATCCAATCAATTCAAGAAGGTCACCGGTTTATCACCCTCTTTTTTTAAGCAAGTAAGGCAAAAGCGAAGGGCTCTTTAAAAAATCTGTGATTTGTGTAAGTCTCCCCGAAAAGAGTGTAACACAAAGCGTCTGAATCATAGTGACCTTTATATTGGTGAAAATACCTTCATCTCTAAATAATTGACCCCTATGAAAAAATTATCTGTTTGGGCACTGACCTTGTTGTTAGCAGCCACAATTTCCTTACCTCTTTCAGCAGCTACTACTCCTGCCACAGCACCTGCCACTCCATCCGCTGAAGCTCAAGTATTGCTTAACCGGTTAAATGAAATCAACACCATGGACAAGGCACCGTTAAGTGGCACTGAAAAAAGAAAATTACGCAAGGAAGTTAAAACCATTAAAAAGGAACTCGCCCAGGCGAATGGTGGTGTTTATCTGTCGGTAGGTGCAGTAATAATTATCATCCTTTTATTGATACTACTACTTTAAGCATTACTCTTTAATATTAACTATGAAAAAACTAATTACCCTAACTATAGTATTTGCCTGCATCTTCCCCTTCGGAACCTATGCGCAAGAGACTTATGGAAGAACGTTGAATCTGGGCTTGGGTGTAGCTGGTTATGCCGGCTACTATAAATATGTAAACCGCACCAGGCCCGTTCTTTATCTCGACTATGAATTTGATGTAGCCAAGAATTTCACATTGGCACCCTTTCTGAGTATTTACACTTATTCCAATGACTTTTATTGGGACCGAGGAAACAATCCGCCCCAGAATTATCGTTATCGGGAAACAGTAATTCCTATTGGTGTAAAAGGAACCTATTACTTCGATGATCTTCTGGAAGCCCATTCCGACTGGGATTTCTACCTGGCGGGCTCATTAGGGATAGCTATCGTTAATGCAAATTGGGAGGCCGGTTATGATGGTGATAAAAACTATTATCATGATGGCAGCTCCCTTTTTCTCAATATTCATGTTGGCGCAGAGTATCATATCAATAAAAAGGTAGGTGTATTTCTTGATCTATCAAGTGGTATTTCCACCCTCGGTTTTGCTTTTCACGGGATTAAATAAAAAATAAAAAAAATGGGAAATCTACTTTACATTATCGCTGTTATTCTGATTATTATCTGGGCTGTTGGATACCTTGGATACAATTCAGGAGGTCTTATTCACATTCTTTTGGTTATTGCCGTAATAGCTGTAATCCTTCGGGTTATTCAAGGGCGAAAAATTCTATAAATGATTAGACCACGAACATTCTTCGAGTTATGCGAATGTGGGATAACTTAAAAAGAAACTTCAAAGAAGGCTTTGTATTGTTTACAAGCAAATCCAAAGCCGCAGAGGACCCTGTTAAGGTGATGGATGAACTCCAAACGCGCCTTCGCAAAAGTAATGATGCCCTAAACAAGATCATTTCCGAATCCTGAAGATCAATCTTAAAAAGACCTGACACCTAAACCGTGTCAGGTTTTAGTTTTTAGCACCTGTGATCTATATAAGATTGTCTGACGTGTGTGTAATACTATATCAAGGGATTGCCCCCAACTTGTATTCCCGTTTCAAGACAAGAACACATAGCTACATGGAAATCCTCGACATAGAAAAATCCAAGTCGTTCATTATTGTTGAAATTATTGAATACGTTCCCAATTCAGTCGTCATCAAAACAATTATTAAAAAAACTACCGGGAACGTAAGCGTAGTGTCGATTGATTCGGGAGAAATGTTATCCGAAAAAATCTCACCCTTCGATACTTTCATTCAAGTTATTGATGGAAAAGCTGAAATAGAAATTGATGGTAAGAATAATCTTTTGGAAACTGGACAATCCATCATTATACCGGCTCATTCCCGCAACACAATACGAGCCACCGTTCGGTTCAAAATGATCTCCACCATTATCAAGAGTGGCTATGAGGATTAACCTAATCAGATGTGTCTTAAAAAAACTTAAATCCAATTTGAACTATGGACAAAAAATTTAAGCAGGGTGAGGTTGTGTATGAGCGAATACGACCTACTTTAAAACTAATTGTTGGTAACTACATCAACAATCTATACTACTGCAAATTAATGGAGTATCCAAAACGAAAGGAGTTAGTGTATTTCGAACGAGAGCTGGAACGGCTTGCGGTTAACGAGTAGGATATAACACATCGCCTGACACGTTGGGATACTATCTTAAATTTTGAGATAGTATTTTTAAACATTAAAAAAGGAGTCTCCTAATCAGAGACTCCTTCACCATTTAGTTGTTAAATTCTACTGCGGGATTTATCTATACACTGATCAGCAGTATTCCCAGTGACGTACTAGCCTAACTTCTTCTCCAGGTCATCAATTCTTGCCTGGGCTTCCATATTACCCAATGATTGTGAAAGCTTATAAAGTTCAAGCGCTTCCCGTCTGGTGTCTTTCTTCTTACGTGCCGCAAAATGTGTACGGTCAGCTGCCAATTCTAATGCTTTTGCCTGATCAAAGTAAAGATTAGCTACTGCTAATTTATTCTCTGTTTGCGTATCGTTAATCAGTTTTTCCAGAGAAACGATATCACTCTCATTTACTTTTATTACCTGATCCCGCATCGATAAAACAGAATCCTTCTGATTGACCTTTGCCCACAGTTCGGTATTTTCATTGCGTGCAGTTGCAATCTGTAATTCCAAATCAATGATTTCCTGAGATTGCTTCTCCAAATCAGCCTTTAATCGTCTTACTGCCGAAGCTGAAGTTTTCGAGCTATTTTGGGTTGACTTTTCTAAGTTAGCCAATTTTGTTTCGGTTTCTTTGATATAGATATTTAACCGTTGTAGCCGCGTTACGTAATTCGCATAAGAACCGCCTTCAACCATATCTACCTTCAATGATTTTCGGCTTGCATCAATCGAGTCAAGAAGAATACCCACTTCATCCATGCTTTTCTCTACTTCTCTGCTTGTTGCCAGTTGCACACTTAACGAATCAACTTTTTTTTGTAATACTGCCTTCTCCCTGGTGTCGCAACTCACAAGAGATCCTACCACAATAACCATAAGACCTAAAACATAATTTTTCATAGTTTTTAAATTTAGAACTTATAATGGAGTCATAATTGTGCCAGATTGAAGCACTCTTAACCTCATAGTTAAACAGATACAGATTACTATTCGTAAGCATCATTGCATACAATGTTCCCCACCTGAAAATCAACTGTAGACAAGTTGACCCACCTATAAAAAGAGAATATGGCTATTAGTTCGTAGAAAACTGCAAGACCTACTGTTCAGGTAAAATAAAATACAACATAAATGTAGTCCCGATCCCTACTTCGCTTTTGACTTCCATATGAATATTATGACTATCCAGAATATTTTTAGTGGAAGTCAACCCTAATCCCATCCCCATGGGTTTTCTGGTGAAAAAAGGATCGAATAAACAACTCAAATCAGAATCGGGTATACCTTTTCCATTATCGGAAATTGAAATCACTACTGTGTTTTCATGCCTGAAAGCAGCAATGGTAAGCTCCCCCAGACCCGGCACCATAGCTTCGATGGCATTGATCATAATATTAAACAAAGCAATTTTAATTTTATCTTTATCGAGTAAGATCCCCGGCAATGTTGCTTCGCAATCAATATGAAGTTGAATATGATTTAAGTCGATCCGGTCTTTGGCGATCAACACTGTTTCCTCAATGAGCACACCGACCTGCGTGAGTGATAAGATTAATTCGTTAGGCTTTGAACTTGTAAGCAATTCCGTTACAAGCTTGTCGATTCGGTTGGCACTTCGGGCAATGATATCCGAATACAATTTTGCAGACTCATTATCAGCAGGTAGCTCCTCTTGTAACTGGTCAAGGGCCAAGGTCAAATTAGTTAATGGATTGCGAACTTCATGCGCTATGGTTCGGGCAATCCGACCGGTTAATGACAATCGCTCAGCCATAAGCATCTCACTCTCGGCTAGTTTCCTTACTGTAAGATCGTGAATAATACCCTGATAATATCCAATCCCTGAAACATGTTCAGCAATAAAAACACAATTCAAAAGACAAATTTTTATTACACCTGTTTTAGTAATAAGCGAAACTTCAAATTGCCTGGTGAAGCCTAGATCCCGTAAGGCCTCCTGAAAAAGTCTAAAATCTGTTGGATACGCAAATAGTGACGCAACGGAAAGAGTTTCCTTGATAGTATCATATCCTAAGAACTGCAAAAATGAATTATTGGCGTCCGTTAATTCCAAGGTAGAAGATGCCTGAAATATGGGATCAATAGATCGTTCAAAGAGGATTCGATACCTTTTTTCTTTTTCATCCAATTCCCGAATATTCTTTAAGTGAAGAAGGTGGCTATGCCGCAGGCGCATCTCAGCTTCTTTGTGTTCGGTAATATCAACTACGGCACCCAATACATCAATTTTTAATTCAGAATGAGGCTTCACCGTAAAAAATAAATACCGCACCTGTCCGTCAATGATTATTCTGTAATGGATCGAGGCCCCCTGCTTGTTTTGTTTTAATTCAGCTAAAAAGGCATTTACCAATGGAGCGTCTTCTGCAACTATATTTTCCAGAAATGATTCCCACATAATCACATCTTCCATACTTTTTCTAAAGATGTTGTAAAGTCCTTCTGACCAAACCAATTCGTCATTAGATTCCGTCCATTTCCAACTTCCCATCTGCGCAAGCGACTCGGCCTCATTTAATAAAATCTGTTGCCCCAGATCTAAGGTTTGATGCAATTTCTTAATCATGGTGGGGTTTAATTGCTACAAGGTGTAGAATAATGACGTTATACTGTGACATAAAAAGTGCGAATAGGCTATCTAACTTGAAATTTTAGCCTTATTAAACTGGATCAATTTTTAAGCTTCTCTAAGCGAACAATTAAAATTCTATGAACTATTACAAAAATCATTTTCGAATTATTTTAGTAGCTGCTGCTTTTATGCTTGTCGCCAATCTGCAAAGTGTAGCACAAACAAAACGAGCCGGCATAAAGGGTGGCCTCAACATCAGCAATCTGTTTATTGACAACGTCACAGATGAAAATGCGCGTCTCGGTTTTCATTTAGGTGTATATGGTCAGCTTTTCTCTTCAAAGACTTTTGCCATTCAGCCGGAGCTACTCTTTTCAACCAAAGGCTCTAAAAATCAATACACGAGCGGATCATTTAACCAGGAGGTTCAATACAATCTTAACTATATTGATTTACCCGTTTTAGCCGTCTTCAAACTTGGAGAATCCATAGAGATTCATGCCGGTGGTTATGCGAGTTATCTGGTGAATGCGAATATTTCATATAAGGGAGATTTAGCAAATGGTGCTGATGAAGTTGATAAAGATAATCTTTCATCATATGACTTAGGTTTAGCAGGAGGTTTAGGGTATAACTTAAACAACGTTCAAATAGGATTACGGTATAATTATGGTTTTGTTAAAATCGCTGATAGTGATGTTGCCAAAAGCGCAATAGGTGATGCCAAAAATTCAGTGGCACAAATATTCTTATCAATCAATTTTGGGAACTAGTAGTATGGGGTTAGGTGAGGCAAAGACATCCTGGAAACGGGATGTCTTTCTTTTTATGCCAATATATTATAGAGTCTCAATTTATTATACAGGGTTTTCCGATCGATGCTTAATAGTTCAGAGGCTTTTGATTTGTTAAAGTTCACTTTCTCCAGCACATCCTTAATAGCCTGACGCTCGGCTGTCCAGGCAATCGACTTTAATAAGCCTACATTATCCTGATTCATTTCTCCATCAGTTAGTACAGGGCTCGTTTGCACTAATTCAGGAGGCAAGCTATCGGCAAGAATCATATCACCAGTGCTCAATAAAACAGATCTCTTTATCACATTATTTAACTCACGGAGATTTCCATGCCAATGATAGTTCGAAAAAATTGTGGCTACTTCTTTCGAGAATCCCTGAACACTTTTAGCGAGAGACTGATTTGCCTTCTGTAGAAAATGCTCGGCAAAGAAAGTGATATCGTCTTTACGGTCGCGCAAAGGTGCCAACTGAATCTTGAATTCATTTAACCGATGATAAAGATCTTCTCGCAATTTACCGTCCTTTACTGCCTTGGTAAGATTCTCATTCGTGGCTGTTATTATGCGTACATCGATAGAAATATCGCGGGTAGCCCCTATTCGCTTTATCTTTCGTTCCTGAATTACACGCAATAGCTTTACCTGATTTTCGTAAGACAGGTTTCCAATCTCATCTAAAAAAATGGTACCGCCATCCGCTATTTCAAAACTTCCTTGTTTATCTGTAATGGCACCGGTGAAAGATCCCTTCACATGGCCGAATAATTCACTGCCGGCCAGTTCTTTGGGTAAAGCCCCGCAATCAATTGCCATAAAGGGAAAATTGGCGCGCTTGCTGAATTTATGAATAGACTGGGCTACAAATTCTTTTCCTGTACCTGTTTCACCGTTGATTATTACTGATAAATCTGACGGAGCTATTAACTCGATATAATGTTGAACATCCTGCGATTGTACACTTTTACCAATCAGGAAGTTGAATGTTGAAGAAACATGCTGATTTGTCCTTTTTAATTCGGGAACTGCTTCAGGATGTTCGTGAGTGTCATGAAACTTAAGTTGATTTTTTTCAATTGCCTCCTTTATAGTCACTAATAATTCGTCTGGATACAAGGGCTTAACAATATAGTCACTGGCTCCAAAGCGAAATGTTTCTACCGCTGTCTTTACATCCGAATAACCCGTAACAATGATAACGGCTACCCTGGCATTTAGTATTTTAATTTTTTGCAGCAGTTCTACTCCGGTAACATCCGGTAATTTATAGTCGCAGAGCACCAGATCATAGTCTGAGGAGCGAAGAAATTTTAAACCTTCTTCGCCAGTATGGGCTATTGTAACCGCATAATTCTTTTTGTTCAAAAACCTGGACAACATAAGACACATGTCCTTGTCGTCATCAATTACTAATATATTTTGCATAGGAGTGGGTAACTATAAGGTTTAAAACCTACACAAATGTGTGGATATTATACCCCCTCTGCGTTACACACTAAATTGTCAATCTTACACCTTTCACATATTTTACATCAATTTATTGACCTTTTGATGCTTTTACTGCTGTCAGAGGTAAGGTTGAACGCTTCTACTTAGATATCGCTTGCTTATTATCTGTTCTCTTTTCTAACTCCTCCTTCGTGAAAAATGGAAAAAACAACTTTTGAAAAATAAACACGATGGCCATAAAGCCCAGGTAGCCTGCGCAGAAAACAGTAAAGAATAATATAAAGTGATTCATTTATGATGCTTTACCCACCAGCCAGCAAAATCGTGCCACAGGAATTTGTTTGGCTTGTGACCGTATTTTATGTCCTTGTGGACATTTCACCCCTTCGTATTGCGTAAATTATAATCATCCTGGGTTGAATATCGTTATAGGTCCATTTTAATAGCCCCTTTTCCATTGGCATTATTTTTACTCTGACTAGTAAAACAAAAATGTCATGAACAGCTTACTTTATATTATCGCAGTTATACTTATCATTCTATGGTTATTAGGATTCTTTGTTTATAGTGCTGGCGGCATCATTCATATCTTATTGGTGATCGCGATTATTGCAATCCTGGTTCGGGTTATCAAAGGTGATTGATCACAGTCGAACACTTCCATATTTAATACCAACTCAGCGCGTCCGCTATGAAATCCGGCAGGAAAAGAAAATTATTCATTGCGTTAATCTGGTTGACGGGTGGAATTGTTTTACTACTGGTAGCAGGCGTTTTAGCAACAAATTACCTTGAACGTGCTCTTATCGATGGACTTAGTAAACAAAACGGAAAAGCCTCCTCTATAACAGTAAATCTGTTAACTCGATCCATTCGAGTTGCTGGCTTGGAATGGAATTCTGAGACTGATAGCACCAACCATAAACGTCATGTAATCAAAGCCAAATCCATATCACTCAACCAGGTAAGCATTTATCATCTACTCCAGAACAAATCCATTCAACTTCATGAACTAATCATAGATAGTGGCTATCTAAACTTTGACAAATCGAAATCGAAGGATACGACAAGTCGTTCGGAATCGAATCCGGCTTATACTGAATTCAAGATCAAAAACATTCAATTCAACAACGCAGAGGTCCATGTTATCTCCGATTCTATAAAAATTGGATCCGCATATATTAAGGGATATTTAACAGACTTTAGGATTAAGTTAGATTCATCGACAATCTATTCTGCTAAAACAGGTGAATTATTAATCGAGAAAATTCAGGTAAGTCGTTTCAGTGGTATGTATGGAGGCAGTGCTTCGCGATTACTAATAAGTTCCACTAAACAATCTGTAGAGATTGATTCCCTCCTGTTGATTCCTAACTATGACAAATACGAGTTTGCCCATAAAACAGGCGAACAAACCGCCCGGATAAGCTTGTCGATTCCGAACGTAGTGATAAAAGGTTTACAGTTTGATAAAATCTTTGAGAAATCCATTATTGCTTCACGGCTAGAGATCCATTCCTTTGATTTATATTCCTTTAAGGATAAGCGTTTGCCTTTCTTACGCAAGAAACCAATTCCATTACCCATGGAAAGCTTTTTAAAATTGCCCTGGCACATTTCACTCGATTCATTAATAATTACCAACTCACATATCTCCATCGAAGAATTTCCAGAGGCGGGTATAACAACGGGTATCGTCACATTTGATAATGTAAATGCTTCGTTAGCACCGCTGAATAATCGAATCAAGAAAAATGAAAATCCGTATACAAAACTGCATGCAACAGGACAAATCATGGGCACGGGCAAGATTAAGGCAGACTTTCAACTTCCACTAGACGGAAAGTCATTTTATAGGGCTACGGGTTCTGTCTCACAGATTTCATTTAACGAATTCAACTCCATGCTTAAAACTGCCGATTTGCGATCTGAGGGGGGCCAATTAAATTTTCTGACATTTGATTTTAGCTATAATGACGAGAGGTCGCAAGGTAATCTGGAGATCGACTATGAAGACTTAAGGATTAGTGTATTGAATAAAAATAAAAGCTCAACAAACACAGTCAAAACTATTTTAATAAACGCAATTGTTAGAAGTAACAAAAATCAAGCAAAAGCTCCGATTAAAAGAATGGGTGTGATAGATATAGAGCGCAACAGACAGAAATTTCTTTTTAATTTCTGGTGGATTTCTATTCTGGATGGGATAAAATCAGCCCTGACAGGAAACACCTCAGAAGCAATCTGAAGAGAATTGATTTAACGACTTCCTAAGGGCATCTGTACCTCACTAATGTAAGCCACGATTCCACCCTTTAGGTTATACAAGTTTTGAAAGCCCCAGCGATCTTCCAGTTGCCGGATTGCTTTGGCGCTGCGGCCACCCATTTTGCAATGAATTACTACCTTCTTCTCCCGACTAATAGAATCGGCATAATCCAGAATACCCGATAAGGGAACAAGTTGTGCCCCGATGTTAACTTCTTCATATTCGATTAGCTCGCGCACATCTATGAGTTGAAAATCTTCTCCACGCACTTGCCAGTCATAAAGATCGCGTGCAGTAATTTCCTTTATTTTTTGTTCTACTACCTTTACCCCACAGAATTCTTCATAGTCAATTAACTCCGTGATGGTAGGATTAGCACCATTGAGTGGATTACTGGGGTTCCGTTTAAGATTGAATGTTCTGGATTCGAATGTCAGTGCATCAAAACTAAAAAGACGGCCATTGAGAATTTCTCCAACGCCCGTAATCACTTTGATAACTTCGAGTGCCTGCATACTTCCAATAATTCCGGGCAGTACGCCCAACACTCCGCCCTCAGCACAACTCGGCACCAACCCTGGAGGCGGTGGCATGGAAAACAGATCGCGATAGTTAGGACCACGCTCGCCCTGGCTGTTTAAATAATTAAAAACAGTTACCTGACCTTCAAACTGAAAAATCGATGCATATACATTCGTCTTACCCAGTATTACGCATGCATCATTGATTAAATACCGGGTTGGAAAATTATCTGTGCCATCTGCAATAACATCATAGTCCTTCAAGAGTGTAAGTGCATTCTTAGCGGTAAGCTGTGTTTCATAAACATTTATGTTTATATGCGGATTCAGGTTTAACAGCCTCTCTTTTGCCGCATCCACCTTTGATAATCCTATCGCGTCCACACCAAATAACACCTGACGATGCAAATTACTGTCCTCTACATGATCATAGTCAACAAGGCCCAGGGTGCCCACGCCTGCCGCTGCCAAATAAAGAAGTAATGGACTGCCTAAACCACCAGATCCAATAACCAAGACTCTGGCGGCTTTAAGCTTTTGCTGAGCAGCCAATCCAAACTCCGGAATAATGATATGCCGATTGTATCTGGTTAATTCCTCCTTTGAAAATTGAATAAATTGGTGCATCCTATCTGAATTAAAACTGACTTCTATCCGCCCGCAATTGCAGGAACAATACTAATTACGGTATCGTCCTTTAGCTCTGTTTTTTCCAAATCAAGATATCGGATATCTTCGTTATCCACGAAGATGTTAATGAATGCTGCCATCTTTCCATCAGAATCAATCAAATGCTTCTTTAAGTCCGGAAAGTTATCGGTTAGCTCGCGAATGGCAGCCGAAATTGTTGTTGCCAGTATGGGAATGCGGGTTGTGCTGTTAGTGAATTTCCGCAAGGGTGTGGGTATGATTACTGTTGCCATGATATTGAATGGGATATAAATAAATTTGTTCTTCTTTAAATCTGTCCTGATCGTTTAACCGCCATGAACGCATTTCACCAAATTTTCCATGCATTGTAGACAAGATAACATAGGAAAAATCAGGTTGTGCAGCAGTCTCGTCATAATGAGATGGAAGTGCGGTCTGGTTAGGATGTGAATGATATACGCCCACCAATTTTAGCCCTTTACTCACAGCAAAATGCTCTGCCAACAAATAGTCCTTGGCAGTAATTTCAAAATTCCTTTGCTGGCTTCCTTTGTAGGCATTCGTAACAGGTCGCGATGTGATTACCCTTCGATTCTCATTCTCATCATAGCCAATGAGGAAACCGCAGCGCTCATCAACTGAATACTCAACATTGAAAACCATTTCATTTAAAACTGAATGTTCAATTAACAGCATGGTGATGATAAATTACATCTATAAGTTCACTTTTGTATACACTTTGGGCAAGGGATGCTTGCAGTAAGGGAACGATAATTTGAAAGTCTGACTGTTGCACATTCTCAACTTTTAAAAACCGTGGATCCAGGCCCCAACGAAGGATATCTTTTGTATCGTTTGGATCAACCATTTTCAAGGATGCGTTAACAATACTTTTTAATCCTTGTATCAGGATATCTTTCGTCTCCTTCTCTCCATGAGCATTCTCTAATCGATCGAGCGCTCTCATGAGAATAAATTTATCCGTTGAACACGGACGGGCAATAATAATATCTTCCTGCTCATTTAACCTACGATGTTTTCGCTCATATACATTCATGAGAAGATTAAGTTCATTTGGTTGAGACCAATCAAACTGACCTCTGAAGAATTTTTCTGAATACCCCATCGGATTGCCTACAAAAATCACAGGAATTGATCTTCCCGACTCTTTAATATAATAGAGAGCTATCTCTAAACTTTCTACTGGCCATTCCAGATGCCGCACCAGGAGAAAATTGCATTGTCTCTTTTCAGAAAAAATCAAAGCATTGAGCATCAGCAAAGCTGCTTCCAGGGCGTTTTGAGCGGTAACATACTTTCCCGGACTATGAATACCTACATACTTATTATTATGGCTGGCATTCACAAGCTCCTGATTCATTAAACTATTATCCAGTATATGAGTGCATCGGGTCATCGAATATTTTATTTTGCTGGTAGAAGCATATGCTTCTAAAATAAACTCAACCAATTTTTTGGTGCCCGCATAAATTTCTTCAGTTATGTACCGGCTGGCTTTTCCTGTGGAAGAGAATACCAATTGCTTAACGGAACCGACAGCTTCACAAGCCCTGATAATTGTTAAGGTTCCTTTCACGTTGGTACTCACGGTCTCTACAATATTCAATTCGGCCAGCCCCGGATCTCGCTGGGCGGCAGTATGAAAAACAAAGTCAGGTTTATATTTATTAAAGATCTTATTCACTGATTTTGAATTGCGAATATCACAGTGCAGCGTGATTATATTTTTATAATTCAAGGTTGGGGTATCCGCACGGATATCAATTATAATTATATTCTTAACATCATAGTCTAATAACGCGTGCACCAATGCAGAACCTACACAGCCAAGACCCCCGGTTACGAGGCAAGTACTTCCTCTTAATTCTTCTTGAAGTTTTTTCTTTGGCTGACTTAATGTTCTTTCCCGGGTAGGGCTAAAGGGATCATGGCTTAAGCGTCCTTGCAACTCATACTGCGCAATTAATTCTCCGGTTAATTTTGTGAGCTCAGAATAGGATTCGGGATCATTAACAGATGGAGATAAGGCCCAAATCTTAGCGTATATTTCTTTTGTCATCATAGTGTCATCGATTTAATTTTCGTTAATTGAAAACACTTTATCCTGATTCTCTACGGGATGATTATTACCTTCCTTACTGAAGTACTCATCTTGTTTTCTCCGGAGCGCATCGCAAAATCTATTCTTAGGCAAGAGTACATCCGCATACGTGATTACCTGATCCTTTGGAATATCGTTTTTAAGAACGCAATCTTTAGCCAGACCCATTGGCAGCAATTGCTCCTCCAAGGTAATCTCTGCCGTTTCACATTGTCCATAAGTCATATAGCAACCAATACCATCCAGTGAATCACCTGCCTTAAGATTGATCTTGGCTGTAGCTACCACTTCAACTGTAGGCGCACCCAGAGGCGCTATGGTTGCATCTTGAAACAACTCAGCACGCGCACAACTATTGGGAACTTCAAAATGACACAGATGATACGGGATATAAAATAAATAAAGAGGCCCCTCTCCAAGTTTGTATAAATTGAGAAAGTGTTGTTGCCTCGGATCATCGTGTGTTCCTAATACAAAAACTCCAGGGCCAGGCTCTGCGCCCACTACGTAATCCACGATGCCAGCACCCGATAGCAGTGCCTCGAGGGGGTAGTTGTTAATCATGTCTTTAAGTGGTGTGCCTGCTGGCACCGTTGGACCAAACATTCCTCTCTTACCAATAGACATACCTGTAGCATTGGCTACAATGGCTTGCTCAAACGAAATTTTAGTTCCGTCTGCAAATGAGGTTACCATAGCTGGATTCTGTCCCCACTTCCGAGCAAAACTTTCTTGCGTAGTCGGATTTCTATACGGATCCTGTAATCCTTTGATGTTACCACATAATACAGGCTTCACGCCAATACCTTTTACAAATCGGAATAAGTTCATTTCAACGCCCGGTTGATCGCCATCGGCATTGGTGATGATCACTCCTGCTTTATCAGCATGTACTTTAAGAATGGATCCAACTGTAGAATCTAATTCTGCATTCATCAATACAACATGTTTTGAATTTCGAATGGCTTCCCATGCTACCCGCGAGCTGAATTCCACATCTCCGGTAACTTCTACAACCACTTCAATATTCTCAGCTTTGCAGATAAGCAATGGATCTTCTGTTATAGAATATTTACCACGCGCAATTCTATGTTCCAGTGTTGCCTTGTCATTAACTACCGCAAAATCTGTAATGCCGGCTGCCTCGTAAGCTTTCACTGCTCTATTAATATTTCGATTGTAAATGGCCACTACCTCCATACCTTCTACCGAGTTCGCAATCTGCATAAGTACACCGGCACCCATAAAGCCGGTGCCTACCAATCCTACTTTTACAGGATTGTTCATGTGATGTCTTTTTGCCAGTGCTTTATCAACAATAATCATAATACAAAAGCTTCCTCTTTCTTTGACGAAGAAGCCATAAAAGGTGGATGTGACTTATCTTTTTCAGACATGAAAAGCGGAACGATGGGCCAGTTAATATTAATTTGAGAATCATCAAACTTAATTCCACGTTCTGCTTCTGCAGTGTAGTATTCGGTTACCATGTAATGCACGGAAGAATGATCGCTAAGAGTTATAAAGCCATGCGCAAACCCTTCGGGCACATATAGCATTTTAAATCTTTCAGCCGTTAATTCAACTCCAATCCATTGTTTATAGGTGCTCGATTCAGGCCGGAGATCGATAATAACATCATAGATAGAGCCGGCTGTACAAAGAACAACCTTACTTTCTGCGTAGGGCCGCACCTGATAATGCATGCCTCGAAGTGTGCCCCGGTTTTTGCTATACGATACATTGGTCTGTACCACGCTCGCACTTAAACCGTGCGCAATAAATTCTTTATGGCACCAGGCTCGGCCAAAAAATCCTCTTTCATCCTCGCGTTTCTCAACTTCGATGATAAATGCTCCTTTCAATTTAGTTTCAGTAAAGTTCATGACGTCATCAATACGTTTTGATTTTCGAAATTCCAGCGAAGCTTTGAAGTAAGCAGATCTTTACTTTGTAATTTGTTGAGTACATTCAATCGAATCCATGTTGAATTTCTAAAATCAACATCTGTAAAGTTTATCGACTCCAATCCTTCTTTTAATCCGTTTATGGTTGACAGCAAATCATATTGTGGTTGGTGGTGAGGTGCTAGTTGTTGGTAGCGTTCAAAGTCTACGTGATAGGATCTCTTATCTGCAGCCGCTTGTTCATTCCACAAAACTTCAACATCCGGAATTTGAAACGCTACTGCTTCAGCGAGTTGTCGTACCTGGTAATTGAACGACTGACTTCCCGTGTTTATGGCTAAAAACCTACCCAATGAAGATGATCTTCCCACTGCCCAATCAATCGCGAGAGCCATATCTTTTACATGAATGAGAGGCCGCCAAGGTGAACCATCGCTTAACAAAGTGATTTGTTTTGACGCAAGGGCACATGCAACAAAATCGTTAAGCACAAGATCGAGTCTTAACCTCGAACTCATACCACATGCTGTAGCAAACCGTAAACATGTTATTGAAAAACTATCAGAAGCTAATACCCGCAGATCTCTTTCGGCATAAACTTTTGATCGTGCATAGGTAGTCAGCGGATTTACGTTAGAATCCTCATTGGCAAGTTCACTTGTTGCGCCATAAATACTACAGCTGGATGCAAACACAAACGATTTTACGCCTGCTGCTTTAGCACGTTTGGCCACGTGAATACACGCTTTGTAATTCACATCCATGGTAACTTCCTCAAAACGATTTCCCATCGGGTCGTTTGAGATGGCTGCCAGGTAAATGACAACATCTACCTCTTGCAGAATGGAATCATGAAAATTTCGAACATCACCAAAAAATTGTTGATCTAACTTTCTTTCTGGTAAATAATCGACCTGCGCAAGGCAACTGGCAAAGTAACCAGTATCATAACCTATAAGGAATGCAGACGGATAAGTTTCTCTCAATCGCTCAACCACTTCGGGGCCTACGTAGCCCATGTTTCCAATAATAATAATCTTCATATATAAATTAGTGTCATAGACAAATTTTCAATTTCTTTCTACCAATGCTTCCAGGGTGCGTTACCTGACTTCCAGATTTCCTCCAGATAATTCTTATCTCTTAGCGTATCCATCGATTGCCAAAACCCATTGTGCCGATAAGCAAATAGAGTTCCTTCTTCTGCCAGAGTTTCCAGTGGTTCACTTTCCCAACTAGTAGTGTCACCCTCAATCAGATCAAATACAGAGGGCTCGCAAACAAAATAGCCACCATTGATCCAAGGGGTATCGCCTGTAATTGCTTTCTCCTTAAAGTTTTTGATTTTCATATCGTTCACGGCCAAAGAGAAAGTGCCGAAACGGCCAGGAGGTTGAACGGCAGTTAAGGTAACTTTTCCACCTTGCTCTTTATGATAAGCAATGAGCTTAGTGATATCGACATCGGTTACACCATCCCCGTAAGTCAAACAAAATGTTTCATCTCCAATAAATTCCCTCACTCGCTTCAATCGTCCCCCGGTCATGGTGAATTCACCGGTATCAACAAGTGTTATTTTCCATGGTTCAGCATGATTGGTATGATATTGCATTGTATTGCCACGCAGATCAAAAGTTACATCACAACAGTGCAGAAAATAATCTGAAAAATAATCTTTGATAAGGTTCGACTTATAGCCGCAGCAAATGATGAAATCATTGATGCCGTAATGCGAATAGATTTTTAGGATATGCCAAAGGATTGGCTTATTCCCAATCTCAACCATAGGCTTTGGCCTGATACCACTTTCTTCACTTATTCTGGTTCCGTGCCCACCCGCAAAAATCACCGCCTTCATTTCGCCTCATTTACGCCCTATAACTTCCAACTAAATCAACTTTTGATCAGCTAGTAAAGGACACTATTATTATAAATGATTTCAATGATGTGCATCATAGTGATGTATTGATACCCGTCATAGATAAGGAACTATGACATTTGCCCTTGATCGAAATATTTAATTTTTGATTTGCGGTGTATTCTGGATAAACCTTCTGATTTTTCCACCAATCACAAATGGAAATATACCGCCATAATACCTGAACAGAATACTGGAAAAAGATGATGTAGCCAAGCCTAGTTTAGAATGAAATGGCATTTCAGAATAAACTTTTGAACGATACATTACTTCGTTAAATGCATCGCAAGCCATTTTCAAATGCGGAAATTTTCCAGCAAATGCTGAATCTCCTATTTGTTTGGCATAGTGTCTGAAGCTTTTGGATGTGCCACCAAAACTTTTATGATAGCCCACGAAATCAAAATGCTTGATCTCACCTAAATAAGCAAGATTGGCTATAAAGTGATAATCATTACCAATGGTCTGCCTTAAACTAATTGATTTAGTAAGCTCCCTCCGCATTAGTCCATGGATCATTCCCCCATAAACAACTTTAGAGTAATAACCGATTACCCGGAGACTGGAAGATTTTTGTTCAAACGTAAATCCCTTCTCACTTAAGTCCTGATTATTGTCTAGCCAATATTTTATTTGCCCAGATACAAGGGAGTATTGGGGATGCGCTTCCAAAAAATTAACGTATTTTAAAAGTACGCCCGCCTCCAACGCATCATCATCGGCCAACCACATGAAATATTTACCGGTTGCTTTGCGAAGAACAAATTCAAAATTAGGAATCATACCGATATTTTTTTCTTGTCGATAATACTCCAGCTCTCGATGACTATTTATGATTTCGGCAATGACTTCTTGGGTAGTATCAGACGAACAGTTATCCGAAACAATAATTTCAAGATTGGGATAATGTTGTAACCAAATAGAATTAAGGGCTCTGGCAATACCCTTACTTCTATTGTATGCAGGTATACCTATGCTCACCAAAGGATACACCTGTCCTGTTTGCATACCTCTACTTTACTAAAACCATCTCAAATTGGTTACAGATCATCCTTATTCCGTCTTCTAATTCAATTTTCGAAGACCATCCCAGATCATTAATTTTAGAAGTATCTAATAACTTTCTGGGCGAACCATCGGGTTGTTCTGCATTGAAATGAAGATCACCCTGATACCCGACATGCTTTCTGATTAGTAAGGCTAGTTCTTTAATGCTCAGATCAACACCTGTACCTACATTGATAATCTCCCGGCTATTGTACTTATTCATAAGGAATAAACATGCATCGGCTAGATCATCAACATGAAGAAACTCACGTCTTGGTGTGCCACTGCCCCAGATCTCTACAGACGCAAGATTTTGTTCTTTGGCTGTGTAAAATTTACTGATCAACGCAGGCAATACATGCGAGTTGAGCAGATCGTAATTATCGTTGGGGCCATAAAGATTCGTTGGCATCAAGCTAATAAAGTTGCATCCATACTGCTGGCGATATGCCTGGCACATCTTTATGCCGGCAATCTTGGCGATTGCATAAGGCTCATTAGTGGTCTCCAAAAGGCCGGTTAACAAAGCTTCTTCTTTCATTGGTTGCACTGCATCTCGTGGATAAATACAAGAAGAACCAAGGAAAAGCAATTTCTTAACCCCACATCGAAATGATTGATGTATTACATTCGATTGAATGGCCAGATTGTCATAGATAAAATCAGCTCGAAATGTATTATTTGCATGTATGCCACCAACCTTGGCAGCAGCAAGAAATACATACTCCGGCCGTTCGGCTTCAAAAAACTCTTTTACTGCTTGTTGATTGCGAAGGTCGAGTTGAGAAGATGTTCTTGAAACGAAATTGTAATATCCTTCAAGTTCAAGACGTCTATGAATGGCTGAGCCAACCATACCTAAGTGCCCAGCGATAAATATTTTTGCAGATTTTTCCATTATTCATCATTCATTAAAACCTCCATCCCATTTGATTGTAACAACCTATCGCGTTGAAACAGCTTAAGATCAGATTCCATCATATCACGTACGATATCTTGTATGGTATGCAGCGCCTTCCAACCTAGTTTGTTATGTGCTTTTGTGGCATCGCCAATCAAGAGCTCTACTTCGGTGGGCCTGAAATATTCAGGATCAACTGCTACTACCACTTTTCCTATTTCCATTAAATAGTCTGGATTGGAACATTCAGCCACTTTGGCTACCTCATGTACTCCTTCGCCTTCAAATACAAGGCTAACTCCTACTTCCTCAAAAGCCATACGTGTAAAATCCCGAACAGTAGTAGTGATGCCTGTAGCAATCACAAAGTCTTCAGGTTTCTCCTGCTGCAACATCAACCACATAGCCTCTACATAGTCTTTGGCGTGGCCCCAATCGCGCTGAGAATTTAGATTGCCCAGATAAACTTTATCCTGCATGCCCAATGCAATACGAGCAACAGCACGAGTTATTTTTCGGGTAACGAACGTCTCACCTCTGCGTGGCGATTCATGATTAAATAAAATCCCATTACAGGCATACATGTTATAAGCTTCTCTATAATTAACCGTAATCCAGTAGCCATAGAGTTTTGCCACCGCATAAGGTGACCGGGGATAAAAGGGTGTAGTCTCACGTTGTGGTATCTCTTGAACAAGACCATACAGTTCGGATGATGATGCCTGGTATATTTTTGTTTTCTTAACCAAATTAAGCAAACGAACGGCTTCCAGAATACGGAGTGTTCCAATTCCATCTGTATTTGCTGCATATTCAGGAATATCAAAACTTACTTTAACATGCGACATGGCACCCAGGTTATAAATCTCATCCGGTTGCACTTCCTGAATAACCCGTATCAGAGCAGTGGCATCTGTCAGATCTCCATAATGAAGTCTTAAGTGGCCGTTCCCTTCATGTGGATCCTGATACAAATGATCAATGCGATCGGTGTTCAGCGATGAACTTCTTCGCTTGATACCGTGCACAATGTATCCCTTCTCTAATAATAGCTCAGCCAGGTACGAACCATCCTGTCCCGTAATTCCTGATATCAATGCTACTTTACCTTTGCTCATAATTTTCATTTATAAATAATAGGCAAGAGTAGATGAATAGCTTCCATTCTTAAATGAGCATAGTTTTTCAAGACGATGATTGTGATCACGCATTTAGAATTCTCAATGAAGGAAATTTGTATTGAGATATTCTTAATTATCCAACATCATGAAAGGCCAGTATTACTCGAGATTTATTAAAGTGATGATTTTCATCATCGATTTTTTCTTTATTTATCTCGCATTTCTTATGAGTGAGAAATTGGGAGTAGTGCATACACTCTCAAATCAGCAATTCACTTCATTCTTTCTAACCTTTGGACTGATCTGGATTATTGCTGGATTTTTCAACAAAATATATCGTTTGGATACTGAGGTAACACAAACTATCACCAATCTATTCGGCACTTTTTTATTGCATTTGATAATCATTGAAGTTTTAATGAAGGCTTCTGGACTCTATCTCGTAAGTTTTGAATTTCTTGCTTATATATATGGATTTGCCATTTTCTTGATTGTCGGATCTCGAATATTTTACAAGCTAATAGCCAAGTATTACCAGTTTACAGGATTTGACAAACGTAAAGTCGTCATCATTGGCGCTGGAGGTGCTGGAGTTGCGCTCTTTAAACACTTTACAGGGAATGAGACAGCTGGATATCACTTCGCTGGCTTTTTCGATGATATTACTAACCAAACACAAGAAGTTCAAGATAAGGTTGTTGGACCATTAAGCGCAAAAGCCATTAAAAGCTATTGTATATCCCAAGGTATTGGTGAAATCTACTTTGCGCTTCCCCCATCACATATTACACTACTTCATGATCTTTCTCAATTTGCGGATGAACAGTTTATATATTTTAGAGTAGCACCAGATTTCAGTGAGCTGCAACACGAAAGTGGCAACATTTTTCTTATTAACTCAGTGCCCGTACTTACAACGAGGAAGGAACCATTAGGTATTTCACTTAATGCCAATCTCAAAAGAGCTTTTGACATACTCTTTTCTTTAACTGTAATCCTCCTCTTGTTTCCAATCATTCTTCCAATCATTGCGATAGCCATTCGCCTTGATTCTTCAGGACCCATTTTCTTCAAACAACTTCGTCCTGGAAAAAAGAACAAACTATTTGATTGCTATAAGCTACGCACCATGTTGGTGAATAACAATACTGAATTACAAGCTTCAAAGAATGATTCCCGAATCACTAAGGTGGGCCGATTCCTGCGTAAAACAAACATGGATGAACTGCCACAATTCTTCAATGTGCTACTCGGCAATATGTCGGTAGTAGGACCAAGGCCAAATATGATTAGCCAGTTAGAAGAGTATTCTAAAACCATTAATAATTATAGAGTACGTCACTTTGTAACACCCGGCATAACAGGTTATGCACAAGTAAATGGCTGTCGTGGAGAAACGAGAGATGCAGGTCTTATGGAAAAACGGGTGAAATACGATGTTCAATACATCGAGAACTGGAGCCTTTCACTTGATATGAAGATTATTTTTCTCACAGTATGGAATATGGTGAAGGGTGAAAAGAATGCATACTAATATCTATAAGAGATGAATAGGAAAAATGTTCTAAACTCATCAATCTCTACGGGATCGTATCAGGAATTTATTAACGAAATATTTTTTCTTGTCAACCATAAGATTCCATCTTATGTATGCTTTGCAAATGTGCATATGGTGGTAGAGGGACATAAGGATCCGGATTTTCAATGTGTAATAAACAATGCAAATATTGTTGCTCCTGACGGAAAGCCAATTTCTCTATTCTTGAAATATTTTTCCAAAATCAAACAAGACAGGGTATGTGGCATGGATATCCTGCCTGATCTTCTCAAACAAGCAGAGTTAACTGGTAAATCAGTTTTCTTTTATGGTTCAACACCAGATCTTTTGAGAAAGATTACTGAAAAAGCAAATCTTGAGTTTCCTTCACTGAAGATAAGCGGTTCCTATTCTCCACCCTTTAAAAATCTCACCGAAGCAGAGGACCGTGCTGCACTAAGTAAAATAAATGATACTTCACCTAATCTTGTATTTGTTGCACTGGGGTGTCCTAAGCAAGAAAAATGGATGGCCGCAAACAAAAATAAAATTGGTGCCTGTCTTTTAGGCGTGGGCCAGGCATTTAATGTATATGCAGGCGTGGAAAAACGACTGCCAGTTTGGATGCGTAATCTTTCACTTGAGTGGATGTATCGTCTGTATCTCGAACCGAAGCGACTATGGAAAAGATACCTGGTTACTAACTCCTATTTCCTGTTGCTCACTTTCAATTCTATGATCCATTCGTTGCTAACTCCCTTTACAAAGATCAAATCCTCAGAAAGTATCTTACAAAATCCGAAGGCTTAATACCGGAAGTTGATGAAACTAATAATCGCAGCTCTATTAGTCCTGTTTAACATTAGCACAATACGAGCTACTAATTATTATCTATCCGATAAAGGAAATGATAGAAACACGGGCACAAGTAAGACAACACCGTGGCAAAGTCTAGCAAACCTGACAATGCAGGATTTAATCAAATCAGGTGACTCCATATTTTTTGAAAGAGGAAGCGTGTTTATTGGAACGTTGAGTGTTACCGAATCAAGTATCTATGTGGGAGCTTATGGCCTGGGAAAAAAACCAATTATTAAAGGCTCTATTAAAATTGTCAACTGGGAGCTCTTCAAAAATAATATCTGGAAAAGCTTTTGTAAGGAATGTAGTAAAGAACCGGCTAATGTATTTATTGGAGGGAATCCTCAGCCGTTAGGCAGATATCCGAATCAGGGGTATTTTGCCATTTCCAACGTTGCTGCAAATCGACAATCGTTTACCGACAAAACCATATCCGCTACAGACTATTTCTGGAATCAATCTGAAGTAGTAGTAAGAAGTAGTCGATGGACGATTGATAAACTACCCGTGAACTCTTTTAGAAATAACACCTTCACATATTCACAACCACCTTATTATCCACTTGAAAACGGATTTGGATATTTCATTCAAAAGCACTTAGCTACGCTGGACCAATCAGGTGAGTGGTTTTTTAATTCTGATACCAAAGAACTATTCTTATATATGGATGAAGGGTTAAGGCCCGGAAATAACATTGAAATCAGCTTCTACGAGTTGGGGCTCGAAATAGTAACTACCAATGATGTAACGATTGACGGTTTAGCCTTTATGAATCACCAATCAGGTTGCCTTGTAAAAAGCTTGTTTTCAGCATAACTGTGCCGGGCAAACTCTATTACAATCCTGGCAATATCGTTTTCATTCAATCCGCTGTTCTTTGCAATGGATTCTACTTTGTGTCGATAGTCATCGCGTGTATAAAAGTCCATGTTAGCATAAACGCCATCAATGTCGTGGCGTAGCGTTTGTTCAACAACACTCATGGTTTCAACAAACTCACGCCAATCCATTTTTGCCAGAAATCGTAAACTGTTAATGCTGTTGCTTACAGAGACTTGGTTGGCTGCTTGTTTTTGATTTTCAACAGCAACCATCGAAACAATTGTATCGCCTGTTCCGCTAAGGTGTTGCTCGACCCAATTTAATGGCAAGGTTAGCTCCGGACCTTTCCATTGTAGTTTCCGAACAAATTCTGCTACAAATGCACTTACCATAGGAGGCGTTGAACGAGCCATATCAGCAATAATCAACACTAAATCCTGGGGCGTATTTTCAGCGGTTTCAACGATAAGACGGGCCCATTTATTAGCCAAAGCAGAATCCTTTCTATCTACGGCAATCCGGGTCGCTATACGACTCAGGTTTTCGAGCAACGCAAGCCGAAGCATAATAGGGATAGCCCATAATTCGCCCAGGGTAAGGTTACTTGCTTTCTGATAAGAGGCAATAAAATGACTTAAACTATGGATGTCTATATGACCATCGCTGTGCGAAATTATTTCAATGGCGATGGAATAGACACGGGGAAAACCGCTTTTCAATTTTGGCAGACCTTTGCTATATCCTTTGGGGAGATATCGTTTACCAATTACTATTTCTTCCTCAATCAGATAATAATTATCCAGTAGCCATTCGGCAGCAGGACTTATCGACTTTCGATCTTTAACACTCTCCTTCAGGAGTTCATTAACGTGTGTGATCGTCTTCTCATTCTCAGATAATCCCTTCAATAAAAGCTCAGGAGAACTAGTCTTACTTAGTACGTGAGTTCCTGCTAAATATTGGGCATGCAACTCCATCTGATCTTTGCTGAAAAGTTCAGATCGTAAAGGTGGATTTTCGTTGACTTCTTTATGGGTAAAGTTATCCCTTTTGAAGTGAGATTTTAAAGGATCCAAAAGGTGATCAATCTCAGGCACAAGTAACCTCATGGAACTTAGGACTAAATTAAAATGTAAACAACTATTTCCGTGGGCTAAAATGCACGCCAGGGTTTCATATCAGCATAGTCCTTTAGGGGAACATCCTATTAAGTTCATATTTTAAAGAAGACTTATGAAGGATGCGGTACGATGTTGAAGCGATCTTCGGAACTTCCATGGCTGAGATCAAAATTAGTTTTGTTTCAGGATAATTCGCCAAAATAAAATCCGTCTTACTCCAACCAAATCCATCGGGCATGTTATTATCCAAAAAAGTAAAATCAGGAGATTGCTCATGCAATACCCGCAATCCTTCTGAAATAGTGTAGGCCACAAAAACTTTACTACCTTTTTTTGAAAAGAATGCCTCCATCAAATAACCGAAGTCCTTCTGATCGTCAATGATCAATACTTTCTTATTTTTCATCGCGTCACCTGAAGCGCGGTGTAAAACTTTGGCTGACGAAGGATTCATTGGAAGTAAAAAATTTAAATTCACCTATTTTGATTTTCTTCCCAAGGTCAGAAGTAATATCCCGGCTACGGCCAGCACACCTCCCGTTATGGGCGACCAATAAATGGGTGTTTTTTTATCTGCACTAATCTCGACTGACCCGAGATCCACTACTTTTTCTTTAGTAACCAAATTAAAACCGGTGAAGATTGTCATCACTATTCCTATGACTAACAATACTGTCCCTACCATTTTCATATTCATATATTCAAACTTTAAATGTTTAAAGAAAATAAACCCTGGCAATCGAACCCGCTTCGGGTTTTGATTATTCCCTTGTTTTCAATTCATTCTTAGCAATTAATCAGCCACTCTAAATATTGGCCTATCACCTTTGCTGAATGCCTAAGTGGGGATGCTTTTCCACACTCTGAATAGATAACTTCACAGTAGCCAAAAGAAGCTCTCATTACGAGAGCTTCTTCACCTCATTCTAACAACTCTTACTTTAAGAATTCAACTGTCTCGTCCTGAAATAGGTTTACACGATTTACCGTGTAAACAATATGAGAAAATCAGAAAAAACAGTTCATGAACAAGAAGCTATCATTGCAGAGTATTTGCTGGGCGATACGACCTATCGTAAATTGGGAGCCAAAC
>JBGSTJ010000032.1:0-148503 GCA_041736555.1 Cyclobacteriaceae bacterium
TGGCGGGTTGCTCCTCAGCATTGCCCGCTTCCGCTTCATCCGGTAATCAAATGTAAAGCGATTTCAGGACTAACTAAAAAGTGTAAATTTGAATCAGGACTTCTAACCAAAAAGTGTAAACTTTTTTCAGGACGAGTCACCATCATCATCACTATCCGGACATCCTGCAAAACGAACGACACCCGGAACATCAGGGCACTTATCATCCTTATCAGCTACACCATCACCATCCGTATCAGGGCAACCGTTGAATTGTGTGAGGCCAGCAACATTCGGGCATGTATCAAGATAATCTGCTATGCCATCAGCATCTGAATCAATTGGGCACCCATTCGAATCAACTACAGCATTGGAAAGAGTATCTGCACATTTGTCCTTTTTATCGGGCACCCCATCTTTATCTGTATCCGCTGGCTTCCTTAAGCTAAAAATTAACCCGGCACTGTGTTGTAAGTAGAGGTCATTATCACCAAGTGTGACTCCGTCCCAACCGTCATAAAGTGGTGCATTTATGGTATTCGCAAACTCAACACCCATACGATCTGTAAGTTGGAATAAAATACCAACACCTAACGCTACGTTGGCTTTGTACAATTTATCAGAAATTATTGCATCACTAAGTTCCGTATCTATGTTGGAGTTTATACGGGTAACGCCAATACCTCCCATTAAAAAAAGTGCAATCGCAGCATCTTCCTTAAACATATAACCATTATTGAACTTATATCTCAATTTAAGATTGAGTGCAAACATTTCTGCTGCCATTCCTACCGTACGGTCTGGATTATTATAGATCATTCGGTTGTAAGAAAATTTCTCCATCAAATTAAAAGACGGATTGATGTATTGTTGTAACGAAAAAGCCCCGCCTAGTTTTAAGTTATTAAATTGATAAAAGTGATGTTCGTTACCATTTAAGTCACCATCGTACTCATTTACGGTAGCATGAAATCCTATGGCACTTCGTTGTGCCTGTGCTTGATAAAAACCGAAGGCTAAGAAGACCAAAGCCAATACTTTCGTACCTCTAATATTCATATAGTTATTCATTATATACCGACCGTAATCAATATCTGTACCACTACGAAAATATGCTTACATAGACTTATAATAAGGAGTCTTATAACCTCTATCTCTTATTGTGTAGAATTAATTTCTCATCGACTGATAGGTTTCTCTCAGAATCCCACTTCACATTAAAGGGCACAATTCAAATATCCCTTGGAATATTTTCCAAATAATAAATAGAATATAATAATGGAATTAAAAGGAACAATTATTGTCCTATTGATGAATACCACAATATGTTCAATTATCCTATTTCAATTTTTACTTAATGAATTTAAAAGATATTTTCGGAGCAGCTAAAATTCCCCTTAATAATATAACAAACCTTCAGGCAGACACTCCTAACATAATCGTATGGGCCATTCCTGTCATGTTCTTTTTTGTTATTCTCGAATACGTGATATCTTACAGGCAGCGCAAAGAATATTATGATGTACGGGAGACCATCGGTTCTACACTGGTAGGTCTCGGCAATGTAGGCATTGGTGTTTTGATCAAAACACTTCTTTTCTTCTTCTTCCTTTTAGTCTATAATCTTGTTCCCTGGCGTATGGAATTAAGCTGGTGGTCATTTATTCCTTGTTACATCATTTTTGATTTTTGTAGCTATTGGGCGCATCGTATCTCACATCATCTACGATTGTTATGGGCTACGCATGTTGCACATCATTCCGGGGAACATTACAACCTAAGTATTTCCTTCCGGTTAAGCTGGGTTCAATATGTGAAAATTATCTTCTTTCTTCCTGTGGCCTTAATAGGCTTTCATCCCATAATCATCTTCGTAACTAATCAGGTAGCCATATTATTCCAGTTTTGGGTACACACAGAATATATCCGTAAACTACACCCTGCAATAGAATACATTTTTGCCACCCCGTCTAACCATCGCGTGCACCATGGGTCGCAGGTTAAATACATGAACAAGAATTTTGGAGCAACATTTATTATTTGGGATAGAATGTTTAAAACGCATCAAAAGGAAGAGGAACAGCCCATTTATGGTATTACTCATAATATCTCCCGTAGTTATGATCCCATTGAAATTAACTTTCGTGAATACACGGAGATTATTCGTGATGTTAAAACTTCCAAAAGCTGGAAAGTTGCTTGGTTCTTCATCTTTGGCGACCCCATCGAAATTGACCTGTACAAGAAAAAGCTACAGCTTAAATCATAGAGAATCTCCATCCCCACTAAAATCCTATGGAATAGATTTCATTGATATTTTCAATTTATCTCACTGTGTAGAATTATTTGCTCATTGAATACATTTAGCAGGCGCGAGGATTCAGGCTTTTAAAGAACTTCTCTGGCATGATAATTAACTCTGATGTTGTCGTAAAGTCATGGTTCTATGATCACTAAACAAGAAAGTCCTTTTCATCAAAAATTTGCCTTCATTCTGATCATACTCTTTGCATTATGCATTGCCTTGATATATGGTAAAGATCTAATCTTACCTGTATTATTCTCAATTCTGTTAGCTAATATATTATTGCCGCTTACTAATTACTTTGCCAGAAAAGGATTTAACAAAGCCTTTTCCATCTTAGTCCCCTTATTGCTTTTCATCATTGTTGGCCTTGGCATCGTATACTTTTTGTCGAGTCAGATCATTCATTTCATGAATGATATACCTGCCATCAAAGAACGTATTAATGAAGTTACCAAATCATTTCAAGTATGGTTTAAGGAAAGTACCAATATGACGATCTACAAACAAAACCAATACTTTAAAGATACGGTTGATGATCTAAAAGACAATGCTCCGGAGTTGGTTGGATTAACCTTTATTTCACTCACAAGTGTATTGACCTATGTTGTTTTAATGCCTCTCTACACCTACCTGATACTTTATTATCGTAAGGTTATTAAAGAATTCTTGATAACTGCTTTTAAAAGCGACAAAGAACATAGGGTAGCAGATATTCTTTTAGAATCAACAACAGTTGCTCAGAAATATCTTACCGGGTTGTCTATTGAAACAGTACTTGTGTTTACTTTGAATACAATAGGCTTTTTGATCTTAGGCATTAAGTATGCGGTTTTCCTGGCCCTTCTGGCGGCTCTTCTAAACTTAATTCCTTATGTAGGCATGTTGGTGGCCAATGTGTTATGTATGCTCATTACGTTGGTAAGTTCACCCGATCCAACCAAAGTACTTTGGGTAGGTGCAATTCTGGCTGTTGTTCAGTTATTAGATAATAATATCGGCATGCCATTAATTGTTGGGAATCAGGTTAGAATTAATGCACTGGTTACAGTGATTGGAGTTTTAGTGGGTGGTGCGTTATGCGGGATACCCGGCATGTTTCTGGCAATCCCTGGACTTGCCGTACTTAAAGTGATATTCGATAAAGTACCCGACCTTCAGGCGTGGGGCATATTACTAGGAGATAATATAGAGGAGAAAACATAGTGAGAACTAAAATACGCTAATTGATTTAATCAGGAATAAAGGAATTTTTAAAGTAACATTTTAAACAAATATTATGAGTGAAGAAAATAATAGCGCTGAAAATTTAGCGAATACAGCTGCAGAACTAGTAGAATCTTATCGGGATCTTGTAGCCCTAAAAGTTACGGAACACACTTCGCTCGGAATTTCGTTAAGTATAATCGGAATTTTGTCTTTAATGATAGCCGTTTTTGTTTTCCTGTTTGTAGGATTAGGAGCAGCCTGGTGGCTTGGGGAATATTATCAGGATATGAAAGTTGGCTTTTTTATAATGGGCGGAATTTATACAGTCCTGTTTGGAATTATAGTGGCTACTTCAGAAAAAGTATGGGTGCCTAAAATCAGAAATTTAATAATCAAAAAAATATATGACAAGGATTAATAATTACGAGGAATTACTGGCCGAAAGAAAACGAGTAGAAGCCAATATTGTTGAGCAGCGACTCATGCTAAAAGCAGGCCTTCAGGAAGTAAAGGAAAAACTGGAGCCTTTCATGTATCTGTTACCGATCCTAAATATCTTTAAAAAGAAAGATACAAATCATTCATTAATGAATGCCGCAACATCGGTGGGGATTGATCTATTTGTTGGTCAAAAGCTTCTGTCGAAAGCTGGCTGGTTCACCCGGTTAATTGTTCCCATGATTCTTAAAGGCGTGTCATCGCTAGTAATGAAAAGTAAAAAAGTAAGAGCAACCAGCGATGAACCCTCGGTGGATGTTAGCCTACGTGAAAACTAACTTAAATACAGGCATCTTGTAATATATTGTTTCTGCAAGATGGGTTTCCATATTCTCACAAATTACCTGCCCCTCGGCCAGATCCAATAACTCAAATTTGTACTGCGTGCGGCCTTGAAGTTTGCGAAAAATATCTCCAGGCTTTAAAAAGCTGGCCAACTGTTCCATACAGTTTACTATTTTATTATCTATAATTTCGGTACGTGGTTTCATGAGATAAACATTTTTACAATTTTTTAGCCTTTTCTTCAGCCTTTTTCTGTTTTCTAAAATATCCTCTCAGCAAAAAGTTATGCTTTAACGCTTCCATATTATCATCCAGTTTAATAGAAGCAGCAGCGGCATTATCCATAGTACCGCGTAATTTATGTGCAAAGGCGGTGTCTGTGAGTAAAACTCCAACCGCATTGTCACTGCTGTTTATCTTTTTGATGATATGTTGAAGATCCTCCGACATAGCTTTTGAGTTTTCCCCTACGCGAGCAATGTTTTGTAATGTACTATCAAACGTAACCGCATACATAGTGTCATTGATCAACTTCGAAATAAGACCATCACCATAATTTATTTTATACATGATTCTTTTAGCATCTTCAGAAATACGATCCGTATTTTCACCCGTTGTCTTCAATGCCAACATGGTCTTTCGTAAGTCCATGGCAATAGGACCATCCTTTAACAGTTCACCAAAAACGCCTTCGCCTTTATTAAGTCTTTCAGAAATCAATTTTATATCATTTGAAATCGACCGGGCATTTACACCCACCTCCTTGGCAATATTGAATAGCTCCTGCGTATCGGTTGGTGAAAGTGCATTGATGGTGTCATTATCCTGAATAATTTTGGCCACCGATCCCGGTCTGATTACTACAATTTTACTCCCCACCAGGCCATCGGAACCAACATAGGCAGTAGCATCTTTTTTAATAAATTCGTTCTGCTTGTCTTTCAAAGAAAAACTAACGATCACTTTTCCTTCAGACACAATTTGTACTCTCTTTACAGTTCCAATCTTTACACCCGACAACCACACATTATCGCCCTCTTTAAGACCCTCCACATTCTTAAAAATAGCTGATACCGTAAAGGTTTTGTTAAACATATTGCCCTCGCGCCCCATATAGAATACGGACGCTAAAAATATTACGATGCCTCCAACGACAAACGCACCTAACTTGACATTTCTTTTTACATCTGAATTTTCCATACTAATAATTAAAAAAGTGCTTTAGATTACTATCATTGGCTGCCTCCAGCTCTTGAAACGTGCCCTCCAGTTTGCTTTCACCATCAATTAATGCCACAACGCGATCGCTCACCTGTCGTGCGCAGCTAACGTCATGCGTAATGATAATTGAGGCTGTGTGGTACTGATCCCTAACCTGCAGTATCAATTCATTGATTTCCTCAGAAGTTTGAGGATCAAGACCAGAAGTCGGTTCATCATACAACATGATCTTTGGCTTAAGGATTAAGGTGCGCGCAATACCAATCCTCTTTTTCATTCCTCCGGATAGTTCATCGGGTCGCTGGTCTATGGCACGTTCCAATCCAACCTCCTTTAATGACGTCATCACAATTTCATCTAATTGGTCCCGATCATAGATGCCCAAATTACGCTTAAGCGGAAATTCAAGATTCTGGCGAACCGTCATAGAATCATAGAGTGCACTACCCTGAAAAGAAAAACCAACCTGAAGCCGTAACTCTATAAGTTTTTTAGCTGATAAAGAAGACACATCGTAACCCAAAACCTGAATGTCTCCCTCGTCCGCCCTGAGCAAACCAACCATACACTTTATCAATACGGATTTACCACTACCCGATCTGCCAAGCACTGCCAGATTCTCCCGTTCATACAAATCAAGATTTACATTGTTAAGCACCACGCGATCATTAAAACTCTTTTTGAGATTTTTGATCTCCACAACTTTTGCCTGTGATGAAGGTGCCTCTGCCTCATTATTTGCTGTCAGAGTTTCCATTAGCGAATCAAATTCAAAAATTGAAGCATAATCAAATCAATGATAAAAATGAATGTCATGGATACTACAACCGCTACGTTGGCAGCTTTTCCAACGCCTATTGTTCCGTTGTCAGAATTATAACCTGAATAGCAACTGATAATGCCAATGGCAAAACCAAATAGGGCAGCTTTTATCATGGACGAAAAAATATCCAGATAAGAGATGGATGTTGAAACCTCGTTGATATATAATTGAAACCCGGAATCGCTGAATGAATTAACCATGATAAACGAACCCATCAGGGCCACTCCATCAGCATAAATTACCAACAGTGGTAACATCAACGTAGAGGCTACTACGCGGGTAACCACCAAATACGAAAAGGGCCTCGTTCCCGATACTTCCATCGCATCAATCTGTTCTGTTACTTTCATGCTCCCCAGCTCAGCACCCATATTTGAACCTAGCTTACCGGCACATATTAAGCCTGTAATTAATGGACCCAACGAACGCACAACCGCCTGAGAAACCAGAGAAGGCAGCCATGATTCCGCTCCAAACGATGCTAAGGATGGCTGAGACTGCTTTGTAAAGACAATACCTGCAAGAAAAGATGTGAATGTTACCAGGAATAAAGATTTATTCCCGATAGCAAAACACTGATTTAAAATTTCTCGCCCTTCATAGGGCGGAGAAAAAGTTGTTTTAAAAAATTCAACAATAAATCTATATATGTTGGATACATCAATGAGCGTCTTCGTTATCGTCATACATCATTTTGATGCACCCTGTAAGAAAATGTATGCCAGAAAAGATGCTGTGTTTGTTCGGATAAAAACTAATGGTAGCGTAGGGAGAGGAACAATTTTTACGATTTAGTGTGGATTTTTTTTCCCACCGCTTTCTTTTTTAGGCTTATCCGTAGAGACGGCAACCGCTGTGGGTTTGGGCTTTCCACCATGTTTACCGATGTATACTTGTGTAAACTCAGCCCCAAACAAAAGAATCATACCGGCATAGGAGACCCAGAGCATAATCAGGATGATTGAGCCTGCCGCTCCGTAAGTAGAACTAAAGTCGCTTTGGCCAAAATAAAAACCCAGAACAAACTTAGTGATTACAAATAATATAGAAGTTAAGAAAGCTCCTGGCAACACATCTTTCCATCCAACCTTTACATCTGGTAAATATTTATAGATAGAAGCAAAAAGAATGGTTATTACAGCAAGGGAGATTATAATATCCAAGGCACTAAAAATAAAATTAAGTGAATCCGATAAATGTAACGATACCCAGGTACTGATGGCGCTAAGGCCTGCCGATAGCACTAACGATACCAGGAGCAGAAAACCAACAACAAGTATCAACCCAAAGGAAAAGACCCGGTCGCGGATAAGTTCGAGTATTTTATGCTTTGTTTTAACTTTTGGCTCTACCTTCCAAATTTTATTCAGCATCTGTTGCAACTGATAAAATACTCCCGTTGCTCCAAAAAGCAGGGTGGCTACTCCAATGATTGATGAAATGATCGAGCCTTCTGTCTCACTTGCCATTTTAACAATCGATTCAATATCCTTGGCGGTGTCTCCACCCAATACCTGTTGAATCTGATTCGTAATCTGATTGGTAACATCCTCTTTATCATAAAAATAGGCTGCCATATTGATGATAATAATAAGCAAACCCGGCAATGAAAAGATAGTGTAGTAAGCGATAATAACACTATTGTTAAACGGCTCCCGATCAATCCACTGTTTAAATGTTTGTTTAATTAAAGCACCAAATTCACGCAGGTGGTGGATCGAATTCGAATAAGAAAGATTCATGGATATGTGTAGTCGTTGGCTTACCTCAATAGTCGGACCACTTTACCTTGTTGTTTGTATTCTATAAGGCATACAATTCTCTTCGGGATGAGCATAATATTCTACACTTCGTAAAGTCTGAATACACTACTTATTTTTCCTGGCGATAAGATACTTCCCGTACAAAATTTGAAATCAGAATATCCGGATTGCCACCGTTAGCATCAATGAGAGTTCCCTTTTTTCCAGTACGGGTTTCCACCAAATATAAGATTGAAGTGTCTAGCGGATCAGAATGGTTATCGAATCGGTATGTGTTGCCAATGGTAACATCCATTGGTTCAAAGCTGAATTTCCCGTCTGCGGTGATGAGTTTTTTATCTATTACCTTAAAATTTTCTAAGTAGCCTTGATCGTAAGCTTCATTCGCACGCTCTGACAACGTTTTTATTTTTAGTGATGAATTATTCTTTTTTGTAATCATATGATATCAGTTAGGTGAAAAAATTAAACGCCATCATTTCAGATGGCGTTTAAAAAAGTGGTTGTTATTACAACTATATTAAAGACTCGCTATCTCGGCTTGAATTTGTTCTTTCGTTTTGCCCAGTGATTTCTGAAGTCTTCCGAAGAGTTCGTCTTCTTTACCTTCTACATAGGTAAGATCATCATTCGTTAAGTTGGCATACTTTTGCTTTAACTTACCTTTCATTTCATTCCACGATCCTTTTATCTGAAGCTTATTCATACTTTGTTGGGTTAAATTAAACTTTAAGTCGTTCGTTCGTAGAGTTAATAAGTTCCTTTCCACGCCTTGATAACTCGTCTGCACCCATGTTAAACTTGCCTTTCAGCGATTCGAGAGATTCCTCCACACTGCCGGTTAAGCTATCAACCAACTTCTTTGATCCGGTGGCTAAATTTTTACGCGTTTCTTTGCCCGTTGCAGGGGCTAGCAAAATGCCAATGGCCACACCAATCGCTGCTCCGGCCAATAGGCCCCCAATTAAATTTTTCGCATTCATAATAGTCCTTTTTATTAGTTAAATAATCTTCACACACCTTGCATGAATTAACTGCATAGAAGAAAATACTATGCCATACAATGCCCCAACTAATTTAAAAATGTGAACGGCATCGTATCGAACATTAATGAGATTTATCGACTTTAAAGCAATCTGAATTTTCAAATTATGAGACTACGCTATAAACGCTCCTAATTTTCATTGTGTACAGTGTGGAATCCGTCATCTGAAAGGGGTGAAAATTCCCCCATGTAACTATAGAAAAACAATCGATAATCCCTACGACAGGCTGACTTCGTCACGCAGGCAGGGAACAAATGCTTTGGTATGACGATTCCTTCCTTTATTATGTTCAATAAGCCTCCTTCCTACATCGCTGAAAATACCAACATAAATTTCCTGATTGGCCGAGTTAGAAAGACAATAAACATAAACTGTAGTCCCGGAAGGCATCGAAGTAGTCTCGACAGGAATCCCTGCCTGACTGCGTCACGCAGGCAGGGAACCTGCATCTTAATTTAGTGACCCCGGCAGGAATCGAACCTGCATCTTCAGAATCGGAATCTGAAATACTATCCATTGTAATACGGAGCCAAATAAAATCCTACATCAGAATCCCTCCCTGACTGCGTCACGCAGGCAGGGGAATCTGAAATACTGGAAGATTCGGGCAAAGGTAAATAAAGGAAGCCTTTTCAAAAAACTATTTAATCACAGCAATAGCCTCAATTTCAATCATAATATCGGGGTGGTAAAGTGCCTGAACTCCTGCAAGTGTGCTGGCCGGAGGGTTTTCACGTGACAAGTACTGCGATCGGACTTCCCGGATTATCGCTACATCGGCAGGTTTATAATTAACCACATACGTATTCATTTTCACAACATCATCGAAGGTGGCACCGGCAGCTTTCAATGCAATCTTTAAATTTTCATAAACCTGTGTTACCTGCTTCTTTAAGTCACCCTGCCCCACAATTTCCCCTGTTGCATTCACCGGCACCTGACCGGAAATGTAAATTGTCTTACCCGGTCCACGAACCACAACAACATGCGTATAGCCAGGCGGTTTAGTCCCAAATGGATTGATATATTGTGTGTCTTGTGCTTGCAATGCAAGAATGGTACATAACAAAAAAATAATCAAGGATATCTTTTTCATAGTTCAGGATTCAATTCCATACAAAAGTACCGACTGCCCCCGCGGCAAGTGAAGCAACCGAAAACTTGTTATTATACCTTATTGAAAATAATTTTTCTGTATCATTATCATTTACAACAATCAAAACCTTCTTTCCTTCTGGAGTCAGGAAGGCAACATTGTGAAGGTTATCTACTATCGTTGAAGAAATCCGAATTGATCCGGGGGGCACAAACCTGGAGGCATGCGCAACGATGTAATACGAAACATTGCGGATCACCGAATCACCAATCGTTAAGGCACCCTGACAAACATCGCAGCCTCCATCGGGCGTGTGGGGATCAAAGTTTTCATCTGCGGCAAGATTCCATTCCAACACACTACGGCTCCAGTTTCGTGATGCGCCTACAACCAAATTTTTTACATGCCAGCGCAGGTCTCCACCAAAGTCGCCCTTACCCGATGTCCATTGTTCCGTGAAATAAATATTCTTATCCGGATGAGCATCATGAACTTTGCCGAGCGCATCAATATCTCCTAAATACAGATGAAAGGCAGATCCATCAACGAGCGGTTTGGTTTCAGGATCATCAAGTATCGAAATCGGATATTCAGGATGATCACAATTATGATCGAACAAAATAATTTTTGTCTTAATTGTCGCTGCTTTGAAAGCAGGACTCAAATACTTCTTAATAAACAGACTTTGTTCAGGAGCCGTCATGATCAAACTGGGTGTGTTGTTTGGATTCTCCGGTTCGTTTTGAATCGTAATCGCATCAATGGCAATGCCGGCTTTCGCCATTTCCTGAATATACTTCACAAAATAATTGGCATACATCTCATAATATTCAGGCTTCAGACTTCCCCCTTTCGGATGATTATTTGCCTTCATCCATACCGGTGGCGACCACGGACTGCCCATGATTTTGATCTGCGGATTGATGGCTAGTATTTCTTTTAACACAGGTATAAGATAAAGTGTGTCATAGGCAAGACTAAATTGAGAAAGTGAAAGATCCGTTTGTCCCGGTGGCAAATCGTTATACGAGAAAACCAGTTCATCCAGATCAGAAGCTCCTATACTCACTCGCAGGTAACTGATGCCAATTCCCTTGTCTGCTGTTGAAAATAATTCCTTCAACAAAACAGCTCGTTCGTTAGCCGTGAGCTTTGTAGTTAGCAGCATCGCACTTCCACCCGTTAACGCGAAACCAAAGCCATCCATGGTTTGATAGGTGACACTCGAATCTACTTCAACCATTGAAACTGAGGCGGGTTCACTGCTAAATTTCAAACTTTTAGCCTCTGTTAACAACTGTGATTGATCGGTTGAAGTAATCCAAACACCTATGACAGGATCAGCTAATGATGCATTGTTTTTTTCACAGCCCACAACCATCAGCGCCAATACGATAACGACTGTGATTCTAATTAATCCTTTTTCATTCATACAAACAAAGATATAAAAGGCAACTGTGCTATTGAATAATATTTCCATTGCACAATAAGCTAGTGAATGATGATAGGTGATGCTTTAAAGAAATTCGTGACATACGCATCATCAATGATAAAAATCGGACTGAAAACATTTACATCAAAATTTGCTATTCACAAAGTATAGAATTACATTTAGGCATTATTTAACTTAAACAAAAATTGCTATGGCAAAAAAAGCAAAGAAAAAAGTAGCCAAGAAGGCTGCAAAAAAGAAAGTAGCTAAGAAAGCAAAAAAGGCTGCTAAGAAAAAGAAGTAATGAACATAAGTTCATTCAGAAAAAGGTTGACAGCAATGTCAACCTTTTTTGTTTTAATACAAGTAGGTAAGCCAATCAAAATTCGGAATTGTAACACAACAAAAAATAGTAAACAATCATGAACACGATGAAGAAATATCTTTTGATTCAATCAAAGTTTGGCATAGTGCTAAGCATGAATTAAAACCCAAACACTTAGCGAAGGATCTCCAAATTCATTCGTATCCCAGCCAAAGGTATATTGGAAGATTCATCGTTAATTTGCGGCACCCGACTTTGGCCATTTCAACGCTTGCCGGATAATTACAATCGTAATCACACTTTCCAGTAAAGCATAAAACACATAGGCCGACACATCCGGGGTGATGGGGAAAGAAGTAACTACGATCAGCAGCATGATAGCTGTGAACATAATTCCAAAAATGATGTTGAGCAACCGTGCCAGTCTTGCGTTAGCCATCACTGAAGCAATAATTACCAGCAGGGGGATAGACATCAGCACCGAAGCCGCAAACACTTTGATGGGACTATCCAACAAGGTATCTCCATTCACCAGTTTCTCAGCCTGACCAGGAATGTAAAGTGCGAAGTAATCGCCATAGAGGTAGCAAAACATAACGGCCGTCCAAAGCGCAGTAAGGCGAATGCGTGTATTGATCTTAATTTCGTCCAAAGGAATTTGGGGCATAAAACATGGATAGTATACGGCCAAGACGTATCATTGGAATAAAAGTTACAGTCGCAGATTACTTTTAGCCCAACCGGCACAGAAATTTATTAACATTGCCAGCACATTTATGAAGTCTAAAATTCCTTTTGAATTTGTACTGGAAGAACTGGATCGCATTGCTCCGCGAGTGAAACCCATGTTTGGTTGTTATGCCATTTATGTGGGTGAAAAACTGGTATTAATTCTACGCCAACGAAATGATCATTCTGAAGACAATGGTGTGTGGCTGGCGGCTCTTCACGAACATCATGCAAGTTTAAAAAAAGATTTTCCCTGCATGCGCACCGTACGCTTACTCGGTTCAGCCGAATCAGTTTGGCAAAACATTCCTGCCGAAGAAGATGATTTTGAAGAACTGGTACTCAAAGCCTGCCATTTTATTTTAAAAGGTGATGTAAGAATCGGGAAGATTCCAAAAAAGAAGAAGATTCGAAAGAAAGTTTGATTCAGAAAGATTGCTCAGCGTCAATAAAAAACCTACCATTCACATTGAATAGAATAATGTTGCGCTGCTGGGAATCCCCACCTGACTGCGTCACGCAGGCAGGCAACCCTTATCACGAAACTCAGTCCCATAAAATAAAAAAGCTTTTACCACTTGCGTGGCAAAAGCTTAAGTGGAGCTGCAGGGAATCGAACCCTGGTCCAGAGAAGATGAACGTGTACGTTCTACATGCTTAGTTGACTTTGATTGTCGGAAGCTGCAAGGCAGGCAACAGCCTAAACAACTTCGTAGTTACTGTTATCTCGACATCGTTGCGCAACAACAACGAGGCCCAGTTTATGCTGTCGACACTGCGGTTCCGGCACCGCTAAACAGAGCACCGGGCAATGATGGCTTCCACCGATCTTATCAGCGGATAAGCAAATCTAACCTTAGGTCAGATTAAGCAGCCATGGCGTAAGTATTCTCGCCACTTATAATTGTAGGACCATCTTTTAAGGCTCTCATCCCATGAGCCTGCATGCTGGCATACACCCCCACGCATCCTGTCAAAACCGGTCAGCCCCGTTTTGTTTAAAAAGTCTGCAGTTGGCAGTAAGCAGTCGGCAAGTACTGCTTCAAAGAACGATTAATCAATAGACAAAGGTAGGGGAAAATAAGTTCATCTGAGCAGAAAGCTAAAAGTTGAAAGCTTAAAAGCTGAAAGCTAAGAGTTGAAAGCTGAAGTCTAAGTAAACAAGAGTTAGCTTTAAACTTCAAGCTTTCAGCTTTATGCTTTCAGCTTCTTTGATTCCTACTTTATCAATCACCAGATATTTCTTTTTAGAAACAGTTTGTCTGGCTAGTAACTCGGCAATAAATCCCGTAAGGAAAAGTTGCACACCCACTACCAACGCAACAAGCGCCAGATAAAATATAGGTTGTTCGGTAACTTCACGCTTCAGCGGAATTTTAGAAATAAAAACTGAATCGATTTTATCGTATAAAATTTTCACGGTAAACCCAAGGCCAAATAAAAATGAAATAATCCCCCAGGCGCCAAAGAAGTGCATCGGGCGCTGGGCAAACCGACCGATAAAGGTAATCGACAACAAATCCAGAAAGCCGCGAACGAAGCGCTCCCAACCAAACTTGCTGCGACCGTATTTGCGCTCGCGGTGCTCAACAACTTTCTCTGTAATTTTTGTAAAGCCTGCCCACTTGGCAATCACCGGTATGTAACGGTGCATTTCGCCATACACCGAAATGTTTTTTACCACCTGATGATGGTAGGCTTTTAGTCCACAATTAAAATCATGCAGGTGAATGCCCGAGATTTTACGGGTAACGAAATTAAAAAACTTAGAGGGAATAGTTTTTGAAATCGGGTCGTGGCGTTTCTTCTTCCAGCCACTTACCAATTGAAAGCCGTCTCCTTTAATAAGTCGGTACAGTTCAGGAATTTCATCGGGGCTGTCCTGCAAATCGGCATCCATGGTAATCACCACCTCGCCTTGTGTCAATTTAAAGGCAGTGTGTAAAGCAGCTGACTTACCAAAATTGCGATTAAATTTTACTCCTTTAAAAGAGGAGTTGATCAGATTTTGTTTTTGTATCTCCTGCCATGTGCCATCGGTGCTGCCATCATCCACAAAAATAACTTCATAAGAAAAGCCGTGTTGCTGCATAACACGGCTTATCCACTGACTGAGTTCGGGAATAGATTCTTGTTCGTCCTTAGCGGGGATGATTATTGAAATATTCATTCCAGCATTAGATCACATCTTCAGGCGGATTTTTCTTAACAAAAATCGCGGTGATGAGAGAGAGTACAGCATAAATAATCAAACCAATACCATATCCCATGGCCAATCCGTTAATTGAGAATTGATTTTCCGTACGCGTGCGTGCATCTTCCATGGCCTGATCCATTTGATCTTCCGGCATTCCGAAACTCTCCATCATTTTCTGTGCATTCTCTAACGCTACTTCTGTAAGTTTCGCAGGAAGTTCAGGGTCAATAACTGTGTACAATATTATTGTAAAGATTGTTGAAATAAGGCCCGATACAGCCATCAGGATAAACCCATGTTGAAATGCTTTACCGTACGGTAAAAAGCCACCAATTTCACCCCGATAATTAATACCGGCATAAATTGCCAATCCGATAAACAAGGCGAAAACAAAAATTCCAAATTTCCAGTCAGCGAGCATCGCATAGTCAACAGCATACGCAATAATGCTTAATGCGATACTGATTCCTCCAACGATTAATCCCCATTTAAGGGCGTGCTGAAATAATGATGTAGATTCTTTTTCTTCCATGATTTAATTGGTTTTGGGTTGTCGTCTTAAAATTACGGATATAATTATGCTTATAAAAAAACTGATTATAAAGCTTTTTACAAAGTAATCCAGGGCTAAATCTTTTCCCTTAGTTGCAGGAAGTGCGTTTAAATTACGTTCAAATTCATCTTTTCCTAATTGTTCAATTACCTCAGGCGCTATGGCATTCATTTGCCCCATTGCGGTTTCAATATAATTGGATAAAAAACGTGGTTCGATAGCACAAAAAAGCCAGATCATAATGGCCGCGATCATCGCAAAAATTGTGGTAAACAAAAGATTGCTAATCATCCCCTGGCCAAACGAAAGCTCGCCTTGCTGATGGTCGTCACGGAGTTCTTTTAACCCCATCACCATAAAAACTGCAAACAAAACAATACGAAAATCGAAATAGACAGGAAAGAGAAATGGATGTTTGCCCATATAATAGAGTGCCAGTAAAAAGGCAAAACCCAAAAGGCCGGCAATCAACCCGTTGCGCAGCGATATAAAAACCAGTCTCGAAGCCGGTTTAGGCATCAATCCATTGTTTTGAATTATTGAAGACCGCAGCAACCTTTCCTTTTAAAGCCTTACCCAGCCAGGGAGAGTTTTTGGATTTAGATAAATTTGATTCGGAAGTAAAAATCCAATCATGCGTGGGATCAAACAAAGTCAAATTAGCTTTGACATCCACATCAATAACAACAGGCTGCTGGTTTAATAGTTTACGAGGTGCATCCGTTACCTTTTCAATCAACTCCTCAATTTCGACAAAACGCGACAGCGAGACAATCTGTGAAGCAAAAGTCTGCAGGTTAATCAACCCAAACTCAGCCTGATCAAATTCCAAAAATTTACTTTCGTCTTCATGGGGCACATGATTACTCACGAGCACATCGATCGTACCATCTTTGAGTCCTTTGATAATCGCATCCTGATCAATCTTCTCGCGTAAGGGTGGATTTACTTTGTAGTTCGTATCAAAATCAGATAACTCATCATCGTTGTATAATGACTGATAGGCTGCTACATCACAGCTTACCTTAAGGCCTTTCTTCTTTGCACTTCGAATAAGGTCCAGTGATTTAGCAGTAGAAATTTTCGCACAATGCAATCGTCCTCCTGCATAGCCCAGCAGTTCAAGGTTTTTGCTCACGGCCACTTCTTCGGCTATGCGCGGCATGCCCTTCAAACCCAACATGGTACTTTGAGGCCCTTCGTGCATCTGACCAAATAAGTTAAGCCAGATATCTTCCGGATGATCAATTAACAGCCCATCAAATTTTTGTAAATACTGCAAGGATTTTAAAAAAATGTCTGTATGCCATACAGGTTTCAGTCCATCCGTAAAGGCAATGGCACCGGCTTCGTGCAGATCAATCATTTCCGTTAACTCTTCACCTTTGCAGTCTTTGGTAACGGCTGCCAGGGTATGTAGCTGCACCAACCTGTTTTCGTTCAGTCCGGTGATATAGCTTACTTCATTTTTAGTTTGAACGGTCGGGTGTGTGTTGGGCAACACGGCCACTTCGGTAAAGCCCCCGGCTGCGGCAGTCTTACATAGCGATTGCAAATCTTCTTTATGCTCGTGACCGGGATCGCCTACATACGTGCCTATATCAAACCACCCGGCAGAAAGAATCATACCTTCGGCTTCAATCACCCGATCGGCACCATAATTTTTATCTCCTATCTCTTCAATGCGACCATTTTGAATGAGAACGTTCTTTTTCTTTTTGTGAAAAGGTGATTGCGGGGAGACTATTAATGCTGACCGGATGAGTATTTTCATAGTTTCAATTCTGTCATACCTGGGCTACCTTCTTCGTGAAGCTTAGAGTCTTGGTGTCTTTGTGGTTAACTTTTCTTTTACCACCAAGACACTAAGGCTCAAAGTAGCACAAAGTCGCCTATTCTATTACTTTAAGAACCGTATCAACAATACTTCAGCCAGCAGGAAGATCAGCGCCAAAATCAGTGCATATTTCCACAATGGCGTGCCCAAATATCTCTCTTTTATTTCGTTGCTGAAAGTATCCGTAGAAGTTGCTTTAAAAATTGACACCTGATTCCCTCCACCCAACGCGGTCTTTACTTCCTCACCCGTAAACTGATCCAGCATAGATTCCTTTTTCTCCAGGTTAAAAGCCAACAGGTCTAACGAGTCGCGCTGATGCGTTACATAATAAAATCCCTGGTTCACTGAATAGCGTGGAATCTCCAATAATAACCGATCGCCAAACTTACGCTGCGAGGGCACCAATTCCTGAATACCTTTCATACGGGCAGGCTCCTCACCTGCCAGGCTATCGGCTGGCACGGTCACCAAAGAGGTTGACAAATAATAATACGGTTTGCGGTCGGCCTTCTTGCCTGTGGCTGCAATCCTGTACATAACCGGTACAAATATCGCATGCGATGCAAGATCGCTGGCTTCGCGATTTAGCGAGCTGGCCAGCACAAATGTATTTTCAAATCTGGATAAATACGGTTGACCATTTTTGAATCGGAGAATGGCAGCCCGATCTAATCCCCAATCCAGAATTTTTTGTGCCCTCGGCATAGCAAGAGCTGCTGACTTTTCTTCAAATACATTTTCAAAGAATGGATTTTGAAAGTCTGGCCTATCCAACTCCAATAAATCAGATTTTTCTATCTTAGTTAGCGCTGGCATAGTCAACACACTTTTATAAGACCCCAGATCAGGCTGCAACCCCGGGATAACCAACAAAGAGCCATTATTGCTTCGATAAAGTTGAAGCGCAGTATTCAATGAATTGTCAATATTATCAATGCCATTTAACACCACAAGATCAGCATCATTCAGTACACTGTAATCTATATTGCCTACCGCATAGCCACGAAAATCAAAGAGTTCTTTGTTGCCATACACATTTTCTATGTTGGTCGTCCGGTTATCTGGTTTTATCTCCACAATCTTCAGGCGGCCAGAATAATTTAGCGTGAAATAAAATTCATTGTCAAAGCTTACTGGAAAATCACTGAAGCTAAATACAACTTTATTATATCCCTTTAGCTCGTTCGATAAATCGAAAGAAGTTTCTACCAGACTATTTGGTTCAATCGTTACGGAAGAAGTAGCTGCCTGCACATTGTTAATAGTAAGTTTAGTTACCAAACCTTCCAGTGCTTTCGGTCCGTCATTTCTCAGTCGCACCCGAATTGAATTCTTTTCTCCACCAATAATAAATGGATTGTCTAGATAAATTGAATCGACAAAAACATTCGAGACCTGCGGATATTCAATAGGAACCAGCCGCACTTGCCAGGCAGAGTCAAGGAGTGTCTCAACTCCAAACGTTGACTTTTGAAAATCTGAAATCCAGAATACTGTATTACCGGGCTCCCCGATCCTTTTAATTACTTCATCAAACGTGCGGCTTATGGGCGACAACCGGATTTGTGATAACTGATCAAGAATTTCTGATTTGGATTTAAAGGAATTAGAGAAGGGGGCAAAGTCGTTGGTGAGAAGTTTAAACCGGGTTTCGGTCGGAAACAATTCTACTATATCCTGCACAAAGCCTACACCTGCATCCAGTGCGCGCACTTTTTCCTGTACCGGGGCCGACATGCTAAAAGAGTTATCCAGGTACACAACCAAATTACGTTGCGTTGTAAGCTGCTCGCGGGCCGGTAAAAAAGGTTGGGCAAAGGCAAGAACTAAAAAGAGTAAGAACAACAAGCGGGTCGCCAGCACCAGGTATTGCTTCAGTTTTCTTTTTTGGGTAGTCTCTTGCTTTACCTGTTGTAAAAAGCGGGTATTGGAAAAAAAGATGCGGGTGGTTTTTCTAAAATTAAAGAGGTGAATGATGAGCGGGATGGCAAGAGCCGTGAGGGCCCAAAGAAACTGCGGATAATTAAAACTCATCAGCACAAAAATAATCATTCAGTTTCATAGAAACGGAGATAATAATAGGTTGTTTACGCTAATACACGAATGGTTAGAAATAAAAAAGGCCCCGACAAAGCGAGGCCTTCTTAACGGAGGGGCAGATTTTACTTCTGCTTGGATCCGAGCATCAACAAATCGTTAACGTTAATCTCGGTTACATAGCGCTTCTCGCCTTTGTCCGTCTCGTAGTCGCGGTGCACAAGCTTCCCTTCCACACACACTTCGTTACCTTTCTTCAGGTACTTCTCGGCTATATCAGCAAGGCTTCCCCAAATCACAATGTTATGCCATTGGGTGTCATCTACCTTTTCGCCTTTCGCATTTTTGTAGGTGTCCGTGGTGGCAATGGAGAAGGATGCCTTCTTGCTTTTGCCAAAGCTTTTCACCTCTGGGTCTTTGCCTAAGCGACCGATCAACTGCACACTGTTTCTTAAACTTTTCATAATTGTACTATTTAATTGTTAAACATTGATTTACGAATTCTGCCACCGGGTTAGCCCCGATTGGTGATACAAAGGTGAGGCGGCTCGCTAACCGTAGTCGTTTATTAATCAATTACTTTCGTTTATATTCGTTTATAAACGTTTATAAACGGATAGCAAAACCAGCAAATCTTCGAAAAATGGCCAAAAAGGAAGAAAAAGTATGCCTGGAGTGTGGTGGCAAAATTATGGGCCGGGCGGACAAAAAATTTTGTTCGGATCAGTGCCGGGTCTCTTTCAATAACAAATTGAACCGGGACGAGACCGCTTACATGAACAATGTCACCAACATTCTGAGAAAGAATCGCAGGATTTTATTAGAGTTAAACCCCACCGGCAAGGCCAAGGTGAATCGTGATAAACTAAATGAGAAAGGCTTTGATTTTACTTACTTTACCAGTCAGTATGTAACCAAAGACGGAGCCACCTATCACTTCTGTTACGAGCAGGGATACCTGGCCATGGACAAGAACTGGTACTTATTGGTCGTGAAAAAAGAAACTAATAAACAACAACCGTTATGAGTGGCTGGACACTTCAAGGAAAAAAAGCATTGATAACGGGTGGCACTAAAGGCATCGGATTGGCTATTGCCCGCGAATACCTGGAATTAGGTGCCGAAGTATTGGTGATTGCACGGAACACAAAAACTATTCAGGGAAAAGTAAAGCACTCGGCCAACTTATTTACCTACGAGGGTGATTTAAACAATGCTGACTTTAGAAAAGACCTGGTGAAACGAGTTTCAGAGAACTGGGGCAAAATCGATGTGCTGGTAAATAATGTGGGCACCAACAATCGAAAGAAGTTTATTGAATACAGCGAAGAAGAAATCAGGCAATTATTTGAAACGAACTTGTTCAGCATGTTGCAACTTACACATGCATGCTATCCGTTACTTCAAAAATCAGGTCATGCCAGTGTAATCAACATCGCATCCGTGGCCGGGATGGTGGACGTGCAAAGCGGGCCACCGTATGGAATGACCAAAGCAGCCATCATACAACTTACCCGGCACCTGGCTGTTGAGTGGAGTACAGATATGATTCGTGTAAATACTATCTCACCGTGGTATATTGAAACTCCTTTAACTGAACCGGTGCTCTCACAACCCGATCGATTAGAAAAAATTCTTGCTCGTACACCGTTGGGCCGGGTTGGCAAGCCTGAAGAAGTAGCCAGCCTGGCTGCCTATCTTGCTATGGACAAAAGTAGTTACATCACCGGCCAGAATATTTCCGTTGATGGCGGGATGAGTGTTAAAGGATTATAACTCCCATCCAAAAAAATAAGTCTTCGATTCATCACTCCGTGCTGTAACCGTGTTGCAGAAACACATCAATTTTGTGTAGCCCCGTTGCAACAATTGCATAATTATCGAAAATGAGTTTGAGCATACATTAGTCTGTCTTACTTTTCGGATATGAATTCTCTTAGTCTTACCAGTCATGAAAAGAAATGGTACGATCTCGCTTTTGGGCTGGGTATTTTTACCATCGTCTATAATCTGATAGAAGGGATTATCGCCACGTGGTTTGGTTTTGAAGATGAAACGCTGGCCCTTTTTGGTTTCGGTGTGGATAGTTTCATTGAAATGATTTCTGGGATTGGAATCATTTACATGATCATGCGTATTCGCAACCATCCCGAAAGCAATCGAAGTGGGTTTGAAAAAACAGCCTTAAAGGTTACCGGCTATTCTTTTTATTTACTGGTGGCCGGATTAACCATCTCATCATTGATTACTATTTACCTGGGAAGAAAACCTGAAACTACTTTCTGGGGCGTGATTGTTTCTCTGATCTCCATCGTAGTTATGCTCGTTTTGATCTATGGAAAAATCAAATCGGGTAAAGCACTCAACTCGGATGCAATCCTTGCTGATGCCAATTGCACGAAAGTATGTATTTACATGTCGTGTGTGCTACTAGCCTCCAGTGCCATTTATGAATGGACTGGTTTCGCCTACGCGGATGCGTTGGGTACCTTAGGACTTGCCTGGTTTTCCTATCAGGAAGGAAAAGAGTGTTTCGAAAAAGCTGCCAGCGATAAACATTGCGGGTGCGATCATTAGTCTTTGAACTTCAGCTTAAAGAATAAAATCACAGCGGCAAGCACCAACGTGATAATATTCCAAAGGATAACTGGAAATTCATCTATCATTATTCCATAAATAGTCCAGAGCAAAACCCCGAGGCAGTAAAGCAAAAACATAATAAGAGAAAGGTCCTTCGCGGATTTTGTTCGCCAGGTTTTAATTACCTGCGGAATGAAGGCAGCTGTTGTAAGCAAGCCGGCAATCAGGCCAATTATTTCGGTGCGTTCCAATGATTTTGTGTGTTTCTCAAAAATACACAACCTCACTTCCTTCGCATAGCAATCCCCTGATTCAATTTTATGGTCTTAAGTAAGCCATGAATTGTCTTTTAAAAAAAATTAGATATCCGATTTTCTTAATTTGAGGTAGGCGAAATAATTGAAAAGAACAGTCCAGCCAATGGCAATGGCAACAGCCGTAAGCGCCACATAATCCTGAATTTCCTGAAAGGCGTAACGTGCGAATGGCAGTGGCACAAGGTTCGTAATGGACTCCAACGGAAAAAATTGTTTTAACCAACCAATCTGATCCTCCACACTGGAGCGAAAAATATTTAACTTAATGATTGCTTCAATCATGTGTGATAACATGAGCAATACAATGGTAAGGCCCGAACGCTGCACCAGGATGCCCAGCATCAGTGCATAGGAAAGAAAAGCAAACACCTCGAGAAAATAAGCGATGAAGAATTCACTCCCTACAAAGAAATAATTCCATTCAATTTTTGGTGTATAGATAAAACCCGTAAACAACGCAATGGATAAGATCATCAATACACTCATGAGGCTGAGCATCACATTGGTGAGAATTTTAGATTGTAAAAATTCCCAGCGACTCATCCCATCAATGATATTTTGTCTTATTGTGCGATACTGATATTCATTGGTGATCGATATCACTACCATCACAGCTAGCACAATTTTAAACAAGCCACTGATCCAGATCAGGTTTTGCCAGATATCCGGGAAATGATATAGTGGAACGCGATTGATATTAATGGAAGCACCAAACTCGGCACCTTTGCTTGCCAGCCACTTCAGAATTTCCATTCCGCTGGCGGTTGTAAACCCAAGCGTTAGAAAATATAAACCACAAATCACCCAAAAGGTGCGGTAGCTAGTCATTTTCTTTAAATCAATTTTCAGGAGATGTAGCATAGTAGCTAAATATTTATTCAATTAACCATGATGACCTGCATCGGAAAGGATTTCTAAAAATTGTTTCTCTAGGCTTTTCTTGCGAGTTGCCAGATGTGATGCAACTATGCCCTTGTCAAATAAAAAACGGTTTAGGTCTTTGCTATGATATCCGTCTTTCATCATTACCTGAAACAGACCATTCTCCTTTTTTATACTGGCGCTGCCCATGAACTCTTGCAGTAATACTCCCAAGTCATCATGATAAGCCTGAACTTCAACCAGCTCCTCACCTTTTCCAACATCATCAACCGGACCTGTGTGCATTAAGGTTCCCCGCTTCAGCACGGCAAAATGTGTGCACACTTTCTGCACTTCGTCTAATAAGTGACTGGCCAATATGATGGTCTTGCCATCGGCTGCAATTTTTTTTATGATCTCACGGATTTCTGCAATACCCATTGGATCAAGTCCATTGGTGGGCTCATCTAAAATTAAAATGATCGGGTCGCTGACAAGTGCAGACGCAATTGCTAACCGTTGTTTCATACCCAACGAGTAAGTTCGAAATTTGTCGTCTTTCCGTGCAGTCAACTCGACAGTCTCCAAAACTTTTGGAATGTTAGCGGGATCTGCACCTTTGATCATCGCATTTAACTCAAGATTTTTCTGGCCACTGAGGTAGGGATAAAAAATCGGGTGCTCCAGCACAGCACCAATTTTCTTGCGTGTAAGATGTGAGGCGGGCTCCCCAAACCAGGAAAAACTTCCGGAAGTTGGGTTAACTACACCCATCAACATGCCGAGTGTTGTAGTTTTGCCGCTACCATTGGGACCCAGCATACCAAAGACCTGGCCTTTTTTTACTTCAAGATCAAGATTGTTAACAGCACAAAGCTTTCCAAAATTCTTGGTGAGCTTTTGAATGGATAGTACAGTTTCCAAAATAACTAGTGGGTTAATTAGTTGTCCTGTTTGTTATCGTTCTTCTTCTCTTCAGGCTTTCCCTCCTCCTTCTTATCATTTTGTCCAGTGAAGTCTTTAATTTTCTTTCCTATATCAGTACTTCCGTCAATGGTTTTAAACAGTGCCGGTGCTTTGTCAAGCGCAATCTTTCCTAAAATATCAAGTACAAATAAACTGGTAGAGTCATTCGCCAGAATAATCGTGCCTTTTACATTGCCATCCTTTTCGCGGAGATAAACATTGAAGGTTCTCCCATCAAACCGGCTACTCATCATTTCTTCATACGACTCTGATTGATATCCTGCTACAAGCTTGGCGTATTCATTCTTACCAAAGTTTGAGCCTGTTTTATCAATCATCAGAAACTTCATCTTTTCAATATCCTTGATCAACTCATCAAACTCCGGGTCATCGGTCTGGTTAAGCATTTTCAGCGTGTTCTTGTAAAAGTATAGGGATAAGCCTTCGTACTTTTCATCCAGTGCCGTGGTAGTTTTTGTTTGACTAAAACTGGTAGACACGCAGGAAAAAAGGATCAGGGTATAAATTAATTTCATGTTAAAGTACTATTTATTAATCGCGATGGTGGTATTGGTAGGATTCAACTGTTCAAGATCTATATACCCTTTTAATTCAATAGCGACCACCTCTTGCTCGTCCTCCACTAATACGAAGTAATGGTTCCTATGGTTGTTTCCTTCCTTCAAATATATGGAGACTTCTTCTCCGTTGTCCCGAATAAAGGCAAGTTCCTGAAACGAATCCTGCTTCAGTACATTTTTGAAGCCTTTAACCGTAAGTTTCCGGGCCTCAAACTCCGCCCGTGGTATCGTAATAAAGCGAACATGCTTGAGTTCTTTGATTGCTTCTTTGAATTCATACTCACCAGCCATATTTAAAATTACGCGACCTACCCACCCGCTAACAGAAAAGTTATGAACATCAGGTTGGCCAATAAAATTGTCTTTGAGAATCTGATAGCTGTTGCTTTGAGCAGACACACTACCGGCAGTTAATAGTAGGAGTAGTATAATTCTTATTGATCTCATAATAGTAGTTTATTAGAAGACGTAAGCAAAAATAAAAAGGATGCATGTTCCACACACATCCTTTTTATTTTCTGGTCTTTTAGTTTTTCTTGTCTTTGATATTCTCCAGTTGTTCCAATCCGTCAATATTCATCTTCTTACTGATTTTGGATACCTGCTTCAAATCAATCTCACCAAAAAGGCTTAACAACATAAACTCTTCATTGCCACCGGCTATCATCACCAACTCGCTGATTTTACCACCTGATTCCTTGATAAAGAATTTCATGTCTTTATCTTTATCGCGCACGGTCATCAATTCTTCAAACTCTTTGGTGGGTATCATGCTCAACGCTTCTTTGTACAATTCGCGCGAATTTCTTGCCTCTTCTTTAGCTAAAATTCTTAACCCCTTTAGTTTGCTGATCATGTTCACAATTTCCTGATCTTCCGCGTTTTCAACTTCCAGGTTCGCCATCAGGCTGAACATCTTGCTACTCATATTAACCTGGCTAAACGTTTCGTCATTCTGATATTTGGTAAAGAACTTAGAAATCGCATCGCCTTGAGCCTGGGCAGTAACCGCTACTGCCAACATCACAAATCCAACTATTAACTTTTTCATACGTGTATCTATTTTAATTTTTTTAATTTCCACTTAACTCTTTCTTAAATTTTTGTATCGCTTACCTCTGGTTCATCAGGGGTCTTTCCTTGAATTTTAACTTCAGCTTCATTGAAGACCTTTATCTTTCCAGCTTCTTTCTGCGCCTTACTAAACCCTTTTGAAATCATCATCAAAGCTTTCTTGGTTTCTTCCAGTGCCAGCTTCGGGTCGCTATACGTATCGGCTATTTCTGGAGGATAAGCTTTTCTTACTTCTTGCCTTACAAAGTAAGTTGCTGCTACCACCACTAATAGTCCTGCGGCAATCCTTCCGTAGTTTTGAAACAGTCGCATTACTTTGCCATCCGGTTGCTGTTGTTTGATTTTCTTTTTAACAGCAGTATCAAAATCCACACTGTTTACCTGTTGCTTTTGTTGCGAGTCAAAATATTGGAATACCTGGGCGACTTCCTTCATCGACTCCGGCACTTCCCCGCGATAATACTCCCGCAGTTGTTGCTCTTCCTCCAGCGAGGTTTCGCAGTTCCAGTATTTCTCCAGCAACTTTTCTATGTGCTTAGAGTCCATACGCGTTAATTTTTATAAATTTTTCTCTCACCGCATTCCGTGCCCGGAATAAGTTCACTTTTACCTGGTTCATATCCAGTTCCAGTATCTCACAAATCTCATTATAACTATACCCTTCAATATCACGAAGGTGTATCACCTGGCGTTGCTTTTCAGGCAGCGCAGCAATCATTTCATTTATTCGTTGCATGTTCTCATGACTTTCAGTCCTCTCATGAGGGGTTAATGTTTCATTTCGAATCTGCATGCCTTCTTCAATCGGATCGGTAGCCCTTCGCTGTCGTGAGCGAAGACGGTCGAGGGAGAGATTTTTGGTGATGCGCATACACCAGGCCTCCATATTTTGCACTTCGGCCATCTGTTCTCGTCCGTTCCACACTTTGATTAAAACCTCCTGCACAACATCTTTGGCTTCCTCTGAGCTTCCCAGAAGCCTGAAGTCAAACCGAAAAAGCTTGTTTTTTGTTGGCAGAACCCGGTTTTCAAAGGCTTCGAGATTCATCGTTTCAAGGGCAAGACGGTGGAGGGAATAACTTGTTACAAGATAGTTTAAAAAAATATTTATAAAGGAGCGGCAACATGCTTCCGGTGTTGTTAATTAACTGCTTGTATATGGACAATCCTGACAAAATTATCGTTTTTGACTCCTATGATACGGTTATGGCGGCCAATTTGGTGAAGACCAAACTGGATGCATATGGAATTCCCTGTTTCTTATCGGATGAAAACTTTGTTGGCTTATACCCAATTCGCAATGAGCTATTCTCAGGAGTACGACTGCATGTTTTTGAAAAAGACCGCGACCGGGTTAAGGAAGTATTGACGGAAGAAACGAATCTTGAGAAAGAAACGCTGCAATGTCCGCATTGCCGGTCGCATCATGTTGCCTTATCAACAAGCAAACCCAGCACCATCCGCCTGGTGCTTTCCATGATATTTGTAAGCCCCTTTCTCGAAGAGAAAAAAATCTATCGGTGCGATGGTTGCGGCAAAGACTTTGACTCTGCCGAAGTCACTTAGATTTTTAATACTGTAAACTCTACCCTGCGGTTGTTTGCGCGGCCTTCTTCTGTTTCGTTGGAGTCGATCGGTTTTGATTCACCATACCCCTGCGCTTGAAGGCGCGAAGTTTCGATGCCCTGACTGATTAGATAGTCCACAACAGATTGCGATCTGCCTTGCGAAAGATTCTGATTGTAGGTATCAGATCCTTTGCTATCCGTATGACCAGATATTTCTATGGAAACAGAAGGATTGTTCTTTAGAAAATCTACGACTTTATCAAGCTCAACAAATGATTCAGACTTCAATGTAGTCTTATCAAAATCAAAATAAATATTCTTCAAACGAACGGTAAGTCCTACCTCAATAGGCGTTAAGAATAAATTTTTAATCACTGGTGTCACCTCTTCGTTTTCTACTTCTACACTGTCCATAGAATTTAAATAGCCTTCTGCCGAAGTAGTAAATGAATACCATCCCAAATTTGAAATGGCCTGTTCATAATTTCCATCCACAGCAGTTAGGGAATATTGTGTGGATCGGTCTGCTTTCAATTCAACCTTGATTTTTGCGGAATTTATTTTCTGATTAGTCTTCTTATCAAGAACATCACCAGCCAATACCAATTGTTTGGCAAGAGGTGTTAGATAAATGTCAACATGCAATGTAGTATCCCGAGTTATAACGGGAACCTTATAAGTTTGTGTAAACGGCAGAAAACCGGTGGCAGCAGCAGTCACTATATAGTCAGGAACTTCCGGCATGTGGGTTTCAAAATTCCCATTGGGTGTAGTTCTTAAGTTCACTGGTTTTTGATCTTTCATTTTCACTTCAACCACCGATTGAATGGGGGCCTGAGTCTTTTGATTAAATGTTGTGCCTGTAAGTACTATCTTAAAATTGCGTGGCTTTAAAATAAACAGATCAAAATTTCCACCATCCACCCGGGCACCTGCACGGGCTGTAAAAATATTACCATGTGTATCTATAGAAAAGTAAGCATCACCAGAAGGTGTGTTGATGGAACGCCCCATATTTACAGGTTCGGACCAATTGAGCCATGTGTCGTCAAGTCGAGTTGATTTATAAATATCTGTCGCTCCTACTTTGTCTTTTGAAAAGCGATCACTGGAAAAATAAAGTGTCTTTTGATCCGGTGAAATAAATGGGCTATAATCGTCAGCGGCTGAACTGATTTTTAGTTTTTCTGGCCTGGTCCATTGCCCGTTTTGTTGCTTTGATAGATAGAGGTCGCTGTACTTATCACCGGCCTTCTCTGAAAAATAGAGAATTAAGTGTTTGCCATCCGAAGAAATGGTTCCTCCATTAAAGATTCCCTTGTCGAGATCAGAAAAACCAGGAATATTTAATTCCGTCCAGTTGCCACCCGGACTCACAAGCGAAAAGCCTTTCGAATTTTTTGCTCTTCCGCCACGCACCAAAAGCGAGCCATCGGCAACAACATTAAAAACCTGATTATACCGATTCTGATTTAAGGGTGGACCGAGTCTTTTACCTTCTGACCATACTCCTTTATCATCTAATGTAGAAACCCAGATATCCTGGCTGTTTTCTTTTCCATACGTGTTTTGTGGATGGTTGCTGACAAAGTAATAAAGCTTTGTTCCGTCTGTAGAAATAACCGGTGATACCTGGTGGTAAAGTGTATTGATGTTATCATTCATCTTCACCAACTCATAGCGTGGGCTGATTTCCTGTGCTGTAATCGCAAAACCAAGCAGACAAAGAAATGAGAAAAGAATGTACTTCATGACTAAAATATTTAGTTAAACATAACAATTTCGCCCTTGGATTAAAAGCCAACACAACACCCAAAAAATGAGTGCTTGCATCATTCTATCTAAATTTACTATTCGGGCAAACTAAAGAATCCACGGCCGCTTTGTGCGATCGCTGCCACAATAATCACTAAGGCAATTGTATTAAAAATAAATAGTCGCTTATGTTTCGCTACAGCATCAGACATTTTTTTTGCTGTTATCCGAGCCATGGTTATCAGAACGATGGCACAAAGCATCATCGAAATATGCTCAACCAGCCAATAGCGGGCAATCGGATCTTTCATGGAAGCGCCATTGAAAATCACCAATGGACTAATAAAATACAAAGTTAGTCCAATCAGTAATTGTGTATGCGTTAAGATGAACAGCCACAAGCTTACTTTTTCATCCAACCCCGAATATGCTGATTTCTTTTGCCACCCTGTAAATGATCGAATAATAACAATCAATAAAAAAACAAGCAGAAAATATCGTAAAACAGAATGCGTGAGGACGAGCAAATCTTGCATATTAATTTTATTTGAACTGATTCGAAAAATAGCTTAAGATTTTGACTTATCTGAACCGATTGTCAATAAAATTTGTGACTTCGGAGAATTTAAAGTTTATCTGAGGAATAAACGAGTAAATTACCTAGCCAAATCAAATACCTATGAAAAATTTATTGATCATACTTTTCTGCCTGCAAGTAACAATTGCCAACAGTCAGGAAAATCTTTCTTATCAGAGACCACCCGAAGAAATCGCAAAGTTGCTGGAAGCTCCTTTAACACCATTCGTCTCCTTCTCGCCCGACAAACAATGGATGTTATTGTTGGAACGTTCTGACTTCCCTACAATAGAGCAACTTTCCAGACCTGAGTTGCGCATTGCCGGGCTTCGGATCAATCCAGAGAACTTTAGCCCGAGTCGTAGTAACTATACGATCGGACTTAAAGCAAAACGACTGAGTGATAATCAGGAAATGGATATTAAAAATCTTCCATCACCACTTACCGCCAGCAGTGTCACCTTTTCGTCCGATGGTAAGAAGCTGGCTTTTCTACAAAACAATGAGGATAAAATTGAGCTTTGGATTGTTGACATGACTACACTTACAGCATCAAAACTTACAAACAGAAAGATTAATACAGCCATGGGTGGATACACGTGGTTATCGGATTCACAATCTTTACTCTTTACGGCAGTGCCTGAGAATATTAAGCCTGTGCCAGAAAAATCACGTGTGCCGGCTGGTCCTGTAATAGAAGAAAACTTAGGCCGCAAAGCACCTTCACGTACGTATCAGGATCTACTAAAAAATCCTTATGACGAAGCTGCCTTTGACTACTACACGCAATCCGACCTAGTCTTAAAAAATCTGAGTGGTGAGGAAAAGATTGTGAGCAGCACTTCCATTCATGCTGGTTTTAATCCGTCACCCGATGGAAAGTTTATTCTGACAGAAATTATTCAGCGCCCCTACTCGTATCTCGTTCCTGCTTATTTATTTCCAACCATAGTAAGCGTGATTGATCTGAATGGAAAACTGGTGAAAGAAATTACCAGAATTCCTTTACTGGATTATATTCCAACAGGAAACAATGCAACTCAAAAAGAACCGCGTAACCACACTTGGCGTGCTGACAAACCAGCCACCCTCGTATGGGCACATGCCCAGGATGGTGGCGATCCTAAAGCCAAGACAGAAATTCGCGATAAAGTTTTTACACTCGATTATCCATTCACATCACAACCGAAAGAATTAGTAAGCATCCCCTTACGCTTTTCGCGGATAACCTGGGGAAATGAAAATATTGCCTGGGTGTATGAACGGTGGACCAACGATCGAAAAGAACGCATCTATCAGGTGAATCCGGCAACAGGTCAAAAGAAGATTGTTTTCGATCGCAATTATGAAGATGGTTATAATGATCCCGGAAGTGTTATCACAGCACCCAATACGTATGGCCGCAATGTAATTTTGATTAACAAAGACAATAGTGTCTATTTAAGTGGTGCAGGATCTTCTCCATCAGGCGACATGCCTTTTCTTGATAAAATGGATTTGAACACGCTGAAGACAACACGTCAATGGCAATGTGTCGCGCCTTATTACGAACCCTTCATTACTTTTCTGGATTCAAAAAAAGGCACCTTCGTTACCTCGAGAGAATCCAACTCAGAAAATCCTAATTATTATTTGCGCACGCTCGGTTCATCCAAAGTTACGGCTCTCACCTCCTTTCCGAATCCCTATCCGCAAATTAAAGATGTAAAGAAGCAGGTATTGAAATACAAACGTGCTGACGGTGTAGAACTCACAGCCGATTTGTATTTGCCTCCCGGATATAAAAAAGAAGATGGACCCTTGCCAGGATTGGTTTGGGCATACCCGCGTGAATTTAAATCAGCCGATGCTGCCGGGCAGACCAAAGGCTCACCTTATACTTTCACAAGATTAAGCTGGGGTGGACCCATTTATTGGGTGATGCGTGGCTATGCGGTGTTGGACAATGCCTCGATGCCGATCGTGGGTGAAGGTGACCAGGAGCCCAATGACACTTACGTGCAACAGTTGGTGGCCAGTGCAAAGGCTGTAGTAGATTACGGTGCCTCACTCGGTGTTCTGGACCCAACCCGGGTTGGTGTTGGAGGACATTCGTATGGAGCTTTTATGACTGCCAATTTACTTGCTCATTCCGATATCTTCAGAGCTGGGATCGCCCGAAGTGGTGCATATAACAGAACGTTAACACCCTTTGGATTTCAAGCTGAAGAGCGAACGTACTGGCAGGCTCCTGAAGTTTATTATACCATGTCACCCTTTTCCTATGCTGATAAATTGAAAGAGCCAATCCTATTTATTCACGGTGAAGCGGATAATAACTCTGGTACCTTCCCGATACAAACCGAACGTTTCTATAATGCCATTAAAGGTCATGGCGGAACGGCACGCTATGTGGTGTTGCCGTACGAAAGTCATGGTTACGCGGCCAAAGAAAGTATCCTGCACACGCTGTGGGAAATGGATACCTGGTTAGAGACCTATGTAAAAAAACCAAAGGAAAAACCAAAGGATGCAAAAGTGAATTTGAAACACTAAGATTCGAACTGCCGGCTTTTGCCGGCAGTTTGTTTTTAACATTTATTATTTTCTTACCTTCACGACCTATACCTGATCCTGATGAAAACGCGGCTGCTTATTGTTCTGCTTGTTATCCTTGCTGGCTTTACCTCTGCGATAGGCCAACCCGACACGGTCACCGTTGGTTCGTATGTGATCAGCGTACATGATATTAATTTTCGTGATAAGGAATACACCATGCGATTCTGGCTTTGGTTTATCTACGATAATCCGGATTTTGATTTTTCGAGCCAGCTGGATATTACGAACGCAAAATCAATTGACCCACCTGAAATTTTTTTGGATAGCCTTAATGGCAAGGCCTGGGCAATTATGAAAATGAAAACCACGATGAAAGAACGTTGGAGGGTGGCTGATTTTCCATTTGACGAGCAACATCTTCAGGTTCAAATAGAAAATGCTTTATTCGACAACAGCAGTTTAGTATTTAAGCCTGACGTAAAAGGAAGTACCTATGATAAAGATGATGCCTTAGATGGTTGGGCAATTAAAAACTTTAGAGTTACATCACACACTAATTCGTATGAAACCGGATTTGGGGATCCTGCTCCGAATAGAAGTCTACAACATTTCTCTGCTTTTCTGATAGAGATGGATATGGAGCGAAATGCCTGGGGTCTCTTTCTCAAAATTTTTATAGGCATGTATATCGCCTTTCTGATTTCAATCATCAGCTTTACCATACAAGTCTCAGAACTCGAGCCTCGATTTGGTCTTCCAGTAGGTGGACTTTTTGCTACAGTAGGTAATAAATATATTATCGATTCTATCCTTCCTGAGACATCCGCCTTTACACTTGTTGATTCGTTGCATACCCTTACTTTTTTGGGAATTTTTGGTACTTTGGTTGTTTCTGCCATCGCCTTGCGGAAATTTGACAACGGTAAAAAGGAAGAATCCATTCGATTCAACCACATAGCATCCCGATGGGTGATTGCCCTCTACATTTTGGCCAACGTGCTCTTGGTAGGATGGGCAATTATATAGTCAAATTCTATTCTTTGTATCTATCAGGATCGTTACCGGACCATCATTGATTAAACTCACTTTCATATCAGCCCCAAACTCTCCGGTCTGAATCGGTTTACCCAAATGAGTACTTACGGCTGAAATGAATTGTTCATAGATGGGAATAGAAATTTCTGGCTTGGCAGCCTTTAAATAGCTAGGTCTATTCCCTTTTTTTGTACTGGCATGCAACGTAAACTGGCTTACCAAAAGGATATCTCCGCCAGCATCCTTTACGCTTACATTCATTACCCCTAGTTCATCATTGAAGATGCGTAGATTTACAATTTTACCTGCCAGCCATTCAATATCATCCGCGCCATCAGTTTCTTCAATTCCTACTAATACAAGAATACCTGATGTAATACTGGCCTTTACTTTTCCCTCAATTTTTACAGACGCATCTGCAACACGTTGAATAACGGCAATCATGAATGAGACAGATTAATATGCCTGCAACACATCTGATTCATAAACAAAAATCCCGGGTAGGTTCTGTTTTGCTTCAGCCAGCATGGCTCGGGCAACTTTAATGGATTCTATTTCTTTATACTTTTTAGGAATAATAAATCCGAAAATTTTATAAAATATTTTGGCTGCATCTTCTCCAGCACGTTGTTCTTTTCTTGGCCCTACCAACAACGATGGTTTAAAAATATAAAAAGAATCATAGCCTACTTTGGCAATGGCTTCTTCTACTTCTCCTTTAACACGATTATAAAATATGCCTGAGTTTTTGTTAGACCCCAAAGCCGAAATCAACAAGTACTGTTTTGCTCCATTTGTCTTTAGTATTTTGGCAAGTTCTAATGGATAATCAAAATCAACTTTTCGAAACGCTTCTTTCGTTTTGGCATGCTTGATGGTGGTACCCAGGCAACAAAAAACATCCTCTGCATTCAGAGCAACATGTTGATTGAGTTGATCTACTTCCATCAAAATATTTTCCAATTTAGGATGCGTAAGCGACAGTGGTTTACGGCTTAGGGCTATTACTTTTGAATAATAAGTATCTTCCAACAACAGCGTTAACAATTGACCTCCAATCAATCCGGTTGAACCGGCCACCAATGCAGTACGTGACATATTAAAAAGTCTGCTGAATTTCTTTTCGCAATTCGGTGAGAGCAAGCAGAATCAAATCCACTTTCTTCTCCATCACCATTTCAAATATTTTTTTGGATAAATCAATACTATTTGCTTCCGCGGGCATAAACGATGCCGCCTCATTGATCAGAATAACTAAATCCTCCTTGGCATTGCGTATCTGGTTCCACACATCTTCGCCCATATATACTTGCTGAGACGCATTGTGATTGTATTCGTTGCGAATCTCATCCAGCAACACTTTTTGAAAATCGCGGGCTGAGAAGCCTGGATTATTAAGTCGGATCAAGAGGTTTTGCGGTGCAATTCGTTCCAGAAACAACGTCATTCGCTCATAAGCTTGCAAACGGGCTGGCAGAATGATTTCAATACTGCGAGTTCGAACCTCCAGTTTTTTCAGTTCAATCTCCTTAATGATGAAGGACCGCACGGTGAGATATACCGCATACAAGACCAGCGAGGCCGGAATCAAAATCTTACCAAATTCAATTAATGCTTCCATAGGAATTAAATCAAGATCAAAGGTGTTTAAAATTTAGATATTTTTGATTGTTTGAATACCAATATAACGCTGGATGCTGGAAAAAATTGAACCTGTAGGATTAACGGCACGAGCCGCTCAGGAAGTGCGGAAAATCATGGAAACTAAAAATATTCCTATTGAATACGGCTTACGTGTGGGAGTGCGAGGTGGTGGCGGTTGTGGTGGCGTTGCCCTGATTATCGGCTTTGACAAACAAAAGCCCACTGATTTAACTTACACCCTGGAAGGGATCATGATTCACATTGATAAAAAACACACCATGTACCTCATCGGCAAAGAGGTTGATTTTTATGAAGGAGCCGATGCACGTGGTTTTATGTTTGCCGATCAGATAAAAACGTTTAATTAGTTTCAATAAGGAATTGAGCCACAAAGGCACTAAGACGCAAATCTTGTGTCACGTTCAACCGACAAAGCTGTGGTCGATTATCGAGTTTGATTTACTGTAACGGTTGCCTTCTTGCAAACTCCCCCAATGGGTGGGTTGAATTTTGAAATCCGAATTTCAACGGCTTTAGCATCGCGAAAAGCAACCAGGGTTTTTTCTGCGATGGCATGGCCTACCGTTTCTAAAAGCTTGGAAGGTTTAGCCATCTCTTTCTTTACAATGGCGTAAAGTTCTTCGTAATTGATGGTGCCGGTAAGGTCATCATGAAATGCTGAGTCCTGAAACTCAGTTTCAACCATTACATCAACTTCAAATTTATTTCCGGAAGATCGCTCGTGAGGATACACACCATGGTAGGCGTGAAATTCGAGGCCTTCCAACGCAACTTTGCCGGTCATTGAATATCGTCAAAGAAAGATCGTTGATGGCGTGGTTCTTCAACCACCATTGGCTTTACTGGCTCTAGTGTTACCGGAGGCAGTGCGTTCTTTATTTCACTCTCCATGGCTGCATTGGGAAACAACGCTTTTCTGCTTTCTCTTTTTGCAAAGGCAAGATGCTGATCAGGGTCAAAATCGCGGGCTGCTGATTTGGCGCGCTCAACGCGGTCGATTGTCTCGCCCGCCATTCTTTTCATATCCGATAATAAATTATCACGGTGCAGTTCCAGGGTTTTATAATGCTGACCGAGCGTCTTCAACCGTTCTTCCATCTCTTCCAACATTTGTTTGGAGATCATCTCAGCTTCTTCAATAGCGTTCTTAGCTTTTGTCTTTGCCTCATTGAGAATTGAATCTGCTTTCATCTGATTCTCACGTAAAATCAATTCAGCCGTTTTATTAGCCTGGCCGATTACATTGGCACCTGTATCTTCCGCTGTCTTAAGGGTTCTGTATAAAGAACTTTCCACTTCACGCAGTTTAGATACCTCTTTTTCGGTAGCCTCAAGCTTCATGCGTAGCTCTTTGGTATCGTCATGCAAGCGTTCCCATTCCTGCGAAAGTGATTGCAGAAAAGCATTTACTTCATCTTTGTCATAGCCACGAAGTACCTTTTCGAATGCCTTCTGACGGATTTCCAACGGTGTGATTTTCATAACGGGCGTGGTTTAATTTAATAGTTAAAAAAATGGTTAAGCCAAAAAAATGCCAGCTATTCCTGTCTGGATGTAGCTGTATAACGTTAATCCACAGCCAAATGTATGAATTTATGTCAAATTTTCCACACTACCCTCACACTGGGGGAGAGGGGTTCTCAAACTTAATATCCCACACAGAAATAGTGCGATCATCACTGGCGCTTATCAACAGATTATTAAATGATGTCCAGAGTAATTTATTTACCGAAGTTCCATGACCTGCATGACGGCCCTTGTCAATTACTTTCAACAACTTTAGTTCGTCTGCCTTCCAGACTTTAATCGACTTATCCATGCTAGCCGTAGCAAAATATTCCCCGGAAGGATTAAAGACCAAATGATTGATGGCAAACAGATGTGCCGCTACCTCCCCGGCTTGTTGATAGCCAGACGATACATCCCAAACTTTCAATCGGGCATCACGAGAACCACTGATTAAAAATTTGTAGTCAGGTGTGTAACTAAGTGCAAATACAGAATTCTGATGGGCCTGGTATTCATACTTTAATTTGTAATCGCCTAATGAAAAAATCCGGATGAAATAATCGCTGAATCCGACTGCCACTTCACCAGTCTTAGGATTGATCGCCACCACCCGTGCATTTTTTTCCGAGACTTGTAACTTTCTTTTAATGACCAGTTGATCCATATCAACAACAATCAACGCCCCTTCCCCTGAAGCAATCAGAAGATCCCTTTCAACAAGATCAATATCGAAAATGGCAGCCGTGGTTAACTTCAGGGAGGCAACTTCTTTTTTTGTTTTCCAATCCAGCAAATGAATTCCTTCATAGTTGTGTCCCGCAACCAAAAGATCTGTATCCGCAAATTGATGAATTGCATACACCGAGTTGGGCAACCTGGCAATCAACTCGCCCTCTTCGGGATTCGTAAGATCCCATTTCACAATCATACCATCACCTCCACCCGAGAAAAACTGATTGCCTTTACCTACCGAATCGACTGTGTATACACAATCACGATGGCCGGTGAGTGTGTGAAGTTTTTCTACCTTAACGAAGCTCATAGCTAACTTTGTCCAATCTCATTGCCCGGAATTCAGATTTTTTACCAAAATTGTACTATTAAGCTATAGAAACCAATGCCCTTGCTCAAAATACAAAAGTCCAGTAAGCAAAGTGGATGGGCCCTTTGGTTTATTACTGAAAACGAAAATGAACTTGTCGAAGCAAGTGGCGATTCCATCGATAGTTCGATAGTTAGTTATACTAAACGCCTAGAGTGGCTCGCAGGCAGAGCGTTAATAAAATCTCTGGTAGAACAATGTGGCATGGAGTTTTATGGATTGGAGAAAGATGAATTTGGAAAACCATCGTTAAAAAATCATACGCACTTCATTTCTCTGTCTCACTCTTATCCCTACGTAGCAGCTCAGATTGATCCCGCGCAGGAAGTAGGCATTGACCTGGAGCAGCCCAAAGAAAAGTTATTAACCATTGCACACCGGGTGCTTTCGCATCAAGAATTGGAAGATGCAGGCACAGATGTGATCAAGCATTGTGTGTATTGGTGCGCCAAAGAGGCATTATATAAATCCTATGGAAAACGTGGCCTCCATTTTGCAGATCATCTGCATGTGGCTCCGTTCGTGCTGATGCGCAACGGTGATTTACAAGGTAAAATTGAAAAAAATGGTTACAGTCGTGAGTTGGATTTGATCTATAGCATACAACCCGATTATGTGCTCGTGCATACTAAAACATAAAATATTTCAACTTTATAAATATGAAGAAATTAATACTACCTGCCTTGGTTCTTTTGTCGGTTGTTACCTTCGCACAAGAGATAAAAAACTTTTCTCTTACGAATATCAAAGACGGCAAAGAGATCTCACTCAGCAATTATTCTTCCTCCGCAGGTCTGGTAGTGGTGTTTACCAGCCATGAGTGTCCGTTTGATAATTATTATAAAGACCGATTGAAAGATTTGGTGAATGCCTATTCAGGTAAAATTCCATTTATCTTTATCAACTCCAATCAGGAGTCAACAGAAAGTTTAGAACAAATGGCTATCCATTATGGTGATCTAAATGTGCCTTACCTGGCCGACAAAGATCAAACTGTGATGGAAACATTTGGCGCACGCAGGAGTCCGGAGGTGTTTTTGCTTTCTGCAGCTGGAGGCAAGTTTACAGTTGTTTATAGTGGTGCTATTGACGACAATCCACAGGTAGCCAAAGATGTAAAGCAAAATTTTCTGAAAGACGCCATTGCTAAATTACTTGCTGGTCAAAAATCTGAACCGGCTGTGCAGCGCGCAGTGGGGTGTACAATCAGGAGGAAGTAATCAAGTCTTAATTTAATATTTAAATATTTTTCTTCACCACCGTAGCACTTGCCTGGGCAGTCGGCAGCACCACCAGGTCCGCTATCACTACATGAGGTGGCCGTGTAAGTGCAAACAAAATCAAGTCTGCAATATCTTTTCCTGCTAAGGGATCAAATCCCTTGTACACATTTTTAGAACGCTCTTCATCACCTTTAAATCGCACCAGCGAAAATTCTGTTTCTACCAACCCGGGATGAATGGCCGTTACTTTAATGCTGTGTGCATTCAAATCAATACGCATGCCCTTGGTGAGTGCGTCCACCGCAAACTTGCTGGCACAGTACACATTGCCATTGCCATACACTTCTTTGCCTGCTATTGAACCAATATTAATAATGTGACCAGCATTACGTTGCACCATTACCGGCAACACTGCTTTGGTAACATATAAAAGTCCTTTCACATTAATATCCATCATCGCATCCCAGTCATCAACGCTACCCGTTTGGATGGGATCAAGGCCGTGCGCATTACCTGCATTGTTGATCAGTACATCAATTTGTTTCCATGCTGCTGGTAACGATTCAATACTCGCTGCCACTTCTTTTTGGTTTCGCACTTCGAAAGAAAGTGTAATTACCTCTGTCTGTGTTTTTAATTCCGCAGCCAATGTTTGAAGACGATCTTTTCTACGCCCACAAAGAATGAGTTTAAAATGATTGGCCGCCAATAACCGGGCTGTTGCTTCGCCAATGCCCGAAGTAGCACCGGTGATGAAAACGATACGTTTTTGAGTCATATTATAAAATCTTACTAGTCTTTGTTGAATATTTTAAAAGATGTGTCAGCCTTCAAGGGCCTCAGGCTGACAGTTCAGATAATTTTCATAAAATCGACTACAGGTTTTTACTGGAAAATGAAATACACGGCAATCGTGTTTGTATTTAACCGTTGCAGTGGATCACTATAAATACTGGAATCGGTGCCAAGCATGTTGGAAATTCCGCGGGCAAAACGAATCTCTTGTGAAAATTTGAAAAGAGGAAAATAAAAATCAAAGCCCAGACCCGCTTCTAATTGTAAGTTGTTCTTACGAATATCCAGGGTGGCCGATGAAGCCTGAATATCATTTTTACCAGAAAGCTCAAAGCCCGGTGTAACGCCACCAATCATATACATACGCACATTACCTCTGCGCATCGACTTATACTTTAACAGAATCGGAAATTCTACGTGGGTTGTTTCTACAAACTGCAATTGGGTTGTTTCATCCGTGTAGGTGTAACGAAGTTTATGTGTATAAAAACCTGCCTTGGGCATTAGTCGTAAATCCAAAAATTCATTTACTCTATAGTTCACCAAAAAACCAAGCGAAAAGCCGGGTGAAAATTCCGGCATAACGGAATGCACGGTATCAAACGGTGCGGTAACAAACTGATCGGAATACGTAACCTGATAGGCTGTGGTGTGCAGACCGATCATAAAGCCATAGCTAATGAGTCGTTCATCATAGTTAGGATTGTTTTGACGTGCCCACTTGAAGATCTGACCCTGAGAAACTACAGGAGCCAACCCCAAACAAAACAACAGGATTATTTTATTCCTGTGTAAAGCGAACTGACTCCGAAGGTTAGTGACTTGCATGAAGTTTGGTTAAATCCTAAGCGGTCAAGAATTTTAGTGAACTCTTCACCATCCGGAAAAGCTTGCACGGACTCGGGCAAATAAGTATAAGCAGCCGGATCACGTGAAATCAATCGTCCTATTTTAGGCAAAATGAAATTAAAATAAAAGTTATACAGTTGTTTAAATGGAAACACCTTGGGCTTTGAAAATTCAAGTACCACCATTCTGCCTCCCGGTTTCAACACCCTGAGCATCTCGGCAAGTCCTTTTTCAAGGTTTTCAAAGTTTCGCACTCCAAAGGCAACGATCACCGCATCAAATTTATTTTCCTCGAAAGGCAAATTTTCTGAGTCAGCCAGACGAAGATCAATTTTATGATCGTAGCCACGATCTTTCATTTTCTTGCGGCCCACCTCCAGCATCCCGGCAGAGATATCAACTCCAATAACCTGATCGGGATTGAGCTTTAAGGTTTCTACGGCAAAATCACCGGTGCCCGTGGCTACATCCAGGATCAATTTCGGTTTGCCATCGGCCAATAGTTTGACAGCCTTTTTGCGCCACCGGATATCTATTCCTAAACTCAAAAAATGGTTCAGAAAATCATAGTTTCCACTGATGGAATCAAACATGCGTGCTACCTGCTGCTTTTTTCCGGAATCATCTTCTTTATAAGGAACGACTGTCAAAACGAGCTAATTAGTTTATGGAAGTACAAAAGTACTATTTAAACAAGACAGGTTGCGAATGGTTTCTGATTACTTGGCTAATACTTTAAACTCAACCCTGCGGTTTATTTCACGGCCGCCCGTTTCATCGTCATTGGATACAAGAGGACGCTCCTCGCCATACCCTACCGACTTGATTCTGCGACTCGAAATGCCGTTGGATGACAGGTAAGACTTAACCGCATCCGCGCGTTGTTGAGAAAGTTTTTTATTGAATGTATCACTCCCCACATCATCGGTATGCCCACCGATTTCCACCTGCATCGATTGATTTTGCTTCATCATGGTAAGCATCATATTCAATTCTTCGAAGGAAGCTTCCTGTAAAGTTGCTTTTCCAAAATCGAAGAAAACATGACGAAGGGCAGAAATCTCACCAACGGCTACTTTGCGAAGCAATACTTTGCGGGTTACTGTCTGGGGCTCTTCGGTGGCACGACCCAATGAAACTTTTATGTTTTCAAAAATGTATCCATCCATTTCAATAGAAACGGTATACTCTTTTGGAACGGTAGCCATGATACCAAACTCAAATGTACCGGTACCCAATCCGGCAGAACCTATCACAGTATTATCCTTTCCACGCATGCGTGCTGTCGCTTCCACCGGTTGCTTCGTCTCTGCATCAACAACCTCTAACATGAACTTAATGGGTTGAATACCTTTTTTCTCAGGTGCTTTTGCGACCTCAGGCTTTTTTTCGTCCGTAATCAGATAGATATCAGAATATCCAAAACCATCATCTCGCACAGATGAGTAATAAAAGCGATTGGGCTTGCCAGTGCCTACGATAAAAACGTCATCATTGGGCGTATTGATCGGATAGCCCAGATTCTCGGGTTCGGTCCATTCTCTCTTTTCAAAATTGATAATGGTAGATTTGAACATATCGAATCCACCCATTCCCTTTCGTCCTCTAGAGCTAAAGTAAAGAGTCTTACCATCGGGATCTATATAAGGTGCATCGTCATCATACTCTGTATTGATTGCCGGCCCAAGATTTTTAACAATTGTCCACGCACCTTTTTTATCCTTTTTGCAAGAATAAATATCAAGCCCACCTAATCCTCCGGGTCGTTCACTCGCAAAGTAAATAGTTGACTCATCCGCAGTGATAGTAATCGAGGATTCATAGAATGATGAGTTAACAACACCGGGCAATGCCAAGGGTTTTGTCCAGGTTCCATTGGGCTGCCGCGTACTTGAAAAAATATCGCCACTGCCCACGCCATCTTTATAAATGAAAAGCGTGTTACCGCTAGGCGATATTGCAATGTTTGATTCATTAAATCGGGTGTTAACCGATACACCTAAATTCGTTGCTGGTTGCCACGCATCGCCTGCTTTTTTGCTGATAAAAATATCTTCAAATGGTTTATTATCATCGCCCACATTTTCATTCAGGTTTCCATCTCGTCTTCGGGTTGTGAATATTAATTCTGTTTCATCTGCATTGACAACAGGCGCATAATCATCAAATTCTGAATTAATTTCCGGCCCGAGGTTGGTGATCGAAAAGGGTTTTGGATTAGCAACCAGTTCTTTGCCATTGGCACATTCCCCTAATCTTCGCGAAACTTCTTTGGCATCTACTTTATCCTTGCCTTTATAATCCGGGCTTCTATCCAACTTAAGTTTATAACGTGTGAAGTAGTCGATGGCTTTATCAAACTGAAGTCCATATTGATAACTACTGGCTATCTGGTATTCCAGATCATACCGAAAGTTAGGATTCTTGCGATAAACACGCATCAGGTATTTAACTGCCAACTCACGCTGAATGGTGCCCAGATGCATCAAGCCTGCATCCATGTTTGCCTTCAGATTAGTCGTGTCATAATCGGCCGCGATTACCATCAATTCCCGCGCATCATCAATGGCTTTAGTACCAGCCATGATCTCGGTGGCCATTTCAAAATATTGACGTGCTTGTTCTTTGTCTTGTTGTTGAGCCCATGTAGGGATAGCTGCAAGAATAAAAGCTAAAAAAATAAGACCGCTGCGAAACCGCTGCATGTGATTCAAAAATTAGATTGCCGCCACTAAAAAACAGTATTTCTTCAAGGTAAGGGCAAGTTACTAAAAACTATACGTACCAAAATTTACAAATTCAGCGAATAAAGTACAAGGAAATTACATTCCTAAGTTACTTTATAAACATTTATGGTGACCTTTGAACCCATGGAAATCACTTCCTCAGAGTTTATTATCAGCAATACCGACATTGAAAAATGTCCACCTCCAAACAAACCAGAATTTGCTTTTATCGGCCGATCCAATGTGGGCAAATCATCGCTTATTAATATGCTTACGGGGCGAAAAGATCTCGCCAAGACATCATCCACACCTGGAAAAACGCAAACGATCAATCACTTTTTGATTAATAAGACTTGGTACCTTGTAGATCTGCCTGGTTATGGGTACGCCAGTGTAAGTAAAAGCCTGAAGGAAAAGTGGATCCCCATGATTGAAACTTACTTTGAAAAGCGAGAGAATTTGTATTGCACGTTCGTATTGCTTGACTCGCGTATTCCCCCACAAGGGAAAGACATGGATTTTATCCGACATCTTGGTTCGCTCGGCATTCCGGTTGCTGTAGTTCTTACCAAAACTGATAAGTTGAAACAAAGTGAACTCGGCAAATCAAAAAATAAAATTGAAAAGGAATTATTGGAGGACTGGGAAGAGCTACCACCTTTCTTTATTACCTCAGCTGAGAAAAAATCGGGTCGTGCTGCCTTACTTGATTTTATTGAAACTGCTATGAAGGTGGAGAGGTAAAATGCTTAGTTTTGCGCGCTAAATAATTATTGAACATGGAATTATCTGAAATCGCGTCTATTAGTGGCAAGGGTGGGCTTTTCAAAGTATTGAAACCTGGTAAATCAGGGGTGTTGCTCGAGTCGTTGGATGCCACAAAGACCCGGGTTGTTGCAAGTGCCACGCAACGATTATCTTTATTAAGTGAGATTTCCATTTACACAACAACCAAAGAAGGAACCGTAGCCCTGGAGGAGGTATTAAAGAAAATCCACAAAGACTTCAAAAATGATTTAGGCGTTGATGCTAATTCAGAAGCGAATGAATTAAAATCCTTTCTCAAATCTGTACTCCCCGAATTCGATGAAGACCGGGTTTATGTTTCTGATATCAAGAAACTGGTGAAATGGTACGGCCTGCTATTGGAAGTTGCGCCCGAGGTTTTTGAAGATAAAAAAGAAGAGCCCGCTAAATAAAGGACGCAGCTTTCTCTACCATTTTTTTTGAACCTACATAAAATGGAGTGCGCTCGTGCAGGTCTTTCGGTTTAATCTCTAAAATTCTGCTTTTACCAGTGGTGGCTTGCCCACCTGCTTGCTCAGCAAGAAAGGCCAGCGCATTACATTCATACATTAAGCGCAATTTGCCATTCTTATCTTTGGAAGTGGCCGGGTAAATATAAATACCACCCTTTAGCAAGTTACGATGAAAGTCAGCAACCAACGAACCGATATACCGGGCCGTGTAATTATTATCTTTACAATACTGTATATAGGATTTCACAGAGTGTGAAAACGAGTTCGATAATCCTTCATTGATAGAATATATTTTCCCGTCTTCCGGAATATTCATATCCGGGTGCGACAAAACGTATTCGCCTAACGTACTTTCATACGTGAAGCCATTCACGCCATGGCCCGTTGTGTAGACCAACATTGTGGACGATCCATATAGAATATATCCGGCTGCCACTTGCTCATCACCAGTTTGCAGGATGTCGTTTTCCTGAATAGGTTGACCGACCGGGCTCTTTCTGCGATAAATAGAAAAGATAGTACCAATCGAAACATTCACATCGATGTTTGACGAACCATCCAAAGGATCGATCGCGATCATATACCGGCCTTCGTTGTTTAGGTCCACAAAAGATTCGGTCTCTTCTGAAATTAAAGCGCAGGCTTCACCCCCTTTGGTAAGTGCCCGTGTAAAACGAATGTTGGCCAGCACATCAAGTTTTTGCTGTTGTTCTCCTCCTGTGTTTTGAGATCCCATGGGTCCCATGATGTCAATCAATCCTGCTTTGTTTACTTCCCTGTTTACAACTTTGGAAGCTAGGGCTATATCACGCAGCAATTGCGATAACTCCCCGTTGGCATATTGAAACTGATCCTGATTATTTTTTATGAACCGGTCTAGCGCTGTACCAATGGGCAACGCAATGCGGGAAGCTTCCATGAAATTGGTCATTAAGACGGTGTTTGACTATCGGATTACTAAATTTGGCCTTGTCGTTTAAGAAATGCAAATATAGTGTCGCAAACGTTTGAAATCAATAAAATAAGACCATGAAGGTTTTTAAATTCGGAGGTGCCTCCGTAAAAAATGCATCTACCATTCAAAACGTGGCAACTATCATAAAAGAATACGCTGACGAGCCACTGCTGGTCGTTGTTTCGGCCATGGGCAAAACCACTAATGCCCTCGAACAAGTTATAGCCCTCGGTCAACATAAAAAAGACTTTCAACACACACTGGAAGAAATCAAACTATATCATCTGCAGGTTATTAAAGATTTAGATTTAAACGAGCCTTCCTTTCTTAAAACTATCTCTGCCCAATTTCAGGGAATAGAAAAGAATGCATCTGTCACTGGCGATTATGATTTCATCTATGATCAGGTTGTGTCGACCGGTGAAATTTTATCATCGCTTATTCTGGGTAAGTATTTGAAGTCAAAAGGTTTTGTTGCCGAGTGGCTCGATGCCAGAAACTATATCCGCACCGATGAAACGTATCGCGAAGGAAAAGTAAACTGGGAGAAAACCCGGGAGGCGGTGCAGGCTGTTACGGAAATCTTAAAGCAAAAAATAATTGTTACCCAGGGATTTATCGGTGGCACTAAAACTAATACCACCACCACGCTGGGGCGTGAAGGCTCTGACTTTACAGCCGCAATCTTTGCCTCTTGCCTAAAAGCAAAATCTGTAACCATCTGGAAAGATGTACCCGGAGTGATGAGCGCAGACCCCAAGCGTTTGCCCAACGCCATTGTGTTTGATGAATTACCCTATCAGGAGGCGGCCGAGATGACGTATTATGGAGCTTCTGTCATTCACCCAAAAACGATTAAGCCATTAGCCAACGCAAATATTCCTTTGTTGGTTAAAAACTTTGATAATCCCGCATTGCCCGGAACCATTATCCATGCCTGCAAAGTAGACAAGCTTCCACCCTTAATTGTATTTAAGGACAATCAATGCCTGATCTCCTGCAAGGTGACGGATTACTCATTTGTAAACGAGGATCAAATGAGCACCATATTTAAAACGCTTTCACAGCATGATGTTCGCATTAATGTAATGCAGAACTCGGCCATCACCTTTTCCTTTTGTGTGGACTTTCGCGATCAGAAAATCCTAAAGTTGATAGAATCGTTAAGTAAAAGTTTTGAAGTATATTATAATACTGGATTAACATTGATCACGGTCAAAAATTATGATGCGGCAACATTTGCTGAGTACATAGCAAAACCTGGGGTGATGCTGGAGCAATCCTCCCGAACTACCCTGCAGGTATTGGTGAGAAATTCGTGAACATCACCAAATCTTTGTTTTGATCTCCACGATAAGTTGATCTATCGAACGATCAAGAATTTCAAAGACCTCCTTAAAATCTTTTTCCGTTCCATGGTAGGGATCCGGAACATCACCTTTACCCTGCGGATCATAATCACGCATCAACCGCAGCTTATGTTTGTTTTCTTTAGCGGAAGCTAAGCGAAGAATGTTAGAATAATTGTTTTGATCCATAGCCAGGATCTGATCATAATCAATCAAATCATTTTCCGACAATTGCCGGACAACATGATCAATGTGAACTTTATTTTTTAACGCGATCGAAATAGTACGTGAATCCGCTGGGCCACCAAGATGATAGTTACCTGTGCCGCATGAGTCAGACTCAAAAAATTGATCCAGCTTCTGCGCTTTTATTTTGTGATTAAAAATCGCTTCCGCCAAAGGCGAGCGACAAATATTACCCAGACAAACAAAAAGGATCTTCATGTGCTGATTTTGGATTTTTAGTGGTCAAATTAATTCACACTTAAATTATACTACAGAGATTATCAATTCCTTTGCTCATTTCATGCCGTGAAAGTAACAGATCAGCGGGTTACTTGCCTAAGAGGCTCAGTATATAAACCCGCATAGCATATTTTTTTATCCGCCTTTTGGTTTAGAAACGGCCTCCTCAAACGAGAGGGGGCCTTTCTTTTTTTACACCACCCCACCAGAATTCTTTAGATTTGCTGAAAGTTTTCAGAAAATGGAATTCATCAAAGTAACGGAACAAAAAGAACCGTTTGTTGCCCTTATCGAATTAAATCGTCCGAAAGAACTCAATGCACTCAACCGCCAATTGATGGAAGAAGTGCGCGATGCATTGCAGCAACTGGATAAAAATGATCAGGTGCGGGTAATCATCATTACCGGTAACGAACAAGCCTTTGCTGCCGGAGCCGATATCAAACAAATGGCCGATAAAACTGCCATTGACATGTTGATGATTGATCAATTCAGTACGTGGGATCAGATCCGGAAGACAAAAAAGCCCATCATTGCTGCCGTGTCAGGATTTGCGTTGGGCGGTGGTTGCGAATTTGTGATGACGTGTGACATGGTAATCGCATCCGAGACTGCGAAGTTTGGTCAGCCTGAAATTAAAATTGGCACGATACCCGGTGCCGGAGGAACCCAGCGATTGACCAAAGCGGTGGGTAAGGCCAAAGCGATGGAACTCATTCTGACCGGAAGATTTTTATCCGCTGAAGAAGCACTCTTTTATGGGTTGGTAAACAAGGTTGTACCGAAAGAAATGTATCTATACGAAGCGTTTCAGTTAGCGAAAGAGATTGCCCAGCTCTCGCCTGTGGCTGTGCAACTTGCCAAAGAGTCCATTAACCGTTCGTTCGAAACTCATTTAGACGAAGGGCTTACGCTGGAAAGAAAAAATTTCTATCTCACGTTTGCATCGGAAGATCAAAAGGAAGGCATGAAGGCCTTTGTGGAAAAGCGGAAACCTGATTTCAAAGGAAAGTAACTTGCTTCTATACAACCTTTCTATTCGGTTTCTCCGGCTGGTTTATTTTCTAGCCGCTACCTTTCATGCCAAAGCACGACTTTTTGTTACCGGACGAAGAGGACTTTTTAAAAAAATTAAAAATTCGCTGGCAGAAAATAAAAATCCCGTAGTCTGGGTCCATTGTGCATCATTAGGAGAATTTGAACAAGGCCGCCCGATTATGGAAGCCTTTAAAAGTGAATATCCTCATTATAAAATCTTACTGACTTTTTTTTCACCGTCAGGTTATGAAGTTCGGAAAAACTATGCGGGTGCTGATTACATTTTTTACTTACCCTGGGATAGTAGTGGCAACGCAAAACAATTTATCCAACTAACCAAGCCTGCGCTTGCTATTTTCATCAAATATGAATTTTGGCACAATTACACAGCAGAACTAAAACGGAATTCTATTCCTTTACTATCAGCCTCCTGCATTTTCAGACCCGATCAGGTATTCTTTCAATGGTATGGATCGTTCTTCCGTAAAATCTTAAAAAACTTCAATCACTTTTTTGTTCAGACAAATCAATCTATTGACTTGTTGAAACAAATCGGAATCACCAATACCACCTTAGCGGGCGACACCCGATTTGATCGGGTTTTTTCCATCACTCAACAAAATAAAACCATAGAAATAGCTCAACAGTTTAAAGGAACAGATCGTGTTTTCGTTGTTGGAAGTCTGTGGGCTGAAGATCTTGAGGTTTTGGCTCCGTTTATTAACGAACATAAGGACTCCTTAAAATTCATCATAGCACCCCACGAAATCAGCGAAGATTTTCTGAATGAAATAGAGAAATCAATTAATACCAAGGCGATCCGCTATTCCAAAGCCACTCAAAATATTGATTCCTTTACCGTACTGATTATTGATAATGTAGGCATGCTATCCCAATTGTATCGCTATGGTGAATTTGCTTATATCGGTGGGGCATTTGGAAAAGGATTACACAACATTCTTGAAGCTGCCTGCTATGGAGTACCGATTTTCTTTGGTAACAAAAACTACGAAAAATTTCAGGAGGCAAATGAATTAATTATGCGAGGCGGGGCTTTTGCTGTCGCTGATTATTCCGGGTTAAAATATACCTACGAACTGATGGTGAGTCGTCCTGAAAATTTTCTGCTTGCTTGTGAGGTGACCAAATCGTATGTAAAAGAAAACATGGGTGCCACCGCCAAAATTATGAAGTACTGCGCTAACCTTCTTGCACCATGATCGGTCGAGTATTAAAATCAACCGGATCGTGGTATGAGGTGGCAGGAGAAGACCAAAAGAAATATGCATGCAGGGTGCGAGGCAAGTTACGTTTAGAGGGGTATCGCGAAAGTAATCCTATTGCCGTGGGCGATCGGGTAAACTTTGAGGCCGAGGAAGAAGCCTCTGTAATCACGGATATTCTGGCTCGCGATAATCACATGTTACGTCAATCGGTAAAGAGAACTGGTCATGCCAGTGTGCTTGCTGCCAATATCGATCAGGTGTTGGTGGTTGCTACCGTCAAACAACCCAGAACCTCGCTCGGTTTTATTGACAGGGTACTCGTTTCGGCAGAATCATTTCGCATTCCGCAGGTGATAGTTTTCAATAAACGTGATATCCTTACTGAAGACGAACAGAAAGATCTGGAAGATCTGATGACTATGTACCAATATGTAGGCTGCAAGACGTTGGCAATTTCGGCACAAGAAGACGCTAGTCTTGCATCCATGGAGGAGATATTGAAAAATAAAGTGACGTTGATTATAGGACATTCCGGTGTTGGAAAATCGACCCTGTTAAATCGGCTTGCACCTGAATTTAAACAATCTACCGGAGCAATTTCAGATTACTCAGAAAAAGGAACCCACACCACCACCTTTGCGGAAATGTTTCAACTTGACGCAAACACATTTATTATTGATACGCCCGGCATTAAAGAGTGGGGCCTTGTTGATATGGAGCAACAGGAAATCTCTGATTATTTTCCGGAGATGCGGGAGTTGCGGAACGAATGCAAATTTGGTTCACGTTGTTTGCATATCAACGAACCAAAATGTGCCGTTAAAGACGCTGTTGAAAAAAGTCAAATTGCAAGTAGTCGGTACAATAGTTATCTGAGCATGGTATTGGGCGAGGATAACAGGAAGTGAGTAATTAAAGCGTTCTCAATAACTTGATGTATTCAACACCCAAGCGTAAATCAAGCAGCTTCAAACTTACCTTCAATTCATACCACACTCTACGTTTCAAGGCCTTACCTTCTTCCGGAGTTCGATTTAAATCTCTGATCTTTTCACAAACCCGTAAAGTCGACCATCGCTGATCACCGGCCCGGGTGAATTGATTTTTTGACATCGAGTTGGCAACTGACCGTTTTTTAACCAATACCTGTGGAGAATAAATAAACTTAAACGTTCGTGCGGCCCGAACCCAGAAATCAAAATCCTCATACGCAAGCGTTTCATCATAGCCGTTCAGGCGCTCAACCACTTCTCTGCGAAACATCATGGTGGGCGAACAAATAAAATAGCGGTCAATCACATCCTTATAAACATCACCCGAAGTAATGCTGCTGTGGGGATGTTTTTCAGAATGAAGCCGTAAATATTTTCCATGCTCGTCTACATGCTCGGCATCTGAAAAGGTAACACCATACTCAGCACCGGCATCAGTGAGTGCTTTCACACCTGCTTCCACGCGATGAGAAAGCAGTATATCATCAGCCGCCAGGTCAATGCAAAAGCTTCCTTTAGAAATGGCGAACGCCTTATTAAACGTTTTGCAATAACCAAGGTTCTTCGCGTTTATGAGCAAGGTTGTGTTGGGATGACTGGCAATCCAGCGCTTAATCAATTTTGTACTGCCATCGCTGCTGCCATCATCAATTACAATCAATTCGAGGTTGTCATAAGTTTGTGCGAACACCGAATCCAACGCTTGCTCAACAAACCGCGCGTGGTTATAACAAATACAGATGATCGTCACGAGAGGATTATTCATCACAATGTTTTGTGAAATGTTAACTTTTTATTCGTAACACCGCCAATACTTTTCTTAAAATGAAGTACCGGTCGGTTTACATGACCTTCGATCATAGAGGTACCGAGATCAATCATATTTAATTTCTCTGTTGCTGCGAAATCATAGATTCTGGAAACAAGAAAGACAACCGGGCTAATTCGATTGTACTTTTTAGCATGCGCATAATAAAATGTATAGACAATCTGTTTACTAACTTTAATTACAATGGCAGCGGCCGCCAGTTCATTTTTTGTTCCGACTGTGAAAAGAAAAAATCGATCCGGAAAAGCGGAAATTGTTTTTCGCAATTCCCGAAAGGTCATTGAAAGTGTCTGGCTTCTTTCCATCCTGCATGTAGCGATAAAAGAGTATATTTTATTTAACTCTTTCGCGCTAGTTTGTTTAAATTCAAATGCATCAGAGGCCTTCTTAAGTTTCTGGCGTTCTGATATTTTGATCTTACGTTCAAAAGACTTTCCATCAATCAAAATTATACTCGATACTTCTTCCGTATATTCAAAGCCTAACTTCTTCAATATACTTTGCAGCAGGCTTGAAGTTTGCCGATCATATAAGTCCGGAGAATTTCGAATTGTAACTTTTTTTACCCGGAGGATAATCAATTGCCTCTGCACCTGTTCAAGAAAATCGGTGAGTTGGGCTTCATTTAATTTTCGAAAGATTTCAACAGACCCGAAAGGAGCTTTTAGCGGACTACTCGCGTGACCATCCTTAATGTGAAAATGAATCCGGGCAAAGACATTCAACGAAGTCAATTCCCGGTATTCAAAAATATGCCAACCACGTTTCGATTGAAGGGACAGATGATCGCCTTCATTAAACAAATAAATAGCGCGATTCCTGGCCAGTGTTTTTAAGTCGGTAGTATAATGTAAGTAGAATTTCAAAGTGAAAAAAAGAATCCTATGCCTTGGTTTTTACTTTGGCCCAATCCTTGAATTGCCAATAAACAAGACCGGTTGTCAGGTGATTGCCTTTTATGTCATGGATTTTTACCTCACACGGTACTACGATAGCCTCCTGACTTTTTAAGGGTCCAATTACTTTTTCTTCCAGCCATTCCTTCGAAATTGTAAACTCTGCTACCGCATCCATTTTGCCCTGATAATGATAATTCATTTCGAGTCGCTGCATGATGATGCGATACTTTTTCATATCCAAACTGCTGAGCAGCAAAAATCCTGTTGTGAACTCGGAGATCGTAGCCAGGCCGCAGGCGTGCAACCCACGAATGTGGTTAAAATTGCTCCGCCTATAAGGCATAATCGTTTTTAATCTGAAATCCTCTATTTCTATAATCCGAAATCCATGGGGTTTGTTGAAAGGAATCATCCGGTTGAGCGACCAGTTGAGTACCTTCAAATAAAAAGATGAATGTTTTGCTTTTTCCAGTATTTTGGTGGCATCAATCATACGGTTTCATTTTAGGAAGTACGAAGTACGATCTTATTAATTAAATAGAAAATGAAAAAGGTTATTGTTTTAGGGGCTGGTTTAGTCGGCAAGGCTATGGCGATTGATCTCTCAAAAAACTTCGATGTCACTTCCGTGGATATTAATCAGCAAGCGTTGTCTGAATTGAATAGCCTGGGCATCAAAACTCAAAAGGCAGACGTTACCAATGCTACTATAATTTCTTCCTTAATTAAAACTTTTGATTTAGTGGTAGGTTCAGTGCCCGGTTTCATGGGTTTTGAAATGTGCAAAAATGTAATCAAGACTGGTAAAAATTTGGTCGACATTTCCTTCTTTCCGGAAGATCCTTTCTTGCTTGATGAGTTGGCAAAGAAACATAACGTTACTGTTGTTACTGATTGTGGTGTGGCTCCGGGCATGGGCAACATCATACTGGGCTATCATAATCAAAAAATGAAAATCAACTCCTATGAATGCCTGGTGGGCGGATTGCCATTGGTGCGCGAATGGCCGTATGAATACAAAGCGGTCTTTTCACCCATTGATGTGATTGAAGAATACACCCGCCCTGCCCGCTATATTCAAAATGGGGGTATTGTAATTAAAGACGCCTTGTCGGATGCGGAGCTGATTCAGTTTGACGAAGTAGGAACCCTTGAGTCATGGAATTCGGATGGACTGCGATCATTGATAAACACTATGTCGCACATTCCGGATATGATTGAAAAGACTTTACGTTACCCCGGTTGCGTTGAGTACTTGCGTGTGTTGCGCGAAACCGGTTTCTTTTCGTATGAAGAGATGGATGTGAAGGGAGTTAACGTGAGACCGATAGACCTCACCGCCAAGTTGCTCTTTCCCATCTGGAAACTAAAACCGGGGGAAGAGGAGTTTACCGTGATGAGAATCCGCATAACGGGAACAGAAAACGGACAGGAAAGAAAATTACAATATAATTTACTGGATCGCACTGATCGCAAAAGTGGCACCCTATCTATGGCTCGCACAACTGGGTACACTTGCACAGCCGTTGCCAATCTTGTGCTTAGTGGAAAATTCTCCCGCAAGGGTATCTCCCCACCCGAATACCTGGGGGAAGAGGAAGAAAATTTCAATTTCATTATTGACTATTTAAAAGATAGGGGAGTTATTTACAAAACCACCTCATACTAATCTTTTTCAGTTAGTTTTTATTCTTACCTTAACTTTTTAAAATGGTATAATGGAACTCTCGAAAAAGCAACCCACCCTTCTACTTGCTCTTATTCCCATTGCGATCTTAATTTCACTACTCACGATTAATGTGATTGTGCTTGGACCAGACGCAATTTCTGGTGCCAACCAGATTGCCTTGCTGCTGGCGGCAGGCGTTGCAGGAATTATTTCTTTCAGGCTTGGCTATTCATGGCACGAGATCGAAGGTAGTATCGTAAGAAGTATTAGTTCAGCCATGGCGGCTATGCTTATCCTCTTGGCCATTGGCTCGCTTTCAGGCACCTGGTTATTAAGCGGCATTGTACCCTCCATGATTTATTATGGACTCAAGATTCTAAATCCAACTATTTTCTTGTTTGCTGCTTGTGTGGTAAGTGGCATTGTCTCCTTGGCAACCGGCAGTTCATGGTCAACGGTAGCCACCGTTGGCATTGCTCTTCTGGGTATCGGAAAAGCGATGGATATTCCCGAAGGAGTTATTGCGGGCGCCATAATTTCAGGCGCTTACTTTGGTGATAAAATGTCACCACTCTCCGACACTACTAATCTGGCTCCGGCCATGGCAGGCACGGATCTGTTCACACACATTAAATACATGGTGTACACAACGGTGCCCACGCTTGTCATTACCTTGATTATCTTTTTTGTGTGGGGCTTCATGTTGGATACTGCTGAAGTAGCAGCTGATAGTTCGGCTGTTTTGCTTGCATTGGAAGATAAATTTAATTTAAATCCCCTCTTATTTATTGTTCCGGTCTTAGTTATTGTAATGATTGTAAAGAAAGTACCAGCATTACCCGCCTTGTTAGTGGGGGCGCTTCTGGGTGGCATGGCCGCCATTATCTTCCAACCTCAGATCATCGAGCAGATTTCAAACATTGAAGGCAATTATGTAAAAGCTTCTTTCGTGGCAGTAATGAATGCCATGACCACAACAATCAACATTCAAACCAGCGACCCGATGATCACCGAACTCCTCACCGCCAAAGGTATGAGTGGTATGCTCAATACCATCTGGTTGATTTTATGTGCGATGATTTTTGGCGGGGTGATGGAATCCTCCGGCTTACTGAAGGCAATCGCGGAACGAATTATACAATTTGCGCACTCCACAGGATCGTTGGTTGCTTCAACTGCCGCCACCTGTATCTTCTTTAATTTCACTGCGTCCGATCAATACATGGCTATTGCTGTACCCGGAAGAATGTATGCAGATACCTATCGTAAACGCGGTCTAAAACCCGAAGTGCTGAGCAGAACATTAGAAGATTCAGGAACTGTTACTTCTGTACTGATACCTTGGAATACATGTGGGGCTACGCAAGCTAATGTATTGGGGGTTGCCACCATGGTGTATGCTCCTTATACCTTTTTCTGCCTGATCAGTCCATTCATGACTATTTTACATGCCTATTTAAACATTAAGATCCGCAGGTTAGATGACCCAAAAGAGTAATGCCCGAACAACCATTTCACATGAAGAGATCACTGCACTCCCCCTTGGAGCCTTTGAGGGAAAGGTGGTTGTGGTTTCCGATCCAAAAAATTTATCTGTGGTTTTTTCCGAGATCAGCAAACATGCGATTGTTGGCTTTGATACCGAAACTAAACCTGTATTTGTAAGAGGCCATCAAAATCAGGTATCCTTAATGCAAATCGCGTTATCGGATACTGTTTTTTTAATTCGCTTAAAGGAAACAGGTTTACACAACTCAATCATTCAATTCCTTGAGAATGAAAAAATCATAAAAGCAGGGGTAGCTTTGCGCGATGACATAAAAGCATTGCAGCGATTGAAACCGTATACTCCTGCTGGCTTCGTTGAATTGGCAGAAATGAGTAAACGGGCAGGTTTGGAAGTGGAGAGCGTAAAAAAATTAACGGCCTTATTATTAGGTTTCCGAATTTCGAAAAGTGCACAAACCAGTAATTGGGAAGCCGAAACTCTCAATGAAAAGCAAATCAGTTACGCGGCCACCGATGCCTGGGTTTGTCTTGAAATTTATAATATACTCTCAGCCCTCTAAAAATTTTGTCAGGGAATGTTAATTGGTAATGAAATTTTATGACCAAGAGCCTGTAGCAACGCAATCTTATTTAAGAATCCCTTGTGTTCACTTAATTTTATTTGCCCCATCAATACACAACTTTCTGAATATTCCTGTTTTATAACGGTGATATCATAATCCTTAATTAAATGCATTACTTCCTGTGTTTCGTCATACGGAAAATGTAAAGTGAAATTCTCAACTACTTCCTTTTCAATCAAGGAGACATTCGTCAGCGCCTCAACAGTCGCCAGCTTATAGGCTTGTATCAAACCGCCTACTCCAAGTTTGGTGCCCCCATAATAGCGCACAACAACAACTAATACATTGGTCAGATTTCTGGAACGAATCTGTCCTATAATCGGATCGCCAGCCGAATGATTAGGTTCTCCATCATCAAAAGCACGAAACCGGGAGCGATCAGCTCCCAGTATCCAGGCAAAGCAATGGTGCGTGGCATCAAAATATTTCTTTTTCAAATGTTCAATTTTCTCTTTGATCTCTTGTTCGGACTCAACCGGATAGGCAAAAGCCAGAAATTTACTGCCCAATTCCTTATAAGAGCCTTCAGATGCATTTTGGATGGTGCGAAAAGAAAATGGAGCCATTGTAACGCAAACTCACTTTTTTGCGTCTTAAAAGAAAATCGTGAGGGAGATAAAAAATTATTCAACTGAGGCAACCAACGAAAAGCATGGTTGTCTTTCACAGCGTAAATACATTACCTATATGAAAAAGATAATAACCACCTGCTTAGCGCTGATTTTCGCGTTCAGCCTTGTACTGGCCCAAAACAAAGAAACCCGAAATGTTGAGACCTTCACAAAAATTGCATTTCGCACACCTGGCAAGCTTTATTTAAAGCAAGGTCCTGTTCAAAAAGTTGAACTTCAGGGTGATAAGGATGTGCTTGATAAAATCGAAACAGAAGTAGAGGGAGGCCGGTTAAGCATTGGTCGTGAAAACAATAACTGGAGAATGTGGGACTGGGATGATGACGATAAAATAACAGTTTACATTACAGTGAAAGATATTGAAGCCATAAGTGTGAGTGGTTCTGGCGATTTATTTGGTGATGGAAAACTTAAAGCAGATGATCTCGACCTTGCGGTAAGCGGCTCTGGCTCTCTGGAAATCGATGTAGACGCTTCCGGGGATATGGAAGCAAATGTATCTGGCTCGGGTGATATTAATGCAAAGATTAACTGTCGTTCTTTGGAAACTAAAGTAAGTGGCTCCGGTAAAGTTTCAATTTCAGGTACAATCGCAGAGCGCGTTGATGCGAATGTATCGGGTTCAGGAAAAATACTTGCTAATGGCACGGCCCGTGAAATAAAGGCAACCATCAGTGGTTCAGGCGAAGTGCTTGCCTCGAATCTTGAGGTGAACAAATGCGAAGTTCGAATCTCGGGTTCGGGTGATGTTCAGATCAATGTGAAGAACGAATTGGATGCCACTATATCAGGAAGTGGTAGTGTGTCTTACAAAGGCAGTCCCAGCCAGGTGAACAGTCACTCTTCGGGTAGCGGGAAAGTAAGGAAGATGTGATAAAATATAATTCAGTAAGCCGTGAAAAATCCTTCCATTCCTGGAGGGATTTTTTATTTACTACTATTCCTATGATGGGCAATCGTCCCCTCCACAATCAAATACTGGGCGATAATATACGTGAACATGATGCTCAGTGAGGCAAACGGAAGTGGTTCAAGAAATTTATTGATTGCCAGCACCGAATCCGATACCATAAAAAATAAAGCCCCGATAAACACTAGTGTAAAACTTTGTTTGCCTGTAAAACCCAAACGAAAGAGACCCTGTAAAACCATGATGGTTAACACCAACGCGTAAATCATTACCGGTATGGTCAGCTCGCCAAGGGAAGGATACAGAATAACAACCAACCCGGTGCCTGCCAAAATAATCGGTAAGGAATATCGGATCTTTTGCGGGCCAAGGAAACCGCTATTACTTGTATTATTACGCATTTGGCGATAACAAAAAATGTATAAAACATGACCGATCAAGAAAGAAACAAGGCCACCCATAAAAAAGATAGGTTGCTCAGATTGAAACATCAACAACGCATCACCCAGCCAGCAAAAGGCCAGTGCGGTTACAAACAATATACTTCGGTGTGTTGTATTTACTAAATAATAAAATAGCAGCGTAGCAACGATGAGAGGTTTGGTTATCAAACTTATAATCACAAAATCGAAAGTGACCGAAATCAAATGGACTATTGCCACCAGAACAAAAAGATATAATGTAATTTTTTTCATATCTCAGGCTTTAACGAATTTTGGTTTCAGGATCAAGTATATAAAGGCCATTACACCCAGTAATCCACTGGTTAAAAAAGTTATGAAAAATCTGGATGGATCATTTGCGTAAAGTAATCCCGAGAGAAAGGCCCCGAGGCCAATTCCCAATTCCATAAAGATATATAGTGAAGCAATACCACGACCTTTAAATTGATCATGGCTCAAATCAGTAGCCCACGCGAGTAAGGTAGGCGAAGTGGAGCCTTGAGCAAAACCATACAAGGTAACTCCGACAATTAATTGAAGAGCTGTAGAAGCAGTGCCTATTACAAACATCGATACTCCAATAAGTAGTGTGCTCACAAGCAACACAGGCACTCGTCCATAGCGATCAGATGCTTTGCCAGCCAGCAGTCTGATAATTAACGAGGCCACTGTAAGATAGGTAAAGAGTAAACCTTTGTTTTTTATACCAACAAACTGACCGAAATCTGGTATTACCGTAAACATAGTGCCATAGGCAAATGCGGTGAGTACCATGACCAGACATGGCGCCAATACCAAGGGTTCAAAAATATCTTCTTTATTTACCCGCAGGTAATGCAAGGAAAATTTCTCTTTCTTTTTTACTGTCTCTTTCGTTCTCCAAAGAATAGTTATTGAAATTAATGCTAAAAAAGAGGATCCATAAAACATAATATCCAATCCAAATTGATTAGCCAGCAAACCTCCTAATGCAGGTCCACCTGCCATACCCACCGCACTGGCTGTTCCTAACAAGCCCATGGCTTCTCCCCTGCGTTGTGCAGGAATAATATCCGATAAATAAGCTGTAGTACCGGTTGGTGTAAACCCCGTTGAAAAGCCATGGACCAATCGCAAAAGAAAAAAACCTGCGAGTGAAGAAATAACCGGATAAAATAAACTGCAAATAAAGCAAACCCCGGCTCCAAAAATCATGACGGGCACCCGGCCGATTGTGTCGGCTAGTTTTCCACTGAATGGTCGTGAAATCATTGCCGTAATTGTAAACAGCGAAATGATCAGGCCCTTATACTCAGCGCCTCCTAACTGTGTTAAATAATCCGGCAATTCCGGAATGATCATATTAAAGCTGGCAAAAAAAAGCAGTATACTAAGGCAGAGTAACCAGAATGAGGAGTTGTAAATTTTGCTCAAGGTCGGTAAAAGGTATTCAGTAAAATACGGTAATCAGTGGTCGGTATTCGGTATTGTTATTACTATTTAGGTTGCGGCTTGCAAAATAACGATGACTTACTAATCATTGAATTTAGCATCTTTCCGACTGAACTACATTGCTTCAAGAAGACTTCAGCAACTTTATCCGATAAGTAGTCACAATCGAGAGCAGTTTCAATCCAATGCTGGGTTTCTTGTTGTTCGCCATCCGCATCGGTGAGCTTACTTACAAAATGCTTTTCATACCTCCGTTTCGCCCATGCCTCAGCAATTTGAGCACCCACTGAACGAGAGGACCTTCTGATTTGGTCTGTGAGAGAATACATCTCTTCGCGAGGAAAACTTTTTGTTAGCGAATAAATATCCTTCGATAATTGCCTGGCCGCTTTATAAACTTCAAGATCCTTATAACTCTCAACATACTCCATAACATCAATTATTAAATATCTTACGCAGTTACAGACACTATCCACCGATTACCGACAACCGATTACCACTTACCGACTACCAATTACTGCTTCGCAGAAGACTCCTGATCCTCCAATAAATAGGCTTTTATGAAATCATCCAGATCTCCATCCAATACCCGTTGTGCATCGTGACTCTCCACCCCTGTACGGGCATCCTTCACCAGTTTATAGGGATGTAAAACATAATTTCTGATCTGCGATCCAAAATCAATTTTCATTTTTCCGGCTTCCACTTTATCGCGCGCGGCATTGCGTTTTTCCATTTCTGCCTGATAAAGTTTTGACTTGAGCATCTGCATGGCACGCTCACGGTTGGCGTGTTGCGATCGCTCTACCTGGCACACAATTACAATACCCGAAGGTTTGTGAGTCAGTTGAACTTTTGTTTCCACTTTGTTTACGTTCTGTCCTCCTGCTCCGCCTGAACGTGAGGTCTGAATTTCTACATCTGCCGGATTAACTTCAATTTGAATTGAGTCATCAACTTTAGGATAAACAAAAATTGACGCAAAGGAGGTGTGTCTTCGTTGATTTGAATCAAAAGGCGAAATGCGTACCAGGCGATGCACACCAATTTCTGATTTCAGTTTTCCGTAAGCGAAAGGCCCTTCTATTTCTAATGTCGCAGATTTAATTCCAGCTACCTCACCCGCCTGATAATCAATTTGCGAAACTTTGTAGCCGCTCTTCTCACCCCACATAATGTACATACGATTAAGCATATCGGCCCAGTCGTTACTCTCCGTTCCGCCAGCTCCGGGGTTTATTTCGATCACTGCGCTAAGTTGGTCTTCTTCCTTACTCAGCATTTTTTTAAACTCAAGTTCTTCAATCGCCTTTGCTGTCTTAATAAATTCCTTGTCTAGTTCTTCCTCCGACACATCGCCTGCTTCAAGAAATTCATTGAGTACGACAAGATCTTCCAGTAATTTATTTACCTGATTAAAGGCATCTGTCCACACTTTTTTAGTGCGAATAGTTTTGAGGATGACTTCTGCCTCTTTGGGTTTGTTCCAGAACTCGGCTTGATGGGTGATTCTTTCTTCGTCTTCAATTTCTACGATTTTACGGTCGTAGTCAAAGATACCGCCTGAGGGCGGCAACACGGGCTTTCAGGTCCTTTAATTGTTCGATAGTCATGATTGCAATAAATTCTGCGCGAAGGTAATACGTTCCTCCGAATTTTAATAGCTGAAAGGCTGGCTAATCATATCGATAGTATCGCGAACTTGAATCAATCGTGCGCACTGACAAGCCTCTCACTTTTTGATAGGGACTTCTGATAAATTGCAGCGCAGCACCTGTGGCAACAAGACATAATGAAGTGATTACAACATTTTCATCGATACCACTTTGCCCTTCTACAAAAAACCATGTGTTAATTTGATCTATAGCAAAATAACCCACCCCTGCAATCATCAAAACGGTTCCTACTTTATTTAGTGTACTGGCATTTCTCCGGCCTTTCACGTTGATCTTTTCAATAGACTCAAAGGGAATCGTATCATTAAAAGTATTGATTGAGAAATCATTAAACCGGATGGCTACACCTTCAATTATTTTTTTGTTTTTCAACACAACCTTCATGGTTTCGCCCTCGGTGAACCTGGCTATTACGGTGCCTCGCTTTAGGAGTATCAATTGCTTCTGCGCATTGGCAAAAGAACTAACCACCATCACCAGCATGATGGAGGCTGTAACTCGTACGATGAATGATCTTACCAAGTGGCTAACCGTTTGCAAGGCAATAAACAAAAAAGCGGGCATAACCCGCTTTAGAACTAAAAGTTAAATTCTATAAATCCACTCAAACGGATCCGGGCTTTTGCCGCGTTTGATGTTCTCGAGTTCGGTCAATACTTTATTAGCAAACAAACGCTTTTCAATAGGGGGCAACTGGTAGTTTTTACCTTCATATCCTATTAATTCAATGTGAGCAATCGTAGCAGCCGTACCGGCACCAAACGCTTCCTGCACTCTTCCTTGGTGTAATGCTTCCACTAATTCTTTTACGGAAATTCTTCTTTCCTCCACCGGCATACCCCAGTGTTGCGCCAACTCTAAAACGCTCTTGCGGGTGATGCCCGCCAAAATTGAGTCGCTCAATCCGGGAGTAACCAATACATTGTCAATGACAAACATCAGATTCATGGTACCACTTTCTTCAACATACTCGTGGGTTTTACCATCCGTCCAGATCAGTTGATGATAACCCTGATCCTGCGCAAGTTTTGCCGGATAAATAGCCCCACCGTAATTTCCACCAGCCTTGGCATAGCCAGTTCCACCTTCCACTGCGCGTGTGTAATGCGTTTCAATTTTTACTTTTACCGGTGTGGAATAATAAGGACCAACCGGACTCAGAATAATCATAAATGTAAAGTCGAGAGAAGGTCGAATACCAATAAACTCATCCGCAGAAAACATAAAAGGCCGGATGTATAAAGAACTTCCCTCTTCTGTCGGGATCCAGCCACGATCTAAATCAATCAGCGCTGCAAGACTTTCCATAAATAAATCCTCGGGAATGTGTGGCATACACATTCGCTCAGCAGATACATTCATACGCTTCCAGTTTTCGAGAGGCCGGAAAACCAAAGCCTCTTTGCCATTGGCAGATGGATAGGCTTTCATTCCTTCAAAAATAGATTGCCCGTAATGCAACGCTGGCGTGGCAGGACTTGTAGGCATATTTCCGTAAGGAATAATTCTAAAATTTTTCCATTCACCGGCACGGTAGTCCGCCATAAACATATGATCAGAAAAGACCTTACCGAATGGAATATTTGAAAAATCGGTTGACGCTAACCGGGATTCTTTTATGCGAGTTGTGGAAATTCTTAATGTTTCAACCATATGGATAAAATTTCAGCCGGCAAGTTATAATTAAAATCAAAAAATGGCTAACAGATGTTAGTCGAAAACTCGGATAAAGAATACAAGAGCTACATTCTGGGCTTCCAGGGAGTTTCTTCGGCATTTATTTCATGCGTCATTTTGCGGCAAAGCATGAAAATATAATCCGAGAGGCGATTCAGATATTTAATTACTAACGGATCAATTTTTTCAATTTCGTTTAGGGCAATGACCAAACGCTCGGCCCTGCGGCAAACTGTGCGGGCAACATGGCCAAATGAAACCGATGAATGGCCGCCTGGAAGAACAAAGAAGCGCATGGGTGGAAGTACGGCATCCATCTCATCCATTTTTTTTTCCAGCGTTTCAATGTCCGATTCAGAAAGAGTTGGAATTTTAACTTTCGTATTCTCTGGTTCCGTTGCCAGAATCGATCCGATGGTGAAGAGTCTATCCTGAATTTCAACAAGAACTTCCTTACGGGATTGATTAACCGGCTGATCCCGTAAAACACCTAGCCAGGAATTTAATTCGTCAACCGTGCCATACGTATCGATGCGAAGATTAGCTTTTGAAACCCGTTTCCCACCAAAAAGTGAAGTAGTTCCCTGATCGCCTGTTTTTGTGTATATCTTCATAGAGCTAAATTCAAGATTTATTAATCAAAATTCAAAATTGAGTGCGGACCCAACTTTTGAGTTCTGAATCTTGAATCTAAGCTGTAACAGAATCATGACGGGTTATGTTCTCGTTCTTTTTATCCCACTCTATTAATCCATCCTTCAGGCGAATGATACGATGCGCATAATGCGCTATGTCATCTTCGTGAGTAACCATGATGATGGTGTTGCCCTTCTCATGCAGTTCATGAAATAGCATCATGATATCATAAGAAGTTTTAGAGTCGAGGTTACCCGTGGGTTCATCGGCAAGAATGATGGAAGGGTTATTAACCAAGGCCCGTGCAATGGCTACGCGTTGGCGCTGACCACCGGACAATTCATTTGGCTTATGATGATGGCGGTCTCCCAAGCTAACATTTTCAAGTGCTGCCATGGCCATATCTTCGCGCTCCGAACGACTATAACCAGCATAAATCAAGGGCAAAGCCACGTTATCGAGTGCCGTTGCCCGCGGCAAAAGATTGAACGTTTGGAATACAAACCCAATCTCTTTATTTCTTACCACGGCAAGTTCATTTTCTGTCATATCACTTACCAGCTGATTGTTAAGCCAATATTCTCCGGTTGTTGGGGTATCGAGACAACCCACGATATTCATAAGCGTGGATTTTCCAGAGCCCGATGGACCCATAAATGCACAATATTCGCCTCTTTCTATGGAAATGGAGATATCCTGCAGGGCATTTACAATGTTGTTACCCATTTTATAAACCTTAGAAATGTGGGTGGTCTTAATGATATTAGGCATGTCTTTTTTATTGATTAAATGATGCTGGAACGAAGCAAATAGTTTATCCGTCTACCCGTTTACTTGTTATTTGGATTTAAGTTTCAAAAATGATGCAAAAAGTCGAATTTATAATTCTGATGGCGCTTTGATTATGCATTGAGACGTCTTTCAAACGGTTAAGTTACATCAATTGGTCAATTCTTAATAAAATCAAGGCAACTGGCAATTACAGTATCATCTTTTAAGATTCGATTATGCCCAAGGCCCTGCGTTATGATTAGTTTTGCTTTCGAATAGAGTTTTACCATTTCCTGTGCCTGCCAGATCGAGACATCGCGATCCTCAGTATCGTGTATTAATAAAAGATCCAGAGACGAAATGTGTTTGATTGCGAATGAAGCCGTAAATTCTTCAAACGGTTTTCCATACTTTTTCTGAATGAGCTCCTTAAAGCGAACTCCCGTTGGCCACGATCCATCTATTGCATTCAGATAAGACCGGATGATCTCATCGCTCATAGTAGGACTTGCAATACTGATCAACTTCGTTACCGGTAGTCCATTTCGAATGGCAAAAATAGATGCACCGCCTCCGAATGAATGCGCAATAATTCCAGCCGGAATTCCCTTACTTCTGATAACTTCTTTTAACACATGCTCAAATTCAACAATGGTCGTTCTTTTACCTTCCGATTTTCCATGTGCCGGACCATCGAATCCATAAACGCTAACCCCAGCTTGATTAAATACTGGAATGAATTTTCTGAACTGCGTAGCCCGGCCTGCCCAGCCGTGCACAACAATTACATAGGGTTGATTTGCGGCACCCCATTCGTATGTCTGAATATTTTTACCATCTACAAGTATAGTTGATTTAATAGCTGTCAGTTCAGACTCTCTTTCTTTATCCGTTGCCGTATATCGGAATGGAGTGAAAAAAATCTTCTCAAAATAAATCGTTGCAAAATATGGAGAAATCAGCTCCAATTTGGGGAAGAACCAACGAACAAAGCGAATTGCAAATGGGGTTTTATGCTTTTTCAATTTTATCAGTTTCCGATACTAAAAAGTACATGTTACTATGATTATTCTAATCGTATAAAACCCTAATTTTAGGGGTTCTAGTCTTACATTTCATGAAAAAATCGCTACTTTCTTACTCACTTCTTTTCTTTCTATTTTCACTTAATCAATTAGCCATTGGTCAGCGTTTCTGGGTCGCGTCAACACCTTCAAACTGGAACAATGCCTCAAATTGGTCAACAACTTCTGGTGGAGCAGGTGGAGCTTCGGTTCCCGGTCCTGCCGATGTGGTAACGTTCAATGCTCTAGGTGTTGGTAACTGCACAATTGATGTGGTTGCAAATGTAGCGGGAATAACTGTTAACGGATATACCGGCACCATAGATCTTAACGGATTTAACTTAACTACAACCGGCACCAATACTTTTACAACCGGAAATATTGTCAATAGTGGAGGCGCGGCAGCACTAACACTCAACACTACCGTGACCACCACATTTAACGGCACTACCCTAAGTGCAGATGTAAGCGGAACCACGGGTCGGATTTTTCTAAATGGCTCTACTTTTAATGGAACCGTCAATATTTCAAAGACCGATAACAATAACGATAACAGCACCGGCAATAATGTCTTTAATGGCGTAACTACTATTACCAATCTTGGTGGTGGTCAGATCTTATTAGGAAATGGAAACCGGGATCAGTTTAATGACGCTACAACCTTTAATAATAATGGAAGCTATCGTTTCTATTTTGCTTATAATCATGCAGGACAGACAACCACATTCGCCTCAGATCTGACACTTAACACAAATAAATCCGGAGGTGCCGATGGATGGTCTTTTTTCGTTGCAGAACTTGCAAATACCAATGTTTCATTTGGCGGCAATGTTACGATCAATTGTGCCGGCACCTTGCAAAGTAATCACCGCTTTCTGAATGGAAATGGTACTAGTGCAGCGTATGCTGGATTGGTAACTATCAATTCAACAAATACTAATTCCGCTACCGACATCACAATGGGAGTTACAGGTGTTTCGACTTACAATGGGAATATAATAGTCAATAACACGGGCAGTGCCAATGAAGTGTATTTTAATGCCGCGGGGGCTTCAAGCTCTTCACTGGCTGCTGGCCGAAACTTAACCGTTGGTTCATTTACGGCCGGACGTTTAATTCTTTCAAACTTTAATGCAATAGAAAATCATTCTTTACTTCTAACCGGAACAGCCCGTTTGGATGTAGGTCCTGGTAGTACCTTTTCCGGCAATGTTGATTTCAGGGCACCGAGAATTTTTCTAAATGGTGTTACCGTTAATGGTACGACTGTTGTAGAGAAGACCGGTGCCAGTGATGATGATAGTACAGGTGGAAATACTTTTACTGGTGCATCCACAGTTAACAATAGTGGATCGGGTCAACTTAATCTTGCATCCACTAATCCTGATATTTTTAACGGTGGCCTAACCATTAATAACACGGGCACTTCCCGAGTGCAAATAGGTATTAATTCGGCAGGAAATATTATTAGTGGTGGTTTAACCATTAATCATGGTGGTAATGCAGGATCAGCTATCAATATCATTATTGCGCGTAATGCCAGCTCCTCAGCAACCATTAACGGCACTGTCACTCTTAATTCTTCAAACGCGAATATTAATTCAGGCATCATCATTTCAAATAGTGGCGCTGTTACCATCAATGGAAATATTGTACTAAGCTCAACCAGTGGAAGTGGTATTTATTTTGGTAATGCAGGTGGCACAGTTGATCTGGCAAGTGGGTTTGGAATTTCTAATGGCGCGTTCACGGGTGGCACGTTGTCTTTTAGTCGATTTACACAAGCCGGCACCCAGGCAAACACCTTAAACTTAGGCGGCTCTTCTTCCCTTACAATTGGAACCAACTCTTCGTTTGGTGGGGATGTGGATTTTAGTGCGCCAAGACTCTTGCTTAATGGCTGCACATACAACGGAATTGCAATACTGGAAAAAACCGGTGGTGGCGATGATGCCGGCACTGGCGGAAATATATTTCAACAGACAACAACGATTACAAATTCAGGATCGGGGTACCTACTGACAGGTAATACTAACCGCGATCAATTCTTTGGAACCACCACATTCAATAACACAGGTAGCAGTCGCATCCACTTTGCTCAAAACCATGGTGGGCAAACCACTACGTTTGCCAGTGATGTTTCATTAAATAGTAATAAATCAGGGGCTGTAGATCAGTGGTCATTTTTATATGGAGAAGGAACCAACACCGCGGTAACGTTTGGGGGAAACCTAACCATTCAAAATGGTGGCAGTTTCCGAAGTGATTTTCGAATGTTAAATGGAACCGGGTCATCAGCAACCTACGCAGGCGTTGTAACAATGAACATTTCCAATTCTGACCCAGGTACAAACATTGCTATGGGGCAAAATGGAACTTCTACCTATAATGGGAATATTGTTGTTTCAAATACCGGTGGGTCTGCTGGGATTACCTTCAACACAAATGCAGCAGCGAGTTCAACATTAAATGGAACCCTTTCAACTGCCGGAGGATACACCAGTGGTTCATTGAATTTATATCGCTTCAATCAAGTTGGCGCATTACCTCATAGTTTGACCTTAACCAATACCTCCATTTTACGGGTAGGTCCTGATTCTGAATTTGATGGAAGTGTCGATTTTATATCACCTCGCCTATTTCTCAATGGATGCCTTTATAATGATGCAGCAACATTTGAAAAAACTGGCGCAAGTGATGATACAGGAACTGGCGGAAATATTTTCAATGGCGTTACCATCCTGACGAACAGTGGTAGTGGATACCTGACGACAGGAAATGGAACCCGTGATGAGTTCAATGGAGTAACCACATTCAACAATACTGGCTCGTATCGGATTTCTTTTGCAAACAATCACGCAGGTCAAACCACCACATTCGCAACGGATCTAACATTAAATACTAATAAATCAGGTGGAACAGACCCTTGGTCATATCTCATTGCTGAAAACAATAATACCAATGTTTCCTTTGGAGGCAACCTTACTATCAATTGTGATGGCACGCTTCAGAGCAATCATCGGATCTTAAACGGTGCCGGCACGACAGCAATTTATAATGGCAACGTTACCATAAACCTAACCAACACAAATACAGCCACGGTTATACAAATGGGAACTGCCGGAACTTCTACGTACAACGAAAATATCATTGTAAGTAATAGCGGAGGTTCTGCCGGGATTACATTCAACACCAATGCAACTTCAAGTTCAACATTAGCTGCCACCAAAACAATTTCAATTGGTGGCGGGGGTTTTTTAAATGGAGCCCTTAGCCTGCCGCGTTTTACCCAAATCGGACTAACAGCACAAACTCTAAATTCATTTACAGGAACCTCCACGCTTACAGTTGGGCCAAACTCTGCTTTTGGTGGGGATGTGATGTTCGTAGCACCAAGGCTTTTATTAAATGGCGCTACCTATAGCGGCACGGGTGTATTTGAGAAAACAGGCGCAGGTAATGATGCCGGCAGTGGTGGAAATATTTTCACTGGAGTTAGTACCTTCACGAATAGTGGCTCAGCCTATTTCCTTTTAGGAAATGGTACGCGCGATCAATTTTTAAGTGCTGTTACTTTCAATAATACAGGTAGCGATAAAATCTATTTTAGTCATAATCACCCAGGACAAACAACCACCTTCGCGTCAGATGTTACACTGAATAGTAATAAGACCGGATCCGTGGATCAATGGTCGTACCTGATTGCCGAAGGCGGAACCACATCACTTTCAATTGGTGGTACTCTTACCATCAATTGTGCGGGAGCAGTCCGCAGTGATTTTAGATTCCTGAATGGTGCCGGATCCTCCGCATCCTATAGCGGAGTAACGATCAATCTTACCAATTCAAATCCAGCTACTCTCATTTACATGGGCGAAAATGGCACCTCGACCTACAATGGAAACATTGCAGTCACCAATAGCGGTGGCGCCAACGGTATTACCTTCAACAATCAGGGCGTAGCAAGTTCTACTCTGAATGGAGCGATCTCGTCAGGTGTATTCGCAAGTGGTTCACTTAATCTTTACCGGTTTGCACAAATCGGTGCTTTTGCCGAAAATCTTGCACTCACAGGTTCAACCATTCTTCGGGTAGGACCTAATTCAAGTTTTGATGGCGATGTAAATTTTGTTGCCCCAAGACTTTTCCTGAATGGTGCAACCTATAACGGAACTGCCTATCTCGAAAAAAACGGAACTGGTAATGATGCAGGAACCGGTGGAAATATATTTAATGGAACAACTACTCTCGTAAATTCAAGCAGTGGAGAATTTTACATGGCCAATTCAGCACCTGATATTTTTAATGGGGAGCTAACCATAACCAATAGCGGAAGCAATTGGATTTTCATGTCTCATAACGTTGCCGGCACTCAATACAACAATAATATTTTTGTTAACAACACCGGCAGTGCGCTTGGGATAATATTCTCCAATAATGCAACAGGCGCTTCAACACTAACAGGCGGATCCGTTGCCGTGGGGGGAAGTGGATTTACTGTTGGTGATTTGCGTTTACGAAGGTTTACGCAAGTTGGTGCTGTTCCTCAAAATATTACGCTTACCGGATCAGCTCAACTATGGATAGGCCCTACCTCCGCATTCGATGGCAATGTAAATTTTATTGCTCCACGATTGCTTCTAAACGGAGCTACCTACAATGGCACTGCTTATCTGGAAAAAAATGGCGCAACCAATAATGACGGTACCGGTGGCAATATTTTTAATCAAGCTACGAGCATAGTCAACTCAGGAAGTGCCTACTTATTAACCGGAGCACTCGCTCCGGATATTTTTAATGCCGACCTGATTGTTACCAATTCAGGGTCTTCAACAATCCGATTGGCTGACAATTCCGCAGGCAACCAATTCAATGGTAACATAGAAGTGAACTCAACTTTTGGTGGCGGTATTTATTTCGGCAATCAGGCAACTGGTACTTCTACCCTGGCTGATACCAAAACGATTGGAGTAGGTACTTCTGGAGTTATCAGCGGTGATATCCGATTAATTCGTTTCTCGCAAGTAGGTCCAACTCCTCAAGCATTAAACCTTACAGGAATCGCAATCCTTACACTTGGTCCGGCCTCCAGCTTTGGTGGTAATGTGGATTTTCGTTCACCTCAACTTTTACTCAATGGCACCACCTTCAGTGGCACAGCGTATCTTGAAAAGACAGGGGCTACCAATAACGACAGCAATGGTGGTAATACCTTTAATGGAACAACTAGTATTGTTAATTCAGGAAGCGGCCGAATAATTACAGGAAATACAACTGCCGACACGTTCAATGCTGATCTTACCTTAACCAATACTGGATCATCAACTATTCGGTTGGCAGAGAATTCGGCAGGCAACAATTTTAACGGAAATATAACCTTCAACTCTACCCTGGGTAGTCAAGGTATTTACTTCGGAACAAGTGCCTTAGGAACTTCGACCCTTGCTACGGGAGCCTCCCTTTTAGTTGGTGGCTTAGGCTTTAGCAGTGGCGAATTGAACTTTAGAAGATTTACACAAATTGGTGCTGCACCTCAAACTTTATTGCTTACGGGCACGGCATTACTTCGGATCGGGCCGACCTCCATATTTAATGGAAACCTTGATTTTCGTTCCCCTCAATTTGAGTTGGACGGAGCTATTTATAATGGAACCACTTACCTTGAAAAAACTGGTGCCACCAATAACGATAGCAACGGGGGTAATACATTCAATGGCTCTACCACCATTGCTAATTCAGGTAGCGGATTTTTCAGGTTTGCACTTACCGCACTTGATACATTTAATGGCGACCTCACACTCACCAATACAGGTTCATCCACCATTCGTATGGCTGACAATTTTCCGGGCACCCTGTTCAATGGAAATATCTTTGTCAACTCAACTTTTGGTGGCGGCATCTACTTCAGCGAAAGCGGTGGTGGAACTGCTTCCCTTGCTTCAGGGAGAACCATTTCGGTAGGCGGGCTTGGATTTAGTCTTGGTGAATTGCGTCTTAAAAGATTTACTCAAAATGGAGCTACGGCACAAAATCTTGTCCTAACAGGAACTGCGGGACTCGTTTTAGGTCCATCCATAATTTTTAATGGAGCTGTTGATTTTCGAGCTCCCCAACTTTTTATCAATGGTGGCTCGTATAATAGCACCGCATATCTGGAAAAGACTGGCGCTACGAGTAATGAAGGGACTGGAAATAGCACTTTCAATGCAACTACTACTATACAAAACAGCGGTACGGGTTATCTTCGTACCCAAGGAAACAATACCTTCAACGGCCTTACTTCGCTTGTTAATACTGGTTCAAACTATTTATTATTAGAGTTAAATACCGGAAGCACGTATAATGGAAATCTTGTTCTTACCAATTCAGGGTCATCGAATATTCGCATGTCCTATCAAGGTAATACCGAATTCAACGGCAATATTGAAGTAAACAGCACAAGTGGCACAGGTATCATATTTAGTGAAACCGGTGCAGCTACTGCCACACTTGCTAATGGACGAACCATCGCTGTTGGTGGTACCGGTTTTACTGTTGGTGAACTTCGTTTGCAACGCTTTACGCAAACGGGTGCCAGTGCGCAAAATCTGGTGCTCACCGGAGCCTCAACTTTCAGAAGCGGACCATCGACTACATGGAACGGAGCATTAATTGTTTCATCACCTAGTTTATTCTTTGATGGCAGCGTATTGAATGGCGCAACTAACTCTATAATCAAAACCGGAGTATCGACTGACGTTAGTCTGGGCGGCAATACATTTGGTGGTAACACAACCTTCACAAATTCGGGTGGTGGAATTTTCAGATTCGCTAATACTTCTGCTGATGATTTTACTGGCAATGTCACTTTTAATCAAGCAAGCGGAACGATACAGCCAGCCTACAATCTTGCCAGCACTTTCCGAGGAAACGTGTCAGTGGATGGCGCTACCGCAATCACATTTGGAACAAACACTGGAACCATCACTTTTGCTGGTGGCAACGCCCAAAACGTAAATCGAAATGGCACCGCATCACCTGTATTCAGAAGACTTTTAATGAATAAATCGGGCGGTGCCGTTACGTTGACTACCGATGTAAGCATTACTACAAATGCAACATTTACCTCTGGTGTACTCAACACAACAACCACCAACATTTTAAATTTTGCCAACGGATCAACGGTCACGGGTGGCTCCAACTCCAGCCATGTTGACGGACCCGTTGTAAAAATCGGAAACGCTCCATTTGCATTTCCTACAGGTGACAATGGATTCTATCGCGCCATTTCAATTTCGGCACCAACTACTGCAACGCATGCTTTTAGAGCTGAATATTTTAAAGCCACACAAGCGTTTGGTGGAGTCGCAACTTACCCCGCAGGAATTGTGACTGTAAGTTCATGTGAGTATTGGTTGCTCGACCGTATTGTAGGTGCCTCCAATGTTAATGTTACCTTAAGTTGGAATACACCTGATTGTACAGGACCTTATATAACGGATTTAGCAGATTTGCGCGTGATGCGTTGGGATGGTACTGCCTGGGTTAATCAGGGTAATGGCGGAACAACGGGTAATGCAACTACGGGTACCGTTATTACTTCATCTCCGATAACTAGTTTTAGCCCTATCACGCTGGGGTCAACTTCGTATGACAATCCTTTACCCATCGATTTAATTAGTTTTACGGGTCAGGTGGTAGGCGAGAACGTAAATCTTACCTGGACAACAGCTTCTGAGTTAAACAATGACTTCTTCACTTTACAACGTTCAGCAGATGGCACTGAGTTTGAAAGTATTGCTGACATCAAAGGAGCCGGGACTATTCAAACCCAATCACATTATGAGTTTGTGGATCAAACCCCATTACCTGGGTTATCATACTATAGACTAAAGCAAAACGACTTTGACAAAAAGTCAACATACTCAAAAGTAATTGCTTTGAATGTGAATCTTCCTGGTGAATTATCCATGTACCCTAATCCTGTGAATAGGGAAACACCCGTTACGTTAAGCAGAAAAGGTGATTACATTCTTACAAATAATCTTGGTGTGATTGTCCTGAAAGTCAAGAACTCAAGCGAAATCGATGTTTCTTCTTTACCTGCTGGATTGTATACGGTTCGAAGTTCCACAGGAGAAATTAAAAGACTTGTTATTCAGTAATCTGAAATTGAAATGATTGTGTGTTGTGTTCGAATGAAAGCAGGTTGTAGGTACGTTCAGAATACAACACATTATTCTTCCGGTCGATTAATACTATTGTAGAACATCTTGTTCCATATCCATTTGTTTTTATAAACATGGATGACAAGGCGCGCTCGCGTTCAATTCCAATTCCGGTATCTGGTAAAAATTGATCTTCTGCCCGTTGTTCATCATAAAGCAACTCAAATAGTGAATCAGGGCTAATTATTGAATTATGCAAGATTGCTTCAAATTTATTTTTTCCGCGACTTACTTTGGGCCAGGGGGTATCCAGTAAATGATTACTCAAGCCATAAATACCAGACTCTAATCTTTTAACTCCTTGCTGATAGTTGGATAAGTACCACAACTCATCAGGATTGCCGCTCAATAAATTGAAACCATTATACAGCGCAGCCTGATGAGATACGTTATCAAGATATACTTTAGGTTTGTCGCCATTTATCAGAAAATCAGAAACCAATTGCCCCCGCGAAGGTGCATGGGGATTTATATTGGCAGGGTCACGATAATTCGTAACGAGACTTATCTTACCGTTTTTATTCATCGCCATCCAGGTACCTGAAGCTTCCAGATCCCGACCTCCCAATATGTTGGGATAGTCCTCCCAAAAATGAGCCGATGCTGTTTTACGAGTGTAGAACTCATCGCGGTTGGCAGCAATGATCAACTTGTAGTCGGGATGATTATTTAGCGAAAGAAAGATCAAGCACATAAAATACGGGGCAGACTACATTGTCCATATTGTAAGATAAAAAAGCATTCTGCGATAGAGCTCAACGCTCACTTGCAGCAAGATAAGAAGAATGATGGTTTTGGGCAGAATCCAATACCACTTTTGATTATAGAAGATGTTCAGCCCTCGGATTAAAAAATAACCCAAAATAATAGCGGAAAGAATTCCAAAAAAATTATCCGTTAGCAAAATTCCCCAATCAAGATCCCATGCAGCACCAACACGTATCAATGCCTTGAGAAGGTGAGCTAGCAGAACTGCACTCAACAATAATTGAAAACTGTAAAACTCCAGGGAAAATAGAAGATGGTCAAAAAAGAAAATCTTCTTCGAATAATTCACAATCAACAATGCTCCGGTAAAAACAAACACCAGAAGGATAATCAGTAGTTTAGACAAATTTGTCGACTGACTGCTATAGTCCTTTTGAAAATCCTGCATAGTAATAGCGTCCTTATCAATCCTTTCACTAACAATTTCCTTTGCACGGATGCTATGGCTACCCAGGTAATTGAGTTGTGTAGTAAGTGAAGAATTATAGGAATCGAACACAGGAAAAAGAAAATAGAAAAAGTTAGCTACAAAAAATAACGACACCATTTTCATGTAGGGAACACGTTGTCCATCCGCAATGTTTCTGGATAATTGACCGGGCCGGGTCACCAACAGTTTTAAGCTTTTGATAAACTTTCCATCTAAAAACGTAAAGGCATTTAACAGGCTGTCCAGAAAATTGAAAAATGATCGTTCGCTGGGCTCAAGGACTTTCTCACCACAGATATTGCAATAGCGACCTTTGAACATATGATTACAGACTTTGCAAATCCGCGAAACATCATAGTCAAATGTATCTGGCTTCTTTTTAAGAAAAGTTAAATTCATTCTTAAAACAATTCAAGTTGCGAGGGCAATAATTGAAATGATCTTCTGTGTAAGGGAGTAATTCCTAACTGACGAATTCCATCGCGGTGTTCTTCTGTTGGATAACCCACATTGGTGTGCCAGCCGTAGCCGGGAAATTCTTCTGAAAGCCTCGACATCAAATCATCGCGATAATTCTTTGCCAGCACGGAGGCGGCCGCAATGGAAAGATATTTACCATCGCCCTTAATCACACACTCAAATTTTACATCTCCGTAAGTTTTAAAGCGGTTGCCATCTATCAATAAAAAATCTGGTCTTACAGTTAATCTATCCAATGCCAAATGCATAGCTTTAAAAGATGCATTCAAAATATTAATCTCATCAATTTCTTCATTGCTTACTTCAGCAACAGCCCATGCTAAGGCATCGCGAACGATATCCAATTGCAAAGAATTTCTTTCTTCTTTGGTCAATTGCTTCGAATCATTTAATAATGTGTGAGTATAATTTTTAGGAAGAATCACAGCGGCAGCAACTACAGGACCCGCCAAACACCCACGCCCTACTTCATCGCAGCCGGCTTCCACTAAGTCAGGTGTAAATGACGACAATAACATGAATCAAAAATCAAGATTCAAAATTCAAAATTCAAGGTCGTTTACATTAATTATTAAACTAATTTTAAATCCGGATCCTAAACAATTAATGATGAACCCCTGGCAAACACTTTCCTCCAAAGAAAAATACGATAATCGATGGATCAACGTAACGGAATATCAGGTGATTAATCCCGCGGGAGGTAAAGGAATTTATGGAAAAGTACATTTCAAAAATAAGGCTATCGGAATTGTTGCTCTTGATGAAAACAATGATACCTGGCTGGTGGGGCAATGGCGGTATACGTTGAATGAATGGAGCTGGGAGATACCCGAAGGGGGCGGACCGCTTGCGGACGATCCGCTGGATTCAGCGAAGCGAGAACTAAAAGAAGAAACCGGTTTGATTGCTGATCGATGGACAATAATTCAGCGCGCACATCTTTCCAATTCAGTATCCGATGAAGAGTGCTTGCTTTATTTAGCCGAAGGATTAACTCAACACGAAAGCGAATTGGAAGATACGGAAGCTGATTTGAAGGTTCGAAAACTCCCCTTTACAGATGCTTTGCAAATGGTGTTAAGTGGCGAAATAACCGACAGTTTAAGTGTAATCGGCCTTTTGAAAGTCGCCCGAATGAAAGGAATATGAAGCACTGATTTAGTACCCACAATCCAGTATGTCATCACTAGCACATTATCGTTCACACATTCGACCCAACTTCTTACTCGCCTACCCGGTGATGTTAAGTATGTTGGGTCAGGTGATGACCGGTGTTGCGGACAGTGTAATGGTGGGCTGGACCGGGGCCGTACCTTTGGCTGCCTCTTCGTTTGCCAATATCTTTTTTTCAATTCCACTTTTTTTTGGGGTGGGCGTTTCCTATGCAATCACTCCCTTAGTGGCCCAGGCTGAAGGGTCACAGGATGAAAAAAAAATAATTGACGTTTTAAAAAATGGCTCCGTAATCAATTTGATTACTGGTCTCATTTTAGTATCCCTGATTTTTTCGGTTCAACCGTTCATGCATTCCATGGGCCAACCCAATGATGTAGTAACATTAGCGATTCCCTATCTCAGCATCATTGCAATCTCTATTATCCCTACCATGATCTTTCAAACCTATCGGCAATTTGCTGAAGGCCTTCAACGCACACGCGTGGCTATGATTATTGTAATAAGCAGTAATCTCCTCAATATTCTTTTAAACTATGTGTTTATTTTTGGAAAATATGGTTGCCCGGAAATGGGATTGAACGGTGCGGGCTGGGCGACCTTAATTGCGCGTATCGTGATGGCACTGAGCATGATGTTATACGTCTATTTTGGAAGAAAATTTCAATCCTATCAGGCAGGATTCTCCCTCGGAAACTATTCAAGATCACTCATAAAAAAAATGCTTCATATCGGCATTCCTTCCGGCTCACAATTCATCTTTGAAGCCGGTGCCTTTGGTTTTTCTGCCTTAATGATGGGTTGGATTGGAACCACCGCACTGGCCGCACATCAGATCGCGATCAACCTGGCCACTATCAGTTATATGACTACCTCCGGACTTGGTGCGGCAGCCACAATCCGGGTAGGAAATTTTTGGGGTCAGCGGGATACAAAAAATCTCAGAGCCTCTGCCTTCACCATGATTGGCATGGCTACACTGCTCATGACGGCCTGGGCGCTGTTGTTTATTCTAGGCCGCAACTTTTTACCATCCCTCTACATTGAAGATCTGGCTGTGATTGAACTAACAGCATCTCTATTAATTATCGCAGCCTTCTTTCAATTATCCGATGGCATCCAGGTAGTAACTGCGGGCGCTTTGCGCGGATTGCAGGATGTAAAAATTCCGTCCGCTTTAATTTTTGTTGCCTATTGGGTACTCGCATTGCCTCTAGGCTATTGGCTTGCCTTTCCCTTACAGATGGGACCCTACGGCATTTGGATCGGTCTATTGGTAGGACTCACGCTCACAGCAAGCGCTATGGTAGTGCGATTTAATCGTCTTTCAAAAAGGAAAAATTATCAGTAGTTAGTTATGATTGTTACCGCAAAGGCGGAGAGTCGCAAAGAAAGGATCTACACTGCATAAATAAAACCTTGGCGCTCTTTGTGCCTTTGCGTGCAAAACCTAACTTAGTAACCAAACCTTACCCCTATGGAAGAACCTGCTCGCCCGGTACAATACTCGCAAACCACTATTACTGAATTGATGATTCCCTCCTACGCCAACTTTGGTGGAAAAATTCATGGAGGCACGTTGCTCTCACTGATGGATAAAGTTGCCTATGCTACAGCCAGCAAACATGCGGGTACGTATTGTGTAACAGTTACTGTTGATAAGGTAGAGTTTCTTCAACCTGTGGAAGTAGGTGAGCTCGTTTCCATGCATGCCTCGGTAAATTATGTAGGTCGTACCTCGCTGATTGTGGGCATTCGGGTAGAATCCCAAAACATAAAAACCGGAACAATAAAACATACCAACTCATCCTTCTTTACCATGGTGGCCAAAGGCGATGACGATAAACCGGCCGTTGTGCCTGCGCTTATTCTTGAAAACAGGGAAGACGTAAAACGCTTCATCGAGGCCATGCGCATGAAAGAAATCAGAACGATGGTGCGTGAACAAATGGATGATGCCAAGTCGCACATTGAAGTGGAGCGTGCCAATGAGATTTTGAAAGACCAGCGGTGTAAAATTTACTTTAAGTAATTTTACAAACACCTATACTTACCACAAAATTATTCCTATGAAGTATATTTTATCACTATTACTTTTTTGCATTTCCATCTATGGGTTCAATCAGGTTCCTGTCATCCTCACACAGCGCGACCAGGCGCGCGTGATTGATGAATTGTTGGAAGACCGCCTGCGGACTACTTTGCCAGCACTGATGCGTAGGGAGGGTTTCGATATGTGGGTAATTATCTCGCGCGAATACAATGAAGACCCTGTAATTCGCACATTATTACCAGCAACATGGCATGCGGCCCGCAGAACCACTATGTTGATCGCATTCGATCGCGGTGTTGACAAAGAAATGGAATTCCTGGCCGTTGCCCGATATGATGTAGGCAAAACATTCAAACGTGCATGGGATCCGGATGCCAACCCTGATCAATGGGCCCAACTTGGTAAAATAATCAGCGAACGTAATCCTAAAAAGATTGGAGTAAACAAAGCATCTTCCTGGGGTCATGCCGATGGAATCACTTCCAATGATTACGACAACCTTATCAAAGTGCTTCCAAAAAGTCTTCAACCTAAAGTGGTCTCGGCCGAGAAGCTTGCCGTGAGTTGGCTTGAGACTCGCACCGAAAAGGAGATGGCCATCTATCAGCAAATTTGTCGTATTGCGCATGATATTATCCAGGAAGGTTTTTCTGATAAAGTGATTCAACCGGGGGTAACCACCACCGAAGATGTGGTGTGGTGGTATCGCGAGCGAATCAAAGAATTAAAATTAGATACTTGGTTTCACACTTCGGTTTCTATACAACGTAATGAACCGGAAGCACTGACAGCAAAACGTCCTCAACCCTTGGTGATACAACCCGGAGATTTTCTACACGTTGATTTTGGAATCACTTACTTACGATTGAATACCGATACACAACAACATGCTTACATTTTAAAAGCTGGCGAGACGGAAGTCCCCAACTATTTGAAAAATGCATTTGCTAAAGGAAACCGGTTACAAGATATTCTTACGGGTCACTTCAAAGAAGGCCGTTCGGGAAATGAAATTCTAAAAGCTACACGCGACCAGGCCATCGCAGAAGGGATCACTCCTTCTATCTATACACACCCAATTGGCTTTCACGGCCATGCAGCTGGCACTACTATTGGTATGTGGGATATGCAAGGGGGCGTTCCCTTTACCGGAGAGTATCCCATGCACTACAAAACAGCGTACTCGATTGAGTTAAATTGTACGGTGAATATTCCCGAATGGAAAAAAGATATCCGCATTCAGCTTGAGGAAGACGGGTATTTTGATCAAACAGGATTCCGCTACATCGATGGCCGACAAAGAGAAATTATTACCATTCCAAAAATGGGTGGTATTAACCGGCAGTAAAGATACCTATTACTCAAAGTCCTTCGGAGATTGAATCAAAGAAGGACTTTTTTATTTTATCTTTAGAATCCGAATCATTAAAAAGTACTGAACTGCCTACATGAGAATCCTAAGAACGCTTCATACCCTCTATGGATTCATCCTCTTTTCAGTGGTTTTTCTACTTTTGTTTCCGTTGTTTCTAATCCCGATTTTCTTTCCAAAACAATTTCACCTGGTGGGAGTGTTAAATCGTTGGTGGGCCTATATTTTGTTTCCACTTACTTTTCTACCCTATAAGGTGGAGTGCCGCTCTAAACTTGATCCCAAAAAACAATACATCTTTTGTCCTAACCATTTCTCCTACCTCGACATCGCGGCTATGGGCCTCAATCCCATCAATACCATTTTTGTGGGTAAGAACGATATGGAAAAAATTCCGTTGTTCGGCTACATGTATCGTAAACTTCATATAACTGTAGATCGCTCGAAGCTAAAAAGCCGAAGGGATACACTCATCGCATCTATGAAAGCGGTTGATGAAGGCAAAAGTTTGGTGATCTTTCCAGAAGGTGGGATAATAACCAAACACCCACCTCATATGGCGCCATTCAAAGACGGTGCTTTTCGTACTGCCATTGAAAAACAAATTCCTCTGGTTCCCGTAACCATTCCTTTTAATTGGATAATTTTACCCGATCAGGTTCCGTTGCGTTTGCATTGGGGGATTATTCACGTAATTTTTCATGAACCCATCGATACAAAAGAATACACACTTGATCGCATTGAAGAGTTGAAGACCCGCGCGTATAACGTAATTGAACGTGAATTAAAAAATCATGAAAATCGATAAGGAAACGTTAAATAAAATAGCTCACCTCGCCAGGCTCGAGTTTAATGAAAAAGACGCGGAAAAGATGACGCAGGACATGAATAACATACTGTCGTTTGTAGAGAAACTTAATGAAGTGAATACAGATGGGGTGGAACCCCTCACCACAATGAGTCATGAAATTAATTCCTTACGGGAAGACGAAGTAAAGCCTCATTTGGATCGCGACCTTGCCTTGAAAAATGCTCCAAAAAAAGATCTTGAGTATTTCCGCGTACCTAAGGTTTTGGAATAATTACCACTCCTCTCTCAATTGCTATTCGTTGTATTAAAAGGTAAACTTGCGTTGCTTTTAATTGCCAGCATATGCACACCATTCAATTCTGGAAGTCGTGGAATAAACCGTATCAATACTTCTTTTGGTTTCTCTGCACGCTGCTGATTTTTTCACTAGTGTTTTTTTGGTATTCCTACATTACCAATCCGGCACCTGTAATTACCTGGCAGTATTTTCAAGAACTCCAACTGGAAGAAATTCCCATTCGTTCATTTCAGGTCGGATTGGAAACTATTCAGGTAAAGGCAGATAATCTTATGATTTATGAAACACAATCAGGAAGTCCGCTTCAACCCAATACTCCTGCATCCTACTTATTTCTTTCGGCCCTGCTCATCTCAATGATAGTGCTACTCACCATTTGTACGTTGCTTAGCAGGTTTTGGTTTATGGTGGGTATGGGGATATTTTCCCTCTTCATGATTAGTCTACAGCCCGAGGCGATGATGGTATTTGGTCTCACCAATAAAATTCCGGTCGCTTGCTTGCTCATCCTGATGGCAAGTCTCGGATATTATTTCCATGCTTTCCGGAGTGAAACTGGATTTTTTATACGACTGCTATCCTTTACAATTCTCTTTATAATTCTGGGAGCCGCAATTGTTGGATTTAGTCAGACCCAAGACCCGCTTCTACACCTTTCCGTAAATGGATACTCATTGGGACTTATATTAACTCTTGTATTTATTTTAATGGTTGGCCCAGAAATACCTGCCGCCTTCATTAATGTGGTAACTCAAGGAACTCGTCAAACAAAAAGTCTGAGACATTTTCTGATCATCACAGGAGTATATCTGATCAATCTATTGATTGCCTATAGCATCAAAATCGGCTACCTCGATTGGAATATCTGGGCAATCGATATCTTTTTTCTTTTTACGGTTTCCTCTATTCTTGGCATCTGGGGATTTCGCCAGCGAGAGCCACAATACGCTTCTATCTTTTCTGCAGATCCGTTTGGTATTTATTTCATTCTTGCGATGATGTTAATTTCCGTAACAACCATTGCATACTTTTTGTCAACCGCCAATGATACCGTACTTATTGTTTTGAGAGATGTCATTTTATACAGCCATATTGGCTATGGCTTAATCTTTCTGGCTTACATACTTTCAAACTTTGGTTCCATGTTAACCAAAAACCTGCAAGTACATAAAGTGCTTTATAAGCCCACTACCATGCACTACTTTACGTTCAGGCTTATGGGCCTTATTACATGTTTTGCTTTTTTAGTTTTCGATACCAGTTGGCGAACCCCCATCAATCAAATCTATGCTGGGTACTACAGCAGTTATGGCGACCTGTATTTAGCACAAGGTGATGATCAACTGGCAGAAGCGTTTTATAACAAGTCGATCTTCCATCGCAACCAAAATCATCACGCTCATTATGCATTGGCCTCCATCTATACCTCAAGACTGGAAGCTCAAAAGGAAAAACAGGAACTTACCGAAGCAAGTGCAAGCGCTACAGAATTTGCGTTTATTAACCTGAGTGATACTTATCAGCGTACTGGAAATTTACTTGAATCGGTAATGGTATTGAATGAAGCCAAAAAAACACTTCCGGAAAGTGGGATCATTTACAATGGTCTTGGATTGGCTTTCTCAAAATTAAAAATGTCCGACTCGGCTCTTTTCTCATTTCAAAAGGCGCGCACGTACAGTACTACGAAAGAAATGGCTGAAACGAACTTGCTGGCTACCAGCGCACGATTTAAGCTGTCCTACCCAGCGGATTCTTTGCTGAACCTTATTGGATCACAATCAGAAGGGCCCAAGGCTAACGCCCTTGCACTAGCCAATATGCAAAATCTACCTATTGAAATAGATTTTAATCTTGGTGCAGACACTATACTCTCCGCAACGAAAGTCACCTTCTTGTGTAACTATTTTATCAATCAACCTTCGAAAATTGATACCGCAATTCTTTCAAAAACAGTAGCCCTGGCCAGGAAACCGAGTAATGATTATTTTAAGGAGGTCCTCATGGTAGCGGCTTCGCATGCGTATTACCAACAAGGCCAGGTGAGACGAGCCTTTGATCTGACCCGCGAGATTGCCTACTCTGCAGGAAGCGGAAAGTACTTTTCGTTATTAGGCACCTGGGCATTGGAGCAAAATAATCCTCAAATTGCTGCTAACTATTTTTTGGTTGCCAAGGATAAAAATCAACCCAAAGCCTTATTCAATGAAGCACTTTCCTACACGGAATCAGATAGTATTCCCGTTGCCTTGAATTTGTGGGACAGCATTTCTCGTTCCAACGATACAACTCAGATTGCAGCTGCACGAAAAATAATGCGCAGCCTAACAGCAACTCCTTCTCAGGCATTGACATTCTCTGATGAAGAGAAATATCTGTTTTGCCGGTATACTATCGATCTAATGGATACTGCTTTATTCTGGACTGTTAATTCAAGTATTCAACAGGAAGAGCTAAAAGCGCAAGCCATTCTTGACTTGAGTAAAAAGTGGTTTGCTCTCGATGAAGCTGGTGTAGCCTACGAAATTCTCAAAAAAATTAAAGGTCTTCGTCTGGCAAGCAAACGTATTTATGATGAAATAATAGTTTTAAATCTTATGCTCTTGGCAGATTTTGACTATGAAACTTTTATCCAACAATCACTAGACAATTTAGAACCACTTAAAAGCGACTTCCCAAATCAGGTAGTCTATCTCCAGGCCCTACAGGATCAATATGCAGAGCGCATTCAGGATGCACGTGCCAAGTTTGAGTACTTAAGTCAGGCAAACATTCACTTCGAAGAAGGTCTGATAGCGTCAGCTCAATTCTTCTCTTCTGACACAACGGATCGACTTAAGTCATACTCGATAGTGGTTTCAGGTCTGCTCGCACGGCCCAATTCCATTAAACTATTAAAAGCCTATGTAAAAGAAGCTGCTCTGGTAGGTTTTGATGATGAAGCTGACGAGAGTTTGACCAAATTGAGAGACTTATTACCCCCTCGGTCATTTAATCGATACGTAAAGGAAAACCCTGATTTCTTTGATATTGAAGAGTAAAGATCGCAAGTGCCTTATCTGGCTAAAACCATTATCAATTCATACTTTTGTGGACTTTATTAAATCCTATGGACAAGAAAATACCTCTTCATGAACTTCATGTAAAATTAGGCGGAAAGATTGTACCCTTTGGCGGCTTTCTCATGCCGGTTCGTTATTCCTCAGACATTGAAGAGCATATGGCGGTTCGGAATAGTGTAGGTATTTTCGATGTATCTCACATGGGTGAGTTTAAAGTAGAAGGACCGCAGGCGCTTGATTTGATTCAACGAATTACCAGCAACGATGCCGCTAAATTAGCCGATGGCCAGGCACAATATACCTGCTTACCTAATGAGCAAGGGGGCATTGTTGATGATCTTATTGTCTATAAAATTAAAGAGAACGATTACTTTATCGTGGTTAATGCCTCAAATATTGAAAAGGATTTCAACTGGTTTAAAAAATTCAATACAAAAGGGGCAACACTGAAGAACATTTCAGAAAACATGTGCCTCTTCGCTGTGCAAGGGCCTAAAGCAACAAGTGTTCTACAAAAACTCACAAAAACTGATTTAAGCGTAATCAAATATTATCACTTCGCGATTGGTGAATTTGCGGGTGTTCCTAATGTAATTATGAGCAATACCGGCTACACAGGTGCAGGAGGTTTCGAGATTTATATTGAAAATGCAAGTTCCGAAAAAGTATGGAACGCAATCTTTGAAGCCGGCCAATCAGAAAACATTAAACCAATTGGGTTAGGTGCACGGGATACACTCCGGCTCGAAAAAGGATTTTGTCTTTATGGCAATGATATTGATGACACAACATCTCCTCTTGAAGCAGGCTTAGGCTGGATCACCAAATTCACTAAGGATTTCACAAATTCTGGCAATCTTAAAAAGCAAAAAGAGACTGGCGTATCAAAAAAATTAGTTGGATTTAAAATGATTGACAAAGGAATTCCTCGTCATGATTACCTTTTGAAAGACGCATCAGGGAATACTATTGGTAAAGTAACTTCAGGAACAATATCTCCACTGCTTGGGATTGGAATTGGATTAGGGTATGTTACCGCTGAACATGCTGCAACAGATACAGAAATATTTGTTGATGTGCGGGGAAAAGGGTTAAAAGCAGTAGTCTCTAAACTACCTTTTGTCTAGTTTATGGCTTTTCGCTGGTTGTTATTACTTTCATTTATTACTGGTAATCTGTTTTCCCAAACCGATGAGGAGCTTAGTAAGCAAGGTGTACAACTAATTGACGAAGAAAAGTATGAACTAGCTATACCTATTTTCAACAAGTTAATAGCCATGGATTCTGAGAATACAACCTATCGATACAATAGAGCGGTTGCGTTGTTAAACCTAAAACATTACACACAAGCTTTGGTAGATTATAAGGAACTAAGTAGAGCCGTTCCCATGGAAAGTGAATATCCATTTCAAGTTGCTAATATTTACGATCAACTAGATAGTCTGAATCAGGCTAAGCATTATTACACAAAAGCAATAGAACTTGAGAATGATAATTACTTCTTTTATTTCAAAAGAGGAACACTCCACTTAAAGCAATCAAACTGGAATTCTGCCATCCCGGATTTTACCAAAGCACTTGAGTATAATCCTGAACACAATAATTCTCTTCACAACCGCGGAATCGCCTATTATAAAATTGGGTCAAAAGAAAAAGGATGTGAAGATTGGTGTCAGGCCTTATTAAAAGGAAATCCAAGATCAGCCAGTCATTTAGATCGCAATTGCAAAGTTTATCCCTCACCCTGCCTCCTCTCAAAATGAAAACCATTGACGTCTGTTTAACGCCTGAGTTAATTCATCTTTATTCGCTGAAAGATAAAACCGTAGTGATTGTTGATATACTTCGCGCAACTTCTTGCATGGTCACAGCGTTTGCACATGGAGCCGATCGGATTGTTCCCTTTGCAAGTCAGGAAGAATGCAGACTCATGAAATCAAGAGGTTATATTACTTCCGGTGAGCGCGATGGCAAAAAAGTGGACGGTTTTGATAAGGGTAATTCACCTTTTGAATACATGGGAACGGAGGTTACCGGAAAAAAAATTGCCTTTACTACTACCAATGGAACACAAGCAATTGAAAAATCAAAGTTGGCAAAGGAAGTCATCATTGGTAGCTTTCTCAATCTGTCATCGGTAATAAAGTATTTGCTTTTCAGTCATAACAATGTGCTGGTTGTGTGTGCCGGATGGAAAGGAAAGGTAAACCTGGAAGACACCTTGTTTGCAGGCGCACTTGTTGAAAAACTAAAAAATCACATTGAACCCGATTGTGATGCTCCTATGGCAGCCCAACATCTTTATAACCTTGCGAAAGGTGACATGGTTGACTACCTGAAAAATTCAAGCCATGTAAAAAGATTGAATCGACTTAATATCCAAAAAGATATTGAATTCTGTCTCACGCCTGATCAGTACACCGTTGTTCCACGATTAGTGAATAATGAATTGATCTGTTAGTCACAGATTGACCAAAACAAATCTCACTTAAGTTTAGGGTTTTGGTGATGTCTGTCTTTATCGCGAATGGTTTTCTTTTCAAGATTTTGTTGAAAAGCTTTGGTGAGATCTACACCGGTTTGGTTAGCAAGACACATTAATACCCAAAGCACATCTGCCATTTCATCACCTAAGTCTTTACCTTTATCAGATTCCTTTTCTGATTGCTCTCCATATCGTCTGGCCATGATACGGGCCACCTCACCCACCTCTTCCGTCAGTATCGCCATGTTAGTCATCTCATTGAAGTAGCGGACTCCATGCGATTTTATCCATTGATCAACCTGTTGCTGGGCTTCCTGAAGTGTCATGGCTAATAATTTTATTTATACAATAATCCTCTCTATAAAGGTATATTACCGTGCTTCTTCTTGGGAAGTTTGGCCGCTTTGTTTTCTAGCATTTTAAATGCGCGGATCAATTTTTCACGGGTTTGATCTGGATAAATTACTTCATCGATATAACCACGATGCGCAGCGCGGAATGGATTAGCAAATTTGCGAGTATATTCATCTACCTTTTCATTCAGTTTTGCCTCCTTATTGTCAGCTTCTGAAATTTCTTTCTTAAAAATTATTTCTGCTGCACCCTTTGCTCCCATTACAGCAATCTCGGCTGTGGGCCATGCATAATTTAGATCTGCGCCAATATGTTTTGAATTCATCACATCATACGCACCCCCGTATGCTTTGCGTGTAATAACTGTTACACGTGGCACAGTAGCTTCTGAAAATGCGTAAAGTAATTTTGCACCATTGGTAATAATGGCGTTCCACTCCTGATCTGTGCCGGGCAAAAATCCCGGTACATCTTCAAACACCAACAAGGGAATATTAAAGCAGTCGCAAAAACGCACAAACCGCGCACCCTTTACACTCGCATCAATATCCAACACACCGGCTAATGCTGCGGGTTGATTGCCCACAATACCTATGCTTCTTCCTCCCAGGCGCGCGAATCCTACTACAATATTTTCTGCAAAATTTTTATGGACTTCAAAAAACGTTGCCTCATCAACTACACCATTGATCACTTCGCGAATATCATAAGGTTGATTCGGATTGGATGGAATTATCTCATTCAATGCAGGTCGCGATTCATTTGCAGGAGTGTAGGGAATCAACGGAGTTGTGTCTTCACAATTTTGTGGAACATAACTAAACAGTTGTTTAATCTGGTTTATACATTCCGCTTCATTCGCACACGCAAAATGGGTTACACCACTTTTTGTACTGTGGGTTGATGCCCCACCTAATTCTTCAGCCGTTACATTCTCATGGGTAACCGTTTTCACTACATTAGGTCCCGTAACAAACATGAAGGATGTGTTCTCCACCATAAAAATAAAATCGGTCATAGCCGGAGAATACACTGCCCCACCTGCACAAGGCCCCATGATAGCGGAAATCTGGGGCACTACCCCGGAAGCCATTACGTTGCGATAAAAAATATCTGCATAGCCACCAAGCGATACCACACCTTCCTGAATACGGGCGCCACCAGAATCATTGAGGCCGATCACAGGTGCACCATTCTTCATGGCGAGCTCCATAATCTTGACAATTTTTTCGGCATGTGTTTCAGAGAGCGATCCGCCAAACACGGTAAAGTCCTGAGAAAAAACATACACCAATCTTCCCTGAATGGTGCCATAGCCTGTCACCACACCATCCCCCAGATAATGTTCTTTATCCAACCCAAAATCTTTACTGCGATGCATGACAAACTTTCCAAGCTCTTCAAAAGAGCCTTCATCCAAAAGCAACTGAACGCGCTCCCGGGCTGTCAACTTGCCTTTAGCATGTTGTTGATCTATACGCTTTTCACCTCCGCCTAAAAGGGATTCCAGATTTTTTCGCTCGAGTTCATCAAACTTCGGTTGGAGTATTTCAGAGTTTACTTTTCGCTTTGTCATAGGGTAGATTGCTACATCCCAAATATAGGCATACTTACCAGTGAAATTGTATCTTCGGGCCACCGAAAATGAGTCTCTGATGCGTGTTGCAATTATTGATATGGGTACCAATACCTTCCATTTACTGATGGCAGAGGTTCACTTGGATGGTTTCGTAATTACCTCTCGCGAAAAGGTGCCCGTAAAAATCGGTATGGGCGGAATCAACCATGGCTATATAACAGAAGCTGGAATTGACAGAGCACTTAATGCCATGAGATCGTTTAAAAAAACACTGCACGAAGTTGGCATTGAAAAAGTATGGGCCTTTGGAACCAGCGCTTTACGCAATGCCCGCAATGGTGAGGAGGTTGTTAAGAAGATTGAATCAGAAACAGGCATCCAACCTCAAATCATCTCTGGTTTAAAAGAGGCGGAATATATTTATAAAGGCGCACGCGCTGCCATAAAAATGGGTCTTGAAAAATCGCTTATTATTGATATTGGTGGCGGCAGCGTGGAATTCATCATCGGGAATGAACAAGAGATATTCTGGAGTCACAGTTTTGAAATCGGAGGGCAACGATTATTAGAAAAATTTCAAAAACATGATCCGATCAGGAGACACGAAATAACAAATCTTTTCGAATTCTTTTCCAAAGAACTCCAACAGCTTTTGGAAGCATTGAAAGTACACCAGCCCAGGTTGTTAATCGGATCTTCAGGCACATTTGATACGCTCAGTGATATGTATTGCATGCGAAATGAGATTCCCTTACAAGACTTACCAGAAACTCCATTCAGCATAGATGCTTTTACCGATATGTATGATGAGTTAGTTGCAAAAGATCGGGCTGCCCGTATGCAGATACCGGGTATGATAGAAATGCGTGTCGATATGATCGTGGTAGCGTGTTGTCTGATTAAATTTCTACTTTCCATCCATACGTTCCGTCAGATCAGGGTCTCATCCTATTCCTTGAAAGAAGGCGTGCTGGCTTCCATGACAGAAAAATAAAAAATGAGGCTGTCTCAAAAGTCATCCAGTCATCGCGGGCCTGCCTGCTCCGCCATGTGGCGGATTCGGCAAAGGCAGGCATTGACCCGCGATCCCAGATTTGAGATGTAGAATGAGATTCCGGCTCAAGGGCCGGAATGACATTTCAATTTTAATTGACTTTTGAGACTGCCTCTTCTTTTAAAATCACTCCACCATTCTACAATCCTGAAATCTGTTTGTCCTTGGGATATTTTACTTCAAACTTGAAAACAACTTTTCTGGTTTCGTTCGGTTTAAGTTCCAGTTCCCAGCTAAGTTTACCTGTTTGTTTGTTGTACTGCGCTCCGCCTGCATCCAGCATCGCCACTTCAATTTGGGTATTTTGCGAAACGGGTACCTGATCTTCCACAATAATTTTAATAGGCTCCGATTTTGTGTTTCTGATTGAAATCTCCCAGGCATAGTTTTCCTTTTTTGTTGAGCCAATAAAGTTACGCGAGGTAAGGTCTTTGAGTTTTTCACGCTTCACCACAATTCTTTTGTCGCGACCGAGCGAGACGGAAAGTGTATCCTTAATATTATTGGGGTCAATAAAGGACTTCCCAACAAAAGTTCCTTCAAAGAAAATGTTAGCTTCGCCAGGCAGCAGATTGAATTCTTCCCAGCCCGTTGCTTTGGCAATCAAAAAAGCATCCGTATCCAGTTTGGGCGCTACTGAATAAACATAGTCCGACTTCATTTCATAATTTCGAATATCAACTACGGTAGGTTTTGCCGAAGATAAAACGGTGTAAGGCAACGAAATCTCAAATTCTGTATTTAACGAAGTCTGAACCGTTGTCACATAGTCTGATAGTAAGACTGCTTCAGGAGCCTCCTCCCGTAGTTCATCTGATACTCCGGCACTACGCATGGCCGGTGCCGATGCATAAGATTTTGCTTTGCGAACCTGATCGTAGGCAATCGGGTTATAAAAATCAAGGTACCAGGAATACAACTCAGGTTTCTGCCCGCTTTGATTTGGATTGGCAGTCGATAATTTAAGTTTTACATTTTTCCATTCTTCTCCGGTGCGCTGAAATACATTCGCCTTGTAACTCAATTGCAAAGGCTTCTTTGTATCAATTGCCCTTAAATCATAAATAGCACTCCATCCGGCATTGGCCACTACATATCGAACTTGCAGGTCAGCCGAGGTGGGCATGTCGGCTGAAACACTTATCACAATTTCGCTCGTATTTCTTCTGTACAATTCATTCTGATCATTGATCTGAACATTCAATCGGGCAATGCGCTCATTGATTTTTTTGATTTTCTCATCTTGCTTCATGCGAGATGTTACGATATCTCCCAAACGACTGCGATAAAAATCTGCCATCGCCTTTAGTTCGGCTACTGTCAAATTTTGGTTGGTACCTCCAATCTTTTGATTGCTGAGCAGCATCTGCTCTTCTTTATTCAAAATTTCTTTTTGACTTTGTTCCAACGCAAGTTGTCTTTGGAGCGTTTCCACAGAGTCTTTTAATGTCTTGAGTGACTTAGGTACATTAAACTCGTTCAAAAAATTTTGCTGATGGCTAATCCCCATAATAACAAAGTTGCCTTTTCCGGTTACCTGAATACTTTCAGGATCTAACTGTGAGGTAAGGCCTGTGACGATCAGGTTGGTCTTTCCACTTTCTAAACGGGTTTTCACTTCACGACTTACCTGAGCTTTATTTAGAAACACGGTCACATCCGTTATCCGGGAGTCCAATGGCTTGTCTGGCTGGCCCAAAACCATTAAGGAGCTAAGTGCCAGAGCAGATGATAAGAGTTGATTTTTCATGGATTTATAGAGTTTTGACAGTAAGATGCCGGGTTAAGTAAATTTCCACATTGCCGGGTATAATTTTTAGTAAAATCTTGAATATTGCTGTCAATCGAAGACTTTTGCAGGTATGAACGATATTATACTTCCATACAGTCAATTAAGCCAATTTGCTTTAGCTATTTTTAATAAGATGGGTTGTTCCGAAAAAGAGGCTTCCCTTGCCGCAGAGGTTTTGCTAAGTGCTGACCTTCGGGGTATCGATTCGCATGGAGTTGCCAGGCTTTCGGGTTACGTTCGCCTATGGGAATCCAAACGCATCAACAGTAAACCCAACGTCCGGGTTGTTCATGAAACTCCTAGCACAGCCGTAGTAGATGGAGACAGTGGCTTGGGTTTGGTGGTAGCACCAAGAGCCATGGAGATCGCTATAGAAAAAGCAAATAAGGTTGGAACGGGATGGGTAGCCGTAAAAAATTCAAACCATTTTGGGATCGCGGGCTTCCATGCCATGATGGCCTTGAAACACGATATGATCGGGATGGCCATGACCAATGCCAGCCCTTTAGTGGCACCGACATTTTCTGTTGAACGACTCCTGGGCACAAACCCGATTTGTGTAGCGATCCCTGCCGGAGAGCAGCCACCTTTTGTAGCTGACTTTGCGACTACAACTGCTGCCAATGGTAAGCTTGAAATATTGCAACGTAAAAATCAGGACGCCCCAGAAGGGTGGATTCAAAAAAAGGATGGCAGTGGATCCACCAATCCTAACGAATTGAAAGATGGAGGCGCCTTGTTGCCGTTGGGTAGCGATCGCGAACATGGAAGCCATAAAGGATTTTGCCTGGGCGCCTGGGTTGATATCTTTTCTGCGGTATTGAGTGGAGCTAATTACGGGCCATGGGTTCCTCCGTTTGTAAGTTTCCTGGCACCCCCGGCCGATCCGGTTGGTGATGGCATCGGGCATTTCTTTGGGGCGATGCGAGTGGATGCATTTCGCCCAGCGGATGAATTTAAAAAACACATGGATAATTGGATTACCCGGTTCCGATCCGCTAAAACTATTGAAGGTCAGGAGCATTTAATTATTCCCGGTGATCCGGAACGTGAAAGTGAAATAGAAAGGCTTCAGTCGGGAATTCCTATAAACAAAAAAGTTGTTGATGATTTAAAACAGCTTGGAGAAAAGCTAGCTGTGAAATTCTAGAATCCGGCAGTAACACCAGCTCGTAGCACCCATGGGCTGCTGTAGGGATAATAGTCATTGGGTGAGGTAGGATTCCTGTAAGAGAAATTATACAAAGCTATTGCAAAAAATCCGGCCCTCCGGCCGATTGGTTGAAAGAATCCGCCACCGGCCATAAAGCTATTATAACTTTGCCTGAAAGACTCTCCTGAATAGGTTATATACTGATAATTTAAATGCTCATACTCTGCGTGCAGGAATAGTGGTCCATATAATTGAAACCTTAGGAATGGACTTATACCGTAATCATTGGTTGAAATATTAGGGGTAACATATTTATAATTTGTATACCGATAAATAAAATTTAAGCCTGTAGCAATTCGTTGGTTTACCCGATATCCTACAATAGGTGAAACTGAAATAAAGTCATAGTTACTACCAAAGCTTAGTCCGAAACCTCCACCAACAAATACCTTATCCTTGAACGAAGGTTTTTCCTGCAATTGTTCATCGCCCCATTGAGCGAAAACTGTTCCCGATGCAAAAAGAACCAATATGGTAACGAGATTTTTCAAAACCTTATTCTTCCTGAATGATAAAAATGTCTTCCTTCTCTTTCTTCATCAAATATTTTTCACGCGCAAATTTCTCGAGCAACTCTTTGTTGGTCATCAATTCTTTGCGATCCTTTTCAACTTCGGCAATCTTTTCCTGATAGAATTCCTTTTCATTCTCAAGGGTACGTATCTTATTCGTCATCTTAAATCGTGAAATCAAATCGTTGGAATCCAGTAACAGCATCCAAACAAAAAAACAAAGGCCCGTAACGATATAAAAGTTTCTGAAGGCCGGAGGGAGTTTTTTGAACATACAGATTAAAAAATGGTACTACGAAGATAGAAATTAAAACCTGTATATAGCAAATCAGGCCTTGCGGCCTGATCTGTATTTTACGATTTAAGAAGTTTCCATTCCTGTGCAAAGGCAACATCATGGGTATTTTTGTGGAAAGCCGTGAGCTTCATGGTGGTTTTACCCTTCAACTGCAAGCGTACATCGTACTCTTTTGCAGTAACCGGATCAACATACGTTCCTTTGCAGATATTGAAGAATCCCACTTTCAGGTTTTCCACCACTCTCGTACCAAGGATTGAATTGTTGAGACTATCCGCCCAAACAACGGAACCTTGAAACACAGAGTCTACATCATACATCAGGATGCGAATGTTGAGATGTTCGTTAAACCAAACCCCCACAATACTATGCTCAAAATCAGCACCCGAAAATTGTTCCCTGATGAGAAAGAGGATCAACCCCCCAACCACAATCAAAACCAGAACAAGTGAAACCGTCATCATATTTACTTCCATATTCAGGAGACACTACGCTTAATCGAGTATCTCTCTGCTACCAATGACAAAAATCAATCAGGTTTTGAGATTCGGGGTTGATTGAGGTGAAAAGTTAATTTTTAGACTAAAAAAGGCCTTTACGGGAAATTATTTGAAACTTCATTCCCATAAATTAAATCAATTCGGGATTGAAATTCCCAAAAATGGAAACAAAAAAGGCCAGAATTCGCTTCTGGCCTTAACTAAATAGATCTCTGATTTAAAACTTCTTTCCCGGAAAATAGGCTGTCTCACCCAATTCCTCTTCGATTCGAAGTAACTGATTATACTTTGCCATCCGGTCGGAGCGGGACGCTGAGCCGGTCTTGATTTGTCCTGTATTCAAAGCCACTGCAAGATCAGCAATTGTACTGTCTTCGGTTTCCCCGGAACGGTGCGACATAATACTCTTATAACTATTTCGCTTGGCCAGGTTAACGGCATTGATCGTTTCAGTAAGCGAACCAATTTGATTTACCTTCACTAAAATTGCGTTTGCCACACCTTTATCTATTCCTTTCTGCAAGAAATCTACATTAGTCACAAACAAATCGTCACCTACCAATTGCACTTTGTCGCCAATATTGTCTGTCAACGTTTTCCAACCTGTCCAGTCTTCTTCGGCCATACCATCTTCTAACGAAATGATCGGATATTTTTTCGCCCAGTTGGTCCAGTATTCAGCCATCTCCTGTGGCTTCAGTTTCTTACCCGAAGATTTTTTGAAGTGATACAATTTTGTCTTCGGATCATAAAATTCAGAGGCAGCCGGATCAAGAGCAATAAAAATATCGGAGCCCGGTTTGTATCCGGCACGCTCAATAGCCTTTAAGACAATTTCAATTGCTTCTTCATTGGATTTAATATTCGGAGCAAACCCACCTTCGTCACCTACGTTGGTCGATAAACCTTGATCGTGTAAAACTTTTTTCAACGTATGAAAAACTTCAGCTCCCATTTGCAAGGCTTCCGAAAAAGTATCAGCACCTACCGGCATTACCATAAACTCCTGAAAGTCGATAGAGTTATCCGCGTGACTTCCACCATTCAAAATATTCATCATGGGCACCGGCAACGTGTTGGCGTTTACACCACCAATGTAACGATACAACGACTGGCCTGCTTCCATTGCAGCAGCTTTTGCTACAGCCAACGAAGTTCCAAGAATTGCATTGGCTCCAAGCTTTCCTTTATTAGGTGTTCCATCCAATTCAATCATTATCTTATCAACCAGATTTTGATCGAATACGGAAATTCCAACCACCTCAGAGGCGATCTTGGTGTTCACATTATCAACCGCTTTAAGAACACCCTTACCCATATATTTTTTCTTATTACCATCACGAAGTTCTACAGCTTCGTGCGTACCCGTGGAAGCACCTGATGGAACTGCTGCGCGCCCAAAGGCACCACTCTCCGTTACTACATCTACTTCAACGGTGGGATTGCCACGGCTGTCCAGGATTTGTCGTGCGTAAACTCCTTCAATTAAACTCATAGGTATTTTGGATTTAGTGTATTGTAGAAATCTTAATTAACTGCAACTTCTTCTCTAATCATGTGAACAAACTCATCAAACAAATATCTTGAATCATGCGGGCCGGGCGAAGCTTCGGGATGATACTGAACAGAAAAGGCCTTTTTGTTTTTCAACCGGATACCCATAATCGTATTGTCATTCAGATGAAGATGGGTAATTTCTACTTCCGGATTATTCTCAAGACCTTTCTCGCTTACAGCAAAGCCATGGTTCTGCGAAGTAATTTCACCCAATCCAGAAATCAGATTTTTAACCGGATGATTCAACCCGCGATGACCATGATGCATTTTATAAGTAGTGAGACCGCACGCCAATGCGAGGAGTTGATGCCCCAGGCAAATCCCAAAAACAGGTTTATCCGCAGCCAGAATTTCCTTTACTGTTTTAATGGCATAATCCATTACGGACGGATCGCCAGGCCCATTGGAAATGAAATAACCATGCGGCTCCCATTTATCCATTTCATCAAAGCTAGTCTTAGCCGGAAACACCTGAATGTAACAATCACGGGCTGCCAGACTTTTAAGAATATTGGTTTTAATACCTACGTCCAGTGCTGCGATCCTTATTGAGGCGCTTGGATTACCAAAAAAGTAAGAACTTTTAGTACTCACTTTAGAGGATAACTCGAGGCCATCCATGGAAGGAACTTTCTTAAGTTCTTCCTTCATCTGATCAGGCGTCAAATCGGAAGAGATCAACGCATTCATGGCACCTTTACTGCGAATGTAACGTACCAACATACGCGTGTCGAGATCTGCAATACCAACAATACCATGCCGCTCTAAATAAGTCTGTAAACTTTCTTGAGCTGTCTTACGGCTAAATTCCGTAGAGAATTCATTGACTACAATTCCACTGATTTTGGGAGAGCCAGATTCTTGCTCACCCTCTACCGTTCCATAGTTGCCTATATGAGCAGTAGTATTAACAATGATTTGACCGAAATAGGATGGATCTGTATAGATTTCCTGGTAGCCGGTCATGCCCGTGTTGAAACAGATTTCACCACCCGAAGTACCTCGTTTTCCAACAGCTTTTCCTTCCATTAAAAAACCGTCAGCGAGAAGAAGATATGCCTTTGTACTCAATGCAATTATATTATTAGGTTAACAAAAATACTGTCTAACGTATGCTTACACGCTATTTCCAAAGTTAAAATTTAAACAACCGATTTCGAAGGCATTTCAAGACAATAAAAAAGGGATTGAACTGTCGTTCAATCCCTTTAATGTTAATCTTGCCCTTCACTTATTCTTTCTTTTTAGCGGCCTTTTTTGCCGCTTTCTTTGGTTTTTCCTCAGTTTCCGGAGCCGTTGCTGTCTCGCTGGTCACCTCAGTAGCAGTTTCGCCTTCCGCTTTCTTGCTCTTACGACCTCTGCGTGTTTTGGCTTTCTTCTCTGCGCCATCTTTCTTATAGATGTCATTGAAGTCAACCAACTCCATCAGGCACATTTCAGCAGCATCGCCCAAACGTACATCACCAAATTTGATAATGCGAGTGTAGCCACCTGGACGTTCGGCCGTACGTCCTGCCACTTCACCAAACAAAGCCGTTACCGACTCCTTATTTTGAAGGTAGGCCATTACCGTTCTGCGGGAATGAGTTGTATTGTCTTTCGCCTTTGTGATTAAAGGCTCGACATATTTCTTTAAAGCCTTTGCTTTCGCCACCGTAGTGGTTATCCGCTTATGCAGGATCAGCGAAGAGGCCATGTTAGAAAGAAGCGCATGACGATGAGCTGACTTTCTACCAAGGTGATTAATTTTTTTACCGTGTCTCATGATTTAATCTTCATCGAGTTTATACTTAGCGAGGTCCATACCAAAGGTCAGGCTCTTCTCGGCTACCAATTGTTCTAATTCAGCCAATGATTTCTTTCCGAAATTTCTGAACTTCATCATATCCGAAATGTCCAGTTGCACCAGGTCTCCCAATGATTTTACATCAGCAGACTTTAAACAGTTATAAGCTCTAACGGAAAGATCCAGGTCATGAAGTTGAGTCTTGAGAAGTTTGCGCATATGCAACATCTCTTCATCTACCTGTTCAACTTCACTATCCTTACCGGTTTCAAGTTCAATAGACTTATCTGAGAATAATCTGAAGTGTTGAATCAAAATAAAGGCGGCACCTTCCAACGCTTTCTCAGGATGGATAGAGCCATCGGTTTCAATATCAATCAACAGTTTTTCGTAGTCAGTCTTTTGTTCAACACGTGTATTTTCAACACTGTATTTCACATTTTTCACAGGCGTAAAAATGGCATCGATCGGAATAAATCCAAATACCTGCTCATTAGGCTTGTTTTCTTCTGCTGGCAAGTATCCTCTTCCTTTCTCAATCGTAAGTTCGATTTCGATTTGGGAAGCTTCATCCAGATTACAGATCACATGATCCGCATTCAGAATCTCAAAAGAAGAAGTGAACTTAGCAATATCACCCGCCTTAAATTGCTTTTGCTTTTTAATGGTTACAACGATCTTGTTGTCAAAATTGTCAGAAGACTTCTTAAAGCGAACCTGCTTCAAATTAAGAATGATCTCAGCTACATCTTCCACAACTCCTTCGATAGAAGAGAATTCGTGCAACACACCAGGAATTTTAATTCCCGTAATCGCATATCCTTCCAGAGAAGACAAAAGTATTCTTCTCAATGCGTTGCCGATCGTTACTCCATATCCTTTCTCTAAAGGTTTGAACGTAAAGAGGCCATGGAAATCATCTGACTTCTCCATCACCACCTTCTCCGGCATTTGAAATGCTAATATTGACATATCGGTTAAATTAAATTTAAGAATTACTTCGAGTACAATTCAACGATCAACTGCTCGTTGATATTTTCTGGAATATCCTGACGCATCGGCAAGTTTATAAGCTTGCCTTCCATCTCACTTCCATCCCACTCAAGCCAATTATACTTCTTCGCACTTTGCACAGACAATGAGTAGGTAATAGCTTCTAATGACTTAGACTTTTCGCGTACCGCTACCACATCGCCTGGGCGCAAACTCACCGATGGAATGTTAACCACTTCACCATTCACGGTTATGTGTTTATGCACCACTAACTGGCGGGCAGCTCTGCGTGTTGGGGCAACGCCCAAACGATAAACCGTATTATCAAGACGTGACTCCAGCATCTGTAACAATACTTCACCGGTTACACCCTTCTTGCGAGAAGCCTTATCGAAGATGTTCTCAAACTGACGCTCAAGAATACCATAAATGTATTTTGCCTTTTGCTTCTCAGCTAGCTGCACTGCATATTCAGATTGCTTACGTTTCTTTCCTTTGCCGTGTTGGCCAGGAGGATAGTTCTTCTTCTGAAGTGCCTTGCTCTCGCCAAGAATCGGCTCGTTGAACCTTCTGGAGATTCTCGCTTTGGGGCCCGTGTATCTTGCCATGACTTATTCTTTGTCTTTAATATTAAACTCTTCTTTTCTTAGGAGGACGACATCCGTTGTGAGGCATGGGTGTCATGTCCTTGATAATCATCACTTCAATGCCAGAAGCTTGAATGCTGCGAATAGCAGATTCTCTACCGGCACCAGGGCCTACTACAAATACCTCTACTTTACGAAGACCCAATTCAAAGGCTTTAGTCGCACACTCTTGTGCCGCTACCTGAGCTGCATAGGGTGTATTCTTTTTAGAGCCCTTGAAGCCCATCTTTCCGGCAGAAGCCCATGATACCACCTGACCCGTTGTGTTGGTCATAGAGATAATAATGTTATTGAACGTAGCACGGATGTGGGCATGGCCGATAGCCTCCACATTTACTACGCGCTTCTTGCTTTTATCTTTCTTCTTTTCAACGGGTGCTGCCATATAGAAAAGTTTATTTGCTTTTAGTTATTAACCTTTAGTTGCTTTCTTCTTATTCGCTACCGTCTTGCGTTTTCCTTTACGCGTACGGGCATTGTTCTTAGTTGTTTGACCACGCACAGGCAAGCCTTTGCGATGACGAAGACCACGGTAGCATCCAATGTCCATCAAGCGCTTTACGCTCAACTGTACTTCAGACTTCAGTGCTCCTTCAATCTTAAATTGCTCAGCAATAGCGGCACGAATAGCATTCGATTCTTCATCGTTCCATTCTTTGGCTTTCTTATCCCAGTTTACACCTACTTGCGTAAGTATGTTCTGAGCGGATTTACGGCCAATACCATAAATGTACGTGAGGGCTACTTCACCTCTCTTGTTATCGGGAATATCAACACCAGCAATACGTGCCATAATTATCCTTGTCTTTGTTTATACCGTGGATTCTTCTTGTTAATAACAAACAACTTGCCCTTGCGCCTGATGATCTTGCAATCGGCACTTCGCTTTTTAATAGATGCTCTGACTTTCATAGTCTATTTATATCTAAATGTTATCCTTCCCTTTGTCAAATCGTAAGGCGACATTTCCAGCCTTACTTTATCACCTGGCAATATGCGGATGTAATGCATCCTCATCTTACCTGAAATATGTGACAGCACCTCGTGACCATTCTCCAATTGCACCCTAAACATAGCATTGGATAATGCCTCGAGAATCGTACCGTCTTGCTCTATCGACTTTTGTTTCGCCACTTATACGAATAGTTTTGTTCTATATACTCGTGAGTCGTTAAAACCTCTGTTCTGTCCTTGTGTATCGCTACCGTATGCTCAAAGTGAGCGGAAGGTTTGCGATCAGATGTGCGGATTGTCCACCCATCCTTTTCCTGAACTACATTTTTTGTTCCCATGTTAATCATCGGCTCAATGGCAAACACCATTCCGGGTGTCAACTTCACGCCTTTTCCTCTTTTCCCATAGTTGGGAACCTCCGGATCTTCGTGAAGGTCTTTACCTACTCCGTGACCAACCAATTCTCTCACAACACCATACCCGAATTGCTCAACATGACTTTGTATCGCAAAACTTAAATCTCCCATTCGGTTGCCGGCTTTCGCCTGATCAATCCCGATCCAGAGAGATTCGTAGGTACGTTCGAGAAGTTTTAACACATCTTCTCCTACTTTCTCCAACGGATATGTGTAGGCGGAGTCGCTATGAAAACCTTTCAACTTCACACCACAATCAACCGTAACAACATCCGTCTCTTTCAATTCATAGTCACCCGGAAATCCGTGTACTACAACCTCATTAACGGAGATACACAAGGCTGCCGGAAATCCGTGATAATTTTTAAATGAAGGCGAACCTCCATGATCACGAATGAATTCCTCGGCAATCTTATCCAGTTCCTTAGTTTTCACTCCCGGTTTTACCCGTTTCGCTACTTCGCCATGCGCTTTTCCTAAGACCTGCGCACTTTCTCTAATTAACTGAATCTCCTCGTCCGTCTTGTAGTGAATCATTCAACCTCAAGCCGCAGCAAACTGAGAACGTCCTTTTACTCTACCTGATTTCATCATCCCTTCATAATGCCGCATCAGCAAGTAGCTCTCAATTTGCTGGAGTGTGTCTAACACAACACCTACCAGAATTAAAAGAGAAGTACCGCCATAGAATTGAGCAAAATTCTGTGTGATTCCAGCCTTTACTGCAAACGCAGGGAGAATGGCAACCGCAGCAAGGAAGATGGCACCCGGTAATGTAATCTTTGATAAAATACTATCTATAAACTCGGCAGTTTGTTTGCCTGGCTTAATGCCTGGAACAAACCCACCATTTCTTTTCAGGTTATCAGCGATATCATTCGATGGCACCGTAATAGCCGTATAGAAGAATGTGAAAATCAAAATCAGAATGGCGAACAATAAATTGTATTGCCATGAAGTAAAGTCGGCAAACGTAGACCCTACATAGGCACCCAAATCACTGTCTTGCCAGATTTGTGCCACCAGGGGTGGAATAAACATTAATGCCTGTGCAAAAATGATTGGCATTACACCCGCTGAGTTCAACTTCAAAGGAATGAAGTCGCGCTTACCACCATACAACTTATTACCTACAACCTGCTTGGCATATTGAACCGGAATTCTACGAGTTGCTTGCGTTAAAGCAATAACACCAACAACTACAAAGAATAAAGCAAGAACCTCAATGATAAAGAGTAACGCTCCGTTCATACCCTTCGCATCAATTTCCTGATAGATTGCTGCAGGGAAACGGGATACAATACCAATCATGATCAGCATACTAATACCGTTGCCGATACCTTTATCTGTAATACGTTCACCTAACCACATACAAAACATGGTTCCGGAAATCAAAATGATTATTGACGATACCGTGAAGAACATACCCGGATTTAAAAGAGCTTCAGCATTGACTGTAGCCCGGATATATCCATACGACTGAGCGGCTGTAATAATTATTGTTAAGATCCGTGTAAACTGATTTAACTTTTTGCGTCCGCTATCACCTTCCTTTTGAAGTTTAGTGAAATGAGGAACTGCAACCGTCAATAACTGCACAACGATAGAGGCAGAAATATAAGGCATGATACCTAATGCAAAAATGGAAGCCCGGCTGAACGAACCTCCCAGGAATGTATTAAGAAGATCAAAAATACCGCCTTGATTTCCGGATAGCAGGTTAGGATCAACACCTGGTAAAACTATGTAAGAACCCAAACGGAAAATGATCAGGAATCCTATCGTATTCAGAATCCTTACCCGCAGGTCTTCAATCGAAAATATGTTCTTTATGGTTGTAAAGAAACGCTTCATTTTTTCACGGTTGTGGCGGTTCCGCCTACGTTTTCAATAGCTTTTGTTGCTGTGGTTGAGAAGGCATGTGCTTCTACACTTACTTTCGATTTCAACTCACCTCTTCCTAAAATTTTCACACTATCCTTCTTTCCAACAATACCATTTTCAACCATCAATTGAACGGTGATAGAAGAAGCTTTGGTTTTGGAAGCTAATTCTTCAAGTGCATCTAAATTGATTGCCTTAAAGTATATCTTATCGTTATTCTTAAATCCAAACTTAGGAATGCGTCTCTGCAACGGCATCTGACCACCTTCGAAACCAAATTTCTTATGATAGCCAGAGCGTGACTGAGCACCTTTGTGACCACGGCCAGCCGTGCTACCACCAGAACCTTGTCCTCTCCCGAGTCTCTTGTTTGTTTTAACCGATCCTTCGGCCGGCTTAAGTGTGTGAAGTTTCATCTTATAATTCGGTTACGCTCACCAAATGCTTTACTTTTTTTACCATTCCTTGTATCTGTGGCGTGTATTCCACTTCAACAGAACGGTGTACTCTTCCTAATCCCAATGATTGAATAGTTCTCAATTGAGTTTCAGGTCTTTTAATGGTGCTGCGGGTTTGAGTAATTCTAACTTTTGCCATAACTCTTATCCGTTAAAAACTTTTGATAATGAGACTCCGCGGTTGCGCGCAATGGTCTGAGGATCGCGCATGGTTGTCAATGCCTTGAAGGTTGCCTTCACCACGTTGTGTGGGTTAGACGATCCTTTTGACTTTGCCAATACATTATGCACACCAGCACTCTCCAATACAGCACGCATGGCACCACCGGCAATAACACCTGTACCTGGAGAAGCGGGCTTTAACAACACAAACCCACCACCAAATTTTCCAAGCGATTCATGCGGCACCGTTCCTTTGATAATCGGAACCTTCACCAGGTGTTTCTTAGCATCATCAATACCTTTGGTGATTGCATCGGTTACTTCATTGGCTTTTCCAAGACCATAACCCACTACACCATTACCATCTCCTACCACCACAATGGCAGCGAAACTAAATCTTCTACCACCTTTCACCACTTTGGCTACACGCTGGATGGCAACCACCTTTTCTTTCAGGTCGATTTCACTTGCCTTTACTGTGCTGACGTTACTTTGTGTCATGCTCTTTTAGAATTTTAATCCACCTTCTCTGGCTCCTTCAGCCAAAGCTTTGATATTACCATGATAGAGATAACCGTTGCGGTCAAATACTATTTCTTTAATGCCACTAGCGACTGCTTTCTCTGCTACTTTCTTTCCTACACTCTTCGAGATAGTCAAATTCACACCACCCTTTTTATCCAACTCCACAGAGGAAGAGGAGGTAAGTGTATGTCCACTGGCATCATCTATAATTTGCGCATAGATAGCTTTATTGCTACGGAACACTGACAGACGAGGTCTGGCAGAAGTGCCTTCCAACGATTTGCGGATTCCTTTTTTAATCCTGAGTCTTCTGTCTTTAATGTTTGCCATGATACTTATTATTTAGCAGCTGCTTTACCAGCTTTTCTACGTACGTACTCACCCACGAAGCGGATACCTTTTCCTTTGTAAGGCTCAACACTGCGCAACGACTTAATCTTGGCAGCAACCTGACCTAACAATTGCTTATCAATACCTTCCAAAATGATCGTTGGGTTCTGTCCTTTCTCCTGAATAGCCTGTACTTTCAACTCGGAAGGAATACCAACAATTACACTATGTGAATATCCTAAACTAAGATCCAACACATTGCCTTGAGCGGTTGCTTTATAACCTACACCAATCAATTCCAATTGTGCCTTGTATCCATTGCTTACCCCTTCAACCATATTGTTGATGAGTGAGCGATAAAGACCATGCATTGCCTTGTGTCTTTTTTGTTCTGTAGGGCGATGCACTACAATATTTCCGTCTTCAATAGCTACTTTGAAATCGGAATCAATTTTTTGCTTCAGTTCTCCTTTCGGACCTTTTACAGTTACCTGATGATCAGCTTCTGAAAAAGTGAATGTTACACCTTTGGGAAGAGCGATGGGTAATCTACCTATTCGTGACATAGTCTGATGCGTTTAATAGATATAACATAAAACTTCACCGCCTACATTGAGGGCTTTTGCCTCTTTGTCTGTAATCACACCTTTCGAAGTAGAAAGAATCGCTATACCCAACCCATTTAATACTTTGGGAAGACTATCGGCAGGTTTATACTGACGCAAACCAGGCGTACTTACGCGGTGTAATTTTGTGATTGCCGACTCCCTTGTTTCAGGGTTGTACTTCAAGGCAATCTTGATGTTCCCTTGCTTATTCGAGGTGTCCTCAAACTTGTAATTCAGGATGTACCCTTTGTCGAATAGAACCTTTGTTACTTCCTTCTTAATGTTGGAAGCAGGAACCTCTACCACGCGGTGGCGCGCCTTGATGGCGTTTCGCAACCGGGTTAAATAATCTGCTATCGGATCAGTTGTTTTCATTGTGCTTATTTAAAAACAAACCCGTTTTTTCGAACGGGCTGCAAAGATATATAACAATTTCTGTTATTCAAACTGTTATCTGGTTTCGGTTTAGCCTGTTTTAGAGGGTGCCCCGACCTGGATACTCAGCAACCTAATATGTATTAAAAGCCTTCTACCAGCTTGCCTTGGTTAATCCTGGGATTTTACCATCACTTGCCATTTGACGGAACTGGTTACGGCACAGTCCGAACTTGCTCATGTAGCCTCTCGGGCGACCCGTAAGTTTGCAACGACTGCGCAGACGAACAGCGGACGAACTTCTTGGAAGTTTATCCAACCCAGCCCAATCGCCCGCTTCTTTCAAAGCCTTGCGTTTTGAAGCATAGATAGCTACCAGTCTTTCCTTTTTCTTGTCTCTTGCGATGATTGCTAATTTTGCCATCGATCAGTTAATTTTTAGTTACAAAGGGCATCCCTAACGCTTTCAGCAACTCATAGCTTTCTTCATCAGAAGCCGCGCTGGTCACGAACGTAATGTCCATACCGTTAATCTTATTTACTTTATCAATAGAGATTTCAGGGAAAATGATCTGCTCTTTTACGCCAAGCGTATAGTTGCCACGACCATCAAAACCTTTATCACTTACGCCTTTGAAATCACGTACACGAGGGAGCGCGACATTCATCAAACGATCCATAAATTCGAACATACGATCTCCGCGCAGGGTAACTTTTACACCAATCGCCTGATCGTTACGAAGTTTGAAGTTTGAGATATCTTTCTTCGAACGTGTAGCAACCGCTTTTTGACCTGTGATAGTCGAAATCTCTTCCAACCCAACATCAATAAGTTTCTTGTCAGCTACAGCCGCACCAATACCTTTATTGATGCAAATTTTTTCGATTTTAGGTACCTGCATTACCGACTTATACTGAAACTTCGCTTTCAGGCCGGGAACGATTTCCTTGAGGTACTTTTCTTTTAGTCTTGGAGTTGCCATTACTTAATTAATTCTCCTGTTTTCTTAGAATAACGCTTTAGCTTACCTTTCTCGTCAAGCTTTCTGCCAGTGCGAGTAGGCTTACCAGTTGATGGTTCAATCAACATCAGGTTGCTGATATGAATTGTGCCTTCCATTTTCTTGATTCCACCTTCGGGCTTACCGGCAGAAGGCTTCTGGTGTTTTGTCACCATATTTATTCCCTCTACAATAGCACGATTCTTTTCGGTCAAAACTTCTAGGACCTTACCTTCTTTGTCCTTGTCATCGCCAGCCAAAACCATAACCAGGTCGCCTTTGCGAATGTGTAGTTTAGCCTGCTTGTTAAACTTTCTTTCCATAACTTATAATACTTCGGGTGCTAATGACACGATTTTCATGAACTGCTTCTCTCTTAATTCGCGAGCCACGGGGCCGAAAATACGAGTGCCACGAGGTTCATCCTGTGCATTCAATAATACAGCTGCATTATCTTCAAAACGAATGTATGAACCATCCTTTCTTCTGATTTCCTTTTTAGTACGGACAATCACAGCTTTGGAAACAGTACCTTTCTTTATCTGGCTTGTTGGGATTGCTGATTTCACAGTCACAACTATCATGTCTCCTACGCTGGCCGATGCTCTTCTCGTACCACCTAATACGTGCACGCAAAGAACTTCTTTTGCGCCACTGTTATCTGCTACGGTAAGCCTGCTTTCTGTTTGTATCATGGTTACTTCGCTTTTTCAATAATTTCAACCAATCTCCATCTCTTATTCTTGCTCAGGGGGCGAGTTTCTGAAATACGAACAGTATCTCCGATTCCAGCTTCATTCTTTTCATCATGGGCCATGAACTTGGTTGTCTTGTTCATGAACTTACCATAGATAGGATGCTTTACCTTGCGGTCGATAGCAATAGTGATTGACTTCGTCATCATATTGCTCACCACTTTTCCTATTCTTTCCTTTCGTAGGTTTCTTTCCGTCTCCATGAGAAATTACTTTTGAGTTTCCTTTCCTTTCAATTCTGTTTTTAAGCGCGCAATGAGTCTGCGGGTTTCCTTTATTCTCATTGGATTTTCGATAGCCGATACCTGATGTGCAAATTTTAACTTGCGCAAGGCCTCCTGTTCGCTGCCGATCTTTTCATTTAGCTCTACCAGGGTCAATCCCTTAATTTCTGCGTTTTTCATTTTGCTGATTGTTCTACGTAGTCTCTTCTTACTGTGAAGCGGGTTTTAATAGGAAGCTTGCCATCGGCAAGTGCCAAAGCTTCTTTAGCAGTAGCCATGGTAACTCCACCGGCCTCAAACAAAATAGTACCTGGCTTAATTACCGCTACCCAATATTCGGGAGCTCCTTTTCCTTTACCCATCCTTACTTCAGCAGGCTTGCGTGTAATTGGCTTGTCCGGAAAAATCCGAATCCAAACCTGGCCTTCACGCTTCATGGCACGGGTTACGGCAACACGAGCTGCTTCTAACTGACGGGCTGTAATCCAACCTGGCTCAAGAGCCTTTAATGCGAAAGATCCAAAAGCGATAGAGTGACCACGTGTGGCCGATCCCTTCACTTTTCCCTTCTGCATTTTTCTGAATTTCGTCCGCTTAGGCTGTAACATGATTTACTGCTTTTATCTGTCCTGAAATTATTTTCTTCCTTTTCTTTCTCCGCCTCTATCGCCACCACGCTCACTTCTACCTCCACGCTCATTGCGATCACCACCACCTCTTCTTCTATCGCCACCACCTGGCTGGCCACCTTGTTTGTTCTCTCCGGTTGTGTTACTTACCATTCCGATATTCGGAGATAAGTCGCGTTTACCATAAACTTCACCCTTGAAAATCCATACCTTGATACCAATCTTTCCATACACAGTTTGTGCTTCTGAGATTGCGTAATCGATATCAGCACGCAAGGTGTGAAGAGGTATCCGTCCTTCCTTATATTGTTCAGTGCGCGCCATATCGGCACCCGCCAAACGACCAGATAATTTTACCTTAATTCCTTCTGCACCTACACGCATGGTAGAGGCAATCGCTTGCTTCATTGCTCTGCGGTAAGATATTCTTGCCTCTAACTGTTGTGCAATTGATTCACCTACTAATCGGGCATCCAACTCGGGGCGCTTAATTTCATAGATGTTGATATTAACATCCTTGTTAGTGAGTTTCTTTAACTCTTCTTTTATCTTATCAACTTCATTTCCACCCTTACCAATCACAACACCTGGACGTGCTGTATGAATAGTCAAAGTAATTCTTTTCAAGGTGCGCTCAATTACCACTTTCGCAATTCCACCTTTTTGAATACGGGCATCAACATACTTTCTGATTTTCTGGTCTTCAACCAGTTTATCAGCAAAGGATTTTCCACCAAACCAGCTGGAATCCCATCCGCGTACGATGCCTAATCTGAAGCCTACCGGGTTAATCTTCTGTCCCATTATTCTTTTGTTTCTTTTTCTTTTGTTTCTGACTTGGCCACAACAGCCTTTGCAGGCATGCGATCTACTGTTAAGGTTACGTGGTTGGATCTCTTTCTCACACGGTGAGCGCGTCCTTGCGGAGCAGGTCTTAAGCGTTTCAAAATACGACCACCATCAACAAAAACTTCCTTTACAAAAAGGTCTGCCTCTTCCAACTTCACATCACTATTTTTTGCTTCCCAACTGCTGATAGCAGAAAGAAGTAACTTTTCCATTTTAGCTGACGCATGTTGAGCTTCGTATTTAAGGATATTCAATGCCTTGCTCACCCGCTCGCCACGAATCAAATCAGCAACCAAACGCATCTTGCGTGGAGAAGTTGGAACATTTTTAAGGTATGAAGTAGCAGCACCTTTTTTGGCCGCTTCTTTTACCGCCTCAATCTTCTCTCTCTTTACTACTGATCTTTTTTTCTTCTTTACTGTTTCCATGTTCAGGAATCTTAAAAATTATTGCCTGATTTATTAGGCCTTGTTGTTTCCGGAGTGACCTTTAAAGGTGCGGGTAGGAGCAAATTCTCCCAACTTATGCCCCACCATGTTTTCCGTTACATACACGGGTATAAACTTGTTGCCATTATGAACAGCAAACGTATGACCGATGCAATCCGGAGTGATGGTGGATCTGCGTGACCATGTTTTGATCACCGATTTCTTTCCTGCCTGCTCCATAACCTGCACTTTCTTGGCAAGTCGCGCATCCAAATAAGGACCTTTCTTTACTGACCTTCCCATAATTATTTTTTCCTTCTAGCAATGATTAAACCATCAGAATACTTCTTGGGGTGACGCGTTTTCTTACCCTTCGACAACAAGCCCTTGCGCGATCTTGGATGACCTCCTGAAGCGCGACCTTCACCACCACCCATCGGGTGATCTACAGGGTTCATAGCAACAGCACGTGTGCGAGGGCGAACGCCTCTCCAACGGCTGCGGCCTGCTTTACCAACACTTTCGTTCATATGCTCAGCATTGGAAACTGCACCAACCGTAGCCAGGCAGTTAACTAATACGTTGCGCAATTCACCTGAAGGTGTCTTCAAAGTCGCGTATACAGCTTCACGAGCAACTAACTGTACAAATGTGCCAGCACTACGAGCCATGGAAGCTCCACGACCAGGCTTTAGCTCCACATTATGAACAATAGTTCCAATCGGAATCTTGGAGAGAGGAAGTGCATTACCTACTTCTGGAGCAATGTTGTCTCCTGAAATAACGGTTTGACCTACTTTGATGCCCTGAGGAGCAATGATATACGACTTGAATCCATCTGCATAATATAACTTCGCGATACGCGCAGTTCTTGCCGGATCATATTCAATTGACTTAACTACAGCAGGAATACCAAACCGATCGCGCTTGAAATCAATCAAACGAACTTTCTGCTTGTGTCCACCACCGATATAGCGCATGGTCATGCGACCTACGTTATTTCTACCACCCGTTTTCTTGAGGGTAGTAACCAGTGATTTTTCTGGTTTGCTTTCTGTAATATCCGAAAATCCAGGAGACAACCGGTGACGGGTTCCTGCAGTAATCGGTCTAAGTTTTTTCAACGCCATCGCTTAAAAATTATACGTTGCTATAAAAATCAATCACTTCGCCTGCAGCCAATGTAACAATGGCTTTCTTGTAACTGGGCTTGCGGCCAGACAATACACCTGCTTTGGTAAATCTTGATTTGAATTTACCTAACACGTTAATCGTATTTACCCGCTCCACATTTACACCATACATTTTCTCTACTGCATTCTTGATCTCCACTTTATTGGCTTCAGCATCTACGATAAATCCGTACTTGCCTTTTTCATTCAGGGAAGAAACTTTCTCAGTAACCAGGGGTTGTTTTAAAATGCTCATTGGTTTACTGTTTATTTAAAATGTTATCAATCTTGGTTAAGGAACTCTCAACGAAAATCAACTGCTCTGCATTCATCACATCATAGGTATTGATCTGATCGGCAGTAACAATTTTAGAATTTTGAAGATTTCTTCCGGAGAGAACGATGTTCTTGTTGGTAGCATCGGGAAGAACAAGGAGAGTTTTTTTATCCTGAAAGGAAAGTGACTTTAACAGGCTTACATATTGCTTGGTCTTGGCGGCTTCGAAATTAAAGTCTTCCACCACGGCAATCATATTATCCTTTGCTTTATAAGAAAGGGCGGATTTGCGAGCAAGATCCTTTACTTTCTTATTCAACTTGAATGAGTAATCACGGGGAGTAGGTCCAAACACGCGACCACCACCTTTGAACTGGGGATTCTTGATATTACCCGCACGTGCGCCACCGGTTCCTTTTTGTTTCTTTAGTTTCTTGGAAGACCCGGAAATCTCATTACGCTGCTTAGACTTATGTGTGCCCTGACGTTGATTAGCCAGAAAACTTTTTACATCTAACCAAACCGCATGGTCATTAGGCTCAATACCAAAAACGTCACTTGCCAAACTTACTTTGCGGCCAGTGGTTTCACCGTTATATTTTACAACTGCTATGTCCATCACTTTTGCAGGATTATCGTTGAATTCTTTGCACCCGGAACAGAGCCGCTTACTAAAATCAAATTCTTATCGGCAAGAATCTTAACCACTTTCAGGTTAGTTGTCTTCACGCGATCGGTACCCATACGGCCCGGCAGACGCTTTCCTTTAATTACACGGGATGCGAAAGACGCATTACCCATAGAACCAGGAGCGCGCAAACGGTTATGCTGTCCGTGAGTTTGTCCTCCAACTCCGGAAAAGCCATAACGCTTTACCACACCCTGAAATCCCTTTCCTTTCGAAGTACCCACTGCATCTACGAAGTCGCCTTCAGCAAAAACATCTTGTACCTTGATTTCTTTTCCCAGTTCCACAATGCCATCGAATTCCACACGGAAGTCTCTGAATTCAATCGTGGATCTTTTAGGGCTGGTGTTGGCTTTTTTGAAATGACCAACCAGCGGCTTGGGGGTGTTCTTCTCTTTCTTCTCTCCGAAAGAAAGTTGCACAGCCCTGTATCCATCAGTCTCAGCGTTTTTCACCTGAGTGACAACACACGGGCCTGCTTCGATGACCGTAACGGCAATATTCTGGCCATCTGGGCCAAATACGCTGGTCATTCCTACTTTACGTCCTATTATTCCAGGCATGGTTGAAACCTATTTTGCTTGTTTTTAACCCGTTTTGCGGGTTTTGTACCGCAAAAAGGACTGCAAAGATAGGAACTAAAGCTTAGCTACCAAGTGTGCCTTTCAAAAAAATACTCAGGGGCATCATTACCTGACCTTTATCAAGTTAAATCAAATGCGTAAGTGTCTCATTTTCAAATTGATTCGAGGATTAACTCTAAAGATTTAATTCAAGGAAGATTTATAAATAATTCATCAATTTCAGCAAAGCTCAAAAAGGTCTTACTTTTCCAACCAATTATTAATGCCTTGAAGAGACAATCTGCCTTTTGGATACAAAGCCTGATTTTGGCAGTGCTTTTGGTCGGGTTATTCATAGCGAATGTTTCCCTGGGGAGCGTTTCAATTCCGTTTACTAAACTACTTACAAGCTTATTTGCTGATGAAGGCATCTACGCTGACATCCTTTGGCAATTTCGGATCCCTAAAGCGTTGACCTGCATTTTAGCCGGCAGCGGTTTGGCGGCAGGCGGCTTACTCATGCAAACATTGTTTAGAAATCCAATGGCCGGACCCGATGTGCTTGGCTTAACTTCAGGAGCCAGTTTACTGGTTGCCATTATATTATTGGTAGGGCAGTTTAATATCGGGATTTCAAATGCACTATTCCAAAACCCCTGGAGCATTGCAATAGCGGCCAGCCTGGGAGGTGCACTGGTTTTTATCTTGATAATATCCATTGCCAACTATGTGAAAGACAATACATCACTATTGATTATCGGATTAATGATCAGTGCAGCAACATCATCTGTGGTAAGTGTATTACAATTTACTAGTCAGGCAGATGACCTACAGATATTCCTGATCTGGACTTTGGGTAGCGTTGGTGGCACAGGTTGGAGAGAACTGGGCGTGCTGGCGGTTGTAGTAGGGTTGGGTATTTCAATCGGATATGGATTAGTTAAGTCATTAAATGGTTTATTGCTTGGTGATAATTATGCCCGTAACCTCAACATCAATCTGGGTCGCTCGCGATTCTGGATTGTTGTAGCCACCGGTTTACTTACAGGAGCCGTCACCGCTTTCTGTGGTCCGATTGCATTTGTAGGATTGGCCGTTCCGCATCTAATCCGACTTCTGATTCCTATCACCAATCACAAAATCCTGATTCCTGCTGTTATGGCTGGTGGAGCAAGTTTGCTTTTGCTCTGTGATATTCTTGCACAGCTACCGGGCAGTACACAAGTACTTCCCTTAAATGCAGTAACCTCACTAATTGGTGCACCCGTAGTAATCTGGTTGGTTATTAAATCAAAAAAAATAAGTGTCTGATCTAAAAACCATCGTGATGCAAAGCAACGACCTTGTTGTTGGTTACAGGAAAGACAATCAGGAATTTGCTCTTTTCGAGAAACTTAACCTCAATCTTTGCGCGGGGGAATTGGTGTGCTTTATGGGCTCTAACGGAATTGGTAAAACAACGCTTATCAAAACGATAACGGGCCTTCAAAGAGCACTCAGCGGCTCGTTTGAAATTACAGACAACCAGTCAGTAGCTGTTGTACTCACCGATCGGATCACCTCCTCGCTCATGACGGTTTATGATTTGGTCACCTATGGCAGATATCCCTACTTGAATTGGCGGGTTACACTGTCGAACGAAGATTATGAGTTAATTGATAAAGCAATCCGGCAGGTACATATTGAATCTCTGGCCAATAAAAAATTGATTGAATTAAGTGATGGTCAACTTCAGATGGCCATGATAGCTAAAGCGCTGGCACAAAACACAGCTATTCTTTTTCTGGATGAACCTACTGCCCATCTTGATTTAAACAACCGGGTTGAAATCATGAACATCCTGCGTGGACTTTCAAGAACAAGTGGAAAGACTATATTAATAGCCACACACGAGCTTGATCTGGCCTTGCAAACGGCCGACAGAATCTGGCTGGCCACACCGGATAAAACCATTTTGCAAGGTATTCCCGAAGACCTGGTATTAAATGGCACATTTGACGAAGTGTTTCAATTCAAAGGTTTTGATTTGAAAACCGGCAAGATGAGTCACGAAGCTTACCGTGGTGTAGAAATTCAGTTAGAGGGGAGTGGGTATGAATATTTGTGGACCAAAAACGCGCTGGAACGATGTGGGTATGAAATCAAGCAGGCTTCCAAATTAAAAGTCACCATCTTTCAAAAGGAGAATAACCTAGCCTGGAAACTTTCGCATGGAGATGATACACGAGATTACTTTACGTTGATGAGTTTAATGGAGGGATTGGCTATCCATCCTTAATATCTCCTAGATTCTTTCTACGCCCAGGCCGGGTTTATCAGAACAATACATAATACCATCCTTCAAAACAAAGCCGCCCTTTACTTCATCCTTAGCAAGATCCAGACTTCCGTCAAGATCTATATATTTGGTGTTTGTGCACGCAAAAGCAGTATGCAGCGCTGCAGTTATACTAACAATACTTTCATCGTTGCAACCCCAGAAAAGATCAACGCCAGCAACGGCTCCGATATCGGCAATTTTTAATGCCTGACTCACGCCTCCGCACTTCATTAACTTAATGTTAAATATGCCAGCCGCCAATGGTGGCTTAATCAATTCAAAAGCATCTTGTGGCGTTAGCAAAGATTCATCAGCCGCAATCACTTTTCTTATTTCATCTGGCAATTGTTTTGTCTCAACAACTGCCTTGGCGGGAAGTGGTTGCTCGATTAACTCGATATCCAAATGCTTTGTCTTGTTATAAAACTCAATGGTTTCAGATGAACTATATCCTTGATTAGCATCAATCCGGATCACAAACTTTTTCCCGAATTTTTCCCGCAACTTCACCATCCGTTCAATGTCCTCTTCTAAATTCTTACCCAGTTTTACCTTTAGCACGCTAAAGCCACGCTCACCATATTCCTTGGCATCCTTCAATGTATCGGTAACATTTTTAATACCTATCGTATTGGAGGTTGGCAGGGAATAAATTTTTTGACCCAGGTACTTTACCAGGGGAACTCCCAAAAATTTTGTGAATGCATCATAAAGTGCAACATCCAGCGCGGCACGGGCAGCAGGATTCTTAGGTAACTTCTGCCACACCTCGAATGCAAGTTGATGGATTTCCCGTATGTCGCAACCAATTAAAAACTGAATATTATTTTCCTTTAGCGCATCCTGACATTGTTCGAAACTTTCGCCTGTTACATATTCACTGGGATTGGCGGCTCCGATACCGGTAACACCATTTTCCAACGTAATTTCAACAAATGCATTGAGCACTTCATCAACAGTTTTGAAGGCTATAGTATAGGGCTTTGTGTTTCCCAAATCGGCTGACCAGACTTTGATATCTTTTATTCGCATGATGTCACCTAATAAAAATTAAACCTGCGCAATTGACTTATCGATCATGTCCTTAAAGATTGTAACAAGTCTCTCCACCCCATCTTCTAATGGAAGAATAACAGGAATACCTAATTCTCTTTCCTTTTGAGTTGCGTAGTCACGCGCTTCCTTTTCGGTCATCTTTGCAGTATTTACGGTGAGCGCTATGGTGGGCGCCCCATAAATATTAATCAAAGCAATTTCATCCTTAATTTCAGGAATGTAAGCGGGATAATACTCCATATCCTTATACTGCTTACGCGTAGGATTGTGTTGAAGCACAACGGCATTGGCGTCTCCCGAAACTATCCATTCAGCCCCAGCAGGACCACTTGGATTGCGCAAAGAAGATTGACCTTCTATAAATATGATGTCTGGCTTTGCCTCTTCCCAACACTGCACGATTGCGTGCTCCATCTCACCAGAAATAAAATCGTTTAGGGTACTGTCGAACACGAAGCCATACTTTGCACCTTGCATCCATCCGGTTTGGCCTGTGTAAATCATTTCAGCCCGAAAGCCAGCCTGACGCATTGCCTCTGTTAGAAATCGGGTAGTGGTTCTTTTTCCCAATGCACAGTCTGTACCCAACACCGCGATTTTAGGACAATGCACACTTTTAATCTTACCCGACCAGAAATGAAGGTCTTTGAATTTCTTGGGCTTACGTACATCAATAATTTCCAATCCGCGTGAGCGCGCGAAATCGGCTAGCTCTGGAATATCCGAGATGTATTCATGTAATCCGTTTACCAAACTATACCCATGCACAAGTCCATCTTTTAGTATATCTCGCAGCGAATCAGGAATAACTCCGCCTTTTGTGGCAACTCCAATAATACAGTATTTAGCTGTTTCTTTAGATGCTTTTGCGAACTCATCCACGGAAGCGTAGACTGGTATGTTACGATGCCTGCCATCCAACACTTCACCCGCATCCTTACCGGCACTTTTATGATCAATAACCCCAATTATATTATATCGATCCGTTCCGCGAATCAAACCATGCGCTGTTTTACCACTATTGGTGTCCAGAAACCCTGCCGTGATGATGATAGCATTACTCTTTTCCATAAAAACATTAGAATGGCGAAAATTACGCGGATTAATTACGAATCTCAAAGACTTTAGAGAATGAAACTTACTCTATAGGGCTCCAAATATTGTAATTTTGTAGTTGGCATGATTTTGAAACAATCGAAATAAACAATACGCCATGAGACCCTTATTAATCATTTTCGTTCTACTATTTAGTCATCTCGCCTTTAGTCAATCCCTAACCGGTACCTGGCAACTTACTGATGAAAAAAGCTGCTTCCAGAGTGAAATGAAAGAGAGTGCTACCGAGCTCGAACTAAAAGATGCCATGGGTGCCTCTCGTAATTCTGTTGCCCGCTTGTTGAAATTTACGAACAAGGGAACCGGTGAAGAAGGGATTTTTTCGCAAGGCAAGAAGAAAGGTGAAAAGTTAAACTCTTTTGAATATCGGGTGGTTGGTCAGGAACTTCAGTTCATAGACAAAAAATCCGGCATGGCAACACAGCGTTTTATCATTGAGGAACTCTCAACTAGCACACTGCGTTTTCACAATGCATTAAAAGATTGTGAAGTCAAAACTTTCACAAGGGTGAAATAAATATGGTTGAGACAGCCGCTAAGCGGGACATTCGAAAGTTATCATTAGAAGAACTGAAAGAGTTCTTTGTACAGAAAGGCGATAAGCCATTTCGTGCGCAGCAGGTATACGAGTGGTTGTGGATGAAATCAGCCAAGAGTTTTGACCAGATGACCAATCTTTCGTTGGCAACACGCGAGATGCTGGTGCAAAATTTTGTTATCAACCATATTAAGGTTGATCACATGCAGCGCAGTGCTGATGGCACTATAAAAAATGCGGTAACACTGCATGATGGATTAGTTGTTGAGTCGGTGCTTATACCCACAGAAAAAAGAATTACTGCCTGCGTTTCCTCGCAGGTAGGTTGTAGTTTAGCGTGTAAGTTTTGTGCTACCGCTCGTTTAAAAAGGCAACGAAACTTAAGTCCTGATGAAATCTATGATCAGGTAGCTGCGATTAAAGAACAAGCCGAACTCTTTTTTGGAAGGCCCTTAACTAACATTGTATTTATGGGCATGGGGGAGCCGTTGCTTAATTATGCTAACGTAACGGCTGCAATAGAAAAAATCACTTCGCAGAAAGGATTAAACATGGCCAGCAGACGGATAACGGTATCAACGGTTGGCGTTGCCAAAATGATTAAGAAGATGGCGGATGATCAGGTCAAGTTCAACCTGGCTGTCTCGCTTCATTCAGCCATTAACCAAACCCGTTCTTCCATTATGCCCATCAATGATACCAATTCATTGGAAGAACTTGGAGAAGCGTTATCGTATTGGTATCAGAAAACAAAAAGTAAAGTTACGTTTGAGTATGTAGTCTGGAAAGGCATTAACGATACGGAAGCAGATGCGCAAGCGTTATTAAAGTTTTGCAAAGGAGTGCCTTCTAAAGTAAATCTTATTGAATACAATCCCATTGATGATGGTGATTTTCAGCAAGCACCTGACCAGGTGTTGAACATGTATATGGACCTGCTGGAAAAAAATGGCATCACTACCCGAATCAGAAAAAGTCGCGGGAAAGACATTGATGCAGCCTGTGGGCAATTGGCAAATAAGTCGTAAAACTTATTTACTTGAAAGAACATCTAACTCATACTCATTACTAACTAAAGATCCTTAAGACACCTATGCAGTTGATGATTCGTTCAGTCGTTGGATTGCTACTAAGTATCTCGTTCATTGCTTCAGGGCAAACAGGAGAATTTATCATTTCAGGTACCGTGCTGGATTCAGCAAATTTTCAGGCATTACCCTACGTGGCCGTTCAGATAAAGGGAAAGAACATTGGTCAATCAACCAAAGAAAATGGATCGTTTTCCCTTTCTGCCGAATTGAGTGACACACTCATATTTACCCGATTAGGCTACAAACCACTTTTGTTCAGAATCAAGAAAAGTGAATCCAACTTGAAAATAATGCTTGCCGAAGATACCCGGCTATTAAATGATATAACAGTTTACAGCGATTTGAATATTGCCGGAGTTGATGAGTGGAAAAAAGATTTGCCGCCTAACACGCAAATAAAAATCAAAGAACAGCCGCTCGAACCAGACCCCGGCACCATAGCAACATTTGGGCCGGGCATCACCATTGGTTTTGGTGGAAAAGACAAAACTAAAAACAAACGTGATGAGAATTCTAAGACAGAAGTTTATCGACAGACAATTAGTTCAGAGGAAGTAAAAAAACAACTTATGGAATTGTATGGTATTACGGAAGAAATATATCTCAAAAAGCTGGAACGATTTAATCGGGAGAACCCTGATGCCGCCTATCTAACCGATCCGAAAGAAATAATAACCATGCTAACTCAATTCTTTGCCCTCAAGGATACGGGCAAATAATTTTGATTTAACTTTAGCCGATAGTTACTGCACATGGAAGAGGAACATTTTCAAAGTTCGGAGAAAGTAAGAGATTTTGTGATCGGCATGAGTGATGGGCTTACTGTACCATTCGCGTTAGCCGCAGGCTTAAGTGGTGCCGTTGACTCCACCGACATAGTGATTACCGCAGGCCTGGCAGAAATTGCAGCCGGCTCCATTGCCATGGGATTAGGTGGCTACCTCGCGGGTCGTACAGAAATTGAACACTACGATTCTGAAGAAAGACGCGAGTATGATGAAGTTGTCAACAAACATGAAGTTGAAATTACCGAGACTAAAGAAATTTTTGCCGAATATGGTGTGAGTGAAGAACTACAAGAGAGAGTTGCACGCGAAATGGCAAAGAATCCCAAAAAGTGGGTAGACTTCATGATGCGTTTTGAACTGGGTCTTGAAAAGCCTGATAAAAACCGGGCGCACCAAAGTGCATTCATTATTGGCATCTCGTATGTTATAGGTGGATTAATTCCGCTGAGCGCTTACTTCTTTACCGAATCCTCGCAGGAAGGGCTTCTCTATTCCAGCATTATAACTCTATTCTGTCTTGTTATTTTTGGGCTAGTGAAGAGCAAGTTAACAGGTCAACCGTTGTTTAAAGGGACAATACGGGTTGCCCTGGTAGGTGCTGCCGCTGCTGCTGCTGCTTTCACCATTGCCAAATTGATTGCTTAAAAATTACTTCTTGCTTGCGTTAAATAATTTTTCTTTCTCCTCTTTGGTGAGGCTCTCATAGCCACGATCAGATATTTTATCGAGAATCGTATCAATCTCATCCTGCGTGGCTTTACTTGCTTTTGCAGATGGTTGAGTTGGTTTGGGTTCCGTTTTTCGATAAGTAACTTTTACTTTTGATTGCGAAACAAAGAGTCCACTTATCCAATCTAAGATTGCGGTGATCCAGCTTCCCCAATTAACACCAATTTGCATTTGTTTAATGTAAATAAAACCCATCAGAGCACCACCAAGATGGGCAACATTTCCGCCCGCATTAGATCCGATTGATCCCAGAAATGAAATTACGATGTAAACCAAGGCGATGTATTTAATACGAACCGGGCCTAGAAACATTAAGAAGAAAGTATAATCAGGCAACAAGGTTGCTGCGGCAACAAGCACCGCATAAACAGCGGCCGAAGCTCCTACCATACCTAATACTGGAACTCGGTCCTGGTAAAATGGAATTGTATTGTAAACAAGCAGGTAGAAAAATGCACCGGCTAATGCTCCTAAAACATAGAGAGCAATCAGTTTATCACTCCCGAGGTATTCAATAAACAATTTTCCAAACCAGTAAAAAATCAGCATGTTAAAAAGTATGTGCCACACGCTGGAAAGGTCATGCACAAATGAATAGGAAATGATTGTCCAGGGTTTCTGAATAAAATCTAAAAAAGGAGCAGGAATTGCCAACTGAGCGTGGATAAAATCAAATACCTCCGCAGAATCTGAAACCATTGAAAATACTTTTACTACAGCGAGAGTCAAAAACGCCACCACGTTGATAATGATCAACTGAACATGAGCATTGTTATGCTTCTGAAATGCATTTTTAAATTCGTCAAACACGACCTACAAATTTACTGCTTGAATTTAACAGAAATTATGGACTAAAGTTACCATCCCTTGTCTCTTCCCTGACTTCGCCAGATACTGATAATAATAAAGGCCACAAAGGCACCACCGAAATGTGCCAGATGTGCTACGGTTCCGCTTCTATCCAAAGCATAGGTAATGCCACCCATAATAAATACCATATACTTTGCCTTTATAGGAACCGGAGGAAAAAGGAGTGTAAGTTCGAGGTTTGGGAAAACCATGCCAAAAGCCATCAAAATTCCATAAATAGCACCCGAGGCACCCAGCATAATACCGCCCGCACTCGTCCCTAAAAAGTAGTTAATCCCAGCATAAATAATTCCAGCCCCAATACCCGTTGCTAAATAGAAAATCAGAAGTTTCTTGTCGCCCCAATAACTCTCCAGAATTGGTGCAAAGGAAGACAATACAAGCATATTGAAAAAAATATGCCACATGCTACCATGCGCAAACATATAGGTGAAGAATTGATAGGGTTTAAAATAGGGAGAATGAATACTCCACAGCGACATGTATTCAGTAACGTGCAGGTTGCTCAGCAGATTTTGACCAAGAAATACTACTACATTAATTATGATCAGGTTTCTGACCAGCGGAGTAACTCTAAACATGTTGTTTGATTATCGGGTAAAGTAACTTTCTATCTTAGACGTTTCAAAGGTAAAAAATGTTGGCCTGCCGTCAGGAGAAAAGTTTGGTTTGGCACAGGAAAACAGGCCTTCCACAATAGATTTAATTTCTTCTTCAATCAGTTTCTGACCCGATTTTACAGAAGATCGCCTTGCAAGCGCCAACGCAAGGTTATCTCGAAGTGGCATTTGCAGCTCGGATTGGTTCTTTTTAAACTGTTCTAAAAATCCTTCAAAAAGTTCTTTCTCAGAGGCAACAACGCCCGCAGGGATACCATTGACCAACAGTACATTTTTTCCAAAAATTTCGAAACGGAAGCCAAGCGACATTAATTCGTTTTGAACTTCCATCACCAAGGCAAAGTCCGAGGCCGAGAGTGACACCGTTTGCGGAAAAAGACTCTGTTGACTGTTGCCCGGAGTTCCCTTCATTCTGACAATATACTTTTCGAACAATACACGTTCATGCGCAGCCTGCTGATCAATGATCATCAATCCGGATTTGGTTGCCCGAATAATATACCTGTTTTGAAATTGAAAAATACCTAGACCAAGCTCATTCTTCTCGGTAACTTCTGAACTATTGAGAGCACTTTCAAATCGGAGCACAGTGCCTTCCGTATCTGATTTTTGAAACAATCGGGACTCAGGTGCCTCAGTTTCAAACAACTTATCCCAGTTCTGAAGGTTTGACCGATGCAAGGAAGTTGAGAACTGCTCATCGATATACTGATCCTTGCTAAGATTTTGGTTAAGCTTGCCAACGATATTTATATCAGCTTTAAAATCAATAGCCGGGGCCAGATTATGAGCACCCAACGCTTGCTTAACGGCAGCCCAAACCACTCCATACACAGCCCGCTCATCATCAAATTTTATTTCCGTTTTGGTTGGATGCACATTAACGTCAATGTGTTTGGGATCAATCTCAATAAACAAAACATAAAAAGGAAAATTTCCTTCAGGCAGCAAGCCTTCGAAGGCATTGGTTACAGCGTGGTTAAGATAGTTATTGCGGATGTACCGATGATTGACAAATATAAATTGCTCGCCACGGGTTTTTCTTGCCGATTCAGGCCTGCCGATATAACCCGTAATTTTAACAAGGGTAGTTTCTTCCTGACAAGGTGCCAGTTGTTCCTGAAAAGATTTGCCAAACAAGGCTACCACCCGTTGACTTAACTTGGAAGGTGATACTTCATAAATCAATTCATCATCGTGTTGCAAACTAAAGGCTATTTCCGGGTGGGCTAATGCCAGCCGTTGAAATTCGTCAATGATATGACGCATTTCCACCGGGTTGGATTTCAAGAAATTTCTACGGGCCGGAATATTATAGAACAGATTTTTTACAATGATGCTTGTTCCTTTATCACAGGCCACGGGCGATTGACTCTTAACTTCGGATCCCTCTACAATCAATTGTGTACCTAAATCAGATTGTGTCTGCCTTGTTTTCATTTCAAATTGCGAAACAGCCGCAATGGAAGCCAGTGCCTCTCCTCGAAAGCCCATGGTTCGCAACCGAAACAGGTCATCTGCTGTGCGGATCTTGGAGGTGGCATGCCGCTCCAGACTCATGCGGGCATCGGTATCGCTCATCCCCGATCCGTTATCTATTACCTGAATGAGCGTTTTGCCTGCCTCCTTGACAAATAATTTGATGATAGTCGCTTTAGCATCCAACGCATTTTCCATCAACTCCTTGACTGCCGAGGCCGGGCGTTGCACTACCTCACCAGCAGCAATCTGGTTGGCAATAGAATCCGGCAGAAGTTGAATAATATCAGGCATATTGTGGCAAGAAAATTAATTGCCTTTGAATTTCAGATAGAGATAAATGGGTATGACAAGAAATAAGGAATAAAGAGCAGGTTTACCCCACTCCAGATAAGCAATAATGAGTGTGACAAGAAACAATAAGATACCTAACCGAACCATGGTAGCATTAGCACCAATCGATGGTTTACTCCGTTTGCGGGCAGCCTGAAAAGATCCTGCAATTCGCGACCGGTACTGTCCTGGCTCTTCCTTCGCAGTTCCACGTTCGCGATCAAGATCAAACTTTATGCGCCTTTCCCGTTCCTCCATTTCCTCCTTTTGCGCATCATAAAACCGTGGGCTATAATTGAATCGTTGGTGGTTGGGTGCCTTTGTGAATAAGGAAAAAATCTTCATAGTTTTTCTTTTATTCTAAATGTAGTTTCGCATCTGATTAAGTCAACTCCTTCGTTATGTTCTGCATCAGGGCAAAAGAAAGGTAAAGCTACAAAAATCGAACGGCCAGATGGTGAAAAAAGTTTTCTTCGGTATTCTATTCATAGTCATCCAGTTATCACTTCCTGCGCAAGACCTTAAAAGCCGTTGGGTTGACAGCGTTTTCCAAACGTTGAATACCGAAGAAAAAATTGGTCAGCTTTTCATGATTTCAGTTTCTTCTTATGCACAAGGCGAAAAGCTAGAGAATCTTATTGACCTAATTAAATCATATCACCCTGGTGGCATACTGATAACGCAGGGGGGGCCGCTAAGTCACGCTACACTGATAAATAAATTACAAAGCCTTTCCCGGGTACCCATGCTGGTTGGCATTCATGCCGAGTGGGGTCTGGCACAAACGATGGATAGTATCATAAGTTTTCAGAAACCTCTTTTACTCGGAGCTACATCCAACGATGAGATTATTTATAATCTCGGCAAAGAAATTGCCAATCAAATGCACCAATTGGGCATTCACTTAAACTTTGCTCCCAGTGTTGACTATGAATTCAAAGAAGTGACTTACCCTAATTCGCTTCGGCTTTTCAGTGACAATAGTTTACGATCCACCCGAAAAGCAATCTCGTTTGCAAAAGGTTTTCAGGATGCGGGTGTGCTTACTTGCTTAAAGTATTTTCATAAACATTTAAAACCAGATATCAGAACCGCTAATGACTCCTCATTGTATGTAGATAAAAATATTCTTGACTCATTAAATCTCGCTATAATCAATGACGTGTCAAAGGAAGGGATCGATGGAATCCTAACGTCAAATATTCATTTTACAAGCCCTGCTTTGGCGATGGATCCGGTATCGCTTTTCACCGGTGACATTCTAAAAACGAAGCTAAACTTCACAGGACTTATTTTCGGAGAGGTTCCTGAATTACAAAAAATCGCTGGCAACCAGCCTGATGGAGAAATCGAAAAGCTGGCACTTCAAATGGGTCACGATATGTTGATCAACCCTGAAGACATTTCGGATGCCGTGAAAAAAATTAGCCGCGCACTAAGAAAAGATAGAGCATTGGAAGCCAGATTGAATGAAGCTGTGAAAAAAATTCTGGATGCTAAATACAAAGCCGGTTTATTTAATAAACAATCCATCAATACGGATAATCTGGTTAGCCGGTTGGTCTCCCCGTCAGCCAAACTCTTGAAGCATGAGATTTCAGAAGCAGCCGTTACACTTTTGGCTAATGCAAACAATACAATTCCCATATCACTCCTGGAAGGAGTGAAATTCGCTTCGATCAGCATTGGAAAAGAAGAACAAAATGAATTTACCCAATACTTATCGAAGTATGCATTCTTTCAACATCATGCAGTTCGTCAAGCAACCGATACAACGGGCCTCAGGAAAAAATTGGCTGCGGCTGATGTGATTGTGGTAGGCGTTTTTCCTCTCTCCAATTCTTTTATCAACGATGTAATTCCAACCATTAAAAAGCTTGCATCAAAAAAAGAAATCATCCTCTGTCATTTTGGCGATCCTGCCCAACTCATTTCGTGGACGGACATGCCCACGGTATTGGCAGGTTATACCGATGAAGACTGGATTCCAAAAATAACTGCACAAGTGGTCTTTGGTGGTATGGCAGCACAAGGCGTTTTTCCTATTTCGTTGACCCATGGATTTACAGAAGGTCAGGGTATGAATAGTACAACCACCAATCGCTTCGCCTATAGTCTTCCCGAAGCTGCGGGCATTGACAGTAAAACGTTGGCGCAAATTGAAGCTATCGCATACGAAGCCATTGATAGCGGGGCAACTCCGGGAAGTTATATTTTGATTGCCAAAGATGGTAAAGTAATCTATGAGCAATCGGCTGGCTGGCTTACTTATGAAAATAAAATCCCGGTAACGGAAAAAACGATTTATGACCTTGCTTCAGTCACTAAAGTTTCGGCTACGTTGCAAACCGTTATGTTCATGCATGAAAAAGGTCTCATTGATGTGAACAAAAAAATCTCAGTTTACCTGCCCGAACTAAAAGACTCCAACAAAAAAGACTTTACAATCAAAGACATCCTGACCCATCAGGCCGGGTTATGGCCGTTTTTGCCTTTTTGGACAGAAACTGTAAAAAAGGGCACACTCTTACCTGAATATTATAGCAATCAAAAAAGTAGCGCTTATCCATATCCTGTGGCTGAGGATTTATTTGCTACCAAAGCTATGAAAGACAGTCTCTGGCATTGGATCATCAAAGCAAAAGTTCGGGAAAAGCCACCCCGCACGGTTTATGACTATCGCTATAGCGACATGGGCTTTTATATTTTGCAAAGACTGGCCGAAAAATTACTGAATCAACCCATGGAGGATTTTCTGGAACAGAATATCTATGAGCCTTTGGGAGCATACACGTTGGGTTACCTTCCCTTGCAGAAATTTCCAATCAACCAGATAGCCCCTACGGAAGATGATAAATTGTTCAGAAAAAAACTGCTGACGGGCTATGTGCATGATCAGGGAGCTGCTATGTATGGAAATATTGCGGGTCATGCCGGCTTATTTAGTAATGCAAACGACCTGGCTAAACTAGGTCAGATGCTTCTGCAAAAAGGAAACTATGGCGGTCAACAATTTTTTAAGCCTGAAACCATAGACCGTTTTATTGCAAAACAATATGAAACCAGCAGGCGAGGATTGGGGTGGGACAAACCAACCCTTAGCGATTGGGCCAGCCCTACAACTTTATATGCTTCACAAAAAACCTTTGGCCATACAGGATTTACAGGCACTTGTATTTGGGTAGATCCTGAGTTCAATCTTGTATATGTCTATCTGTCCAATAGAGTGCACCCTGACATGACCAATAATAAGCTATTAACTGGCAATATTCGTCCTCGTATTCAGGAGGTTATCTACCGGGCAATTTTTAACTATCGTCAGTATTAAAAAAATACGTTAAAAAAGCCATCTTAAGACAGATTTCGAAACTAAAGGCATTAAAAGCGAGTTAAGTCAGTAATGTCAGTTTTTGGCATAATTAAAGAAACAAATAGCATGAAAATCGGCATTGTATGTTATCCAACCTTTGGGGGTAGTGGTGTTGTGGCCACAGAATTAGGAAAGGCATTGGCCAAAGAGGGCCATCAGGTACATTTCATTACCTATAGTCAGCCTAGCCGGTTAGATTTTTTGAATGAGAACCTTTACTATCATGAGGTCGAGTTCCGCTCCTACCCATTGTTCGAATATCCGCCCTACGAACTTGCCCTGGCTAGCAAAATGGTGAGCGTAGTAAAAAACGAAGGGTTGGATCTGCTGCATGTTCACTACGCTATCCCGCATGCCTCTGCAGCTTACATGGCTAAGCAAATTTTAAAAACTGAAGGCATTTATATTCCGGTTGTTACCACACTTCACGGTACGGATATTACCTTGGTTGGAAAAGATGCCTCCTACGAACCCGTAGTAACATTCAGCATCAACCAATCCGATGGCGTTACATCCGTATCGGAAGATCTGAAACGGGAAACTTATCATTCCTTCAAAATAACACGCGAAATCGAAGTCATTCCAAACTTCATCGATCTTGAAAAGTTCAAGAAACAAAAGAAGGATCATTTCAAAAAAGCGATCTGCCCACATGGAGAGTCGTTAATAGTACATACTTCCAATTTCCGCAGGGTGAAAAGAATAGGCGATGTAATGACCATCTTTAATAATATTCATAAAGAAATTCCTTCGAAACTTTTAATGATCGGTGATGGCCCCGAACGTAGCCATGCAGAAACTATGGCACGGGAATTTGGTATTAACGATGCCGTTCGTTTTTTAGGAAAGCAAGAAGCTGTAGAAGAAGTTTTATCTGTTGCTGATCTGTTTTTGATGCCTTCAGAAAAAGAAAGTTTCGGATTAGCTGCGCTGGAAGCGATGGCATGTGAAGTGCCTGTGATTTCTAGTAATACAGGTGGAATCCCGGAACTAATGGTTCAAGGAGTTACTGGCTTTATGAGCAATGTTGGCGATGTGGAAGACATGACCCGCAAATCTTTGTTTGTATTGGATAAGAATAATTTACCCAAATTTAAAGAGAATGCCCTGGCACGAGCTAAGGAGTTTGATATTACCAACATCCTGCCGTTGTACGAACGCTATTATGAAAAAGTTTTACAGAAAGCCACAGCCATCCGGTCGATAGAATCGACTAATTGACAGGACAAATTTTTAAAAAAATAAATAATTTTTGAAATTGAGCTAAAATTTCTGGGTGTTTATGACAAACGAGGTTAAGCCGCAGAACAAGGGAACAAAACAACTTTTTGATAACACTGTTTTAGAAAAATTAAGCCGCACTCATATCTCTGTGCCTCTTCTGATTTTTTTTTCTTACGCAGCCGGTCTTTTATATTGGAATATTAGGTACACCACACTGAATGCAGTAACTACGGTGGTATTATTCTTTGTGGGATTCATTGCCTTTACCTGGGTAGAATACCTTGTGCATCGATATGTCTTTCATATGAAACCATATACTGAATTGCGAAGCAAACTTCAGTATATCATTCATGGTGTACATCATGAATTTCCTAAAGACAAAGATCGGTTGGCCATGCCGCCCTTGTTGAGCATAACCATCGGCACCATCCTGCTTTTATTGTTTAAAGTAATCATGGGTGATTTTGTGTTTGCGTTCCTTCCTGGATTTATGGTTGGCTATGCTACCTACCTGGCCGTTCATTATCTGGTACATGCTTATCCTCCACCCAAAAATTTCTTCAAAACCCTTTGGGTTAATCACAGTGTGCATCATTACAAAGATGGAGAAGTTGTTTTTGGGGTGTCCTCTCCACTGTGGGATTACCTTTACGGGACGTTAGATTACAAGAAGTCAGGTCACTGATTCTGGTATCTTCTTCTACCCCAATCACCTGATTTTAAATTTTGAATTCGGGGCTGCGATTTTGTATGTTACACATCTTCAGAGGCAATTTCAACAGTGCCAAAATCAACGTGAACAGAATGCAGATAAATCTGGTTATTAGAGCATATCTTAAGCATCATCCATGAAAGGGCATCGTTTTTCTAAGTACACACCCCCACCCGACAGCGAGAAAAGCGATTTTGAGCGACTCTTGAAGATTTTCATGCAGCTCATTTTAATCACATCCGGTAATGTTTCAGAAGCTTTACAATGGCTCACAGAGGTCGACAAACAATATAAGCTCACAACCGACCAATACGGAATAGGGGATTTTATCGAAGACCTGAAGAAAAACGGGTATATCACGGATGATGGTCCTGATGGAGAATTTAAATTAAAACCAAAGTCAGAACAAAATTTAAGGCAATCGGCTCTCGAGGAAATTTTCGGAAAATTAAAAAAATCGAAAACCGGTGAACACAAAACAAACCATAGCGGACGTGGTGATGAGCCTACCACTGATAGACGAGATTATGAATTTGGTGACACGCTGGAGCAAATCTCCATGACAGATTCACTGCGAAATGCCCAGATCAATCACGGTCTTGAAGATTTTTTCATGACTGAAGAAGATCTGGAGGTCATCGAAAGTGAATTTAAAACGCAAACCTCCACAGTGCTGATGATTGATATATCGCACTCGATGATTTTATATGGAGAGGATCGCATTACCCCGGCTAAAAAAGTTGCCATGGCTTTGGCAGAATTGATCACTAAAAAATACCCGAAAGACACGCTTGACATTCTGGTTTTTGGCGATGACGCCCGGCAAATAGAAATTAAAGACTTACCCTACCTGCAGGTGGGTCCCTATCACACCAACACGGTTGCCGGACTTGAACTGGCGATGGATATTTTAAGACGTAGAAAAAATACAAACAAACAAATTTTCATGATCACCGATGGCAAGCCAACGTGCATCAAGCAAGGAATAAAATATTACAAAAACAGCTTCGGATTGGATCATAAAATTCTTAACAAAACGCTCGACCTCGCTACCCAATTGCGAAAAATCAAGATCCCGGTTACTACATTCATGATCGCAACCGATCCCTACCTGAAAGCCTTCGTAAGAGACTTTACCAAAGCCAACAACGGGCAAGCATACTATAGCAGCTTGCAGGGTCTTGGCAACCTGGTGTTCGAAGACTTTAAGAAAAACCGGACAAAAAATCTTTAATCATTTCCACGCTGTTTCATCTTAACATTACTATGGACTACAAGAAAATAAAAACTCTGGCTCACCTAAAAAGTGCCGGCTATAAATTTAAAACTATCAAAGATGAGTTAAGGGAAAACCTGATTACCAAACTCAGAAAAAAAGAAAATGTATTTGAGGGAATCTGGGGCTACGAAGAAACAGTAATACCTGATCTGGAGCGCGCCATCCTGGCGGGCCATGATATTAATCTTTTAGGTTTGCGTGGTCAGGCAAAAACGCGTCTGGCGAGATTAATGACAAATCTATTGGATGAATTCATTCCGGTCATTGAAGGTTCTGAATTAAATGATGATCCGCTTCATCCCATCTCCCGGTATGGAAAAGATAAAATTCAGGAGTTGGGTGATGAAACTCCAATTACATGGCTTCATCGCAATGACCGCTACTCCGAAAAACTCGCCACCCCTGATGTATCCATTGCCGATTTGATCGGAGATGTGGATCCGATTAAAGCCGCTTCATTGAAGTTACCTTATTCCGATGACCGTGTTATTCATTTTGGATTAATACCACGATCGCACCGATGCCTTTTTGTTATTAATGAGTTGCCCGATTTGCAGGCACGCATTCAGGTTGCGCTCTTCAATATCTTGCAGGAAGGCGACATTCAGATTCGGGGATTTAAAATTCGCTTGCCGCTAGATATTCAGTTTGTATTTACAGCCAACCCGGAAGATTATACCAATCGTGGTAGTATAGTTACTCCTTTAAAGGATCGCATCGATAGCCAGATAATAACACACTATCCTAAATCGATGGAAGTGAGTAAGAAAATCACACAACAAGAAGCGTTGATCCGGCAAGAACAAAAAAATCTGGTGACCGTTCCTGAGATCGCCAAAGACTTGATCGAGCAGATAGCATTTGAAGCCCGTAAAAGTGAATTTGTTGATGCCAAGAGTGGTGTTTCAGCCCGACTAACAATTTCCGCTTACGAAAATTTACTGGCAGCAGCCGAACGGAGGGCCTTGCTAAACAATGAGAAAAATACATTCGTTCGTCTTTCCGACTTTGCAGGAGTCGTGCCATCCGTTACCGGGAAGGTGGAGTTGGTGTATGAAGGCCAGCAGGAAGGGCCGGGCATTGTTGCTTATAATCTGGTGGGCAAAGCCATTCGTACCCAGTTTTTAAACTACTTTCCAGACCCGGATAAATTCCGAAAACAAAAAGATAAAAGTCCTTACAAAAAAATCAGTAACTGGTTTGGTGATGGAAACACCATAGATCTGTTGCATGATATGAGTAATGTGGAGTATGAAAAAACTCTTCGTTCGGTACCCGGTCTATTGGATCTGGTGAACGAATTTCACAAAGGACAGGACAACGGCTTAAAGCTTTTCTTCATGGAGTTTGCGTTACATGGTTTGGCCGAATTTAGTTTAATCAGTAAACACAATCTTACTTCGGGGCTTCAGTTTAAAGATTTATTAAGTAGTATGTTTAGCTTGCCAAAAGATGGAGACGATGAATCGGAAGACGATGAAGCCTTCGGCAACACTAAGCGCTGATGTTCTGCACTTGCGCGAATTAAAAAGACTGGTATCCGAAGGAGAAGGTCTTCAACTTGAGTTTAAAAGAAAGGCAGCATACCCGGAGAAGATCGTACGGGAATTAATCGCGTTTGCCAACACACATGGAGGCACACTACTTATTGGCGTTGACGATGATGGCAGTATACCCGGTATAAAATACCCTGATGAGGAAGCCCATGTAGTCATTGAATCGTTGAAGGCCCATTGCCGACCTCCGCTTCTCTATCATGAAACTTCGATTTCTATTTCTGAAAATAGGTTTGTAGTTCGGTTTGATATTCCACCTAGCGCTCAGCGACCACATTATCTTGTGATGGGCAAGGCTGCTCGTGAAACATTTGTTCGTGTTAATGACATGAGTATTAAAGCGAGTGCCGAGATGGAGGAGATTTTACGAAGAACTAAAAAGAAGCGTGATACTCGTTTTATCTTTGGGGAAGCTGAAAAAAAATTAATGGAATACCTGGAGATGCAGCCTTCCATAACCCTCGCGGACTATCGGAAATTTTCCGGGTTAAACCGCTTTCAGGCCAGTCGCAAACTCATTTTGTTAGTCTTGGCCAACGTGCTCAAAATTTCCGCTTCTGAAAAAGGAGATTTATATTCAAGGGTTTAGCCATATGCAGTTGAATTAATTGATCATTCATAATAAAAAGATTACCTCGATCTTTTGTATTTTTTGATCTGCTTTCGTTAGATTTCGCTACTAGAATTGATGTCGCGAAGATACGTTTCATACTTGCAGGGTTTATTTACACCATTGTAAGAAACGTGTCTTCGCTTTTTTTTAACCTGATACTATGAGCAAGAAAGACAAGGAAAAGAAGATTTTCGTACTGGACACCAGTGTTATTATTTACGAGCACAATAGCATTCTCAATTTTGACGAACACGATATCGGCATTCCGATAACGGTGCTGGAGGAACTTGACAACTTCAAGAAAGGTAATGACACCAAAAATTTCGAAGCCCGTGAGTTTATTCGCTTAATCGACAAACTCGCAAAAGATCAAATGCTACACCATTGGCATCCAATCAATGGAAAGGGCAAGGGAAATTTTAAAGTAGTAATGGACACGGGTGGCACCAGTCAACTGGATGCAAACAAAGTATTTAATGAAGACAAACCCGATCACCGGATTCTGAACTCGGCCTTGTTATTACAAAAAGAAGAGAAAGGTCGAAAAGTAATCCTGGTTTCGAAAGACATAAACCTTCGGCTTAAAGCCAAGGCACTTGGTCTTCAGGCTGAAGATTATACAACCGGAAAAGTACAAAACATCAGCTCGCTGCACACCGGACGTACGGTGATCGAAGAAGTAGATCCTTCTATCATTAATCTCATGTATGAAAAAGGCTATTGCCCTCCCGGAGAAGTATTGGGTAAGGAAAAGCCGATGAAGAACCACTATTATATTCTAAAGAGTGGGAAAAAATCAGTGTTGGCTTTCTATAATTCCGCCAACGGGATGGTAGAGCAAGTTGAGAAAAGAAATGCCTATGGTATTAAACCCCGTAATGCTGAGCAGGCTTTTGCTATTCATGCTGTATTAAAACCTGAGATCAAACTGGTTTCTATGCAAGGAGTAGCCGGAACTGGAAAAACACTGATTGCGCTAGCTGCTGCCCTCGAACAAAAACGTGAGTATAAACAAATCTATCTCGCCAGGCCCATTGTTCCGCTGAGTAATAAAGATATTGGCTATTTACCGGGCGACATCAAATCGAAACTAAATCCCTACATGGAACCCTTGTGGGATAATCTGAAGTTTATCCAGAATCAATACAGTGAATCCGACAAGGAATATTCTAAAATCACAGAGATGGTTACGAATGAAAAGTTAGTGATCACACCGTTGGCTTACATCCGTGGCAGGAGTTTGTCTAACATTTGTTTTATCGTAGATGAGGCTCAAAACCTTACTCCGCACGAGGTAAAAACAATTATTACACGAGCTGGCGAAAACACCAAAATTATTTTCACCGGAGATATTCATCAGATTGACACTCCCTACCTGGATTCTCAAAGTAACGGGCTATCTTACCTGATTGATCGGTTAAAAGATCATGAACTTTATGCTCACATAACATTAGAGAAGGGTGAACGATCTGAGTTGGCTAATCTTGCTAACGAGTTATTATAAATACAAAAGCCACAGATTCGCAGAATTAATCCGTGAATCTGTGGCTCTTTATTCTTTCTCTACATTATTTTCCTAACGCCTTCAACATGGTTTCTCCAATCAATGCAGGGGATTCAACCACATGAATGCCGCACTCGCGCATAATCTTCATTTTAGCATCTGCCGTATCATCAGCACCACCGATAATTGCACCGGCATGTCCCATTCTCCTGCCGGGAGGCGCAGTCTGACCCGCAATGAAACCAACCACTGGCTTTTTGTTACCATTTTCTTTTATCCAACGAGCCGCTACGGGTTCATAGTTTCCTCCAATCTCACCAATCATTACAATCGCATCGGTCTCAGGATCATTCATTAACAATTCTACAGCATCTTTAGTAGGTGTTCCAATAATAGGATCTCCCCCAATACCAATCGCGGTAGACACTCCCAATCCTGCTTTTACAATTTGATCAGCCGCTTCATACGTAAGTGTTCCTGACTTCGAAACAATTCCTATTCTGCCCTTCTTAAAAACGAAGCCAGGCATAATACCCACCTTGGCTTCGCCCGGGGTAATTACACCCGGACAGTTTGGTCCTACGAGGGTTGCTCCTTTTTCCTTCACATATTTTTTGGCAATCATCATATCCTTAACAGGAATACCTTCGGTGATGGCAACGATAACTTTGATTCCGCCTTCTGCCGCCTCCATGATAGAATCCGCAGCGAATGCCGGAGGCACAAAAATTATACTTACATCAGCACCGGTTTTTTCGACAGCTTCTTTAACGGTATTAAATACCGGCCGACCTAAATGTACCTGCCCGCCCTTGGCCGGGGTTACCCCGCCCACAACATTGGTTCCATACTCGATCATCTGACCTGCGTGGAAGGTTCCTTCAGAGCCAGTAAATCCTTGAACGATAATGCGGGAGTTTTTATTTACAAGAACACTCATATGTAATGGGTTAGCTCACAAAATTAGGATAATAATATTGCTGGCCAAATGAAGTAACCGAGGGTGGAAATTAAAAAACCCCGCTGTGGGCGGGGTCTTTATTTTATCGTAATGCTTTTTAAGGCTTGATTACCTTGAGCTTATTTCTTAGCAGGAATTCTTCATAATATTCCTTGTAGGTTGGATCATCCGGGGCAAGTTTTATTGCTTCTTCATAAGCCGTAATCGCATCAATCAATAATTTATTTTGCTCATAAAATCCCGCAATAAATAATTTATTGAACGCTGACTCACCAACAAGATCATTCGATACTTCTTTATAGATTATGTTGATTTTTTCGCGTTCACCGGCAGAAAGTTTTTTGATTAAGTATCTTTCGTCTGACTTGGTGCCCGTGGTCTTGGATTGAATTTCTACCAAGATTGCTGTTTCACCCGAAAATTTAGGATCATTTAAATCAATGGAAACAGAATTTTCAGGAGTCTCAATTTTAGTTAACACATCATCAAACATATTCAGAAATGTAACTGTGAATGGACCTTTTTCTTCATTTGCCCAATTCACATAAACAATGTTATTAAATACACTGGAATACTGATTGTTGGGTAAGTATACTTTTATTCCAAGACCTCTATGAACAGCCCCCGTAGCACTCAACCTGTTTTTCTTTGCTTCAGCGGAGTTGCTGCTTAGAATGAAGTCGGTGTATTTATTAAGAACGCTGGACGTTCCACTTACCTGTTTTGCCAGATCAGCCACCTTATAGATATCTGCCTTTTTTACTTCAAGTGGCTTGCCTGAAGAGTGTACCAAGCCAATGGAAGCATTTTCTGTAATTTTTAGCTCATCGCCCAGCTTTAGACTAGCCCCGGTTTTTACGGGTTGCCAGGAATCGCCTGTTTTTATTTCGTTTGCGCCCTTATTGGCCAAAACCCGGAACGTATAATCCTGGGCGCTAACAAGGGTACTCAAAGCGAAAAAGCCAACTAATAATAGAATTCTGCCTTTTTTCATGGTTTTTAATGGATTTGCAATTCGAAAATACTAAAAAATCGTGCCAATTTCGACTCAATTGCTTAATACTTCCTTTGGCTTTTTGGTAAGCCATGCCCTGATTTGATTCTGGAATCCTTTATAAATATCATAACACGGACCCACTAGCGCTGAAGCCGCGAGGGTAAGGGAAAGATCGAGCTTAAAGGTGTAGGTGGCAAAACAATAAATAATAAGTCCTGATACGGTGAGAAGCAAAATAACCTGAATTACCACCGAAAGCGTATCAAACCAAAGCGGTAAATGATTATCGATGAGGATGAACAAAATAACCGTAAAAAAGCAAATAACTATAGCGATTGATACTTGCAGCCAGGTTGGGAGTTCATCCACATAATCCTCATTAAGAATCATTGCAACTGCATTTGCGTGTACGACCAACCCAAACATATCCGGATTGGCCCTTCCTGCTACTTTTTTATTAAGTGGCGTGAAGAATTTATCCTCCCAACTAGGATCTCCGAAATAGTCACCCATAGACCCCATCATAACAATACTGCCCTCAAAGATATCCTTTATGTATTCATCCCTTAACAATTGTTCCCAATCAACAGCATAAAACATAATAGGATAGCGCGTAGTGGAAAGTTCTTTGCTTTGCAAACTTCCCAGCCTGTTATCCTGCAATTCTACATTTCCTTTAAAGTCAATTATCTCCTCTTCTTTTTCACGCGCCAAAAACTTTTTTGCCTTTAGGGAATCATACTTCATAGCCACCTGAACACTAAATGCTAATTCGTCTTTACCATTGACTTTTATTTTGGGAAACAAGGACCTGCAAAGTTTTACATCTTCCTGATAATCGGCCCCCGTAGGAAGATTTGCAAAAGCATTTGTGGCAAACCCACTAAACATTTCATCCGAATACTCAATAGAATCATAAACATCAATGACATTTTTTTTCTCCAATTCACGGGTTTGAAGAAGCCTTGTAACCATTACAACATTACCTGCTTCCTGAATAGCATTACTTAGCATCAAGTTTCCCAGTGTATCAAGGAGTTGTGGACAATTCAACGTGTCATACAACCCTCCCTCACAATCAAAAAAACTATCTATGCCAATTACCTTTGGTTTATGTTGTTTAATTTTCATGATCTGTTGTGCGATCAGTCCGCGATTCGGAGCTAAATTCACCAGTACGATCCGTTGATCAACAAGAGGATCAGGTCTTAAATTAGAAAACGCATAGTCGGTGAGTTCGAAATCAGTAAGGGCCTGCGAAATAGGGTCAAACGCACTGAAAAATTTAAAATCAGTAATCTTATCCACCCCCCACATCATGCAGAATACAAAGGTTGTGATGGCAAGACTTTGGAGAGAGAGTTTCTTCATAGTAGGGCTAAGTTCATAATAAATTTAGAAATTTAGAACATCAATCCCGTTTGCCTTGAATAAAACAGTATCAAATCGACTTTCTCTGGCACAGTTTTACCAGGAAATACTTAACGGGAATACAGTGGTTTTGGCACAAGCCATTACACTTATTGAGAGTACGCGTCCCGATGATATTCGTGTGGCCACAGAACTGGTGGAAAAGTTGTTGCCCTATACAGGAAAATCAATAAGAATTGGAATTACAGGAGTACCTGGCGTTGGCAAGAGCACCTTCATCGAGTCATTTGGCAAATTTTTGACTGCGCAATCCAAAAAGATTGCTGTTCTGGCTGTAGATCCGTCCAGTTCCAAAACAAAAGGAAGTATCCTCGGTGATAAAACCAGAATGGATGAACTATCAAAGGATCCCTACGCCTTCATTCGGCCCACATCCACCGGAACCACATTGGGTGGTGTTGCCGATCGAACCCGGGAAGCTATCCTTCTTTGTGAGGCGGCCGGTTTTGAAATTATTATCATTGAAACTGTAGGCGTGGGGCAATCTGAAACCGTAGTCCGAAATCTTGTTGATTTCTTCCTTTTACTGATGCTGGCAGGTGCCGGTGACGAATTGCAGGGGATAAAGAAAGGAATTATGGAGATGGCCGATGGCGTTGTGATCACGAAAGCGGATGGCGAGAATGTTAGTAAAGCCCATCAAGCCATGGCCGACTTTCAACATGCCTTGCATTTATTTTCAGATTCCGATTCTGGCTGGAAGCCAACAGTAATTACTTCTTCAGCAATAGAGAACCGGGGCATTCAGGAGACTTGGCAACTCATTCAAGATTATGTAGGCTTTGCTCAAACTAATAATTACTTTAAAAAAAACAGGGAACAGCAAAATCTAATCTGGTTTCACGATACCCTACAGCACCTGCTCAAGAACAAACTAGATCAATCAAAAGAAATAAATCTTAAAATAAAGTCATTCGAAAAAGCAATCATGGATAATTTGATACTCCCATCCCGGGCAGCTCAAAAAATTATTCAGGAGTTTTTCGGGGCTTAGATTTTTTATCGACTCTATAGGGACAGTGACGGCACTTGTTGGTGCAGCAAAAGCCTCGCTTCAAGTGATACGATGAAGTGAAAACCATAAGTCCGTTTTCCAGATAATAGTCCTCACCTTCTGATACCTTTACTTTAATGGCTTTCACTAAACGCTTTTTTAGAGTTTGAATTTTATGCCGGTGGTAACATTTATACCAAACGTGCTATAGCCATACACTTCTTCATAATCGGTATTCAGCAGATTTCGACCTTCGGCAAATACAATCAGATGATCTCCAACATGGTATTCACTGTAAACATCCAGTAGGGCGTAAGGTTTAAGCGATGCAGATTGATTGGTGAATGTGGTTAGGTCAAAATATAAGTCATCGCGCTGGCCAAACATGTTCACATTGACACTGGTGAAGAAACGTTTATTAACCTGATAGCGCAAATTCATCCCAGCGGAATGGGCGGGGCGTCTGATTAAGTTATTGTATGTTGTGTCATCGCCCAAAGGACTCTTTGCTGTAACTTTTCCGGTAACCCAGCTATAGAATAGCCGAGCTTTTATTTTAGAAGTAAGTGTTATAGAACTCTCTAGCTCTATTCCGTGATCGTTTTGTTTGTTGAGGTTAAAGTTAGTTGGGTATTGATAGACAATAACATCATTGATTTTCCTTTTGAAGGCTACTGCACGCAACTCAATTTTCTGATTTAACGAAATCCATTGAACACTGCCCTCCAGACTTTCACTTCGTTCGGGTTTTAAATCAGGGTTGGCTCCATACTGTCCATAAAGTTGATAGAGAGAGGGTGCTTTGAACCCTGTTGAGAGATTTGCAAACAGTTTCACGCCATTGCTTAATCGATATGACGGATTAAAACTATAGGTAGCGTTGTTGCCGAATTTAGTATGATGGTTATAACGACCACCCAGCTCAACAGAAAAATTGCCCGCATGCCCAAACAATGATACATACGGACTTGTGAGAATTATGGAAGGATCTTTTTCCGTAGAGGTTTCGTCCAGCATTTTTAAATCCTGCCTCGCTATACCCGTTAACATCTGAATTTTATCGCTCCAAGCATAATTTAAAAAGATTTCTGTTTGATTAAACAAGCCAGTATATTCATTCTTACCATAGGTGCCATCGAACACACGATCCGTTTTATCGTAGGAATACAAGAGATTAACTGAACCCTTGTTTACTGTATACTTTGCTTGCGCGCCCACGTTGAGAAGTTTTGCATCATAAGTATTTAATAAATCGTCTGTAAATGCGCCTCCATCATACTCACCATTAAATGTACTATAGCGCACAAATGGCTTTATGGAAATTTTTTCCGAAGGATTGATTCCGAAGTTTGCCTGGAATGCATGTTGCGAAGCGCCATCTTTGTCATAATCACCCACACCAGTTTCTTTAGCTTCACTTAAGCCATCTGTGGTCATGCGTGAATAGCCAATGTTGTAATCAACCATTTTTGCGCTACCGTGCACAACGGCATTGCCTCTAAATGTATTATAACTCCCATATCCAAGCATGCCACCTGCTTGAAACGGTTTATCACCTCCTTGTTTGGTAATAATGTTGATAACACCTGCAACAGCATCGCTACCATACAACGTTGATTGACTTCCCTTCAGAATTTCAATGCGCTCAACTTGATCTAAAGAAATCATTCGTAAATCATAGGCTCCACCTGCTACACCCGATGGATCGGTAAGAGGAACTCCATCCAATAAAATCAATGTGTATTCATTCTTTGCACCACGCAAATAAACCGACTTATCTTTACCCGAATTACTATTTGAACCATTTACTACCAATCCAACCTGTTCATTCAGGAGTTGAGCCAAATCCTTGCCTCCGTTTTGTTTGATCTGATCTACATCAATGATGGTAAGCACTTTACCAGTTTCACTTTGATTCTTAGGAAATTTAGTAGCCGTCACTACTACTTCACGCAATTGGCGTAAGGTAAGCGAATCTTGCTGCGCTGAAGTTTGATTGGGCGCCAGCCACCCAAAGACAATTAAAGTTATTGCCCAGACTTTTCTCTCTTTTTTCATTTTGAAAAAGTTTAAAGTTTTGAAAAAAGAGTAAAAGGCTGAAAATGAAACGATGACGATGTGATGAGAAGCGATGATCTCAGCACATTTATCAAATGAATCACAGTCGCTTTTTACCCGAAGCACTGAATTTTGCGTACCAAGGCAGGTCTCCTGGCTTTCCTGATTTTATTCTCCTTCTCATCCGCCAACTGGGCGAACAATGGAATATGTGAACAAAATGTTTTCTGCTTGCGCAGAATCAGGACTACAGTTGCGGGAACAGCCCCCGAATAAAACGGGATTCCCTTTTAACCCCGATAAGAATCGGGGACCTTAATACCACTGCAAACATAATTAATTTATTAAACTTGCCACATGAAATTCGATAACCATTCTCTTTGCAGTTTATTTTTAGTTGCGCTATTAATAGCTGTTGCCTGCGAACCGAAAAAAAAATCTACCCTTGATAAAGCGCAAACAGAATTAAAGTACGCCACCGGTTTTTCCGTTTTTACGGAGGGTAAGATAAAACGGGTAACAGTCAATTATCCCTATCCGGGTGCAACCGAAGGGTATCAGTACCTGCTTGTACCCGTTGGCGAACCAGTGCCCATACACGATGACAAAACCCAAGTAATAAGAACACCCCTTCAAACTATTGTTTGCACGTCTACTACGCACATTCCACTACTCGATTATATTCAGGAAGCAGATGCCTTAATTGGATTTCCCACTACAGACTATATAAGCTCCGAAACAATGAGAAAAAGAGTTGATGCTGGCAGGGTAACTGATTTAGGCGTTGACAAAGGAATGAATCTTGAATTGCTGTTTTCATTGAAACCCGAATTGGTGATGAGCTACACCATGACGAGTGATTTAGGCCAATTAAAAAAGATTAAAGAGCTCGGCATTCCTGTTGTGATCAATGCTGAATATCTCGAACGGCATCCGTTAGGCCGGGCTGAATGGATAAAATTTATGGCTTTGTTCTTCAATAAAGAAAAAGAGGCCGATTCTGTTTTTAATGAAATTGAAAAAGAATATCTGGCCATTCAAAATCTTTTAAACAAGATTACCCAAAAACCTACTGTGCTCAGTGGCATTGTTTATGGTGATATCTGGTTTATGCCTGCCGGAAAAAATTATGCAGCGCATCTTTTGCAGGATGCAGGAACAGATTATTTATGGAAAGACACTGACTCCAACGGGTTTTTAGAATTGAGTTTTGAATCTGTATTTGAAAAAGCAAAAGAAGCTGACCTGTGGATTGGTGTCGGTTCCTTCAACTCGTTAAGTGAAATTGAAGCGACTGAATCCCGCTACACCATGTTCAAACCTTTTCGCGATAAGCAAGTGTATACTTACAATACAAGAAAGGGTGCTAAAGGAGGAAGTGAATTTTTAGAGTTGGGGTATTTAAGACCGGATTTGATTCTGAAAGATCTCGTAAAAATTGCACATCCTGATTTGCTACCTGACCATACGTTGTTTTTTCATAAGCGGCTGGAATGACCTCATCCCCGGCCCTTCTCCAAAGGAGAAGGGTGCCATCAACTTACCGAAGTTATTATTCTCAAAGCTTAGCAAGTTTTTATAAAGTAATCAAAAGAATTAAAGTGCCTTTCTCAAATATACATTTCCATACTTCGATTCGAAGCTATAACGTGGACCCGAACCTGGCTTAGCGGATACCTGAGTATGGAAATCTTTAAAGTCAGAACCAGAAAATTTTAACTCGAGGTTTGTGTAAATCTGTCCAAAGCTGGTTTCAGCAACCAACTCACCGGTAGTTTTTTCTTGCACAGAAACATCCACCCCACCATACGTTGCGTCAACAGTTAAGGGACCTAAAAAATTCTTTACCTCGGCAATTCCATAGACACATTCAAGATTGGTCTCCATGTTTTTAGGTACTTTTACTTCCAGCACAATTTCCATATCCACACCCCAGGATTTTACATTAAAGTTATGACCGGTTTCGTCACAATACTTCTTGTAGTCAGCTTTTGATTTGAAGGTTAACTTTTCTCCACCGTAGGTAACTGTGATCCTTTGTGGCAGGTCTTTCAGATTCCGGATTTTATTTTCGATGTAAATCGAATTGCCCGATGAGGATTGCAGCAATTCAAACGCTTCATCACTTTCGCCACCATTTATACTTACGGTACCGGTAATTGAAATCTCGCTTTTATCCCAAGTACTGATTCGCACTAGTTCTGGATAATCGAAACGAAGAGAAATCTTTTGTCCGGCAGAAACAGGGTACACTTTATTTACCGGAGTCTGGGCTGCCAGCACTCCGGTAAGTAAGGTCATTAATAAAAATGCTACGGCTCTCATTTCTTACGCAAGTAGATTTTGCTGTAATCCGAACGGAAGTCAACATTGATTCCACCACCATTAATTTTACCATATACCCGATCGCTGTAGCGCACAAAGTCGCCTTGCTTTTCGATATCTATTTTAAATTCAGGGGCAACCAATATCTCACCATACGAAGTGCTCATTTTGATATTCGCTTTGATTGCCACGGGCATAGCCACATCAACATAGCCGTAAACGGACACAATCGAAATTGGACCTTTCACATTGGCACCAAGAATTGCCTCTACGTGACCATATACAGTTTTGACCGTTAAGGGGCCCGTTACATTTTCCATTTCAATGCTATTGTAGTTGGCCGAAACTTCAATTTCATTCTCCAGATTTTTGAATACGGCCGTGCCACCATACTGCGACTCATGGGAAAAAGAAATAATGACTCCCTTGGGCACCAAAATTTTTACATCGGGTGCATTCATCTTCTTCAGCTGACTAACCTGAATAAGATCGCCCTTTTCAGTCACATTGATTCCCAAACCTGTGTTATCTTCCAACCCCAGGCTATTGATGGCTCTCAATCCTTCAGCTCGTTCGTCTTTGCCGCTCTTGTGATCACGTGAAGAAAAAATAATTTCGTTGCCGCTGTGGCCCTCTACCGTTACCCGGCCAATGTTTAACTCCAAACGTCCAGTACTTTTGGCTACCTTAAACTCTTGCGCAAACGCGGTACTTACCGCCAACCATCCTATTACAGCTATCACTATCTTTTTCATTTTTCTAAAATTTAATTCGTTTCAGTTTACTTCATCTATTTTCCATTCATAAATCCATCTCTCTGCAGTGAGATTGTCTTTTACGAAAGTTTTAATATTCCTTTGTGTGCTTCATCTTTTACTGCCTTCATGGTAGAGGCATCTTTCGTTATCTTCTCCAATTGGTTGAGCACGCCTTTCTCTTTCATCTTTACCAAGAGTTGAATGAGCGTAATCTGAACAACCGGGTCTTTTTGCGTTGTGAGCGACTTAATAATTGATTGTCGAACAACTTCTTCATTACTGAATTTTCCAAGGGCTTCGAGAGCCGCTAAGCGTACATTGCTGTTTGTATCTTCATTTAAGGTCTTTACTAAAACCCGCACAATCTGATCATCGGCTATTTCCATTTCATAGGCTACAGAAACACCTACCATCCGCTGGCTAGCCGATTGCTGGTTATCCATCATGGCGAGCATTAACCTTCTGTTTTCTTCAACCTGTTGTTTCAATTCCACCAACTCGCGTTCGCGCTCCTGATTTCTATTTATCTCGTATCCTACTGCCAGACCAGCCATTACCAAAACAAAACCTGCCGCCACACGATAAACCACTGGCGAGAAGAAGACTGTTTTAGTTGATTTCTTTTGTGCTACAATTTCTTGCTGAAGAGCTTTCTCAAATTCCATTTTCAGTTTGCTGGATGGCTCAAGGACAGAAACTTTATCCATAGCCTTCATCACTTCCCGCAGTTGTTCAAACAACTTATTCGCTACAGCATCTTGTGATAGCTCTTGCTCTAACCTGGCGCGCTCTTCCGCGTTTCCTTTTCCATCCAGGTATTCGATAATTCTGCTTTCCCACATTTCCTTATCCATAGCTTACAATTTTTCTAATTCAAAATAATTTTCACGCAATTGACCAATGGCTCGATGTACTTTCACTTTTACATTGGCGACTGTCATGTTTAAAAATCCTGCAACTTCCTCGTACTTAAGGTGCTGAAAACGAGTAAGCACTAATAACTCCCGATAATCGTCTGGCAATTGGGCTAAGGCACGAATCAGTCTCTTTTCATTTTCTTCCTGCTCCATTGCTTCCATCAGATCGGATAAATGATCATCTAATTTCTCAACCTCCATTTTCACTGGCATGCGTTGTTTCTGTTGTTGGTAATAATCCGAAAAAACATTGCGCGCCATTTGGTAAATCCACGACTGGAATTTCATTTCGGGCTTGTAGGTGTGCCTATACTTGAGCATGCGCAGAAAAACGTTTTGAGCCAGGTCTTCTGCAGCTTCCCTATCACTCGCCATCCGGGCCAGAAAATTGAAAATCCGTTTATTATACCGGTCAAAAAGTATGGAAGCCTGCTGCAGGTTGCCGTTTTTCACAGCTTCCATGATATGTTCATCACTCATCAGGTCAATACTTTTTGTCAGTTTCGGATTGGTTACAGTGTAGGCCCTGAAAGGTTACAAAGGAAAGTTAAGAAAGTAGTAACTATTTCAGAATTTGACACTGTACTTTACTTTTATAGTAGAATCGGGATGTAGCACAGCCCGGTAGTGCGCTACGTTCGGGACGTAGAGGTCGCTGGTTCGAATCCAGTCATCCCGACTACCAAGCCAAACTTAACAGGGGATCTGGCTTTCTCATCAATACCTATGACGCTATTAAATTCTATAAGTATTCCGTTTTCTATGCCTTAACCGTACCGATTTTAGTAATTTTAAAAACAAAACTTAGATCCGAATGACTTCATCCAAATCGACCCGCAGAAAATTTTTGGCCAGCGCCTCTTTATTATCTTTAGCTCCTGCAATCGAAGCCTTTCCTATGAAAAAAGATAAACCTATTGTAATACACCATGTGTTTTTCTGGTTAAAAAATCCGGATTCAAAAGAGGACCTGGCAAAATTAATTGCCGGAGTTAAATCACTATCAAAGATCGAAACCATAAAATTTATTCACGTTGGTGTACCTGCCTCAACTGAAAAACGGGATGTAGTAGACAACAGTTACTCTGTATCCGAACTTATGTTCTTCTACAACGTGGAAGGGCAGAAAGTATATCAGGATCACCCCATCCATCAGAAATTTATTGCCGAATGCTCACCGCTGTGGGATAAGGTGGTGGTGTATGATACGATTAATGGGTGAGGTTCTACTCTAAAATAATACGTTGATACGACTCTTTGATTGCCCCAGAGCGATCTTTAACAGATATTTTAACAAGGTAAAAACCCTGAGCTAATTGATCCAGATTAGTTTGCCAACTAACTATTTGCCTTCCACCTTGATAGAAAGTAGAATTTGGGGAAGTCACACTAACGCTCAATGAATTTCGCAATTCCAGAGTTACTTCATTTTGTCCCTCTGGTAAACTAAGTGCAATAGAAATTATTCCACCAGTCCGATTGATAGGGTTTGGATAAACAAAACCCACCCGACTCTCCTTTTCAATAAGTTTATCTTTTATAAAATTAATATCTCCATAGTGAAACCTCAAGGTATGTATTCCTGAACGTAAATTAATCTGGTTAGTAGATCGCATATCAATTACATCCACCTCTGAAGCATTCTCCAACACGAGGTGTCTATCATTATCACCAAAATAAGTGTTGTCCCATTGCAGAATTACATCCCTTTCCGCTTTTAATTGAGATTGCCAACTATAGTTTTCTGTTGTAGGAACTATGTCTGCTATTAATTTTTCTGTTTCTCCATATCTGAATGCCATTTCAAAAGAACTGATACCGGCCAATAATGGTATGCTAATATCGTCATAAATATCTAGTGTTTCCAATGCACTAGGATTCATTCCAAACCCAAACAATTCATTTCTAAAATAACCATCATCTACACTGAAATTTACAACCCAGTCTTCATGGGCTAAAGAATTCTTTTCCGTTGAAGCCACTCGGCCTCCCGACAAACTCCTATTAATAACCGGAATTTCGATATCCCTTGCGATATCACTATCGATATAAGCACCACGATATCGGTTAAGAGTAGGTTCGCTCACAACTGCGCCATTTATATACTGCCTAATTTTTAGAAGTTCCGGAGTTAACATATTATGATTTAGAACATCATTCCATGAAATCGCAAAGTCATACGGATTTCCAATTAAATTCCAGCCTTGATTAAGTTTCAACTTGTACGGAGTCGCTTTAGTTACTTTCATTGTGCTCCCACCACCAGGATAAATCCTCGTTTCAGTTGCAGCAATAAGCCAGTAGCCCTTGCCAGAAAGGATAGTTTTTGGTTCTTCTATTAAATTTCCATTAATCAATTCATATAATCTCCATTTACGATTATCATATACACCTAACTCATCAAAAACTCTTAATGCTGAAGCATCTGCTAAATTCAATGGTATTGAGATGAGGTTATAGCTGGCTTGATCTTTACCAAATTTCAAATTAGGTATTTCTTGTTGGCTGGCTGTAGCAGGGTAATTAAGGTATGTGTGTTTTGGTTCAGTTATCAATTCACTACCTTCTTTATCTGTAAGAATAAACCACGAGTATAGCCCTAATGGATCGTTAAAATGAGCGGCTGGAATCTGGTAAACAATCGTATTTGATATTGATGATACAGGAACTGTTTCTATTTTAAGGACATCTTCAGCAGCTGTAATACCTCGACTTTTAAATATTATACTACCCACCTCATTAATGTCATTGACTGTCACCGAAACATTTAGGCCAGCATCCCCTACTGTAAAAAAGTCTGGATACGAAGTTTGAGTGATAATTAATTTAGTGATTTTGAATTCATCATTTGATTCCGTAAAAATGTTATTAACAGTAACAGAGATTTTACCACTATTAACCCCTACCGGAACACTCACTTGAATACTTAATGCTGTACTACTTAATACCGTAGCTTCAACATTATTAAACATAACAATATTATTTGTTGGCACACTGCTAAAACCTGATCCCTGTAAAGTAACAATACTTCCTGCCAGACCAATCTTAGGAGTAAAAGAGTCAATGGCCAAAGGAAGCGCAACAAATTCAGTGTCACTTTCTACTGTTACACCATCTCGGATTACATTTATCTTACCCGTTGTCGCTTCTGGAGGAACTTTGACACTTAAGCTGGTTAAATTACTGGATGCCACGGTTGCAGATATTCCGTTAAATTTTACCGTTTGATTGATTGGTGTTGCGCTAAAACCTGTGCCATTGATCGTAATTATTTCGTCAGCTGATGCACCATTGGGGGTAAATGAGGATATGGATAAAGTACCTCCAAAATCATCTGCGCTTGTTGCTGTAGTGCCGTTTATGGTTACTGAAATTTTCCCTACCGTGTTGCCACCAGGGACGGTAGCCGTTATGGTGGTGGGTGTGCTATTTGTAACAACCGCGGAAATCCCATTGAACGTAACCACGTTGTTTTCATTGACGCTGCTAAATCCTGTACCCAGAATAGTCACTTGCGTCCCTTCATCTCCTATTCCCGGAGAAAAGGCAGAGATTGTCAGAGGTAATACTAAAAATTCATTCGAACTCGTTACAACGATACCTTCACGCTCAATACTTATTTTACCCGTTGTGGCTCCTGATGGTACCGTTACTGTTAAGTTGGTTTTATTGGCCGCAGTAATTGAAGCAACCGTATTATTGAATTTAACAACCTGGTCAGAAGCCGTTGAACTGAATCCAGCCCCTGCAATAACGACAGAAGCTCCTTCCAAAGCATTTATTGGACTAAACGAACTTATTGATAAAGTTCCACTGAAATCATTATCGCTGAAGGCTGTGGTGCCATTTATGGTTACAGAAATTTTTCCATCCACATTGCCAGCAGGAACTATAGCTGTGAGGGAGGTTGGGCTACTATTTGTTACTACTGCCTCTATGTCATTAAACTCTACTAGGTTATTCGCATTTACACTACTGAATCCAGAACCGGAAATTGTTACCGATGACCCTATAGCGCCAATACTTGGGGAAAATGTAGAAATCGCCAATGGCAGAACTAAAAATTCACTTGGGCTACTTGCTGTTGCTCCATCTCGGGTGACTGTTATTTTTCCTGTTGTAGCGCCAGTAGGTACTGTAACAACAAGACTTGTCGTTGTGCTTGAAGTGATTAGCGCTGTTACCCCATCAAACTTTATAGTTTGATTAGTAGGTGTAGCACTAAAACTCGTACCTGTAATAGTTACCGACCCTCCGGTTGTTGAACTAACCGGACTAAACGATGTTACCGATAATGTTCCTCCAAAATCATCTGTACTGGTGGCTAAAATACCATTTACTGCAACCGTAATTTTTCCAGTTGTACTACCTGCCGGCACGGTAGCTGTTATTGTTGTAGGTGTACTATTTGTAACAACAGCTGTGACATTATTAAACTTAACAATATTGTTTGAATTAACACTACTAAATCCAGTTCCAGTAATTGTAACAGAAGAACCCAAGGCTCCAAAAACAGGAGCAAAAGATGCAACACTAACGGGTAATAGAGTGAATTCAGACGAGCTTTCTCCAGTAAGACCTGAATTTATAACGCTTATTTTACCTGTTGTTGTGGCCGATGGCACAGTCACTGTTAAACTTGTTGCTGTGACATTTGTTACAGTTGCTAAAACTCCATTAAACCTAACTGTATTGTTTGTTGCTACAGAATTAAAATTTGATCCTGTAATTGTAATTATTGAATTAATAGCTCCGCTAACAGGACTAAAGCTGGCTATTAGAGGGGGTGGTGTAAAATTTGAAGCACTCACTCCTATCTGACCCGCTACTGTAACTCTGATAGGACCAATTGTTGCTCCTGCAGGAACACTCGTGGTAATAGAAGTTGCTGTGCTAGCTGTAACAACTGAGGGAACACCATTGAAAGTAACCGTATTATTAGCTGGTGTCGGACTAAAATTTGTTCCTGTTATCGTAACAGTTGCACCTATAATTCCATTTGTTGGAGAAAAACTACTAATCGTTGGAGGAGGAATAAATGTAAATGAAGTTGAACTAGTTGCAGTTTGCCCTGAAACAGTTACCGATATTAATCCTGTAGTTGCCCCTGTTGGAACACTCGTTGTAATGCTGGTTGTGGAACTTGCCGTAACAACAGAAGTGGTATTGTTGAATTTAACTATGTTATTTGCGGGTGTTGGACTAAAGTTCGTTCCTGTAATCGTAACAGAAGTTCCAACTCCACCGCTTGCCGGTGTAAACCCTGTAACTGTAGGTGCTGGTATAAATGTGAATCCTGCTCGGGTACCCGTGCCGCCAACCGTGGTTACCGATACGCTTCCTGAGGCCCCTAAACCGACAGTGGCATTAATGCTTGTAGCGGATACAACTGTGAACGAAGATGCGGCTATTCCTCCAAAACTAACATTCGAAGCACCTCCAAAGCCAGTGCCTATAATATTAACAACGGTTCCGGTTGCTGCAGTAATAGGACTGAAACTCGCTATCGTGGGTGCACCAACTGACGTGGTTACTGAAATCGTATTTGAATTAGCGGAAGTACCTATGCCATTTGTAGCCCGAACTCGGTATTGATAGGTAGTGCTTTCTAATAGACCTGTCACCACTTCTTGTTGTGCTGCAATTAATTTTGAGTTATAGCCTGTAATGAACGTGGCGAAATTATCTCTTGAAATATCTAATCGATAGCCCGTGGCACCTGCGACAGTATTCCAATTTGCAGTAAAACCAGAAGAATTTACATTGCTTGCGGAAGTTGCGGATGGCGTGGTAAATAACGTTGCTACTGAAATCGGTGAAGAACTAACAGAGGTACAGGTAGCATTGACAGCCCGAACCCGATATTTGTAAGAAGTACCCAAGGTCAATCCTGTCTCGTCCTGAAATAGGTTTACACGATTTACCGTGTAAACAATATGAGAAAATCAGAAAAAACAGTTCATGAACAAGAAGCTATCATTGCAGAGTATTTGCTGGGCGATACGACCTATCGTAAATTGGGAGCCAAAC
>JBGSTJ010000034.1:0-107885 GCA_041736555.1 Cyclobacteriaceae bacterium
GTTTGGCTCCCAATTTACGATAGGTCGTATCGCCCAGCAAATACTCTGCAATGATAGCTTCTTGTTCATGAACTGTTTTTTCTGATTTTCTCATATTGTTTACACGGTAAATCGTGTAAACCTATTTCAGGACGAGACACCGATTCGGAATCTATGGGTACAACAAGTTTCAAAAACAGGAAGCTTACAATTTTTATAAGCAATGGTCAGGCAAAAACTTTCCAAGATTTCTTGTGATAGAAATACAGCATGCCAATCCGTACTACGATGATTCGTATGCTGTAAACTCAGCAAACCTGGGGCCCTATGGGGATGCTATTATGAAAGAATTAGTACCCGAAATAGAAAAACAGTTTCGTGGCATTGGCGAAGGCTGGGCCAGATTTACATATGGTGGTTCAACCGGGGGTTGGGAGGCGCTTGCTGTGCAGATGTTTTATCCGGACGATTTCAACGGCTGCTTTGCTGCTTGTCCGGATCCGATTGACTTCCGCGCCTATTGTCTGGTCGATATTTACAAAGACAAAAATGCCTATTGGTATGACAGTGATTTTAAAAAGCTTCCACGCCCGGCTCATCGCAATTATCTGGGTCAAATTCAAAACACCATGGAAGAGACAAATCATTATGAATTAGCACTGGGAACAAAATCGCGCAGTGGTCAGCAATGGGATATTTGGGAAGCGGTGTATTCACCGCAAGGTGATGATGGCTATCCGAAAAGAATTTTCAACAAAGAAACCGGTGAGATTGATAAAAATGTTGCAGAATATTGGAAAGAGAATTATGATTTACGCCACATTTTAGAGCGAGACTGGAAAACTCTTGGACCTAAGCTCGAAGGTAAAATTCACATTTATTGTGGGGATATGGATAATTATTATCTAAACAATGCGGTGTACCTGATGGAAGACTTTTTAAAGAAAACGCAAACCCCATTTTATAAAGGTGAAGTAGATTATGGCGACCGGGCCGAGCATTGTTGGAATGGAGATCAGGAAAATCCGAATTATGTCTCGAGGCTGAGATACAATACGATGTATTTGCCTAAAATTTTAAAACGTATTCAGGAAAGTGCCCCAAAGGGTGCGGATGTAAAGAGTTGGAGATACTAAGATTGAGTTGCGAATTACTTTAGTTTAGCAGACTTTACTGTTGGCCAATTTGAGTTGGCCTTCGCAATAAACTCAGTTTGTTTTTCATTCCAGATCTTTCGTACATCCAGATTGTAGTTAAGGTATAATTTATCATTCACAATTGTCCAGGCCTCTGGGTCAGTTTGGGCTTTGTACCCTCTACTCATGCCATAGGCACAGTATCCACCAAACTGTGGTGCATATTTTTCTGGGTCTGTTTTAAATTTGTTTAGATTTCCCAGAGATGCAAAAGACCACGTCTCTCCAGCATATTTATAAGTAAATTCTTTGGATCCCTTCACAGCTTTGTTTTCAGTAAAATAGGCAACCGCATCATAGCCTTGAATAGCGCCATCATCCGTTGTAAATATTTCAGAGTTTTGAGCGCTTGAGTAAGGTGTAAAACAAAGCAACACAACCAGGGAAGCAAGAAATCTCTTCATAAAAGGAATCTTAAATTAAGATAAAGGTAAAGCAATCTGATCGTTTGCTTCGGTCGCCTGGCTGACAAGATTCTTAAATGACCGGAGTGGCGTAAAGCGAATAATAGCCAACCAACAAAGCCACCAGAATGCCGACTACAATGATGATTTTTTTGCGGGTAACCATAATTTGCTGTTATCTGACCCAAAAGTAAATGATCAGTAAAGTGTTATAAATTAAAAAAGGCTATACCGGCAAATAGACATCCTGAAATGTCAGGAATCAGAACTGAAGTGAAAGGGCTTTTATTTCAATTGCCGTAAATAAAGTTGAATCGTGTTTTCCAACCCTAAGTACAAAGCATCGCAAATCAATGCATGTCCGATAGAAACTTCATCAAGGTGAGGTAACGATGTTTTTAAAAACTTCAGATTATACAAATCAAGATCATGGCCGGCATTGATGCCCAATCCGGCTGCGTGTGCTACGCGTGCTGCCTCTATATAAGGTTTAATCGAAGCTTCTTTGTTTTGATGGTAATGCGAGGCGTAAGGCTCTGTATATAATTCAATCCGGTCGGCACCGGTTTTCTTCGCACCCTCAACCATGCCTACGGATGGGTCAACAAATACCGACACACGAACGCCATACGATTTAATTTCAGCAATAATTTCTTGAAGAAATCTTTCATGCTTTACTGTATCCCAACCTGCATTGGATGTTATCGTATCGGGGCCATCGGGTACCAATGTGGCTTGCGCGGGTTTAGTTTCGCGAATGAGTTTGAGGTAGCGAGCATCCGGATATCCTTCAATGTTGAATTCAGTCGTTACTAATTTTTTTAATTCAATCACGTCTGCATAACGGATATGACGCTCGTCAGGGCGTGGATGCACCGTAATACCTTCCGCACCAAATCTTTCGCAGTCGAGTGCGGTTTTAATTACATCCGGATTATTTGCGCCACGGGCATTCCGTAGCGTGGCGATCTTATTGATGTTTACGGAAAGGCGAGTCATAATGCTCTTTTGTGGCGATGAGGCAATAGAATTTTTATCTCTATAAAAGTAGAGCTAATTTTGCTTCAAAGTTATTTAAACGAATTTGAACTATGGGACTGAGACAACAAATTGATAATGATATTAAATCAGCCATGTTGGCAAAGAATAAAGAGGAGCTTACCGCGCTTCGTTCGGTGAAGTCTTTAATCCTGTTGGCAGAAACTGAGAAAGGGGGTTCAGGCGAAATTAGTGAGGAGGTTGAAAATAAATTGCTTATGAAGGCCGCCAAACAACGAAAGGAATCAGCCGAGATTTTTCTTAAGGAAGGCCGCGATGATCTTGCCAAGAAGGAGTTGTTTGAATTGGAGGTGATCAGTCGCTACCTCCCCAAGCAATATTCGGAGGAGGAAGTCGCAGCAGAACTGAAAAAGATCATTGACCAAGTGGGCGCCAAAGGCCCGCAAGACATGGGCAAAGTGATGGGCGTGGCAACCAAACAGTTGGCGGGCAAAGCAGAGGGGCGACTTATTTCAGAAACTGTAAAAAAACTTCTCGCCTCTTGAGTAAAATCGATATTGCAATAGCCATTCTGTTGGCTGTGGGCGCTATCCTCGGGTATAAGCGCGGGTTTTTGATGGAATTATTTTTTTTGGTGGCTGTTGTGCTGGGTGTATTTGCAGGATTTAAATTAATGGGATGGGGGGTTGAGTATCTGGCTCAAAAATTCAATGCGGACACAGCGGTGCTTCCGTATATTTCTTTCCTTCTCATTTTTGTAATTGTAGTTTTGATAGTAACCTTCATTGGGAGTCGGATTAAAAACTCTATGGATAAAACCTTTCTTGGGCGAGTAGATGCTGCCGCAGGAGGTCTCCTTGGAGTGCTTAAGTATGCTTTTTCCATGAGTATAATTTTGTGGCTTGTTGATTCGTTCAAAATCAGGTTGCCTGAAAGTTGGGTGAGTGACTCCGTCCTGTATCCCATTGTTGCCCAGGTAGCGCCAACACTGGCTTCTGTTTTTGGGGATTTCTTACCATTTTTCAAAGAAACTTTCAAGCAGTTCTGGGGTTCAGTTTTTTTTAGTTACTTATCACAAAATAGGAAGACTATGTCCTTGCTGGTAAAAGAAGAGAGTGGATTTAAATATGTAGATGAAGGTCAGGGGCAGATACTCATGCTATTGCATGGTCTTTTTGGTGCGCTGAGCAATTGGGAAGCCGTTGTAAATTATTACGCTAAGCAATTCAGGGTAATCATTCCCATGCTTCCAATTTATGAAATGCCTATTAAGGAAGCAGGCTTACAAGGCCTTAGAGAATTTACAGAACAATTTGTTGCCCTGAAGAAGCTTGATAACATGATTATCATGGGCAACTCATTGGGGGGGCATGTGGGGATTTTATACACCCTCGCCAATCCTGAAAAAGTTTCCAAGCTTGTGCTTACAGGAAGCTCAGGACTTTTTGAAAATACCATGGGCGGTTCCTATCCCCGCAGGGGGAGCTATGATTACATTCACGAACGGGTAGCCTATACGTTTTATGATCCGAACGTAGCTTCTAAAGAATTAGTGGATGAAGTTTTTGAAACAACCCGAAGCATACCCAAATGTATGCGCATTGTTGCCATCGCCAAATCAGCACAGCGAAACAATCTGGCACTTGAGTTGCAAGGCATCAAAGTGCCAACTTTATTGGTGTGGGGTTTAAATGACACCATCACTCCGCCCATGGTAGGCCATGAGTTTAACAGATTAATTCCGCACTCTGAGTTGAAGTTTATTGATAAATGCTGTCATGCTCCCATGATGGAACATCCCCAAAAATTTAATCAGATGGTGAGTGAATTTTTAATGAGAAAAAATTAAACCTGAGGCGAATGATAGCAGAAGAACTGATCAACCACATGATACCCCCGCTCAAGATTACAGATGATGCGCATAAAGCCATTGTGTGGATGGAAGAGTTTCGGTGTGTGCATCTGCCGGTGGTAGAGGATGGACAGTTGCTTGGGTTTATTTCAGAGGAAATCATTTTGGAATCCAACGACATCGAACGCACCCTCGCTGATTTTGATTTGGTAGGGAAGCAATGTACTGTGCAGCTTGACTCTCATTTTTATGATATACTAAAGGTAGCGGGCGACAATAAACTTCAGATTGTGGCAGTACTCAATGAAGAGCAGAAGTATACTGGAGTTATCACCGTACAGGACATTATGATTTCCTTTGCACAGACCGCTTCCGTTCAGATGCAAGGAGGTATTTTGGTTTTGTCGATGGATTTGATTGATTATTCCCTGGCGGAAATCAGTCGCTATGTGGAAGAGAATAATGCCAAGGTGATCAGCAGTTTGATGGTGGAAGACCCAATGGATAAAGGAAAAATAAAACTTACCTTAAAGATTAATCAGGTAGAACTTACCCGTATCGTTGCCACACTGGAGAGATTCGGATACAGAGTCATTGGCCGCTACCAGGAAACCCATAGCGACACCGGTGAGAAGGATAAAATTGATATGTTACTTCGCTATCTCGACATCTAACCGGCAATTGCATGCGCATCGGCATACATGGCAGAGACTTTCAAACAAAATCAACCCGATTTATTGAAAATGTTTTGGAACAACTTAAACAACGCAAAGCGGAGGTTTGGTTGTCATCTAAATTTGTGAAGCAAATTAAGTCGCCCTTGTTAGGGGAAATGAAGTATAAGATTTTTGAGCAGGGAGATAGCCTTCGTAATTTCGATTTCTTTTTTTCTTTAGGTGGGGATGGCACCATGCTGGAGTCGGTAACTTACATTGGTAAAGCGGAAGTGCCAATCCTGGGAATCAATACCGGGCGATTGGGGTTTCTTGCCATCACCAGCCGCGATGAAATTGATAGAGCCCTCGAAGCACTCTTTACAGGCGACTATAAGGTAGAGAGTCGCACGATGTTAAAATTAGTGTCTTCATCAAAGCTATTTGAGCCGCAGAATTTTGCATTAAATGATTTTACGATCATGAAGAAGGACACCTCCTCCATGATTACCGTTCATGTTTTTGTGGATGGCGAATTACTCAACTCCTATTGGTCGGATGGAATCATCGTCTCTACACCCACGGGCTCTACCGGATATTCTCTGAGTTGCGGGGGCCCCCTGGTTTATCCGAAATCAGAAAGCTTTATCATTACGGCAGTGAGTCCGCATAACCTGGGCACCCGGCCCATCGTAATTTCTGACAAATCCGAGATAACATTTGAAATTGAAGGCAGGAGTAAGAAGTATTTGGTTTCCCTGGATTCTCGTTTTGAAACTATCGATGATTCGGTGAGTTTAAAAATTAAGAAGGAGCGGTTTAACGCAAAGCTTGTTCAGCTGCCCGGTCATCACTATTTTAACACTCTGCGTCAAAAGCTTAATTGGGGCCTTGACATTCGCAATTAGAATTCCTGTTTTCTCAGGTATTTTCATAAGTTTGTAATTGGCAAAAATCTCCGTTCATGAGAAAGTTATTTTTTGGCATCGTTTGTTTGTTTTTGATACTGGGTGCAAGTGAAGAATCACATGCTCAGTTCAATCGTAAAACAATCAAAAAGAATAACAAACGAATTGCTAGTTATAGAGGCAGGAAAGCTGGTTTTGGTAAAAACAAGATTTATAACGCTGTTGGCTTTTCAGTAAGCGCATTAAACTACTATGGAGACATTGCGCCAAGGCCGCAACGGGTGAGCACCGATATTTCTTTTACGCGGCCCGCCCTAGGACTTTCTTTTACACACCGGTTTGGGCCGCGTTATTCGCTTCAGGCTCAGTTTCAATATGGAACACTGAAAGGTTCTGATACAGAATCTGCAGATCTGGCAGACCAAGACAATGGGAAGTTTCGTTATCAGAGAAACTTATCATTCAGAAACAGGATAAAAGAACTTTCTGTGGTAGCCTACTTTGATTTATTTGAAAATGATGCAACCTATATCAGCCGCGTGAAGTGGACCCCTTACGCATATGTTGGCGTTGCAGGTTTTTTGCATAATCCCCAGGCACAAGCCCCGGCATCAGGATTAAATGGTGAACCGTTGGGTGTAGCAGCAGGCGAGTGGATTGATCTGCGCCCGTTAGGAACTGAAGGGCAATATGCATCACTTGACCCTACAGATGTCAATAATGGAATTAAAGCCTACAGCAAACTTCAGGCGGCAATTCCTTTTGGGATTGGTGCCCGATTCAGGTTAAATGAGGTGATGGACTTATGGGCTGATATTGGATTTCGTTACACATTTACCGACTACCTTGATGATGTAAGTCAGAATTATGTTGACTTAGGAGTATTTGGAACAGACAATCTTGCGCGTGCTATGTCTTATCGAAGCAATGAATTGCCTGCGGGCGAACTTCCTCCACTTCAAAGTTATGTCGCGAGAAATGGACAATCGTATTCTACTATACCGGGTTATGGTCTCGAGTATCCGGATAATGTGCGGGGTTCAAAAAGTGATCGTGACATTTATATGGTTACTACCATTCGCCTCACCTATATCCTGGGTGCAACCTTTCACAAAGCTAAATTCAGGTAGTCAATGTATCGCTTCCTAAATTTTGGGTTGACTGCATTACTGGTAGTTGTTTTCGGAGGCATGCAAGCGCAGCAAATGCTTGGGCAACGGTCAGAGGTTGGCTTTGGATTAGGGACATTTAATTACACTGGAGATCTCGTTCGTTCTTACAACCTTGCCTTTTCAAAACCAGCCGCCACGGTTTTTTATAGATCAAACATCAGTAGAGTGGTAAGTGCCCGCACGTCCATTACGGCAGGTAAAATAGGAGCAAGTGATACCCGCAAACCAATTGATGCCTTTGCTACGGCACGAGCAGCATCCTTTGACTTATTTTTATTAGAAGCCGCAGCCACATTTGAATATCATTTTTTAGACTGGCGAGATAGTAAAAGAAAACTTCGCTTTACGCCTTATCTATTTGCCGGAGCCGGGTTATTTGGTATCTCTGGTGTTCAACAGAAAAACGCAGAATACAGCAATGTTCAGATTGCGATCCCTTTTGGAGGCGGTATGAAGTATGTTCTTAACCCCAAATATTATATCGCCTTCGAATTTGGGATGCGAAAAACCTTCTTCGATTACCTCGATAATATTTCCGATGGCGATCCGGCCTTTAAGAATTACCAGTATGGCAATTTCTTCGATTATGATAACTATTTCTTTACAGGAATTACCCTTACTTATACGTTTTACGATATTCCTTGTCCTAGCAGCCCTTATCGCTGAATTATCAGGTCTTTTTATTCAACTTTATTCTGTTTTACCGCATCCTATAAGTTCCTAAGATACTTAGGCTAGAAGTTCTATGTGATGTAGAAGTTTGAAAAAAAGGCTATTTTTGCCGCCTTGTGGCTTCACTGAGAGAAAATATAGACTTCAATAATTTGCCTCGGCATATTGCCGTTATCATGGACGGCAACGGGCGCTGGGCAAAAGGCAAGGGCGCTGCCCGGATTTTTGGTCATAGAAACGCTATTCAGGCGGTAAAGGATGTAACAGAAGGATGTGGTGAATTGGGTGTCAAATATCTGACCTTGTATGCTTTTAGTACTGAGAATTGGGGCCGACCAAAAGAAGAAGTAGACGCGCTCATGGAATTGTTGGTAAATACACTTAAGAAAGAAATCAATACCCTGCACGAAAATCAGGTTAAACTCCACACGATTGGCGATGTAGGTCATTTGCCTAAAGACTGTCAGAACAACTTAGCGGAGGCGATTGAAGCAACGAAAAATAATAGTGGGCTAACACTTCAATTGGCACTTAACTATAGTGGCAGATGGGAGATCGTGGAGGCCGCCAAAAAATTAGCTGAAGAAGTGAAGAAAGGACTAATACAATCACAGGAAATAGATGAACATTATTTTGCTGAACATTTAAAGACAGCCGGGGTTCCGGATCCGGAGTTGTTGATCCGAACCAGTGGAGAATTAAGAGTTAGCAATTTTTTGCTTTGGCAAATAGCCTATACCGAAATATTTATTACCCCCACGTTGTGGCCAGACTTTCGAAAGGAGAATTTGTATGAGGCTATTTGTGCATATCAAAAGAGAGAACGAAGATTTGGAAAAGTGCTGAACCCAACTGCTTAATATTTGATGAAGAGAATTTTATTTTTTACGGGACTCCTGATTTTTTGGGTAAGTCATGAGGCGCTGGCTCAGTTTAGAACCAATCGTGCACAAACGCAAACTGCTCCGAATGAGCCAACACTTAATTATGCTGCTCCGCAGGAATATACAATTGCAGGGATTGACGTTACCGGGTTAAACGTTCTTGACAAAAATGCCATGATCTCCCTCACCGGCTTGAAGATAGGAGACAAAATAAAAATTCCAGGCGATGGAATTTCCGGAGCTATCCGAAAACTATGGAAACATGGACTTGTTGGCGATGTCACAATTGCTGTTCAAAAGATAGAAGGCACCAATGTATACCTGTCTGTTATCTTATCCGAACGCCCGCGACTCAATGATTTTTATTTTGTGGGCATCAATAAGTCTAAGCAGTCTGCACTGAAAGAGGATTTGAAACTAATAAAGGGCAAAATTGTAAATGATGCCACAATCCGAAATGCAGAACTTTCTGTCAAGAAACACTTTGTGAAAAAAGGCTTTCTGAATACAGTTGTTAAAGTTATTCCAGAAGCAGACACGCTGAATCGTGGCGGAGTGCGCCTAAAGATTGATGTGAATCTGATGGCAAAAGTAAAGATCAATGCTGTATATATTGAAGGCAATGATGCCATTGCTGATGCTCGTTTAAAAGGAAGATTGAAAAAAACACATGAACATCCACGGCTAACCATACACCGTGCTATCCTTAGTGAGTTGCTGATGTTTAAGCCAAGTAAAATTAAGCCCGCGTTGGATTCAAGTCGTAAGCTTACCACGCTTGATATCAAGGAATTTATTAACCGAAATGTGAAGCTAAATATTTTTGCAGGGTCAAAATTTATCCGGTCAGAGTTTGAAGAAGACAAAGCAAAACTGATTCAATATTACAACACCCAAGGATATCGGGATGCACAAATTTTGGAGGACACTATTATCAATTTTGATAAAGCCAATATTGACGTGAAACTTCAAATTTATGAGGGCAGAAAGTATTACTTCCGTAACATAACCTGGGTTGGCAATTATAAATACAGCACAAACATTCTTAACAAGGTTCTTGATATTAATAAAGGTGATGTTTATAACCAGGAGATGATTGATAAGAAAACTACCTTCAACCCTAAAGGGGCAGATATCAGTGGCCTCTATATGGACGATGGCTATTTGTTTTTTCAAGTTGTTCCGGTAGAAGTAGCAGTAGTTGGAGACTCTATTGATGTTGAGATGAGGATTCGGGAAGGAGACCAGGCAACGATCGATGAAGTAATCATCAGTGGAAATGAACGCACCAATGATCATGTAATCCGCAGAGAGCTTAGCACCATTCCCGGGCAAAAGTTCAGACGTTCAGACTTAATCCGCACGCAACAACAGCTTTCTCAAATGGGTTATTTCAATCCACAGAAAATTGATCAGGACATCAGACCCAACATGGCCGATGGCACGGTGGATATAGAGTGGAAAGTAGAAGAACAATCCAATGATCAGATTGAATTGTCAGGCGGGTGGGGAGGTTTTTATGGCTTTGTTGGCACCGTAGGATTGTCATTCAATAACTTCTCGTTACGAAATGTACCTCACTTTGATAAGTGGAAACCACTACCGGTAGGTGACGGTCAGCGACTTTCTTTGCGTGCACAGGCTAATGGAAGATCTTTTCAGAGTTATAGCTTATCGTTTACGGAACCCTGGCTGGGGGGAAGGAAACCAAACTCATTCACGGTTAGTTTAAACCATTCCGTTTCACGATTGGCCAATAATAGTTTTGAGTTTACCGATGCCTCTTCGTTAAAACAGAGTGGTGTCACTATTGGGTTCGGAAAGAGATTGGAGTGGCCTGATAACTATTTTTCATTGACTTCATCACTTTCGTTTCTGGTCTATAACTACAACAATTATTTTGGATCATCCACCTTGCCGGCTGTGGGCCAAACAAACGAAATTATGTTGACCACAACCCTTTCGCGGAATAGTATTGACAACCCCATGTATCCGACAACAGGGTCAACAATTTCGTTGGCACTAAGTCTTACGCCTCCTTATTCACTGTGGCGGGATCCAGCTTATTATGAAGACATCAATACACAATACCGCTGGACGGAATTGCAAAAGTGGATGTTGGATGCAAAGTTTTATCTGAAGTTGATAGGCAGCCAAAAGCCAGATGGAAGAAGTTTGGTATTGGAAACAAAAGCTCACTTTGGATTTATTGGCGCCTACAACAAAGAGTTGGGCGTTGGACCCTTTCAGCGCTTTCTTGTTGGGGGCGATGGATTAGCGGGTGGATTTAACTCGTTTGTATTAGGACAGGATATTGTTGGTTTAAGGGGTTATCCAAATAACTCTGTAACTCCACCCCTTTATGCTTTACGAGGACAGGTGCAACTGAATGAAATTGAGGGTGGGATTGTATATAATAAGTTTGGGTTAGAGTTGCGCTATCCGGTAGTTACTGGCCAGTCGGCTACTGTGTATGGGTTTTTGTTTACGGAAGCAGGTAACAACTGGAACAATTATCAGGATTTTAATCCGTTTAATCTCTATAAATCAGCTGGTGTGGGAGCAAGAATATTTATGCCTGCCTTTGGCCTTATTGGCCTTAATTGGGCCTATGGATTTGATAAATTACCTTATGCCAATGATATAAGCGGCTCCCAGTTTCATTTCACCATAGGCCAGCAACTCAGATAAGAAATGCGGTTTTTCATTCTTCTAGCAAGCTTTTTGTTTTTCGGCCTGAATTTTGTCTCAGCTCAGAAGTTCGGATATTTCGATTCAGAATTTGTGCTTAGCAAAATGCCTGAATACAGCAAAGCGCAAGGCGAGATAGATCAACTCTCTGCTGCTTGGGAAAAGGAAATAGGGGACATGCAAAAAAAGGTAGAAGAGCTTTACAGAGTATATCAGGCAGAACAGGTGTTGCTTACGGAAGAAATGAAACAAGAACGCCAGGATGAGATAAAAAAGAAGGAAACCGAATTGAAGGACTATCAGAAAAAGGTTTTTGGTTTTGGCGGGTTGTTTTTTTTGAAAAAACAAGAATTGATTAAACCTTTGCAGGATAAAGTATTTGATGCAGTAGAGAAAGTTTGCAAGGCCAATAGACTGGCGATTTTGTTCGATAAGTCTGGTGAATTAGTAATGGTATACACAGACCCGCGGCATGATTATACCGATTTTGTATTAGAGGAATTAGGATTAGGAGATCCCAATGATAAAGTCAAATAAATAAACTAAAAATGAGAACACTTTTTTTACTTCTGTTTTGTGTTGTGGCAGTTACTGCCCAAGCCCAGGAAACGCAAAAAATCGGCTTTGCCGATTGGAACTATATTTTTAATCAGCTGCCCGAATTCAAGCAAATTGAAAACGAATTGAAGACCCATGGAACTCAATTGGAGAATCAGTTAAAGGCAAAAGGCCAGGAATTGGAGAACAAGTATAAGGCGTACCAGGCCATGCCAGCCACCACACCCGATGCAATTCGCGCGGATAAAGAAAGAGAATTGCAGGGCATGCAAGAGAGCATTCAGAAGTTTCAACAAGATGCTGAAGTTTCTTTACGCAATAAACAAACTGCCTTGATGGATCCTGTATTCAAAAAAGTGGGCAAGGCAATTGAAGATGTGGCAAAGGAAAACTCTTACACGTTCATTATCAATCCACAATCCATGAGCAATGGCGAAGATATTTTGCTTTACTCTGATGAGAAGTATAATATTTCCAATCTGGTTTTGACTAAACTAGGCGTAACGCCTAAGCCCCCAACGGCAAATAAATAAACATTGCTTACACTGAAGCCCCAAACTAGTTTGGGGCTTTTTGTTTTCCGTACCCACCACCTCCGGGGGTTTCAATAATAATGCGATCACCCATGTTGGCATTAATGTTATCCATTCCTTTCAAGGTAATAGTCTGGCCTTTGGATGTGATTAATTTTTGTTTCCCTGTTTTGCCCGATAAACCACCAGCCAATCCATAGGGAGATTCTACACGGTGCTGTGATAGAATATTAACTTCTACATTTTCTTTAAAAGTAATTTCACGAACTACGCCATTGCCCCCTTTCCATTTTCCCTCGCCTCCCGAATTTTTTCTGATCTCAAACTTTTCCAACCTCACGGGGTATCGAAATTCCAAAATTTCCGGATCTGTAATTCTTGTATTGGTCATGTGTGAGTGAATGGCATCTACACCATGAAAATCCGGACCGGCTCCTGTGCCACCACAGATGGTTTCATAAAATCCAAAACGTTCGTTGCCAAACAAAAAATTATTCATTGTTCCCTGGCTGCAGGCAACAAGGCCCAATGCTTTCAGTAATGTATCTGTTAGCCGCTGACTTACTTCGGTATTGCCCCCGACTACAGCCGGTAATTTTTCTTCGCTAAAATTCGGGTTGAGTAAACCAGTTGGGAGAATTACATGCACAGGTTCCATAAGACCTTCATTCATGGCGATGGGTTGATTAACCCACACCCTTAGCACATAAAGAATTACACTTTGAACAATTGCTTTTGTTGCATTCAGATTGCCGGAATGCATAGATGCGGAGCCAGAAAAGTCAATCACTAGATTTCCTGCTTTTTGTACAACGATGATTACTCTTAATGGCGAGCCATCATCGAGAAACTCTTCGGCAGAATATGACTTTACGGTAAGTGAATTTATCCTACTCCTTAAAAGATTCGCTGCGTAAGCCCTTAAAGCTTTCATATAAAAAACTACTTCTCTCGTCTTGTATTTCAGGCAGAGTGATTTTAAGCCAGCCTCACCCAGATTTACAGCGGCTAATGCTCCGTTTAAATCAGCCATATTTTCATCAGGCAGGCGACTGGGATAAAGGCCAGAGGTAAATAATTTTCGAATTGCTGTCCATTGAATTTTGCCTTGCCTCACTAAGTAGGTGGGTGAAATAATTATTCCCTCTTCCTCCAACGATGAGGCATTCGCTGGCATAGAACCGGGTTTCACGCCTCCGATTTCTGCGTGATGCGCCCGCGTGGCAACATAGCCAGTTAATTTTTTCTTTACATATACAGGCTTGATCAGCGTTACATCGGGTAAGTGCGAACCACCATAAGCGGGATGATTAGTGATAATCACATCTCCATCCCGCATAGGAAGCGCTTTGCTTACCTCTCTTACACACACACCCATACTGCCAAGGTGAACCGGAATATGGGGAGCATTAACAATTAAATACCCGTGTGCATCCATGAGTGCACATGAAAAATCCAAACGCTCTTTTACATTCACGGAAAAAGAGGCGCGTTGCAAGAGAGCCCCCATCTCCTGAGCAATAGAGGTAAACCGATTACTAAATAATTCCAGAGCAGCTTCATCGGAATGGGTTTGGTTTTTTAACCCACGTTTACGGGCAAACTGAAGTAACCCGTTGTTATTTTCATCAATGTTAAACGTCCAATTCGTATCGACTACGGTAGTTGAATTCTGACTTACGATGAGTGCCGGTCCCTTTATCAGGGCTCCAGTGTGTAACGATTCCCAACGATAGACCTTTGTATTTTTCCATGAGCCGTGCATGAACATTTTTGATTGTTTCTCTGGAATGGGTCTATAATTCTTACTTTTTGTTTTTTTACTTTTTTTGATGTCAGCTCGAATGAATAGTATAAGTCGGATGGACTCTATTTCAATTTCACGATCCTCTAACCAATGTCCATAGATGGATTGATAGTTAGCCTTAAATTCCTTGCGTGGATCAGTTCCATTTCTATACATTATTTCAATCGTACTCTCCTGGCCTACAAATCGTAGAAAAATCAAACGTTTACCTAACTGAATTTTATCTTTTTGATATCCTTCTTTTGTTAGCTTAGTTAATCCTTGATCATGCAACACCTGAAAATGATTATTCAAATCTTTTATTGCATGTGATAAATTCTGGAGCAGAAGTTTTTCTTCAAAGTGTTCAATATTGGCATGCCCGATACCATACGCACTTAACAATCCGGCATCATAAGGAATAAGCGCCTTCTTCATGTCAAGAAGTTGTGCCAATGCACAGGCATGCTGTCCACCAGCACCACCAAAGCTCAGTAAGGTATATTCAGCGGGATCATGACCATTTTGGATTGATACTTTTTTTATGGCCTCGGCCATTTTTTCATTGGCAATCTGAAGCAAAGATTCCAGCAGAGATTCTTTTGCGGGGACTTTACCCGTGGAGGTTTTGATTTTTTTTATTAGTGAAGTAAGGGCCGCTTCGGATTTATTCTTGTAAAGAGGAATAGAAAATAAATCAGAGTCGGCATGCCCTAACAATAGATTTGCATCGGTTATAGTCAGTGGTCCACCACCACCATAACAGGCAGGGCCCGGAGAGGCACCTGCACTGTGCGGCCCCACAGTAAGTTTATAGCCGTCAAAATCACAAATAGATCCACCGCCAGCAGCAATCGTTTCTATTGCTAAAGATGGAGATAGAATTTTTACTTCACCCACATTCGATTCGTAACGATACGTATATTGATTATTATAAAGGGAGACATCCGTGCTTGTGCCGCCCATATCAAAAGTGATTAACTTACTTTCGCCAGAGAGTTTGCCTGATGTGGCAGCGCCCACCACCCCGCCTGCAGGACCGCTTAACAAACTATCTTTTGGATAGAAATTTGTTGCATTGACTAAGCCTCCGGCACTGGTCATAATCTTTAATTGCGCAGTGGTGAGACTCTGCTGAATATTCGAGATATAGGAGTGAATGATCGGATCGAGGTAAGCATTAACAACGGCTGTTTCAGCCCGAGGCAAAATTTTTATTTGGCCGGAGATTTCATGGGAAGCGGAAACGAATGAAAATCCATGATTTAATAATTTATTTTTAATAAATTTTTCATGAATGGGATTTTTGAAACCATTCAGCAGTGCAAGAGCAATCGACCCGCATTTGGTTTTTTTTATAACCGCAATGATTTCATCAATAGCTGATTTGGACAAGGCCCTGAGAATAGTTCCATCTGCTTCAATGCGCTCATCAACTTCGATCACCGTTTCATACAACGGTTTTTCTTTAATTAGTTCCAGGGCAAATAAGTCACTCCTCTGTTGAGTGCCAATTAATAATAAATCTTTAAATCCCTTTGTGATTACTAAGGCAGTTCGAGCGCCTTTCCGTTCCAGCAAAGCATTGGTGCCTCGGGTTGAGCCAAGCTTCATTTCTATTGGGGGAAACGATTGATTAAGCGGAGTTTCGGTAAGTAGCCGGCAAGCAAAAACGGGAACTTCTTCCAGTGAACTGATCTCAAACGTAGCGCCCACTTCTACTTTAATTGCTTTTGTAAGGTGAATGACCGAGTCATTCAGATTAATTTTTTCAATTCGCCCAATACTTTTCCTCTTACCAAAAAATGTGACAGTGAATTGATGAAAGATATCCTGGCTAACCGGCCATTGGATTTTAACAAGAATAGACCGGGCACTGGTTTGACGAACCACGCTCCCCTTTAGGACACTGCTGCTAAGAACCTTCAGTCGTTTTACTCCTCCTGTTGGAGGATGCGCAATGCAGTCGGTAAACGTGCCTCCGGTGTCAACCCAGATTTTCCAGGGTTCCATTATTTGATTTTAAGCACGATTTGTTTTTTAGTCATGCGAATGCCTATCGCCTTCGTAAATTCTGTTGAGCCATCAGGATGTTCGCGCACGAGTGGTTTTGTATAGAGTAAAGAGTCCGGTCCCATTTTTTGAATATTGTCACTCGACTGGGCTTCTGATGTATAGGCTTCCAAAAGTTGCTTTTCTACACTCCTAAGATTTTGATTTCCGGATTGGAGGGCAAAAATCTCAACCTCCAAAGCCTGACTCAATGAGTCTAAAAAGGATTGATTACTTAGCGTTTTATCACGTTTTTGAATGATTAATGCAGTTTGTCTTCCAAACTGAAAAGCCGCCTCGGCTATCTCTGCCTCGGTTGCTTTTTTAATCTCGTTCATCTCCATATTCTCTTTCATTTTTTTTCGTTGCTCGTCTGTCAGTGTGCCCGTGCATGAAAAAATCAGAACCACGATCAATAGGCTATAGTATTTCATAGAGATGATAATTAAAGGGCTAAAGGTAAAAAGTATCCGCCTTAGTGTGCATACGGCAGTCCGCTCAAGACATTGATTTTATTAACTTTGTAGCCTTGTTTTAAGTTATGATTGAAAAGCTTGTTGAAATAAAGAACCGTTTTGAAGAGGTAGGTCAATTGTTGGTGCAACCTGAGTCCATGAAAGACCCCAAGAAGTTTGGCCATCTTAACAAAGAGTATAAAGACCTGGAAAAAATGGTTAAGAAATTCGACCAATATCAGGCGATTTTAGAAGGGGTAGAACATGCCAAACAAATTTTGCAGAAAGAAAAAGACCCGGAAATGCGGGAGTTAGCGAAAATGGAGTTGGAAGAATTGGCACCAAAAAATGAAGCTCTGGAGGCTGAAATTAAAGAGATGCTGATGCCCAAAGACCCCAACGATGATAAGAACTGTATTCTGGAAATTCGGGCAGGCACCGGTGGGGATGAAGCGGCAATTTTTGCTGGTGATTTGTGGCGAATGTACCAGCGTTTTTGTGATAGAAGAGGGTTAAAGATGTCGGTACTTGATATAACAGAAGGCACTGCAGGCGGCTATAAAGAAGTGATCAGCAGTATTGAAGGGGAAGGCGCCTATGGAATTTTTAAATATGAATCAGGAGTGCACCGGGTGCAGCGCGTACCCGAGACTGAAACACAAGGCCGGGTGCATACTTCGGCTGCCTCGGTTGTGGTACTACCCGAAGCTGAAGAGGTGGATGTAGAAATCAATCCTGCCGATATCGAAGTAATCACCTCACGCTCGGGCGGGGCTGGTGGACAGAACGTAAACAAAGTGGAGACAAAAGTGCAGATGACCCATAAGCCAACAGGCATTGTAATCACATGTCAGGTAGAACGTTCACAACACGGAAACCGTGCCCGTGCGTTGGTAATGCTTCGCGCAAAACTTTATGAACGAGAAGTGGAAAGAAAGCAAGCTGAGACGGGTGCTTCCCGTAAAAGTCAGGTGCGCAGTGGCGATCGCTCAGAAAAAATCAGAACGTACAATTATCCCCAAAGCAGGGTAACGGACCATCGCATTGGATATACGCAACACAATTTGCCGGCTGTGATGAATGGTGAGGTGGATGAATTTATCAATCAGCTTAAGATAGCTGAAACGGCTGAAAAAATGACCGAAGGAATACGATAACTAATTTTGTTCCCAGGAATCATCGATCCAATTCATCATAAACAAGATCGATGGAATACTGCCTGCAATTGCAAACTCCAGGTCTGAACCCATATCCTTTTTAAACCAGATATAGTCTTTATTGATAAATCTTGCCTGCAAGGCAGCAATTGCCTCATCGCCTAACACGAACTCATAACCATAGTGGACACCCAATGTACCGTAAAAACGTGGGTTTTGCATCCCACTCATGTGTTCCACCACTGGCCTTATTTCTATTGTTCGAACACCATCAGTTAAAGTGCCACTAAATTGAAATTGATCAGGAACCTTTGAGCCAATCGCATATTTTATAAGTAACTGCCACTCTGAGGAATCAAGTTTTAGTGATAGAACGGTATAAAATTCTATTTTTATCTCTCTTATTTTTGAGGTTGTGTATCGCTCTCCTTCCAGTTGAAAAATATCCTGCGACCGAAATGCGCTTACATTTGCAATAAGTGAATTATTTTCGGGCCCAATGAATACGTAAGAATATTTCTGATTTGATTTACTATTCGAATCAAAGGCCCCTTCAGGATAAAATAGCTTTGCTCTTTCTCTCGTAAAACCTTTTTCCCAACCTGCTTTTGCAAATTCAAGTTTATAGTCTTTAAAATATATTTTTGGAATTAGGTTTGACATCCCTTTAGATTTAATCTGGTAACGCATTGAGTTTTGTAACAAACCCGCATCAACTTTCATCAAATCCTCTTTTACCTGAGCGATGACAAAAAAAGGGTAGCTAAGAATAATTATCAGCGAAATAAATTTTGATTTCATTAATTACAAAATCAATTTTCTTCTTCGTCCTCAGATTGTTTTATTTGTTCGTCCAGAATCTTATCAATGATATCCATCTGGCGTTCGTCAATAGTTTGGTCAGTTTTCGCCTGCTTCTTCATAAAGCGGAACATCGCATTCTTCTTTATCTCGTACGCCATAAAAACGGTGTACTTGTTTTCCTTCTGATTAAAATACTTTTCTTCACCAATCTTTCTCAGATCCGCCATGTTTGTGTTCATGGTCTGCCGTACCAGGCTTTGGAATTTATCGGCAACATCTGCCGCGTTTGCATTTTCCGTTTGACCTAAATACTGGTCGGCAACTTGCTTCATAGTCGTATTAACTTGTCCGGCCAGTTGTGCTTTCGCATCAATATCCGCTTTGCCGCGTGCAATGTTGTCTTGAGAACTTTCTCCCTTGCCGGTGGCCCGGAAAAATCGATTATTTGATTCGTAGGCATTACCCCGGAATGGTTCTTTTACCTTTTGTCCGAACGGACTTGAACCACACGAAGAAAGAATCAATAAAAGCGCGAACGCAGAAATCAGTTTTGTTTTCATAATAGATTGTTTGACTTATTTGACCGGTGATTTTCTGGTACCAAATTAGTAAAAATTGTGCCAGAGTTTAAACACTTTGGGTAGGGATAATTAATTGCCATCGAAATGCCCATTTCCAGGAAAGGGTATACTTCTCAATTTTGGAAGCAGCTAAGATTCGCTGAAGTTCCGGTTTTGTAAAGGCTCTTAAAACGGATAAAGGGGCATCAAACCGTACCATGGCAGATCTGGAAAAAAGTGATGTCAACAGTTTGATAGAATTATAAGCAAGCGGATGTCGGTGGATGTCATTGATAATTAGGGCGGACTTTGTTTGCTTTTTTAAACTGGAAAGGAGCGTAACTAATTCTTCTTCCGTAAAGTGATGCATAAAAAGCGTAGCCAAAATAAAATCGAACTTTTGATCTTGGAATTCTCTGGAGAAAACGTTGGTTGATTGAAAGGTTATGTTTTTGAATTCTTTTGAATGGGTTAGTGCATAATCGATAATGTTAGGGTTTGCATCATACCCGATCAACACAACCTTTCTGTTTTCTTTCTCCGCCAAACGCGCTAAGACCCTCAACATCTCCCCACTGCCACACCCCAGATCGGCAATGGTTAGGGTTTGTGTTTTCGGGATGCTTTGCCAGGCTGATTGGATGGCCTGTAGGGTTACGGCATTTCCGCCAAGCCAATGATTGATGATATCAAGTTCCCGCAAGGTTTGATTAACCACTTCACCCTGACAACCTAAATCGTCCATGATTTCTACTCCACGAGAGCGAATCGAAAAATCATGCGACATGCTTAATGATTTTGAATTTCTAAAACCATGCTTTCTAACGTAAGGCCAGGTCCAAAAGCGAAACTCAGGATTTTTTTTCCGTCATCAGCACCATTTAGGTTTCTGCTCAATTCATTTAATACAAAAAGTACTGTGGGCGAAGACATATTGCCAAAGTTTTTCAACACCTCGTAACTGGCTTTATTTTGTTCTTTGGTTAGTCCAAGCTCCGCTTCAATTACTTCCAGAATTTTTTTGCCACCTGGATGAATAGCGTAGTATGAGATATCAGAAAGCTGGCTTGAAATTTTTTGAAGCAGCAAGTTCGTAAGTTTTGCTATACCTTCGCGAATAACATCGGGAACATAAGCAGATAAGCGCATTTCGAACCCCATGTCGCCTACCGTCCAGGCCATGTCTTGTTCACCTTCCGGAGCCAGATCGCAAAAGAAAGAAACGGGTTTTAGATTTAAGCCTTTGCGGGAGGAAGATTCGATGAGAAGTGCGGCAGAGCCATCCGCAAATAGTGCATTGGCTAATAGATTGTCTTCGCTGTATTGTTTTTGAAAATGAATGCTACACAATTCAGTGCACACCACCAATACCTTTGCCTTCGGATCCGATTGACAATAGGTGTCCGCAATTTTTATAGCATTGAAGGCAGCATAACAGCCCATAAAATTGATACAAAGCCGCTGAATGTTTGAAGAAAGGTGTAGGGATTTTACAAGATCAATATCCAAACCGGGGGCATACATGCCGGTGCAACTCACCACCACAAGGTGCGTGATTGATTTTTTATCAAAGGAGCTTATTTTTTCCAAACACGACTCCACCGCAGCTACACTTAGTGCTACGGATTTTTCTCTAAACAACTCAAGCCGCAACCGTGTGGAAGGAAACGGTTCCATGTCGACACTGTTGTTGTAAAAACTAAAGTCCTCTTTTTTACCGTAGTCGTCAATAACTGAATAGCGGGTGTCAATACCGGAAACCCGAAAGATGGCCCGAAGTTTACGGGTCTGCTCATCATCCAGTTGCATGGCGCGCACCATAAAATCAGCGAGTAAACTTTGGCTTACTTTATTGACAGGATTAGCCGTGCCGATGGCGGTAATAAAACTCATATGTTAAGGTATAACAAAAAGCCAACCATATTGATTTAAAACAGTAGTGATTTCCTTACCTTGATCAACAAAATATTTTATCATTAATGCTTTCACGTTCTTCCTGGCTTCACCTGCGCATTCCTTTTTCATTCTTCCTGATGCCCGTTTTTATTTTTGCTTTAGGCATTTCACCAAATCTTGGAGAAAGCGGGCTTCTTTGGTCATTTATCATCATTCATTTGTTTCTGTATCCCGCGAGTAATGGCTACAATAGTTATTTTGATAAAGACGAAAAGAGCATTGGCGGTTTAAAAAATCCGCCCCCTGTGAATAAAGGATTGTTTTATTTATCGCTGTTATTTGATGTGGTGGCAATCGTGTTGGGTCTTTTTAAGATCAGTTTGTTTTTCGCGTTGTTGCTTTTGCTCTACGGCCTGGTGTCAAAGGCATACAGCCATCCAATTGTCAGATTAAAGAAATATCCGATAGCCGGGTGGCTTACGGTTGGTGTTTTTCAAGGCTTCTTTACCTTTTTAATGTGCTATGTTGGCATCAATAATTATGGATTAGAAAATCTTGCCAATGCCCGTGTGCTCATTCCTGCCTTGTTATCCAGTGTTATTTTGTTGGGCACCTATCCCATGACACAAATTTATCAACATGAAGAAGATGCTGCTCGGGGCGATAAAACCATCAGTTTGATGTTGGGCGTTCGGGGCACATTTCTGTTTGTACTGATTGTATTTACAATAGCGGCCGCTGGTTATGTAGGTTATTTCTATACATTTTATTCATTGTGGTATGGAGAAGTTTTTTTGCTTTCACTTTTTCCGGTGGTTGTTTTTTTTCTGATCTGGTTTTACAGAGTTTGGAACGACCCCGCCAAAGCAAACTTTTCAAATACCATGTGGCTTAATTTTCTTTCTGCTCTTTGTCTCAATGGATTTTTTGTCTGGTTCTTTTTAGAGAACAGTCATATTTTGCAGTTGTGAAACCGGATTAGCTTATCGAAAGACCAACGTGTTCAAGCAGTAGTTTTGTGGCTTTAATTCCTTCGGCCTCACTTAATACCGAGCCTTCATACTCAATACCAATATGACCCGAATAGCCGGCAGCCTTTACAATCGGAAGCATTTTTAGGTAATCTGTTTCAACACAATTTCCTTGCTCATCAAAATTATTCGCCTTGGCGCTTACTCCTTTTGCAAAAGGCATCATTTCACTAACGCCCGCATAACGATCATATTCTTCGATACACTTAGATTCCCACTCATGACCGCTTTCTCTTTTGGTACAAAAATTTCCGAAATCAGGGAGAGTGCCACAATTCGCCATCCCCACTTCTTTCATAACATTGCTCAACCATTGACCATTGGAAGAATACCCACCATGATTCTCAACAATAACATTGATGCCAACGGGTTGCGCGTACTCACTTAGCTTACGCAAACCATCGGCCCCTGCTTTAGCTACTTCTTCCGCGGTGCCGATGCCAAAACAATTAACCCGTATAGAGGTACAACCCAAAAATTTTGCCGCATCCACCCATTTGTAATGATTTTCAACAGCCTCTGTTCTTTTTGCCTCATCCAGGTTCGCCATTTCTCCTTCTCCATCACACATAATCAACACATTCGTAACGCCCACATCATCGGCTCTTTTCTTCAATTCAGTTAAGTAAGCTGTATCTTTTGCCTTATCCATAAAAAATTGATTCACATACTCAACTGCACTTATGCCAAATTCATTTTTGGCTTTGGCGGGAAACTCCAGGTTGTCAAATTCTTTTGCGAATAAGGCTTTATGCAACGACCACTCAGCCAATGAGATCTTAAAAAATAATTCTTTGGTGCCTTCGGCAGGTTTGCCTGAACACGAAGCAAGGATAGATGATGCACTCATTCCGCCAAGGGTTAAAAGACCAAGAGATTTTAAAAACTGTTCGCGTTTCATAGGTTGATGGGTTAAGGTTGCGCGAAGATAGATACTATGTCTTTTTTGCTACCTATTTTTAGGGTGAAAGGCCATACTGATATGGGGATGGTTTAAAATGAAACTCCGTGTGTTTTGCGGATAATCAATTCTGCAACCGGCTTTGATGTACGCATCAGGTTAACAGCCATGTTACTGGTCCAGTCATCACCAAACAACCGCTGAATTTGTCTACCCGCCCAAAGTCTGTTAGCAAAAAGTGCAGTCCATTTTTTTGAATAGTTAATTTCGAGTTGTTCGCGTGTTAGTTTTCCACCAATATATTCTTTCACCAGTTCGCTAACAATTTTGGCAGCATGAATGGCGAGCGCCATGCCGTTGCCACAAAGCGGGGTGATCATACCCGCTGCATCTCCGGCCATCAACACATGATTTTCTATGGGTGTTTTTGTTGCGAAGGAAATTTCGTTGATTACCTCGGGACGTTCATATAAAAACTCTGAATTCTGAAATACAGATTTAAGAAATGGATTTTTGAATAATACGGCCTCCTCCATCGACTTAATATTGCCATGTATTTTTAAATTGTCTCGGTGTGTAAGGTAACACAATGTATATTTTGCATCCTCTATCCGGCTGAGGCCACAATATCCATTTTTAAAATTGTGCAATGAAATAAGATCAGCAGGATGATCTGTGCGGATATGGTATTTAACTCCAGCATAAGGCGAACGTTTTTGCATGAACGTTCTCTTCATAGACACATCAAGCTTTGATCGTTTCCCGAAAGAACCAATTACTATTTTAGCTAAAAGAGAGAACTCATTTGTCTTAACCAAAAACTGATCGGCATCAAAGTTTATGCTTTCTACTTCGGTATTCAAATGAAAAGTAACGCCACGGTTTTTTGCCTTCTCATACAAAAAATGATCTAACGTATAACGACTGATTCCAAAGCCACCCAGGTCAAGGGGCAGCAACGCAGCACGACCATTCACGGAAGTAAGTTGAAAGCGATTAATACCCGGGGGATCAAATTCCTCAGGAAATAGCCCCCTCGACTTCAGAAAGGGAATAGTCTCGTTTGAGATGTATTCGCCACATACCCGATGGAAGGGATAACTCTTTTTTTCGATCAACGTAACCGCAACTCCCATTTCTGCGAGATAGTTGGCGCTGACAAGCCCAGCTAACCCACCCCCGACAATGATTACAGAATTCAACTTTGTTTAATTAAAATCCTAAAAACTGATCTATTTCTAAACATGCACGCACAAAAATTAAATTAACAACAAATCCGGCAATCTATTTTTATCGTTTAAACGTTTTAGTGGAATACAAATGGTTATGAAAAACATTATCAATGAAGAGGCCGTGTTAAATGTATTGGTCGTAGGTAATAATCCGATCGATTTAAGCCATACGTTTGAAAGCCTGATGAAAATTCGGGAGCATAAAATAATCACTGAAATCGCATTTGATCTTACAAGTATACTGGATCGGTTGGCTCATTTTCGCCCGAATTTTATTGTGATTGATGATAACATTGGCCGCATGGAATTGCAATTGGCTGTGCAGGCCTTACTTAAAAATCGGAAGACAAAAGACATCCCGATTACGGTATTAAAAAATTCCAATTATGCAGAAGCCCTCAATACGGGTGTTATGAATTATGTATTGAAAAAGACACTTACCGGAGAATCGCTGTACACAGCCTTAAAAAATTCATTGAAATTTAAAAAGACTCAATTGTATTTGCAGCAGGCTTATGCGAGGCGGAAAGGACAAGTGATGAGAATTCTAAAACCCTGATTAAAGCGGGTCTTCAAGACGAAATTCTTTCCTGATCTTCACACTATTTCGTTCAATCATCAAACTAATCTTTCGGCCGGGTTTTGAATTGAGAAATCCGTTTACAGTATTGAGTTCAAGCTCCGAGGCGCTTACTCCGTTGACACTAATAATTCGATCACCCACATTTAAATCTGCTCTATAGGCTGCTGAATTTTCGCGAATGTCTGTGATTTCAAAATTCTTGAGTCGGGCACCTTTTGCGCGTATGGTTAGTCCACTCAGGTTGAAATAGAATTCTTTTTTGTAATTGCTGTTTTTCTTGAGGTAAATCTTCTCACCAGGAAAATTATAGATCACGGTAAAGCGATTAAGAATTTCTCCACCAATAGATCCATTTCGGAAAACTGTTCTGCTTGTTTTAAGGGTATCCATGTAGGTATTAGGATCGGGAAAATTTGTAATCACATTGGGTATTTCATATTTGCCTAGCTTAATCGAATTTATTTTTCCGATTTGCCCGTAGATCACACCCCCCAAACCTCGGCCAATGATGCTGACAACGTTTGGTTGAGGCACCTGGATTTTTGGATTAGAACTTGTTTCTAGAAAAATTCCATGACTGGCACCACTATCCACCAACAGTTTGGCACTGACAGATGTGGTATCATTCATTTGGAGGTTAACCGTCATATAGGGTTTGGTGTCCTCTATTTGAATGGGCAACCATTGATACTTTCTTTTCTCGTGAAATCGCTCCGGCAACATAAGCGTAAGCGTCTTTCTTTCATAATCAACCTTAATGATAAACCGGCTGAATAACTCGTATCCTAATATACCGTGGACATCCGTTCCGAGGTAGTTTCTGAGTTCAAGATAATCCTGATCAAGAACCAACATGGCATGGCCACGTCCTTGCACTCCGGGCATATCCAAAGAAACATTGTTGGTTACATAAGCGTCCACCAATTTTTCGCCACCGGGCCCTGCAATTGTATATTTTCTTGAATATTGAAGATTCAGGATATCGCTGTAGGCTCGCTCCGTAAGTATAGAAGTGCGCACACCGGTATCTAAAATAAATTTTAAAGGTAACTGGCCGTTAAGGATCATAGGAACAACCACGAGGTTATTATAAACCTCTATTGGAAATTGAACCCTGGTTTTACCGGGCGGCAATGTGAATCCCAGTACCTGGGCCTGACCCAATTCTGCCAGCAGAACCAACCCAATCGATATCAAAAAACTGCGTAAAAACATGAGCAAGAAATTGCCTCCTTTTAAAGCTAACAATTTTTTTACCACCCTTGTTTGCTAAACGGTAATTACCCCTAGTTGGATGAGCAGGCGGGAAGGATTATCATCAATTTTAAGCTCGCGTAAATTTTTGATACTTAGAAAACCCTCTGTTTCCATGGTTTGCATCTGTGACAGCAGAGTATCGAAGTAATGATGGGTGTTGAGGATGCCCACGGAAGCGTTTATAAGTCCCAGTTGTTTCCAGGTTAGGATTTCAGCGAGTTCATCCAATGTGCCCCAGCCACCAGGCAATGCAATGAAAACATCGGCTAGATCAGCCATGCGTCTTTTCCGTTCGTGCATACTGCCAACAACCTCAAGCTGAGTGAGTCCAGTATGGCCAACCTCCTTCTTCATCAAAAAATCGGGAATAATGCCAATTACTTTACCTCCGAGAGAGAGAACCTGATCTGCAATAATGCCCATCAGGCCAATATTGCCACCGCCATAGATAAGTGTAGATTTTGAACTGCTCAGAAGCGAGCCAATTTCTCTTGCAGCCTCAGCATAAACAGGATTATTGCCTGACCCCGATCCACAAAAGATGCAGACATTCATGTTGCAAAAGCAGAAATACTGTTAATGCTTAATGTCGTGCTCGTTATCGCTAACTTTTTTGTTGGGAAATGCCCAAACAGATACAATGGCAAGAATGAAGAGGGCAATGACAACACCAAAAACTGACATGGTATAAATTTTATGAAGAACAAATTTAGACCAACCAACCAGATTATTTGCAAATTCAGCCTTAAAAATTGTAATCTCGTAAACTTATTTGGGTCAGGGTAGTTAGCGAATCATAAAAAACTGAGATTCTCATGAAGAAATTTCTTCTTGTTCTGGGCATCATTTTAGTACTTATTCTTGGTGGCCTCACCTACTACATGAAAGTTCACACCAAGAAGGCGAGTCCCCTTGAGCGAACTGCGCTTGAAGAGGGAGACGTGAAAATAGCCGTTTTGTACTGCAGACCTTATAAAAAGGGAAGAGTCATTTTTGGTGGTTTAGAGCCCTATGGAGAAGTGTGGAGAACGGGTGCCAATGAGGCTACAATTTTTGAGACCAATAAGGATTTAATATTTGGAGAACAAACCCTGAAAGCAGGAAAGTACAGTTTATGGACAATTCCCGGTGAGCAGACATGGACTATAATCTTCAATGTGGAAACGGGCCAATGGGGTGTTGATTTTAATGGGTTGGCCAATCGCGATCCAGCCAAGGATGCTCTGACTTTTGATGTTCCGTCTGTTTTGCAGAACAAAGATTTTGAGCAGTTTACAATTTCTATTGAAAAATTGGGTGAGGAAATGGAATTGATTCTAATGTGGGATAAGACCCTTGTTTCAGCCCCCTTTACGATTAAATAGACGCGCAACGAAGCCAATTTTTTCATTAATGTTTCCCAATCCCTTGGTATCTTTGACACTTAAGCTGTACTAATAAAACGAAGATGATACAAGTAATTCCCTCCATAGCAATTCGCAAGGGAAAAGTGGTAAAGATGAGAAAGGGCGATCCTTCCAGCGAGAAGGCTTACGATGAAAACCCACTCGATTTAGCCAAGCGTTTTGAAGATCATGGTATTGAAGTCGTTCATCTGGTTGATTTAGATGGAGCCGAACGCGGAAGCCCAAAAAATTATCACGTCTTGGAGGCGATTGCCGGTCACACCGAACTCAAGGTAGATTTTACTGGCGGAATCTGTACGGATGGGGATATAGGCAAAGTATATGAGTTTGGGGCATCGTATATCACTGCTTCCAGTATTGCGGTTACCAATCCCGAATTATTTGCCTCCTGGATTATTTCTTACGGTCGTGAGAAGATGACACTCGGGGCCGATGTAACCGATATCGAATCAAAACACATTGCCTTTCGCGGCTGGTTGAAGAAATCGGAAATTACCTTATTCGATCATCTGCAATATTTTTATGATCGTGGGTTGAAGTACGTTAAATCCACAGATGTATCTCGTGATGGTGTATTGGAAGGTCCTGCCTTTTCCTTTTACCAGGACATCATCGATAATTTTCCTGATCTGAAAGTTCTTGCCAGTGGTGGGGTTCGTGGCGTAGATGATATCAAACGCCTGAATGATATGGGGATTTTTGCAGTAATCTTTGGCAAAGCTTATTATGAAGGAATTCTTAAACTGAAAGACCTTGAACAATTTCTGGTGAAGAGCAATTAAAAAAACCCCGGTGATGAGCCGGGATTTTAGTTTAAAGGCAAATTCATCAATTTATGTTCAGCGGAAAGAAGGTAATATCAAGATCGGTTTCTCCATCAACAGCAGTAGAAGAATTGGATTTTATTTCGGGTTGGTGCTTCAGGAGAATTCTGAAAGTTTGTTGCGTCCGGGTTGTCGCTGAGGTGGTCCAGTTGGTGGTTAGACCAATCGGCCTAGCATTTGTGTCTTCATCATCATAATTTACCAATCCAGAAGTATTGATGTTTCCTGCTCCGGCCGGTGATGAAAAGGTGCCCTCTGTCCAACTAAAGAATAACTGATGCTCATCACCCTCTTCTCGCACTTCTTCCGTAATATCATATCCTTCTTCGCCCTCATCGTAAAGACCATTTATCAATTCGACAGTAAGCGTATATGTGGTTCCTGCAGTCAGATTTATGGGCCCATCAATCTCAAGGTTTTGTGAACCCTCACCATCCGGGTCGGTTGCAGTAGCAATTACAGAGGCACCACCTGCTGGGGTAAAACGCAGCACGACTTTGGTGATCAGTTCCTGGATGTTCTCAGGCTCCGGATCATCATCCTTGCAACCACTAAAAATTGTAATCACACCAATCAAGGATAATAGACTTAAATGTTTGAGGGCTGTTTTCATAGATTCACTATTAAATGCAACAATGTTGCAAACATACACATTGATTATTCCAAATGCAATCCATTCGCCAACTTAAAAACTATACTTTAAGGCTAACGAAATATTGTAACCCAGGTCATCAGCATAATAACGCATGCGGTTGGTGTATTCGCGGTAGGAGGTGTTCGTCAAATTATCAATGGATAGGCGAAAATCAAATTTAGAATCATTAAGTGTTTTGGAGATTCCGGTATTAAATGTAACGAGCATATAGCCGGCCGGGGCCGCTACAAAATCAAAATTTTCTGAATCTTCCCCGATCAAATCGATGCCTTGCTCATAGGCATCAATGATATCCTGAATAGGGACTACACGAGGAGCCCTGGTTTGAGTGGCGACATATTTTGCTTTGACTTCGGTATAAAAATTACCCCAGCTTCCCATTCTTTCTTTTTCATATCGCAATGAAACTTCATACCGGTTGGCCGGAATAAAAATTAAATAATCATTTTGAGTTTGATCCGCTGCCCGGAGCAGGGAAACTTTCGAGCCTATAGCCAGGGAATTGGAAAGAGCATATTGCAAAGAAAGATCGGCCCCCACAAATGAAGCGTCTGTCTGGGTGTATCGAAAGTATGGAAACACCCCTCTTGTATTTTGTGTGACTCCTTTTGGTTTTAAGTATATGTAATTAAAAATATAATTTATGTATCCGGAAAGATCCATATTCAACTTTCCCTTTTGGATGCGATAGGTGTTTACCCATTTTAAAGCTTGTTCGGTTTTAAAATTCACATCATCAATATCGAGCACTTCATTCGTTACTTCATCTAATAAGAGACCATATTCTATTGCGGCTGCGCTTTGGTGTGTACCCAAACTATACAATTCGGCAACATTGGGGGGGCGCCAAGTGCTACCAAGGTTAGATGTAAATGAAGAGCTCTGATTAATTTTATACGTGCCACCCACCGTGCCACTTGCATTATTGAATGAAAATTGAGATCGGTAAAGTTCATTGCGAAAGTCAAAGCCAACTACGCTTGCGTATCGGAAATCGTAGCGGGCACCAAAATCCAAATCCCACTTTTTTGTAGAGTGCTTCTCAACCCAATAGAGTCCGGCAGAATAGTTGGTGAAGTTGGGTATAAAGGGTATAGTTTGTGTGCCATCAATTTTGTTATTGTCTTGCCACATACCATTCACGCCTACGCATCGGGAATGATTTTCGTTTAATGATATTTCCCAATCCCCATCGAGTGTTTGTGTATACAATAGATAACCGAGAGCGGGGATTTCTTTTAATGTTCCTCTCCGCAAATCATATTCTTGTCGTTTGTTAATCTGTAAACCATATTGAATGTTGAAAAGATTGTTCCCTTTTCTACTATGAGCATTTAACTTGAATAAATCATGCTTTACTTCCTGGCGTGGCTGATTAATCGCATAGGTAAAGTCTTCTGTGTATTGTGGTGGTTCGATTTCCATCGCGTTGGCAAGATCTTCGGTGCTATTAATTGCAGAGCCGCGCAAAATGCCAATGGTGGAATTGAAGTGGCTATAGAAAATCTCTATTCCTTTTGTTTCCTCGTGATAGCCAGCAGAAGCAGAGTAATTCAATTCCTGAAATCCGGTGTTGGATAAATTATAATCTGCTGCCTGTGAGTCTCCTGATTTTTTTCCCGTTCCCTGAACACGCCATCCCCAACCTTTCAGATTTTTAACTCCTCCCTCCAACAGTCCCGAAACGATTCCAGCTCTTCCATTGGTATTTCCAATCAGATGAAATTCACCACCAAGTTTTTGATCAGTTGGCAAATCTGCTGGAGTAATTATGATAACTCCACCCATCGCATCCGTTCCATACTTAATTGCACCCGCATCCTTAATCACAACAATGTTGTTGGCTATAAACGGATCAATTTCAGGAGCATGCTCAGCGCCCCACTGTTGTCCTTCCTGTCGAATTCCATTGTTCAAAATCAAAATCCGTTGGCTATGGACACCATGAATTACCGGCTTGAAAATAGCCGGTCCGGTCTGGATTGAATTGACACCCGTTAAGCCTTGTAGGGTTTCGCCTAAGGATTTACCTTTTACCTCTTCTAATGATCCTGAGGTGAGCGTAGAAAAAGTATTTGTTTTATTCACAATCTGGTGATGATCGGAAACAACAACTTCTTGCAATAGTTTATTTTCTGATGTTAGTTGAAAATTTATTTCATCAGATTTCGTAAGCCGAATCTTCTTCTCCAGGCTTTCAAAGCCAAGAAACTGGATTTCAAAAACATAACTTTTTGGACATAGATCAGAGAACGAAAAATTTCCGTCTACATCAGTCACAACACCCAATTTTAATTCCCGAATGAAGAGTGTAGCTCCAGGTAAACTTTTACCACCATCATCCAATACCTGACCACGCAAACTAAGATTACAGTTTTCCTGCTGCTGGCCCGGGGCTACAAGCGAATAACCAAGGATATGAAGAAGAAAAAGGTACTTTTTCAATTTTGCAACAAAGTTGCAAAATTAGTGAAAAATAATCACATGCCATGTGTATGAAGACCAGGTCTTACTGATCCACGATGTCGGAAATCTTAAATTTTTGAATTATGTAATAAAGAAAATTGAAGGAAAGGGCATCCTCTTCTGTTTTGGAAGCAGGAGTTTTGGTTGGTTCAGGCGACTTTACTTTTGCCTTTGTGGGCGCTGGAATAATGGTTTGTTCTTTTGAATTATTGGATTTTCCTTCGGGTTCGTAAAGCAGAGGTTTTTCTTCCCGTAATGTAGGATCTGTAAAGATGGGGGGGCTCAATTCCGGGATTTCATTATTTGGTGACCCTTCTTGCGCAAAAACTGAGTTAAAAGCAGTTGCAGTAAGAATGATTGAAACAAGCACCAGTAATCGTGAAAAGTTTATCGTCATCTATTCAAGACTTATAATTCAACGGTTTACCTTCGGGATTAGCTACGCAAAATAATAATTTTTTGATAATGATCAACTTAGAGGACTTTAATAAAATTGACTGTAGAGCAGGAACAATTATCCGGGCGGAGGCTTTTTCTGAGGCTAAAAAGCCTGCTTTCAAGCTTTGGATTGATTTTGGACCGGAATTGGGGGTTCGAAAATCCAGCGCGCAGATTACGGATTTATATTCGCTGGATTCCTTACCAGGTCGTCAGGTGGTGGGGGTGATAAACTTTAATCCGAGGCAAATTGCAAATTTCATCTCAGAGGTGTTAGTAACCGGTTTTCCAGACGAGTTTAATCGGGTTGTTTTAACGAAAATTGATAAAGCAGTTCCTAACGGAGCCAGACTATTTTAACATGATTTTATTCTCATCATTGGCATCTATATGTCAGGGCCAAATTCTTCAACAACACAAAGAGAGGGAGGTCCGCGATCTGATCATTGATAGTAGAAAAATATTACTTTCAGAGCATGCATTGTTTTTTGCCATTTCCGGAGAGCGTCATGACGGTCATCAGTATATTTCAGATTTATATAATGCTGGCATCCGTCAGTTTGTTATTGAGAAACCGGTGGTGTTTTCTCAGTACCCGGAAGGAAATTTTATTCAGGTTGTCTCATCAAAGTCAGCATTGCAAGCAATCGTTACAACCCATAGATCAAATTTTTCCATTCCAATTATTGGCATTACAGGTAGCAATGGTAAAACCATTATTAAAGAATGGCTCTTTCAACTCCTATCACCCGATTATAAAATCGTAAAAAACCCGGGTAGTTATAACTCGCAAATAGGGGTGCCACTTTCTATTTGGCAGATGCAAGCTCATCATCAACTTGGAATTTTTGAAGCTGGTATTTCCCGACCTGGGGAAATGGAAAATCTTGCGAAAGTAATCCAGCCATCCATTGGAATTTTTTCAAATCTGGGTAGCGCACATGATGAGGGTTTTTCTGATTCACAAGAGAAGGCCTGGGAAAAGCTAAAACTATTTTCGAACGTTGAGAAGCTTGTCTATTGTTCGGATCACGAAGTTATAGCCAGGGAAGTTCGTAAAACAAAAATCCCAACCATCTCGTGGGGTTTTTCTTCTGAAGCAGATTATCAGATTAACCAGCAAGGCAATAACGTTAATATACGAAGTGGTAAGAATGAATTAACGTTAATACTTCCATTTGTCGATAAAGCCTCAGTAGAGAATGCATTGCATTGTGTGGTGTTGATGTTGCACCTGAAGTACTCTCCGCAAGTCATTCAGGAACGAATTCAACTTTTGTATTCGGTGCCCATGCGATTGGAACTGAAGCAAGGAATAAATAATTGCCAGATCATAGACGATAGTTACAACAATGATCTTGGAGGACTGCAAATCAGTCTTGATTTTTTAGGCAGTGTTCAAAAAAAGAAGAAGACATTAATTCTGTCAGACGTATTGCAAACGGGTCTCGGCAATGATGCGTTGCCACTTCGGATAATTGAGATTATTTCCAATAGTGGCATTCAAAAGCTATTCGGTATTGGCCCTCTTTTGTATCAGCAACAAGTGCTGTTTAAGGATCTACCTTTTCAAATTCAGTTTTACAAGAGCACCGAAGAAGCTTTGGCGAAGACGACATGGGATGAATTCAATAACGAAATCATTTTAGTGAAGGGAGCCCGATCTTTTCACTTTGAAAAGATTGTGAATCAACTGCAACGGAAGATACATGGCACCCGCATGGAGATAGACCTGAATAAAATGGTTCACAATCTCAATTTTTTTAAATCCAGATTAAATCCTGGCGTTAAAATCATGGCCATGGTGAAAGCCTTTGCCTATGGAAGTGGAAGCGAAGAAGTGGCTAACTTATTACAATATCATCGGGTAGATTATTTAGGAGTTGCCTATGCAGATGAAGGAGTAGAATTGAGAAAAAATCAGATTACACTTCCCATCATGGTGATGAACCCAACCGAGGAAAGTTATGGTGCGCTAATAGCTCATAAACTCGAGCCCGTTATGTACAGCATTACGCTGCTTCATTCATGGGTTAACTTTTTACAAGGGAGACCGTGCGTCATACATCTGGAACTAGAAACAGGCATGCATCGCCTTGGCGTGGAGGAGGAGGATATAGTTGAGGTAATCCAGGTTCTTAAGGCCAATAAAAATATAAGCGTTGCGAGCATTTTCACGCATCTGGCTGGGGCAGACGAACAACAGCATGATAATTATTCAACACAGCAATATGAGTTATACATGAATGCGTATAGAAAAATTGCAAACGAGTTAGCTATTAAACCCATCCGTCATATCTTAAACTCGCCCGGTATTTTACGTTTGCCGCAATATCAAATGGAAATGGTGAGATTGGGAATTGGCCTGTATGGTGTTAATCCAACGGCTGATGAATTCAACCAACTTCAACCTGTTGCTACCTTTAAGACGGTTATCTCGCAAATAAAAAAAATCGATGTTGGCGAAACGGTAGGCTATGGCCGTAGGGGAAAATCTGATCGTGAGAGAACGATCGCAACAATCGCTATTGGTTATGCCGATGGCTTTAGCAGAAGTTTTAGTCGCGGGGTGGGTCATGTTTTAGTGAACGGAAAACTTGCCCCGGTTTTTGGAAATGTTTGCATGGATATGACGATGATTGACATCACCGGAATTGTAGCCCGGGTAGGTGATGATGTAACTATTTTCGGAGAAGGTCTTCCTATTCAAGAAGTAGCTTCTTCCATACAAACTATTCCGTATGAAATTTTAACACATACAAGTGAGAGGGTAAAGCGTGTATTTTTTGCAGAAAGTTTTTAATGAAAATATCCTAATCCAGGGCATTGAGTGTAACCCAATATCGATAAGCAACTAATCCTTTTTCAAATTTTGAGAGCCGTGTAATATCTCGCTGACTAAAGCGTGGCATAATCACTTTGTTAACTTTTGCGAGTGTTTTGAAGATTAGTTTTTTCATAACGTGATAGTTTGCATTCTATTCTGAATCACCCGCAGCCCAGATTCTTTTTCAAATTAATTTCCGGCAGTCCACCAAAGTCAAAACGATCCTCATGCTCTTTCGGCAGAGGTACTACCGAAGGCTTCTCTTCAAGCTTTTTTGCCTTCTTTGGCTTAATAACTTTCTTTTTCATCACCGAAGATAATCATTGTTTAACTCTCCCTGTAAACCTATATTCGCACTGTTTAAAATTAATCTAAATAAGAAGTGGAACGCACAAAGAGCGTGGCTGACATGAAACCAGGCGAAACGGCTGTAATTTCGGGCTTTTCAGATGATATTTTTTCTGTTAAGTTATTGGAGATGGGGTTTTTGCCTGGCACGGCTGTTCGTTTCAATTTCAAAGCTCCTTTTGGGGATCCAGTTTGCGTGAGTGTTTCCGGCTATGATCTATCACTCCGAATTAATGAAGCCTCCACCATTATTATTTTAAACTAATAATGGCAGAAAGGATAAAGATTGCCCTTGCAGGAAAGCCCAACTCGGGGAAATCTTCGTTGTTCAATCAACTCACAGGCCTCAATCAAAAAATCGGAAACTTCCCGGGGATAACAGTTGACAAACGCACGGGTGTATGTCAGCTCAATGATAGTCAGCAGGCAGAAATTATTGACTTGCCGGGAATCTATAGTCTCTATCCCCGCACACTCGATGAAAAGATTGTAGCCGAAATTATAGCCGACAAAAAAGGAACGTATTATCCGGATTATGTTGTGTTGGTAGCCGATGCTACTAACTTAAAAAATTGTATGCTCTTGCTCACGCAATTGATTGATTTACGATTGCCGACTGTGCTCGCCCTAAACATGATGGATCTGGCAGCGCAGTCTGGGCAGAGCATAGACATCCAAGAGCTATCATCATCATTGGACTTGCCGGTAGTAATGATTAATGCGCGAACGGGCCAAGGAATTCAGGAATTAAAAAAAGTTATAGCTGATTCCTTTAACCCTTCACGCAAATCTGTTTTTCAGATTGGCAATGAAATAAAGTCGCTGGTTGGTACTATTAAAGATCGGTTTAACCTGGCCACCGAATACGAAGCCTATCAATTTTTACAGCAGACTGATAATCTTATCTTTTTAAGTAAGGAAGATCGCGAATACATTTTCGCACAAGCCAAGGCTGGACAATTTTTTCCCCATAAATACCAGGGGGCAGAAACTGTAATGCGGTATGGATTTATCCAGGATCTGTTAAATAAAGTTATACTTAAAACTTCTGATCCGGAATGGAAGAAATTTTCGTATCGGATTGATAAGGTTCTTACTCACAAAGTGTGGGGATACTTAATTTTCTTTACCGTATTGTTTCTGATTTTTCAATCCATTTTTGCGTGGGCTCAAATCCCCATGGATTTTATTGATAGTTCGTTTGCCAGCTTAAGCAATTCACTGGCTGAATTTTTCCCCGAGGGCCCTTTCTTTGATTTAATCACACAAGGAATTGTTCCAGGCATTGGAGGCATTCTCATTTTTATACCTCAAATCGCAATTCTTTTTGCCTGCATTTCAGTGCTTGAAGAAAGCGGCTACATGGCGCGGGTAGTTTTTTTGATGGATAAAATCATGCGTCAATTTGGATTGAGTGGCAAAAGTGTAGTGCCTCTTATATCCGGAATGGCCTGTGCTATACCCGCCATTATGGCTACACGCACTATTGAAAATTGGAAGGACAGACTCATTACCATTTTTGTCACTCCGTTTATGAGTTGCTCCGCACGGTTGCCGGTGTTTACTATCCTGGTGGCACTTATTATTCCCGATGTTAAGCTCTTTGGATTTTTTAACTATCAGGGTTTAGTTCTCATGGCTCTATATTTACTTGGTTTCTTTGCAGCTATTTTTTCTGCGTTTCTGCTTAAGCTGATTATTAAAACTCAAGAGCGTAGTTACATGATTATGGAGATGCCGACTTACCGTAAACCCAAGTGGGCAAATGTGGGCTATACCATCATTGAAAAAACCAAATCATTTGTATTTGAAGCAGGTAAAATTATTCTGGCCATATCTGTTATTCTCTGGGTACTCGCAAGTTATGGACCAGATGATAAAATGAATAGGGCTCAACAAATTGTTCTGGAACAATCGACCAACCTGCCACTTACAGAACATGAATTAGAAAGCCGGATAGCTGCATACAAATTGGAACATTCCTATGCAGGTATTATTGGTAAAACACTGGAACCGGCCATTAAGCCTTTAGGATATGACTGGAAGATTGGAATCGCCCTGGTTACTTCCTTTGCTGCCCGGGAGGTTTTTGTTAGTACAATTGCAACCATTTATAGCCTTGGAAGCACCGATGATGAACAGACAATTAAAGGACGATTAAAGGCAGAAATTAATCCAGAAACCGGTGGTCCCCGATATACACCGGCTGTGGGACTTTCGCTCCTGGTTTTTTATACTTTGGCTATGCAATGTATGAGCACACTGGCTGTGGTGAAAAGAGAAACAAAGAGTTGGAAGTGGCCCATGATTCAGTTAGTCTACATGACTGCGGTCGCTTATCTTTCTGCTTTTATTATCTATCAAACTTTATCTTAATCTTACATGCTTATTTGAACGGAGTTAGTTCAATTAATTTTTCTGCTATATTTCGGCCTATAACATGTTAAATGGATTCTACCCATAATTCGCAATTAGGTTTATTATACATAGCCCACCTGCTTATCAGTTCAGATGGTATAATCGATCAAAAAGAATACGAGGCGTTGTCTAAAATCAAAGCCAAAGAGTCAATACCTGACTCAGTTTTTAGAGAATTTGAAGAAAAGATTGCCGGAAAGACAGAGCGCGAGATTTATAAAGAAGGAATCGACTTGCTCAATGATTGTTCGGAAGAAGAGAAATTAAATGCTTTCGTTCACCTCTACAAAATGTCTGAAGTTGATGGCCGGGTACATGTAAAAGAAGTCAGGTTACTACTCTACACAATTAAAACGGCAGGCATCGAATTTAATGATGTAGTAGAACGCGCTCAGGCTATTACTGATTATTAATAATTTTTTGAGCACATTTGGGCTTCTGTTACCAAATGATTTTTCTGTTTGCTCATGGCGAACTCATTCTATCAAGATTTTACATTGGGAATTCTGGGGGGCGGCCAATTAGGCCGTATGCTCATTCAATCGGGTATTGATCTGAATATCAACTTCAAGGTTTTGGACCCCGATGCGCAAGCACCGTGCTGCCAACTTGCTGATTTTACAAATGGCAAACTTACTGATTATGAAACTGTATGGAATTTCGGGCAAACTTGCGATCTGATTACTATTGAAATTGAGAATGTAAATACAAAGGCTCTGGAAGATTTAGCAAGTGCTGGAAAGAAAGTCTTTCCACAGCCTGAAATTCTGAATCTCATTCAAGATAAGAGAAAGCAGAAGGAATTTTTTAAGAACAATCAAATTCCAACCGCAGAATTTATTTTAGTCGAGAATAAAGAAGATATACAAAGGAGCATCAATTATTTACCGGCAGTAAATAAACTGGGGCGGGAAGGTTACGATGGCCGGGGTGTTCAGATCCTTCGTTCTGAAGCCGATCTATCAAAAGCATTTGATGCCCCTGGATTGCTGGAGCACCTTATAGATTTTGAAAAGGAGATTTCGGTTATCGTTTCGCGTAATGAACGTGGCGAACTTTCTTCCTACCCTGTCGTTGAAATGGTTTTTCATCCGCAAGCCAACTTGGTTGAGTTTCTTTTTTCGCCAGCACAACTGGAACCCACGATTGCTTCCCAAGCAGACTCTATAGCACGAAGTGTAATTGAAAAGTTAGGAATGGTTGGATTACTGGCTGTAGAAATGTTTGTAACCCGCCATGGAGAAGTATTAGTTAACGAAGTTGCTCCGCGCCCTCATAACAGTGGTCATCAAACCATTGAAGGCAATGAGACCAGCCAATATGAGCAACACTTACGCGCCATCCTTAATTTATCTCCCGGAGATACATCTATCATTAGGCCCAGTGCTATGGTAAATCTCTTGGGTGAAGAAGGTTTTTCAGGGATGGCAAAATATGAAGGCCTTGAGGATGTAATGAACATCGTAGGCGCACATGTTCATCTATATGGAAAAAAGCTGACCAAACCATTTCGTAAAATGGGGCATGTAACAATTGTAGATCACGATCTGGAAAGTTTGAAAAAGAAAGTCAATTTTGTAAAACAGACACTTAAAGTTAAGGCATGAAGAAGTCCCTGGTTGGTATCATTATGGGAAGTCAGTCCGATCTTAAGATTATGAAGGAGGCGGCTGAATTTTTAGAATCGATGAATATCCCCTTTGAATTAACGGTGGTGTCTGCACACCGCACACCGCAACGCATGGCAGACTACGCAGCATCGGCCCGCTCGCGCGGGTTAAAAGTAATTGTGGCTGGGGCAGGTGGTGCAGCTCATCTACCTGGCATGGTTGCCGCATTTACATCCTTGCCAGTAATTGGCGTGCCTGTTAAGTCGTCCAATTCCATCGATGGCTGGGACTCTGTATTATCCATACTTCAAATGCCTTCGGGGGTTCCGGTTGCTACAGTAGCATTGAATGGAGCAAAAAATGCGGGCATTCTGGCTGCGCAAATTTTGGGCACAGAAAACAAGGTAATCTCTAAAAAGCTCGATGCCTTTAAAAAGGGCCTTCAGAAGAAAGTGGAGGATTCCTTTCGGTCCATTGAAAAGAAGGGTTGGAAGAACATTGAATAAATGTTAAACGAGTAACAAAAAAGACGTAAATTTCTCCACGCAATATTCAATCATTACATGAATCCCGGAGAAAAGGGTTGGCTTAAAGAATATCTAAACTTTCGAAAAGATTTGCTAAGGGATCTCACCCTCGAAAGCAAACGCGCTTCGCATCCCGAACACTCTCTTTACCGTGTTATTCAACCTACGGGCCTTATGTATGGTCAACCCATGGGGGCTTATAATTTACCAGATTCGGATGCCTGGGATGAAAAGGATCGTATGAAGATATTGTTGGCAGAAAGTCTGATCAGCAGTTCATTATTGTTTCATAATAAATCCATTAAGAATCCTGATGAACTATCCAGTGTAATTCTTAAAACGCTTGAGAACATAAGTAATTTTTATAACAATATTTTTCCCGAGTTGGCCACCCCAACAAAAACCCTTTTTGGCCGAAAGAAATCACCTCTTGAATTGGCTGAGCGCATTCTGGACAAACGAATTGAATACACATCCGAGTTTGACACTAATTTCTGGGTGCAGTTTTTTCATAACAGTTTACTTTTTCTCGACATTTTTATTTTCGGACAATGGATTCACACCAATGCAGATCGCATCGTTTCCGACTTTTTTAAATATGAACGGGAGGAGCTACGCTTTTCGGTTGTTAAAATAATTGCTTGTGCGGCTCATGCCAATTCAAAAATTGAGTATGAGGAACGAAGACTATTGGAGTTTTTTCTTCAAAGCACCGATTTACCACAAGACAAAAGGAGAGAGGCCAAAAAGATATTTGACGAGGGAATTGAACTTGAGGATATCAATTTGCCAACCAATAATTCGTGGATATTAAAAAAGTACTTTTTAGAAATAGCCATACTTACCATTTGGGCAGACAAACGTGTTGAAGAAACGGAACTGGAATTTCTTAAGCAGTTGAGCCTCTATCTTGGATTTAATGAAGAAGATCTTGAGAATAGCATGTTGGCTATAGAAGGATTTGTGCTGGAGTATTGGGATAAACTAAACTACCTTCAGAACAAGCAGGATTATAATCAGGTAAGTGAGCAGTTTATTGAACGAATGACCCGGATAACGGGCACACACAAAAGCCGGCTACTTAAGGAGGTGCAGGACAGTAAAGAATTGATGGAGTTGTTGCGAAGGGCCCGGGCACATGAACTTGCTGAGGTTGAAAAGCAACGAATGCAGGAATTGCTGATCATGGCGCTAAAAACAATACCTACCTTTGTAATTATTTCGCTACCTCAACGATTTCTCACATTACCTATCTTGCTAAAAATATTGCCTAACAACTTCTTTGCAGAGGTAGCATAAGTCACGGTCAATCTTTCAACTCATCCGATTCTTTGTCTTTGCGAGGAATCAAGACTGAAAATACAATCGATAAGGTAAGCGTGACCAGAATCACAATGAAGGAGATGGTGGGTGGCATATCTGTCAATACTTCTGGCAGGAAGTCAACACCCCGACCAATTTCCAACAACATCTTGGCCCCAATAAAAAACAAAATGATTGACAGGCCTTTTTGAAGCAGGTAAAACTTGTCGATAATGCCGGACAGGAGGAAGAACATTGCCCGTAATCCCATCACCGCAAAAATATTAGAGGTATAAATAATAAATTCGTTGGTAGTAATAGCAAATGCTGCAGGGATAGAGTCCACGGCAAAAATTAAATCGGTAGTCTCAATGAGTACGATTACCAGAAAGAGAGGCGTGAACATTATTTTGCCATCAACGCGGGCGATAAACTTACCGCCCATTTCATCTTTGGTAATGGGTAAATACTTTCGGCAGAATTTCAGGATAGGATTTTTCTCAGGGTCGATTTTTTCATCGCTGTCTTCAAAATAAATTTTTATACCAGAATAGATAAGGAATACTCCGAAGATATAAAGTATCCAATGAAACTCATGAATAAGAAGCGCGCCAACGAAAATGAAGATACCCCGAAAGAATACAGCTCCCAGAATACCCCAGAAGAGTACCTTATGAAAATATTCTTCCTTGACCTTAAAAAATTTTAGAATTAGGAGAATAACAAAAATGTTATCGACTGAAAGCGCGTATTCCGTTAAGTAAGCAGAGAAATATTGTACTGCGGCATCATAACCAGAAAGCGAAGTCATCTTGCCGCCCTCCAATGCCTCAAAAGGGCCCATCCTATAAACCAGGTATCCAAAAATGGTGCTGATAACTACCCAGAAAATAGATTGGTAGAGTGCGGATTTGGTTGAAATTTTATGGGCTGATTTGTTAAAAAACCCAAGGTCAATCAGCAGAAAAGAAACTATTATTATCCCGAAAACGGTGTACAGAAAAGACTCATCTCTCAGATCAAATCCAAACAAGGTGAACAATAACATGTCTTATCAAGGGTTTTTAGGGTCAAAAAAGAAGTGATTATCTGCCTTTCGAGGCTGGTAATCACTACTTAATTTGCCGCCAAATCTACAAATTAATTCAATTCCACCATGGTGGCATTAGTCTTTATGCACCACCAACCGAAAAAGAAACCACACGAATCATTCATTATTGACACTTATCGCAAGTGCCTTGTATAAGTAAATTCATTTCGTGAGCACGAAACCCCACCGGCAAAAACACTTCAGGGATCGTTACCGCATCAAGACAATTGGTTTGACCACACTTTTGACATTTAAAGTGAACATGTTCATGATGGTGTTCGTGCGATGAGCATGGCTCGCTGCATAAGGCATATTTTAAACTCCCTTCATCATCCAGCACTTTATGAATCACTCCTTTATCAAGAAATGTTTTGAGAGTGCGATACACAGTTACACGGTCGAACGTGGAGGCAATTTCATGCTCAATGTCAGAATAAGAAAGCGCAAAAGAATTCTTCATGAAAAGAGTAAGAATAGCGGAACGACTGGTAGTAGTTCGCAGTTTGAAGTCTTTAAGAATTTGATCTTCGTGCTTTTTCATCGCACCTCTAATTGCAGTTTTAGCAAGTTACTATAAATACCATTATCGAGTGCGGTTAGTTCACTGTGTGATCCGGATTCGGCTATTTCACCCTCTTTAATAACCATAATCCGGTCCACTTTACGAATGGTACTGAGCCGGTGTGCAATTACCACAGTGGTTCGGTTTTCCATCAGTTTTTCCAAAGCTTCCTGCACTAATTTTTCCGAATGCGCATCCAGCGAACTGGTTGCTTCATCCAGGATCAGGATCGCTGGGTCTTTTAATATAGCACGGGCAATTGCCACACGCTGTCGTTGGCCACCGGAAAGTTTTACACCACGGTCGCCTACAATGGTTTCTAACTTTTCCGGAAAACTATCGATAAACTCCCACGCATTGGCTTTGATGGCAGCTTCTTTTATTTCCTCGGGTGAGGCGCCAGGTTTTCCATAAGCAATGTTTTCGAGAATGGTGCCGCCAAATAAAATTACCTCTTGGGGCACTATACCAATATTGTGACGATAGTCATAGAGATTGTATTGCTGGCTTTCTATTTCATCCACACAAATACGTCCGGCTGTTACTGGATAAAAACGCATTAACAGATTAATGATAGTAGACTTGCCTGAGCCGCTCGGTCCCACAAGCGCTACTTTTTCACCTGGCTTTATTCTGAAGCTGATGTTTTTTAATACCACAACGTCCTGACGGGTAGGATAAGAAAACGAAACCCCATCAAACTCAATATTGCCTTTTAGTTTTGTAGTATGCTTCGTTTCCGATTGCTCATCCGGTTGATCAAGGATTTCAAGAATTCTTTCGGAGGCACCCACCGAACGTTGCAATTGACTATAGATATCACCAAGCCCGGCAATTGAACCGCCAATGAAAGCCGTGTAGAGTACGAACGAAAAGAGTTCGCCAACTTCGGCCTCTTTCGATTGAACAAGAAACACACCATACCAACTTACGGCTACAATACCTCCAAACAGGGCTACAATGGTAAACGAAATAAACAATCCACGGTAACGCGAAGCGTAGACAGCAGTTTTCACCACTTCGTTTAATGATTTTTTATAGCGAAGTACTTCGAACATCTCATTGGTAAATGATTTTACCACAGCAATGGATTGAAGCGTTTCTTCCACAATTACATTGGAGCCGGCCAATTGATCTTGGGTTTTCTTCGACAGTTTGCGAATGAATTTGCCAAAGAAAAGAGCGGCTAAAACCAACACCGGAAATGTGAGCAGCATGAAAATGGTTAGCTTGGGATAGAGAATAAAAATAACCGGAATGCCAACCGCTAGCACCAGGAGTTGTCGCAACAATTCTGCTAAGGTGAAAGTAAACGTGTCTTGCAGGGTACTTACATCGGAAGTAATTCGACTGATGAGTTCACCCACCCTGCGGCTGTCAAAGAATGAAAGGGGCAGCCATACAATTTTTGTATACACATGCTGGCGCAGATCGGCCAGCGTTCGCTCACTCACGAATGTAAATGTATAAACCCGGATAAAAGAAAAAACACTTTGAATAAGTAAAATACCAATCAGCGCCAAAGCAATTTGATTGATACTTGTAAAGAAGAAATCTTTTTTGCCTTGGGCAACATCTAATAGTTTACCGGCAAAATAAGGGAAGGCCAGCAACGTTCCGCTTGAAAGAGCCAAGGCAACTAATCCCAAAATAAACGTCCACCGATAGGGAAGTACAAAACGAAAAATTCCCAGAAGTTTTTGAACTCCGGATTTGTTAAGCGGACGCTTTTCCCCTTCATTAAGAACAGATCGTTTGGCCATTTTGATAGAGACGGATTAAAAATCGAATTAGTGCCGACCAGGAGTGAAAGACCCTTCAATCGAAAACATTACCGTATCATTCAAGATCATTTTTTGTATGCCTTTTAATGAATAGCGGGTGAGCAATTGGGCGCCAGAGGCATCATCAAATTCAAGGAGAAGTTCGCGCCTGGTAGAATAGAGTGTATTATCTTCCTGATATACCGACTCTATTTTTTTTATGTTAGAAAAATCATTGTGATAATAGAAAATTACGATGGGAATGGGAGAGGGATTTTTAGACTTGTATTTTCTTGTTATAAGATTACTTCGCGTGTCTTTTTCACCATCGATAACCTCATAACCATTTCTGTAAAGGGGTTTGTTGATGAAATCAAGTTGTCTGAAAACATCGAGTTCATGCGCGACTATTGCACTGTCTAGTGTTACAGTTGATTGATCAGATTTTCCATCTAACAATACTGATTTTGTCAAAGAAGATTTTGCGCGCACCAGTGATGTTATCTGCGAGTTTATCAGGCTATCAAAATCAACATAGGGTTTATCATAGACCTGATTCGTTTTATTACACGAGACAAGAACGAATACCAAGCCAACAAAAAAGGAAGTTCTACCTATCATTAGTTATCAATCAACACCGTGCCTGTCATTTCTTTAGGAATTTCAATACCCATTAAAGTTAAAATGGTCGGTGCAAGGTCGCCCAGTTTGCCATCCTTAATCCTACCCGAATAGGAATCGTCCACAAGAATGCACGGAACCAGGTTAGTAGTATGGGCCGTATTGGGTGTGCCATCCTCATTAACCATCATATCAGCATTGCCATGATCAGCAATGATAATAACAGCATATCCATTTTTTCGTGCGGTTTCAGTAACAGCCTCGTTACACTGATCCACCGTTTCAACTGCTTTCACTGCGGCCTCAAACACACCGGTATGGCCCACCATATCCGGATTGGCAAAATTCAAGCAAATGAAATCCGCACTTTTCTTTTCCAGTTCTGGAATTATTTTATCTCGGATATCACGGGCACTCATTTCAGGTTGCAGATCATAGGTTGCTACTTTGGGAGAAGGACACATCAATCTTGACTCACCCGGAAAAACATCTTCGCGGCCACCGGAAAAAAAGAATGTAACATGTGGATATTTTTCAGTTTCGGCAATCCGGATTTGCTTCTTGCCAGCCTTGGAGACAATTTCTCCCAGCGTATTCGCCAGGTTATCTTTATCGAAGATCACTTTTACACCAACAAACGAATCGTCATAGTTGGTGAGGGTAACATAATGCAGGTTGAGCTTATACATATTTTGCTCGTGGAAATCCTGTTGCGTGAGCGCCATTGTAATTTCCCGCCCACGGTCTGTGCGAAAGTTGAAGCACAGCACTACATCACCATTCTGGATGGTAGCAATCGGTTGATTACTTGCGTCAACTGCAATAATAGGTTTGATGAATTCATCCGTTACTCCCCCAGCATAGGATTGTTCGACAGCATGAATTACATCTGCAGTTTTTTCTCCGGTGCCGTGCACCATCGCATCATATGCAAGTTTTACGCGCTCCCAACGCTTGTCCCGATCCATCGCGTAATAACGCCCCACAATGCTGGCAATCTGCCCGGTGGTTTTTGTCAGATGGCTTTTCAAATTCTGCAAGTAACCAACACCTCCTTTAGGGTCCGTATCCCGTCCATCCATAAACGCATGGATAAAGACATTTTTAAGGCCTTGATTATTTGCAATCGTACACAAGCCCTTCAGGTGGTCGATATGTGAATGCACCCCGCCATCGGAAAGCAGACCAATCAGATGAACGGATTTGTTATTGTTTTGGGCATAATTAAATGCATCTAACAATACCTGATTTGTATCCAGTTCTTTTTCGTCAACGGCTTTGTTTACACGCACCAGATCCTGATAAACGACCCGACCTGCACCAATATTCATGTGTCCCACTTCAGAGTTGCCCATTTGACCGGCAGGTAAACCTACAGCCAGGCCTGAAGCTTCCAGCTTACTATGCGGATACTTTTTGTATAAAGCGTTTATGTAGGGCGTCTGGGCATGATCGATTGCGGATACTTTTTTGTTTGTCGCAATACCCCAGCCATCCAGGATCATTAACAACACTCTCTTATTCATCTGTTTATAATTTTAGTTTGAGGTCAGACGCAATGCCCATACTTAGTTAACATAACATGGTTTGTTCGGGATGGGCATTTCATAGAAAAAAAATTCAATTTGAGGCGCCAAATATACCTGTGATTAACTGCATTTGTAACGCTTTTAATGTTTGTCTTCATTGTCAGACATTAAAAACATATGTTAGGTTCCGAATAGTGATTGACAAATTTTTGGATACCGCAATAATGGCATAATTTTGGTTTAACCTGAACCGCTATGAAGAGCAAAAAGTGGGTTTTTACATTTGTTTTCGCCCTGATTTCGCAATTGGTGTGGGCTCAGGCCGACATTTTTGCGCCTATGAAGGACGCGCTGAAGGCTGGAAGCGCGAAAGAATTGGTGAAACATGTGAATCAATCGGTAGATATCAACCTGGAAGGTGAAGTAAATACTTATAGTAAAGCGCAATCAGAATTCGTGCTGCGTGATTTTTTCAAAAAGTATCCGGCTTCTGACTTCACCATAGAACATACAGGTTCCTCCAAGAGCGGACTACAGTATGCCATTGGTAATTACAAGAGCAACAACGATCAGTTTAATGTGCTCATCCGCGTAAAGCAATCGGGCAATGTTTATCTTATTCACGAAATCAGTTTTGTGAAGGAATAATGGTGCCTGCCTACCTTACTGATCAAGCCATTTATGATTTTATTAAACAAGCATTAGCCGAAGATCTTGGCGAAGGAGATCATTCTACGTTGGGGTCAGTGCCGGCCGCTAAAATAAGCAAAGCAAAATTGCTGGTTAAAGATGAAGGTATCATTGCCGGGCTCACAATTGCCGGGAAGATTTTTCATCAGGTAGATCCAAGCCTCACAATTACATTTCTCAAGAAGGAAGGGTTTCCGGTTGTCAAGGGTGATATAGCATTTGTTGTGGAAGGGGCGGCACAATCCATTCTGTCAGCCGAGCGGCTTGTACTTAATTGTATGCAACGCATGAGTGGCATTGCTACGTACACCAACCAGCTAAGCAAATTGATTGCTGGCACCAGGGCCCAACTCATGGACACACGGAAAACCACCCCTAACTTCCGGTTGATGGAAAAGTGGGCGGTAGCCATCGGAGGCGGTAAGAATCACCGGTATGCCTTGTATGATATGGTGATGCTAAAAGACAATCATATTGATATGGCAGGCGGCATCCGAGCTGCCATTGAGAATATCAAAAAATATTTGAAAGAACAGAAGAAGGACCTGAGAATAGAAGTTGAAACCCGCACGCTGCAGGAAGTGGAGGAAGTAATAGCGGTGGGGGGCATTGATGTAATCATGCTCGACAATATGAGTATTGAGGATATGAAGCAGGCACTGAAGTTGATTGATGGAAAATTCAAAACTGAAGCGAGTGGAGGAATCACTGAGAGCAACTTGCTTGCTGTTGCTGAATGTGGGGTGGATTATATTTCTATTGGAGCGCTAACGCATTCCGTAAAAAGTCTTGACTTAAGTTTAAAGGTGGAGAAATAACTTTAGTAAGCTCATTAGCCACAGATTCACTGATTAGAATCCGAAAATCTATGGACTCGATTTCAGATTAGAAAATCCCGCAATTCCACCTTATTTTTGCCCTCCTTAAAAATTGGAACTGTGCCATGATTGTGAAGACGCGTAACTATCGCCTGGAAAAGAAAGACTATATAAAAATGGCTTTGAAGGCTATTTTAAAGCAACAATGGTGGGTAAGCCTGATTGTGGTGGCTATCTGCCTTGGCTTTGTGTGGATACCCAGCATTTGGTGGTTTATCGGGGCAGCCCTTGGGGCAGGTCTTTATTTGCTGTTCTGGTGGATTCAGTTTTATGGCGTTACCCAACTGGAACAAGGCAAGATGTTGTTTGAACGGTTTAGCTACGAGATCACCAGTCAGCAAATTGTAATGAAACTCAATGCGCGCGAAGGCATGCCCATGAAGTGGGATCAGATCAAACGCGCAGAGATAGGAAAGGATTATTTTCTCTTGTTTGTCAACAAAGCCCAACTGATTCACCTGCCTTACAAAATTTTCAATACTGAAAACGAACGCAAATTTTTACTGAGCATTTTGAGAAACAAAGGCCTGGTTAAATAGTCTACTTGATTCTGGCAGTTAGTATCAGGATATTTGAGCATGCCAGCTTTCCAGCGAAAAGATTCAGGTGATGCGTTTTCAGAACCCAAAGCAAAGAAGCGATTAAATCCTGCCGAAGCACTCGCAAAAATTCAACGTTATTGCGCCTATCAGGAGCGGTCGCACAAGGAAGTTAAAAACAAACTCTATGAGTATGGTCTTTATGCTTCCCAGGTGGAAGAGATTTTGTCGCAGCTAATTACCGATGGATTTTTAAATGAAGAACGCTTTGCCAAAGCCTATGCCGGAGGCAAATTTCGGATGAAGAAATGGGGCAAACTCAAAATCAAAAATGAACTGGAGTTTTTGGGTCTTACAAAGAACTGTATTCAACGCGGACTGAAAGAAATTGAACCTTCCGATTACACCCAAACTTTGAAGGTGCTGATCAAAAAAAAATCGGCTGAAAGCAGCGAGCAAAACCCCTTTAAAAAGCGTGATAAGGTAGCCCGTTTTGTTATTGGCAAGGGCTATGAACCTGAAATAGTTTGGGAGTATGTAAAGGACCTTATGCCTGATTGATTCTTTGTAATGCACACGACAAACTACCGTGATTATAAAAACTACGTTTGCTGATAGTTCGTTAAACAACACATGAAAAAACTACTTGCCTTTACCCTGCTCCTACTCACGATCAGTCAAATCGGAAGAGCCCAGGAAACGGAGACGCGGGCTAAAAATTTTAATTTAAAGAAGACGGTTGCCCTGGAAGGGTATGATCCGGTAAGCTATTTCGATAACAAACCGCAGGAAGGCAAAAGTGAGTTGAAGGTTTCGTATAAGGGAGTCACCTATTTATTCGCTAATCCAAACAACGTTACCCGGTTTAAAGCCAGTCCCGCTAAGTACGAGCCTGCTTATGGTGGCTGGTGCGCCTATGCCATGGGCGAAACGGGCGAGAAAGTGAAAATTGACCCCGAGACTTATAAAATAACCGATGGCAAGCTTTATCTGTTTTATAATTTCTGGGGAAATAATACGCTTACCGACTGGAACAAAAATCAAGGGCCGCTAAAAGCCAAAGCGGACCAAAACTGGAAGAAATTCGTCCAATAAATCCTTTGTTCGCCCATTCCGCGTAAATGAATTTGAAATTGCTATATCTTTGGAGTGGCTTATGTTTGATTAAACTATGATACAACTTTCTCACGCAGGTAAAACTATTCTTACGCAACTATCGGATGTGGTGAACCAAATGACGGAAGAAGATTTTCGCAAAACTTCCCTTTCGTTAAATGCCACGGTGGGTCAGCATTTACGGCACACCCTCGAATTTTTTATTTGCCTTGAGCAAGGATATGAATTAGGTGTTGTGAACTATGACAAGCGCATTCACAACAAGACCATGGAAAATGATAAACACATTGCGTTACATACAATAAGTCAGATTAAGGATTTTGTAACCAACAATCAGGGTGACAAGGCACTTAAACTGGAAGTCGGCTATCAGCCCGACAATGATGAAGTGGTAACCATTGATACCAATTATCTGCGTGAACTTACCTATAACATTGAACATGCCGTGCATCACATGGCCATTATGAAAATTGGTATTCGTGAAGTAGCGGGGTATGTCACCCTTCCTTCAGACTTTGGCGTGGCTGTGTCTACTATCCGTTACAAAGAAACGGAAATGGCTTCGCGCTAATTCTCTTTCCTTATTTTTGCACATTCATAAATTCTGTGCAGAAAATCTTTCGCAGCAACTTTTTTATTAAGCTCAGATCGTGGGAGTACTGGCCTTTCGGGATCATTCAGTTGCCCATTATTTTCATGTGGATTTTTTATGCTGTAAAAGAGCGATCACTTTTTTATTTTTCTGCTTCCAATCCGTCTATCCTTACGGGGGGTATGATGGGCGAATCCAAATATGAAGTGCTGAAACTTGTTCCGGATGCGGTAAAACCCAAAACGGTTCTCATAAAACTTCCCGCTACTGTAACCGGTGTCACAAAGGCAATGCAGGAAGGCGGCTTAACTTTGCCTGTGATATTAAAACCCGATATCGGTGAGCGCGGGTGGATGGTACGTAAGGTGTCAAGCGAACAGGATATTGAAAAATATTTGTTTGAGATTAAAATCGATTTTTTGATTCAGGAATTGGTGGATTTACCGCTTGAGTTTGGTGTGTATTATCAGCGATATCCTTCAGAACAAATCGGGTGCGTCACATCCATCACCGGTAAAGAATTTTTATCCGTTACCGGTGACGGAAAAAAATCATTGAAAGAATTAATTCTTGAAATGGACCGTGCAAAAATTCAATGGGCAACGCTTCGGCATTTATATAAAGATCGGTTAACGGAAATTATACCCCGTCAACAAGTGATTGAGTTGGTGTCCATCGGTAATCATTGTTTAGGCACAACATTTTTGAATGGCAATCACCTCATTACTCAAAAACTAAACGATTCTTTTGATGCGTTAAGCAAGCAGATCGAAGGATTTTATTTTGGTCGTTATGATCTACGCTGTTCTTCACTGCAAGATTTGGAAAACGGAACTGTAAAAATTATGGAATTGAATGGGTGCGGTGCCGAGCCGGCTCATATCTATCAACCGGGCTCATCGTTATCAAAGGCAATTAGCTTTTTGATCGCGCATTGGCGGAACCTGTATCGTGTAAGTAGAGAAAATCACGAGCGCGGAGTTCCTTATCTTTCCTTTCACGAAGGCAAGCAGATTTATAAACGCGTTAAAAATTTAAGTCGACCCAATCCATGATGATCCTACAGGTTTTTTTAATTGGCTTGGTCTTTAGTTTCATTGGCTCAATTCCTCCGGGCACGCTCAACCTGGCAGTGTTGCAACTGGGTATGGAGTATAAAATCAAAACGGCACTGCGGTTTTCTTTGGCGGTGGCTATTATTGAATATCCCTATGCCTGGATAGCTGTGGTGTTTGAAGACTGGGTAACCTCTTCTCCGTTAATCATTGAAAATTTTCAATTGATCACGGCCGTGGTCATGACTGTGTTGGGAGGCTTTACACTGTGGTCGGCCCGTAAACCCAGCGAGTTCTCAGTACGATTCAATGAAAGCGGTTTTCGAAGAGGTATCGTGTTGAGTATTTTAAATCCGATGGCGATTCCGTTCTGGATTGGCATCACAGCCTTTTTAAAAGCTCAAAACTGGATTGATCTTTCTTCCCAGATTCTAATACACAGTTATGTGTTTGGTACTTCGGTAGGGGTCATGATCTTGCTCGTATTATTTACATTTCTTGCTAAAAAACTAGCCCCTTATGTCAAGGATCATCGGTATGTAAAATTTGTGCCGGGGTTAACGTTATTGGTATTAGGTATCTATGCGTTTGTAAAGTACCTGTTGTAGTTTAGACTTTCTTATACCGAAAACAATCTATCAAATGATCATTCACCAGCCCGCATGCTTGCATATGTGCGTAGATTACTGTGCTGCCCACAAACTTAAATCCACGATGAATTAAATCTTTACTCAGTGCGTCCGATTGTTTTGTGGTTGCGGGTACTTGTTTCAATGTCTTCCACTTATTTATAATGGGTTTATTGTCTACAAATTGCCAGATGTAATTATCAAAGCTTTCAAATTCTTTTTGAACTTCCAGAAATCGTTTGGCATTGTTAACTGCTGCATTCACTTTTAATTTATTGCGCACAATGCCCGGATCTTGTAAAATTTTTTCAATTCTCTTTTCAGTAAAGCGTGCCACTTTTACCGGATCGAATTCAGCAAAGTTTTTTCGATAGCCCTCGCGCTTCTTCAGGATCATAGACCAGCTGAGGCCGGCCTGTGCACCTTCCAAAATTAAAAACTCAAAATGAATACGGTCGTCATGAACCGGCACGCCCCATTCCTGGTCATGGTATTGAATGTACTGATCAAACTTAAGGCACCAGGGGCAGCGAAATACATCTGGCATATCCAATATTTATCCGAAGGTACCAGATTCAACTAAAGTTTGTAACTTCCTGCAATGAAATCGCCATTAAGGTGTTCTTCACCTAATTGCGTGATAATTGGCTTAGCGATTCCATGCCTGTGTGCCGAAATGCCACTACGGCATGCAGGCATGTGACTACTAAAAAACAATTATTAACACATGAAAAGACGGCAAGTGATTTTTTGTTTTCTTTTTTTGCTGACAGGGTTCTCACTGCAAGCACAATTTCGCATTCAGGAAACAGGAAAACCTTACTCCTTCCACAACCAGAAAAATAACGGGCCACAATCATGGCTTGCAAAACAAACCATGCCTGCATACCAGCCACCCATACTATCCGGGTTGGGGGCCTCTACCTTTAATACGCAAAGCGCTTATTGGCTAAGTCAGATTACGACACAGACCATGAGCAAGGGAACGATGGGCACGCTTTATATGTGGGATCAGCAAGGTAATTTGCGTGAGTCCCGGTTTTTTGTGGATATTGGAGGACGGAGAAATCCGGGATTTAAACTGGTTGTACCAAGACGTTAAGACAAAGAATATTTTTATGAAGAAAATTATCCTGCTTACAGTTTTCATTTCTTGTTACGCACTATCATTTGCCCAGCAAAAAATTGACTACGACAAAAAATTAAAAGAGTTAGGAATTGAACTCTTTGCACCGTCCAAGCCGATGGCTAATTATGTTAAAGCGGTTCGCACAGGTAACTTAATTTATTTGGCGGGTCATGGCCCAACGAAAGCCGATGGATCGAACATTACCGGCAAGGTGGGGGCCGATATGACTACCGAGCAAGGTTATGAGGCAGCAAAACAAACGGGCATTTCAATTTTATCAACGCTAAAAGGTGAGTTGGGAGATCTTAACAAAGTAAAGAGAGTTGTAAAAGCATTGGGTATGGTTAACTGTACGGACACTTATACCGATCAACCGAAGGTGATCAATGGCTTTTCTGATTTGATGGTTTCAGTGTTTGGTGAAAAAGGGAAACATGCTCGCTCTGCAGTTGGCATGAACTCATTGCCCAACAACATTGCTGTTGAGATAGAGATTATTGTTGAGGTGGAATAATTTGGGTTGATCGATTCCGGACGTGGATGATCGTTATTGATCATTTTTTTTAACGTAAAGTTGCTTTTCACCAGCATTTAGCCTGATTTAATACTTTGGCATCCGGTTTGTAATAAGCGAGCTTTGCAACCTGCATACCTATGATACGGAATTACTTCACGGTTGCATACCGTTCATTACTTCGCAACAAGTTTCACACAGTTATCAATATTACAGGTTTGGCCATTGGCATAAGCGCCTGTTTGATTATTTACCTCATTGTAAGCTTCGAGTTATCTTTCAATAAGCAGACAAAAGATTACGAGCGAATCTATCGCCTTCATTCCAAATTTTCAGGAACCTTTTCAGGTTTAAATCGTGGTGCACCCACAGCAGTTGCGCCTTATGTGCGGGATAATTTTTCGGGTGTAGATAAAGTAACTTTATTTTTCATTTTTGGCTCGGAGGTAAAAATTGTTTCCGGTTCCGAAGAAAAGGAGTTGGGAAGACAAAGTGAAGTTGCCATTGTTGGTCCGGATTATTTTAGTGTGTTCGATATGTACGAATGGGTTGCCGGATCACCGGAAGTACTTGCGAAACCCCATCAGACTGTATTGACCGAAAGCCAGGTTAAAAAATATTTTGGGGAACAAAAATTTGAATCAGTTCTGGGCAAGGAAGTAATCTATCGCGATTCACTGGTTACTCAGGTTGCAGGAATAATAAAGGATGTGCCGTTTCATACCGATCTTTCCTTTACGGATTTCATCAGTGCGCCCACAACACAATCCAGCTGGATCAAAGAAAATTATAACCTCGATGATTGGGCCAGCACCAATAGCAGCACGCAAATTTTTATAAAAGCTTCCGAAAGCACAACGCATGAAACATTAGCGGCTCAACTGCCTCAGTTAACAAAAATCTACAAGGAGAAAAGTAGCTGGGATGCCGTTAATACATTTAATCTGCAACCACTTTCCGATCTGCATTTTAATTCGGAGACGGGCATTTTTGATTTTAGCCGCAGTGCAGCGCATTTGCCTACCTTGATTACCCTGATCTTCGTAGCTATTCTGTTGCTAGTAATTGCGGCCATAAACTTTATCAATCTTGAAACTGCTCAGGCCGTGAGGCGCGCTAAAGAGGTAGGCGTGCGCAAAGTATTGGGTAGCACACAAGGCCGATTGATCATTCAGTTTTTGTGCGAAGGATTGTTACTTACGCTGGTGGCAATCGCTCTGGCTATTCCATTAGCTGAAATGGGGTTGGTGTCCTTTGATGAGTTTGTGCCCAAAGGAGTAGACCTCAACCTGATAGAAATGCTTCCTTTCCTGACATTTGCTTTATTTTTTATTGGTCTGTTGGCAAGTGCGTATCCAGCATTTGTGTTGTCATCATTTTTACCAGCGCTGGCTTTGAAAAATCAGGTGCATGCAAATAGTCATCAATCGCGCTCTGCTTTTTTGCGCAAAGCCCTGATTGTTTTTCAGTTTTCATTTGCGGAGGTGCTTATTATTGGCACACTGGTAGTGGGCTGGCAAATCCGCTTTATGCTCAACAAAGATTTAGGATTTAAAAAAGATGCAGTCATTTATTTCGACACACCGTGGTGGGAAGACACATCCAAAAAAGATGTTTTTGCCAATGAGTTAGCTTCGATACCGGAAATTGCTGAGCTTTCTCTGAGTGATTCCCCTCCTTCTGCCAATGGGTGGAGCTCCTCTACCGTGAAATATAAAGATGGGAAAGAAGAATTTTCTGTGAATGCCTTCAGAAAATTCGGTGATGTGAATTACTTGAAATTTTATGAGATTGAATTATTGGCGGGAAGAAATCTTCACGCAAGTGATACCGTGAAAGAATTTATCATTAACGAAACGATGGCAAAGAGTCTGGGTTTTGAAAACCCGGAAGAAGCCTTGGGTAAAGAAATCGAATACAGCGAAAGTAAGATCCCCATTGTGGGTGTGGTAAAAGATTTCCACATGAAGAGTCTCCATGCAGCTATCGATCCTGTGATAATTGCCAACGAAATGGAATCCTTTAGCTGCTTCAACATAAGGCTCAGCACTCAACATCAAACAGGCGATGACTTGAAGGCCGGACTGGATAAAATTGAAGCAGCGTGGAAAAAAGTGTATCCGGATACTCCCTTCAAGCATGCGTTTCTGGACGACACTATTAAAAATTTCTATCACACCGAACAGCGCACAGCTAAACTCACTAACACGGCTATGGCCTTGGCCATCTTTATCTCATGCCTGGGATTATTTGGGTTAGCTTCGTTTACGGCTACCCAGCGCACCAAAGAAATTGGAATACGAAAGGTGTTGGGCGCTAGCGTAAACCAGATTGTGATGTTGCTTTCAAGAGATTTTATTTTGCTGGTAATGCTGGCTTTTGTGATTGCACTACCTATTTCATTATTCGCGGCAAACGAATGGTTAAATGGATTTCCGTACCGGTCAAATTTAAATGCCTGGATGTTTGTATTCACAGCATTGGCAGCAATATTGGTTGCCTTTGTTACGGTAAGTTTCCAGACAGTTCGTGCTGCAGCCACCAATCCTGTGGAGTCACTTAGAAATGAATGATTACATGTATTGGAGATAATATAAAATTGAATTTGGCATTTGAAATATGCTCACTCTTTCTTTAATGCTCTGGTTATACAACGGTCTATCGTCTAACCCAAATGCTTCTGGCAATAGTTAGAAAGCTAAGGAGTTGTTAATTATTTCTTAAATGAAGTTGCCATGGTTGGCTTTGCGGCAAATTGCTATCTTTACAGCCCTCAATGGTAAAGATCGCGTTTTGTTATGTCTCGATGTGCTGTTTGCTGATTCTTATTTCGGCAAATACGATTACGACTTCGGTGGAAACCGGACCCGTTAGCTCAATCCTGCTTGACATCGATTCAGAGGGTGACGCTGAAGACCCAACAAATCCATCACCGCTCGAAGAGGATACCAATGGTCATGATGATGAAACATCAAAGCTAGTCTCACTTTATCAAATTGCTTCATCGGAGCCTTCCACCCAGAATTTGATCTTCGCCAATCACTTTTTAACGAGTTTTCATTTTCTGGAAATAATTTCCCCACCCCCCCAGGGCTAATTATTTTAATTTTTTATCTGATCTGATCAGAGATTGTTGAAAGGGTTTTTCTAAGCATTTTTACTTTATGAATTTAAGGAGTTATTGGCGTTCGGATTTTCCGGCATCTATTGTGGTTTTTCTCGTTGCGCTGCCGTTGTGTCTGGGAATCGCGTTGGCATCGGGGGCTCCTTTGTTTTCAGGTGTGCTGGCTGGTATTGTGGGTGGTATTGTTGTCGGATCGCTTAGCGGGTCTTCGCTGAGTGTTAGTGGCCCGGCTGCCGGCCTCACCTCTATTGTTGCCTTAGCCATTATTGACTTAGGATCCTTTGAGGCTTTTTTAGTAAGTGTTGTGTTGGCGGGTGGTATTCAAATTATTTTAGGATTTGCTCGAGCGGGTTCCATCGGTCATTTTTTCCCGGCTTCAGTGATTAAAGGAATGCTGGCGGGTATTGGTGTAATTTTAATATTAAAACAGATTCCACATGCACTGGGGTACGATGTGGATTTCGAAGGGGATGAAAGTTTTCTTCAGTTTGATGGGAGGAATACATTTTCAGAAATTGGAGAAGCCATCAGTTACATAAGTCCCGGAGCCGTAATAATAAGCTTGCTGTCATTGATTCTGATTTACTTGTGGGGCACGAATGCGATCAGACGTTTTCAATTTTTTAATATAGTTCCGGCACCCCTGGTAGTTGTTTTGTTAGGCATTTCTGCCAATGCATTGTATTCGAATCTGTTTCCTTCCCTGGTAATTGGGCCAGAACATCTTGTATCAGTTCCTGTTTTATCAGATTCCAATGGAATCAGTTCCTTCTTAACCTTCCCTGATTTTTCGCACTGGCAAAATTCCAAAATTTATATTGTTGCCGTTACCCTGGCAATTGTGGCAAGTGTAGAAACGTTGCTTAGTATTGAAGCATCCGATAAAATGGATCCGGCTCGCAGAGTCACTCCGCTGAATCGGGAACTAAAGGCCCAGGGTGTTGCCAATATGGTATCCGGTTTTATCGGAGGACTACCTCTTACCTCGGTAATCGTAAGAAGCTCGGCCAACATTTCTTCAGGTGCACGTACGAAGGCTTCAACCATATCACATGGCATTATTCTGTTGCTATCGGTATTGTTGATCCCCACATTCCTTAAATTAATACCGCTTGCCTGTTTAGCAGGTATTCTTTTGGCGGTAGGTTATAAACTGACCAAGCCAGATTTGTATAAAACCATGTATCGTAAAGGGAAAAGTCAATTCATTCCTTTTCTGGTTACCGTTGTTGCTGTGGTCTTTACAAACTTATTGCAAGGAGTATTTTTAGGCATTATTGTATCTCTCTTTTTTATTTTGAAGACAAATTTTCAAAAAGCAATTATTAGTGTTTCATCCGAAGACAACTACCTTATTAAGTTTACAAAGGATGTTTCCTTCATGCATAAAGCTGCGCTTCGTTATGCTTTAGGTCAAGTTCCTGAAGAAACCAAATTGGTAATCGATGGATCGAAGGCCGGGTTTATTGATGCCGACATTCTTGATACGGTGGAGGACTTTATTGAAACGGCTAAATCAAAACGAATTGAAGTTCAACTCACTGGAATAAGTATAACCGAAAAAGAATTGTCATGAAATCGCCATACAAATGCAATATATTCAACAGCATGTTTAATCGGGCTTTTCCATGCCTGTGTGCCGAAATGCCACTACGGCATGCAGGCATGTGACTTCTAACAAAAAACATTTACACATGAAAAAATACCAACAACTACTTCTACAGAATCGTGCCTGGGTGCAGCAAAAGCTAGCCGAGGACAAGGATTTTTTTAACAAGCTGGCCAACACGCAGAAGCCTGAATTTTTATGGATCGGTTGTGCAGATAGTCGGGTCCCCGCCAATGAAATTACAGGCACTGCTCCCGGTGAGGTGTTTGTTCATCGCAATATTGCCAACATGGTTGTGCACACCGATATGAATATGCTCAGTGTACTTGACTACGCGGTGAATGTTCTTGAGGTAAGCCACGTGATTGTATGTGGACACTATGGTTGTGGCGGTGTGCGTGCAGCTATGATGCATAAACAAATTGGCCTCATTGACAACTGGATTCGCCATATTAAAGATGTTTACCGCATGCACAACGATGAGTTGGAAGCTATTGCCGATATGAAGGAACGGGAGAACCGTTTTGTTGAACTCAACGTAATGGAACAAGTTTACGACCTGGGTAAAACTTCTATTATCCAAAATGCCTGGCAAAAACGAGGTGGTCCCTATGTTCACGGTTGGGTGTATGATGTGGGTAACGGGGTTATTAAGGACTTAAAGGTTTCTATGAATGACGATTCACATATGCCAGAGGTGTATAAATTTGAAAAGATGAAAAAAGTTTAGGGATTAAAGATTTGACGGAGGGCCATTTTGCATAGCAGGATGGCCTTTTGTATTTAATAGGCATTACAAATAGGGGTAAAACTTCTTTAAGTTGTCATAACCTCAGCGCCCTAAACCCGTAAATTGCACTGAAACATTCAAAAGGTCAGTGGATTTATCGGAACAGCAGGTTTTGGAAACACTCCGGCAGGGCAACGAAAGTGCTTTTGAGATGATTTTTAGAACCTATTACCAACCGTTGTGCCGCTATGCCTACTCCTTTTTGCAAGACAAGGAAGAAGCTGAAGAGGTTGTGCAATCAGCGTTTATTACCATTTGGGAGAAACGATCCACCCTCTCCATTGAGACCTCCTTCAAATCATATCTCTATCGCATGGTGCGCAACACCTGCCTCAATGTTATTAAACATGAGAAAGTAAAACAGCAACATGTAGCGCACGAAATGGCCGTGAGCGAAGTGGCCTACGAAGCTGTGACCCATAAAGTGCAAGCGGCTGAATTGGAAACAAAAATCTCGGAGGCTATGAAAACGCTGCCCGAGCAATGTCGCCTTGTTTTTCAACTCAGCCGGTTTGAGGAGTTAAAATATCAGGAGATTGCAGATCAACTGAATATTTCTGTAAAGACAGTGGAGAACCACATGGGCAAGGCGCTCAAGTTGATGCGAGTGCAATTGAAAGACTATTTGCCATTATTTTTGATTTTCATGAAAGACTGGCTGTGATGGATAATGTGTGGAACGATATGGATGAGTTGATTGGCAAAGTATTAGCCGGGGAGGGAACTGCCCGGGAGCAAGAGGCTGTGTTGCAGTGGGCAAACGAAAGTGAGGCTAATAGGCAGTATTACGAACACCTGAAAACGATCTTTGAAAAAGCAGCCGCTACTGAAATAAAAATACAATTTGATACAGATGCTGCGTGGAATAAAGTCCGGAAGAAAATTCAAAAAGAGCCGGCCCGGGTAATTCCGCTTCATACTGGAAAGCAAACATTCACTCAGATATTGCGGATAGCGGCAGGCATTGTTGTCTTGGTAGGCGTTACTTATTTTACCTATCAGATAATGGCGCCTGCTACTCAAACACTGGCAGTGGTTTCAGATTCTTTAACCAGACAAGACACATTACCCGATGGCAGTACAGCATTCCTGAATAAAAAGAGTGAACTAACCTATCAATATAACCCGCGCGAAAAAACCCGCAAGGTGGTATTGAAAGGAGAAGCTTATTTCTCTGTAAAGCATGAAGACGAAAAGCCCTTTGTAATCGAGGCTGATGAAATTTTGGTGCGCGACATTGGCACAGAGTTTAACCTGAAGGCCTATCCGGATAAGGATACGATTGAAATAATTGTAACTCACGGTGAGGTTCAATTTTACACCCGACTGGATTCTGGATTAAATTTGCAAGCCGGACAAAAAGCCATTTACAGCAAGCGCAACAAACAATTTTACCGCATTGATAAACCGGACACCAATGCGCTGGCTTATAAAACAAAAGTATTTAGTTTCAACAACACAGATTTGCGATCCGTGGTCAATTTGTTGAATGAAGTATATGATTCAAAAATAAAATTGGCGAATGAAAAACTTTATTCGTGTCGGCTTACTGCCAATTTTAAAGAAGACGATGCTTCTATCATAGCCGAAGTAATAGCTGAAACCATGGAGCTCACCCTCACCCGAAAGGAGAATGAAATCATTCTCGATGGCAAGGGATGCGATCAATAGCGTGCATGAAAAGACTCTACACGATTTTATTTTTTTTAGGTGCTTTAGTTTTAACCACCGCAGGACAAAAAAAGGAATCTCCCTTGCTGGAACGTACGATTTCCGTTCAGGCAGAGGCTGAAAAAATTCCGTCTCTCTTAAATCGTATTGGTCAACTGGGAGGATTTTCATTTTCCTATAACAGTGCCATTATTGATGCTAACCGGAGTGTTTCATTAGATGTGTCCAATCAAACGGTGCGCAATATTCTCAATGATATTTTTCAGGGCACCATGAACTACAAGGAAAAAGGTAATTACCTGATTCTAACCAAAGCACCTGCACCCCCCGTTAAAAACAATATCGTAGTTGTCATCATCAACGGGTATGTGGAGGATAGAAATACGGGTGAAAAAATTCCGCAAGCCAGTGTGTATGAAAAGAACTCAGTCACCTCGGCTGTCACGGATGAATTTGGCTACTTTAAACTGAAGCTGGAGAAGAAGACGGATTCAATCTCAATTTCCATTAGCAAGAAAAATTACCGCGATACGTTGGTGAGCATCACAGCGCCCAGTAATCAGTACTTAACTATTTTGATTCACCCGATTAAAACGGATTCGGTGATGATTTCAGCCCAAACTGAACCGATAGACACAGTGGTGGTTCTACCCAAGAAAGAAGAGTTTGTAATGCCTTACGAATCCGAACCCAATGTTCAGAACATTCGAGATACATTGTATGAATTGGTGCAGGTTTCCTTCCTTCCGTTTTTAGGTACGAATGGCAGACTGAGTGGTAATGTGATTAATGATTATTCAATCAATTTTTTAGGAGGCTATTCATTAGGCACAAAACAAATTGAGTTGGGTTTCTTTTTTAATATGGATCGTGGCGATGTGAGTTGGTTACAGATTGCAGGTTTTGGAAACATTGTAGGCGGCAACGTGTATGGCGTGCAGGCAGCAGGTTTTTTCAATCTGAATGCAAAAGAAACGGAAGCCGTGCAACTGGCGGGATTTGCGAATACAAATCTCGGAGACACCCGTGGTGTGCAGTTAGCAGGGTTTGCCAATACGAATCTTGGCAAGATGTATGGCGTGCAGGTTGCCGGCTTCAGCAATTTTACCAATGGGCCTTCGCATGGGGTGCAGGTAGCGGGTTTTAGCAATGTGCAGATTGGTGATTATACAGGTTCGCAGTTTGCCGGACTTACCAACATTGCCACTGAAAGAATTTCAGGTTCTCAGGTTGCTGGTCTATTCAACTACGGAGGTGCGGTGCATGGCACCCAAATAGGATTGATCAACTATGCTGATACCCTTGGCGGGGTGCCGATTGGTTTATTTAGTATTGTGAATAAAGGCTATCATAAAATTGAACTCTCGGCTGATGAAATTTTTTATGCGAACCTGGCTTTTCGCACGGGCGTTAGAAAATTTCATACCCAACTCATGGCCGGATTTAAACCTGAACAATCAATAGCACCGAGTGATACTTCGGTGTGGACATTTGGATATGGCATCGGGACTACCCGAAAGTTTACGAAGTGGTGGTATCTTGATCTGGATCTCTCGTCACAACATGTAAACAAAGGCTCCTTTACGGATGCCTTAAGCTTGTTGAATAAAGCGTATGTGGGTTTTGATTTTCAGGTAGCGAAAAAGTTTTCTATTGCTACAGGCATCACTTTAAATGGATACATGACTCGCACTACGTTTGACGATTATCCTACACTCTTTACGGATTTTAATCCTAAAATTATATCTGACCAAAATCTTGATCACGACATTAATCTGAAGTTGTGGTGGGGAGCAAAAGTAGCGTTGCGCTTTTTGTGATGGTTTCGTAACCATTTTGAATAAATATTCTATTCCGCAGTAGGGGTTAGTGAAAGCAAACTTGTCATACAGGCGTAATAAACGATTGTATGAAAACCCCAAAAATCTATTTTCTCTTACTGCCTTTAGTTTTTAGCATTTCGCTTCAGGCGCAAACACTTACTCAAACTATTCGCGGAACGGTTGTTGATAAAGTTTCGCAAACCACTCTGCCAGGCGCTTCCGTTATTTTAGTTAATTCCGATCCACTCATCGGTACCACCACCGATCCGGATGGAAATTTTAGGCTTTCTCAAATACCGGTTGGCACGCACACTATTCGCATTTCATTTATTGGATACAAAGAGGTTACACTTCCCAACATCATTGTCAATTCCGGAAAGGAAGTAGTGCTTACTATTCCCATCGATGAAGACATCACTCAACTTGATGAGATTGTTGTGCGCCCCGATGTTGAAAAGAATAAACCGCTCAACGAAATGGCTACGGTGAGCACACGCACATTCTCGGTAGAAGAAACCCGAAAGTTTGCAGCGGCCATAAACGATCCGGCCCGCGCGGCTATATCGTTTGCCGGAGTAGTTTCTGCAGATGACGGAAACAACTCAATTTCTATACGTGGCAATTCTCCCTTCGGTTTGTTGTGGCGCATGGAGGGCGTAGACATCCCCAATCCAAATCATTTTGCCGATGTAGGTTCATCGGGTGGCGGCATTTCTATTCTTAGTTCGCAACTACTCGCCAATTCAGATTTTTCAACAGGCGCTTTTCCGGCAGAATATGGAAATGCTCTGGCTGGAGTGTTTGATCTGAATCTGCGCAAAGGAAATAACGAGAAACATGAATATACCGTGCAGGCCGGATTCCTGGGAATGGATGTAGCGATGGAAGGACCTTTTGCAAAAAACTATCGGGGTTCTTATCTGATTAACTATCGCTATTCAACCTTAAGTGTGCTGTCCAATCTTGGCTTGAATGTAGGCGATGCTGTTACCAACTTTCAGGACGTGTCGTATAACATCTTTTTGCCAACCCGTAAACTTGGGAACTTTTCGTTATTTGGATTTGGCGGATTAAGCGATCAGAAAGAAAACGCAGAAAAAGATTCCACGAAATGGGAAGAAGATTATCAACGCTACAATTCCAACTACTTTTCAAACACCGGAGCAGCAGGATTTAAACATGCGATTACACTTAATCCAAATACATTTATACAATCAACGGTTGTGTTATCCGGCAACGATCATGGCTTTCAAAACGACCGGCTGGACAATGACTACATTCCGCAGTTCAACTACAAAGAAAACTACATTACAAAAAAGTTTACGATAAGCTCTGTGCTTAATCATAAGTTCAACGCGAAAAACAGTGTTCGCTCAGGCGTTTATCTGAACCGGTATTACTACAATTTGCGCGAACGCTATTTAGATGCTGAAACCGATCAGATTGAAGAACCTTTAAATTCATCAGGGAACGCTAGCACACTTCAATTGTTTTCTCAGTGGAGTTACCGACCCACACAAAGCTTTACAATAAACACAGGGTTGCATGTACTCTATTTGAAAGATAATGCTACCTATTCGCTGGAGCCACGGGTTTCCATGAAGTATGAGCTCGATGATCAACAGTCGATAAATGCAGGTTATGGGTTACACAGCCAGATGCAACCCAGCGGAGTATATCAGGCGCAGGTTCAACAGCCTGATGGAAGTTGGATCAACCCCAATGAAAATCTTGGATTTAATAAAGCCCATCACTTTGTAATTGGCTATGATCGTTCGTTAACAAAATATTTACGGATAAAGACGGAGACCTACTATCAACAGCTTTTCAACATCGCAGTAGAGAATGATCCCACAAGTCCCGTGTCGTCATTGGTTGTAGAAGAGGGATATTTTACGGAACCTATGGTGAATGAAGGATCTGGCAGAAACTATGGACTGGAATTAACGCTGGAACAATTCCTTCATAACAATATATATTTTCTTTTGTCGGGGTCATTATATAATTCAGAATACAAAGCGCTGGATGGTGTGTGGCGCAACTCACGCTTTAACGGAAAGCATGCACTTAGCTTTACCGCTGGCAAAGAGTATAATTGGAAAAAGAATCGCGTGTTTGGATTAAACATCCGAACGATCTACACCGGAGGTTTCTGGACTACGCCTATTGATGTCGAAAAATCTATCGAGGCGGGTGAGACCCGGTACATGGAAAGTCTTGCCTACACCGAACAGCTACCCGACTATTTCCGCACCGATTTTCGTATCAGCCTGAAGCGAAACCGGGCTAAATCAACATCTACTCTTTCGCTGGATCTGCAGAATGTTACTAACCAAAAGAACCTGGGCGGGCAGTATTATGATGTTCAGAGTGGTGAAGTAAAAAAGTGGTATATGCTGCCGTTGTTGCCTGTTTTAAGCTACAAAATCGAGTTTTAAAAGAATTTTATCGGTGAGTAGGGGTAGCACTTTCCCCGATTGTCTTATCATCAAATACCCAATTATGAAAAAGATAAATTTGATAGTGATGCTGATATCCCTGGTTTGGCTAAGTGCATGTAATGAAGAAGATCCGGGTCCTCGCCAGCAAGATAAGCGAAGTTATGCAGTGGTTGACTTTGATCGGATTGAAGCCGGAGATGCCTTGGTGGTGACGATAAAATATGGTGAGAACTTTTCCATTGATGCCGAAGGCGACCGGAGAAACCTGGATGACTTGTTGGTTTACAAAAATGGAAATGTACTGACGATGAGATTTAACAGGTATGACAAAAGACAATATGCAACGTATGTAACCATTACACTTCCGGTGCTCTATGGTGTGAATTTATCCGGAGCCACCAACACTCAGATTTCAGGATTTGCCGGTGTTAACAGAATGGATGTGTCTCTTTCCGGGGCCTCGTTAGCGCAGGTTGACATGGATGCAACAGAAGTTAATTTTTCGTTGAGCGGTGCTTCTCAGTTGCGATTGCAAGGCGAGGGCCAGTTGCTGGAAGGAAGTGTTTCGGGTGCTTCCATATTGACAGCCTTTGACTATCCTGTAACCAATGCAAAGCTGATAGTATCCGGAGCCAGCAACGGCAAGGTATCCGTGGCTCAGGAATTGGATGTTGTGTTAAGTGGTGCCAGTGTGGTGTTGTATCGTGGCAATCCAGAATTGATCGTAGATGCTACCGGATCGAGTGTGGTAAGACCGGATTGATTACAATCACTAAGCTTAGTCGGAGGCTGTCTCAAAGTCATCCAGTCATCGTCAAGCCTCAGGCTTGACGATCCCGTTTTGTATATGTATTACTAGATTCCGGATCATGGCCTGCCTGCGCGTAGCCGCTTAGGCAAAGGCAGGGTCGGAATGACATTTCAATATTATTAGACTTTGAGACAGCCTCTTTTTTTATGCTTTTGAATAAATATTTGCATTTTGCGCTATGCTTCTCGCGTTCGACATTGGCAATAGCGACATCACCGTTGGTCTTTGGAAAGACAATGAATGGAAATATGTCTGGCGTATTTCTTCCCGCCCAGATTTGCCTGAACTTTTCTACGGCATAAAAATCCGCGACTATTTTTTTGAGTCGCGCACAGAAGTATCCGAAGTAAGAACCATTGTGTTGAGCAGCGTGGTCCCGGCCATGACGGAGAAAATCAAAAGTGTTTCGCGCACATTATTTGAAAAAGAACCTATCGTGTTGGGCCCTAAAGTATATGAGTCGCTGCCGATGAATATCTTAAACCCGTTCGAGATTGGTTCTGATCTTGTGGCCAATGCAACCGGTGCTTATTACAAGTTTAAACAAACATGCATAGTTGTTGATTTCGGAACCGCCCTCACGTTCACAACCGTCTCGGGCGAAGGAAAAATTTTAGGAGTTTCCATCGCTCCGGGTTTAAAGACTGCTATAAAATCGCTTTCGCAGAATACAGCCAAGTTGTTTGATGTGCCTTTGGAAATGCCCGCTTCCTCGCTGGGGAAAAATACGGTTACGGCAATTCAATCGGGTATTCTGTTTGGATATGAAGGCGTGGTTAAAAATGTTGTTACCAGAATTCGCGAAGAACTAAAGACCGAATGCCCGGTGATTGCAACCGGTGGTCTTTCATCCGTTATAGCCCCGCTCGCTAGTTTCTTTCATGCTATCGAACCCAACCTGACCCTTGACGGCCTCCGAATTATTGGGGAGTTGGTGACTGGTAAGAAATAAATCTTAGCTGCAAACCCTTATGTCTTATCGAAATTGTTGAGGGACAAGTTTCTTACTTTCAAAGTCAACTAAAGCGCTATGGCACACGCACATTGTTCGCGGTTGTTTTCGATTAACTCAATCTATTTTGTCGGTCGGTGTTCCATGTCTAAAAAGAATAATGGCCCTATAATCATTCCTCAAATTATGTCTTTTAAATGAATAAGAAGAACCTCCAGCACCTATTGCATGCAAATTAACATTTCTATCAAAATACTTAATATCCGTTCTCATATACGCTACGTTAATTTTGTTCATAAGAATTGGCTTTAACAATTCGTCTCTATTTCGCGAAAACAAGATTGCGGTGTTACTGTTATTAACACGATAGGTTCCTTGAATAAAGTCAACTGCAATCGGATAATATCTTTCTTTATAGTTATTACTAAGAAATGAACCCATTGGTACAACGCCATAAAACGTATTAATACCTATATGCTCATTATGAGCAAATAGTATGTTACAGCGTAATGAATCCATAGATACGATTTGTTCTACGTTTCTTGCCATACTACTGTCTCTTATATTTAACGATTTGAGTGAATTGATCGGCTCGTCTAATCTTTTTAGAGCCTGCAAGAATTGCTCAATCGCCAGTGAATATTCTATATTGATTCCTAATGGAGTAATTTTTTTTAGGTTAAGCAACTTAAACCTAATACTGTCCCTTTGAGTAGGGATGACATCTATAAGATTTTTGAACTTTAAGTTCTTGAAGTAATTTTTCAGTTCAATTGGTATAGGTGGGTTAATTTCTGAATTGCCAATAAATTCGTTCAGATGGTCTGTTAAACTGTAGTCATAGGATGGGTCAATTCCATAAATTCTAATTTTATCTTTAGGCAATTTTTTATGATTCGTCTGTCTACAAGTCTCCAATAGTGATCTAAAGGAGGAGTTTTTCAGCAAGGGATAGGATATTTTCTGAAATATCTTTAAATCAACGGTGTCATTAGTTATAAAGTTATCAAGTATTTGCCCTTCAGGTATTGTTGTTTCTATTAAGATGTTGATAGGAATGCTGTCTTTTAAAAAGGATTCAACTACATCGATCCTTAAATCATAAAATTCCTTTGTCCCGTGCGATGATTCACCGATTCCAATTACTCTTTTATTTTTGAGATCTTGAATAATCTGATTTTCAATATCACCTGTCTCACTGTTCCGGAGCTCATAGATTGAGTGGAATCCCGCTTTAGGTTCAGAATATTTATTAATAAAAACTAATATTATTGCTGCACCTAATAATGGAGCTATAACCAAAAGACGTCTTTTACTCATTGTATCTGCAAATGTCTCTTTGAAAGTCTCAGGTTTATTCTTGAAAGTAAAAGAAATCCTTATTCACGGCAACATTGAAACTAAGTGAGATTATATTTTCCCTATTGAAAAGAATATTTTTATAATAAGAACTACGTAATAAAGGAGTATTTATTCCCTGAATTACTTTATAATCGCTATATACAACAGACATAAAAGGTTTGATTCCATTGTATCCTTTTAATAACCCTGACTCCACTGAGAACATAAAATTCGTATCAGGTTCCTCATCCGGTGTGTAAGGCCCAATTACTTTGTAACAGGCTTCCCCCCAAAATATTTCCTTACCACTATATTTAAATTTACCTTCTTCAAAGCTTTCTAATAAACTCAATCCCATATGGATTACTGGGTACGGGCGGTTCACCATCGGATCAATGACAAATCTGCCATCAAGTAACATCCCACTCTGACTTTGATTGCGATAATAGGTGCTTTTCCAATTTGGGCTTGTTACTTCCCCACGTTCAAACACGGGTAACAGTCTTGTAATATTGTGCATTGAAAGAAAGGAACCAATCGTAATATCGGTAACACCAAAAGGCGCGTTCAAATAACTATCATTGAATTTAATTTCTTTAATTTCATGGGAGGACTTAAGAGTTCGCAAGATATTTTTCCCACCTATAGCGTTAAAATATTCATTCATCACATAGGCCACTGAATCCTGTGAATAGGTTGGTAATGACACCAATAAGCTAACAAATAGAATGGCGATCAATTTCACCCAGGGTCCACGTTTGTAGCCTTCAAGGCAGTAGGTGCTTTTCATTTGCTTCTAAAATTATCAAAAGGATTTCTTAATCATTTTGTTGAATTCAGGATCTGACGGGCGTAAAAAATCCTCCGATAAAATATCACCTTCTTCGTCAAATAATATATAACGAGGGATTGTGATTGGCCCGTTATTAAAAATTGACTTTTGTAGAGTCTCAACCATTTGTTTATTTGCCCTAACGTGATATCCTTTAAGCCCTAGTTTGTTGATATCACTTTCCCATTTTTTCTTATCCGCATCTTTATCAATGCTGAGGTAAACAAGGCTAATCTTATTAACAGCCATAAGAGAATAGTAGGCGGAATCGTAACTCCTGAACTCTTTTTTACAAGGCGCACACCAAGTTGCCCACATATCGACAAGAACACGTTTTCGAAAAAAATTAGCTTTTATAAAACTATCAAGGTCACCCTCTTTGGCATCTAATTGAATACTCTCATACATTACTTTCGGTCTATTCCGAGCATCATATTCCTTCTCATTAAAAAAGAAAATCTCGTCATCAATCTCTGGATTATACTCATAACTGTCTGTGGTTTGCCTATATATGAGATTATCAAGATCGTATGTCTCTAAAAGAAAAGGATGAGATAGGAGGTTAGATTCTTTATAAGCACTGTAATAGGTTATCCTATCCGGCCAATCCTTATTTTTATAAGCATCCAGCAGATGCGTTTTAGTATTAAAAAAGAAAAATTCAGTTTTACCATTACCTGTTTTACTGATTACGTCATATTCTTCGCCTTTAAGTTTATCTTTTCCGAAATACGTTAGTCTATTTTTCTCGTACCATTTTAGTAAATCACTGGCAAGACATATACTTACCTGAATTCGGTCTGAGCTCTTCTGTATTACACTCCCCATTGCCATAACTGATCCCTTTCCATTATAATAGAACTCGTTGCTCCCATTGCCTTTTTCATCATATGAGATAAATAATTTATAATAAGGTTCTCTCAGTATTGTTTGAGTCTTTATTGCTTTGGCACTGTCTGGATTGTCCGATGGTTTTCGCTTAAACCAATTGAATGATACTTCTTTTGACGCCTTAATTTGAGCCACCTTTTCGCGACCTCCAATCTCTTCAAAATAGTTTTCCATTACCAGCTCAATCGACTGCGATTCACAATAGAAAGCAATGCAAAAAATTATAGTACATACCATTAGCTTCTTCATACAAATCAATTCCTTTTCATTTGCAATCAGTATTTTCCCTAGTTTTATGATATGGGATAGATATTGCCGATAGTCTCTAAAAAGTGAATTCGCTATCAGGAATACTTGAATTAAACTCAATCTTTTTTATAGTGGATTCAACCTCGAGCTTGCCAGTAACAAATCCTCGCTTTTTAAAGGGTACAAGATATCCATTCATATTCCTGTAATCACTAAAGTATGTGATTGCTTTTCCTTCGAACATAGATACCATATACAATAAGTTGTCTTCATTTTGAATGTAATATAAACGCTCGAGTCCCAGTCGTATAACGCTAAATACAGAGCAGTCTTTGTTGTCCACTATTTCATTTCGAAGATATTCAACTTTCTCTGCATTCAGTACAATCCACGGTTCACCCAAATGAAAACTTCTCTTTTTGTATTCATTGATAATGTATTCTGGTGCGTTGGTCTCATGACCTCCTTCGAAAATCTCTCGCAATTCCTTTCCATTACAAATTAGTGTGTAGTTGCCATTTCTTAACCCAACGATCTCTATTTTAAACAAATCAGGAATTCTACTGACTGCCCGAGTGTGACTTTTCGTACTAATCTGAGGCGCTAGTAAATTTCCCGAGGCAGATTTTATATACTCACTTTCCGCCTCAACAATGAGACTTGACAAACCCTTCCATCGCTCCTCACCACCAACTGCCTCCAGATAACTATTTATACTTGCCTTTTGAGCAAGGGAGAAGGAGCAAGACGCAAAAAATAAAATGATAACACTCGTGTTTTTAAACTTCATAAAGTAATTTACGAAAGTTTAAATAATTAATCAATGGGTGTGTGTACACTTAAGCACAAACGATTTGTTAATAAAGAAGGATAACGTTCGGGTCGCGGCATTGCACAACTTAGGTGTCGCGCGTGAGAGTTTTCCAATTATACCAGATATTTCGAATTGCCGGGCCTGATGTGCTGTATGTGCATCCTCCGTTATGGACGAAAGTTGAAGTTTTGTCAGACGGAACGAGAAACCATCTTATGTTATAATTCTTTATGAAATTGCTTATCCTTATCCTCATACTTGGCTACCACAACGTAGGTGCCCAAGAGGATTATGTTTATGTTAGTGGAAGCGTCTATGACTCGATTTCTGGATTTCCTATTGAATCTGCACATGTTTATTTTCAGGATAAGCCCTTAGGCACAGTTACAAGTAGATTAGGTTTTTTTGAACTTAATATCCCCTTATACTATTTAAATCAACAACTGACAATATCCTCAATGGGGTACAGAAGCGCTAAATTGGCCATAAGCTCCAGTCAGCATAAATTAATTTTACTTCTTTCCCCGGTTTCTACACTCCTTAACGAAATTATGATTCGAGATAAAATTGATTCAGGAAGAATTATTTTAAAAAAAGCGATTAACGCAATTGAAGAAAATTATCCACGAAAGAAACATAGCATAGAGGGATTTTATAGAGAGCTTTCTATTCGTGATACAACATATACGAGACTCATTGAAGCAGCTATCATTGTTCAAGAGAATGGATACAATCGTAAAGCTTACGATAAAGAAACATTAGATGTAAAAAAGTCCAGGGTGCAGATAATAGAGTTAAGGAAAAGCGATGATGGTAGAACGTATGATAATATGGGATTTGCGTTGAACGTAATATTTGGCGAAAAAAATGACCTATACGAAATTCTTGAGGACAACTATATTAGATTCCTAGGGATGAAATCACCTCATTTTTTGTCAGACAATTTTCTTAAAGATTATGATATAAGTTTAAAAGGAGTAACAGAAATGAATGGACAAATAGTTTATATTGTATCATTGACCTCATCGCCAGATCTTTTCTTTATTCGAGAGGTGGATTTTTATATAAACCAAATGGACAATGCATTTCTAAGAATTGAAAACTCATCTTTAATTAATTCAAAAAATGAAGAAATGTTACGATCTGCCATTGATCGAAGATATCTTTATCATTCGGATATCTCTTATAGGAAAATTGGTTCAAAATATATTCCCTATACAATAAATACTCAAAAGTATGCATCTAACACAAATCCCCTTAGAAACACTAGTAATGGGAGAGAATTGCAGTACATGGATTTAACGTTTTTATTAACTAATTATGAGGAAGATAGCTTTGATCGAATAACTAAAAGGGATGCAGAGTCAACAGACACTGATATTAATAAAATTGAATGGACCTATAATGATCTATTTTGGGACAGATATAATATGATTATCTTACATCCCCTTAGCCAGAGAGCGGTCTCAAATCTAGAGAAAAACAAAAAACTAAATGACCAATTCAAAAAGAATTGACAAACGATATATTTTCCTTACGTTTTAGTTTCGTATTTGCCATTTTCTTTGGTTTATTTTTTTTATTAAGATTTTATGACATCTTCTACTTATATACTCCTGTAACAGTCTTTGGAAATCCTAAAGCAATTACACTACAATCGCATATCCTCTTTAATTTTATACCATATAGTGTTTATACTCTGATCAAAATACTCTTCAATTCTGCATTGTTGTATGGCGTGCTCGTAATCAACAGCGCATCTACTAATACTGATACGATGTTTGGAACGGTATTTAAGATTATAACTATTTCTGAATATATGTACCTCTTAGAGATTATGACCCGAATTGTCTTTTTTACTTTCGTGAAACCTGATTATGAATTTGAATCCTATCAAAACTTTAATCCACTTTCGATAGCAAGCATTTTTTCAACAAACTCATTATTGGTAGATAATGTATTAGAGGAACTAAATGGCTTTTTAATAATGAAAGTATTAATCGTAATCAAGGGAATAGAATGGGCTACAAAATTTAGCTTTAAACAAGCTTCCTTATTTGTATTGCAATCATATGGGATAATATTTATACTCTGGCTTGTAGTTAAAACTTATTTCTTTTCTTGAATTATGTAGTTATAAATTAATATGTGCAGTCTTAATCAAAAAACGTTCTAACATCTATTCTATTTCTAATTATTTTGATTTCAATTTCCTTTCTAATCATGGATATCTCATAGTGTCCCAACGGCTTGCTGACAACATCCTAATATACGCATTGCTTGCATTTTTACTTTAAGTGCGCCATTGCAATTCCAGTGTCAATTATGAACTTAATAAACCCTTGTGCGCAGGCTGCCAGTATTGAGCTGGATGCCTACAGAAAGCTGAAGCGGCACATAATCGAAATACACATCCCCTGAAGTTGGAATGCCTAATCCTAGTTGAAAAACTCCTTGCAGGTTGCCCACAATCGGAAACTTACCAGTGAGTGCCGGTTCTATGAAGAGTTGAGGTTTTTCATCGGGCTTTATGGTAACGACTGAATTCACCGGGTCATTGTCATTGGAAGAGAATTCTGTAAAGTTTACAATTGACAGTCGCGGTGTGAAGGCAAGATTAAACGTGCGACTATTTGTGCCGATGGTTGGTTGAATAAAAATGCGATTGTATTTGCCGGTGGCAACCAAATCTTTTTGACCGAAGTAGGGAGTGAAAAAATAATATTGTGCAAAGCTGGTGCCTTGCCCGATGCCATAGCCAACAAAGAGTTCGGTTCTGAATTTTCGGGTAACATTGTAATAGCCTAAACCGGCTTCGGCAAACCGATTGGACCGCGTGTAATCCTCGGGCTCTGTAACTTTATCGTTTAGGTAGGAGCCATTTGCCATAACGGCAACATGGTCGGTAAGTGCATAGGCCAATTGGGCGTCTATCCCCGTTGTTACATATACGGATCCTTGAAATTCGCCCTGTTCCCTAAACATGGGTACGTTTCTGGTAGTTGGCACATAGAGTGGGGAACAAGATGTTGCCAGCAGCAACAATACAATCAATTTACGCATGGGGGTAGTTTGGGATTCAAAAGTTAAATTAGCCAAAAATCAATACGCAATGAATTTTAACACGGAAGAATTAAATATGTTGGTGCGACAGCGTAGGTCGGTCTATCCCAAAGACTATTCCGGTGTCGCTGTGCCAAAAATAGTGATTGAACAAATACTGGAGAACGCCAACTGGGCACCCAACCATAAACTAACAGAACCCTGGAGGTTTACAGTTTTCACCGGTGCAGGCTTAAATAAGCTGGCAACCTTTCAAAGCAATTGTTATAAAGAAGTAACGGAAGCCAATGGTACCTTTCAACAAGACCGTTATCTTTCGCTACAAACCAAACCGATGGAGTCATCGCATATAATAGCAATTGGGATGAAGCGCGATTCAGCCAAACGCTTGCCTGAGTGGGAAGAACTGGGCGCGGTGTTTTGTGCTGTACAAAATATGTATCTAACCGCCACTGCTTATAACGTGGGTTGTTACCTAAGCACCGGGGGCATTACCAACTTTGCAGAGGCCAAACCTTTTTTTGGGTTGGATCAAGAAGATAAACTCTGTGGATTTTTACATGTAGGTATACCAAAAGGCACGGTGCCCGATGGCAGACGAAAGCCCGTTACAGAAAAGACCATTTGGGTAAACGTATAATTTAGTAACTTAATTAATTCAGATAATATGAAACTTCTTAATTCAATCCGAAGCACTGAGGCTGACAAAAAAGTCAATCTGTCATCGCGGCCTTTGAGCCGCGATCCCGCGGAGTGCGCACAATTCGGGATTCCAGTCAAGCCTGCCTTTGCCGAAGCGGCTATGCGCAGGCAGGCCCGGAATGACACTTCGATTGATATTTTGACTTTTTGGTCAGCCTCAAGGGGTGCGGTTGCCTTTCTTCTAATCACGCTATTCGCACTAGCTGCCTGTACCTCTACGCCAACAGAAAAAAAACTTCCCACATTCACCCTCACTAAAACCGATAAGTTTTTGTTCAACTCCTTTGTGGATTGCAACATGGCCGAAGTTTGGGTAGGCGATACATTTCGAATCTTTCCCGGCAAGTATGGCGAAGACACCCTGTGGGGTTATTCTGATAACTTACGCTTTGGCAATGGCGCTAATGCCGATGAAGCCTTTGCGAACAAGTTTGAAGATCTAATCATGCCCAACATGCCGAAGAATGTAAAGCCAACAGAAGAGGGTTTGCATGGTGCGGTCTGGTTTGAAACCGTGTATCAGGATTCGAAAGATGCTTCGGGCAAAACATTGTATGCGGTATATCATAACGAAAACTACCCGCAGAATTTTCCTTACAACGAACAAACCGGTCAGGGATACATTTATAAATACTGGCCACAAGGTTTAACCGGAGTTACTTCTCCGGCAGCCGTGTGTCGCATCGGTATTATGAAATCAATCGATGGTGGTTATAGCTGGGACAACCGTGGAATTTTTATTGAAGACCTGCAACCGCGCATGATTCTTAAACCACACAATACATCGAACACGTTTGCCGGTGGTGTGGGCGATCCATCCGCAGTAGCGAGTGGCGAGTACTTGTATTTGTTTTATGGTGAATACGGTTATCCGGGTGTGTACGATTCTGCTTCGTATGATCCCGCCAAGGAATGGAGTGGCCAGTGTATAAGTGTGGCTAGAATAAAATTATCAGATCTTGACAATCCGGTAGGTAAAGCAAGACGTTGGGATGGAAAAGGATTTAATGCATTACCTGATGGATTTGGTGCGCCTGTATCTTCTTTACAAATCCCGATGGCGGAAGGTGGCGGACCCGCATCGGCACCTGATAAAATGTTTCATTGGGGACCTTCTGTAAGTTGGAATACTTATTTGAATTGCTGGGTGATGATGATGGGTCGCGTAGAGAGCTCATCGTGGAAAGGAAGCGCGATTTTTATTTCATTTAATTTTAATGAAGACTTGACTGAAGGAGATAATTCGCAGCAGTGGACCAAGCCGCAACAGGTTTTGGATATTCCTGAACACACGCTTTGGTATCCATCCCTGCAGCCGATGAATACACCCGAGGATATTGAGAATAAATATACTTGTGTGCGATTGGGAAAACGAGCCCGCTTGTTCTTTAAAGATATGTTTACAAACGAAGCTGGTTTTCAGAGCGAGTATAAGTCGGAGTATATTATTGAATTTGAAAAGTAAAATTAAATATTGAACCCTTCCCCTCTCCTCTGGAGAGGGGCCAGGGGTGAGGTTATGAACATCGATCGCCAAACCATTGAACAAGCACACGAGCGCGTTAAGCCCTATATTCATCGCACGCCTGTACTTACCAGTCAGAGCATAGATGATGCTGCGGGTTGCCAGGTATTTTTTAAGTGCGAAAATTTTCAGAAGGTAGGCGCCTTCAAAGCACGGGGCGCCATGAATGCAGCCCTGTCACTTTCTACCGAGCAATTGAAGAAGGGAATTGCTACACATTCATCGGGCAATCACGCGCAGGCAATTGCAAGAGCGGGCAAAATTCTGGGTGTCAAATCTTATATTGTGATGCCACGCACGGCACCCGAAATAAAAAAGCGCGGAGTAAAAGGCTATGGTGGAGAAATTTTTGAATGCGAGCCTACACTGCAGGCACGTGAATCTTCTTTAGCTGAAGTGATTCAAAAGACAGGAGCCACAGAAATACATCCGTTCAATAATTATCAGGTGATTGCCGGCCAGGCCACGGCTGCAAAGGAATTTTTTGAAGAAATAAAAGATCTGGATGTGATCATGGCCCCGGTGGGTGGCGGAGGATTGTTGAGCGGCACTGCTTTAGCAGCAAAATATTTTTCACCCAAAACAAAGGTGATTGCCGGTGAACCTGCGGGATCGGATGATGCGTATCGCTCTATGCAGAGTGGAAAAATAGAACAAGCCCAATCACAAACAATTGCCGATGGTTTGCTGACTACGCTGGGTGACAAAACATTTCCTATCATCAAAGAATTGGTAAGTGAAGTGATTACCGTTAGCGATGCCCAGATTGTAGAAGCCATGCGATTGGTTTGGGAGCGGATGAAAATTATTATTGAACCTTCCTGTGCCGTGCCGTTAGCCGCATTGCTAAAAGAGAAAGAAAGATTTAAAGATCAACGGGTAGGGATTATTCTTACCGGAGGGAATGTGGATTTGGAGAAGGTGTTGGGGTTGATGGTGAATGGATGATTAATTCAACTCGTTCTCATCTGCTGTTTTAGGTAGGTTGATCACAATTGGATTGTTGCCGCCCTCTTTAACTAATCCATTCCGGTTCGCCATTTCATAAAAAAAATTTAAGTCAGGATCAAAATCCCAGGTATCAATTACTACACCATTGTAGGTGTAAATCACCTGCTCTAGTTCTTTTGCATCGCTATTTGGATAGATGCTGGGGAGCCATTCCACTTTTAAAGTATCTTGATCTCCATTCCCAAAATCAATAATTGATTCGCAGGAACTTGGAGCTGTTTCAAAAACGCTTTTATTATCAAGCGTATAGACCTTATATAATATTCTGCAGCTAAAAGTTACACTGTTAGCATCATATCGGGTATCCGATTCAAAGAAGTCTCCGCCTTCGGCTGTTACAAATGAAAAGTAAAGCCCCAGTGCAATAGGTTCACTAATCGCCTGTTCTTTGCACCCCGAAAGTTGAAGCGCCCCCACTACCATCATAATGCTAATAATTGTTTTCATTTTTTAATTAATTTTTTTGTGATTGTTTTTCCGTCATTGGAATATCTGAGAATATAGAAGCCACTGGGAATCCGCCATGTCTGAAACTTTTTGAATGTTTTTAATCTCAAAGCTCAATCTATCTTATCTAAATTTAGTAATTTTTAAATCTAAATGTAGATTTGGAGAAGGTGTAAGGCGTCATGTTGAGATAAATTCATTACACAAATGAAAATATTGAAATTAATGTGCGGGATAGAAATTTTGTTTGCGGCTATCTCATGCTCAGGAACCTATTCAGAAAAGGAGGTTTTAAGCTATGGGGTGCTTAAGAAAGTTACCAGCAACGATAATCTGGCAGTAAGTCAGCCGATATGGTTATTTAGTGAAGCGAATCTTAATTCTTCAATAAAGGATTCTCTTTATGGCCCAATCAATATTGTCATTTTGGAATCAACGGCTAGCCATTACCTCATTGCCAACGATAGTTTGAATGTTAAGGGATATATCCTCAAAGGATATGTGGAGCTTGATTGCAATCGCTTACCAAATATTTGTAACGAGTAAACCTTTAGGCAACTGGCTTTGTCTATACACTACTATAAATTAAAAGGATGCAATTTCATTTCTTTGCGTCTATTCTTGGTCTGGCCCGACAAAGGGCAATGCGCAAATGCCTGAGTGTAATTTTTTGCTTCTAATTTCCTATGGGAATCACCAAACGGTACCCAGCGCCATGCACATTCAAAATCTGAATGGCTGCATCGGCTTTCAGTTTCTTACGCAGGCGCGAAACAAAAACATCCAGGCTGCGGCTAACAAGAGCACCATCATCGTTCCACACTTCTTTCATTAGCTGACTACGGGAAACTAATTCGTTTTTATTTGCTACAAAGATTTTTAACAATCGCGATTCTTTATCAGAAAGTTCAGTGATTGTTTTATTCAGCTTCAGCAACCTTCTTTCTTCATAGAATTCATATGTGCCTACAAGAACAGCGCCTGTTTCTGCAATAGGGAGAATTTTATTTCTCTGCACATACGTTCTTCCAACAAAGGCCAACACCACTAAACTGACTAACGCTAATGCGAACAAGTACGACTTATCAGTTGCTGGAAGTGTAATGTCGGGTAGGAACGAAATCAGAATGACATAACAACCCAAAGGTTGCGTGCGTCCGAGGCATGGCACCAACGTAGTTTGCTCTTTTTCCCCGATCTGAAACCCATACACAATCTCGTTTGAGAAACAGTCGAGCACATTAACAGTATAAGACAATGAAATGGGGGTGGCGGCAAGACTTTTTTGCACAATACCAACAAGTGAATCGGGTACGAATGTAAACGGACTTACAAATTCAAGACGATAGGATGTTTCGTCAAGCTTTTTAACGGGTAAAATACGTGACACAGAATCGCCTGCATGAATCATCAATTGATGACCAACATTTCGCAACGCAATGGCTATTTGTTTTTCAGGGAACACAGCCGTGCCAGGCTGAGTTATAATTGATGCTGCTGAGATCAAAAACACACTTATGGCTGCCAAGCCAAGCACGATTAAAAAACGAGGACTCATCATTGGGTAAAGGTAGGCGGACAGAAGATGCCGTGGCAAGGTTTTACGGTCATTTAACACTTTTTTACACTTGATTTACCAGCTACACCCACGGCTGCTGTTACGTTTGGCAAAAATATAAACTTATGAAAAAACTTTTCTTCTTAGCGATGCTTGTTTCTGGATTGGCCCAGGCCCAACCCGAAATCCTTTTCCTAACGACATCCGATGCTCGACTTTTTTGGCTGGGCAGATCGTGGGCTGATAAAGTATCTGCTCTATCTCTCAAAGAGAGCACGTTACAATGGTCAGGCAAACCACTTGTTGGTGGAGGCCATGAAGGCACCATTAATTTTATTTCAGGATCCATTACTACGTCTGCGGCTGGAGATATTACCCAGGGTGAATTTGTGCTGGATATGAATACGATCAAGAATACAGACATGAAGTCGGATGATGGTGGTAATGGCCTGGAAGAACACCTGAAGGGCGAGGATTTTTTTTCAGTAAAAAAATACCCACGGGCAAATTTTTCAATCCTAAGGATTATTCAAGAGTCAAAAACTGGCGATGTGCAACAAGTTAACGTAACAGGATTGTTAACCATAAAACGAATTACAAACATGATTACATTTCCAGCCACAATAACACGCAAGGGAGAATCTGCAAACATCAAGGCGGAAATAACAATCGACCGCACGAAGTGGGATATAATCTATAACTCCAAAACTTTTTTCGCCAACCTGAAGGATGGATTTATTTCTGATGAAATAAAAATTGTTGTTGATCTGAAGTTTGACGGATGTTAAAGAAATACGAATGCTTGATGCTGGTCATTAGATTTCTACAAACCAGGATCAAGCATTTGGTACTAATTCTTCTTTAACTGATCGAACTTTGTTTCGGTAGGTTTTTTAGGAAACACATTATCACCGGGATTTACCTCTCCGGTTTCCCCCAAAGGATCAATGACCACGTTCGTTACTTCTTTCTCTTTTACGAAAACTTTCTTCACTTCCTTTTCATTCAGGCGCCAGATTTCGGCAGGAATTCGCTCAACCTCTTTGCTACCATCTTTAAACGTCCACTCAATAACTACAGGTGTTACAAGTCCGCCTTTATTTTTAAGGGTTATTTCATACAAATTTTTGTCTGCTAACTTTTGGCGAACTTCATCATTGTTGAGCCGATTTCTGAATTCACCATATTGATTTTCGGCTGTGTTGATCATGGTGAATTCCTGAGGACCATTCGTAAAGTCAACTGCTTTTCCTTTTGAAGCGTTTGCTGCCAGATCACCTGTTTTTGTTTTTACATTTTTATTTTCAAGGTCTTGCGTCTGACTCTTTACGGTATACCATTTCACTTCGTCAAGTTCTACATCCACATTGTCAACTGTATAAAACCATCCGCGCCAGAACCAATCCAGATCAACCGCTGAAGCATCTTCCATCGTGCGGAAAAAGTCTGCCGGTTTTGGATGTTTGAACGCCCAGCGTTGTGAATATTCTTTAAAGGCTTTATCAAAAAGTTCAGGCCCCATCACGGTTTCGCGTAACAAGGTTAAAGCGGCAGAAGGCTTTCCATACGCATTGGCTCCAAAGTCACCACCCGGTATATTGTCTGATTGCCACATAATGGGGCGCATCATATTTTTGTCACCACGCATGTAACCCGCCAACCCTTTTGGCGAACCCCAGTTGATATTTACATCCGGATAGCGCTCACGTTTCGTTTCTCTTTCGAGGAAGGAGTTTAATCCTTCGTCCATCCAGCTCCACTGACGCTCATCGGAGTTAACAATCATCGGAAAGAAGTTATGACCTACTTCGTGAATGATTACACCCACCATGTTTTCGTAAGTCCTTTGTGAATAGGTGCCATCAGTTTTAGGGCGTCCGCCATTAAAACAAATCATAGGATATTCCATGCCTTGATTAGCGGTGTGAACAGAGTAGGCTGTTGGATACGGATAATCGAACGTGCGGGCAGAATAAACTTCCAGTGTATTCTTTATTGCTTTGGTAGATTCTTTGGCCCACAACGGGTTGCCTTCTTTTGAGTATAAAGATTGGGCAAGTGGGGTTTTAACGCCCACTTTTACAGCCATTGCATCCCAGATAAATTTACGGGATGTAGCGAACGCGAAGTCGCGTACGTTTTCAGCGTAAAAATCCCAGGTGCTCTTTTTCTTAGAGCGCTCTTTTTCTTTTTTTATGGCTTCCGCTTCGGTTACAATAAATACAGGCGCATCAAAGGTTGTTTTTGCTTTTTCGAAGCGTGCGATTTGTTCTTTCGTTAATACATCCTTTGGATTTTGAAGCATTCCCGTTGCGCCTACGATATGATCCGCAGGAACGGTTATACGCACACGATAATTACCAAACACCAGCGCGAACTCGCCTTGCCCTATAAATTGTTTGTTCTGCCAACCTTCATAATCATCAAAGACGCACATGCGAGGAAACCATTGAGCGATTCCGTAAAGTGCATTGCCATCAGCCGGAAAAAATTCGTAACCGCCACGCTCACCGAATTTCATGCGGTCTTTTTCTACATAGCTCCACTCCACTTTAAAGGAATATTTTTCTCCGGTTTTTAAAGCGGTTGGTAAATCGACACGCAGCATGGTTAAGTTGATGGTGTAAGGAAGATCTTTTCCGGTTGCAGCATCTTTCACCGATTTAATTTTGAAGCCACCATCATAACCATAGGTATCAGAGGATAATGGGAAAAATTTGACAGGAATGGAATCCCGAACCCGGTTGGTTTCCGTTTTGTCGGTCATGTTTCCGTTCGAGAGATTATTCTGATCTAACTGAAGCCATAAGTACCGTAGCACCTCCGGGGCATTATTATAATAGGTGATGGTTTCCTTGCCGGTGATCAGTTGTGTGTCCTCATTCAACTCCACATCAATATCATAATCGGCACGTTGCTGCCAGTAATTTGGCCCAGGGGCACCCGAAGCCGACCGGTAACTGTTAGGCGTGGGTAGTTGCTGGTCGAGCTGTTCAAATTTTCCTTGCCAGTTTTGAGCCATTACAGCTACTGTGAATAGCAAGAATACAAATAGTGAGATATATTTTTTCATACAGGTAGTTTCAAGGTTCCGGAGTGCAAAAATAGAAAGACCAGCGGAATAGTCTATTCCACTGGTCAACTTATAATGTGATTTATCCTACAGGAAGCGCAAGATCAATTGCTATTTCCCCTTTTTCTTCAATTCATCAAATTTGTTGGGTTGAGCTGCTTTAGGGAATACATTATTTTCAATAGTAATGTCTGCTGTTTCTTTCAAGGGGTCAATGACAACATTTACCACCTCTTTATCTTTGGCAAACACCTTGGTTACTTTAGTTTCATTAATGCGCCAGATTTCAGCCGGCAATCGTTCAATTTCTTTACTACCATCTTTAAATGTCCACTCAATAATCACCGGCATGATTAAACCACCTTTATTGGACAAGGTTATCTCATAGAAATTTTTGGTTTCCATTTTTGAAATCATGGCTTTATCGTCAAGACGGTTGGCGAACTCACCATACATTCTGTCGTTCGTAGGAATCACACTAAAATATTGCGGCCCCTGACTGAAATCGGATGGTTTGGTGCCATCTCCACCCTTTGCAGCCAGATCGCCTTTAGTTGCTGTTTTTGTTTTGTTCTCGAGTGTAGCCTGGTCTTTACGAACCTTAAACCACTTTACATCATCCAGCGACACATCGCAATTGTCAGTTGTATAAAACCAACCTCGCCAAAACCAATCCAGATCGACTGCGGAAGCATCTTCGAGTGTGCGAAAAAAATCTGCAGGCTTCGGATGCTTGAAGGCCCAACGCTCGGCATATTCTCTAAAGGCTTTATCAAAAAGTTCGGGGCCCATAACAGTTTCGCGCAAAATGTTGAGCGCGGTAGCAGTCTTTGCATATTGTTCGTTTCCAAAGTTAGACCGCACTACAGATTCGGAATTTACCATTAACGGTCTTTGAAGATCAGCATTGCCTTTCATATAAGGAACAATGTTTTCTGCAGGTCCACGACCAATTGGTTTATCAGGATAATTTTCAACCTCGGTGCGGTACTGAACAAATGTATTCAAGCCTTCATCCATCCACGTCCATTGACGTTCATCGTTATTGATGATCATCGGAAAGAAATTATGGCCTACCTCGTGAATGATTACACCAATCATGCCCCACTTGGTGCGATCGGGTACGGTGCCATCTTTATTGGGTCGGCCATAGTTGAAGCAGATCATGGGATACTCCATACCCAATGATGCAGCATGCACCGAAGTAGCTTGCGGATACGGATAGTTGATTGAATATTTTGAATAGGTTACTAACGTATTCTTTACAGCGATGGTTGATTCCTTTTCCCAAAGCGGATTTCCTTCTTTTGGATAATACGACATCGCCAAAGGTGTTTTATCACCCACTTTCACAGCCATCGCATCCCAGATAAATTTGCGAGAGGTAGCAAACGCAAAGTCGCGAACATTTTCAGCAACAAATCGCCAGGTCTTCTTTGCTGTTGATTTTGTTTTTTCACGTTGCATGGCTTCTTCCTGTGTGCAAATAATGATGGGTTTATCAAACGTTGCTTTTGCTTTTTCAAATCGTGAGTATTGTTCAGCAGTTAAAACTTCTTTTACATTTTTCACCATACCGGTTGCACCTACAATATGGTCGGCCGGCACTGTAAGATTCACTTCATAATTTCCGAAGTTCAAGGTAAACTCGCCCTGTCCTAAAAATTGTTTATTCTGCCAACCGACTACATCATCATACACGCACATGCGTGGAAACCATTGTGCGATGATGTAGAGGTAATTATCATCTTCCGGAAAATATTCCATGCCACTTCGCCCGTCATTGGGCGTTGTATTCTTCATCCGGTCGTTAATGTTGAAAGACCACTCAATCGAAAGCGACATTTTTTGACCGGCACCCAGTGCTTTAGGAAGGTCAATACGCATCATGGTTTGATTGATGGTATAGGGCAATGCTTTACCGGCAACATCCTTAACAGATTTGATTTTAAAGCCACCATCAAAGTCATACAGGTCTACGGTAGCCGCCATTGTCCTGGTATTTACGGAGTCCCGAACAGCACTATTTGAAGTTTTAGTGGTGTTGTTACCCTTTGCATTAATATTTTGATCGAGCTGCAACCAGAGGTAGGTAAGTGCATCCGGAGAGTTATTGTGATAGGTGATCACTTCCGAGCCAGTAATGCTTTGATTCAGATCATTGAGTTCGGCATTGATTACATAGTCTGCTTGCTGTTGCCAGTATTTTCCACCCGGGGCACCAGAAGCTGAGCGATATTCATTGGGAGTAGGAAGTTGCTGATCTAATTGTTCGAATTTGCCCTGCCAGGTTTGGGCAGATAGCGGCATCGAGATAACCAGCAGTACAAAAAGGATGATAATTTTATTCATAACTCAATTTTGAGGTTTTCGAACTTCAAAAATAGCAAGTGATTCTGAATAGTAGTGACCCTGGATAACTTATTACAACCGAACAACAAAAAGGGGCTGTTTCAAAAGTCATCCAGTCATCGTCAAGCCTCAGCATGACGATCCCAGCTTCACAAGGGTAGAATGAGATTCCGGCTCAAAGCCTGCCTATGCCGAAGCGGCTCCTCGCAGGCAGGGCCGGAATGACATTTCAATTTAAATTGACTTTTGCGACAGCCTTTTATCAGACAATCAAAGATTGTATCAATTCGATTTCTTTTTCAATTCGTCAAATTTGTTGGGTTGTGACACCCGTGGAAAACCATTGTCTTCAATACTGATATCAGCGGTTTCCTTTTGAGGATCGAGCATAACATTGACTACTTCCTTATCCTTCGCAAAAACCTTGGTCACTTTAGTTTCATTAATACGCCAGATTTCGGCAGGCAGTCGTTCGATTTCTTTGCTTCCGTCTTTGTATGTCCACTCAATAATGACCGGCATCACCAATCCCCCTTTATTGGTGAGAGTGATTTCATAGAAGTTTTTATTTTCCATTTTTGAAATCACAGCCTTGTCGTCAAGCCTGTTTGCGAACTCTCCATAAAAGCGATTATCTGTAGGGAGAACACTGAAGTATTGCGGTCCCTGACTAAAATCTGAAGGTTTATTACCGGCTGCATTCGCAGTCAAATCTCCCTTGGTAGCGGTTTTGGTTTTGTTCTCAACCGTGACTTCCTCTTTGCGAACTTTAAACCACTTTACTTCATCGAGCGACATATCGCAATTGTCTGTGGTGTAGAACCAACCTTTCCAGAACCAGTCCAGATCAACCGCTGAGGCGTCTTCCATGGTGCGAAAGAAGTCGGCAGGCTTTGGATGTTTGAAAGCCCAGCGTTGTGCGTATTCTTTGAAAGATTTATCAAACAGTTCCGGGCCCATTACGGTTTCTCTCAATATAAAAAGAGCAGTCGCGGCCTTCGCATATTGTTCAGCGCCAGCCTGCACTACTTGTTCGCCACTGGTCATCAGCGGACGCATCATCGCTTTGTCTCCTTTCATATAAGGCACAATACCTGCAGGTCTTCCGCGGCTCCAATCCAGGTTGGGATACCGCTCAACTTCCGTAAGCAATTGAACAAAACTATCAATGCCTTCATCCATCCAGGTGGTTTGGCGTTCATCACTATTGATAATCATGGGAAAAAAGTTGTGGCCGACTTCATGAACAATCACACCAATCATTCGCTGCAACGTAGCTGTTGAATACGTGCCGTCTTTTGCGGGTCTGCCGAAGTTGAAACAGATCATCGGGTACTCCATGCCAATGGAGGCAGCGTGAACGGAGGTTGCTTGAGGATAAGGATAGTCGATTGTGTATTTGGAATAAACTTCCAATGTGTTTTTAACAGCAAACGTTGATTCCTTTTCCCAGAGCGGATTTCCTTCTTTCGGATAATAAGACATAGCAAGCGGTGTATAGTTACCTACTTTCACAGCCATGGCATCCCAGATAAATTTGCGGGATGAGGCAAAAGCAAAGTCGCGCACGTTAGTCGCTTCAAACTGCCAGGTTTTCTTTTCCGATGATTTGGTTTTTTCTTTTGCGGTAGCTTCTGCCTGCGTTACGATGATAACAGGTTTATCAAAGGAAGTCTTTGCAGCTTCAAAGCGATCGAATTCTGTTTTAGTTAAAACCTGCTGCGGATTTTTAATCATGCCGGTAGCGGCAATGATATGATCAGCAGGCGCGGTGATTGAAACGTTATAGTCGCCAAAAGGCAAGGTAAATTCAGAACGACCGAGAAACTGCTTGTTTTGCCATCCCACCACATCGTCATACACGCACATGCGTGGAAAAAACTGTGCAATGGTATACACGTAGTTGCCATCCTCTGGAAAAAATTCATAACCACTGCGACCACCTTGTAGATTGCGATCATTAATGTTGTGCGACCACTCTACCTGAAAAGAAACTTTTTCGCCTGTCTTAAGTGGTTGAGGAAGGTCAACCCGCATCATGGTTTTGTTAATGATGAATGACAAGGGCTCGCCCGCGGCATCTTTTACGGCTTTGATTTTATAGCCACCATCAAAATCATATAAACTAAGTTGACCCGCCATAGTTTTGGCGGCCACCGAATCGCGAATCGTATTATTAGTCGACTTGCCAGTATTGCTCTCCTTCTCGAAAAGATTTTGATCAAGTTGCAACCATAAGTATTTCAATACATCGGGTGAATTGTTGTGGTAAGTGATTTTCTCTGCACCCGAAATACTCTGGTTGGCATCATTAAGCTCAACCGCTATTTCGTAGTCGGCTTTTTGTTGCCAATAACGCGGGCCGGGTGAACCCGAACCGGTTCGGTATTCGTTGGGTGTTGGTAAAATCTGATCCAGTTGTTCAAACTTACCTTTCCATTGCGGCTCTTGCGCTTGTGCTACAAATCCAATCAGCATAAGACAACCTAGCAAAACTCGTTTCATAATTATCATGTTAAATCTCTTTATATACTTTACCAAAACATTCTGTCTTTCATCAACACCAGGGCGATTCCAGCAATGGCTGAAGAAAGTACCAGCCGTAAATCTCTACGTGAAACTTTTAACAAGTCTACTACAACAAAACTGATCCCCAGAAAGACCGCTACTACAATTATCTGACCGATCTCCAAACCAACATTAAAGGCAAAAAGCGGGGGCAAGATATTTTCATTTTTACCAAGCAAGGCTCTTAAGTAGTTTGAGAACCCAAGCCCGTGAATCAATCCAAAGAAAAGCGCAAACAGATAATTTATTTGCACGGGCAACTTGCTTACCTCAGAGTCATTTCTAAAGAGATTTGACCCGGCTGTAATGAAAATGGTAAGGGGAATCAAAAACTCAATAGTTTCAGAAGCATAATTGACCACATTCATCGTGGCTAACGCTAAGGTGATGGAATGCCCGATTGTAAATGCGGTAATCAGGATTAGAATTTTCTTCCAGTCTCGAATCAGATAAACCGCACAAAGCGCCAGCACAAACAGGATGTGATCATAGCCATCCATATAATCCAGGATGTGATCTTTGCCTAATCCAAAGTATAGCGCAAACTCGCTCATTTAAAATTTACTAGGGTGCAAGTATAACCCTTATTTTGAATTAGGGCAATTAGAACTAATTTTGACGGCACGATTTTGGCCAAGCTTTATACATGATCTCACTCTTTTATTCATTCTTACTTTTTCTACACCCGATTCACCTTTCGGTATCTGAAATTAACTACAACGAGAAGGATAAAGCGCTGCAAATTACATCACGCATTTTTCTGGACGATCTAGAACTATCCATTCGAAATCAGCGCAAGCAACCCGACCTTGATCTACTTGAACCAGGCGCTGGTCTTACAACTGAACAACTGATGAGTAATTATGTGTTAAAAAATTTTACTGTGAAGTTAGATGGTAAACTTCAGAAGCTAAATTTTCTGGGGTTTGAACGCGAAGACCCGGCTGTAATCTGTTACATCGAAATTGAAAATGTAAAAAAGTTTAAAACCATCGAGGTAAAAAACGAAGTAATCATGGAAACCCATGACGATCAGTCGAACTTAATCCATGTAACGTATAAAGGGCCTGTTAAAAGTTTGCGGTTAACGCTAGGCTACACCACAAAAACCATCGTCTTTTAACCATGGAGTTAGCTGACCATTAGAAAGTTGATATACTTTATCAAAGTATCTGACAGTTTCGGAGCGATGCGTAATCATTATTACAATTAAATCAGACTTCCTTTTAAGGATCAGGTTCAACATAAATTCTTCAGCATGAGCATCAAGAGAGGATGTTGCTTCATCTAAAAGAAAGATTTTAGGAGAATTTAATAGAGCCCTTGAAATACCAATAATCTGTCTTTGCCCTCCAGAAAGATTGATGCCTTCTTCACCAACTATTGAATCATAACCATTTGGGAGAGATTCGAAATATTTGGTCAAATTGCTTGTTTCACAAAATGACTTTGCTTTAATCACGTCTTTATGAGAGTTGCTCATGGAGAGATTGTAAAGTAAAGAGCCATTAAAAATTTTCGGATTATGGCTGACGCAGCCTATGGAATTGCGCCAAGTTTTAAGATCTATATTGGTTAAGTCTTTTCCCGATACCAATATTTTACCACTTTCAGGTTGGTAAAAGTTTTGCAGCAATTGAACTAAAGTACTCTTTCCGGAACCACTTGGACCAATGATCGCAATAGGCTTGCCTCTTTCAATTTTTAAATTGATTTTTTTTAAAATGGGCTTACTTCCAGGAAATCCAAATGAAAGATCTTGAATTAATATTTCTTCACAAGAGAAATTGTTTTCTTGGCCTGACCTCTCTTTGTCAAGAAGAAGAAATTCAAACATTCTATCAAAAGCAATTCTTGCTTCCTGTACTTGCATATATGAATTTACTAACCGATTAATAATTGGGAAGTAACTACTAGAAAGGCTAACTATTGCAACCATTTCTCCAATATGCAATTTGCCATCTATAACCAATTTTGCCGTGAGCCCGAAAATTAACACCACAAAGATGGTCGAGATAGTTTCCGCAACAGAACTAAATCCAGTAGATAATCTTCCAAGTTTGGCAACCCTATCTTGAAACATACTATAGACAGAAATATTTATTTGCTCGAAGGCAGAATTCTTATTGAAGAGTTTAATGTCATTAATTCCTTGAAGGGTGTCTATATACTGACTTTCGACCAGCGCATAACTTGACATTGTATCATGTTGAAGTTTTCTAATTGGGCTAGCATAGTAAAAGGCGATATAATTAAGTAAAGGCAAGCTGATAAGTACAAGTAAACCAGTTTGAAGCGAATAATAAAAAATTAGCGATAATGATGAAATAATGGTGAGAATATCAATTATTAAATTGCCAACAATTAAACTTAATGTTGTTTGAATTCTCCTTGAATCGTTCATTCTTGCAATCAGCTCACCAATTTTTCTGGTATCAAAGAATAACTTTGGCAATTTTAGAAGATTTCCAAAGTAATTTTTGATGATTCGATTATTAAAATCCTTTGCCTGATTAATTAATATAATGGATCTTATAAAATTCAACGTTATTCTTGAGAACATTATTAAGGCAAAGATTATTAAAATAATAATCAACTTTGTTGTATCTCTTTCTGGTAAAATTACATCAAGTAGGCGCTGAGAAAGGATAGCCGTGGAAACACTAAAGATTGAAATCATTAGGCCTAGGAATATTGATGATAGAAGTACTGTAAAGTCTGTTTTTATAATCTCTGCAAGCCACATTCTCTTCTTTTCAACCGGATTGCTTGTATTAAATTTGCTCGTTGGCTTGATAAATAGCAATGCTTTAGAAGCCCATTTTGCATCAAGTTCCTTCTCTGTATAATTCAAAATCCCTTTAGCGGGATCACCTATTTTAAAAATCCCTTGATTTGTATTCTTACCTTCAGGATAATATACTAAATAGTGTTGTAGTTGTTCAACCGTAACAACGTGAAGGATTGCGGGTTCAGTTAATTCTCGTAAATCAGTGAGACTATTAGCTTTCAATCCTATTGCATTCAATCCAATTTGTTTTGAGGCTTGGGCTAGGCCCAACAGAGTGGTCCCTTGATGAGTTGTGCCACTTATTTTTCTTAAATAATCTAGTGAAACCTCTCCCCCGTGAAATTTGACTATTGAAGCTAGACAGGCCACACCACAATCCGATGCATCATGTTGAAAAGTAAACGAACGTTTAATAGAATCTTTTTTCCTTAAAATCATTAATTGATTTAATTTTTGATAAATAAAAAGAGAATTGAAACAAGGAGAACAGAGATTATAATGAGGCTTAACAAATAACCTAGGAACACGATTTTGAAAGTTTTACAGAAATCCAGAGTAAGAGAATTTGCTAGAATTTTAGATGCAACAACAACAAAAGCTAACTCTATTAGATTGAATAATTTTAATGGTTGTAAAGTCATTGTCAAGTATTTTGTATTCTCGTTTATGAAAAGATGCGCTAAATCGAATAATGAAGGATTTTTGAATGAACCTAAGCCGAAAGATTCATTTTCTTGACTGAAATAAAGGGACATACAAATTGTTCCGAGGTCAGGAACCAGGTGCAAAAATTCGCTCCATACAGAAGCTTTGAATGAAGTATTTAATGAAACACGATATTCCGATAAATAGAATGATGTGGAAATTATTAGTGAAATAAAAAGTAACTTGAATAAAAGTACGGGAATTGAGATAGTATAAAGGATAAGACTTTTGGCTCGAAAGCTTTTAAGCATTTCTAGCATTTCGTTTTGGCTAGTAAGAGAACCAAATTTTTCTATTAGAAATTTTTCAACTAGAATTTCATTAGTAATATATTGTATTGTCAAATAGGAGAATAGCAGAAGTGCAAGAGGAAGATGATTTTTTATACGTTTCGTCTGATGAACACTTAAACACATTGGCAACTAGCTTGGATACTTATGCTTGTAAAGAAGCAAAGCCAAGACTTATAAAGTCTTGGCTCAATGACACTAAAGTAGCTACTACGGGCTATTGTTGCGCCATACAAGCTGATAAGGCACCAAAACTAATCACCACCATGGCATAGGTTGTTCCTGATGGGGATGCAAAATAGGCATCCCAAGCAAATTCCCATGCCATAGCCTCCATGAAACATTCTCTACCGCCTTGAATTTCTAGCATTTCATCATTACTAAGGCTTTTCATAATAATTACATTTTTTTGATTTTCCGAAATCTGTCGGAACAGTTCGTGAATATAGAAAATTCGCATAATTTTATTTCCATTTAAATAGCTTTATTTATGCTTAAGTATTTGATATTTCTTTCGGTTCTGATATACACTAAGTCAGCAGCTCAGAAAATTGATGGTATCTACATTGGCAATATAATTTCTGATACAAATGTTCTTTTGATTTCTACAAAAGACTCTTTAATGTTTGGCTCATTTTATGAGAGTGCTAATAACAAGTTTCCGTTTACTGGAATTATTAATAGAAATGAAATCAGAGGACTTATTCAATGGAATGAACCAATTTTGATTTTAGGTAAGTTTTCAAAGGATACTCTTAAAGGTTCAATTATTTATGGAAACGACACTTTGAGGGTAGTTTTAAATAGAGTGTCCAAAAAACTCAACTATCCAATCGAGAAATTATATAAAAACTCAAAAAGTGAGCGAGACGTTAACTTAATAGGCAAGTGGGTATTGATAAAGATGATTAATCCTGATGGAACCCAAGTTAAACGGTATAGCGATATTTATGAGTATTTAGAAAATGGAAGGTTCGTTTTTTTTAGCATTGAGGCCGAGCAATTTAAGGAAAGAATGGCTAGTGGGAGTAAGACATTTTATCCAGAACTTCAATGGGCAACTAACAATGGATGGATTTTTACAATTTCAAATTTAGGACGAATGGAGCAGCAGTATGTAATTAGAAACGATACACTAATAATAACCAACGAACGGAAACAAGCAGAGATACTGGTAAGAAAAAAATAATGCCTATTTTCTCCTTTTAAAATAGATTGTAATTGAAAGCCTTAGCTTTGATATATTGAAATTTGAGTCTTTTTTCAGGAAAGTATTGTAGCCTTGTGCTACAAAGAAACGGCCATTTAATGAAAAGCCGACTTCCGTTGAAATCATTGGTAAAGTATTAGTAAAATCTGTGTAATAAGCCATTAAGGCTCGGGTACCCAAAAATTTATAATGGCCTTCATATCCAAATTTGGCTGCTATTAAAAATTCATTTAATCCAATTTCTAGTGAGCCTGTAATTCCGGATATGCTGAGAGGGGTACTTCTTAAATTTTGAATATTTCTTCTTAAAACTCCTAACTCAAGACTATTTAATTCTTGATATGCATAACCAGCCTTAAAAATGATTCTTTTATATTGTGGCGAACCTTGAATACTATCAATGGACTGATTTTGAGCCAAAATTGATTGCCATGTTACAATCAAAATAATTGATATAAAAATATTTCGTTTTAACATATTTTAAATCTAACGTTTATGCGTCAAAAAATTGTTGCCGGTAATTGGAAAATGAACAAAACCCTTGAAGAGGCTAGTATCCTTACTTCAGAATTGATTGGCATGGTAGCCGATGAAGTAAAAGGAAATGTGAAAGTAGTGTTGTGTACTCCTTTTCCCTATCTCTATCCAATCAAACAACAACTTGGCAGCAATGCGCGAATTTCCGTAGGCGCACAAAATTGTAGCGAACATGATTCGGGCGCTTACACAGGCGAAACCTCAGCCGGCATGTTAAAATCAATGGGCATTCCGTATGTAATTATCGGGCATAGCGAACGCAGACAATTTTTTGGTGAAGACGGAAAACTTCTGGCCACTAAAGTTGACAAAGCGCTGGCACAAGGATTGACGCCCATCTTCTGCTGTGGCGAACCTTTAGAAATAAGAGAAAAGGGCACCCATGAACAATTGGTAAAAAAACAAGTTGAAGAAAGTCTTTTTCATTTGAGTGCAGAAGCATTGCAAAAAGTTGTGGTTGCATACGAACCTGTGTGGGCTATTGGCACGGGTAAAACAGCCACCTCGCAACAAGCGCAGGATATGCATGCTGTTATCCGCAAACATCTTGCGTCTAAGTACGGAGCCATTGCTGAAAACATTTCTATCCTTTATGGTGGAAGTGTAAAAGCAGACAATGCCAAAGAACTTTTTTCTTGCGCGGATGTAGATGGGGGTCTGGTAGGCGGAGCTTCATTAAAGAGTAGGGAGTTTGTGGAAATCGTAAAAGCAATTTGAAAATTTATGGATTTGAAAATCGGTGCTAGGTAACACGAACTCATTTTCAAATCTTCAAATTGATTAATCATCAAATTAATGTAATGCATTCAACCCGACTACAGGTAGTATGTGATCCGGAGTATTCAGAAATTCTGATGGCCGAAATTGCAGAGGCTGGATTTGATACGTTCATGGAAACCGAAAAAGGGTTTGAAGCCTATGTGGAAGGCGAAAACTTCGATAAGGAATTGTTAAGCCACCTGCAGGAAAAATACAAGCATGTAACCCCACTGCTCTTTTTTCAGGATCAGATTCCAAAACAAAACTGGAACGAAGAGTGGGAGAAGAATGTAGAACCGATTGTTGTGGATGACAAATGTCTGGTGCGGGCAGCTTTTCATCAGATTGATAAAAAATATCCCTACGAGATTATCATCACTCCTAAGATGTCGTTTGGCACGGGCCACCATCAAACAACGCATTTGATGATCAGCCGACAGATGAAAATGAATCACAAAGGTAAACGGGTAATGGATGCAGGTTGTGGCACCGCTATTTTATCTATCATGGCTTCTAAACTTGGCGCAAAACAAATTGAGGGATTTGATATTGATGAGTGGAGTGTACCCAATGGCGTTGAGAATGCCGGGAACAATCACTGCTCAAACATTCGTATTCAACAGGGCAAAATTGATGAAGTTAAATTGAGTGGTAAGTTTGATATCATTCTGGCCAACATCAATAAGAATATTTTATTGGCCGAGATGCATCATTATGCCAACTATCTCGAAGTGGGTGGACTTCTTTTATTAAGCGGATTTTACATCCACGATCTTGAAGATCTGAAAAAGGAAGCCTCAAAATATCGCTTGGAAGAAGTAATCCATGATGTGCGTGAAACCTGGGTGTGCTTGTTGCTGGAACTAAAACAATAAAATTCATTTTCAAAGGTTATTCTTTAGCTTACCGGATCCGTGGTCGGATAACAAGCAACCAGTATCTTTACAATTAGCACATTCGCCATTTATTTACGAATTTCAAGGTTTTTGGCCCCGTGAAGCAGGTTTTTACCTACATTATTGCTGTTCTCATATCATTGACCGGAGCTTTTGCTCAGTCAGGAGACACCTATCAATATAGTTTTCAGGATAGTGTAAGGTTGGTTTTGGAAAATACCAAGGCCAGTGAAGCTATTACGATAGGCGCGGCTTTCAATACAGCCTGGGGTTCTCTCGGCCCCGATCAGCAATTGCAAGTTCGCAAACAGGCACAGCTGATGAAGAAAAAGAAATTCAAAGTCAGGCCGCACATGGTTAATTATTATGGAGCCATTGCAGCAGCTGTTACAATTGAAAATACTGACCCCACCAGACTCTCTAATTATTTATCTGTTGCTGATAAGGTAATAGAGAAGGATAATATCAATCAGGCCAATTTATTTTTTCAACAAAGCCGCGATTTTTTTGAGCACCATGCTTTACACTTTGAAAAAGCCTTTAACCTTCTTGTGGTTGATGATAATTATAAATTTGAATATCTCGAGCCTGTTTACATACCGGATACTGTACAAACCGCTTACATCGAAGAGCCCGTAGATACATCTTCGTATAATGCACCCATGTGGCAGCAAGCTATTATACAGCCTGAGTTGTTTGGTCCTGTCCTTACGTTTGATAAACTCTCTCTCAACTTTATTACGCCATATGATTCTGTTCTTCTGCAAAATACTAAGGGCACGTTTTCTTTGCGCGATAAACTTTTTGTGGGAGAAGGTGGTCGCTTTGATTGGTCGGCTGCAGGATTGTCGCCTGACTCAGTCTATTACGATCTGAATAAGTATAACTTCAAAACAACACAACCTTACCTGAAGGCGGAACAGGGTAAACTCAGATACGTGGGAAAAGCACCGGGTCTTGTACCTGGTATATTTGAGTTCAGAAGTATAAATCATAAGACTCCGGAAGCTTCAACCTACCCCCGGTTTAAATCCTATGAATCAAATATCAATTTGTCAGGACTGGGTTCTGAAAAATTAAAATATACAGGCGGGCTGGGTTTGCAGGGCCGGTCTCTCAATAGTAACTCAGCAAATGGCAACCTGGCCATGATTGAAATAAGTGGTGATACGGATAGAAAATTTAAAGCAACGGCTGCTTCGTTCGGATTTAAGGATTCAGTAATTGTTTCGACCAATGCACGGATAACAATCTATCAACAAAATGATTCGATTGTGCATCCAGCCATGGAACTGCGCTACGATTATAAAAATGAAAAGCTGGTTCTTAATAAAGAAAACAGTCAATTGCGTAAGGCGCCATTTTCTTCCTCCTATTTTGACGTTGAGTTCACTGCCGATCGCATCAATTGGGATCTTCGGTCGGATAGCCTCTCTGTATTTGTTCGAGGCAGTGGTAAGGTTGCTCCCATGATAATTGAGTCAAATGATTTTTATGATCCGGAGGGTTATCGCGAGCTACGGGGCCAGGGATTTAATTTTCATCCACTTGCCTTGGTGGTTAACCATGCTAACGAAATAGGCAGTAATGATTTTTATGTTTTTGATCTTGTGCTTGACGGAAAGCGAAGTTTGGAGGTGGCAAAAATGGCGGCTGATTTTCTTTCTCAGAAAGGCATGATCGACTACGAGGCCCGCACTGGGAAAATTCATGTGAAAGAGAAGGCCATCAACTTTGTTCAGGCGGTCAAAGGTTTTTCTGATTACGACAATCTGAAAGTTCATTCACTTACCGACACGGTGGCGAATTCAATCATTAGTTTTAAGACCGGAAAGATGTCTGTTTATGGCGTTGAAGAATTTAATGTTAGTGATTCTCTCAATGTAATCATCAAACCGGATAGCAGCCGCATTACTTTTTTACAAAATCGCGACATAAAATTTAATGGGACTATTACGGCCGGTAACTTTGAAATTTCAGGACGAGACTTTACACTTAAGTACGATTCGTTCTTCATCAACATGAATCACATTGACTCCATCCGGTTTTATGTAACGGAGAAAAACGGAACCCGCAGAAGAGTTAATAACTCCATGGTAGGGGCTGATTCTACAGCCGCTGCGGCAGGGGGTATGCAGGCTTCATCTAATAAAACTTCGGGGACGTTGTTTATCAACCGTCCGGATAATAAGTCAGGCAAAATCAAATACCCCAACTACCCGCGTCTGGATGCTACGGCTGGAGGTGTAATTTATTTTGACCGAAGTGAAGTTTTGAATGGAGCCTATGATCGCTCGGTATTTTTTGTTGTGCCACCCTTTAAACTCGATAGCTTGAATGATGCTGATCCTGGTTCAATCAATTTTCAAGGCACATTTATTTCCAGTGGTATGTTTCCTGCCTTCAAGGAGAAATTACATACCATGCCCGACAAATCATTAGGATTTACACATACAGTTCCGGCATCCGGCTATCAGTTGTATCAGGGCGATGGAAAATTTTATGGTGGCATGTCACTGGATAACGCGGGTATTCGATCTTCCGGTAGAATTGATTACCTGGCCGCTACGGTTGAGTCAAAAGATTTTATCTTCTATCCCGACTCAGTGGTGGGAAGGGGAAGTGTGGGTGAGATTAAAGAAAAACAATTTGGTGCTGTTTATTTTCCTCAGATCAAGTTGGGCGATTATCAACTAAACTGGTTGCCCAAGCAAGACAAAATGAATATTAAGAATTTAAAGGAGCCCTTTAGTTTATATCAAAACACCGCCACGCTGGATGGTAAATTAATAGTTTCGAAAACCGGTGTCGGTGGCGATGGTCGCTTAAGCACTCGCGGTTCAGAAGTTTTTTCTAAGGAGTTAAGTTTTTCTGCCAAAGAGTTGAGTGCGCGACATGCGTTGTTTCAGGTAAAGACAGGCAATCCGGACAAGCCCGCACTTGCAGCGAATGATGTTAAGTTGAATTTTAATCTTGACCGAAATTTTGCAACGATCAGCCCGGAAAGAGAAGGCGATGCGGCTATTGAATTTCCGTATGCCCAGTTTAAAACATCCATACCCGAAGCCCGCTGGGATTTGACTACACAAAAAATTGTGATGAATAAAGCGGCTGATGTGCCTCTGGAAAACTCTTATTTCTATACAACCCGCAAAGAATTGGATTCCCTCAGTTTCAATGCCGAGAAGGCGGAGTATGACATTTCTACACAGCAATTAAAAGTAAGCGGGATTCCTTACATCATTGTGGCGGATGCCAAGATCACACCCGAGAACAATGAAGTTTTGATTCTGGAAAATGCAAAGATTGGTCAGTTAAAGAATACTACAATCATTTTGGATACACTGAATGGATATCACCGACTTACCGAAGGGGTGGTGGATATTATTTCCAGAAAGGAATTTGCGGGATATGCGACCTATCAGTACGTGAACGCGGTGAATGACACCTTTGCCATCAAGATGACAGACTTTAGATTGGAGCCGATTACGGAAGAAACAAAGAACAAGAGAATGAAGAATCTGACGGCCTCCATGCAAACGGTGGCCAATGGTGCTGTTACGGAGGCTAATAATATTCTTGTCTCGCCACGCATTTTTTATAAAGGCGACATGACCATGTATGCCACCAAGCCAGCCCTTCAATTGCGTGGCTTTGTAAAGCTCGATCTAAAGAATATAAAAAATTACAGCACCTGGCTACAGTACACACAAAGTGGTGATGAGAAGGATATTTATCTCGACTTTGATAATTCTATTACCGAAGAAGGCGGCCGCAAGGCAGATGCGGGTTTACACTTTGCCGAAGACAATGACTTATACATCACCTTTGTTTTTGATAAGAAAGATCCGAGTGATGATGATTTCTTTCTGCCAAGCGGTTCACTTTTCTTCGATAAGGAAAGCGCTGAATTTAAAATAGAAGACCGTCAGAAGGCAGCAGGTGAAAAGCTCGAAGGAAAAGTGTTTGCCTACAATGAAGAAAAGCAGGAGGTACGGTTTGAAGGACCCGTTAATTTTTTTACGGGCAATAAGGATTTTAATCTGACGGCATCGGCATTGGGTTCTGGTAATCTGGAGACGAATGACATCAAAATGAATTCGTTCGTGATGGTAGACATGAATGTGCCAACGATGGTTTATCAACTGATGGCAGCCAGCATTCTTGATGTAATCAAAAACGAAGGTGTGAAGGAGGAAGGCCTCGGTGACCAGACAGACCTGCTTTATAAGATAGCGGATCTTGTAGGGGAGCGGGCTGTAAAAGATTATGAACAACGATCGTTACAAAGTTATGTCTCACTGGCAACCGTTCCCGGTTTGCAAAAGCCACTTGTCGTGTCGAATGCCGACTTGAAATGGTCGCAGGAATACAAATCGTTTTACAGTCAGGGCCTGTTGGGCATCAGTCATATGGGCCGCACCGATATTAACGGAGCTTTTGAAGGTTTTATGGAAATCAAAAAGAGCGAAGATGGAGCGCCCGTATTCCATTTGTTTATTAAAGCTTCGCCTGATGCATGGTTTTATTTTGGCATCGAAGACAATCGCCTCATGGTGCATTCATCTTTACCTGCCATCAATGATTTAGTAAACAAAAAAACAAATGCAAGTAAAGCCAAGGTGGGTGAACTGGTATTTATTCCGGGTACTGATGACGAGACATTGGCATTTATCAATCGATTCCGCCTGGTTTATTATGGATTAGAAGCCCCCTACGATCTTTCCAGCAGCGATCCGTCTTCACAGAAAAAGGATAAGAAGAAAGAAGTAGAAGATGACGGCTTCTGATGGCATCTTAAAATAGACCTTCTATCACATTTTGATTTTTGCTCCCGCTGAATTCAGTAATTTTTCCTTTCAATCTGCTACTATGAAAAAGCTTTTCGTTTTTTTAATACTGTTCTTTTGTTTGTTTACAGCCGGAGCGCAAAACAATTATTTCTTTCCATCCGGAAGCTTTGATCCGGCAATCCCTTCCCCTGAACAATTTCTTGGCTACCCGATTGGCGAATGGCACACACGTCATGATCGGATTGTATCTTACTTTCAAGAACTAGCTCGAGTATCACCCAAAGCACACTTTCAAATAATTGGCTACACCAATGAACGCAGGCCTCAGGTGGTGCTTACCATCACCAGCCCGGAAAACTATGCGCGTATTGAGGCAATAAGAAAAGAGCATTTAAAGCTGGCAGATCCCGCGCAATCGGTGAATATTTCTTCCATGCCTGTCATCATTACCCATGGTTATAATGTGCATGGCAATGAACCCAGCAGTAGTGAAGCCGCCATGCTTACCGCTTATTATTTGATTGCATCACAAGGGCCCGAAGCAGAACGAACCCTGAAAGAGGCCGTGATCCATGTGGATCCAAATTACAATCCCGATGGACGTGATCGACATAGCAACTGGGCCAATATGCATAAAGGTTTTCCACCGGTTTCTGATCCAATGGATCGTGAACACAATGAAGTTTGGCCCGGAGGTCGGTTTAATCATTACTGGTTCGACTTAAATCGCGACTGGTTACCGCTCGCTCATGTTGAGAGCCAAAATCGCGTTGAGTTTTTTCATCAATGGCTGCCCAATGTCTGCACCGATTATCACGAGATGGGTACGAATGCTACTAATTTCTTTGAACCGACTAAACCTTATGGTTCAGAAAATCCGGTAGTGCCCCGTGCCAACTATGATATATTGAATCCGCTTTTTGCAAAATACTTTGCCAGGGCGTTGGATGAAATTGGTTCCTTATATTTTTCCAAGGAGAATTTCGATAACTCTTATCCAGGCTATGGCTCTACCTATCCGGACATTCATGGGGGATTGGGTTTGGTGTTTGAGCAAGCCAGCTCACGCGGCCATGTTCAGAAAAGTTCTACCAAAGAAGTCACCTTCGCTTTTACGATTCGCAACCATGTGCGCACGAGTCTTGCCACCGTAAAAGCTGGAGTAGAGAACCGCGAACTGTTATTGAAACATCAACAAGATTATTTTAAAACTGCATTGGAGGAGGGAAGAAAATCAACTATCAAAGCGTATGTGTTTGGCGACAGTAAGGATCAAAGCCGCACGAAAGCGTTTGCTGATTTATTATTGAAGCACAGAGTAGAAGCGCATCAGTTAGGTGCGGATCTTACGGTAGGCAATAACAAATATGAAAAGGGCAAAGCGTTTGTTGTTAACACCGATCAAACCCAATATCGCATGGTGCGAAGTATGTTTGAGAAAGTAACCTCATTCCACGACAGTGTTTTTTATGATGCGTCAACGTGGACGATGGCACTCGCTTATGGAATACCACACGATGCACTTAGTACAAGCGTAAAATTTTCGAAAGGAGAAAAAGTCACAGCGCAAAGTTTACAGACAACACCGGTAGCTGTTGAAAAAACCAACTATGCTTACCTCATTGAATGGAATGAATACAATGCTTCGCGGGCCTTGTATTATTTACTCACCAAGGACGTCTTTGTAAAGGCAGCATTCAAACCGTTTTCAGCCACGATTAATGGATCAAAGAAGACATTTGGGTATGGCACGCTGGTGATTCCGGTAGTGGATCAGAATCATTCATCGGATGAATTGTTTGCATTGATAAAAGAGGCCTCTCAGGTTTCAGGCGTTGACATTCTTACAGTAGAAACAGGATTTAACCTGGAAGGCGTAGACCTGGGAAGTAATAATATCCGAACCGTGCCAATGCCTCGGGTAGCGATGCTGATTGGTGATGGTGTGTCGGCAACCGAAGCTGGGGCCCTATGGTATTTGCTCGACTCAAAACTAAAAATGCCCATTACGAAGGTAAACACCAGTCAGTTTAGTCAACTTAAAATCAATGATTACAACACGCTCATTTTGGTATCCGGTAACTATGGCATGTTGGGGGAGAGCGGGGTATCAAAAATAAAATCGTGGGTGCAACTCGGTGGCACTTTGATCTTACAAAAGTCTGCGATCACGTGGGCGATCAATAATAAACTTATTGACGAGCAATTAAAAAAAGCGGACGAGAATAAGGATACAAAACGCATGGATTATGTAACGGCCGGGGATTACCAGGGATCGCGCGCCATTGGTGGCTCCATTTACATGGGAACGTTAGACATTACCCATCCGCTGGGTTTTGGGTACACAAATCGCGAGTTGCCGGTTTATAGAAATCATGCTGTGTTTATTGAGCCGGGCAAGAGCTCATTCAATACCGTAATCAAATACACAGGCAAACCTTTATTGAGTGGCTATATTCATCCGAGCAATCTGGAGAAGATTAAGAACTCGGTTTCGTTGCAAGTGAGCAACGTGGGACAAGGCCGCGCCATTTTGTTTGTTGATGATCCGGCTTTTCGTGGTTATTGGAATGGCACGAACAAGTTATTCTTTAATGCGTTGTTTTTTGGATCGAATATTAGTGCCGGTGGATTCGGGGGTGCAGGTGAGGAATAATTTATTCCTCATGGGTAGCTAAAGCTTCTGATTCAGGCAGGGTAGCCAACGATTGAAGTAATTTTTTACGGTTATGCACAACTGATTTTCCATGCATCATCATAATGGGAGTATAAATGAAATAAGTAAATCCTGCAAACATTCCAGCTAGCATGTGGCGGTAGAACAGGATGGCCACCAGCACAGAAACTAACGGAACCACTCCCATTAAAATATTGGATCGGATACTCATGCGGGTGTCAAATTTTTCAACTTCATTGAGTTGAAGCTTATCAGCTTGCTTCAGCGCATAGCGATACATCAGCACCAATACAAAAAATACACTGGCCGCCCCCAACCCATAAATAATCATTAAGTCACTCATGTCTTCATAACCAATATTTCCCTCCAGGGATTTTTGCAATTCCTCATGATTAATCAGGTAGGCAATAGGTTTTAAGAGAAGCCGCGTTAAAAATTTTAGCGGGTAAACATAAAACAGCACAATAATTAAAAAGAGAGTATTTAAAAAAACCACATTAGTATCCCGCAACCCATACCGAAAGTAAAAAACAAAATGCTCGTGCCAGATAAGAATAATCAGCGCAATGCAAAGGGAGAATGGAATCAGGTCAAAAATGAAAAGCTTAATCTGATTAAAATTGACCGGAGGACTTGTTGAAATTAACAGTAAGGTAATTGCAAGGGCAAAGACGGCATCACTAAAATTCTCCAGGCGGCCGGGCTCTTTTCCGCGAAAGTGAAAATCTTTATGGGCGTCAATTTGATTCTTACCTAAGATTTCGCGCATCATATCAATACGTGTTTACTTCAGGATAATCAACAAAGTTCTTTTTGTAAAATAATTGCAGGAAGGTCATCACGGCACTACCATCCGTATCCGCCAGGGGAGTGGCAAAGAATTTTTCAGGGTCGATAAAGCCACTTAACTTCGTGAAATCCGATTCTGAAATTTTTTTGAATCCCATAGACCAGCCTTTGAAAATACGTTTCGATGAAGTGCCCTCCAGCAGTAAGGATACTTTTTTATTTCGGGGGTCTTTGCGGATCTTGTCATACAACTCATTAACCACACCTTCTTTTCCTTCCAGCACCTGAATGAATCTTTCCTGCAGATATACCAACATTCCGGTTATGCCCATTTTCTTATTATAAATTCTGCTCACCGTGAGAATGTCCAACAGATCTTTTTCCTGAAGGGGCCGGGATGCATAACTTACATAAACCAGGTGGTACATTTCAGATTATTTAAGTGGACGGATTAGTAGGATCTGAATTTGCCGGAGGTTGATTGTCTGCAGTAATTTCTACGGCTGGCTTAATGATAAAGGGTGATGCCAATTGATGAATGCGGATTGCTTTTTTTGCCAACCAGATTCCAACAACCAGAGAGATCAATGCTCCAAATACAATGCCGGGGACAAAGGAGATAAAGAGAAAATAATCGTAAGCACCATGAAAGAGTGTAGCCACACCCAACGCATGCAAGGCATAGTACGATTTCTTGTGTTCAAATTTTGCTTTGCCCAGGTAATAGCCCATCAGAATGGCAAACATGGCGTGAGCCGGCACAGCCGTGAACATACGCAGAATAGCGGTTCCTACACCACCTTCAAATACATAAAGGATGTTTTCAAACGTGGCAAAACCCAGACTTACCATCACTGCGTACACAATACCATCAAAGGGTTCATTAAAGTGTTTGTTGTTGTAGAGTATGCCGCGCACAAAAATGAATTTACTGAATTCTTCCACGAGGGCCACAATCAAAAAAGCATGTACAGCCTGTTCACTTACACTGCTTTCGTCAATGGTGATAAATTGGCCGATGATGCTACTGATTAATAGCGTAACAAAGATGCTCAATAAGCCAAAAAAGAAACTTCGTACTAACAAACCCACCGGCTCACGTTCGTGATGATCTTTTAAATAGATATAAACTGCAATAGCACCACCGGGGGCTAGGGCAAGTGCAAGAAGGATGAGTATGTCCATGGCTACTAAAACATAGAGAGTTGATACATAAAATAAACGCCTAAAAGTAGTAATCTCAGGCAAAAAGAGGTTTAGGGGTTAGCCATAAAAATTTCTTTTGATGAAGGTAAACGTTTATTACTTCATCAACAACTACTATTAGCTAACCGATAATGCCAGCAGTCCAAGCAACGCGGTGGAGAATCCACGAATAACGGAATCGCGTAGAGTTACATAATTTTCACGTTTTTGAATCATCAAAAAGATCGCTGCGGCCAACGAGACCAATAGCGAGATGCCGCTGATCAATAGCATTTCGTGATGACCGACTAAGTTGAAGTAAGTATACAGAACCCCAACCAACAGCACGGAGCAACTTAAATAAATCAATCTGTGAACCAGGATGGAATATTTATCAGGCGTGCTGTGCGGAGGTGTATCCACGGGTAAAAAGGTCCAAACAAAGTAGGCAGCGGATAATATGGAGAGGCCCGCAATCAATAATTGTCTTGCGTTCTGGTATTGCATAAAATGAAAAGCAAGACCGGCTGCGGAAAGAATGAGCGCTATTTGCTGGAGATATGGTACAAGTTGTTTTGCAATTCTTACTACGCGTAATCTTGATAAACTCATGCCTCAAGATACAGATAGATTCTAAAACAAAAATTGAATTTTCATGCACCTTAACTTTAGGCTGACCAGGAACTAATCCTCAATCGAGTCCTCTACTTCGTCCAGTTTGTCTTCGGTGAAGCGGCCGGAGGTGGCATATACAATCTTGCCCTCTGCGTCAAGCACAAAAAAGTAGGGGATATCGCGCTTTTCGAAATCAAGCGCTTCTTTATAGGATTTTAACTCGCCTTTGTAAAATAAAATGTAGGGCAACAGTTGTGGATCCACATTTTTCAAGGCTTTCTTTTTGGCGGTGCCGGTAGCGGCCGCATTAACCCCTGTAAACATGGGCACAAAGTAAACGTTTACATCATACCCCATGCCGGCCATCATGCCAGTAGCTTTTTTGATAAACTTATTATAGACCGGACTGAACCAACTGTTCAATTCATCTTCCGATTTTTTGGAGTAGGCAAGACCCAGCAACGTATACTTGCCTTTTGTATCGCCCGGAAGACTTACTTTTTTATCTTCCACGGTTTCGGCATCCATATCGGGAAATTGTTTACCGATTACCTGGGCGTGTGCGAGATTAAAGCCAGCCAGCAAGACTAAAAGTATGGTTAGTTTTTTCATATTATAGGAACGAAGATAAAAGGAATTAAGTATTTACGGAAGGTTATTAGCCTGTTCCCCGATTTAATAAACCTTCAACGGTCTTTTTAAACTCTGGGGAAGACGGTTTGCCAAGGTCACCGGAAAGTATTTTTCCATTTTCGTCAATGAGAATATACCGTGGTATTGCTAATTCCCCCTCAACATGAAGCTCTTTTTTAATTGAGGCAAAGAGCGATCGTTTTGCCATCAAATGAGATCCATTCAAATTGAACCACATCAGATCTTTTTTCCATTGTGTTTCTTTTTCGGGCTTATCTAAACTAATGAATAGAATCTCTATTTGTTTCGCGTCAAGAAATTCATAAAATCCGTTGTCGTATTTTGTAAACTCCAGCTTGCACGGACCACACCATGTGGCCCATATATCAATAAGCACTCTTTTGCCCCGGAAAGTTTTGATTAGGTCACGAAAGGATGCCTCGGCAAGACTTACATCCACATAGTCAACACGATTGAATTTGGATTCTGCTTTTCGTTGTGGCTGATTCTTTTCCGATTCTTTAAAAACAAAATCGGTTTCAGCAGTTGCCACATTGAACTCAACTTGCTCATAGATTTCTCGGGTAAGTAGGGTGGAATTCAAATAGGCTTCGTGCAGGAAAGGATAGAGGATGAAGTCAGTATTTTGATAATTTCTGTAGTAATAAGTATTGTCAGGTAACTTATCACTTTTCTCAGCAAACAGATACCCTGATTCACAATCAAAAAAATAGGTCTTGTTTGTTTTCTCTGGATCAGCATAGATGGTTTTTAATTTAAAACACACAACTCCTTGCAGTGTATCTTTCCCAGCATATTTTAACTTCCCTTTTTTAAAGTGATTGAGGATATCCATAGCTGGATGGATTGAAATTTCGCTTCGGGTTGTATTGCTTACCTGATAGGGATATGGTATTTGCGAGGAGTGCGTCATTCCTTTATCATTCATAAAAGACTCAAAGCGGAGTGACCCTGAAAGTGAAAAATTTCTACTCAGGCGGAAGTACGGCAATTTCTCAAGCGTCTCAACAGAAGTTGTATCAATCTTTCCGTAGTAGCTATAGCTTTTATAAGTTTTAGAGGAGGTTCTCAATTTTTCGATACTTTCTACTCCACCCACTTTGGTCAAGTATATCTCAACAATAGTTTTGACATCCTGCCCAAAGGATGTTGAGCTGAAAAGTATAACAATCGCAATGAGAGTAATTCTGTCCATTTTAACCTCCGTTTTAGTCTCTGGTAGCGCAGCGCTTAACCATACTAATTTAAGAAAGTATTCGTGTTGTATTATACTTTATTTTTGCTGATGTCTTCTGCAACAAGAATACGCTCTTCAAAGTGTTTCCAGGATATCGTTTCAGGCGCAAAATAGTACGTTGCTTCTTTGCCGATAAAAAGTTTATAATTCATTTTATCATTACCCGCTATTACGTAACCGGGATAATAAAATTCATATCCGGCAGAGGTCAGAAAATCAATCGTGAGCAACATCAGGTATTTGCCCAGACTATAATCTTTGTAAAGCGGATTAAAAAAATGCAGAATAGACGCAGCGGAATTTCCGCCCACATCAAAATAACCACCGGCAATCAGCCTGTCACAATCAAACACCGAAATACATTTCGTAGTGTAAATATTTTTTCCGGGTTCATCTTCTCCAAACAAACAGCCCTTGATACTACCGGCCCCATCAAAGTCGATCGATGAACGATAGGTTGCGTAAAGGGCTTCCTGATCAGCGCGAATGACACTAAAATCTTCGATGGTAGTTCGAAAAGCCTGGCAGCGTTTCCGGATTCGCTTGTGCGAGGTATGGGTTTTAATTTCCGCAAGCGGATACCGCAACCAATGCACGCGATACGATTCTTCCAGATGCAGATGCGAACTGGTAAAAATACTTTGATGCATCCGGTACCAGCCATGCGCCAAAAGAAAATCCAGTTCACCCTCACGGATTGCATCCGGATTAAAACTATGAAAATAGGGTATCGAGTAGATGATGGCTGTTAGATTTTTGTCCAAATGCTCAAGGTGATAAGCTAAAGGACGAACAAAGATAGCTATGCAATATCAAAAAAATTTGTGCATGCCGCTTACTTTTTGGTTTCTCGTAATTGTCAAAACATTTTGTTGGTCGCTTATTTTTGAAGCAGCCAAAATTGTGGACTTATTTAGGTTGACCAAAGGATTCACAGACGATAGAATAGAGTTTGGAAATATTAAATCAGCGGACATACTTAAAATAGGAACTTTTATTATAGGTGGACTTATGATTGTAAGTAATATCCCAGAACTATTAAGTCAAATGTTTTGGACATTTATAGGTAATGACGAACGACTAAATTTTGCCTCAAAAGAAAAGTATAGTTTGACAGTCCGCGGACTAAATATTGTAATTGGGTATTTACTTATAACTAACATAAATTTTGTAACGGGACTATTGAAAAGTAAGGAAGAGGTCCAATAAAAACTACCGCCAATCGAGTAGCCCGCCTCGCCAGTTGTAACTGACGAGGAGAGGCTCTCACACCACTGTACGTACGGGTCTCGTATACAGCGGTTCATTAAGTTGCGGAGATACTTTTTCATAATAAGAAAGCAACGATTCGTAGCCT
>JBGSTJ010000035.1:0-6020 GCA_041736555.1 Cyclobacteriaceae bacterium
GTTTGGCTCCCAATTTACGATAGGTCGTATCGCCCAGCAAATACTCTGCAATGATAGCTTCTTGTTCATGAACTGTTTTTTCTGATTTTCTCATATTGTTTACACGGTAAATCGTGTAAACCTATTTCAGGACGAGACACCCGCTGACAGAACTTTTCTGTCGCATCAGATACCCGTCTTTGGAACGATAGAAAGAGATTCCTCCCATCTGTCCTGTTACTTTAATAATTCCATCTTGTCTTGCCATAAAATTTATTTGTTGTTTAAAAATTTTTCAACCCTGTTATCAGGCCGGTTGATTCGCCTTGCCGATCAGCTACAAACAAGAACGGGTTCGTTGCACAAGAGATACAGTGCCGTGCCGATGGGTCGTTCCTTTGCCGACTAATCCTTTTTAGTTGATTATTGCCAGAATAGCACAGCTATTCCGCTCTTATCATTCCGAAGCTTTTCGCTTTAAGGCTTTGAGCTATCTTTCCGCTGGGAACTTCCTGTATCTTCCTTAGGTCTTCCCAAGGTCTTCCCTGGGTCTTCTCTAGGTCTTCTCTGGGTCTTCAGTATGTATTTTATGGAAATAGCCGGAAGCTTGATTGATAGGAAGTCTTCGTTTCGCACGATAAATAAAATATATACCCAATCCTGAGCAGGGATGGGTTATGGTTGGGTGCAGCCCGTCCGCCCTTTGGCGGAAAGGATCCCCCAATCCGAAGTCCTTATAACATCTTCATCGAAACTTTAAACTTTAAACTTTCTACTTTCTACTTTCTACTTTCAGCTTTTCGCTTTCAGCTTTTCAGTATTATGCCTTCCGCTTTACACATTAAACTTCCTACCTTTATCCCGAATGAAATACAAATCGCTGAAGCCGGTGTTTGACTACCTTCTGATTTTTCTATTCGGGCTTCCCTTGTTTTTATTGGCGTTCTTGATTTTACTTGGCTTTGTGATCCAAGGTCAATACCCAATTCTCTTTTCCCAATCCCGCATCGGCAAAAACGGAAAGCACTTCATCATGCACAAGTTCCGTACGCTCTCAACCGATACAACCCAATCATTACCTGCGCGCAGGTTTCCGTGGGGTAACTTATTACGCGTCACAAACCTCGATGAACTACCTCAACTCTGGAATGTCTTGTGCGGTGAAATGTCCTTGGTGGGTCCGCGACCTCTCCCTGTAGAATATGCCAACTTGTTTTCAGCCGAGCAGAATAAACGGCACACCGTCCTGCCTGGCATTACCGGTCTCGCCCAAATAGCGGGCAAGAATGGCATACCTTGGCCCGAAAAATTCAAACACGATTTGGAGTACGTCAACCACTGCTCTGTATGGCTCGACCTAACCATACTGTTCAAAACATTTCTATTGGCACTATCCATTAAACAAGATATTTCCCTGAACGAAGAAAAATTTACCGGTTAAGCCAGCATCCAGTATCTAGCGACCAGCTTTTAGCTTTCAACTTTTAACTTTTAACTTTCAACTTTCCACTTCTAACTTCTAACTTTCCACTTTCTATGAGTTTAAAAGACATTGCCATTGTGGGCGCGGGTGGATTAGGGAAGGAGATTGCTGTACTCATTCACCAGATCAATCAAAAAGAATTAACCTGGAATGTGGTCGGATTTTATGATGACGCTTTTCCGGTTGGAAAAAAAATAGCCGGACATTTAGTGCTGGGCAAAGTAACCGAATTAAACAACGTAGCCTATCCGCTTCACGTAGTTATTGCTCTGGGTGATCCGTCAACAAAATCTAAGGTGGTTGGTCAAATAAAAAACCATCACATCAGCTATCCGGTATTGATTCATCCCGCGGCAACCATCGGCCTCGAAATTCAACTTGGACCCGGATCTGTTGTTACGGCCGGCTGTCACATTACCATCGATGTGAGTATTGGGGATCATGTGCTGATCAACTTAAACTCAACAATCGGTCATGACGTACAAATTGGGAGTTGCACATCCATCATGCCGGGCGTGCATATCTCTGGATTTGTGCAAATTGAAAAGTCTGTGCTGATTGGCACGGGAGCTTCAGTATTGCAACACATTCGCATTGGCGAAGGCGCCCGAATCGGTGCGGGTGCAATTGTAACCCGGGAGGTAGCGGATCAAACTACGGTGATGGGTGTTCCGGCTCGTATGAAACAATAAGTATGAAAGAATTCAAACCTGCTTTTCAGTTCCTGGCTGTCTTCCTCGGTCTCTATCTGGGGTTGAATATTATCTATGGTCTCTGGATTTCTTCTTATGAAAATCAATCCGATCCGGTCACAAGGATTGTGACCGAACAAACTTCCTGGTTGCTGAATCTCTTTGGTGAGTCTACTCAAACGCAACGTAGTCAGGTCACCCCAACGGTTTCGATCATGAAAGATTCACGGGTTGCCTTAGGTGTGTTTGAAGGTTGCAACAGCATCAACGTGATGATTGTCTTTGTTGCTTTTTTATTTGCCTTCAAAGGAAGCTGGAAGAGCATGGCCTGGTTTCTGCCGTTGGGCTTGGTGTTGATTTATCTGGCCAACCTCACCCGGGTAGTATTGTTATTCTATGTAGCTGAATATTGGCGGCAATATTTTTATTACATCCACAAATATTTATTTACCGCTGCCATTTACCTGATTGTGTTCATCCTCTGGTGGTGGTGGATCGAAAAGGTGAGTGGGGTTTCACTCAAAGGAATAATCAAAAAACAACAATCATGAAGCGTTACGCGCTAATGATAATTGCCTTGTTGATCTTGCTGTTGGTTTATGTATTTCAGCTGGTAAGTTATGCCAGTATCATCAATAAAATTCTTCCTGAGAATCTGTCGATCAATCATCCCTACACCGTGTTTATTGTGAATCGCACAATCCGGTTAATCATCAACGATGGTGCTTGTATGCTGCTGATCGGGAGTCTTTTCAGAGACACAAAATACTTGAAAGCAGCATGGATGGTATTTCTCATTGAGTTGTTTTTTATTCTTCCCTTATATTTTGTCATCAAGCTAAACCTCGAAGGAGCTTCGGAAATTTCTTCCCCCTTATTGTCACAGATTCATCGCATCATTGTAAATCCATTGCTGATGGTTATCTTGATCATTGCATTTTATTATCAGAAAATAACGACCGGCAAGCGTGCATAAACATCCCTTATCCTATAACCCAATCGATGCGCAAGCGCTGCATAAAGTGTTGGTAAAATACCAGCATCGCAACCATGAAGAGTTGGTAGTTGATTTTGAAAAACTGGCATCAACACAACTGCTTAACAGACCCACGCTAGCAGTATCTTCCGGCACAGCTGCGCTGCACCTGGCATTGACTGCGATTGGCATTGGCCCCGGTGACCTGGTTGTGGTTCCAACATTCTCGTATGTAGCTTCCGTAAATCCGGTATTGTATGCAGGGGCAAAACCGGTGTGGATTGACAGTGAAGAAACAACCTGGAATCTTTGTCCTGAATTACTGGAGCAGGCATTGAGAAAATTTAACACTCGGGCAAAGCGTATCAAAGCCATCATTGTAGTTCACAACTACGGGGTGCCTGCCGATATGGAAAAGATCATGCGTCTGGCAAAAAAATACAAGGTGCCGGTAATCGAGGATGCAGCGGAAGCCTGGGGTGCTTCTATACAGGGAAGCCCTTGCGGCACCGTTGGGGATATCGGTATTTTTTCATTCAACAGCAACAAAACCGTTACTGCTTTCGGTGGCGGCCTGCTCACAACTTCAAATAAAAAATGGGAAAAGCGGGCCCGGCTGCTGGCTTCCCAAGCCCGGTTGCCAAAGTCCTACTACCTGTTTAACGAGCTGGGCTATAATTACCGGATGAGTCCGTTGTTAGCTGCATATGGGTTATCACAACTACACAAAGCAGATCAGCTTGTAGCAGTGCGTCAGGAAATTTTCTCCGCATATTGTGAAGCGTTCAAAGACAATTCCGCTATCAGTTGGGCTCAACCTCTTCCCGGGGATGTGGCAAGTCGTTGGTTGTCAGCATTTCGTTTCAGCCCCCAGGCCCGTGCTAAAAAACTGTATGCGGAGCTTGAGAAACAGGGTCTCGAAGTTCGTAGGGGTTGGAACCCGCTTCATACTATGAAACATCTGTCGGCCTTTCCGGTCATAAATTCAAAAAAAGCCGAAAGTCTGTTTCGGCAAGTCATTTGCTTGCCTAGCGGTCAGAGCTCAGACAAATGTCTGGCATCGTTGATTAAGTTGATTTAAAACCGGTTTACCTTGGTACCTGCCAGGGTTTAAGAGAATAGGAATTTGATAGAATCTTTTTATATATCTGATTAATAGTTATTTACGATTTAATTTATAACGTAATCTTAATCGATTGTTGTTCCACATGTCCCACACCCACTTAATTGGTCGATGGCATGTAATTTCTTCACGCTTTCTAAATAATGCAGGTTACCTATTCTTATCAAAAGTTTATTTAAATTGTGGAGTTTTTAGTAGATACGAGAACTTTGCCTAAATCTATATAGGTTGGCCTGTCCAATTCGGGCAGGATTATAGGCAAAGTTGAAGTAGTAGCAGGAGGTTTAAGGAAGGAATTTAATTTTAAAGTCAAATCTTGTCCTATGGTTCGTAAATCAGTTGCCCTTGGCAAATCAATAGTTCTAATGATAGTACTTTTGGTAACAGCCGTTAGTGCGATAGCCCAAACCACTTACTTTTCACGTTCCCCGGGAGGAAACTGGAATTCGAGTACAACCTGGTCCACCGTTGCATTTGACGATCCCACCAATACTGGTACTTTTCCTGTGGCGGGAGACATTGTTTTTATTGGCGGAACTGGTTCAATAGTTACCATATCGGGACCAGATGCCACATTCAATGCTGCCTGTGCCTCCGTTAGTATAGCGGATAACAGTACCTTGGATGTAGGTCGTGGAATTACCGTTTCTGGTACAACAACAGTGGGTAGCGGAACAAGTGGTGTACTTACAATTACCTCAACAGTCGGCACAAAATTTTTTATTGGTGAGGTAATTATCAATAGTAATGGGCTTTGGAATGAAACCGCAAATTCTGCCGTTGTATTCAGAGGTGGTATTACAAATTTCGGCACGTTCTCCGCAGGTACAGGAGTCCATAACTTTAATACAAATTCGCAGGCTTTGTCTGGTACTAGCACATTTTCGATTCCGAATATATTTGTAAATGGTGCGGCTGTTGTTCTAACCAACACCAATACATTGACGGTAAATAATGGGTTGAGCGGTACAGGCCGGCTCACACAAGGTGAAGGTGCTATCCTGAATATCGGAGGCACAAGCACGATCACCAACATGACAGCCACGGCTGCTGGCAATACCGTAAACTATACAGGTTCAGCGCAAACGGTTAAGGATGTTGCCTATCAAAATTTGACTTTATCGGGTAGTGGAGTGAAGACCTTGCAGGTGGCTACAACAGACATCACAGGCGATTTGACGATAAGCGGTACTTCCTCTGCAACTGCGGTGGTGGGTCTCACCATTGGAGGAGATGTAACGCTCAGTGGCGGAAGTTTTACCGCAGGAGCCTTTACGCACAACGTGGGTGGCGACTGGATCAACAACGGTTCATTTACCGGCACAGGCAGTGTAATCAATCTGAATGGCACAGCCCAGAACATCAGTGGTAGCACGACAACCTTCAATGATCTTCAGTTGAGCGGCAGCGGCACAAAGACCTTTAGCGTGAGTACCACGATCAGCAATGAATTATCCATCGGCAGCGGAGCCATTGCTGACCTTAGCAATGCCAATACGTATACCTCCAACACGTTGACCTTAGCCGGTGCCTTGCAAGGCTCGGGCACATGGGGTAATGTTGGCTCAGGTGCAGCCAACGAGAATGGAACCTTCTTCAGCGGCAATGGATTAATCACAGTGGCTGCGGGTGGCTTTACGTACTATTCGATCGCGAGTGCCGACTGGAGTGCACCCACCACCTGGTCCACCACCGGTTTTGGAGGCGCACCGGCATCACAAGCCCCGGGTACAGGTGATTATGTGATCATCGGAAACGGACAGGATG
>JBGSTJ010000005.1:0-278390 GCA_041736555.1 Cyclobacteriaceae bacterium
TTCACGATGGCGTTTTTTTATATGCGATCAGGCAAGTGGAAGGGAAAGAAAATTTGAGTTAAGAAGAGAAGCACTTTAAGAACAAGAACATGACCCAATTACAGAAACTATGGGGCTTAACCGATCAGCAGGTGTTGGCCAGTCGTGAAAAACACGGCCGGAATGTTGTGCAAACAGAAAAGCAGCATCGATTACTTACAGTCATAAAGGAAATAGTTGCTGAGCCACTCTTTATTATTCTGGTATGCACAGCTGCAATCTATTTTATATTGGGCGAGACTGGTGAGGCCATTATCATGTTGATTGCGCTTGGGTTTGTTTCAGGCATTTCAATTTATCAGGAAAACCGAAGTCGCACTGCCGTAGAGGCACTAAAAAAATTATCGGCCCCCTTGGCAAAAGTTATTCGCAATAACATCACACTTGAGATAAAGGCCGAAGATTTGGTGATTGACGATCTGGTAGTGCTGGAAGATGGAAACCTGGTGCCTGCCGATGCAATCATTCTACAACAAAATGATTTTTCGGTCAACGAAAGCATTTTGACGGGCGAATCGTTACCAGTCTTTAAAGAAACCGAAGGATCAAAGATTTTTCAGGGCACCATGATCATGACAGGTTCTTGCACCGCACGCATAGTGTCAATAGGCAAACAAACCGAGTTAGGAAAAATTGGTCAGTCTCTTGAGGCAATTGAAGAAGTTAAAACGCCCCTTCAGCAACAGATCAAAAGTTTTGTTAAAATGATGGTAGCTGCCGGTGCGGTCGCATTTCTGATTGTGTGGGGAGTCAATTATTATTTATCGAAAGACGTCCTGCATAGTTTACTGCACGGATTAACCCTTGCCATGTCAGTTCTGCCAGAAGAGATTCCCGTGGCTTTCAGCACTTTTATGGCATTGGGTGCATACCACCTATACAAGAAAAAAGTAATTGCACGGTCACCACATACGGTAGAAACGCTGGGCGCGGCAACGGTTATATGCACCGATAAAACAGGCACGATCACCGAGAATGAAATGCGACTTTCAGCCATCTTTGATTTTGCACAAGATAAAATCTATGACTATACATCAGGGCCAGTCCAATTTAATACGGTGCTTGAATTTGCAATGTGGTCATCAGAAACAGCACCCTTTGATCCCATGGAGAAATCCATTCATGCTGCTTATGCTACTACAGCCTCTCAAGATAAACGACCGGACTTCAAATTAATACATGAATATCCGTTGGGCGGGAAGCCACCAATCATGACTCACATTTTCAGTAATCAGCAAAACGAACGCATCATTGCCTGTAAGGGGGGTGTAGAAGGTGTATTAAATCAATCTAACCTATCGGCTGATCAGAAGTCAACTATTTTAAAGGTCACCAGCCAGCTTGCCTCCAGAGGATTTCGGATGCTGGCGGTTGGCCGGTCTGATTTTAAGGATCAAAACTTTCCTGCGAGCCAGCAGGAGTTTGTATTTGAATTTTTGGGATTGATCGGGTTCTATGATCCTCCTAAAAAGAACATGAAGGAGATTCTTCAAAAATTTTATGGTGCCGGTATTAATGTGAAAATGATTACAGGCGATTATTCGGAAACTGCCATTGCCATTGCCAATCAGATTGAGTTAAAAAATAGTTCAGCTGTGCTAACCGGAGATCAAGTCATTGCCATGAGTGATCAGGAACTACAATCCAAGGTTGGTACTGTTAATATTTTTGCACGCATGTTTCCCGATGCAAAACTGAAAGTAATAGAGGCTTTAAAAGCCAATGATGAAGTAGTTGCCATGACTGGCGATGGCGTGAATGACGGACCGGCTTTGAAGGCTGCGCATATTGGAATTGCCATGGGCTTGCGCGGAAGTGAGGTAGCCAAAAGTGCAGCTTCGCTGGTGTTGGCCGATGATGATTTGTTTCATATGACCGAAGCGGTTGCATTAGGCAGAAGAATTTACGAGAATCTGAAGAAGGCAATTCAGTATATTATCTCCATTCACATTCCTATCATCCTGATTGTTACTATGCCGTTGCTTTTGATGTGGAAATACCTAGACATCTTTTCGCCTGTGCATGTTATTTTTCTCGAGTTGATTATGGGCCCCACCTGTTCCGTCATTTTTGAGCGCGAGCCGATTGAACCCGACTCCATGCAAAAGCAACCACGCAAGATGAGTACTACTTTTTTTTCGTGGCCGGAGTTATCGATGAGCATTGTTCAGGGATTGATAATTACACTGGCCTGTCTCGCACTGGGTTATTATTATATGGATGCTGGTGAGAGTGAGGAGTTTGTCAGAACAGTCATATATACCACACTCATCTTCAGCAACCTGTTTCTTACGTTGGCTAACCGGTCTTTTCGGTATTCGGTTTTTACTACATTAAAATATAAAAACACATTAATCCCAATTGTACTCTCTATTTCGTTGGCCATCTTATTCCTGTCAATTTATTTTCACCCCCTGCAACGGATTTTTGAATTTGAAGAAATTTCAATTAAGACGATAGGTCTATGCCTTGCTGCTGCCTTTGCGGGAGTCATGTGGGTGGAGGTGTATAAATGGTTGAAGCGGAAAAATCCAGCATCTGAAAATGGCCCCATTCATTAGAAGGGGTAGTTATGCCAGTATCCTTTAACCACGTTTGTTTGAATTAAATTCACTAACGTATAAATTTAGGATTTCTATGAAGTCTGCTTCAATCACATTTACAATTGCATTATACCTTTCTTTCTTTGCCAACCTGAATTCGTTCGGGCAGGCACTGATTAAGGGGAAGGTAATCGATGAAACAAACGTACCCATCAGTGGAGCAAACGTTGAAGTATTGTATTTGCCCATTCAAACCGAAACAAATAAGGATGGCAATTTCATTTTACTTGGGGTTCCATACGGAGAGCTTGAATTAAAAGTGAGAAAGCCTGGCTATGCTTTTATTACGCTGAAAGTAAAGATTGATTCAAAAGCAAATGGAATAACTATTAAAATGCTAAAGGAAGAGTTGCCTGCTTTAGCTCCCTTGCTGAAAGAGCTAAACCAATATCGTGAAAAAGTTATCGTAGTATCTGATAAGCCCTATTATTATCCGGGAGAAATAATCTGGTTTAAAGCCTTTATGAACTATTACAATCCCGCTAAAAGAGATTCGCTGAGCCGGGTTGTGTATATAGAATTATTGCGCAAGGATTCTTATGTGACAGCACGACATACACTTTCCCTTGACAGTGGCCGATTGGCAGGAAGTATTTTGTTACCCGATGAAATAGAGCCCGGTAATTATGTGCTCAGAGCGTATACACGCTTTATGAATAATTTTGGAGAAGATCAATTCTTTTACAAATCTATACCTGTGCTTGATCTTGCCGCAAGTGTTCCGGCATCGGCTGCAGTTTCAAATCATCAGCAATCTATGAATTGTACTATTGTGACGGATCAATCAGTTTACAAGTTACGAAGTCCGGTACAAGTTGAGCTTCAGTTTAAGAATAAAGAAGATAGCGAGCCCAGTGGAAATTTTAGTGTTTCGGTTACGGATGTAAATCAGGTTGTTCCTGTGCGCGAATCTACTTTATTAACGGCTTGGGGTTATGATGCAAACATTGACAAGGTGCCTCCGGTTGATGTTAATAACAATGTGGAATTAGGAGTTCGATTTGTCGGACGATTTCTTACAGAATTTAACACCGGTAAGCAAGTGACACTTTCGATTCATCGTGAAGACCTAACTGAGACGCTGGATTTCATCACCGATGAAAATGGATGGTTTCAGGTTAATGGACTTAAATTTTATGATTCAATTACTTATTACTACAAAGCAAAGCGCGGAAAGAAGGGAAATAATTTTTTTGGAAGAATAGAAATTGATCCTGAAAAAGAGACTCAGCATAAGTTGATTATTCCAGGTATTTGGTTTGATACCGAGAAGGCACAGTTGCCTCAACGTGCATTAGCTGATTATCTGGCACCTCCGGATGTGAGAATGCTGGATGAGGTTGAGGTGCGGGAAACACGACAGGAAGCACCCCGATTTAATGGTATCCAGGGAGGCGCAGATAAGGTAGTAAAAGCCGAGACCCTTACGAACTTAGGGAACCTGCTGCTTTCATTGCAGGGAAGAATTCCAGGATTGTTGATTAACTGCAGCACGTATCCGTGCACGTTAAGGTTTCAAAGAACTTTTGGAACTTCATTTAGTAATGATGGTGAGCCCTTGGTTTTGGTGAATGATGTACCTATGGCTGGTTCAGCAGGCGTAACCTTGCAAAATATCGATGTAACTATAATTGATAGAATTGAGACGAGTCAACGGTTAAATCCACTTTACGGAGATCAAGGACGCAACGGCATCATTGCCGTTTATTTGAAAGATGGATTTAACAGCTACACGGATAGTAGAAACGAAAATTTAAGCTTTGAGTTGAAGGGATTTAATCGGCCCATGAAGTTTGTGAGTCCCAATTACAATGATACAAATCAGGATGGCTCCATGAGCGACTATCGGTCAACGCTGTATTGGTCTCCCGAATTACAACAGGATACCACCGGTAATTATGGGTTCAATTTCTTTACCTCCGATATGCCTGGCAGGTACCGGATTGTCGTGCAAGGTGTAACAGCCAAGGGACAACCTGTGTATGCTGAAAAGTATCTTGAAGTGAAACAATAACACTATCTGTTTTTTAGACTTCCGGTAGACTAAAAATCCTCTTGTAACGTCTTTCCTTTCATGGCGATAAAAGCAGGTAAAGTCTTATTAGCAATTATCATTTTATTTGGTCTAACCCTTGTAATATTTATGCAACAAAAATCTTTTGGAAAACTGCCACGCGGTGCCCGTCTGCAGCGCATCGAGAAATCACCAAACTATAAGAATGGTAGTTTTCAAAATCTGCTGGAAACACCCATGATGATTGAAGGAGTCTCTTACTTTTCCATGATGCGCGAGTTTTTCAAAGACAAACCAGAACGCTATCCACAGGCTGCTATCCCCTCAGTAAAAACAGATTTAAAAAATTGGATTTCAGATACGCCTTCGATAGTCTGGTTTGGACATTCCTCGTATTTAATTGTCATGAATGGCAAGCGCATTCTGGTGGATCCGGTTTTTAGCGATCGGCCCTCGCCTGTACAATACCTGGGTACAAAATCTTTTGAAGGCGCCAGAGTTTATTCAGTAGATGATTTTCCGGAAATTGATGTCTTGATGATCACGCACGATCATTACGATCACCTGGATTATAACAGTATCTCGCAACTAAAATCACGGGCAATAAAATTTTATGCTCCGTTGGGAGTTGGACAGCATTTGGTTCATTGGGGTGTGGAGGAGAGCAGGATTACCGAGTTCGATTGGTGGGATTCAGAAGAAATATTTCCAGGCATTCAATTAACGTCAACTCCTGCGCGTCATTTTTCAGGTCGTGGATTTATTCGTAACAAATCGTTGTGGACTTCCTATGTTTTAAAAACAGAAACACATAATATTTTTATTGGAGGCGATTCTGGCTATGACCCGGCTTTTAAAACCATCGGAGAAAAGCACGGCCCCTTTGATATTGCCTTGCTGGAGTGTGGTCAGTATGACCGGCAGTGGCCGCTTATTCACATGATGCCCGAGGAAACTGTGCAAGCCAGCATCGACTTAAAAGCTGACGTATTGATGCCGGTGCACTGGGGAAAATTTGTGTTGGCCAATCATGCCTGGAAGGATCCGATTGAGCGCGCCAGGAAACAATCTAAAGTTTTACAAGTGAAAATAACCACGCCAAAAATAGGTGAACCGATTATTTTGGGCGGTGAACTTCCTAACGAAGAGTGGTGGAATTCAATTAAATAAAATTATATCCGCGTAAGACTTTACATTGAATACCTACGCCTTAAAATATTCCTCTAATTCCATTAATAGGTTATCACTTCCTTTAAGATCCCGAATTACTTTTCCTTTTTCAAGAATAACGATGCGTTTGCAGATTTCTGTAACGTGATTTAAATCGTGACTGGAAATTAAATAGGTGAGCGACCGCGATTTTTGTTCTTGTTCCAATAATTGCTTCAATCGAATCTGTGAAGTTGGGTCGAGATTTTCAAATGGCTCATCCAAGATTACAACCTGTGGATTTCCTATAAAGGCAGCTGCAATCCCCACCTTTTTTAAATTTCCTTTGGACAGATCGCCAATATATTTGTCTTTGCCTGTGATCTCACCATGAAAAAGTTCTTCGAACTTCTCCAGGAATTCTTTTAGATCAGCATCGGAGTAATTATGCAACTTTCCCACAAATTTGAAATACTCGTTAGGCGTGAGGTAAGAAATCAGAAAGTTTTCATCGAGGTAAGAACCTACATAATGTTTCCACTCGTCATTGCCCTGCACATTTTTGCCATGAATCTCCACGGTGCCTGCTGTGGGCCGGATCAGATCGAGAATCATGCGAAACAAGGTTGTTTTTCCGGCTCCATTATTCCCCACCAATCCAAAGCTTTCATTTTGTCCGATGAAAAGCTGATCAACATCCACAACCGGATTTCCTTTGTACGATTTTTTAAGTGATTGAATAGAGATCATAAAATGAATTATTCTTTTCTGAACCCGGAGGCCATGGTATATCTGCGCGCTTCAAGTCTGCGGGTAGTTAGTTTCAAGAGGAAAGGACGTAAAGCAATCCCAATTAAGCCGGCCGCCCCAACAGCTAAAATTCCTAAATCAGGATGACCCGAAAAACTAAAGGGTAAATAGAACAAGTACGGGCCCAACAAAATGGGAATCGACATCACCCATTGGGCAGCACCAATTCCTTCGTAGTTAAAGGTGGCGCCTTTTTTTAAATCAATCCTTTTTGGTTCCCACATGGCCATGTTCAGAATAACAAAAATGTTAATCCCCAGGTTGAACAAGGTCGTGGCGGCATGAATGAAGATTATCTTCCAGCCAAAGTATACATAGGGTATACTCAGTAGAAAGCAAACCACTGTAATAGTGCTCAACATCCAGTATTTAGATTCAATGAACTGACGAATAGAAATAGGTCGGGTAAGTGTAAAGTCAAAGTGACTACCCTGCCAGCTAAACAAAAACTGTCCGTAGTTGATCATGAAAATACCGGTTATAAAAATTCCCACAAAAAGAAGGAAGCCTGGCATTTTCTCGGTGTAGGTATCTTGTGTATAGAAAATCAATCCGTAAAGAAGAAAGAAAGCACTCAGGAACAGAATCGTGCGAGGTCGTTTGTTTCGCAGAATCAGTTTTACTTCGAGGTTAATCCACTCGCCAATCGAACCAAAACTTTGCAGAAAAGCCCAGTCCTGATTTTTACCCCATGTGGTAGTTTTATGAACCACCAACTCATCCGGGTACATACTCTTTAGAAAAAACCGAAAGTTTAGAAAATACAGGCTACCAAACACAAGGCAGATACCAATTAATAAATAACCATTTTGAACCGAACTAAAAAAAAGTGGTGCCGTTAGTTCTGATAAGCTAAACCAGCCATAGTAATCTGAAGCAGCCAGTAACCCCAGCGTACCCACTAAAGCAAGAAAACCAAGCAACGTATCATCAAGGCCTTTCTTAAAGAGTAAGACAATATAGTGAACGCATAGGCTGATCATGCAAAGTGAAATAAGCCAACTCCATCCGGCCGCTGCTCCGAATCGTTGCGCGACTACAGTTAAGGCAAATGGTGCAAAAAGCAAGAAGACAGAACTGTTAAGGACATGCACCAGGGATTTAATCAATAGATAATGAACAATGCGCGAGCGTTTCATGGGCAGGTGCAGATAGGGTTGCACATCGAGTACGGGCAGGTTTTGCATGAAGTAGCGCATCATGAATTCGAAGCCAAAATAATAGATGAGTAAACTATTAAGGAATTGAAAACTATCTTCCTGCTTAAGACCTTTTGTAATGATGCTGTCAAGAGCAAAGCCCAGGGCCAATGAATAGCCCACCACCATCAAGGCAAAAAAAGAAAGAAAAATACTTGTAGCTAGTTCCTTTGTAAAAGAAACCGAGCGTCTCAATTTTTTCCAACTGTGTGAAAGAAGTGTAGCAACCATACCTTGCGAAAATACTAAACGAATAATAACTTACTTATATCCAGATGAAAATTCAATTGGTTTCCTTGTATCTTTGCCAACTATAATTCCTGTAATTATGACAATTCAAGAAAGATTTAGTCCGGCTGAACTTGAACGCATTAAAAATGCAGTGAAAGCAGCCGAGAGTAAAATATCCGGTGAAATTGTGCCGGTTTTTGTAGAAAAGAGCAGTCATTATACCATTGCGAATTACAGGGCAGCCTTGATTGGTGCCGCTGCCGTTTTTTTTCTGATTGTAATTTTTGATCGGTATGTGCCCTCTTTGGCCGTGTATGATCCGGTGTTAATTTTTGTATTGGTAATGTTGGGTGGATTTATTGGGGCAATAAAATCACATTTCATCAACCCGGTAAAACGGCTCATGTTAAGTCAATCCTACATGGACCAGGCTACCCGCAAGCGGGCACAAAGTGCTTTTCTGGAGGAAGAGGTTTTTAACACCCGACAACGAACAGGGATAATGATTTTCATTTCCTTTTTTGAACACGAAGTAATCGTTATGGCCGATAAGGGTATCAGCAAAGTAGTGGAACAAAAGGAGTGGGACGCCATTGTGCGGAAGATAATAGAACACGTAAAACAGGGTAAAATAACGGATGGTATTGAGGCTGCTATTCTACGCTGTGGCGAAATTCTCTTGGAGAAAGGATTTGTAATTACACCCGATGATGTAAATGAGTTGAAGGATGATTTGCGAATGGAATAATTGTATTGCCGGATGAATCATTCTCTTTTTAGTCTTCCCATGAAATCACTTTTTGTTGTTTTCTTTTTTTTCTTACTGGTACCAGCGCTGGCGCAGCGGAGTATTCCCGCGCACAACGCCATATGGGTACATGATGAAGCCGGCATTCTATCCGCTTCCGCGAAAGCGCAACTGGAAGCCATTCTCCAGGCGCATCGGGATTCAACGTCCAATCAAATTGCCGTGCTGGTTGTTCCTAATTTAGAGGGGGAAGATATTGAAGGTTATGCGGTGCGTGTTTTTGCCGAATGGAAACTTGGGCAGGCTGGCAAAGACAATGGGGTGCTGTTTTTAGTTGCTATGGACGAGCGGCAAATGCGCATTGAAGTGGGTTATGGATTAGAAGGAGTACTTACCGATGCGATGTCCAGTCGGATAAACCGGAACGCAGTGGCTCCGCACTTTCGGCAAGGAAATTATGATGCCGGCATTCAGGAGGGAACGATGGCTATTATAAAAACCATTGCTGGCGAATATGTGAATGATGCTCCCACCGTACAAAAGCGAAAGAAGAAGTCGCCCTGGGGCACGGTGATATTTTTTGTGATTATGCTTTTATTGATGTCGCGTAAAAACCGAGGCGGAGGATCAGGCATGGGGGGTTATTGGACAGCGGCAATGTTGGGTTCTATGTTAGGTGGCTCGGGTCGGAGTTCGGGTGACTGGGGAGGTGGCGGTGATTTTGGTGGTGGTGGTTTTTCAGGCGGTGGTGGATCCAGTGATTCATGGTAAAAGTATTGATCGTTGAATAAGGAATTTTGAATTGACTATGCGAGTAAGATTTTTGATTTTCTCTTTGCTGATATCGCTTTCTGCATTTAGTCAGAAAGTCGTTCCCGAATTATGGCACACACGGGTGCACGATGATGCTCATGTGCTCAAGCAAGAGACTATCGATGGATTGGAAAAACAGTTAGAAGTCTATGAGGATTCTACTTCTAATCAAATCGCGATACTTATTATCAGTTCGTTGGATGGAGATCCAATAGAAAGCTATTCAATGCGTGTAGTAGAAAAATGGCAACTGGGCCAGAAAGAAAAAGATAATGGGGTGTTGCTATTAATTGCGGTTGATGATCATAAAATGCGGATTGAAGTTGGCGCGGGATTAGAAGGTGTGTTAACCGATGCGGTAAGCAGCCGAATTATCCGCAATGAAATGGCCCCCAATTTTCGCAGGGCAGATTTTGATACCGGAGTTACCGCAGCCGTCAACAGTATTATGGCGGCTATAGCAGGCGAATATACCGCAGATGATAGTAACGAGATTATGGAGCTATCTACCACTGCACGCGTACTGATAGGATTAGGTATTTATGTTTTCCTGAGCATTTTCGCCTTCTTCGGATTATTTATAAAAGGAAGTTGGGGGTGGTTTATGTACGTTTTTCTGATTCCCTTCTTTGCGATTTTCCCGGCTTTTGTTTTTCCCGCTCACCTATGGTATGTTCCCGGTGTTGCATTCATACTTATTTTTCCAATTATAAAATGGCTGGTTGGACGAACCACCTGGGGCAAGAGCATGACTAAAAAATTTGAAGAAAGTGGCTCAGGTTCCGGAGGTTCATCACGCGGAGGCAGTTGGAGTTCTTCATCCAGTAGTAGTAGTTGGGGAGGTGGCGGAGGGTTCTCCGGAGGTGGTGGAAGTTTTGGTGGTGGCGGCAGCAGTGGTAGCTGGTGATTAAATAGATCTCTATTCACGTATTTCCGCATTCTTGGTTCACACAAGAACGGATGCATCCAGCAATTCAATTCAATTCAATTTCTTAATGTCATTTAAATCAACCCCCAAAAGTTGTATGACTAAAAAATTCAATTGATTAAAATTATCCTCTATTGGTATGCTATATATTCCACCAGTAGGTAAACTTTACTACCAACGAGTGGTTTTTTACTGACATAGTAGAGGGTAAATAATTATCAGTGTAGACGATGAACAAATCAGACGCTGGTCGGTAGCGCCATTGAAAGCGCGTGTTCAGGTTCATGTTGTTTTGTTGTTCGTTGTATTGCAGAAATGTAGTCCAGAAGATTTTGTTTGTGAAGGTTATGTCTATTCTTGGCCCCACTAGCCAAAATGTATTTCGTCCCCAGGGTTCGGACAGCCGAATATCATTATAGCTTGAACTCAACAACAAACTGACATAGGGTTGAAAGCGATAGCCAACATCCCAACTTAAAAATAACCTTGTTCCGTCTGCATAATAGCCACCATAGCGACCAGAAAGAGAGTACGTTAATGAGCGTTGTGGTCTTGATGAAAATTCTAACCCTGTGGAATTCCAACTATGCTCGCTACCCGTTGCAAGACTATCCTTGCCAGAATTAGTTGGATCAAATGGACTCAACAACTTTACATAATCATGGGCAATCCACAGGGTAAGAGAACTAAGGTTTCGGAAGTTAAGAAGATAAGCCAGGTATGTTTCACTATCAGTTTGCTTAAAAGATGGATCGAAGAAGATACTTGTTGCTATTCTCGGACCATGACTTAACAGTGTTTTCCCTTTCGGGAAAAATAAATACGAAGCCTGTGGATTGGTGCGGATGTAATTATTGCGGGGCACATAACCCACCTCGGCCGTATAGCCACTGCCCACGTATTCATATTGTCCATTGATCATGAGTTTACGACTGGCATACTGCAGGTTTCCCGCATAGGTAAAATCCTTTTCTGTCTGTTGCGGACTAAATGATTTTAGAAATAAAGCTTTTCCAGTCCATAAATTATTGGAAGAAGCAAGATTGTATTCAAACCCCAGATTTCGATTATATTCTGAATAGACTGGTCCCGTTGTTATTTCAGAGGGATTGTAGTTGAGTGATTCTTTATTGATCACCAGCATGCCTATGTTTGATCTGGCGAAGATTCTGCGCTGCAATGCCAACACCGCAAAGTTTTGTGCCGGGAGCGCATCTTTATCAACCGCTCCTGTTTGCATATCCATCATCGCAACGCGCCAGTTCTTATCAATTTTTCCACTGAGCCTGGCACCAAACTGAATAGGCGCTGAAAGCCCAATGCGTCTCGAGAAGAAAGGTCGAATGGTGGAGTAACCAAAATTGTTGAACATGTCTCCGTTCTCTAGAAAAAACTGTCGCCTTTCGGGAAAGAATAATTCAAAGCGATCGAGATTGGTCACCTGCCGGTCTACATCCACTTGCGAAAAATCTGGATTCACAGTAAGGTCAAGATTGAGCGAAGAGGTAACGGCAACTTTTACATCAAGTCCTACCTCTCCGCGATGGGACGTAGGAGTTTCATTTTCGTATTCTTTTGTTACACCGCCAAGTGCATAGGGAATTACGGAAACATTTGCCCCCGCATTTTTGGGTGGGGCATCCCATACGAGCGATCCGCTGAAAGCGAGAGCCGCTGAAGGAAATTGTCGCGGCACCGGTGCCCAACTAGATTTTTCCGTGGTTTTTAAATCCAGCCGACTGAAATTAATTCCCCATTTTGTAATGCCATTTTTATATCGGATTGTTTTGAAAGGGATGGCCGCTTCAAAAATCCATTTGTCTTCATAATTTTTTACAGCCGATGTCCATTGATTGTCCCAGTTCAGGTCCACCTTGCCCCCCTCATACATAAGCCCATCCCACTGAGCACCGGCAGCATTGGCGCCAAAGGAAAAACCATTCGTCATGTCATCGAAGGTGTCCATGAAAAGCAGAAAGTTATCATTTTTACCAAATGAAAAATCTCTGCGCAATGACTCAACAATGTAAGGCCCGGGAAGAGCGTGATAACAGATAGCCAGCAGGTAAAGGTTGTCATCATCATAGGTCATCTTCACATCCGTTCGCACCTGGGCTCGGCTGGTGTCCATAGGTAAGATCATAAAAAAGTCAGTGGCCGTAGCGCTTTGTTCCCAGTCTATTTCGTCAACAATGCCATCGATGCGAATGGCAGATGCGGCTTTGCGGATGGCAAGCTCATAGGCCTCGTTCTTTTTCTGAGCGCTTACGGTTAAAACGCATAGTATAAAACCAAAAAAAAGAACTTGGCACTTCATTATTCGCAATATTATCAAAGCCTAAAGAGCGAACAAGCTATTCGTGACCATTGGTGATAGACTGTTAAGAACTTCGGGTTTTTTGCTTTCTGAATCCCGGTAAGGACAGCTTGTACTTAACAGAAAAAAGTCGGATCAGAATGATAACTGAGATGGAAATGACTAGGTTATAGTTTCTTTCGAGAGGAGTTTGCAGATCTAAAATCAGGTAAATGATGGCACCCGTCAGGCAGGCGGTTGCATAAATCTCTTTCCGGAAAATTACGGGCAACTCGTTGGTTAGCGTGTCGCGGATAACACCACCCATTACGGCTGTAAACATGCCCATGATGGCCGCGATCTCCGGGCGCACACCCAGACCGATTGCTTTCTCTACACCGAGGATAGTAAAGAAGGAAATTCCCAGCGTATCAAAGAGCAGAAAGGTTTTTCTGAATCGGATGATATTCTGATGAAAAATAATGGCTATAACGACACCCACAAGGATTGAATACAAGAAGTTGATGTCCTTTACCCACACAAGCGGATAGCTGCCCAGCAGTATATCGCGCAAGCTGCCGCCTCCAATAGCGGTAATAAATCCTGTAAAGCCGGCACTAAACCAATCCTGATCTTTGTCTTGCATGGCCAGAGCGCCCGACACGGCAAAGAAGAAGGTGCCAAAAAGTTCAAGAATGTATTGAAATGCCAAAAGCGTATGATTATTTATAAAAATAGAGATTCCGATTGAGAATTAATTGTTCCGGGTATTATGAACACTCATTGACCGCCTGTTACTTTTGAGGGTAAACAAATAAATATGAAAAAGTCAGTTAAACTTAGCTTCCTGTCATTGTTAATGATGATAGCTATTAGCGTGCAGGCTGCCCCCAGGGAGTTTTTTGAATTAAGGATCTATCAATTTAAGACCTTAGATCAGCAAACCCGAACCGAGAACTATCTGGAGAAGGCTTTCTTACCTGCGCTACATCGGGCAGGAATAAAAAAGGCGGGAGTATTTAAGCCTTTGGAAACTGATACCACGTATGGAAAACGATTATACGTTCTTATTCCCTATACCTCATTAGATAAATTTGTCAACCTCGAAGAAATTTTGGCAAAAGATAAAGTTTACAAAACGGATGGTAAAGACTATATCGATGCCACTTTTGACAACCCACCCTACTATCGTATCCAGACAATCGTGTTAAAATCTTTTTCAGGAATGCCACAGTTAGCTGTTCCTGATTTAAAAAATCCGGTAAACGAACGGGTGTATGAGCTGCGCAGCTATGAAGGTTACACAGAGAAAATCTACCGAAATAAGGTAGCCATGTTCAATGCAGGTGATGAAATTGGATTATTCAAACGCCTGGGATTCAATGCCGTGTTTTATGGCGAAGTGTTAAGCGGGCCGCGGATGCCCAACCTGATGTATATGACATCTTTTGAGAATAAGGAAGCCCGGGATGCACATTGGAAGGCATTTGGGGATGATCCACAATGGAAAAAACTCGTTGCTATGCCAGAGTATCAAAAGAATGTGTCGAAGAACGAAATCACATTTCTTAGGCCTACACCTTATTCTGATCTGTAGGGATTACCAGCAATTAAAGATTTGTAGATACGTTTTGGCTTGGTAAGTGAAGATTAAAATATGATAGCAGAAAAAAAATCGTGGTTAAGTGGTGTTGTACTGGTTTGTCTGGTATTTACATTATTGACTCTACCTTCTTGTGATAAAGATGAACCCGAACATCCCAATGCGTATGTAAACAATTGGATCTTAACCAACATGGATTTCTGGTACTACTGGAATAGTACCTTGCCGGAAAATCCTGATAAAAGTAAGGAGCATGAAGAGTTTTTTAAGTCGTTACTTAATTCACAGGATCGCTTCTCCTGGATTCAGGATAATTTTCAAGACCTCATCAATTCCTTGCAGGGAGTAAGTAAGGAAGCGGGGTACGAGGTTGCCCTTTTTCGTGAAAGTACGGATAACAATAATGTGCTTGCGCAGATTGTATATGTTAAGCCAGGCTCACCAGCCGAAACTTCAGGACTAAAACGCGGAGATGTAATTACCCGAATCAATAACGAGCAACTTACGCTTTCCAACTACCAGACCTTGTTAGGCGCCATTACAGAAAATCATTCTGTTGCTTATCGTGAACTTGATTTAGCAACTCAATTATTTAAAGCAGAGCAAACAAAAAGTTTGACCACAGTAGTGTATGCAGAGAATCCAAATTTTCTGAATAAAGTATTTGTTTACAACGACCGTAAAATCGGGTACTATGTTTACAATCTGTTTTCAACCGGACCTAATCAGGGCAACACCCAATACAATACGGAGATGGATCAGATTTTTGCCGGGTTTCAATCCGAAGGAATAACTGATTTGATTATAGACTTGCGTTTCAATAGTGGGGGAGCGGAGACAGCTACGAACAATCTGGCAAGTTTAATTGGCAAAGGAGTAGATGCGACAAAGGTATTTAGTATTCGTGAGTACAATGCAGAGGTAACAACTGAGATCAAAAATGACCCTCAATTAGGAGAAGATTTTCTATCGGTAGAGTTTTTAAATAAATCCCAAAACATTGGTAGCCAGTTACAGAATAATCGAGTTTATATCCTTACCGGAACACGCACCGCTTCTGCCAGCGAGTTACTGATCAATGGCCTGCTTCCCTACATGGATGTTTTTCTGATCGGAAATAAGACAGTTGGTAAAAATGTGGGCTCGATTACCCTGAATGAAGAAAACGATCCTAAGAACACCTGGGGCATGCAGCCGATCATTACAAAATCATTTAATAGTTTAAAACAATCCGATTACGATAATGGATTTAATCCACAGGTTTTAGTGGAAGACAATAGTCTGATCATCTATCCGCTTGGCGATCCGCGGGAGCGTTTATTGAACAGAGCCTTGCAGGAAATTACCGGACTTACTGATTTTGGTAGAATCAGAGCCTCTAAAACGCTGGGTCTGGAACTCGGTCATTCGTTGGATTTGAAAAAACGAAGCAATATTCTCGTTATTGATCCTGCCCTTCAAAAGACATTGCACGAACTTAGGCAAGTCAACCAGTAATCTAGTTGGGAATTTGTGCCTTAGCAGCGTGAGGCCTTTCTTTATTCGGGTTGTATGTTTTGAGAATTAAATGGTATTTAATCCCAGATTGAGTCCATTTTTCTCAACGAATTGGCTGACCTTCTTAATGATAATCTCTATTTTTGGCCCCTGAATTAGAATCCCTCCACTATGAAGCGTGATAAAATAATCTTTGATCTGATCGAAAAAGAAAAGCAACGCCAGGAACATGGCATCGAACTGATTGCTTCCGAGAATTTTGTATCGCCTCAGGTAATGAAGGCTCAGGGTTCGGTGTTGACAAACAAATATGCAGAAGGTCTACCCGGCAAGCGCTATTATGGAGGTTGCGAAGTGGTGGATGAAGTAGAGCAACTTGCCATTGACCGAATCAAGAAATTGTTTGGTGCTGAGTGGGCTAACGTGCAACCACATTCAGGTGCGCAAGCCAATGCTGCGGTCATGCTGGCTTGTTTGAAGCCCGGAGACAAAATTTTAGGATTTGATCTTTCGCATGGGGGCCACCTTACCCATGGATCACCGGTAAATTTTTCCGGTAAACTGTATCAGCCTTCATTTTATGGTGTAGAACAAGAAACAGGTGAAATTGATTTTGATAAAGTTATTGAAATAGCACAGCGTGAAAAACCAAAGATGATCATCTGCGGTGCCTCTGCCTATAGCCGTGATTGGGATTATGAAAAATTGCGGATGGCTGCCGATAGTGTAGGTGCTTTATTGTTAGCCGATATTTCACATCCAGCCGGGTTGATTGCACGTGGTTTGCTCAACGATCCGATGGAACATTGCCATATCGTAACCACCACCACTCATAAAACATTACGCGGCCCCCGTGGCGGATTGATCCTGGTGGGCAAAAACTTCGATAATCCTTTTGGATTAAAAACTCCGAAAGGCGAGTTACGCAAGATGTCATCGTTATTGGATTCGGGAGTATTTCCGGGTACACAAGGCGGTCCACTTGAACATGTGATTGCTGCCAAGGCAGTTGCTTTTGAGGAAGCGCTTAGCGAAGAATATTTAAACTACATCGTGCAGGTGGCGAAAAATGCCAAGACGATGGCCAAAGCCTTTGTCGATAAAGGTTATAAAATTATTTCAGGCGGTACGGACAATCACCTGATGTTGATTGATCTTCGTTCCAAGAACCTGACTGGTAAAATTGCTGAAGAAGCGTTGATTCAGGCTGATATCACGATTAACAAAAACATGGTTCCATTCGATACACAGTCACCGATGGTAACTTCAGGGATGCGGATCGGCACCCCGGCTATTACTACCCGTGGATTAATGGAGAAGGATGTGCTTAAAGTAGTTGACCTGATTGATGAGGCCTTAAAAAAACCGGCTGATGTAAAACACCTGAAAGCAGTGAAGCGCAAGGTAAATACGTTCATGAAAAAATTTCCTTTGTATAAATAAATTAAGTTAACGGTGTACGTATGGCTTACCGCAAGGTTAAGTCTGGAGATAGTGAATTATGAGCGAAGAAAAAGAGATGTCGTTCCTCGATCACCTCGAGGAATTAAGATGGCATGTGGTGCGGGCGGTTGCCGCCATTTTTATTGGAATGATTCTGGTTTTTATTTTTTCAACCTGGATATTTGATAATATCATTTTTGCGGTTGGCAAGCCCGACTTCATTTTTTTCAAATGGTTATGTACAATAGGAACATTAGTTGATTCAGCAGATACGCTATGTATCACTGAGATTCCAATGAAAATTCAAAGCCGACTTCTTACCGGCCAGTTTTCCATGCAATTAACCGTTTCGTTTGTGTTGGGATTGATTGTTGCGTTTCCGTATGTATTCTGGGAAATCTGGCGGTTTATTAAGCCGGGTCTTTATTCTAAAGAGAGAAACCATTCAAGAGGCGCGGTGTTTTTTGTATCCTTTCTTTTTTTGTTGGGCATTGCCTTTGGCTATTTTGTGTTAAGCCCTATGATAGTGTGGTTTCTTTCAAACTATTCGGTAAGTACTATGGTACAGAATGAGTTTGATATCACCTCCTTCGTTTCAACAGTAGCAGCGTTGGTGCTGGGGTGTGGGGTGCTCTTTCAGATGCCCATGGTGATCTTCTTTTTAACGAAGATTGGTATTATGACACCCACTTTTATGCGGACAAACCGGAAATATGCGGTTATTATTATTCTTGTTGTAGGGGCAATCATAACGCCTCCTGATCCGTTGAGCCAAACCATTATTGCTGTTCCACTCTATATTTTGTATGAAGTAAGTATTTTTGTTTCAGCGATGGAACTTCGCAGAAAAACAAAGCGGGAACTCGAAGAGTTGAAAGCAGACCAACAACCATCTTGATTATGAAAATTGCTATTGGTGCTGATCATGCCGGATTTGAGTATAAGGAGTTGTTGAAAAAACAACTTCAAAAACTTGGGCATGAAGCAACCGATTATGGCACCCTTAGCATTGATTCTGTCGATTATCCAGACTTCGCACATCCCGTAGCAAATGCCGTTGAGAAAAAGGAATTTGAAATGGGCGTATTGATATGTGGCAGTGCAAATGGTGTAGCAATCACAGCAAATAAGCATCAGGGAATTCGGGCTGCTATTTGTTGGACGGAGGAGATAGCATCACTCGCCCGTCAACATAATAACGCTAACATAGTCTGCATACCCGCACGATTTGTATCCCCTGAACAGGCAGAAAAAATTCTGGAAAAGTTTTTAACCACCTCCTTCGAAGGCGGGCGCCACGAAAACAGAGTGAATAAGATCAGTTGTTAAACAACTTGTAGTAAGCACTTCTTTTCAATAACTTGGGTTATCATGACTCATACTAGATCTCGCAGGGATTTTTTGCAAACCAGTGCTACTCTTATCACTTCAGCGTTTGGTGTCTCCGCGTTTGATTTCAGAAAGAAAACACCTCGTCTGGCTTTCTCTACCTTGGGTTGCCCCGACTGGTCGCTTGCGCAAATTGTTGAGTTTGCCGTTCAGCATGGGTTTACAGGAATTGAGGTCCGCGGACTGAAAAGAAAAATTGATCTTACCACGTGTCCCGAGTTCAGCAAAGAAAATATTGCTGCTTCGTTACGTATGGTGCGAGACGAGGGATTGGAGTTTATTAATCTAGGATCTTCATCTACCCTGCATTTTGCGGATACTGACACACGAATGAAAAACCTGGATGAAGGGAAGCGATACATCGATCTCGCTCAAGAACTTAAATGTCCATACATCCGGGTCTTTCCAAATAACTTCCCTAAGGATCAGGAAAAAAATCAAACGATGGACTTAATCGCGAAGGGCTTACTGGAGCTTGGCGATCATGCCAAAGGAAGTAACGTGGCGGTGCTCCTTGAAACCCATGGTGATTTGATTTATATCGAGGATCTTCAAAAAGTGATGAGTGCTACGGAAAATCAACAGGTAGGATTGGTCTGGGATATTACCAATATGTGGATCAAAACTAAAGAGGCGCCTTCTATGGCGTACGATAAATTAAAGAAATACATTCGTCACACCCACATCAAAGATGCAAAGCAGGTCAACGAAGCGATCACCTATACGCGATTGGCGCAAGGCGAGGTTCCCATCTTCGAAGCCATTGATGCCTTATCAAAAGGTGGTTACAAAGGGTATTACAGTTTTGAGTGGGAAAAGCTTTGGCACCCAGAATTGGAAGCCCCTGAATTGGCCATTGCTGATTACGTGTCTGTTATGAAAAACCATTTTCACAATTAAGGACCGTTCACAAAACCAAGCGTCAGTCAGTTTTTCCAAGTTTCTTAAATTTTGAAATTCACTTATAGGGCTATGGTTACAATTTCCCCGGCTATTACCTGAACTCCTCTTCGCACAAAGAAGTTCTCATGAAACACAACAATATAATTACCGGGAAGAATATTTGAGAATGTGGCTTCTCCTGAACTTTTATAGCTTTGAATATAAATTGCATCCAAAGTATTTACTCCATTTGGTGTAACAGAAGCGGGATCATATAAACCGACTACCTTATTAAACGGACCCGACTTTACAACAAGTGTACCAGTGGTGGCAAGATCATCATCACATGCCAGTGACAAAAGTCCAAGAGTGAGGATCCATAAGAAAGGTAATTTTTTCATAAGTTTTTTCAGTTTAAGATCGCTGATCTAACCCTCGGTCTATATAACCACAGATAGAAGCAGCCTAAGATTTGCAAGACTTTAAAGGTAAAGATATCAGAGATAGAACAATTACTTTTTAGATGTTTGTTCTATCTTATACCCTTCGGATTGTTTCTTCAACAGGTAGTGATGTATTGCCTCTACATCTTCTTCGCTAAGAGAATTACTAAAATTTGCCATTCCGTTTTGCGAAAGAATTCCTTTTAATAAAATATCATTAAACACCATGTGCTTTGCTGGTGTCATTTTGGAAAGATCAGGATGCTGAGAAAGGTGTTTGTCACCAAAGTTCCCGTGACAAATAAAGCAGTAGAAATCATAAAGGGTTGCTCCCTTCGCAAGTAATTCGGTCTTGATCTTTGTATCCGGAGGTGCTGGTGTTTCAAGTGGTTTTTTCTTGGGCGGTATAGGAGTTTCACCGCCTCCAAGTTTGAATGCGATGATCCTTGTTTTGTTTTCATATTGAAAAACAACACCATCCGGCAAGTAAGCACTGGTCTCTGCTCCGCCATAGCCGGCCATTACGGCAACGTATTGTTCGCCATCAATGCTGTAAGTTGTTGGTGCCGCCATGATTCCTGTTCCGGTAAATATTGATTTCAATTTTTCTCCTGTTCTCGCATCGTGCACATTGAAATATCCGGTGCGTGTTCCTTGAAAAACCAAATCCGGTGTTGACATAATGCCACCATCGGGTCCGCCATCCGTAAATTTCCACGCTGCTTTTTGAGTTAGCGGATTCCAAGCCAATAAACTTTCTGATCTCAATGTATCTTCAGCGCTCTTGATCTGATCGGGCACGTTCTTTTTGAATTTGAACATATTCGCATAATCAAGATTGGTGTTGTCAACATCAGGCAACCAATTATACGTATCAAAACTTTTAAACACCTGCGGCACAGCCCGCTCAGGAATATAAACCAATCCCGTTGTCGGATTGAATGACATCGGTTGCCACACGTGCCCACCACCGAGATAGGGCACGACAAGTCTTGGTTTATCTTTATACCATTGTCCATTTTCTGTTAATACGGGTCGACCGGTTTTCAAATCCACATGACTGGCCCAATTCACTTTGGTGTATTTCTCTGCAGAGATGAGTTCACCCGTGGCTCTGTCCAACACATAAAAAAATCCATTCTTCGGTGCCATCATTAAAACCTTTCTGGGATTTGCATCGATGTCAACATCGGCTAACACAATGTTTTGCGTGGCGGTGTAATCCCAAATCTCACCGGGTGTTGTTTGATAGTGCCAAACTAATTTTCCGTTGTCGGGATTGATCGCCAGTATGGAAGAGAGAAACAAATTATCACCACCTGTAGGACTTCGAAACCAAATTGGATAAGGGGTTGAATTGCCAGTGCCAACGTATAACAAATTCAATTCAGGATCATACGCTGATTCGCCCCACGCGGTTCCGCCCATTCCTGATGGCCAATGCGATTTAGGATCCCATGTTTTTGCGGCCATCTCCATTTCTTCGTTTTCATAACCGTTGGCAGGATCGCCAGGAACAATCCAGAAGCGCCATTTCTCCTCTCCTGTTTTTAAATCATAAGCCGTAACATACCCTCGCACACCATACTCACCTCCGGAATTTCCAATCATCACAATACTCCCTGCCACTTGCGGTGGACTCGTAATCGTATACGCTTTGGTACGATCGGTAAATGTGTCTTTACTCCAGAGAACCGAACCATTCTCAGTATTCAAACAAACTAGATATCCATCGAGTGTTCCTACATACACTTTTCCTTCCCACACGGCAACACCACGATTCACGACATCGCAGCAGGTTCTGCGGCCATACGATGCATCTACTTCGGGTTTGTATATCCACAATTGCTTTCCGGTTTTTGCATCGAGCGCATAGACTGCGCCCCAGGCGCCTGACGTGTACATGATTCCGTCAACCACTATCGGTGTCGCTTCTAATCCTCGTGGTACATTGCCGATGATCGTGCTGGCATCATACTCCCAGGCATAGCCAAGATCTATTACATTTTCTTTCGTGATTTGATTGAGTGGAGAATAATGCTGCATCATGTGATCCCCGCCTAACGACAACCAATCTTTTGCTTCTCGATTGGTTAATCGTTCATAATCGATCCAGCCAATTGGTTTTTCTTCTTTGCAGCTGATGATGAAAACAAAAAACAATACAGCATAACATGATTTTCTCATAGCGAAAGAATTAAAGACAAGACACTGTTGACTGAGATCTCGCAACACAATGTAATCATAAGTTATGAAAAAGTATGTCGCGTCCCTTCAATTTCCCGGCCTACGTAGTGTGCTCTACAGTAAGCACCACAGATTCATTGATTCAATAAAATCAGTGAATCTGTGGCTAATGCATCATCCCCCCAATCCCCACGGACTGAACAACACCCAAAGGAAGATCACACAACCAATCAATAAAATCGTTAGCCAGAAATCTGTAGAGTGCCCTTCACCTTTTACAGATGGGGTGTGCTTATAGGTAACTAATTTCAATTGCTCTTCGGATTGTTGTGGTGCGGTGAGACTCACCAGAATTAAAATCACGCCACAAACCAAAAAGAGAAACAACGCATAGTGTAGAAAATTGATGCCCAACATCATCTGAAGAAAACTTCCTTCTTCTATCTTTATCCTTCCTTCTTTCGCCATAAACTCCGTCACCAATCGCGATACGCCTAACACAAACCCTACCCAAAGAGAAACAATAGCACCGCGTGCATTGATGCGTTTAATAAAAAGTCCTAATAAAAATACAGCAGCAATCGGTGGTGAGATGTAGGCTTGAATACTTTGCAGGTAATGGAACATGCCTCCGCCCATCAGGGTTCTCATAAATGGAATCCAACTTAAACTGACAACTACCAACACTACCGTTGCAATTTGCCCCACTAACACCAATTGCTTTTCGGAAGCTTCGGGCTTATAACGTTTATAAAAATCGATGGTGAATAAAGTGGAGGATGAATTGAAGGCCGAGGACAATGAACTCATCAATGCGGCAAGCAGGGCTGCAATGGCTAAGCCTTTGAGTCCAACAGGAAGTAAACTCGTAATCATCGCGGGCATGGCCTGATCCGGATTGTCCAATGAAAAGGCAAGCAGTCCTTTTTGTGCAAGCGCAAAAGCAATAACACCTGGCATTAAGAAAATAAACACCGGAAGAAGTTTTAAGAATCCGGCAAACAGCGTTCCCTTGCGCGCCTGACTGATGTCTTTTGCGGACAATACTTTCTGCACAATAAACTGATCAGTACACCAATACCACACGCCAAGAATTGGAGCACCGAAAAGCATTCCCGTCCACGGATATTCGGAATCGGAAATCGGTCGCCACATGTTGAAGAAGTGTTCGGCCGGAGGTGTGCCTGATTGAACATGTGCATCCGCCAGGGTCTGTGTCATTTCATTCCAGCCGCCCAACTCATGCAATCCAAAAAATGTGACAGCAATGGTTCCTGCCAATAAAATAATGGTCTGAATTAAATCCGTATAAATCACCGCGGTCAATCCTCCCAGCACAGTATAAAATCCAGTTGACAAAACGATGATGATAGCTCCCGTCCAGAACGGAATGCCAAACATATCGAAGATCAACGCCCCGGAGAAAATAATCAATGAAATTTTCGTGAGTACATACGCTAAAATAGAAACGACAGAAAGATACGTGCGCGCAGCGGGTGAATAGCGCATCTCTAAAAACTGCGGCATGGTATACACACCCGTTTTCAGATAGAAAGGCACGAATACCCATCCCAAAATAATCAGCACCAGCGAAGCAAGAATTTCAAATTGTGCATTGGGCATATCGGCTCGGGCACCAGAGCCGGAAAGTCCGAGAATGATTTCTGACCCAACGTTGGAGGCAAAGAGTGCAGCGCCAATCACAAACCAGCCTTCGCTTTTACCAGACAAAAAATAATCGGCTGATGCGGTGTCGCTATGGCTGTGTGTTCGCCTGAGTGTGGCCCAGCGGGCAATGTAAAAGACAACACCAAAATAAGCGAACACAATAATGAGATCGATCGTACTGAGGTTTGCAATCATAAATGAAAGTAGGTTTGGTGGTAGAGGGGTTAATGAATGGTGGGGTTAATTCAGTGCGTGTACATGTCGTTTTTTAAAATGCATAGGGTTTTCCTGGGCATACTTGTTAAAAGTTTTATTAAAATACGACAAATTGGTGAATCCGCTTTCGAAGCATGCTTCACTCACATTATAATTTTTGAGTAATAATTTCTTGGCCTGGTTTACACGATACTGATTTAAAAATTCCGTGAAGGTCATATTGGTCATCCGCTTGAAGTAACGACAAAAGGCAGCCGTGGATAAATTACATAAGTCTACCACTTCCTGAATCTCTACCTTCTCGTGATAATGCTCTTCCACGTAGCGATAGATTTTTTTGATGCGCTCTTGCTCCTTCAGGTTATAATTATGTTCGATCGGTGGCACGTTGAGTACTTCACTTTCAGTGCTGGTAGCTAGCAATTGAAAAATTTCTAACAGCAGTATCCATTGGCGAAAATGATTTTCATGAATCAACTTATTTAATTTCTCTCCTACGATGTGTTTAGTTTCTCCATTAAATGCGATAGCCCTGCGTGCTTTTGAAAACAGGGCTCGTATGTCCGATAGTTCTGGAATATCCGCCAAGGCTTCCTGCAAAAAATCTTCCTGCAGCTGAATCACAATTTTTTCATACTCGGTTCGAATGCCAAAATCAAAATTCAGGTGAGGAATGTTGGGACCCATGAACACCAGGTCACTTCCTTCAAATTTTGAGATGTGATCTCCGATGTGCCGCGTGCCATCCGCGCCAGCGATAAAAATCAATTCATACTCCGGATGATAGTGCCAATAGAAAAGCTCATTTAGTCGCGGATTTTTTAATATCCGGAATGAACTTCCCTCATCGGGCTGAACTTTCTCTAATTTGATCTTCATGGACATTCTTCGATTTTTTTGACCATGAATGTACCCAAAATATCATTATCTTCGACAAAAGATCAATAGAGAACAAAAACTGGCAACTCCAGCAGAAGTTTCCACCTGAAAGCTGAAATACATTTGACTTAACAAAAAACATATACCTCATGGAAAAAAATGCCCCCGCTACTATGGCCACGATGACGCCCACCATGGCCCCCGTGCATAAGGAAATTCCAGGAAACCCTTCTGTTGCCAAATCGAGCACGCAGAAATTAAATGATCGATCTAATGGAAAGCCGCTGCGTGTGCTCTCCGAAGAGGATTGGAAATTCTGGATTCACAATGGCTACATCGTAATCAAGAATGCTGTTCCCAAAGAAAACTGTGAGCGCCTTGCCAAACTGTTATGGGAGTTTGAAGAAAAGGATCCGAACGATACCTCTACCTGGTATGCACCACCGCGTGCCGAAATGCAAATGAAGGAACTCACCAATACAGGCATGGTGGAAATTTATAATCATCAATACCTATGGGATAATCGTTCTGTTCAAAAAGTATACGATGCGTTTGTGGATATCTGGGGAACAGAAAAACTTTGGTGCACAATCGACCGCGCGAATTTGAATATGCCCATTCGCCCCGGTTTTGAATACAAAGGTTTTATCCATTGGGATTATGATCCGGAAACAAAACCACAAAATGTACAGGGGGTATTGGCGATAGCCGATCAAACCGATGAGAACATGGGTGGCTTTCAGTGTATTCCTGAGTTGTATAGAACCTATGACACGTGGAAATTAACTCAACCTGCCGATCGCGATTACTTCAAGCCCGATGTAAGTGGTTTTGAAAAAGTGAAAGTTAAAATGGAAGCTGGAGACATGTTAATCTTCAACAGCACCGAGCCGCATGGCATCCGCCCGAATAATTCTAAAGACAAAGTGCGCATTGCTCAATACATTTCGATGATGCCTGCGGAAGAAGACAATGAAACGTTGCGCCAATGGCGTATCAACTCATGGCACGATCGCATTGCCCCCGAAGGCTATGCTTTCCCCGGTGATCCGCGTAAATGGGAACAAACCAAATATGAGCGAGCAGAACTCACACCGCTTGGAAAGAAATTGTTGGGATTGGAGAAGTGGTGAGTCAGTCTTCGAGGGCCTCAGACTGACAAGGCTTTCGATTGGAATCACGGTACTGTCGCGCTGAGGCACTCGGAGCGTGACTTAGTCGGATCAAACACAAAACATAGTGTAAATGCAATTATGGCTCGCGATCACAACTACTTCGTTTATATCGTTGAGTGTGCTGATGGATTTTATTACACAGGCGTAACGAACAATCTCGACAGGCGAATCGATGAACACAATGAGGGCATTGATCCTAAGAGTTATACGTATAAAAGAAGGCCTGTTGTTTTGAAATACTGGCTAAGGTTTACCAATATTGAAAAAGCAATCGAATGGGAAAAACAGTTGAAAGGATGGAGCCGGAAAAAGAAAGAAGCACTATTTATTGATGATTGGGAGGAAGTGAAGAGGCTTGCCGGTAGGAGTAGTGATCGTCAGTCTTCGAGTGCCTCAGACTGACATATGAAAGCCAGACTAAAAAACGAAGCCTGTCACCCTGAGGCACTCGAAGGGTGGCACACTCAAAATTAAAAATGATTGAATACTATTTAATTGAAATTGTTGGAGTCTTAATAAGAAGATTAGGTTAGTCAGACTTCGAGTACCTCAGACTGACACGCTAGCGCCCCGAAGTACTGTCACGCTGAGGCACTCGAAGCGTGACTACACCAAATGATAATCACAATCCAAATAATCAAATGACTCAACTCTATACAACGCTCAACAACAGCATCACCATGCCATTGCTGGGTTTAGGTGTTTATGACATGTACAACCGCGAAGCGGAAGAAGCTGTAACCAATGCGCTTGAAATTGGCTATCGACTGATCGATACTGCTGCGATGTATAAAAATGAAACGGAAATTGGCAATGCGATTCGTACAAGTGCGGTGGCACGTAAAGAAATTTTTCTTACCACTAAAGTAGCTGATGGTGATCAGGGTTATGATAGCACATTGCGTGCATTTGAAGAGAGCAGTAGAAAGCTCAATTGCGATTACGTAGATCTGTATCTCGTTCATTGGCCGATTAAGAAAACACGCAAAGAAACCTGGAAGGCCCTGGAAAAATTGTATGCTGACAAACGCGTGCGTGCCATTGGCGTAGCCAACTACCTCATTCCTTTTTTGGATGAACTCGAATCCTATAGCGAGATAACTCCCGCTGTTAACCAGGTGGAGTTTAGTCCATACCTGTTTCTGGAAGACCTGCTGAATGAATGCAACCGAAAAAATATTCAATTGCAAGCCTACACACCTCTTGTGCGTGGGCAGCGATTTAGTGATCCTAAATTAATTGCTCTGGCCAGTCAATACGAAAAAACACCAGCACAAATTATACTCCGGTGGATGTTGCAATTAGGTGTGTCTACAATCCCAAAGTCTTCGAACTTAGTTCGACTAAAAGAAAATTTTGAGGTGTTTGATTTTCAAATCTCCGATTCTGATATGAAGAAAATCAATGCGTTTAATGAGAACTTTAGAGTGGTGGACGATCCGATCGAATTATTATAGAATCAGTTTTCGCTAATAAAGCCAGCAACGCGATAAGCCGGCTTCGGATATTTATAAAAACCTTCGCCAGTTTTTTCTCCCAGTTTCCCCTGATCAATATATTCCTTTAGAAGATTAGCGAATGCCTGCGATGCGGCATCTTCTCTTTCTTTCACTACATGCCAGGCCGTGTCCAGGCCGATGTTATCCAGAATGCCAAACGGACCCGTGGGCATATGAAAGTTTACCATCCACGACCGATCGATATCTTCGATGCTGGCAATGTCTTTCGTTTTCAATCTTCCGGCTGCACCCAACACCGCCATCAACATGAAATTAAAAATATAGCCGGGTGATTCTTTCTTTACGATCACGGGCACCTGGTTCAGTGATTTAGCCAATTCGTGCAAAAGCGGAATCAATGTAGGATCTGTCGTTGGATGTGGCATGATATCTACTACGCGCGCATAAAACACATCGTGAAAATGAAACGCACAGAATTTTTCCGGCCTACCAGAAATATCAGCCAGTTGCGATGGCAGCAGATACGAAGTGTTGGTCGTGAAAATGGTTTTCGTAGGAGCCACTTCTCCGATTTGTTTCCATACTTTTTCTTTGATGGTTAATTCTTCGGTTACGCTTTCGCTGATGAGATCACAATCAGCCAAAGCGCTTTTTAAATTTGTTGAATAGTTGATCCGTGACAGCGTTGTTTGCTTCTTATCATCTGTAAGGGATCCGGCTTTGGTTAGTTGAATAATGATTTTATCAATCACCAACTTAGCTTTTTCAATAGCCGTATCCGAGATGTCATAAAAAATTACCTGATAGCCAGAGATCGCAGCCTGCAAGCCAATGCGCGTACCCAAGTTACCGGTGCCAATGATGGTGATGTTTTTTATTTCCATTAGTTTCTGTTTTTCTCTGTGTCGCTCCGTGTTCTCCGTGGTGAGAGCATTAACCTCAGAGGACACGGAGTTTTCACAGAGGTGATTTATTTTTTCTCCGGCAATGCAAAAGCGACATAACTGTCACCCGATTTACTTCCTATTTTTCCACCTCCGCAGGCAATCACTACATATTGCCGGCCTTCAATTGAATAGGTAGCAGGCGTAGCATAACCAGCTGCCGGAAGTTTTGCTTCCCAAAGAACCTTGCCGCTCGTCTTATCAAAGGCGCGTATCTTTTCGTCTTTTGTCCCTGCGATAAATATAAGTCCAACCTTTGTTACCAGCGGACCACCATAAGTTTCAGTACCAGTGGGTGGTATGCCTCGTTTTGTCAACTCTTCATATTCACCTAACGGCACCTTCCATAATAATTTTCCGCTGTTCAGATCAACTGCATTCAACGTGCCCCACGGAGGTTTTATGCCGGGATAACCATTCTTATCCAGGAAGCGATTGTATCCAGTTGTTGTGTAAGGCACTTCATCAAGAATACTTTTTGTGGAGTTTGTGGTGGAAACTGGCTCCTTTGAAGTGCCGGGTTCTTTTTCCTCCAGTTCTAATAAAAACGCAAGCAATGCATCTTTATCAACGTCTTTTATTTGGGCAAAGGCCGGCATCATATTCTTTCCTTTTTCAATGATACTCCAGAGTTGTTGTGTATTATATTTCGATTTCATGTTGAGTACTGATGGAAACGAACTTCCGTTTCCTTTGCGATCGGCCCCGTGACAGGCTACACAATATCTTCCATACACCGCTTCGCCCATTCCTTTCAACGAAGTATCATTTCCTTTCCCCGGAATGTTAATGATCGTAAGCGCCCATGGCAATTCACTACTGTTTATATATAGGATTGCCGTTTCAGGATCGACCGCGGCACCACCCCACTCACCGCCACCATCAAAACCAGGAAAAATCCAGACCCCATTTTTACTTGGAGGGGTAAATGGTTCTCCGTATTTGATAGTCAAAAATCGTTCTAGCATTTCGGTATGGGTAGCACTATCGAGATCTGAAACATCTTCTTTAGTAAATGATTGTCGTGCAAAAGGTTCAGGCAATGTGGGAATTGGTTGTGTTGGCCAGGCTACTTCTCCGGGTAAATCGGAAGCTGGCACCGGTCGTTCTTCGATCGGGAAAACGGGTTCACCAGTTTCACGGTCAAAGACATACACATATCCATTTTTGGTGATTTGTGCAACGGCATCAATTTTTTTTCCATTCCTATTAATTGTTACCAGGTTAGGATTGGCCGGTAAGTCACGATCCCACAAGTCGTGATGCACAACCTGATAATGCCATTTGTACGTACCCGTTGCTGCGTCAAGAGCGATCAGTGAGTTGCCAAATAAATTTTGTCCTTTTCGTATGCCGCCATAAAAATCGCCACCGATGGATCCTGTAGGAATATATACAATACCTCGTTTTTCATCGAGTGACATGCCGGCCCAGTTGTTGGCACCACCAAATTTTTTCCATGCATCCGGATCTTCCCAGGTGTCGTAACCTAATGCTGCCGGACGTGGTATGGTGTGAAACATCCATTTGAGTTCACCGCTGCGCACATCAAACGCACGAATATGTCCCGGTGCTGCATCGGCTGATTCAGCTACACGGTGACCCATGATCAATAAGTCTTTATAAATAACGCCAGGGGTAGTGGCTGCAATAAATGGATTAAACGTGCCAGGATCCCGATCTAGATTTTCTGATAGCTCTATATAACCGCCCTTACCAAAACTTGGTATGTGTTTCCCAGTGGCAAGATCAATCGCCCACGTCTTTGACCCCGTGTTAAAAAAGATGCGTTCATCTTTTTTCTTAGCATCCTTCCAGTACACGACACCGCGGTTCACTTTATAAAATGCATACTTATCATTTTTAGCGGTGCTATCAACTTCGGCAGGATCAAAAATCCATTTCGTTTCTCCGGTAGCAGCATTGAGTGCAAAAAGTTTTAGGCGCGGAGTTGTGCCATAAAGAATACCATCGACCATGATGGGATTACATTGATTTTGTGATCGGTTGTCGGGGTCTTTATCGCCTGACGTATAAGACCATGCCACCTTCAATTGAGAAACATTCTCGGGTGTGATTTGTGTATTGGATGAATATCTATTTCCATCTTTTGTGCCAGCATACGTTGACCAACCGCTGTAATTTGTTTTTTCCCTGCAGGAAAATGTAAATAAAATGGCAGTTGCTAGTAAAAGAAGTTGCTTCATTTGCAGAAGGTTAGTTTAACATTTGTTCATCTTTTATCTCTATGCTTCTACGTGTCCTCCGTGGTGAAAATAGCCACGGAGGACACGGAGGGTCACAGAGGTTTATATTTTATTTCTATCTATTGCTCTTCGTGCATTCTCGCCACATGCCTTGATCACATAAATCAGCGAAGCAAAGCGCGGATCTTTTGTTAGTCCTTGTTTATAGCGATAATAAATTTGCTGACAAATTACACCTACTTTGAAAGCGCCAAAAGCATAGTAGAAAACTATGTTATCAATTGGTGTTCCTGATTGTTGCTGGTAATATTCAACTACTTCCTTTCTCGTGAAATTTCCTGGCATCCACGTAAGGTTAAATGGTTTCAGCGCATCCGGATCGCTCGGTTCTGCCCAATACGCGAGGGTTGTTCCTAAATCCATTAGTGAATCACCTACCGTAGCCATTTCCCAATCAAGGATGGCGATGATGTCAGTAAGATCAGTCGGATTCAACAGAAGATTATCGTATTTGAAATCGTTGTGAATAAACGAAGTATTTGATGATGTTGGAATATTCTGCAGCATCCACTCTGTCACTTCCTTCATCGATGCAATATCATCGGTTTGCGAATTAATATAACGTTTCGTCCAGCCTTCCATTTGTCGCTGCACATAACCTTCTGGTTTACCGAGTGCATCAAGACCCGAAGCATAAATATCAATCTGATGTAGTTTTACCAATTGATCAATAGTCGCTTTTGATAGTGAACGGAATGCTTCTTCACTTACTGAAATATCCTTCGGAAGTCGATTTCTAAGTATAATGCCCTTCACGCGTTTCATAAGGTAGAATTTTACTCCCATTACGCTTTCATCCATGCATAAATGAACGGCATCCGGCACTTTGGTAAAACTGGCTTCGTGTAATTTGTTTAATACCGTAAACTCGCGCTCCATATCATGAGCGGATTTGATGTTGGCGCCAAAAGGAGGTCTGCGTAGCACATATTCATAATCACCAGCCTGTATAAGATAAGTAAGGTTGGAATAACCACCGGGAAATTGTTTGATTGAAATTTCCTTATCAAAGCCTGGCACTTTGCCGCGCAGGTAATCCTGCAACTTTTTAGCGTCAAGTTCTTCGCCTGCGCGGGTATGTGTGGGTTGATCCAACATTACCAGGGCAAGTATTTTTTCAAAATGCTTTTAGCGAGCGAAGACTTATGAACTTCATCGGGTCCATCATAAATTCGTGCGGCCCGTTCATGACGATACCAGAACGAAAGTAGTGTATCATCGGTAACGCCCAACCCTCCGTGAACCTGAATAGCGCGATCCACTACTTTCATTAATACATCTGCCACAAAAAATTTAATAGTTGAGATTTCATCCTTCGCAGCTTTAGCGCCTTCTTTATCAATGGTATGAGCGGCATTCAATACCAGCAACCGCGCAGCATTAATTTCAGCACGGCTTTCGGCTACCCAGAATTGAATAGCCTGTTGATGCGCCAATACTTTTCCTTCTTTCAATTGTCGCGCTACCGCACGTTTGCACATCATGTCAAAGGCACGTTCGCAAATTCCAATCCAGCGCATGCAATGATGGATGCGGCCCGGACCTAATCGCGCTTGCGCCAAAGCAAAACCCTTTCCTTCTTCGCCAATGAGATTCGTTACAGGAACTTTGCAATTCGTAAACTGTACTTCTCCATGACTCAAGTAATCTTCGCCTACATCACCCATGATGGGAATATTGCGAATCAATTTATAGCCAGGATTATCAAGCGAAACCACTATCATGCTTGCGCGCAAATATGGATTTTCGTTTTTTGGATCGGTGAGTGCCATCACGATGGTAAATGAAGCTCCATCCGCAGCAGTGGTAAACCATTTATGTCCGTTGATTATATAATTATCTCCTTCGCGTTTAGCAGTTGTGGCCATTTCCACCGGGTTTGAACCGGCAAATTCGGGTTCCGTCATTGCAAAGCAGGAACGAATGTCTCCGTTCATCAATGGCTTCAGGTATTTTTCTTTCAGTTCCGCAGAAGCAAACTGATGCATCAATTCCATGTTACCAATATCAGGCGCATTGCAATTAAAAATATAATGCCCGAGGGGAGAAGTACCCAACACTTCGCTGATGTGTGCAAATTCGCTGAGTGATAAACCAACTCCGCCATCATCTACTGGCAAATGTGGCGCCCATAGTTTTTGTTCTTTCGCCTTCGCACGAAGTTTTTGTAAAACAGGTAGTGATTGACGGAATGGATGAGAAATGACGGACAACTCAATTGGATAGACTTCCTGTTCGAGAAAAGATCGGTATTGAGGAAGTAGTGTTTTGACTTTGTCGGTATAAAATAAAGCAAGCATAATATTACATTAAATTGTAAACCCGCCATCCGCAGTAAACACACTACCTGTGCAATAGGCAGATTCGTCAGCAGCGAGATACAACGCCAGCGCAGCAATTTCTTCCGGTGTACCTACACGCTTGATGGGCAACATCTTCATCATGGTGTGCATGATTTTATCATTGCTCCACAACGCTTCACTAAATTTTGTCTTAATCAAGCCCGGACAAACTACATTCGCACGAATATTATCCTCGCCCCATTCTTTGGCCAAAACTTTTGTAAGGGAAATTAAAGCGGCTTTGCTGACGCTATAAATTCCCAGGCCAGGTTCAGGTCTTAACCCGCCAATCGAACTTATATTAATAATGGATCCGGATTTTTTTTGTTTCATGAAGGGATAAGCCTTCTTCGCTAATTCAAAGGGACCTTTCACATTTACATTCATAATTTTATCAAACACACCTGCGTCTGTTTCTACAACCGGACCAAAGGCAGGATTAGCAGCAGCATTATTCACGATAATATCGATCGTGCCAAAGGCTGCAATAGTTTCTTCCACTAGTCGAGTAATGTCAGCCGCATCGCCCATATGACAGGCAATTGCTTTAGCCACACCACCCTTTTTATTAATTGAATCCGCAACCTGATTAACTGCATCCAGTTTTCGACTTGATACCACTACGCGTGCACCGGCTGCGCCATAGATTTCTGCAATGGCTTCACCAATGCCCTTGCTCGCACCGGTTACCACCGCAACTTTATCTGAGAGATTAAAAAGGGACTTCATAATTTGGAAGGATTATAAATATTTGAATCAGCAACAAGTTAAAGAATGATTTTGAGCTTGTTCAATCGTTTTGAAATCTTTTGGCGTGCACTTTGCGTATAAAACGATTTTGAATTATGTAATTTTATCGTTCCAAATAATTCTTTATGAAAATCAAGTATGTATTAGCCTTCGGTGCAGGACTATTTCTGATTTCCGCTGGCACACACGCGCAGGTTTTGAATAGGCTTAAAAACAGAGTTGAAAACAAAGCAGAGCAAAAAGCCGGTCAGGAAATTGACAAACTTTTTAATGGAAAGAAAAAGGACCAGACAGGGGGACAATCCGGGCAAGGAGGAGCCAATGGTGCCGGTGGGCAGAACGGGCAAGCTGGTGCCGGTGGTAACAATCCCTCTAATAACAGTGGCGCTGGTTTAATTTCTACACCACCTGATGTGAAGCAAAATTTGGCTGACGCAGAGGTTGCTTACAAAAAGAATAGTTATGGGGAAGCACGATACTCCGTTCAACAAGCCATGCTGGGAGTAGAACTCGAAATTGGAAATAAAATTTTAAAGTCGCTCCCGGAAACGGTTAGTGCACTTAATAAAGAAGCGGATGAAGATCGCGTAACAAGTACCGGCTGGGGTTGGGCAGGTCTTACTATCCAACGAGAATATAGTGATGGAAACGACAAACAGTTTACAGCAATTATTGCCAATAACTCAGTTTGGATGGCGGGAGTTAATGCTTACCTGACTTCAGGAGGCTATGCACAACAAACCAATGGCCAACAAAACTGGAAACAAACCAAGTTAAAAGGTTATCGTGCCATCATCGAATACAGTGATGGCAGTGGGTATAAGCTTAGTGTGCCGCTGGGGCAATCATCTATCATCGTGTTTGAAGGCCGGAACTTTGCTACCGAACCCGATATGATGAAGGCAGCAGAGACTTTTAATCTGGATGGAATCAAAAAGGAATTAGGAGAGCAATAAATCATAAGCAGGTATGAAAAAATTAGCATGTATAGTAGTGGGATTAGCTACAACTATTTCTGTAGCAGCCCAGGAATTTGATAAAAATATTGCCACTGCACGATCCACTTATTCGTCAGGCAATCTTCAGGATTCTCGCTTTGCCATGGAGCAAATGCTTCGTGATTTGGATATGGCTATTGGCAAAGAGATTTTAACATTGCTTCCCGCCAATATTGGTTCCTTGTTGGCCGTGCAAAAGGAGGATGATGTGTCTGGTACAGGAGGTTATGTAGGTTTATATGTCAACAGGCATTATGGTGCGGATCCCAAGAGAGCATCCATTGAAATCATTAATAATTCTCCTTTGATTAATTCACTCAATGCAATCTTAAGTATGCCCGTAATTGGAGGTATGATGCGGGACGAAAATCAAAAAATTGTGCGGGTGCAAGGGTATAAGTCAATTCTTAACAAACACGCTAACACGGAAACAGGAAAGACAAACTATGAATTACAGATACCCATGAACAACACCTTGTTGACACTGAAAATGGATGATGCCACAGAAGCAGATATAACAGCTGCTGCCAACACCATTCAATTGGCTAAAATTGTTGAGATAGCGCAATAGAAAAGGTTTTACACTTTGAATTTTAATACAATAGGCGGTCTCAAAAGCCAATAATCATCAACGTTGTCATGCCGGGCCTGACCCGGCATGACATTTTAACCAGGGAAAACTGGATCGCGGCTCAATGGCCGCGATGACACCAGACTTTTGAGACCGCCTCTTTTTATTCAACTATTGAAACACCCTTACATAATCTACAACCATTTCTTGAGGGAAAACAGTTGTTTCATCCGGTGGGCCCGGCCAGTTGCCGCCTACGGCAACATTAAGAATAAAGAAGAAGGAATTGTTAAATGGATAGCCGGCAATATTAGTGTTTGAAAATATTTTGAATTCCTGATTGTCAACATACCACGTGATTTTATTCTTGTCCCAAACAATGCTGAAGACATGGAACTTATCAGAGAAATCACCAGCTGTCAAATTTGTACTACTGCTTGAGTATTGATAGCCCGCGTTATTGTAGTGAACAGTGCCATGAGCTACGGAAGGTTGATGCCCCAATAGTTCCATGATATCAATTTCTCCACACACAGGCCATCCTACCGAGGTAATATTATCCCCCAGCATCCAGATGGCGGGCCAGATACCTTGCCCCTTCGGTAGTTTTGCGCGCACATCGATGCGACCATATTTAATTTTTACTTTTTCCTGCGTTTTTATTCGGGCAGATGTATAGTTGCCAACACTTTCACGGGCAGTTATAAATAGTTTGCCATTTTCAAGACGTGAATTGTCAGGTGAATTAGTGTATTTCTCCAATTCATTATTCCCCCAGCCGCAAATACCAACATCACAACCATTGCCAATTTCATAAGTCCATTGAGTGGTGTTTAATTGTGATGCTGTAAACTCATCACTCCATGTTAATTGCATGGACGGATATTCTGCGGGAGTATAAAATCCATCGTCATCACTTAAAATCGCTTCCATCGAATCGTCATCCGTTATTTCTACTGGAAGGATGTATTCCTGACCCCCGAAAACGAGAACAATCTCAAAGCTCTCTGTTAATTCCAGGAATTGATCGCCTAAAATCTCTATTGGTAATTGTACCTCCGTTTGACCTGGCATAAATTTTAATTCACCAGAGTGTGTATTTAAATCTTGTCCAAATTTAGCAGTGACTTCCTTCAGTTGATACGACACTACGGTTTCAGACCCAATGACACCTTTAACCTGAATAGTTAAAACCTGGGTTGCCGCTGAATTCCCTTCATTCAATGTAATGGTTGAGAGGGAAAAGCCGGAGATACTGGTTTCTGGCTCATCTTTACATCCGGGCAATAAAAACAAGGCGAAGAGGCTAAGGCTAATGAGTATTATCTTATTACGCTTCATAACATGGAGGTAGTTAGTTCATGACTTTAAAGTTAATAAAATGCAGGTCGATACTCACCACACACTATTTTACTATATTTCAATGGAAACTTGCAGAATCATAGTGAAGTCTTTAACCTTTTTGTTTTTTGTCTTAACCTTTTGTACCGCTCAAAGCCAGAAATTAAACAAGGACCATAGCCGGGAAGAAATTCTATTGGTCGCCCGTGAGATGATCAATGCTGCCGGAACCTGTGCATTTGTTACGGTAGACGAAAATGGGCTACCGCACGCCCGAACCATGGATCCATTTACACCCGAAACTGATTTTACAATCTGGTTAGCGACAAATCCGCAAAGTCGTAAAGTAATTCAGATCAAAAGTAACCCTAACGTTCTCCTCCACTATGTTGATAAGAACGATAATGGATATGTTTCTATTTATGGCAAGGCTGTTTTAGTAAATGAACAACATGAAAAAGATAAACGGTGGAAAGAAGCATGGAAAAATTTTTATCCGAATCGGAATACTCAATATGTATTAATCAAATTTGTTCCATATCGATTGGAAATCATTAACTATGCACACGGCATCAACGGAAATTCCCAAACCTGGCAACCAGTTGAGGTTAATTTTATAAAAGAGTAGTTCAACTAATCAGATAATAGTGAATCAACACATTGATAAATATTTTTTTGCACTGCATCTTTGAGTCTATGAAAGTGACTAGGGAGGTTAATCGTTTTTTCTCTGTTGTGGCGCTTGTTATAGTTTTTTCCGGTTGTAACCAAACGAAAGAACACAAACAGATGATCCGATATCTGGATGACCTACAGAAACTAAATGCAACACGCGAAAACTTTTTTTATCCGGAAGCCAAAGTGCTTCATTACGATTCGTTGATTTTAACGGCTAAAACAGAATCCGCCATCATCAGCAATAATTACTTTAAAGGTTATTTCCTATTGCAAGCCGGTGAGCCTGAGCAGGCTATTGAGATATACAAAAATCTTCTTACCCGCATGGACTCAACCGATCAGGAAGCCATCAAGTTGGTTAATCAATATCTGGGCGTAGCGTATTTACGATTAGGCGAGCAAATGAATTGTATAACCAATCGAACTGCGGAGTCTTGTATTTTTCCTATTCAGGGAAAAGGAATTCACCTGGATAACCTGGGCTCCAAAAATGCTATTGCTCATTTTGAGTCTGTGTTACGGGTGTCCCCGGAGGATTTAGAAACCCGGTGGCTTCTGAATATTGCTTACATGACATTGGGTAATTATCCGGATTCTGTTCCAAAACAATTTTTGATTCCCGGTTTATCCGATCAGGTTTCTAACGGCATAAAAGCCTTTCAGGAAATTTCAAGTGAGTTGGGTATTGTTGAGGAGAACATGTCGGGCGGGGTCATCATTGAAGATTTTAATCTGGATGGATACCTGGATATTGTAACCTCTGCATGGGGGCTTGATGAACTCATGCATTTTTGGTTGAATAATGGCGATGGTTCATTTACCGATTTGTCGGTTGAATCAAAATTAGGGGAGTTTACAGGGGGCCTTAATATGGTGCAGACTGATTACAATAATGATGGCTATCCTGATATTTTTGTTTTACGCGGTGGTTGGATGGGTAAATTTGGACGTCAGCCAAATTCTTTGCTACGGAATAATGGAGATAATACCTTTACCGACATAACCCATTCCAGTGGATTGCTCTCATTCGCTCCTTCGCAAACAGCCACCTGGAATGATTTTAACAACGATGGTTGGTTGGATGTATTTATCGGTAATGAAAGCAGCCAACCGGAATTGCATCCGTGCCAATTGTTCATCAATCAAAAAGATGGAACGTTTAAAAATGTTGCCTACGCAGCAGGTGTTGATTTGATAGACTTTGCCAAGGCAGTTACTTCCGGAGACTACGACAATGATGGCTGGCAGGATATTTTTATTTCTACGATGAATCGGAAAAGTTATTTATTCCGGAACATGGGCATTGTGGATGGCATAGTAAAATTTGAAGATGTGTCTGATCGCGCTGGCTTTGCCAATCAGGTCAGCAAAACATTTCCTACCTGGTTTTGGGATTATGATAATGATGGGTTGCTGGATATTTTTCTCTGCGCCTATGAATTTGATAAATCACTGGGCTATTACGAAGCGGCTGAAAAATTAGGACTTCCCTTGCGTGACGAATCGAAGATGAAACTCTATCATAATAATGGAGATGGCACCTTTACGAATGTAGCTGAGCAGGTTGGCCTGGCTTCTGTGGCAAATGCAATGGGTTCGAATTTTGGCGATATAAATAATGATGGATTCCTGGACTTTTATCTCGGCACCGGAAACCCCGATTCAAAGTCGATTATACCCAATAGATTTTATGTAAATGATCAAGGCGTTTCATTTAAAGATGTAACGGCATCAGCACGGTTAGGACATTTACAAAAAGGCCATGGTGTTGCATTTGCCGATCTGGATTATGATGGCGATCAGGATATTTATTTACAGGTAGGCGGGTCCTTTAAAGGAGAGAGTAATCAAAACTGTTTTTATTTGAATCCTGGTCAGAGTGAAAACAACTGGATTGCCATCAAACTGGAAGGTGTTCAATCCAATCGTATGGGTATTGGAAGTAGAATAAAATTAACATTCAATGAAAATGGTAAAGTGCGACACGTTTATCGCGATGTCAATTCGGGAGGAAGTTTTGGATCTTCACCCATTCTTGCACACATCGGTATTGGTAGCGCAACGGTGATTGATCGCATTGAAATTCAATGGTCGGGGAGCAACCGTAAGCAAGAGTTTAATAAAATTAGCCCAAATCAATGGATCTTCATCAAGGAAGGAGCTGGGCAAATCGAAATTCGGTCACATCAAAATTTAAGCTTCGTTAAGCAAACATTGGCCACTCAATAGCCATTTTGCTACTTTTATTTTACCTGCTAAACAGCAATCAGTGTACTTATCAACAAGGCTTCGCCATAGCCGAAAAATATTCTTATATTGAATTTACGAAACCCTTCCCACCATGAAGCAACAACCCATTCAGGAATCCATCATCAAAAAAATTGACAGACGCACTTTTCTGAAAGCCACGGGAATCACTACCACGGGTCTTGTGCTGGGTCTTCAATGGGCATGCTCACCCTCTACCTCTGCATCCACGGTTTCTTTTTCACCGAATGTGTATCTGACTATTAATCCCGATGGATCAGTTACTATAGTTGCACATCGTCAGGAAATGGGCACGGGCATTCGCACGGGCCTGCCCATGATTGTTGCTGATGAATTGGAGGCTGACTGGAAAAAAGTAAGTCTCGTGCAAGCTGTTGGCGATGAAGCAAAGTATGGCAACCAAAATACGGATGGCTCATTCTCGGTGCGCATGTTTTTTGAACCCATGCGTAAAGCAGGGGCCTCGGCACGCATGATGCTCGAACAAGCAGCTGCCAAAAAATGGGGTGTTGATGTGAGTGAATGTAAAGCACTCAATCATGAAGTCGTTCATAGTAGTGGAAAGAAGTTTGATTTTGGTGATTTAACTGAAGAGGCCGCAAAACTGACAGCTCCTGCCGAGGATACGATCGTCTTGAAGAAAAAATCGGATTGGAAATATATCGGCAAATCCATGAACTTATACGATGTGCCGGATATAGTAAAAGGTACAGCCGTATACGGAATTGATGTTGTTAAACCCGGGATGAAATATGCTGTGATATTACGTTGTCCTACAGCAGGAGGAAAGGTGAAAAGCTTTTCGGATGCGGAGGCTAAGAAAGTTGCCGGTGTGGTTAAAATTTTTGAGATGACAGCATCCGGTTTCCCGGCAGGATTTGATGTGCCGCAAGGAGGTATTGTGGTTGTGGCAGATACAACGTGGGCTGCACTCAGTGCCCGTAAGGCATTGCAGGTAGAATGGGATCATGGTGTTAATGGTTCTTATGATACGGATGCTTATATCAATGAACTCAAAGCTAAAGTAAAAAAGAAAGGCGATGTTCGAAGGTCCAATGGCTCAATAGATAAAGCGATTGGCGGGGCAGCTAAAGTTTTAGAATCAACCTTTGTCACGCAGCATTTGTCGCATGCCCCCATGGAGCCACCCAATGCAACAGCTTTATTTAAGGATGGCAAGATGGAATTGTGGGCACCCGTACAATCACCACAGTGGATTCGAGATAGCGTGGCCGCCAACCTAAAGTTGGATGCCGCGAATGTAACGGTCAATGTTACTTTGCTAGGGGGAGCTTTCGGAAGAAAATCAAAACCTGATTTTGCCGTGGAGGCCGCATTGATTGCAAAAGAACTGGAAGGCACCCCGGTTAAAGTTACCTGGACCCGTGAAGACGATTTGACGCATGACTTTTTTCATGCCTGTAGCGTGCAACAAATTCGAGTTGCTCTCGATCAGCAGAACAACGTTACTGGCTGGAATCATCGCAGCGCTTTTCCCCCGATTGGTGGCACCACCAATACACAAGAAATTTCACCAAGTACCGGAGAACTTGGACTAGGGGTGATAGACTTTCCTTACAACGTTCCCAATGTTTCCTGCGAAGCTATTGTATCACCTGCGAAAACAAGAATCGGTTGGTTGAGATCGGTAAGTAATATTCAACATGCTTTCGCGGTGGGTAGTATGCTCGATGAAATTGCGTACTATCGCCAGGTGGATCCTGTAAAAAATTTACTGGAGTTGCTGGGTCCGGATAGAATGATTCCCTTCAACGAATACATAGAAGGCTTTGAGAATTATGGTGAACCTCTGGATAAATTTCCATGGAGCACAGCTCGTTTGCGCAATGTGATTGAGTTGGTTGCTGAGAAATCGGGTTGGGGAAAGGAACTCCCTAAAGGACATGGCATGGGCATCTGTGCCCATAAAAGTTTTCTAACCTATGTAGCCTGTGTAGTGCACGTTGCCTTTGATGACTCGGGCAAACTCACCATACCAGAAGCACACTACGCTATTGACTGTGGCCAAGTAGTAAATCGCAACTCGGTTATTCAACAATTTGAGGGCGGCTTTATTTTCTCGCTAAGCGGAGCATTGAAAGGCGGCATCACATTTAAGGATGGCCGCAGTCAGGAAACTAACTTTGATACCTATTTGGTTGCGCGCATGGAAGATGCACCTCTGGTTAAAACACATGTACATATTGTAGAGAATGATGAGAAACCGACAGGTGTAGGCGAGCCTCCGGTGCCACCAGTTGCTCCTGCATTGGCAAACGCAATTTTTGCAGCTACAGGAAAACGATATAGAGATTTACCGATTAAACTTTCATAGTTACTGAGCAGTAGTTAGTTTAGGTTTTATTATGTTCTGTTTTGCCCGCCAAGGCAAGATTACCAAGGTATCTGTTATGTTCTTTGTTTAAGACTTACTAAAATATTCCTTTATGAAAAAGACATTGCTTCTTTTCGGGGGAGTCTTACTGATTTTCATATCAGTAGCAACCCTTCGTGCTCCCAATCTATTTACGTTTCGAAGTCAAATTGATGCAGCTGTAGTTCCGCCCTTATCGATATGTGGTACACCAGGCGCAAGAACGATTCTTAAAATTATGGACACCACCCGGCAGATGGCTCCGCTGATGGAGAACTTAGGCAAGTATGGAATGAAGGTGTCGACTTCTAATGAACGAGCACAATTGTTTTTTAATCAGGGTCTCAATTTGTATTATGGGTTTAATCACCTGGAGGCTTATCGATCATTCAAAGAAGTAGCCCGTTTAGATCCTGCCTGTGCAATGGCCTATTGGGGGCAAGCCCTTTCACTTGGGCCTAACATCAATCTCCCGATGGATCCAGCCGATACAGAAACTGTTTATTGGGCGTTGCAAAAAGCATTGACATTACTGGATAAATCATCACCCAAAGAGCAAGCGTTGATCAGTGCATTAAGTAGACGTTATACAGCAGAGGCATTAAAGGATAGAAAACCGCTGGATGAAGCTTATGCAAAAGCCATGGAAGAAGTTGCCAAAAATTTTCCTGAGGATGCAGAAGTAAATACGCTATACGCGGAAGCGTTGATGGACTTACACCCCTGGGACTTTTGGAAAAACGGACAAGCTCAACCGTGGACATTTCAACCGGTAGAGATTATTGACAAGGTTATTTCAAAATATCCAAATCATCCGGGCGCGAATCATTTGAATATTCACATTCTTGAGGCTTCTCCTGATCCCGATCAGGCTACCGAAAGCGCAGACAAACTTCTTGACCTTGTACCTGGTTCGGGTCATCTCGTTCACATGCCTTCGCATATCTACATTCGGGTAGGCCGATATATTGATGGGGTCGAATCCAATGAGCGGGCTGTAAAAACGGATGAGGAATACATTGCGCAATGCAAAGTGCAAGGTGTGTATCCATTGTTTTATTACCCACACAATTATCATTTTCTTTTAGCGTGTGCGCAAATGGCAGGCATGAGCGAAAAGTCTTCAGTAACAGCGGAAGCGCTGAAGAAAAGCATTCCTGCTGAAATGATGAACATACCCGATTTTGTTACGCTGCAGCATTGGTATGCGATGTCCTGGTATAATTTGGTGCGATTTGGTAAATGGAGTGATGTATTACAAATCGAGGAGCCCGTGGACTCGCTAAAATATGTTAAAAGTGTTTGGCATTATGCACGAGGCATGGCATTTATCCGAACGAACAAAGTCAAAGAAGCAAAAGGGGAATTGGCAAATCTTACAAAGTTGGTGGCAGATCCATTTATGGAGAGTACCATTGGTGGATTTAACAGTTTCAGAAATGTATTAGGCATTGGCGAAGATATTTTGGCTGCTGAGATTCAGACTAAACTTAAAAATTATGATCAGGCAATTCAGTTCTTGAATAAGGCGATGGAAATAGAGGACAATCTTTTATACCAGGAACCACCGGATTGGTATCACCCCACACGTCAGGTACTGGGGGCAATTTTATTGGAAGCAAAGAAACCTGCACTTGCCGAGCAGCGTTTCCGTGAGGATTTGAATCAATATCGTAAAAACGGATGGTCGCTTTATGGATTGTATCAAAGCTTGGAGTTACAGGGAAAGAAGAAGGAGGCCATGGAAGTAAAGAAGGAATTTGACAAAGCCTTTGCTAAAGCGGATATCACCTTGAAATCAGTTCGGTACTAGATCAGTCCTTTAATAAAGCAGGATTAAATCCAAATTTTTTCCTGAAAGCTGTTGAAAAATGATTGGGGTATTTGTATCCTACTATCGAGCTGATTTCTTGAATTCTCTGATCAGTATTTAGCAGGAGGTGGTGAGCGTGCTCCAAACGTTTGCTTAATAAAAATTCAAATACAGTTGTATTAAAATTTTCGCGGAAACCCTTCTTTAAGGCGAACTCATTGATGCCGAAATTACGAGCGATTTCTTTGAGTGAGTGTTCCTGAAGAAAACTATCGGCCAGGTAATCATGAATGGCATAAAATAAATCACGTTGAGGTGATGGGTTTTTTCCTGATGTGGTCTTTTTCGATAAGTTGCTCAGCTGCAAAGCCACCAGTTCATGCACTTTTGCTTCAATGAGCAGTCTCTTCAATGAACCACTCAACGGACTATTAAAAATTTCATGAATGGTCTTGAGCATATCCGGGGTGATGGCATATTCTCCGGGATAAAAAATCTCGTTATCAACTAATTTTTTGCGCAGGTTGCACGACCATTGTTCTGAATTACATAACAGGTTGACATAATGCTCCCGATCGATTTCAATATGTACGTTGTTGAAGACCGGATCAAAGTGAAGCAGGTAATCATTTTCAGGTATGTAAAGTTGATGATAGCGCTGAGAGGTTAGGTTGGCCGAGAGTTTATTATTCAGGAAGTGCGCGCCCATGCTACCATTCAAAGAAATACAATGATGCACAGCATTACTTAACCCGGCTTTCTGGTATTGCACGTTTACCGGCCTGAGTAAATTAGCCTGGTGTTCATAGATGCGGATGTGTTTTAGATTAAGCGAACGCTCCTGCCAATAACCAAAATCAGGATGTTGACGGGTAGTTTCAAGAAAGCCGTTGATTTCGCGCGTATCGGTTGCATAATGGTCAAATTCTTCGAAATCAATAGTAGGTGACGTTTTCATAAACTCCTTTTAGCGTACACAATGCTCCGTTTAACGTAGGCTTTTTTGCAAGGTTACTTCGTGTAAGGGGCTATAAATACTTGAAAAGCCATGAATACAACCCGTCACAATTCTTTCAATCAAATTCACAAAGGCCTCCGTGCTCAGCTGTATGATACCGCACTGAAACTCCAGCAAACCGATATGTCGCAAGGGGAAGCAGCAGCTCCGGTAATTGAACAGATTGAAGAAGTACTTTTTCTGTTTGAAAGCCATGCACATGGAGAAGATCATTATTTCAATGAGCCGTTGGAGAAAACAAATCCTGAAGTAGCTAGTCTTTTCGAAAAGGAACATGTGGAGGATCATCGTCTGGCTAGTGTGTTGAACAGCCTGATCGCCTCATACAAAGAAGCAGCTACTACTGACTCGAGAGCGGAGAAAGGCAAACATTTATTTTATGCATTCAATGAGTTTATCGCTTTCAATTTGTATCACATGAACAAGGAAGAAATTGAATTGAATGCGGCACTGTGGGATCGCTACACGGATTCAGAAATCAAATCGATAGAGCAGACCCTGGTGCAAAGTATTCCGCCACAGAAGATGATGAAATATGCAAAATGGATGATTCGTGGAATCAATAATAAGGAAATCATTCATTGGCTGGAAGAAGTGCGTGCATTTGCACCCGCCCCCGTATTTGAGATGCTCATTATTATTGCAGAGACCGAGTTGCCAACCGATCGCTATCAATTAATAGCTCATGCGTTGAAGTATGAAGTTAAGGCAGCTTGAGGAAATTGAATAACAACCAAAAACAGGAGGTGTATCGTTAACCAATACACCTCCTGTTGTTTATAAAGTGAATTGATTTATTTCCTGTCCAACGGAGGTGGACCATCGGGCAATAATCCTTTGTAAACAGCATCGCCTTTACGTTGCTTGAATTCTGCTTTCACCGCCTCCAATTTTTTGGGATCTTCAAACAGGTCAATCATAGTCATCGATAATGTTTTAGATGCATGCAACATGCCTTTGTGCCCGATCGACATACCCCCACAAGCTACTACGGCCCAGGAGTGCCACGGTGTTCCGATTGGAGCAGTAGCTACACTCAACCGAATGGTTGGCGCTACCCAACTTACATCACCCACATCGGTAGAGCCACCACCCGCATTAGGATCAGTTGCTTCCAGGGGCTCAATTACCGTATGTAATCCAACTTGTGGTTTGCCGGTGTTCTCCTGAATTTTTTTCGCGAAAGAGACTTCTTCATCCGTGTATGACATCGGCCCCAGTAGACCAAGATTCTTTGTTACGAAATCACCACCGGTGCGATTCACCAACACCTCGTAAACGCCTGAAACCAATGTGATTTTATAATCTACATTAGCTAAAATGGCAGCGCCTTCGGCCATTTTCTTTACACGCTCATATACTTCTGTCATGCCTTCGCGTTTGGTGTCGCGCACACGCACCCAAAGACGTGAATAATCAGGCACAACGTTTACCACCTGACCGCCATCCTGAATGTGATAATGAATGCGAACCGATGGTTTGATGTGTTCGCGCAAATAGTTAATGCCTGAGGTATAAAGTTCAAGTGCATCGGAAGCGCTCCGTCCATTCCACGGATCGGCAGAGGCGTGTGCCGCCTGGCCATTAAACTCGACAATGAAATCAACCAATGCTAAACCGGTTTGTACAGATGCTTTGGTTTCGGCACCCGGATGCCAGTCCATGACCACATCGACACCGTTGAATAATCCTGCGCGCACCATCCACAGTTTGCCAAAGAATTTTTCCTCAGCCGGAGTCCCGTAAAATTTGATGGTACCCTTTATTTTGCCTTGCTCAATCATTTCTTTAATAGAAATTGCAGCACCCAAACTCGCGGTACCAAATAGATTATGTCCGCAACCATGGCCGGGTTTACCCTCATGCAAAGGACTTTTTGTTGGCACTTTATTTTGGGATAAGCCTGGCAAGGCATCGAACTCACCCAGGATACCAATGACCGGGCTGCCACTTCCATACGTAGCGACAAAGGCAGTTGGCATTTCCGCGACACCCCGCTCCACTTTAAAGCCATTCGCTTCCGCATAGTCGGCAAGTAGTTTGGAAGATTGCACTTCATTGAACGCAGTTTCTTCAGCCGCCCAGATCTTGTCGCTGATCTCAATCATGTTGGATGAATGATTATCGACAGACTGGATGGCTAATTTTTTATTTGGTGTTATAATCGGAGTTGTGGATTTTTTTTGTGCGAAGGCAACTCCGGATAAGATTAAAAGCGAAAAAAAGAGAGACGTAATAAATTTCATAGGTATGGATTAAGGATTGATTTAATTAAAATAATGATTGTTTTTGTTCTGAAGTAACAACTAGTGGTTGAAAATAAGCGGTACCCTTGAGCGATGCTTTGATAAGTTCATTCATGCCTTCCACCACTTCGGGGGTGTATTGACTTTTGTGGCACAACCACGAATCTTTTGCTTTTTCATGATCGGCTTCCGTGATGGGAACCCGAACAGTTAAAAACTTACTATCCACCGTAGCCAGTTGCATCGGACTATCGGCAGGAAGATTTCCAGTTGGAATAGCAGAATAATAAAGTTGTGCGGGATTATCCCACGCCTGACTCTGAAATACTTCGGTAACAACCGTGCTTACCAACCGATGATCGTGATGGCCGGTCCAGCCGGAAGCACCCCAGGTTATTACCACATCTGGCTTCAGTGTACTAAAAAGCTCTCTTACTTTTTCGCGCATGGTGTTAAGCTGATCGTGAAGTGGACCATATCCTTCGCCCATTTTTAATTGATCGTGTAAACCAAATTGTATTGGAGTTTCGATGCCTAATTTTTCTGCAGCACAGAGAAGTTCGTTAGTGCGAACTCCCGCAAGGCTATCCCCGGCAGGAATTTTCGCGTGCTCCGTAATTCCTAATCGCCCATCCGTAGCAATAGCCAGGTAAACTTTTACACCTTCAGCGGCATACTTAGCGAGTACCGGGCTTACGGTAGCTTCATCATCGGGGTGAGCAAATATGGCTAGGATGATGCGCGATGAATTTAAATTCTGATTATCCGTAGAGGGTGTACAGTGCAATAACATGGTTGCTATCACCATGATAAAAAGTCCGGAAGCAACTTGATTAAATTTCATGATCGTTCAGGTTGTGATTTAAAGATAGCAATTACCACTATTTCAGAAACGGAAAAATTGACCATTGGTAAAACCCGAGTGGAGTAGGCATAAGAAAGTCGGGAGTTTTTAATAGATTCGATCATTAATCGAGAGCTATGAGTAATACAATTAACAGGCGGGATTTTATAAAGACGGGTGCCTTGGGTGCACTGGGTCTCACCATTCTGCCTTCTTTTTTATCACGCACTCCTGCCAGTGATAGGCTACGCATTGCGCACATTGGTTTAGGGGGCATGGGCAATCAGCACATGAGTTGGTTTGCAGCATTGCCCGATGCCGAGATTGTTGCCTTGTGCGATGTGGATAAAGATCACCTGGGCAGTACCCTGAAAACTCTAAAGGGATTACACCCGGATACGCAGGCAAAAACCTACGAAGACTTTCGTCATATTCTTGATAGAAAGGATATTGATGCCGTAACGATTGCAACCCCTGATCATTGGCATGCGCAAATTGCTACGCTGGCTTTTCAGGCGGGTAAAGATGTATATGGCGAGAAACCACTTTCGTATGATGTGAAAGAAGGGCAGATGATGTTGAAGAACCTGAACAAACACAATCGCATTTTTCAATTAGGAACGCAAATTCATGCCGGTGATAATTACCATCGGGTAGTAGAAATTATTCGTAGCGGTGCTATTGGTAAAGTGCATACTGTGCGCATCTGGAAGGATGCCTTTTCCCCGGGTTTGGGCGAAGCAAAAGTACAAGCGCCACCACCTACGTTAAATTGGGATATGTGGCTCGGTCCTGCTCCCTTTACGGAATATGTTCCTGAACGCGCTCACTTCACGTATCGTTATTTTCTGGATTATTCAGGTGGGGTGTTTGCCGACTTCTGGTGTCACATTGCTGATGTAGTGTGGTGGGCCGTTCAACCCAATGGACTAAAAAGTGTTTCGGCACACGGTGAGAAAACCGATGGTCAGGCCGATGCTCCTAAATGGCTGGATGCTGATTTTGAATTTGAGGGATTAAAAATATTCTGGACAACCAAAGCACCGGATGTACCCGGAGCAGCCGAGCGTAATATCGGAGCTTACTTTGAAGGTGATAAGGGTACACTTATTTGTGATTACAGCACAAAGTCTATTACCATCAACGGAGTTACAGTTTCTGAGATTACGGAAATTCCTCAGACTATAGTTCGCTCACCTGGGCATCAGCAAAATTTTATCGATGCTGTAAAAGCACGCACACAACCCGAATCAAATCTGGCGTATGCACGGGACATGACATTACCCATGCATTTGGCGCTTGCATCCTGGCGTGTAGGTCACGCGCTTAGGTGGAATGCAACCAAGGAAAAAGTCATTGACGACAAAGAAGCCAGCGCATTGCTGTCAAGAAAGTATAGAAAGAAGTGGGATTTGATTTAGGAAAGATTACAATCAGTGCGAAGTTACCTCTTACTTCAAATAATTATAGGTTATAGTCTCTTCTTTCGACAAGCCTGTGTGCTTTCTGCTACGGCTTGCCTTATTCCATTTAGATCGAAAACTACCCTCGGCCCAATCCGATAATATAGTGGGGTGAATGTAACTCGATCTACAAACAGCAGGTGTGTTGCCCAGATCGGAGGCCACTGTTTTGATTACTTCGTTGGAAACTCTTTTTCGCGCAGTTTGTGTATCTGGATCTAATTGTTTGGAAAGCCGATACGCAGTTTTCCAGGTGGCAGCCCAGGTACGAAAATCTTTTGCTGTTACTTTTGCGTGGTCGGCTGTAATATTATCAAGGTATTCGTTGATGTGATTGGCTTTGATATCAAAGTCATTTCCGTTTTTGTCCTCATAGCGAAATAAGTCCTGGCTCTTTTTTCTGCCTCCCACTTCGCCCGATGCCTGGATGAGTAACACGAGATCATCCTCCCAGATTCTTCGCTTCCAGAGTTTACCCGACTTCCCCATAAATTCAAATACTGCATCCCCTGTTCCTTCAGCAGTCCTGGATCGGTCAATAATCATGTGCCCTTCCTTTAAAGTTGTTAACCCATAGGAATTATTCTGTTTGGCATACTCATCATTGCCTACCCTGAAATGATAGCGATCAATCAGTTTGATGATCAACGCAGCCACTTTTTCCCTGGGCATGCCTTTCAGTTTCAAATCGGCATCCACTTTTTTTCTAATCACCGGCAACATGTTAGCAAAGTTAATCATACCATCAAATTTCTCGGCAGCGCGTGCGGTTGTCCACTTCTCGTGATACCGATATTGTAATCTGCCTTTCACATCTTTGCCGGTGGCTTGCAAGTGTGCGGTTGCATCGACTGCGATCCAAACCTCTTCCCACGCTGGCGGCAGTACTAACTTATTGCAGCGCTCTATTATTTTTTGATTGGCAATCTTTTTGCCGGTGTGGTCATAATACTCCCAGGTAAATTTTTTGTTAGGAGCCGGCCTTTTTTTTCTTGAGATACCTTTTTTCTTCATAATGATTGCCTTGGGTTAGCAGGGTATGAATACAATCTCACAATGAAAATACTAAAACTCTGAGACTAACCAATAAAGTTGACGGAGGAGTTCCTATTCACTTTATGCCCAGCTAAATCCTTCACATACAATTTTGTTATCCGCCATCAGTTTGCAAATGTCGGAGTAGCAAGAGTTTGTATTGAAGCAAAATGCCAGGGCATTTAACAATGAAGGTCTATCTTGTGGAACGACATTTAGATACTGGTATAAAAAATCAATTCCTGCTTGTGGTATTTTTATCAGGTATTCATAATCCGCATCACCCCAATAGGCTTCCACGTTCTTCCCAAGATCGTAGCCATCAATAACAAGATATTCGTCTTCAAAATAAGCTTCAATCGTTATTTTGATGCCTTCACTAACAAAATGATAAAGAGTAACTTTCACCAGGATGGAATTTACCACAAAATGCCGGCAACTTCCTAATAGTGCTTTCTTACAAACGCGTACGCATTTTCAAAGCAAATCTTACGCGCAAGTTCTTCAGGACGGAAGCTGCCGAACCACATGGGCTCTTCGCGTTTCATGCTATCTAAAATATCAACAAGGTCTTGTTCAAATAAACTAAACTGTAGCACAGAAGAATAGCGTGGCATGGGTTGCGTGTCGCCATCAAACCCGGTGCCCATACAAATCCGGTCCCAGATAATTAATGGTTCGGGCAGGTTATATTCAAACGGAATACGCACAAATTGTTCAAGGGTTCGCCTGAACATACGCAATGCACGGTGCCTTTCCAGCGGGCCAAAGTTCATACCATGAAGCCATGCGTGCGGCTCGGTGCCCAGTAATCTTTTATCAAAGGAAATACCCAACAGTCCCTGGCTCCGGAATATTTCTATAACATCCTGATCGCATAGATTAATACTCCAGGCAAGAAACCCCTTTAAATAAAAGTCATCGGTTTCTTTTTTCTTTGCTGCATTTTGAACCATATCCTCCAGTGAATCCAGACCTGCATACCCGGCATGACTTGCTATGACCGGCAATGGATTTTGTGGATTTTCTTTATTAAAAGGCTTGATGATTTCTTTGTAAAAAGTAAATCGCGCAGCCGCGCTCATATGGTTGATGTCGATGAGGATGCGCTTGGAACCATTGGGCCGTAGTTCTTTATCCAGGCCAAGTAACTCGCGCCAGATGTCAATACAGGCGTGCGTGATATCCAGGTCTTGTCCTTTTTGCTGATCAAACATCAGTCGCGCCTGTGCGGGAAAATTTTTAGTATGCCCGCATAGGGAGTTATAAAAATTTTGCGCAAAGGTGATGTAAAACGGAGCGTGTTTCCAGGTTGGTAAAGTTTGATCTTGCAATGATTCTTCCCCTTTTAACTGGCGGATGCGATGTTTAAGTTTTTCCAGACTGATATCGCGGGGTTGTTCTCCAGGGCGCAGATCTTCATCTTCAGGATTGCCAATGCCCAATGAATGAATGCCGCCCAGGGTCGGTACAATAATTATTTCGTCACGCTCCGGACTAACATTTACTTCATGGCCATGGCCAACCAGGTGATAAGAGCCCCACCATTTTCTTTTCACACCTGATTCATCCAGTTGAATTTCTTCGGAGGTACCCGTAAACTGACCAGCCTTGCGAAGAAAGAAACGATATTCATTTTTTAATTCTTCAAAGTAGTCATACTCCCCTTGCTGAATTCTTTTCACCTGCTCGGGTGTTAAGTTCAGCGAACGGTTATGGAGGAATGAAAAGTCGGATGGTTTGAGATTGGCATAGCCGGGAATAGTTTTAAGTTCCTTCACCAGCCAGGCAATTGCTTTTTCACTTCCGTGCTGATGCCAATGTTCATGCAGCTGTTGGATGAATGCTTTATCAACACGAGTACCTTTTACGCCCCGAAAAAATCCTTTTTCGAGTGGCGATAGCGATGCAAATAAAAGTTTGGTGCCAGACCGAACACACTTGGCTAAATCACTTTGACTATACTGATTGTGTTGGGTGTTTGAGTTTAGTTTACCAGATTGAGGTATCGCCCAAGGGTGTGATGAACTTATTTCTTCACCGGTTGATAAACGTTTGGCATCGTAGGCCATTGCGGCCGGGTAGCAATGAAAATCAGCGTACATAATTTTCCGGATCAACCTCAAGCTTTTGCATTTCGTACACCTCTTTCATGCTAAGCAAATTGGCATTAAGCCGATTAAGAATCCGCACATGCGCTGGAGATTCAGAACCTTGTGCCATAATAACCACCGGCACATCTTTATAGCAGGAAAAAAGCCGGATTGACCGTACCATTTCGATACCGGTAACCACCGGCAATTCAAGACTACTGATCACCAAGTCAAAACGCTCAAGACGAGTTTGAATCAGACCTTCTAAACCCGTATGGGCCTGATGAACAAACCAAGGACTCAATTGCTTTTTGATGATGCGAGTAACCTCTTTTTGCCGATGAACTACCAGTACCTTCATTTGAACAAACAATTAACCTTAAACTGTAGCATATGCCACGGGCCTAATATCGCAATGTTTTAAAGTCAATGGCTCGCCTTTTCAGAGCACTTTAAGAAGAGGAGTGTAATGCGATAAAAATGAATTATGAAAACCGCGTTTTCATTAGATTTAAAAAAATGACCTAAGGATTTCCTTAGATGAATTCCTTTTTTTCTTAGAAAATTAAGGTATTTCTTAGGTGGTTTATGTAATAATACCGAGCTCGTAAGCTGATTTAACAAGCCCTACGGTACTTTTTACCTTAAGTTTATGCTGCAGATTGAGCTTATGGGTTTGAACCGTCTTTTCGCTGATGAATAAGCTGGCGGCTATTTCTTTCAAAGTTTTTTCTTCGCAAATCATGCGCAGTACATCACGTTCGCGCGGTGTAAGTTCAGATAATAATGAAAACTCAGGCCGCTCGCTATGCAATTTTGTTTTCATGCTTTTGCGCAGCACATTGGCGAGTAAATCGTTGTGATAAAAATCTTTATCGATCACCGCACAAATTGCTTTCTCTAATTCTTCAGGATCGGTGTTCTTGAGCAAGAAAGAATTGACACCCAACTCAAGCATGTAAAGGATGTATTTATCACTATCGTGCATGGTGAGAATAATAATCTTCAGATCAGGATATTTCTGAATGAGTTGACTTGCACAGTCAATGCCATTCATGACAGGCATATCTAAATCCAGCAGCACAACATGCGGCAAACGTTCGGCTACTTTGTGTAGACAAGCGCTTCCATTTTCTGCTTCCGTTACTTCTCCAATACGCGGAAAGGAGGAAAGCAACCGCATCATCGCTTTACGAAAAATCTGGTGATCATCTACAACACAAACATCAATTTTTTGCATAACCCTGTTGAGGTAAAACAATTTTTACAACGGTGCCGGTTGGTTCATTCTTTTCGAAAGACACACATCCCTGCAGCAAACCGGCCCTGTTTTCAATATTAAACAAACCAAGTCCATATTGGTTGATGTTGAGTTTATTTTTCTTCGGCATCTCAAACCCAATTCCGTTGTCGCGAATGTCGATACAAAGTTTTGCATTGTGCCAGGCAAAATGAATCTCGATCATGGAAGCCTTCGCGTGTCGGATTGCATTGTCCAATGCTTCCTGCACAATACGGTATAGAAGAATCTCCTGATTTTTATCCAGTGGGGCCGCAGATCCGGTGCTGGTAAAATTTATCGTCATCGCCTCGCGAAGTGCTAGCCGGGTACACAATTCATCGAGAGCTTCAACCAATCCAAATCGTTCGAGACTTGAGGGCATCAGATCCCACGAAATCCTTTTTACGGTTTCATTAAGTTGATCAAATAGATTTTTAATTTCATTTTTATCTGCTTCTTCAGTATGCTTGGTTAACGATAACGTGGTGGAGCGAAGTGTTTGTAGCAAAATTCCAGCATCATCATGCAGTGCCTTTGATACCCGCTTGCGTTCATTTTCCTGCGCTTCAAGTGCCAGGCGTAGCATTCTTTGCTGATAGTCGGACTCAAGTTGTTTTTGAATAAGTTGTTTTTCAATACTTCGCTTTTGCTTCCAAAAAACAAAGATTAAAATGATAGGCAGCAACAAGGATGCGCTCGCAATGGCGATCCATGCAACAAACGATATGGAAAGTGAGTTCACCTCGGCTGCTTTCTAATTGGTTTGATACTAATGTATTTAAATTTCTCCAAATAAAATTTAGAATCATTCAAACTGCATATTTTTGCCCATTGCTTTTAACAACAATACATGAAGAATTCCAAAGCATCCAAGCTTACACAAAGTGTTCACGTAGGGTCTGTAGGTGATCCGTTATTTGGCGGTGTTATCACGCCTATTTACCCATCGGCTGCCTACGATTACGAAACGGAGGTTCGATATCCTCGTTATTACAACACACCCAATCAAAAGGCGGTAGTAGAAAAAATGGCGGCACTTGAAAATGCGGAAGATGGCCTGGTGTTTAGCTCAGGTATGGCCGCCATCATGACATCCCTTTTTGCCATGGTGAAAACTGGCGACCACATCTTATTTCAGCAAGACTTGTATGGAGGCACCCATCACGCAGCATTGCATGAGCTGGAACGTTACGGAATGGAATATTCCATGTCTGATGTGTCCGATCTGAAATCTTTTGAAAAGGCAATCCGCAAGAACACGAAAGTCATTTATGTTGAAACGCCCTCCAATCCGTTACTAAAAATTACAGATCTGGCTGGGGTTGCTAAACTTGCACGCAAACATGGCATCATCACAATCATTGATAATACGTTTGCAAGTCCGGTCAATCAAAACCCGATAGATTTCGGAATTGATATTGTAACTCATAGCGGCACAAAATACATTGGCGGGCACAGTGATATTTGCTGTGGCGCGATGGTTTCGTCAAAAAAATTGACGGAACAAATAAAACAAAGTGCGCTTCACTTTGGCGGCAGTTTGGATGCACAAACCTGTTATCTGGTTGAACGCAGCTTAAAGACGATTGTATTGCGGGTTCGTCAGCAAAATGAAAACGCACTGGCGATTGCTAAATTTCTGGAGGCTGAACCCCTGGTGGGGAATGTGTTTTATCCGGGACTAAAAAACCATCCCGGTTATGCCATTGCAAAAAAGCAAATGCCGGGTGGATTTGGAGGCATGTTGTCGTTTGAGATAAAAACGGATCCGGCCCGGTTTATCAAAAAGCTCAACTACATCAAGCGTGCCATTAGTCTCGGAGGTGTAGAGTCAACCATCACCCAACCCGTCAAAACTTCGCATGCCAAACTCACGGCTTCCGAGCGTAAAGCAGTGGGTATTTCCGACAAACTTTTGCGATTATCGGTTGGCATTGAAGAAGCGGTAGATTTGATTAACGACATTAAGCAGGCATTATGATAACTGTGCGCCCCGCAACGCTTGATGATGCCATCGCGATCATTGACTTTCAACTCAACATGGCAATGGAGACGGAGAGCCTTGCGCTGGATTATCACACGGTTACCCGGGGTGTGCGTAAAGTGTTTGAAGATCCTACAAAAGGTTCTTATTATGTGGCTGTTAATGGTGAGAAGGTAATCGGAAGCCTGATGACAACCTATGAGTGGAGTGATTGGCGTTGCGGCACGGTAATTTGGATACAATCGGTATACATATCGCCTGCGTTTCGGGGACAAGGAGTGTATAAGAATTTATATCAGTACATCCAGCAACTGGTTACCCCGGAATCGGGCTACCGGGGCATTCGATTGTATGTAGATAAGACCAACCTTCCCGCGCAACGTGTTTATGAAAAGTTGGGAATGAATGGGGAACACTATCAGGTGTACGAGTGGATGAAGGGTTAAATTCGTCTTTCAATAAGTGAGTTCGAAAGTTTAGTTAGCTTAGTAATTACATTTCTAAACCTCCTCCTATGACACACGCTGGCAAATCAGTTTATTACTTTGGATTTTATCTATTGATTTTAGGGGCTACATTAACGGGCTTTCCCAATTTATTACTATCTACTTTTCAACTTCCTGAGACAAACGAAATCTGGATCCGCGTTGTGGGTGTGCTCGTATTTAACATTGGTTTATACTATGTTTTTATGGCCCCCACAAATAATACTCTGTTCTACACAATATCGATTTATACCCGGGCTTCTATTCTTGTGTGGTTTATCGTATTTGTCTTAATGGGTTGGGCGCCCCCCACGTTAATTTTATTTGGCGCGATTGATATGGCGGGCGCACTCTGGACATTTGCTGCTATGAGAAATAAATAACAAGCCTCTATTTGGAAGATAGTGATAATAATTGTTTTCGTATTATCCATTCTGCCACTAATAGATTAGGAATCCAGCACAGCCAGGCTATTACACGATAGGAATCAATAAAATCAATCTGCGCTATTTGTGCTAGAGGCAAATAGATGCGTAGCGTAACGGCTGCAAACGTGAGCGCATAGCTGCGAATCATCCACTGTTGATGCTTATCAATTTCGTTATTGCGAATGGAGTAATAGGCCATTGCTGTTGTTAATAACCACGATACCGCCAGCCCACCAAATCCTACACCAGCTGCCCAACCACCTGTGGCATAAAAGGCCAGATACAAACCTGCACTACCACTAAGTAAACAAACACCCACATAGATTTTACCCAGTGTTCGATGGATAGATAAATTACGATTGCGAAACCGCTCGTTAAACTGTGACCACCCGGTAAGCAGGGCAACACCGCCTAAAAATATATGCTGATAAAATGCCATGTTCCATAGTTGACTCTGCAGAAGTTCATCCGGTTTGGAACTGAGCAAGCCGAAGCGTGCATTTATCAGTAAGTAAATAATTGGATATAGCCCAACACCAATCGCCAGGAAAGCGAAAATTATCCATCCAAAGATTTTCATGTTTTCTGTTTCTTCTTTTTCGCAGAGGGGAATAGAACATTGTTTAAAATTAGTCGATAACCCGGTGAATGCGGATGCAGGGATAAATCGGTATTCATTCTTCGCCAGCCGGGCATGCCCTCAGGATCATGACCACTATAATAGGTCCAATGACCTCGCCCGATTTCTCCATATACATACCGCACGTTGCTAGCTTTTCGGTTTTCACCTAACACAAGTGCATAAGGCTTGATCAACGAAGCATTGAATGATGTTGTTTGGCCACTGAATTCCTTGATTGTATGTTCATGATTTTGTGTTAACAAGGAAGGAACAATATCCCACTTGGCAGAGAATTCAAACAATTGAAAAAAATCGCTGCTTGGTTGGAAAAAATCGGGGCGCCCGGTATTGATATCTGAGAATCTGCGGCTTGTTGGTGGCTCCAGAATAAAATTTTCAAAGGCGAGAGACTTACTGAAATCAAGGCCTCCGGCATCATCCCCCTGGAAATCCTGAAAGGAAATACCTGACCCTTCTGCCGCCAGGGCAATGTCAAATGTTTCAGCTCCTGAGCACATCGCAAAGAGGTAGCCTCCTCCCGCACAAAAGCCTTTTATCTTTTTTGCCACCACGAGTTTCATTTCGGTCACGGATACAAACCCTAAACGAGAAGCCGTAGCCTCTTGAATTTTTGCTTGAATAATTGCAGACTCTCTACGCAGGAACCGCCCATGCTGGCCGGTAAAATCTTCATGATGCAAGTGCAACCAATCATACTTCACCAAATCATCCTTCAAAACTTCTTCATCATAGAGAAGTGTATACGGAATTTCAGCGTAATCCAGCGCGAGGATAACAGCATCAGAGTCGTCAGTTATTAATTCGTTCTTCGGAGAGTAGACAGCAATTTTTGGCGCGGTCTCTAACCTTACTACATTCATGTTTACAGCCGGACTCGAAATTTCCTGTAGAATAGCATTCGTTTTGGCTGATGAGATAAGCTCAAAGGAAATGCCCCTAACGGAACACTCACTTTGCATAGCAGGTGAATAGGCAACCAGAAAACTGCCACCTCTATAGTTCAACAACCAGTCTAGTGCAATATTTTGTTGTAATGCGAAATAGGCAAGGCCATATGCTTTAAGATGATTGCGTTGTAATTCATCCATGGGGATAAGAATAGAGTTAGCACGCGCAGTGCTAATCAAAATGACGAAGACCATCAGTAAGGAGAACTTCTTCACATCTGCGATGATTACGTATAGACAATCTCCGCTATTTATAGCAGATAAGCAAAAGTATTTGTATCAGTAGAATTGAAGAACTAATATCTTTAACTGTCTAATCTAAAATTATGAACCAGGCTGTACCAAAAATTGATGAAATCAATTCAGAATTAGAGTTCACTACTTCCCGCAGTAGCGGACCAGGCGGACAAAATGTAAACAAGGTCAATTCAAAAGTTACGTTGAAATGGGATGTCGGTCACTCTGCTATTACAGATATACAAAGGGAATTGATTGTTAGGAAGCTTCATACACGACTAACTAAAGAAGGCATCCTCATTCTCACCTCGCAAGACAAGCGTTCGCAATTACAAAACAAAGAAGCGGTGATTCTTAAACTTGAGCAATTGTTGAACAAGGCTTTTGCTCCAAAAAAAGTTAGAAAAGCTACCAAACCTGGAAAAGCAGCAAAGCAATCGCGCCTGCAGGAAAAGAAGCAACATGCCGAAAAAAAGAAATGGCGGCAACGACCTGAATAGCAGTAGTTTTTTTGAGTATGGATAAGCCAGTATATTTGCGATTTCATTCAGAAACCTAAACGCATGCGGCTTGGACAGTTAGCCAGAAAGTTGGCTTTGAGACCTTCACAAATTGTTGATTTTTTATCCACCCAACAGATTTATTTAGAGGAGGGATCCAACGCCCGGATCGAGGATGACCGGGTGGTGGGTATCGTCAATCATTTTGCCCCGGCACGATTGCAGGAAATAGTTACCAACCTGAAAGCGGAATCCGAAGGAGTAGTAATGCCTTCGGTAGAAGAGGTTGTTGAAGAAGTAAACAAGCTGGAGATCGTGGCGGTAGTTCCAATAGTCCCTGACCTTTCTAACACAGACTCTAAAATTGAAAAGCCAGTGGTAATAAAGGCACCTAAAGTTGAACTATCGGGACTTAAGGTTTTAGGCAAGATAGAATTGCCAGAACCAAAAAAGAAGGAGTTGGTGCAACAGCAAACGGAAGTGGAGTTAACTCCAGCCCCTGAAGAAAAGCGAAAGACCCGTACAGTAAAAAGGGAGTTATCCAAACCATCCAGAGGGACTGCAGCCCAACAAGAATGGCGCAATCCCATAGCCCAGCAGCGAGAGCGTGAAGCACGGGAAGCTGAGGAAAGAAAGAAAGCTGAAGCCGAGCGCGAGAAAGAAAGGCGCAGGGAAAACTATTTGAAAAAAGTGAAGCTAGGGCAGCCAACCAAGGCAATGAAGATAATGGATGAGCCCACAGAGCAACTATCCGAACGCCAACTGGAAGAAACACCAAAAAGCTGGTGGGGTAGATTTAAGAAATGGCTTAACAATTAATGACGTTGAAAACCAAGGAATGCCCATCCTGTGCCATGGAAGTAGATGCAGGCAGTAAGGTGTGCCCGATATGTGGCTACGAATTCGCGCAATTGACTCCGATTATCAAATGGGTAGCGCTATTACTCATTCTTGCCTTCCTTCTGATGCTCATTTTCTAGGGCTCTAAAAGTCTGCTAATTCTCAACCCGCAACCTGACCAATGTCATGGATTTCCCGGTAAAAGAATTCTAATCTTATACTAAGGAATCAGACAAAAATCAGCTCTTATGGCACTGGAAATAAAAAAGACCGAACAGGCTGATCTGGATAAAAAGGAAGTGTTTTTTTTCAGCATCAGTTTATTCATAACCCTCATCATAGTTTTGTGGGCTTTTGAATGGAAGCAATATGAAAAACCAATTGTAGAATTGGTATCGCGTAGCACAAACACATTTGAAGAAACGATGGATGTGCCGGCAACTGATATTCCACCACCACCGGAAATTATTGTGCAGCAACCTCAACTGGTTGAGGTGCCGAATGAACAAGAGATTGAACAGGAAATAAAATTTGATTTTGATGTTGAAGTAACGGAAGACACAAAAATTCAGGCGGTAGAAGTAATTGAAGTGCCGAAAGTTGAGTTAGAAGAAACGGAACATGTCTTTACCATTGTTGAAGTTACGGCTGTGCCCAAAGACGGGCTTGCAGCCTTTTACAAATTTGTAAGTGAACAAATAAAATATCCGGCTCAAGCTCGAAGAATGCGTGTAGAAGGCAAAGTATTTGTAGAATTTATTGTTGGGAAAGATGGCAGGATTTCAGAGGTAGTTGCCGTGAAGGGAATTGGAGCCGGTTGCGATGAAGAAGCTGTTCGTATCATTCAAAGTTCTCCACCTTGGAACCCGGGCAAACAACGCGGCAGGCCGGTAAGACAACGAATGGTGCTACCTATTATTTTTAAATTGGCAGATCGCTAAGCACAGGCCATTTTACAACTTTCTAAAGTTTTCAGAAAACGTAAGCGGGGCTAAGGCTAAGTACCCCGGTGAATCCAGCTTATAATTTCTTTCAAATTCTTGTTATCCACGTGTTAGCTAAATAAGTGGTGTACCCAGCGCTTTTGATTTCCGTTAACAGATAAGTGATGGAATCGGTTGCGGCAAGATTATCTTACGAGATACTGTGCAAGCATAATAAATTTTTCCTCCGGTTCAGGATTCCCAAAATTGCTTTTCGTAAGTGAAATCTGCACAAATGGTACATGGTTGCGTTTTTACTGTTTCTTTTTACTAAAGTAACCATTCAAAATTTTAATATTTACAGTATGGAAAAGTTGGTATTTATCATTGATGACGATCCCGTCTATCTGAATTTCATGAAAAGCCATTTCAAACAAATGGATGAATTCAAAACACAAGTGTTTCAAAAGGGCATTGATGCCATCAAGGAACTTGATTCTGTCAAACCCTATTTGATTATACTAGATCATCAATTTTTAAATGACCCCACCAAGACAGGTCTGGAATACCTGAAGGAGATAAGAAAAAAGGATTCTGCGATTCCGGTAATTTATATTACTGCCAGCAAGGACGAATCGCTTCTTGCCAAGACTAAAAAATTAAAGGTAACGGATCATATTCTAAAGGATGATGTATTCCTGGTGCATCTGCGCACAGCGTTAGATAAATTAAAAATGAAATCAGAAAAAGGAGGCCTCTTTAATAAGCTATTTAAAAAGTAGAACCCAGGCAGCATACTTTTATTATGAAAGCCATTCAATGCCATCACTATGGCTTACCCGAAACATTGGTGTTGGAAGAAACCAAGGTTCCTGCTATTGAAGCGAATGAAGTTTTGATTCAGGTAAAAGCCTGTGGCGTAAACTTTCCGGATGTACTTATCATTCAAAACAAATATCAATTTAAACCAACCTTACCATTTTCTCCGGGAGGAGAAGTCTCGGGCGTGATTGCCGAAGCGGGAGAAAATGTTAAACATTTAAAAAAAGGAGATAACGTAGTAGCGTTATGCGGCTGTGGCGGATTTGCAGAATACGTAGCGGTAAAATCATCACGCGTCTTTAAAATGCCCGCGGGAATGGACTTCACGCACGCTGCATGTACATTATACACGTATGGCACTTCGTATCACGCATTAAAAGATCGTGCTACCCTTAACCCCGGAGAAACTTTATTGGTGCTTGGAGCTGCAGGTGGCGTGGGGTTAGCGGCTGTTGAGTTGGGAAAAGTTATGGGAGCCACCGTGATTGCAGCAGCATCCACGGATGCTAAACTGACTGTATGCAAAGAGAAAGGAGCGGACCATTTGATCAATTATTCTACACAAGATTTGCGGGCTCGCATCAAAGAGATTACAAATGATAAAGGTGTTGATGTCGTTTATGACCCTATTGGTGGGTCACTTGCCGAGCAAGCTTTACGTTCAGTTGCATGGAAGGGAAGATACCTCGTTGTTGGATTTGCATCAGGGATAATTCCATCGTTCGCTGCAAACCTTCCCTTATTAAAGGGCGCTTCAATTGTTGGCGTATTCTGGGGCAGTTTTGCGGAACGCGAGCCCAAACAAAGTGCGCAAAATTTTACTGACTTAGTTACCTGGATTAAAGAAGGGAAAATTCAGCAGCACATTGATAAGATTTACACGTTGGAAGAAAGTCCGCAAGCCCTGCAAGATCTTATCGATCGTAAAGTAAAAGGTAAAGCTGTGGTGAATGTCACTGCTTAAATTGAAGCATCACTCTCTGGGGCAGAGTATCTCGAACCTTAGTTAACTTTAATCAACTCTATTTCAAAAATCAGCGTTGAATGGGGTGGTATCTGAGCACCCGCTCCACGTTCGCCATAGCCAAGTTCGGAAGGAATGAAAAGAATCCATTTGTCGCCCTCACGCATAAGTTGCAAGGCTTCAGTCCAGCCGGAAATAACCTGACCAACTCCGAACGTAGCCGGTTGACCACGTTCAACAGAGCTATCAAAGGGGGTTCCATCAATAAGCTTACCGGTATAATGAACGGTAACATTATCTGAAGCCGATGGAGTTTTACCACTTCCGGCTGAAATCACCTTGTACTGCAATCCTGAAGCGGTGACCTTAACTCCTTCTTTAGCTTTATTGGATTCTAAAAATGCCTGGCCTTCTGCTTTCATTTTAGTTACTTTGGTTTCCATAGCTTGTTGCATATACGTTTGTACAATCATTGAACATTCCTGTTCTTTTATAATCAGTTCTTTCTTCTGGAAAACATCCTGAATTCCAAAATAAAGAGATTCCACATCGAGTGAATCGCCACCCTGATTTTTCAAATTGGTGGCCACCAATACACCGAGACCATAACTTGCCTTTTTATGCTCATTAGATAAATTGGCCACTTTTGGCTTTTGTAGTTCTGCCAGCTGAGCTTTTAGTGTTGTCAATTCTGTATTTAACCGGGCTGCTTCGGCAGCAAGTTCTTTTTTGGACTGAGCAGAAACGGTTGTGCCTGCTACAACAAAAAGAAATAGAATTAAAACTCTCATACTATTCAATTAAAATTTGGAGGTGCAAAGAAACAAAAACCTCCGGCTTTCGCCAGAGGTCTTGCTTATTCTGATTAAGATTTATTTTATTTAAAAGTTACGGCTAGGTCACTGGTGTTTTTTGGATTGTATGGGCTCAGGGAATTCAACCGGGCAGTCAATACATCCCAATCAGCACCCGGTGAAACACCTCCGGCAATAAATCCTTTCTTGTTATCGAAATAGCCAGGTGCGGAGGTATTCGTTAAAAATGCAGCTAGCAAATTCTGATTAATACCAGGCCACACAGAATTGATTTCGCTTGTGAAAACGTTTTTAACAGAATACTCTTTCAATAATACTTCACGGTCCGATTCATCAAGGGCACTAGGGGGTAATCCAACTTCGGCAACCGCGATATCTTTTACATCATTACCCGATGCCACGAAGGCCCAGTTGAAGCCTACATTGCCAGAGAACAGAATTGCATTGGGATGGTTGGTGTTGCCATACACATCTACCACATCTCCTTTTTTACCAGCAAACATGCGCAGTGTACTTACAGAGTAGGGATTTTCAAGCGGGCTTTCAAGCGGCAATCCTGAAATGCTTACTTCCATTTGGGCATCATAACCCAGCTCACCACCTTCTGAATAGTCAATCCGGAAGACAGCATCTTGTGCGTTCGCATTATGTGTACGATCGCAATTGTAAGGTTTAACGATAGCGATACCTTTTACAAGCGTGCTTTTATTCCAGAAGATCTGCAAGGCTTTACCTCCATCGGCTTGATTTTCTGAATCGGCATCGGTTACAGTAAGTTGATAGTCCCACGCCTTGTCTTCAAACATTACATTGGATAATACAACTAGATTTTTTGTGCGATTGTCATCCTCACTGGAGTAGGTAAGAGACTGGATGCGATCAATTTTGTGTTTGCGGATGCCGGTAATAAACTCTTCAACCAGTTCTGCGGCACCTTCGCCTACAGCAATAAAGGTGTTAAGGTGAAGGTAGATGTCATTGCCTTGCAACGTGTCTTCTTTAATTTTTCCGGAGATCCTTCCATTTGAAATGCTGTTTTGATTGCTCAGCGAGGAAGGGATATCTACACTAAACGACTGCGGTAACAAATCCTGTTGTGGTTCAATGGTTTCGTTGTTTTCGCACGCAGTAAGTACGAGTGAGAAAATAATACCAACCGTGAACAGACGAGAGATGAATTTTGAGTTCATAATTTTTTGTGTTTTAGTTTATTTCAGTTTTAGTTTCGGGGCGGTCTAGAACTTCCCTTTCAACTACTAAAACACAAGGGGAGGACAACACCCTTATCACACCCTGTAAAATTTTTTAAACCGCTAAAACTGATGCTTATCAGGGCTTTTCAACAACGAGGGTTGTATCGCTGACTACCGTAGTAACGGCAAAAAACCCAATGGCTCCCGGACTTAAATTAGTTGTGGCATTAACCCGATCCACATCAAAAACACCACCGCGCCATTCCGTTTCCGAAAGTACTGATCGGAGAAATGAACGATAGGCAGCACTTACTGAATGTTTTTTTCGGATGATCGTACTGCCTGCGGGAAATAAAAATTCTGTTTTACCAGGCTTAGCGATTTCATTCACATCAATTGACTTCAAATCATAAAATACGATCCGGCCTTCACAACTGCTATCCGGTAAGCAGGCTGGTGTATTTTTCCATGAAATGGAGTGGTCAATGTAATTGGCGCTTTCACCGTTTTCACTAATCACTAATGTATATTGATCATTGACTCTTCGATAATCCAGCGGAGTAAGCGGTTCAACGGGTACTGAGCTATCCTGCGCAACATATTCCTTTCCCTGGTAGAGAATATACAAGGTGTATACTTCGCCAAAGATGGCACGAAACATGGGCGTGTAATATTCTCCGGACCCCACAGGTTGTTCACTGAGCGTATAAATCTCAGAGTTTTCCTCAGCAACAAGTACCACAGCACCGCTGGCCGGAGCTCCTTTTCCATTAATTAATTGATAAGGTAGCGTAAGTTTTACTTTATGGTTGATATTCTCATTGGACAACACTCCTTCAACCGCAAGCAGTTCGGTGTCTTTTGATTGAAGGGGAACATCAATCCGTTCTTCACAGGCAAAGAAAATAGAAATGACGATAAGGAAAGTAGCACGTGTCTTCATCGCCATTTGAAATTGTAGGAAATGGAAGGCGTAACCTGAAATAAATAGAACTGAGAAATGGCGCGTTCGCTTTCTAGTAAGTTCGAAGGAATTTTAAAATCACGTTCACTCAATTGAGTTTTATTATAATTGATAAAGAGAGGATTCTTTCTTCCATATAAATTGAAAACTGAAAAAGTTAAATTATGCCGAAATTTCTTTTCTGCGTTTTTGTTCAATTTCAGGGAAGCTGAGACATCAAGCCGGTGATAGTCCGGTAAGCGGTCGTTATTCCTTTGTCCATATATGGGCACTTCGATTCCATTGTAGGAGTAGAAACTAACAGGAGATGAGTAAGGAGTTCCGCTAAGGTAATTCCAATTCATGTTTATAGTCCAACGCATGTTTACATCATAGGCAGCCGTCAGGTTAAATTGATGTGGCCTGTCGGAAAAAGCGTTGAAGGATTGCCCCTGATTAAGATCTGCAAATTGTCGTTTAGCCCGTGCGTAGGAGTAGCCAACCATTCCGCGTAAGCGACCTTCATCTTTTTTTGCCTGCAACTCAATTCCATAAGCCTGGGCTGTGCCAAAGCGAAGTTCACTTTCCAGGAAGGGATTCAATAATGTTTCGGCATGGGTCTCATAATCTATTTGATTGTACATTTTTTTATAGAACCCTTCTGCAACGAGTGAGACGCCTGCCTCAGCGAACTGATGGTATGAACCTAACGTAAACTGATCTGAAATTTGCGGTCGTATATTAAAGCTACTGGGGAGCCATACATCCAGTGAAGTAAATGGACTGATGGAGTTAGAAATAAGATGCACGTTTTGAACATTGCGTGCATAGCTGCCTTTGAGAGAAGTATGTTCGTTGATCAGATATTGGATGGTGATGCGCGGCTCAGCTCTTACGTATGTGATATAGGGATCTCCTTTTTCAAAAACCAGCGTGTCAATTGGATTTCTGTTGGCATCAAACTTAAATTCAAAGGCTTCGCCCGTATTAGTCCATGTTGAAACCCTTACACCATATTTAAGCCCCCATCTTTTATTCAAAGCAACTTCATGATTAGCATACAGAACAAATTCTGTGGAATTGCGAACGGATAGATTCGACACAACCTGATTGGTTAATCCATCTTCCAGATTTCCGGGATTAAAGTTGTAGCCGTTGAGACCTAAACCAAACATCAATTCGTTTTGTGGTTTGATGAAATAACTGAAATCAGTTTTGAGATTGACATTGCCGATGTGTGAATTCCAACGTTGTTGCCGTGCCACATTGGTATACAAATAATAATCATACCCGCTGGCCGACAAGGTAGTATTTACAAATAACCGGTTTGAGAAGAGATGATTCCACCGAAAGGTGCCAGCTGTGTTGGTCCAGTTGATACCGTTATTTCCTGAAAAGTAGTTATCACTTCCCGTATAGAATGAAAAGAAGATCCGGTTTTTGGAATCCAGTTTGAAATTCATTTTTCCCGTAAGGTCATGAAATCGGAATTGTTGAATATTTGGATCTATGTTTTGAAACAACCATTGCAACCGCGAAAACCTACCCGAAACTAAAAATGAACTTACATCTTTTTTCAGCGGCCCCTCAATACCTAATTTGGTAGAGGCCAAACCAACATTGCCCCACATTTGCATGTGTTGGTCATTTCCTTTTTTCGTGTGGATATCTAATACCGATGACAAGCGCCCGCCAAATGACGCGGGCATATCGCCCCTATAAATATTAATGTCCGTTATTGCATCGGGTATGATCGTTGAGAAAATGCCCAGTAAGTGACTGGGATTGTAAATGGGAGAATCATCGATGAGCACCAGGTTCTGATCCCGGTTTCCTCCGCGCACATAATAGAAGGTAGATCCATCTGATTGTAACTTAATACCCGGTACCGATTCTAAAGATTTGATCACGTCCATTTCTCCAAACAATGCGGGCCGCTCTTCCACGGTGCGTGGTCTTACATTTATTTTGCTAACCTGAATTTCTCCCACCACCTCATCACGAGAGCCGGTAACAATTACCTCTTGTAATATCGGAGGCTCTTCGGTGAGAAGTATGTTTTGCTGAATAGAAGTTTGCAGATCAAGCGATTTATTAAAAGGTTTAAAGCCAATGAATGAAGCCTTGATTTCATATTCTCCTTTTGGTAGGGTGATGGAGAAAAACCCATATGCATTCGTGCTGGCGCCTGCTTTCAATTCCTCAATGAAAATGGTTGAGCCTATCAACGCCTCGCCATTAGCGGAATCTTTGATATAACCACTGAGCGTAACCAGTTGCTCTGCTGGCTTTTCAATTTTTTTTGCTGGTTTGAGAATAAACTGATCCTCAACAAGAGAATATTGAAATTCGAACTGGTTGCCGAGATCATCTAGAATTTCAAGTAATGATTTTTCAATAGCCTTGTAACTAATCGTTTGGTCTGATTGAATTCGCTTTGGGTTGTAAGAAAATCTGATTTTACTTTTTTGGGAAATTTCCTCCAATACCTCGGCAAGAGAAATTCCGTTAGCGTTAAGTGTAATTTTTACATCGGGAATAGTTTGGGCAACAACAGAATGTGCCACGATCATCAGTAGCAAACAATAGAACAATGGAGCAATTCGGATCATTGCTGTGAATCTCAAAATCAAGCTTGCTTAATTTCAACAACCCGCATCTGTGATTTCAATTTGACCGTCTTTAACCGTGTAAGTAAGATTTAGCGTTGTTTTTAGAACATTCAGAACGGCCTCCAGACTCTGCTGATCAAAGGTTACTGTGACTACACAAGTTTCAGGCACCTGCGCTGCGATTGTAATGTTGGCATTATAGATTTTATTTAATGCATCAACTACCGAGCGCAAATCACTTTCCATAAAGACGATCTTCCTGGTTTTCCACGAGAGAAAGTTAATATCGGTATTGGTGGTGCTTACTAACTCTTTGCTTTGTTTTTCAAATACACCCCGATCACCTGCCTTTAGTAAAACATTTTTATTAGCCTCGGAAACGGAGAACTTTACAGTTCCGGTTTCGACCACCACTTCCAATTCGTTTCGGTTGATGTAGCCCTGCACATTAAATGAGGTGCCTAATACTTCGATGGTCGCTTCGTTAATTTTAATAATAAATGGTTTTTGCGGATCGCGTTCCACTTCAAAGAAGGCTTCGCCTGTCAGCGTCACAGTTCGGGATGTCTTTCCAAAATCTGAGGCATAAGATAATTCAGAGTTTCTGTTCAAGGCTATTCTGCTGCCATCTGGCAAGCTAATCTCTAATGTATTATCAGCAGTTTGAAACTGAGTGTCGTTGTTGTTTGAAATAAAATAATTGATGATAAAACCTGATGCCACTACAAGCAACACAGCCGCAGCAATACGAGTCCAGAACTGAAATGGATTTCTTTCCGGCACGAGGGTGCGAACGTTATCCGTTCTATGTTTATTAACCTGATTCAGGAAATGATTCCACTCCTGATCGATATTAAGATTAGGCTCTTTGGAAACTTGGTTGGCAAAATATACTCCACTTAAATCAAAAGCCCGCTTGATTTTTTGATAATGTTGGTTGTTCTCTTCTTGTTGGCTTGTCCAGGCAGCAAGTTGTTTTTCTTCTTCTGCAGAAGCCTCACCCGCTAAAGAACGGGAGATCAGATCATCAATATGGTTTTGGTCTTTATTCACACTTGTTAACCTCTTTTATAACACATAAAACCATCGTTACCCTTACAGCCCGAGCATAATAAAGATAAGTGATAGAAATTCCTTTAAATGTTCGCGTAAAACGCTTAACGCTTTCGACATCTGGGCTTCGACTGTTTTTATTGAAATCCCCATTTTTTCAGCTATTTCAGCATACTTTAGTCCTTCGCGCCTGTTCATTTCAAATACCATTCTACACTTTTCTGGTAATGAATTTATTGCCATTTCAATTTCCCTTTCCAATTCATCGGCTTCCATCGGCCTGGTTTCTTCAACGAAACTATGTTCAGCAACTTTCTCGATGGTCAGGTGCTTCTTGGTGTCGCGCAAGTGATTAAGACAACGGTTTCTTACGGCTGTAAAGAGGTAACTTCGAAAGTTAGTATCACTCGGTAGACCATCTATTTTTTCCCAAAGCGAAATAAAAACTTCGTGCACCAGGTTCCGGGCTTCATCCAGATCTTTTACATACTTCATCGCAAAGCCGCACAGAGGCTTGAATAATTCCCTGAAAAGCTGCTCGAACGGTTGGATATTTTTACTCAAATCTTGATTAGAAGAATTTAAAGGTATTAAAAACGAAGGTTACTCAAAAAATATATAATGTCAGTATGAAGGTCGACAATGGGTTTAGATATCGTTCATCACATTTTCTACATCTATTTGTATTTGTTAGTTAGATTTGGTTGACATAAAATCAAACGTGCTATGGACAAACGAGCTTTTCTCAAAAACTTAGGAATGTTGCCTGTTGCCGGGGTGCCCCTTTGGCAAAGCCTGGAATTGTTAGTGATGGAAAACGACCATAGACCCGCTGATGAATTGGCCAAAGACGAAGACTTGTGGGAAGCTATCCGGGGTGGGTATAAACTAAAACCCGACTACATTAATCTGGAGAATGGCTATTACTGTTTTCTGCCACAAGAGATTTTAGAAAAACAGATAGCCCACATTCGTGAAGTAAACTATCAGGGCTCGTATTACATGCGTACGGTGCAGTGGGACAATAAGAAAAAAATGGCAGCTAAGCTGGCGGAATTGGCTGGCTGCCTACCTGAAGAGTTGGTGATCACCCGCAATACCACGGAATCACTTGACCTTGTTATTGGCGGACAGAACTGGAAGTCCGGTGATGAAGCGGTGATGGCCGAACAAGACTATGGCTCCATGCTTAACATGTTTAAGCTGATGGAGAAAAAACATGGGATAGGAAACAAGATTATCTCAGTCCCAAATCACCCCACTTCAGACGAAGAGATTGTAAGTCTTTATGCAAGCGCCATTACAGCCAAAACGAAATTGCTGATGGTGTGCCACATGATCAACATCACCGGGCAGGTTTTGCCGGTGCGCAAAATTTGCGACATGGCCCATAGCAAAGGTGTGGAGGTGATGGTGGATGGTGCACATGCTTTTGCGCATCTTAATTTTTCCATCAGCGATTTAAATTGTGATTATTATGGAGCTAGTCTTCATAAGTGGTTGAGTGTTCCGCTTGGGGCGGGAATATTATATGTGAAAAAAGGTAATGCTTCACATGTATGGCCGTTGCTTGCTTCGGGCGTAACCGATGAAAATGATATTGCCCGCCTGAACCAGATCGGTACACACCCGGTGCACACCGACCTGACCATTGCTGATGCTATAGATTTTTATTTAAAGATTGGTCGCGAACGAAAGGAAAGCCGACTAAGATATTTACAAACCTACTGGACGAGTAAGGTGCGTACGCTACCACATATTGAAGTAAATACACCAGCCGATCCCATACGTTATTGCGGTATTGGAAACGTAGGCGTAAAAGGGATGAAGCCGCAAGAACTTGCCGATACACTCCTGAAGAAATATAAAATTTATACGGTAGCGATTGATGGAGCTGGGGTACATGGTTGCCGGATTACACCCAATTTATACACAACCACCAAAGAACTTGATACGTTTGTGGCGGCCTTAAAAGATCTGGGATAGCTCGCTTTTTGTGCGTTTTCGAGACGAATATTACGTTTCAGTTAAATCGGTGCTTAGCTGTTGAACCTCAACGTATTAATTTCCGTTATTTGTACTGACAACAACCACTAATTGTATGTTACAATCACCGAAACTGGCCATCCTGCAAAGTCTGGATGCCATGGATAAGGTGCAAATGGAAGAGGTGCTTACTTACATCAGAGGCATTCTCAGCCAGCCTGAACGAACTCCGGATTACAAAGCTTTCAAGAAGGAAGCGATGAAGGAAATCAGACAGGCACTGCGCCAGGAGAAGAATAAAAAGAAGCTGCGCCTGGCAGCCTAACCTCCCTCACCTTACGGGATAGCAGGTGTCTCCCACACACCTGAAGGGACTTCGACCCCCAAAAAATTTCAGATTACTAAATCATTAATTCACTATTAGGGGATTTATACCTTAGGAAATAGCTGATAAAATGCACCCCAACTGGCAACATGTTCCGCGATCGCTGGAATTCTAATCTCCAACACCTTGAGTGTAATTATGATGCCAGCACACCATCTGAAAACGCTTCAATTCGATTGGTATTGGATTCATCATTAGGTAAAGCGTTTTTCATGCCTTTCGATATTTTGAATCAATATTTCTTAATCAGAAAGACTCCGGCACAAAGTAATATAACGCCAGCGAGTCTCGGCCAATTAATTGGATGTACTTGAGCGCCTAAGATTCCAAATTGATCAATGACAACTGCCGCCAGTACTTGCCCTGTCAAGACCAAAACCGTAACATTTCCAATACCTAATTTTGGTGCAAGAATCACAATCGACAAAATATAGATCGCTCCTAATATACCTCCAAGGAAACTCCACTTTGGTGCCGATGAGAATTGTATAGTCGTTGGAAATCCTTGCCTGCTCAACAGCATGTAAGTACCCAGTGCAATAAAGGCAACTAAAAAAACACTTAGCGCGGAGTAATATGGACTTTGTAAACTCTTTCCCAACGCGGCATTCATAGCGCTTTGAAACGGGATAGCAGCACCAGCCAGAATGGCCAATGCTGTTAGGAGAATCGTTTGACTCATTTTCATTTTAATGTTTAGATTATAGCCATGCGTTTTTATAATCAGATGCGAATTGTTTGAATGTCAATGGATCTTTCCCAGTAATTTCCTTTACAGTTTGAGTATCTAATTGAGCATACCCCAAGTCTATAATAGCGTTCAAACTCATCATCATATCGATATTAAACTGCGGTATTTGATAGCCGAGCATAGCATCTATAGCTGCATTGTCAGAAACTTTTACAAAGTTGATTGGCTTACCGATAACAAGGCTAATAATTTTAAGACAATCTTCATACGAAAGGTTCTCACCTCCTGAGATAGTGAATCGTTGATTGATATATTTTGTTGGGTTCAAAATAATTTTCGCATTAACACTGGCAATATCCCGCACATCCGCCCAGTTTAATTTCGACTCGCCATTTACGGGTTGATAAACCGTGCCGTTTTTAATGTCTTTGGCTAAAAAATTCACGAAGTTTTGCATGAATGCTGCAGGCTGGGTAATGGTATAATTTATCCCGCTTTTAATGATATGATCATCGATGGTGCCTTGAACTTTGGGCATTAAAAATGGCGCGCCAGAATTGGATCCGGCACCACTGCTTCTTACAATGTATTTTACCCCTGCTTTCTTGGCAGCATCAATAGCATTTTTATTCCAATCAATCATTTTTTCGTCCATGGGATAGAGCAGGAATAGGGTATCAATATCTATAAATGCTTTTTCCAAAACAGAGGAATCATTATAATCAATCACTCTGCAGTTAACATCATTCAATGCCTTGTCCTGTGCTGATATACCTGCATAGAATTCAACTTTCTTTTCTTTTAAGACTCTCACGACTTGAGAACCAATATTTCCGGTGGCGGCTGTTATTAATATATTTTTCACGTTATTTTTTGGTTAAAGGGTAGAATAGTTCAGTAGGTCTTTTGTCTACCGTACACATATCGCCATCAGCCGGTCTCATCCCAAAATGCAATGCACCTTCTTTTGAAAGTTTCAAGAGATCATATTCTTGTGCACAGGCGTTCTTGGAGAGAAAAAATGAACATCCATTTTCAGAAATGTTTTGCTCAACACCTTTGGATAAGTTACAAGCTTTGAATCCGAAATTATTAATGACAGTCTCATCATCATTCAGCAGGGTTAAATACTTTTCATTAAACTTGAAGATGGCATTTTCAGCACCATCTACTTTTTCTGATTTGCCTTCAAGTTCATATGGGCCTGTACCTCTAAATTCAAAAACTGGCATGGTTAAGGTGCTATCCAAATAAAGTGTAAACTTGATTTCCCACACATCTTCTTTTATATCAAAATAACGATGTCCAAATGTTCCATTTCCTAAATTCTCTGCGGCCACACTTACCCATTGACCTATGTATGGGTTAATTGATTTCTCAGACTCTTGACTTTTGTTAGAAGTATTTTGACAATTTATAAAAGTCAAAAACAAGATAAATAAAAATGCATTTTTCATTGTTATATTTTTTAAGAGTTTAGTTGAAAATACGTTGCCTATTTTTTGATTTTATAATTAAGACCCCAAATCCACAGTAAATCTTCTTGCTTGTTACTTACTACGATTACATTTTCTTGTGAATAAATAATTCTGGATTGTATAGAAAGGCCTTTCACTACTTTTACATCAATCCCGGTTGAAGCATGGATTCTATAATTTATCTGATCGTGTAAAGATTGCTGGTAGTAGATTTCATATATCCACCGAATAGTAGATTCATTAAAATAATGAAAGCCATTTAAATAAACTGTGCTCCAAAAGGCTTCAATCTCCTTGCTGCCATTGAACTCGGCATAGTTAAAATCATTTTTAGTGTATCTGGATTTTTCATAGAGCAAATTGGCAGACAATTTAATTACATCTTGAGGTTTTTGAAGTAGTTGATACGTTGCGCCAAGACCACCAAATATTCTTACTTCAAGGTCTCTCCTATAATTGGAAGCAATGAATGATATAACATAAGGATACAGCTTGCGTTGTGGTTTATAATAAAAGTAATTTTTACTAACTAAATCATTGTCCGCTTTTTTACTTAAAATCTCTTGATACAAGTGATCATTTTGAGTTTTAAAAACAAAGCGTGAAGATAATTTGACTGAAAAATCAAGTTGATTGATTACCCTTAAAAGCTCTACATTACCTTTTTGATAGGAGCCACCTGAAAGCAATTGAAGCTGAAGTTTTGTGGTGTCACTTTCATTTATTTGGGCTTTACATCCCAACGCTAAAAGCAAACAAAATGCAAGTAATACTACTTTGTTCATTATCTGGGTTTATAAATTGAAAGGAGGCTACTTTGAAATTCGAAGCAACCTCCTTTAATGCAGTACTATTTGAGGGAAGTCAATATTTTAATAAACTCTTGTGGTTGCACTACAAATGGTAAATGCGAAGTATTCATCACAAAAGTTTGTTTAATTGTTCCATTGTTCTTCACCATCATCTTTTGCAATTCGTACCCCACAGCGGCATCATTGCTAGTATGGATGTAATACTTAGGCACACTTCCGAATTTCGTAGTCGTTAGAGCCACTTTCTCTCCGAGTGGTTTCGCTGGCTCAGCTTTATGATATTTTATCAACACTTCTTTCATATAATCAGGGCAATCTGCACATACTGAAGGGGCAATCATTTCTTTCTTTATGGTAGCGGCTGAATAATCTGGTGTAAACTCAAGTGCTCCGCCTACTTTACTTTGCACATCTTGTTTGGAAAGTGACAAAATATCTTCTCCACTTTTAGGAAGGTATGCTGACACGTATACGAGTTTATCAACCTTTGATGGAATGTTTTCGGCAACTTGTGAAATCACCACACCCGCCATGCTATGTCCCACAAGGGTAACTTTTCCGGGCTGCTGATTAATCACATCCGTTACCGTTTTTACGTAGTCATTTAGTGAAACTGCATTAGCTGGAGTTAAATTAATTCCATGTGCCGGCAGATTAACAACTACGACATTGGCATTCACGGCCAATTGATTGCGCACGAAACCCCAGGCGCTTTCATCTGCCCAGGCACCATGTACCAAAACATAGGTAGGATAATTTTTACGTTGCTTTTCCAATTCAGCAATTACCACTTTTGCTGCAGCAGCACCAGAGTTTTGTTGCTGACCCGTAATCAGGTTCCCATCCTGAACCGCAAAGGCAGAGAAGGGTGCGCCTACCACAAATTTACTGTTCGGCATTTTGCGTGCTTCGTCCTCAATGCGGAAAGGCTGAATCTTCATGCCCACATAATTATCTGCGTATTGTTCTTCACTGGCAGCAAAACCTGTCCACTTTTTTCCGTCTACCAAAAATTTTCCGTTGGGTAATTTTGTTTTTAATAGGATGCAAGTCCCATGACAAATTGCAGCGGTGGGCTTTCCTGTTTGATAGAAATCAACAAAGAATTTATGTAGCTCAGTGTTATCAATAAATGTGTACATCGGCCCCTGGCCTCCGCAAACAAATATGGCTTTATAGTCATTTGGATTTACATCAGAAAGCTTCAGCGTATTTTTAATAAGCGCTACTTTGGCAGGATCTTTTTTGAAACCCAACGATACATAATCAAAAGCGGCATACTTGCTTTCATCTTCTGGATCACTGAACGAATCAAACTTTAGTTCACCACCATCCGGACTGGCGATGTCAATTGTGTAACCTGCCTCTGAGAATTCCCAATAAGGATGGGCTAACTCGGCCATCCATACTCCGATGGGCCAGCCGGTTTGTTTGCTAACAGTTGGGTTCGAGGCAATCATTAATATTTTTCCATTGTTACCCGCATTGTGCTGCGCATTTAATAGGCCAGCACCTAGCATTAAAATCAGTATTCCAATTTTTCTCATAGTGTTTAATTTTTTATTTGAGATTTGTAACTCAAATGTGCAGTCCAAATGTTCCCTTGAACAACTATTAACTTTTAAGTACGTTACTATCATTTAGGAAAGTATTGGTAGATTCGTCTTAAATGCACAGAATTTTACAGACTATTATTTAAGCTATGCCTGATTTTATTTACGATAAGAAAGTGTATTACAATCCTGTTGAGTTTGCGATGGATCGCATTGGCGGCACCTGGAAAATGCCAATCCTATGGAGATTGAAAGAAAAAACGCTTCGGTATGGAGAACTCAAAAAAGAGTTACCTCATATTACGCACAAAATGCTTTCCAGTGTTTTACGCACATTGGAAAGCGAAGGCTTCATCACACGAGAAGTATATGCCGTTGTTCCACCCAAAGTGGAGTACACAATCACCAAGAGAGGATTGAAAGCAATTCCCATTATCGAGGCAATTCGAAAATACGGTACAGGATTGATGAAAGAATTTGGAGTTAAATCCAAATAGTGAATTCTGAAATCATTTATAGTTTCAAATATCTAATTTTAAGTAGTTGAAAGTACCTTCAATTATCAATAAGAATCGCCAGATTAGAAGATTCTCAAAGATGTTTCCAGACTCTTTAAAGTTTAATTTCCAAGCTAGCTACTTTCTTAAACCTGATATGATTTGTTATTGATTGACACTAATGTCCATGTTCCAGTGGGACGAAATATTGGTAACAGAAGACACGCTCAGATTTAGAGTCCTGTAGGACAGCATATAAATTACGAGGCTTTCACTTCTAATTATACTTCACATAATTCTCCCACTTCTCCATCACCTCTTTAAAATCAGCAGGAAGCTCGGAATCGAATTGCATATGCGCACCGGTTGCAGGGTGAATGAAGCCCAACGTTTTGGCATGTAACGCTTGTCGCGGAATGATTTTAAAACAGTTGTCTACAAACTGTTTGTACTTTGAAAACACAGTTCCTTTCAGTGGTTCGTTTCCACCATAGGTAGCATCATTAAAAATCGGATGCCCAATAAATTTCATGTGCGCGCGTATCTGATGCGTGCGACCGGTTTCCAGTTTACATTCAATCAGCGAAACGTATCGCAGGTCTTGCAATAATTTGTAGTGGGTAATAGCGGTTCTTCCAAAATCCGCTTCAGGAAAAGCTGTAGTAACCCTGCGGTCTTTTAGACTGCGCCCAACATTTACGTTAATGGTTCCTTGTGGCAGATCGGGCACGCCCCATACAATTGCCTGATACGTGCGCTCGATAGAATGATCAAAAAATTGTTTGGCCAACGAAGTCATCGCTTTTTCAGTCTTGGCAATAACCAGCAAGCCCGAAGTATCTTTATCGATGCGATGCACAAGTCCGGGTCGGCCATCGTTACCTTCCATCTGTGGCAAATTCTGAAAGTGATAGGTGAGGGCATTTACCAGGGTGCCACTCCAGTTTTGATAGGCCGGATGTACTACCATGCCCGCGGCCTTATTTACTATCAGTAAATGATCGTCTTCATAAACAATGTTGAGGGGAATATTCTCCGGCAGTACATCGGTGTCGCGCGGAGGTTCTGGAAACGAGACAGTGAGTACATCGTGCGGATGAACTTTGTAATTGGGCTTCACTACCGTGTCGTTCACTTTTACAAAGCCTTCGTGAATACCATCTTGAATTTTGGTTCGGGTAACATTGGGCAACCGCGCCATCAAAAATTTATCGATGCGCAGTAAACTTTGCCCTGCGTCTGCAACAATCCGGTGATGTTCGAAGAGACCTTCCTCATCGTCTTCCATTAAGTCTTCTTCGTAATTCACTTATTTTTCTTTTTTTGATTAAAGAGATATTGATTCAGGATGGCTGCTTCATTGAGAATCAACCGTAGTTCATCCTCGTGTTCTTCCAATTCTGCTAAACTATGAAATCGAATGGAGGCAACTGTTTTCCGGCCTTTGCGCTCTACTATTTTGTGTGTTCTGCTTAAGCTCGCTCCTTGAGTGAAACTCAAATCAACTCCGTCATTGGCAGGATTAAGATAGCAAATAGGTCCGTAGAAAGAGAAGAAGGGAATTTTATAACTGATTTTTTCTGTGGTGTGCGGTCCAAGGTCAAGAATCCAACCGCGTAAAACAGACATAATTTGCCGTTGTGTGGGCCGCTGCTCCGCTATAAAATCCTGTACCGGGTTCATGCTGCAAAGGTACTACTTTGTTGGAGTTGGGCAGGGGATCTCTTACGGTTTCGTTCTATTAAATGAACTCAGGATGTAGCTATTTTCACTTTGAATTTTCGACACCCTTCGCTGCAATAGAGAACGGCATCCCAATCCTTTGCCCACTTTTTGCGCCAGGCAAAGGGTCGTCCACAGGTTTTACAGGGTTTGGTGGGAAGATCTGATTTTTTTATGCCCTTCATGGAATCCTTAACAAACAATCCCTTTACGTGTTTACCGTAATGATGATTTCAGGAGAAGACACAGATCGCATTATTGCTATGGCCTGGGAAGACCGCACGCCTTTTGAGGCCATTAAAATTCAATTTGGTCTTTCCGAGGATCAGGTGGTAGAGTTGATGCGAAAATCATTGAAACGCTCCAGCTGGAAACTATGGCGCGAACGTGTGAACGGCAGAAAGACCAAGTTTGCAAGATTGAGGAATGAGGATATGGATCGCTTTAAATGTTCGCGACAACGAAACATCTCGGGCAATAAAATCAGTAAGCGATAAAGTTCGTACCTTGCATTTTCCCAAATGCAATAATCATGAAGAAGTATTTTATTTTTCTATTCCTTTTCGCTTGCGCAGAAAATAAGTCAACGTCATTATTGTCACCTGTCGACTTTGATACTCAATACAAGTCTACAGAGGGCGCCATCTTGTTAGATGTTCGCACGGTAGAGGAGGTGAATGCCGGAGCATTGGCTGGGGCAATTAATATTGTTTATGACGATGCCTTTGCCGGGAAGTTGGGCAACCTTGAACATAAACCGATCTTTGTTTATTGCGGCTCGGGTATCCGAAGTGCAAAAGCGGCTGCTATTTTGAAAGAGAAGGGTTACGACTCTGTCTATGAAATGGATGGCGGCATGAAGGCGTGGAAGGCTGCAGGCTTGCCGGTTCAATAATTAATCATATTGCGCATTATTCAACCCGGATGAAGTATTGGCTAGTATTTCTTTTTTTCCCCATCAGTTGCTCACAAAGGAATGCTCCTTCTGATTTATTTTCGAATGGAAAAGAAAGGGGAATAGTTGATAAGAAACTGGATGAAGCATCTGGATTGGCGGCCAGCGTAACTAATCCCGGATATTTCTGGTCTCACAATGACAGTGGTAATCCGGCTGAAGTATATCTGATTAACGACAAAGCAGAAATTGTAATGACCTGCAAACTGCCTAACGTAGCCAATCGTGACTGGGAGGACATTACCATTGGGCCCGGCCCCGAAGAAGGCAAAAGTTATCTGTATGTAGGAGACATAGGTGATAACGAAGCCAAGTACATATACAAAATAATTTATCGGTTTGAAGAACCTGTTTTAGTAGAAGGCAATCAAGTGATTGATCAATTTGATACACTTGCCTTTCAATTGAGTGATGGCTTAAGAGATACTGAAGCCCTGATGCTAGATGCGACTTCGAAGGAATTATTTATATTCTCCAAGCGCGAGGATTCTGTGCGCCTGTATCAGATTCCTTTTGAGTTTGCTTCGGGAGATACCGTAATGGCGGAGCGTAAAATTATACTTCCTCTCACAAGGATTGTTGCCGCTGATATCTCGGCCGATGGCACCGAAGTGCTGATCAAGAATTATGATTATATCTATTATTGGAAGCGCTCTGAAAATCAAACAATAGCTGCACTTCTGCAAAGTAAACCCAACCAACTATCATACAATCGCGAACCACAGGGCGAATCAATAGCATGGCAACTCGATGGTGCTGGTTTTTATACACTCAGTGAAACCATGAAGAACTATCGAGGCCGGTTGTTATTCTATGAAAGGAAAGGATCTGTTAAGACTGACGAGAAATTAAATCCTTAGTAAACACGATTAGTTGTTGCTTTTCATGTGAGTCGTTTATTTTATCAAGGTGTTGAAATCCCTTGCTGAAGTACTCCTCAATTTTTCTTTCGGTTAGTTGTGCTATCTCCAACTTATCGTAGAGTGAGGTTATGGCTTTAATCTTTTTCTGTTTATTAAATTTTTTTGCAGCGAGCCAATGTTCAAGTTCCTGCTTGTCTTTTCCCCTGGCCTTTTCTTTCGCCTTGATCAGTAAGTAGGTTTTTTTGTTGGCGAGAATATCCCCACCTACTTGTTTGCCGAACTTGTTCTTATCCGAATAAACATCCAGTAAGTCATCTTTCAATTGAAACCCGATGCCGATATTGATGCCAAATTCTTTTAGTGCCAAACGTTCTTGTTCGCTTGCCTGTGCTAATAAAGCTCCTAGCTCTAAACTGAAGCCAAGCAGCACAGCCGTCTTTAACCGAATCATTTCAATGTATTGAGCTTCGGTAACTTTCGTTTTCGTTTCAAACTCCATATCCCACTGCTGGCCTTCGCATACTTCAGCAGCACATTGGTTAAAGATGCGAAGTACTTCTTTTAATGTGCCTCCATCCAGATCCAGAAATTGATCATAGACTTTCACCAACATTACATCCCCCGAAAGGATAGCGGTATTTACATTCCACTTTTCATGTACAGTGGCTTTACCTCTTCGGAGCGGAGCCTTGTCCATGATGTCATCATGTAACAAAGTGAAGTTGTGAAAGGCTTCGATGGTGGTAGCGTATTTAACGATTCGCTCAGGATCATTTTTGTACAGAGAATAGGACATTAGCGCTAACAGCGGGCGTAGGCGTTTGCCTCCCAAAGCCATGATGTAGCGAATGGGTTCGTAAAGTGATTTCGGTTGTGAACCAAAAGGTTGGCTTTTAATCTCTTGCTCAATGAGGGTAAGAAGAGCGGATATCGGAGAACTCATTCGATCAACAGTTATTCTTCAAAGGTCAAATCTATCAATCTTCTGTCGATATCGGTTTTCTTTATCCGAACTTTTACTTTGTCTCCCAGCCGGTAAATCTTTTTTCTTCTGCGGCCAATAGCCCGGTAATTCTTTTCATCGAATTCATAGAAGTCATCTTTCATGTCGGCCATGCGGGCCATGCCCTCGCATTTTGTTTCTACGATTTCGACAAAAATTCCAAATTCTGTAACGCCTGTTATAATGCCATCATAGACTTTGTTTTCAGCGAGGCTCATAAACTCTACCTGCTTGTATTTGATGGAGGCCCGCTCGGCATCGGCCGCCCGTTTTTCGCGCTCCGAAGAGTGGATACACCTTTCTTCATATTCTTTTTTTGCTACAGATTTACCGCCATCAAGATAATGTTGCAACAATCGGTGCACCATCATATCCGGGTACCTGCGAATTGGCGATGTGAAATGCGTATAATGATCAAAGGCTAATCCAAAATGGCCTTTGGCGTCAGTCGTGTATTTTGCTTTGGCCATAGCGCGAACTGCCAGTGATTGCAACACGTTTTGCTCGGGTTTGCCTTCAATCTCTTCCATCAGATTGTTTAAAGAACGGGAAATACTTGCGGACTCAATCTGTAGGTTATGCCCAAACTGTTTCGCGAACCGTGCAAAGTCTTCCACCTTTTCCTGATTGGGCAAATCGTGCGTGCGATAAACAAAGGTGTTTTTGTCTTCGCCTTTTTTCATTTTGAAAATGAAAGTGGCCACTGCCCGGTTAGCAAGCAACATAAATTCTTCGATAAGTTTATGTGCATCTTTCCGAGCCTTAGGAACTACTGCCAAGGGTTTTCCCTTCTCATCCAGCTTGAATTTTACTTCCGTGGATTCAAAGTTTACAGCTCCTTTTTTGAAGCGCTCTTTGCGAAGCACATGATGAAGCTGATTGAGAATTTTAATTTCATCTGCAAACGTTCCGGTTCCACTTTCAATCACTTCCTGGGCCTGTTCATAGCTAAACCGATGATCGGAATGAATGACCGTACGGCCAAACCATTCTTTATAAACTTTAGCTTTATCATCCATTTCAAATACTGCAGCAAACGTAAGCTTGTCTTCGTTGGGCCGGAGGGAACACAAGGCATTTGATAAACGCTCAGGCAGCATCGGCACCGTGCGATCAACCAGGTAAACCGATGTAGCGCGGTCGAAGGCATCTCCATCAAGTACATTGCCGGGTGTTACATAATGTGTAACATCGGCAATATGAACCCCGATTTCGTACCGACCATTATCCAGCTTGCGAAATGAGATGGCATCATCAAAATCTTTAGCATCTTCCGGATCGATAGTAAATGTTAGGACTTCTCTGAAATCCCAACGCTTTTTGATTTCTTCGTTGGTAATGTCTTCGCTGATCTTCTCGGATTCTTTCAAAACATTTTCAGGAAAGCGAAAGGGCAGATCAAACTCAGCCATGATGGAATGAATTTCAGCTTCGTTTTCTCCGGTCTTGCCCAGAATCTCAATTACTTTTCCCTCCGGGCTTTTATCGCGGTCGGCCCACTTGGTAACTTCAAATAGTACTTTATCATTGGCTGTTGCACCGGCCAGGTTTTCAGGGTAAATGAAAAAATCCTGGTAGATTTTTTTAAAGTCCGGGACAACAAAGCCAAAGTTTCTTGAGAGTTCAATTCGCCCTACGAATCGATTTCTGCCACGCTTTATGATAGAGGTTACTTTTCCTTCAGGATTACTGCCTGTTTTTTTATTCGTCATGGCTACCTCAACGGTGTCGCCATGGATGGCGGAGCCGAGGTCTTGTGAGCGAACATAAATATCTTTCTTGCCTTCTTCGCCCGTCACGATGTAGGCAAACCGTGGGTTGACATGATCGACTATGCCTGTTAGAGCTTTGCTTTTTGACGTGCGTGTGCTTTTATAGTGTCCTGAACTGAGTTGTTCTACTTTGCCTTCTTCCTCCAGTGCATCTAATAATTTGTATAGGTCCTCAATGAGAGACTTCTTTTTCAAGCCCAATTTTTTTACCAGTTCTTTCGGACTGTAGGCTTTACCAGCCATTTCTTCCAGCAACAACATCAGCGTAGAGTACATTCCACCCTGCTCTTTTTTGTTGCGCTTCTCTTTTTTTTCTTTGAATTTCTTTTTGCTCATATTTTTACCACAGAGAACACTGAGGATTCACGGAGAACACTAAAGTTAATATCCGTTGACGACTCGCTTTACTCCGTCTTTTAGTTTTAAAACGTTAAAATTGATTAGTAACCCAAACCGGTTTTTGGTTAGTTTTAGGTAGGTAAGCACTTGTGCCAGGTGAATGTCGTTGAGGGTATCTACAGATTTTACTTCAACGATAATTCTATTTTCAACTACTAAATCCATTCGATAACCGCAATCTAGCTTTACTTCTTCATAAACTAATGGAAGGGGTTTCTCTTTTTCTACATTAAGCCCAGATTTAACCAATTCATAATAAAGACAAGCTTGATAAGCAGACTCTAACAAGCCTGGCCCTAAGGCTTTGTGTACTTTAATGGAACATCCGATAATTTTATCTGTTAGATCATTGTCCTCCATCTCAGTGTTTTTCTCTGTGCGCTCTGTGGTTAGAACTAAGCTGGAATAACATTCCTTTCATCCATCAAATTCATGCCCTTCATCTTCAGATACAATTGCGCTATCGCCACCACATCGCCCACACAGTATTCCGCTATCTTTTTGAGGTCGCCTTCTTTGTAGTAAACTTTGCTCACCATCGAGCCATCCATAGTTCCTTTGCTGGTGGGGATTTCAAAAATGGTTGCTAATAAATCCAAAGAGGTGTAATGTTTGTAGTCGCCAAACTTCCAAAGCTCAAGCGTATCAAGATGGGCGATTTCCCACGGTTTTTTACCGGACATGTTTAAAACGTTCGGCAATGCGATTCCGTTCACCAGCATTCTGCGACACATATAGGGAAAGTCAAACTCTTTTCCGTTGTGTGCACACAACCTGACACCCGGCCCCATTTTTTCCAACATCGCCCGGAAGTCCGATAGCAATTTTTTCTCATCGTGTTCGGCAAAGTATTTAGTCCGTAGGCCGAGCACTCCATTTTCCTCGGTATATTTTCCGATGGCAATGACCACGATTTTTCCAAACTCGGCATAGATACCAGCACGATCGTGAAACAGGTCTTCATCGGTTTGTCCTTCTTCGCGTTTGAAGAAGCTAGCTTTACGGGCCCACTGTGATTTCATTCGCTCCTGTAGTTTGCTATAATGATCTACACAGCCCACAGTTTCAATGTCGAGGAAGAGAATGTCTTTAAGGTCTGTATCCATAACAAAAAAAGTATGATCTCAATAAAAATACGCATAAGATCGAAAAGCTAAAAATGGTATAATAATTGTTTTAAGGGCACCATGCAACGGATGTTAATAATGTTTGCCTGTTACCGTCTCGTGGCTCTTCCATCCATAATAATCACGTTGATAACTTCTGGGCTTCTTGGGCAATCGGGTACGCCATTCTATCTAGTACAAGCTATCTGGACAAAAGTAATTACGACTGCTTTGCTGTTGGCGTTTGTACATTTTTTTCGTTCAAATCATTTTTTCTTTTTTAATAATCTTGGTCAATCGAGACGTGCCATCTATTGGAACCTGATAATTCCAGATGTCTTGATTTGCGCGGCATCATTTTCGTTGGTATTGATGCTATGAGCACGCTTGAATTTGACAGCCTGTATTTGGAATTTGGAATGAATCGCGTTCTGTCAAGTATTTATATGAAGTGCACTACCGGGCAGATTGTGGGACTGTTGGGAAGAAATGGCTCGGGTAAATCATGTTTAATGCAGATTGTATTTGGTACGATGCCGGCAGATAAGTCGGTACGTTTTAATGGTACTCGTTTAATGGAGGATCAATTGACTAAAAAAATTATCGCTTATTTACCACAATCCGATTTGTTGCCACCCTTTGTCACCTTTAAACAAGCCTTAAAACTTTATGATATTGACGAGGAGAGAATCTTCGCACACTTTCCGGAAATATCGGATTGTCTCAACCAAAAATCTTCAGTGGTTTCGGGAGGACAACGAAGATTGTTTGAGGTTTTGCTTGTGCTCTATGCAGATCATCCATTTTGCATTTTAGATGAGCCCTTTTCGGGCTTAATGCCAATACACATTGAAAAACTAAAGGAATTATTTACGCTGGAAAAGCACCACAAAGGGATTATCATCACGGATCATATGCACCGCCACATCCGTGAGATAGCGGATGAACTTTATATGCTTACAAACGGAACTACGTATCCGGTAAAGACAGAAAAGCAATTGCTAGAACTTGGGTATCTGAATGGATTATGAGTGCAAAACACCTTCCATTTCCAGCTCCTTAATAAACGTCAAGTTTTCTTCACAAATAGTTTCAGGCACAAAAACATATCTGCGATCATAAATCTGGTTACCCACATAGTAACTTACCCAATACTCGTTGTTGAGGTGAAATAATTTTGAATCAATAGGCTCCACCATCGTGGTTCCGTTGGCAGGCACCGTTTCTAAAAAATGCCGCAGAGTTGAAGTTCGTTGTTGCTCGCCTTCTTTTTCACCATAGCCGGTACTGGCAACTAAAGTATTTTCAATAGGAAATGGATTGTTGTTAATCAGGTATACTTTCCATTCGTCTTGATTTAGAATACTTTTTTCTCTGACAACCGCCAGGGTTACATTTTTTACTTCCGGAATTTCAATGTCTTTCTTCATCTTACTTCGCAAAATTTTCTTTCATTATTTTTTCTGCTGGCTTCCCCTGCGGTGTAAAGTCAGTTTCATTCACCTGCCTGGGTCCATGTGGATACCACTTCCAGAAGTAAACACCGGTGAGCCAGTTTTTATTCCATACCGATTGAAAAAAAGCCTGATAACACAGGGCTTGTGTTTCGGGTGAAATCTCGATGTCTTTCAGATCACGTGGCCAGGTCCACGGCTCGATGGCTGCATGAGCATCGTTTCGGTAGCCAATCTCCGTAAACATAACTGGCTTATTATATTTTTTATGAACCTTTTCTATGGATGCCATTGGCCCATTCCATTTCTTGATTAATTCCTGCAAGGTGGCATCCTTTTTATCAGCTAAAGAAAAATAGGCCTGCACACCAATGTAATCGAGGGCATCCCAAAATTTTATGTGTTCATACTCTTCATGAAAGTTTGCAGCGTAAATCAATTTGCCTGAATAGACAGCCCGGACTTTAGAGATTATCGTGCGCCATTCTGTTTCGCGTTGAGTTGTTTGCTGAAGTTCAGTACCAATACAAAAGACTTCAATCTTATTCTTTTCGGCCAACTCAGCGTAGTGGATTATAAACCGTTCATAATTCGTAAACCAATTTTGCCACGCAGTATCACTTTTCATTACAATGTCACCAGGCCAACCGTTACGCACCCAAAGATGTGGTTTCAGTAATGTTTTTATGCCAGATTTTAATGCCACTGTCGTAGTGTTTGAAATCCCCGCATCGGATTCGCCCCACCAGATGCGATCAGACGAAAAATTAGTGCGGATAGACGAAGCAGTGGCATCGCGTTGCCAGCCAAAAGGAGTTTGAGAAATCCAGTTGACATTGCATTTTACCAATGCATCAATTTCATTTTCTGTCACCTCTTCGCGTCCGGCTACCCAACAGACACCTTTATGTTTGGATGCGACTGGAATTGAACTTGATTCTGCAGGAACACAGGTTTGCAGCGCCAGTCCGGCACAAACAATTAGGGATGAAGAGATGACCTTTCTAAATATCATTAAAACTCAATAGTGTCCTAAGTTATAATTTCCATTCCAAAAAGCCCGGCTAATTTTTGTTTCAGAATGGATTTCACCTGATTCATATTCTTTTGTTTACCCAATTCTTTCTCTAATGAGGTAACGGCTTTGTCATCGATGCCGCAGGGAACGATGTGATTAAAATAGTCAAGTTGCGTATTTATGTTAAACGCCAATCCGTGCAAAGATACCCAACGACTTGTCTTAACCCCCAGTGCACAAATTTTGCGGGCTTTTGATTCATCATTGTAATCAATCCATACACCCGTAAGACCGTTTATTCTTCCAGCCTGAATATTGAACTCCGCCAGCGTTTGAATAACGGACTCCTCGAGCAGCCGCATGTACTTATGAATATCGGTAAAGAAGTTTTCCAGATCAAGAATTGGATAAACAACGAGTTGACCGGGGCCATGATACGTTATATCACCGCCTCGATTGATGTGATAATAAGTTGCCCCAATTGTGTGAAGGTCCTCTTTCTTTACGAGCAGGTTTTTTTCATCACCACTTTTGCCGAGTGTAAAAACATGAGGATGTTCGCAGAAGAGTAAGTAGTTGCTGGTTGGGTGTTGTTCGTTATCAGGAAGTGACCGGTTTTGAGATTTTACGTCAAGGATAGATTGAAATAGATTGGTCTGGTAATCCCAGGCTTGCTGATATTCAATCAGACCCAAATCCAAAAATTCGGTTCCCCTATTTAAAATTTTATTCACTTCACTTTGGATAATTCTTCTTTAAGAAGATCAATCGCTTCAACAGGCGCAGCCTCTACACCATTTTCTTTGGCGAGATAATAAGAAATCCAATCGGTAAGATGAATCAGATAATAATATTGTTCAAGTAATGAAGCGCCTTCCGCAACAATATCAATGATGGGATGAGATCGCTTCTCAAAAATTGGACGGCAAATTTCCATGCGCTTTTCTACGCGCTCGTGATCATGATCAGAGTAGAGATAAATAACCTGTGCCTGTTGGATCACGGCTTCGGGAAATTGCCAGCCTACAATTTCGTTATGATTCATTTCTGGAAATGTATTGATGTGTGCGAGTTGCTTGGAGTTTTCATTGATCTGATTTTGAAAGCGCGTAGCCATAGCTTTCAAGCGCTCATCACAATAAATGATCGGTAGTTTGCCTTTTAGTTTTTTAGCAATTAGTTCAGCTTCAGATTGAATGGCCTTTTCACCCCGATCGAGATACTCAATCGCGTTTTCTGTTTCTTTGATGAAAGCAGCACCGATCAGGTTCGTGTGGTACAAGGCATACATCAGGGAAATCATCATATACCCAACATTGCCGCGTGGACTTTTAGATCCCGCAGGAATCTGAATCCAGAACAAATTATATTCTTTTGCCAGCTCAAGCATTTTGCCGCCTGAGGTGATACATATTATGTGCGCCCGTTTCAGCATGGCTTTGTGGATGGCCGCCAGGGTTTCTTCTGTGTTGCCGCTATAGGAGCAGGCGATAAAAAGAGTATGTGGACTTACAAACTGTGGGATGTTGTATCCTTTGCAAACGGTAATCGGAATTGGTACCCGACCAAACGTAAGCGACTCCACCAGATTGGCACCAATGCCAGAGCCGCCCATGCCCGTAATCAGAATGTTACGAATATCGCTTCCCGGCCGCACCAAATCTACCGTTTGCCCGATCTTGAGAGCACTGGCCAATTGTAAAGTAAAGCCTTCGATTAGTTTCTTCATTTGCAGAGTAATAAATTCGTTCAAAGGTAGAACATTCTTATGACCGATAAAATCAAGAAAGGAAAGGAGGCTGAAGATATGGCCGCTGATTTTTTTGCCCAACAGGGCTATGAGATTGTCGAACGCAATTTCAGGTACAAAAGGTCTGAGATTGACTTAATTGTAAGAAAGGATAACTGGCTGATTTTTGTAGAAGTTAAAATGCGATCGTCTGATGCTTTTGGTTACCCGGAAGAATTTGTGGACTATAAAAAAGCAAAGAACATAGTTTACGGAGCGGAACAATATACATACGAAAACAACTACGAAGGCAATGTGCGGTATGATGTGATAGCAATCAGTATGAAAAATGGTGAGCCTGAGATCAGGCACTTTGAGGATGCTTTTTATTAATCGGACTCATCTTCATCGCCACAGATTCACTGATTAAATAAGATTTTAAAAACCAGTAGCTCAAAGGTTAGAAAAGCAATACAGATCTTACTTCGAATAAATCTCTTTCCCCTTCACATCCCACTCTTTACGAACATAAGGTCGAGTGTCTTTTTCAAAGGGTTCTTTCGGATAGGTTATAATTCTTTTACGCTTCCCGTTGGAATAGTTTTCAATCCAATCATTTACACGTTCGCCCCAATGGTATTCACCCAGCACCGCGATTTGTCCATTTTCATGAAAGTAATAGTAATAACCTTCCTTCTCTCCATATTCAATGGGAGTGATTTCTTTAATCTTTTTTCTTTCGTTGGGATCGTAGTACGTAACAAGTGATTCTTTCGGCCAGCCTTTGTAATACTTCTCTTTGTCTTCTACCAGATTTTGGCGGTCGTAACGCATCCAGCGACCATGGCGAGCACCTTTGTAATAAATTCCTTCTTCAATTACGGCATCCCCCACCATTCTTTTATACGGACCATGAGCCAGCACGCCTTTCTTCACATCAAAGGCAGCCTGGCTGGTTTTGCGGAGTTCTTTGCGGGTAAAATCATACCAATACACATCACGGGCAAAGCCAGTTGGTTTCTCAGGTTTCTTAAGCACGTAGAAAAGCTCAATCGTCATTCTATCCCCAACCCCTTTGCGGGTAAATGCTTTTTTGGTTTTGATACCGTAGTAAACTTTTCTTTTGGGCTTTTTCTTTTTCGTAACGATGGGTTCATCATTCTGATCGAGTTCGAGCAGGGTAAAGGGTTTGTCGGTATCAAACGTAAACTGCCCTTCCTGCACATTGGGTTCTGGTCTCTGAGCCAAAGCGCCCAGAGAAATTGAAGAAATCAGGAGAATAAGTAAGAATCGATTCATTAGAATAATTAACGAAGCTACAAAAAATATATTTTTTTAAATCTGAAACATTATTTACTTTTAATCGTTGATATATCAACTAATATGGCAGTAGACGAGAAACTCGAAGATGTACTGTACTACCTCATTGATAAAGTCAATAAGGTGGGGCGAAGGTATTCGCAGGAAACATTTGTAAAGAAAGGTTATGATATTACAGTGGACCAATGGTTGGTTTTAAAGAAGATTTGGGACAATAAGGAAATAAATCAAATTGAGCTGGCTGCATCCTTATTTAAAGATAGAGCGTCAATCACTCGAATTCTTCAAATTTTAGTGCGGAAGAAATTGGTTAGGAAAGATTTAAAACTAGGTGATCGTAGACATTTCATTTTAGGTCTCACCGCTAAGGGTGAGCAATTATTTAAACAATTACTGGGTGAGGTTAAGGCTATGCGCGAGCAGGGAGTTTCTGATTTTTCTGAACTGGAGAAAGATCAAATCAAAAAATTACTCAACCGCATGATTAAAAATTTAGGAGGATAAAAATTTTATACTAATGATTGATATATCAACCATGATACTGATGATGAGTTTTTTTTCAAGCTTAACTCTTGACATAAAAACTCATCGACAAGAGGAGACAACCTTCAAATCAGTTTCAGTGGAAGGAATGGCTTTTCATTGGAAGTTCAGTAAAGACTTTTTGAATTGTCGGGTTATGGCATCCACTACTGGTTGGGTTGCCATTGGATTTAATACCTCAGATCAATTAGCAGGGACAAATCTGATTATGGGGGCTGTCAAAAATGAATCTGTAATTATTCAAGATCGCTTCATTATCGAACCCGGGAAACATCTAAAGATTCTGGAATTGGGTGGCTCGGATTCGATAGTAAAGAAGCAAGGCAAGGAGAGTGGTGGATCAACGGAGATATCATTCTCAGTTCCACTTAGTGTTAACGATAAGTATCACCATAATCTTACTGAGGGCGAGGTAATCTATCTGCTAATGGCGTATAGCCAAGAGGATGACTTTGCTCACCACTCGATAATGCGAAGAACAATCAAAATCGAATTATAAATTTTAAAACCTAATTTTATGAAAACAAACACAGTAGTACTTTTGCTCAGTTTACTCTCAACACTCACCCTGGCGCAAACACCCGATGCAAAAAAGAAGGTAGAATCGGCCATTGCTAATTTTGCTAAAGCAGCCGATGATCAAAATACGAAAGCACTAAATTATGTGCTCGATAAGAATTTTCGGCTTATAATGAATCAAATGTTTGGAAGCACTGAGACAGTTGTTATGTCCAGAGAAGCCTATTTAGACAAAATAGAGAAGAAAGAATTTGGCGGTGAGAAAAGGGAATTAAAAATTGAAGCCATTTTGATCAATGGCAAAAATGCAAGTGCAAAAGTTTTGTTCAAAGGATCTAAAATGACCTTTGTTTCATTGTTGCAACTTGCACAAGATACCGAAGGAAATTGGAAACTTGTTAATGATATGCCCACGTTGCAGTAAAAAACAAAAGGCTTGCTATATAAATATTAGCAAGCCTTCTTGATAATTTCACGATTCTGAAACTTACCCCACCAACTCAACACTTCTTTTTATAAAGCTTGTTAAGTCTGCACCCGTAAGCATATTCTGCGATAGCAGCGCCAAGTCATATACTTGTTTTGCCAACTTGGTTTTTTCTTCTTCGCTTTCAGCTTTTAGAATTTTTTGAACCAAGGCATGATTACCATTGATGGCTACGTTGTAGCTATCGGGCATGGCACCCATAAAGCCAAAGCCACCACCCCCTCCAGTTTTGGCCATGTCTTTCATTCTGCGCATCCACTCACTCATTGTAATAGTTACCGGAAGATCTTCGGGTGAATGAGCTTCCACGGCAAGCGTCATGGCTTTGTTGTTGATCGCCTTTTCAAAAATTCCCTTTACATTTTCTTCTTCCTCTTTGCTCAACACGCTGGCAACAGATTCTTCTTTGGATATCAACTTATCGATGGTGTCACTATCCACACGTCTCAGTTGTGTCTTCTCCAGCTTTTGTTCCAGGTGATTGATGAAGTGACTGTCAAGTACACCATCCAGTACGAGCACATCATAGGCCCGGCTTTTGGCAATCTCAATGAAGGAGTGTTGTTTATTGGCATCGCTGGTATAGAGATACACCACGTTTTTGTCTTTATCAGTTTGGTTTGGCTTCACTTTTTCTGCGTATTCATTCAGGGTAAAGTATTTGCCTTCTGTATTTTTAAACAACGCAAACTCTTTTGCTTTTTCAGAAAACTTCTCATCACTGATAATGCCGTATTTTACAAACACACTGATGTCGTCCCACTTCTTTTCAAATTCAGAACGGTCTTTGATAAACATATCCACCAGCTTGTCGGCAACTTTTTTAGTGATATGGGCGCTGATCTTTTTAACACTGGCATCACTTTGCAGATAGCTACGCGATACGTTTAGAGGAATGTCGGGCGAATCCAACACACCATGCAGCAGCATCAGGAAGTCGGGCACAACATCTTTCACTTCATCCGTGATGAACACCTGGCGTGAATACAATTGTATTTTATTACGATGTAGTTCGAAGTCATTTTTAATCTTAGGGAAGTAAAGAACTCCCGTAAGGTTGAAGGGGTAATCCACATTCAGGTGAATCCAGAACAACGGATCTTCGGTGAAGGGATAGAGTTCTTTATAGAAAGCCAGGTAATCTTCGTCTTTTAATTCCAGCGGAGCCTTCGTCCAGATGGGCGAGGTATTGTTGATGATTCGATCAGACGTAACCGTTTTGTACTTCGGCTTATTGTCCTTGTCCACACCATCTTCTACGCTATCTTCTTTGGTACCGAACTTAATTTCAACAGGCAAGAACTTGCAGTACTTATCCAGAATTCCTTTTAAACGGAATTCATCCAAAAACTCTTCTGAGTCGGCATTGATATAAAGAATTACATCGGTGCCACGGGCTGCTTTTTCAGCATCCGACAATTCAAATTCCGTAGAGCCATCACATTCCCATCGGGCAGCATTGGTGCCTTCTTTGTAAGATTTTGAGACCACTTCAACTTTATCCGCTACCATAAAGGCAGAGTAAAATCCGAGACCAAATTTCCCGATGATGTCTTTGGCATCGGCCTTGTCTTTAAACTTCTCTACAAATTCAGCTGCTCCCGAAAAAGCAATCTGGTTGATGTATTTTTTTATCTCTTCGGCAGTCATGCCAAGACCTTTATCTCTTACCGTAATGGTCTTTTTACTTTTATCGAAGCTTACTTCTATTTTCAGGTCGCCCAGTTCACCAGCAAACTCACCCATAGAGGCCAGCTTCTTCAATTTTTGGGTTGCGTCTACGGCATTACTCACCAATTCACGAAGAAAGATTTCATGATCGGAGTAGAGGAATTTTTTAATGATGGGGAAGATGTTCTCGGTATGGATGGAGATCGAACCTTTTTCAGCTACAGTTGCCATAATTGTCAGTTTTTACAATAGAATATTCAGAACCCGTCACTCTTCAAAGGATGTTCCAATCCCACGAAAGTGACAGGATGACAGATTACCTGTATTTTGGGACGTATTTACTCAGAAAATTATCACTTGTCTTATTCCATAAATTGATTAGATCGCTGCGTCTTTTATTGAGGTCATTGTTAATCGCATTGAATTTATTTACGGATGTATTGTACTCTTTTACTGCAGTATTATATTGATCAACATCAGCTTTGGTTCGATCGTTTGGCCTTTTAGCATCAAAAGCTTTCTTTATCTTTTCATAGTTTTCGTTTTTAAGAAAAAAATCTATATGGTCCGTGGTTTTGGATGCTTCGTGTTGGTAAAAGGACAGCAATTGTTGACAAACATTTTTTAACGTACCATCGGTATTAAAAAATCCAATTGCGATAATTTTTTTAATTCCTTCGGCCGAGCTATTCGCCAAGGAATTTTTTGTTTGTTCCATTGCATTTACGTCCCCTTTGCCCATTGCTTCCAAGAGGTAGGCTTCATCCTTATAGCTTTTAAAAAAGACCAGGTAAACTTTATTATAGTAAGTGTATACTTTTCCGGAGGTTTGTAGTTTTTGCGAAAGTTTGCTGTCGTTTTCAACAATCCTGATGTTGTGCTTTTTTGCAAACTGATCATGTTGTTCTCTCACGCGTTCATAGCTGCTATCTAATTTTTCATTTGCTTTTTCTTTGGCCAGCATATAAGCCTCCATGGCATCATAGGACTGTTCAGCGATTTCCTCCATATCAACAATTTTTCCGTAATCCTCCAGAAGAACAAGGTGCGATAGCTTGAAGTAAGCTGCCACGGTATCGCGCAGTTGATGATCGCCTTCAAAAGGTCTCATTCTTCTTATGGTACGCTCGGCTTCTTTCATAGTGAGTATGAGCTCTTGCCTTTTTTTCTCAACTTTTTTTGCCCCCTTTCCATGTGATGCCGCACTGGTATAACTCATCATATCTTTAGAAACCTCTGTGTATTGAGTCCCTATGTGATCGAGATAAACACCGGCAGTTAGTTCCTGAGCATTAGTGTGGTTAAGCACCAGGAGGAGAAATATCAGGTGAGCAAATGCAATCTTTTTCACGGTAAGTTATTTTGATTTTATAATTGATATGTAGTCAAGGAGAATTCTATAGGATTCATCAATATAGGGACTATGTTGAATTTCTTTTAATAGTTGTTCACTGATTTCCTTACGGTGACTATCGATAGATAGTAAAGGATCATCGAAATGATTTAATTGCACTTGATATAAATTGTTACTGACCGCTCTATCTTTCACGCCCTTCATAAAATCACCAATCTGATGATTGTATTTGTCGAATTCCTTCAATCCAAGAGGGATTGGCATTGTGAAAACATTTTCTGCTTGTATGATTTGCTCAAATCTAGTTGACTCTATTACTCGTTGGGTGCTTTTTGTTTTTAATTCCGGAATAGGCAACCCAGGCAACGGTGTATAATAGACCTTCTTGATAACAGAATCTGCTCCAATGGCATTTGAAAAATCCATTTCGCGTTCGATGAAGGAATCGAATAAATCAGGTAATGCTATGTCGGGCACAACTCCTCTTTTTTGGAGACTTTTCCCCGTCACCCGGTAAATCCGGTCGTTCGTCACTTTCAAAAATCCTGATTTTTCCGATGAGTTCTTATTGATAGGAATAACCACCTGCCCGGTAGCCTTTCCATATGTTTGCTTTCCCACCACAAGAGCACGGTTGAAATCTTGTAGTACTGCGCTTACCAATTCAGAAGCCGAAGCGCTAAAGCCATTCACCATAATCACAAGCGGCCCATCATAGATTGTTCCCCGATTAAGATCTTTTAAAGTCACTACGGGTTGGCCGGTTTCCTGAATTAAAGCGAGGGGGCCAACATCAATAAAAATTCCAGCTAGTGAAATAGCTTCCGATAAAGAACCACCTCCGTTGAAACGGAGATCCAAAATTAATCCATCAATTTTTTCTTTCTTTAACTTAATTAATTCCCGGGCCATATCATCAGCGCAACCTTTACTTTGCTGATCTTCGAATTGGGAATAAAATCCAGGAAGAGAGATGTAACTAATCGTTTTTTCTCCCTTCAACATAAAGCTTCTGATCACATTTGCTTCGAGTTCAATTTTTCCTTTCGTGAGTTGAATGGTTTTGATTTGATTACTAACCTTTTTTACGGTAAGGGTTACTTCATTTTTGTTCGTGCTACCCAAGTCTCGATTAAGTTCCTCCAGATCATACTGTTCAATATCAATCGGCTCCTGAGTAGACCATGTAACACTCGTAACGATATCTCCTTGATTTAACTCGTTGGTAGCCCAGGCCGGGCCGCCCGGATTAAGTCTTGAGATTTTTATTTGTCCATATTGATCTTCTTCCAACTCAACACCGAAAGAGAGACCTTCGGTAGATAATGATTTATCAAAATCCTCTTTTTGTGCATTAGAAAAGTATTCTGTATGTGGATCAAATGAGTGAGCAATGGCTTTTAAGAAGCAAACTTCAACGTAGTGATCAAAACCTTCCGTTGGATTCAGTTGTCTGTTGATTGCGCCCTGCTCTTTCAGTTGTATAATTTTACGGGCCGAGGCTTCCAATGTTTTGAATTGTTCCGCAGTAAGCTTTGCCAGGTCATCCTCACTATGGCGGCTCATCCAAAAGAGAACCTGAAGTTTTAAAGATGATCTCCAATAATTTTCGAGATCAGATTGTTTTTCAGCGCGTGGAGAATTTTTTTTAATGCCAACATTTAAAGATTCAGAAGTTGAATAATCAAAAGGAGTTTTAAGAGTGTTTGAAATAAACAGATTGGATTCGGCTAATTTTTTCTTGAACAACTCACTTGACTTATTAATCAATGAGCAATTATTATCTTTTAAAGCATCATCGATCTTTGACTTATATTCATGTAAGTTCAAGATGTCTTCCGTTGAAAAATAGCGCTTGCCTGGATCTAGTAAATAAATGTATTCATTGAATACCCACTCAGACCAGGTATCATTTACCACCGGAGGTTTAATGTGATACGTGTTGAGAGTCTCTACAATCTGACTTGCTTTTTTGCAAGGAGGTAAATCTATCTGGCCACTGCATAAACTGACCAATAATATCAGGAACAGCGTGATCAAAGGGTATTTTAAGGGCATCGAAAAATATCAATGACAATAAATATTGCCATTTATTGTCATTGATCCCAGAAGAAAACTAAGAAAATTAATCCCCCGCCAGGGCCGAAGTGCTTTGCTGCGCGGTTTCTATTTCTTCACCGTCTTTATTCAAAAATTTAAACTCTGTAATGGCCAGTGAAGAGTCCCTAACCATGGTAATCCACTTTTTGTATTTGAAGAAAAATTTAACCCGCTTGGAGATAATTCCCTTCGTGTAGTAGGCGAACAAAAATGGATGTAAGGCCAACACCATATCGCGCTCATTTTGCTTTACAAAAAGATGTTCGATGTGTTGTTCAATCTGATCGGTTATTAATATAGAGGCCGTGATCTTACCCGTGCCATTGCAGGTAGGGCACAATTCTTTTGTGATGATATTCATCTGCGGGCGCACACGCTCGCGGGTAATCTGCATCAGTCCGAACTTCGACAGAGGAAGCACCGTGTGTTTGGCCCGGTCCAATTCCATCTCTTCCTTCATGGTGTTGTAGATCACCTTTTTGTTATCGGCACTGCGCATGTCAATGAAGTCCACCACAATGATTCCGCCCATATCGCGCAAGCGAAGTTGACGGGCCACCTCTTTGGCTGCCTCAATATTTACCGACATGGCGGTTGTCTCCTGGTTTTCTTCCCGGTTCGACTTATTGCCGCTGTTTACATCAATTACGTGGAGCGCTTCGGTATGTTCAATGATCAGGTATCCGCCTCCGCGCAAGCTTACGGTTTGTCCAAACGCTGATTTGATTTGCTTCTCAATGCCGTAGTGCTCAAAGATTTTGGCTTTACCAGAATAAAGTTTCGTGATTTTCTCCTTGTCTGGGGCAATGTTGCGGATGTACGTCTTAACCTCTTCAAAGATCTTCTTATCATCCACGTGCACGTTGTCGAATGATTCGTTGAGCACATCGCGCAAAACAGAAGAAGTTTTACTGAGCTCTCCAATGATTTTATCGCGCGGATTTCCTTCGACCATGCGCGCAATGCCATCTTCCCACATTTTAACAAGACTGCGGAGATCCTTGTCTAATTCGGCAACTTCTTTTCCTTCGGCCACGGTGCGAATGATCACCCCAAAATTTTCGGGCTTGATGGATTGAATGAGACGCTGCAGGCGCTTGCGCTCATCACTGCTGGAAATGCGTTTGGATACATTAACACCCGAACCGAACGGCACCAACACGAGGTAGCGCCCGGCCAGAGATAACTCACACGAAAGTCGTGGGCCTTTGGTGGAGATGGGTTCTTTTACCACCTGCACCATGATCAACTGGTTTCGGGAAAGTTGCTGGCCTATTTTGCCATGCTTGTCAATGTCTTTCTCGATTTGAAATTTGTCCAGTCGGCCTCCGGTAACCTTCTTAGTACGGATGAGTTTAGTGAACTTTTGTAATGAACCGAATTGCGGGCCGAGATCGAGATAGTGAAGGAATGCGTCCTTTTCGTACCCGATATCTATGAAAGCTGCGTTCAGCCCCTGTACCACCTTTTTAACGGTGCCCAGGTAAATATCACCAACTACAAACTTGCCCCCTCCCATGTCCTCATGGAATTCAACAAGTTGTTTGTCTTTAAGAAGAGCTATGCGACATCCGTCCTGAGCAGCACTTATTATAAGTTCGTTACTCAAAACTTTAAAAATTTAACCTTAGCCCTCTCTCCCGATAGCTATCGGGAGAGAGGGGTTGGGGTGAGTTGAATTATTTTTTCTTATGTCTGTTCTTTCTCAAGCGCTTCTTACGCTTGTGAGTAGCCATTTTGTGCTTTTTTCTTTTCTTACCACTTGGCATAATGCTTTTGGTTTTATTCCGCCACCTGACGGATGGTTTAACAACTATTTTATTTTAAATCTTTCAGATACGAATCGGCTGTAGCTTGTACGGCCGGATCCTGATCCAACTTTTTTACTTTTTCAAACTGCTGGCGGGCTTTGTCTTTATTGCCTTTATTCATATAGGCCACCCCCAACAACAATTGGCCTTGCACATGATTGGGATTTACTGCTGCCAGTTCTTCTAACCTTTCGATGGCCCGATCGTACTGACCCGATTGAATCGAGAGCATACCCATATTGTATAAAGCAAACTCGTTCTTTGGATCTTCGGCAAGCACTTCACGCATCATGGTGATTCCTTGCATGGGAGCTTTCGAACTCAGGTAGGTCATTGCTACCTTGGTTTTTACTTCCAGGTTTTTCGGATCGTTTACGAGAACTTTCCCAAGCCATTCCCTGGTTTTTTCAGCCAACTGCTCTTGCTTTACGGGCTCCATGGCGAATGTATAGGCTTCGTAATAACTGTTGCCAGTTTTTAAAAAACTCTCTGTTGTGTTAAAGAACGTTGCTGCTTTCTCTGCGAACCATGCCGCGCTATCAAATTGTCCGGATTGCGTATAGAGGGTTCTTAAAGAGTCGGCAAAGATAGCATTTTTTTGATTCGTAAGGCCTTCTTTATACTGGACGCGAACCGACCGGATGGTGGCTGAAAGGTTGGCGGGTACTTCGCTATGAGCGGTCGTTGCTCCGGATTCGGCAGGAGCAGCTTCGGTCAATTGATTATCGTTTTCAACCACTGCCTTGGGCAATAAAAAGATCAGCCAGACGAGCAGGGCGCCAACGATAACTAAAATGATGCGAGTCTTTAACATGAGGATGGTTGTTGTTCGTTACTGGTTGTTCTTTACTTTTAGAATCGAACAGGATCAAACAACGATCAACTAGAAATTACTTTTCAGCAAGCTGTTTTACCTTGTCGCTGTTCTTAATCTTATTGATAAAGATCTTTGCTGGTTTAAAGCTTGGAATAAAATGCTCATCAATAACAATAGCAGTATTGCGGGAGATGTTGCGGGCAATTTTTTTCTTTCTCTTCTTATTAATAAAGCTGCCAAATCCGCGCACGTAAATGTTATGACCGCTAGCCATGTTTGATTTCACGATGTTGAAAAAAGCTTCTACAGATGCTGATACATCAGCTTTGTCGATTCCGGTTTTTTCTGCGATTTGGTTGATTACGTCTGCTTTGGTCACGGTGGTATATGTTTTAAATACTGAAAATTCAGGGCTGCAAATTTAAACGCAGTTTGTTCAAACGCAAAATGAATTTACTGATTATCACACAGATGGGTTCCTTTTCCGGTTAAGAATCACAACACAACCTTGGATTGAACTGTTTTTTAAGACATTGCGAACGGATCGGACCCAAAAAATGAATAAAAAAGTTTTTTCAAAAAGAATAATTGATTGGTATGAAGAGAACAAACGAAATCTTCCGTGGCGTGATACCCGCGATCCATTTAAAATATGGCTTTCTGAAATTATTCTTCAACAAACAAGGATTGCGCAGGGCTTACCGTATTATTTGAAGTTTGTTGAAAATTTCCCGGATGTAAAATCACTGGCGCGAGCTTCGGAGGATAAGGTCTTGCGGTTGTGGCAGGGTCTTGGCTATTATACACGTGCCCGAAACCTGCATGCCTGTGCAAAAAAAATTGAAACGGAGTTGCACGGAAAGTTCCCTGATTCTTTTAACGACATAAAGAAACTTCCGGGCGTTGGCGATTACACGGCAGCTGCCATTGCCTCTTTTGCATATCGCGAACCGGTAGCTGTGGTTGACGGAAATGTGTTTCGTGTATTGGCGCGCATCTTTGGCATTGATAATGACATCGCGAGCAACGAAGGAAAAAAATACTTCACGCTGAAGGCAAATGAATTGATACCGGAGGATAGACCGGATATGTTTAACCAGGCCGTGATGGAGTTTGGTGCGTTGCACTGCACACCTCAAAACCCAAAGTGCGACTCTTGTCCCTTTAACAAAAATTGTGTTGCCTGTTTACATGATCTGCAAACTGTATTACCCGTAAAAACCTCCAAACTAAAAATCAAAAAACGTTACTTCTATTATATAGTACTTAATAGCAAGGGCAAACTTTTCATGCGCAAGCGAATGCCCGGAGACATCTGGAATGGTCTCTATGATTTTATGCTGATTGAAACAAAGCGACCCGTAAAAATTGATTTGCTGACCAAACAGGATAAGCGCATGACAAAACTAACCGTAAATACCACAAGTGGAATTTACAAGCATGTTCTCTCGCATCAGCAATTGATCACACGGTTTGTTGAAGTTACGGCAAAATCAGATGCAGCGTTGAAGGCTATAATAAAAAGAGAAGGCTTGAGAGCCTACACAAAAGATCAAATTGAAAATCTTCCCAAGCCAATTTTGCTAAATCGTTTCTTAAAGGAGTCGGGCTTTTTAGAGTAGCGCAGAAATTTTTGATAATTTTACAGACTTCAATTATTAATTAAACAACTTAATATATGGCAGGCGTAAACAAAGTGATTTTAGTAGGCAACCTGGGCAAAGACCCGGAGGTAAGAAATCTTGAAAACGGGGCAACGGTAGCCAACTTTACCATGGCTACCTCTGAAACCTATAAGGACAAAACTACAGGTGAGAAAAAAGTAATCACCGAATGGCATAACATTGTGCTTTGGCGCGGCCTTGCCGACATAGCCGCCAAGTATTTGCACAAAGGCGATCAGGTTTATATAGAAGGAAAGCTGCGCACCCGCAGTTGGGAGAAAGAAGGTGTTACCCGCTATACAACTGAAATTGTTGGCGATAACATGACCTTGTTAGGTTCGAAGCCAGGCGGGAGTGGTTCATCGGCTCCGCAGTATTCTCAATCGGCCGGAGATGATGCAAAAGGTGCGCCCGACAATTCTACAGACGATCTTCCGTTCTGATGAGTACTAATCCAAAAGGTATGCGCTCCAGGATCAGCAAACAATGTCTTCGATGGAGCGCACTTTTTTTTCTTATCACGATTTTAATTTCCGGGTGCACAAAAGATTATCAACCTAAACCCAAGGGGTATAACCGACTTTTGTTGCCGATTCAGGAATATCGACAATCACCAGATTCATTGCCTTATCAGTTTGAATACTCAACCTCAGCTCGCTTACTGCGCGATTCATCGTGGGTAAGTGAAAAATACTGGATAGAAATTTATTATCCCGAATTGAAAGCCAACATTCACATCACTTATAAAAGGCTAAACAACAAAGATGATTTTTTGAAGGCCTTACTCAATGATTCGTACAACCTCACCTCCAAACAGCAGATCAAAGCCTCGGCTATTGACGAGTTGATAACGGTGACGCCCAGTGGTAAAACAGCGGTGATCGCAGAGATTGCAGGCGAAGTGCCCACGCAACTTCAGTTTACGATGACGGATTCATCGCGGAATTTTTTGCGCGGTGCACTTTATTTTAATACCCGCGTAGCGAATGATTCGCTGGCACCTGCCATTGATTTTATGAAGAAGGAAACCCTGCATTTCATTAATACACTCGAATGGAAGAATAATTAGCTAATTCACGAATTTGAAAATTTGAAGATGATTACTCATTTGGAGTAATTTGCAAATCTTCAACTTGATTCCTTGACTAATTTCTTCGACACATCACTTGAATTTCTAAAGGGTGTTGGACCGCAACGCGCGGCCCTGATAAAAAAAGAACTGGAACTTTCAACCTTTGGAGACCTCATCCAATATTATCCCTTCCGGCATGAGGATCGTACTAAGTTTTATAAAGTCAGCGAGGTAAATGAGCTGATGCCCTATGTTCAAAGCAAAGGAAAAATAACCGACTTTGAAATTATCGGGGGTGGATTTAAGAAACGATTGGTGGGAACGTTTGAAGACGAAACCGGAGAGCTGGAGCTGGTTTGGTTTCAGGGCATCAACTGGGTGATGGAAAAAATCAAACCGAATGCCGAGTATGTCGTGTTTGGCAAACCCAATCGATATGGCAATAAAATTTCTATCGCTCATCCGGAAATAGAACCCCTTACATCGGGCAACGAGAGGGTTGGGTTTTTGCAACCCGTTTACAACGTCAGCGAAAAACTCAAGGCACGCCATATAGACAGTAAGTTTTTATCAAAGCTTGTCAGCGTTGTTTTGAAAGGTGCCCAATCGCATATTCGGGAAACACTACCCACCGAGCTTTTACAAAAGCAAAAACTTATTGACAAGCGCGCTGCATTAACGGCCATTCATTTTCCTCCAGGTCATGAACAACTTGCGGCAGCACGCACCCGACTAAAGTTCGAAGAACTGTTTTACATTCAATTGCGCCTCATCAAAATGAAGCTGGTGCGACAGGAAAAATTTAAAGGCATTGTTTTTAATGACACCGCCATACTCACCTTGTTCTATAAAGAGCATCTTCCCTTCGCACTTACTGAAGCACAGAAACGCGTGATCCGTGAAATCTATGCAGACATGAAAAGCGGTAAGCAGATGAATCGCTTGTTGCAAGGCGATGTGGGCAGTGGTAAAACCATTGTTGGTTTTATCTGCATGTTGCTGGTGGTGGGCAGTGGAGCGCAAGCCACGTTGATGGCCCCCACAGAAATTCTCGCACAACAACACTACTCCAACTTAAAAAAATTTGCAGACCTGATGGGTGTTTCCATTGCGTTGCTTACCGGCTCGGTAAAGAAAAGCAAACGCAAACCTATCCATGAAGGGTTGGAGGACGGAACATTAAAAATTCTGGTTGGCACACATGCGCTGCTGGAAGAAGGTGTGAAGTTTAATAAGTTGGGATTGGCTATCATTGATGAACAACATCGCTTTGGAGTAGCACAACGCTCCAAGCTCTGGCAAAAAAATGCAAATGTGTATCCCCACGTATTGGTGATGACAGCCACACCTATTCCGCGCACCCTTGCCATGACGCTGTATGGCGATCTTGAAATTTCTGTAATTGATGAATTGCCGAAGGGCCGAAAGCCCATCAAGACAACACATCGTTTTGATTCGCACCGCCTGCAGGTAAATGGATTTTTGAAAACGCAACTTGATGCCGGGCGCCAGGTGTATGAGGTGTATCCGCTCATTGAAGAATCGGAGAAACTAGATCTTAAACATCTCATGGATGGGTACGAAAGTATCAGCCGCGCATTTCCCGATGTTGCCATCAGCATTTTACATGGGCAGATGAAACCGGAAGCCAAAGATTTTGAAATGGCCCGCTTTGTAAAAGGAGAAACCAAAATTATGGTAGCCACGACAGTTATTGAAGTGGGTGTGGATGTGCCCAATGCCAGCGTGATGGTGATTGAAAGTGCTGAGCGATTCGGACTTTCGCAATTGCATCAGTTACGTGGGCGTGTGGGCCGTGGGGCAGAACAGTCTTATTGCATTTTAATGACCGGCAACAAATTGAGTGCTGATTCAAAAGTCCGCATTGAAACGATGGTGAAAACCAACAACGGCTTTGAAATCTCAGAAACCGATTTGCAATTGCGAGGGCCGGGTGACTTGATGGGCACCCAACAAAGCGGAGCCCTTGACTTGTTGATTGCCGATCTGGGCAAGGATGGAGACATTTTGAAGCAGGCCCGCGAAGCAGCGCAACTCATTCTCGAACAAGATCCGCAACTCGAAAAGCCCGAAAACAAAGCCATCCGCATCCAGATAGAATCGATAAAGAAGTCGGTGGTAAACTGGAGCCGGATAAGTTAATCCTCTTTTTCAGGGATTTTGAGTCTTTGGTTACAAATTAGACTGAGAAGCCATGTAAGGAAAAGGTATTTTTTGCCTAACTTTAGCTTCCTAAAACCCTAATTATGAGAGGATTTCTACTGGCTCTGGGCTGTTTTTCATTTTTTTCTGCTTCAGCCCAGGTTGTTACCATCCAAAAAGTGGAGTTGGCAGGTGAAAAGATCATCGTTCACTACGATCTCGAAGACAGCAACCCCAACAACGAATACAAACTCGATCTTTATTCCTCGGTCGATAATTTTCAGGCGCCCCTTACCAAAGTTAAAGGTGACATTGGACCGGAAGTAAAACCAGGCACTGGCCGCAAGGTAGAGTGGAGCATCCGCGAAGAACTGGGCGGGTATAAGGGCAAGATCTCCCTGGAAATCCGCGGCAAGGTCTACATCCCGTTTGTGAAGCTTCAGAATTTCGATACAGAAAAATCCTACAAGCGCGGTAAGAGTTACAGCATGTCCTGGAAACCAGGCAATACAAATCCGATAAACATCGAATTGTATAAAGGCGGGCAGCGCATTAGTGGCGAAATGAACCAACCCAATAATGGCGGTCATACTTTTTATGTTCCGGCCCAAGCAAAAAAGGGTAGTGATTATCGCTTGAAAATCACGGATACAAAGAATAGTGAAGATGTATTATATACATCGGAGTTTAAGATAAAGCCAAAGGTGCCACTGGTGGTTAAGGTTTTACCTATTCTGGCGATTGGAGCAGCTGCCACTACCCTTGGTGGAGGAGGCGGAGGAGGCGGTGGAACAGATCCTGTGGATGATACAATACCAGGGGTTCCAGCTTTGCCAACTGGCAATTAAGTTGTTAAACGAATGAAGGATTTTGAATAATGGGGATATGAAATATATTTTACTTTTTGTTGGTATTTTACTTTTTGGCCAATCAGTGGCACAGAACAACTGGACATCAACGGGGGGGCCTTTTGGAGGTTATGTTTCTAATTTCAGAAGATCACCTTCTGGAACTTTGTATACTATTGTTAATCAAAGACTTTATCAATCAACCAATAATGCTGACACTTGGTCAATTACCCCCACAACAACCCCCTCCACATTATACTTGAATGATGTGATGGTGGATACGGATGGTACTATGTACGCAGTCTACTTTTCTCAGTTATACAAATCAGTGGATAATGGAATAATATGGACGAGTGTTGTCACAAATCAATTTCAAAATGCGTATGGGATAACGAAAGTAGGACCCGATGATGTTTTTGTGATTTGGGGTTATTCAGGATTGTATATCTCAATAGACAAAGGATTAACATGGAAACAGATTTCAACTCAAGGTTGGTCTGGTCTGCCGGGACTTTGGGCAAATAACGCAGGCGATATTTTTTATGCAACTCAGGAAGGCAAATTATACCGACATCTGTATCAAGGTCTAACACCCAATTGGGATTCAAGTACACTTACCAATACAGGGCTTACACTTACTAATGATCAGGTAAACTCAATGACGATCGATGCTTCCGGGAAATTATACGTTTCATCTTTTTTCGATTTTTTTATTTCAACAAATAATGGAACAAGTTTTACATCAATCAAGTCAAAATTTCCACTCACCAGTTATTTTAATGGACCGCTAGACGTAGCTCCTAATGGAAATCTTTATTTCTTTTCAAATAGCAACTACGACCCCAACACAAACACCTCACCCAGGCTTGTCTACAAGTCGACTGATTCCGGAAACACCTGGGTAAGTAGTTTATCCCCATCTGATGCCTATGGAACGGAAGTAAGAAACGTTGTATTTACATCGGCTTCAATGTTTTTTGTTGGAACTAGTGGTGATGGTGTCTTTCGCACAACCAATTCAGGATCGTCATGGGATTTTAAAAGTACAGGCATTACAGGAGCAAATACAACGGGCATTGTTGTTGCGAATACGACAAACCGAATAATTGTTGTTAAAGGCGCAAGGGGCTATTGGACATCAACAGATGGAGGTACTACATGGAATATTGGCTTACTCTCAGATTACGCTTCTGGTACACTAAAGTTGACAGATGGCACCATCATAATCTATGGATCAAAAGTTTTCAGGTCTACCGACAATGGGGCTACTTTTACAGCGGATGCAAATTATTATGGCCACTATAAAATAGTTGAGGCTGCCAATGGGGATCTTTATGGGTTTAAGTATGGAAAGATTGATAGATCAACAAATAAGGGAGTTACCTGGACAGATTTAACGATTACAGGACTTCCTGCAACATTTCAACCGTACGAAGCCGCAATTGATGGCACCACAAATATTATTTGTCATGGTTATGATGGGGTGTCCGCTTATAGAACTTATAAAATAGTTGGGACCACCGCCACGCAACTTACTTTGCCCTTCACGAGTTCTCTGAACAATATTTTCTTTCATGATAATAAGTTCTTTGCAACCCAATTTTCAGCATATTATACTACAACGGATTTAGGTACCAACTGGACAACTGTAGGATTTTCTGGTAACGTTGTTCTACCATTAAAACAAGGAGCATTTATTGGCATTGCTGTTTCAAAGCAAGGATCTTTTCAGGTAACTCAAGATAATGGAGGCACGTGGAATAACACTAACTTACCAGTAAGTTCAGCGTACATAACGGATGTAGCAACTGACTCGAATGGGGACTATTATGCAACTGCATACGGCTCATCTGTTTTAAAGTTTACAAATGACTTATTGGTAGATCCTGCTACGCTGCCTCCTTATATTAACTTCAATTGGCAACCATTAAATGGACCCTATGGAGGTAACGTTAGTAAAATTGAGTTACATCCCGATGGAACTACCCTTTTTGCCATATCACAAAACAGACTTTGGAAAAACAGTGGTGGGTTGTGGACAAGACTAGATCCTGTAAATCCCGGGGGACTGGTTTTTGATGTTGAAATTGATGCGACTGGTTCCGTCTACGTACTTCCTGTAGTTAACCCACAGAAAGTTTATAAATCCATCGATGGTGGGACTAGTTGGAGTCCTTTAACCTCTACTGGTCTTCCTGCAGCTTCGTCAAACATTAGAAGAATTGAAGTTTTGTCAGACGGATCAATTTTAGCCTTTGGAACAAATACAAGCCTCGGAAGAATTTATAAATCCTCAAACGGAGGGACAAGTTTTACCCTCGTTTATTCCAGTGCCTTCAATGTGATTTATGGAGCTGATCAGGGAAGTTCAGCCGCTAGAAAACCCACCATTTCTCCCACAAATGGCACCATTGCCATGATGGGTCACCTTAATGAGGGGATGTTAATATCCACCGACAATGGAACAACTTGGGTAGCGAAAAGCGTGGCTTCCATAGCAACACCAGATGGATTTGTCGGTTCTTATATGTATGATAAAAACGGCCACCTGGTTATTCAAACTATTGTTGATACGAGCCTTAATCCATTATGGGACGCCAGAATTTCAAAGTCAACGGATAATGCAAGCACCTGGACAACCTTGCCCACTCCGCCTATTACAAATGCCGAAGGAACAGTAAACTATAGCAAAAGAGTAATTGTATTGGGTAATGGCGAATATCTCATGTGCGCCCAATCACTTTTTGATTGTTATCGCTCTACAGACGGTGGTGCCACGTGGACCAACATTGGTAATGTGGGCGATGTGTTTTTATGGGCTGTTTCACAAGGGTCTACCTCGTATATAGTTGGCAGCGGAAACGCAGGTATTTTGAAAACAACGGATGGCGGATTAACCTTTTCTACTTTTAGTGATGGAATTCCGCACCCTTTTGCAAACTCAATTAATCTGATTAATAATAATTTATTGATTGGAGCCACTCGGCCCTATTATTCAGATGACCTGGGGCAATCATTTACGCTTGCCACTCTCGAACCAGCAACGAGCTATTTGCAAGTGGCCGATTCTTTGATAGGTTATGGCAGTCGTTTATTACTTAGCTCTAAAGATGGTGGTAAAACATGGAAGTCATTTGGTACGGATAGGTTTTTGACATTTTTAACAGCCGATGCGACTGGAAATGGTTTTTATGGTTCCAATGGTGGTACCCTAGGTTATTCAACAGACCTTTTGACCTGGATAAACATTGAACTTTCAGGGTTACCCGAAAATTATTCCATCAGGAACATGGTTATTGATCAAGGTGGAGTTATCTATGCGGTGATACAAGATTTTGAAACAGGGTTAAATGATGTATATAAGATCGTTTTTGGTTCTGCTACTAAAATCTCAAATACAATAGGAACCACCAGTCCAGCAACAATAAAATACTTTAACGAGAAAATTTATCTGTATGATTCCGATGGAATTATTTATAAATCCGAGGATGGAGAAATTTGGACACAGGTATCAGCACCTGCTGGAAATTCATTGATCATTACCAACAATTATTTATTTATTGCAGGCTCTAATTCTGTTTTGTGGCTTTCTCGAAATGACGGAGAGGCATGGCAAAGTGTTGGAGACATCCCAATTTCTGGTGTGTTTTCAAACTTCCAAAACGTTGTGGTAAATGAGTTTGATGGATATGCTTATGCAACACTTACCAATAGCGTTGCCAGAAGGAGTGGTAATATTGTGATCCCTGACGATAAAACGAAACCGATTGTATCCACACTTTCTCCTGCGCCAAACTCTACGAACATAAGTGTCCGGCCAACCCTCACAATTACTTTTGATGAAATAACGAATATCGTAGCGGGTAAAAAATTAAGAATTTTTGACCTTGCTCAACCAGCTCTGCCGGTTATCACAATGGATGTTAGCGAAGCAACCAGGAATGAAAAGTCGTGGACTTTTGCGTTGTCGTCTGATTTGAGCTATCTCAAAACATATTTTGTAATTGTTGAAGTGGGTGCCTTTGCAGATATTTTCGGGAATACGTTTAACGGCATAACTTCAAATGCCGCGTGGAGACTGACCACTCAGGAGGAGCCGGATACCCAAGCACCCAACATCGTAATAGTTACTTCTGATCTTAAGCATACCAAAGGTGCTGCGAAGAGGGTCGACATAACGGTCACTGATAACAAGAACCTTCCAGCGGACAAAACAAAAGTTTATTATCGGGGCATTGCAAAGTTGGATACAGAGCCTTTTACCCCGGCTACTATGAATGTTCTTTCCGGAGGCGGTACGATTTCTACTACCTTTACTATTGATGCGCAGGACAACTGGTATGATGAAATGGGACTGGAATTTTATTTTGAGGCCGAGGATGCTGCGGGAAACAAGAAGCGATCGCCAGCTGCTGACAATACATACTATTACTCTTATATAACTTATACGGCATCTACAAGGCCAATCTTTCCTTCAGCCAGAATTTCATTTGGAGGAAAAGAAGGCAATTATCGGATGATCAGTATGCCTTTTCAACTTTTAGATGATCAGGTGCTAACTGTGTTTAATGAATTAGGAGATCTGGATAAAACAAAATGGAGAATGTTTACCTATGCAGGAAATAATGATTTCACAGAAAGTCCGCCAAGTTTTATCCGTGGTAAAGGGTATTGGATAAATGTAAAGAGCAATCCGAATGTTAATATGGAAATTGATGGCGCCACCACACCACCAAATAACAGGACGGATTTTTTCAAAATGAATTTAGCACCAGGCTGGAACCAGATTGGTAATCCATATCCCGTTGAAATAAATTGGGATGAGATAAGGACTGGGCAAGAAACCACAATCGGACCGTTGAAGGTATTTGGGCAAACACAAGCGGGCTCCGTTGGTTATTCAGACGAAGCCATATTACTTCCGTATCAAGGTGCATTTGTTTTTGTAAAGGGAACTTCGGCTGTGAACAATCTTGTAGTCAGGTTTAAGGGAATTACAACTGGCGGCCGGAAAGGATCAACGGAACCTGAATCGGATTTATCAAAGCCAAATTGGGTTATTCCTATCTCAGCTATTAATAATGAAATTACTAATACAATGGGTGGCGTGGGTATGAATGAAAATGCCAATCTTGATTGGGATCAATTTGATGATGTAAACCCGCCTCGCTTTTTAGATTATGCTGAGCTGGCTTTCAATAAAAAGTATAACAACTATCAGCTCGCAAAAGATGTGGTGCCGGCCCAGGATGAGTATGTGTGGGAGTTTACGGTAAATGCTTCTGAAGGAATAACCCAACTCAACTGGGATAATACTGCAATTAAGGGCGATAAGGATTTAATCTTATTTGATCTGGATCGCCAGAAGTTGATTGACATGAAGGAACTAGCAACATATTCCTTCAATGCACGAGAAGGCAATTTATTTCAAATTCATTTTGGTAAGGATTTGCATGACAGAATTAAACCAACCCTTGTATCGTTGAGCACTCCATACCCCAATCCAACCCATGGTAGCGCAACAATTGGGTTCACCTTGCCGGAGAGCAAATCTGGTTATCAGGTGCAATTGGAAGTTTATAATTCAGTAGGGCAACGCACAGCTGTTTTAGCGAATGGAAGTTTGCAAGCTGGTTTTTATACTTCTGTGTGGGATACTGAAAACAATAAAAGTGGGCTCTATTTCTACCGCTTGACGGTTTCCGCAAATGGAATACAAAAGGTTTTAACACAAAAGATTATCATTAATCGATAAGAATATGAAAACTAAAAATTGGACTATACTGGTTGGCTTTTTGCTCCTTACCACCTGGAGTATTGCCCAGACCGTAACTACCCGTACCAATGAGTTTGAAGTTGATTTTAGCGATCCCAAAAAATTGGTCAACACAACCATTCCGGTTATCAATTGGATCACTCCGGTTCCTGAGACAAGCTTTGCGCAGGACAACAAATTCAAGATCAAAGTCGAGATTGAATCAATTGCGCCACTTAAGAACATAACCATTTCGATCAAGGAGACAGCAGAGTCAGCCACCCGTGGATCTTTAAGCATACAACCTGAGGGAAACGAAATGTATAAATCTGTAGTTGAAAAATCTCTAACCCTTATGGATGGCGAGAATCTTCTTGAGATAGTCGCTGAAAATTTAGATGGAACAAAAACCATCAGTTACAAGAAAGTGCATGTGGGCAGCGCTTCATTGGCAGATGCAACTAAATTGAACCGCACCGATTACGCGCTTATATTCGCTACAGATAATTACGACAACTGGTCGGACCTTGTTAATCCCATTTTTGACTCGCGCACCATTGCTGAAGAATTAAGAAAAACCTACGGCTTTAAAGTTGAAATGATTGAAAATGCCACGCAGTCAGCGATGCTTAGAAAGATCAGGGAATACGGTGAGAAGAAGTATCAGCCGCTGGATCAGCTCTTTATTTTCTTTGCCGGTCATGGCACGTATGATCAAACTTTTGGTGAGGGCTTTGTAGTAACCCGGGAATCATTGCTGAATGATGAAGCAAAAACAACTTACCTGTCGCATAACCGCCTGCGTTCTATTGCCAACAACATTCCATGCGAACATATATTTCTCGCGATGGATGTTTGCTTTGGAGGAACCTTTGATCAGGCGCTTGCTTCTTCGCGCGGAGCAGAAGATGAAGTGTATAGAGAACAAAATCAAACGGAGTTTATTACCCGCAAGCTTACCTACAAAACCCGCAAGTTTCTCACTTCGGGGGGTAAGACCTATGTCTCGGATGGTATTCCGGGCAAACACTCTCCTTTTGCCAAAAACTTTATTGATGCCTTACGCTCGCGTGGTGGTCGCGATGGAATCTTAACCTTACCGGAAGTATTTACCTATGTAGAGAAACTGAAAATTCAACCTCGCTTTGGAGAGTTTGGTGACAATGCACCGGGCAGCGATTTTATTTTTGTTGCCCGTTAATCGTGAATGCGAATAATAGGAAGGTGAGGACTCAATCCTCACCTTTTTTATTCCCCCTGATTTCAGGTATTTTAGAACCTTGAACTGTAATGAGGCTGACAAAAAAGTCAAACTATCAAACGAAGTGTCATTCCGGGCCTGACCCGGAATCCCGAATTGTGCGTACTTCACTGGATCGTCAGATCTTAGGCTTGACGATGACAGTTTGACTTTTTGGTCAGTCTCATTTGAAAAATGAAAATCAACAACTTCCCATAATGTCATGGTCAGTTATTGTGTTGTAGCTTAGTGCTAATGAATAATCTGAGTTGAACTTATGAAGCCTGCTTTTCTTTTCTGTCTATGGCTATTTTCTATTTCGTTACAGGCGCAAACAGGCACTTATTTCCTTTCGCATTACACCCCCCCGGATGACCGCATTGATTTTCGCAGTGTTGCCATTGCGCAAGACGAACAAGGCGAATTATACTTTGCCACCAAAAGCGGTGTGCTGGAGTTTGATGGTAAGAATTGGAAAATAATTGCTGTGCCCAGTGCTGTGTATGCCTTGTCCATACAGGGCATAAATGTTTTTGCTGCAAGTCTTGCCAGCATCGGAAGGTTGGGCCCTAAGCACGAAACCCCACGACATTACCAAAATATCGTTGACAGTACGGGCTTTTTTTCAACGGTAACATTTGCAGACAACGCATTTTTCTGCAGTGAGAATCAGTTGCTGGCTTATTCCATTTCGAATAGAGCCACAGCGTGGATCATTCAATCGGATAACACGCAAGGAAAGTTTCGCGGGGTGTATGAAGTGAGTGGAAATATTTATGTACGCACGGCTAATCGAGGTCTGCTAAAATTAGAAGGGCAGAAACTGGTGGCGTCTGACATCACTCCTGGTAATTTTATATTTTCTACACCTGCTATAGATCGAACTAAGTTTTTGATAGGCATGGATGACCATCGGGTCTTCGTGCAGGATAATAATAAACTGAGTGAGGTAATCTTAAAGGATCAGAGCTTCCTGAATAAAAACATCCTGGTATCAGGTGTCTGGGTAAGTGATAGCCTGATTGCGCTTGGCACCCTGCGCGGAGGAGTATTGTTTGCAAATCCCAAGACGGGAACAACGGAACAAATTATTGACTACTTCAGTGGCCTTCCGGATAATGAAGTAAATGCATTAATGACGGATCGCAGTCAGGGCGTGTGGGTAGCGCATGAATATGGCTTCACCCGGATTGCGCCCAATATCCCGTTTCGGTCGTTTGATCATTTTCCTGGATTAAGTGGTAATCTTCTTTGTGCCCAATCCTATCAGGGAAAAGTATACGTGGGCACCACGTTGGGACTGTATCAGTTAGTGGAGAACGGGCTCCTGGATGAAGCAGAAGTAATTCCTGCAATTGTAAAGCCATTAAAAGAAAAAAAATCTTCAAAGCAAGTCCCCGCTCAGCCCATCGAAAAAAAGGACACTCTGTTGATACCCGGCCAATTCACGTATAAAAAAGTTGCTGGCATTGAAGGCAAGGTAACGCAGCTCGCTGAGGTAAAAGGCAAACTGATAGCTTCCGGTATGAGTGGTGTATATGAGGTGGATGGATTAAAATCGAAGGCGATTCTGCAGGAACCGGTTCGTTCGGTTTTCTTCTCGCCTTTATTGCAACAATTTTTTATTGGCACATATGCGGAACGAATCAAAACGCTGGAACCTATAAACAATGGTTGGCAGGAAACCCACATGATTGACTCACTGCGGGATTTTATCAGTCATACGTTTGAAGATAGACAAGAGAATATCTGGCTATGCGGTCGCACCCGAATTTATAAGATTGAAACAGTTGAAGGTGGTGTGACCGATATAATTTCTTTTCCTATCAATAATCCATCACGGGATGAAACCGTTGGCCTTGCCTATGGTAACGAAATTTACATAGCTGCATCAGGTCAGTTCAGTCGTTACGATCGAATATCTTCCTTTGTTAAGTTCGATTCATTGCCCGGCCCGCGCAAGTACTTTGCCTCCGCAGGATATTTTTGGTTTCATGATGGCGCTAAGTGGCGCACGGTAGACAGACGAATGCAATCATTAAAACTGGATTGGTTAGGTCTGTTCCCCAACCTTAGGTACCTGGCACCAGACGCACAACGCGATGGCTTATGGGTGATTACAGCAGAGAATGAGTTGTATAAGTTAAGCAATACGCCCAAGGAAATGACGGCCACTCAGTATCCGCTTTTTCTTCGTGAAGTACGCGGCCAGGAGGTAACAATGTCGCAACGGATAGAAGTGGAACAAACGGATGGCACCGTGGTCTTTGAGTTTATTCAGCCTGATTTTGTTGGGCTCAATACTACGCAATACAGGTATCAGGTAAAGGGGCTTGATACGCAATGGTCTACCTGGTCATCTTCAAACAATAGTATCCCTTTTCCTTATTTGCCTCCCGGTAAATACCTGCTAGCAGTTCAATCACGCGATCTGTTGGGTAATGAATCGAAAGTAGAACAAATTAGTTTTGCGGTTTTGCCGCCCTATTGGCAACGGTGGTGGTTTTATGCCATAGAGTTTACGGTATTTAGTTTTTTGGTAATTCTTTCCTTGCGGCTGGCCCGGGCCAACAGCCGCTACCGGTATTTGAGCCAGATACTTTCGCTACTTACTGTGGTGATGTTAATACAGTTTCTGCAAACCGTACTTGCTTCGTTGATTGGCAGCAAAACCTCCCCGGTAATTGATTTTATTATCCAGGTATTTATTGCGCTGGTGGTTTTCCCTATTGAAATTTTTGCCCGCGATGCCATGATGAAATATTCGCAAGGCAAGTATCAGATTAAACGTGCATGGGACAAGGATAATTAGCCCAATTGGCTTTAGAAATTTAAGATTTTCGCTACCTTCACTAACCTCAAAAAAACAATCCTCATGAAATATTTATTACCTCTTATCGTGCTGGCGCTTTTGGTCGGTGCCTGCAATCCTTCGGAAAACAAAAAAACGTTGGCCGAACAAAATCCTCCCGCGGAAGGATTTGATTTGGTTGGCTCCGATCCGGCTGCAGTGGAGTTAGCCGACAGTATTATGCATGCTATGGGCGGACGGGAGAACTGGGACAATACCCGTTTTATCTCCTGGAATTTCTTTGGTCGCAGAGACTTGACCTGGGATAAACATACCGGCAGGGTTAGAATAGAAAGTCAACCCGATAGCACTATTTATCTGGTGAATGTAAATACGGGCGAGGGAAGAGTGCGCATCAAAGAAACAGAGATCACCGAACCCGATAGCTTGAAGAAACTTCTGGATAAAGCCAAGAGCATCTGGATCAATGACTCATATTGGCTGGTGATGCCTTTCAAAATTAAAGACAGTGGTGTAACTATTAAATATATGGGTGAGGATTCTGTAGCCGGGCAACGCTATAACTCACTCGTTCTTACCTTCCAGGAGGTGGGTGTTACCCCGCAAAACAAATACAAACTGTATGTTGATAAGAAAGATAAACTGGTTCGGCACTGGGCTTACTTTTCCAATGCCAGTCAGGACACAGCCAACTTTGTACGGCCGTGGGATAATTATCAGAAGTATGGAAATATTTTGTTATCGGGTGATAGAACCGATGGGGGCGGACCTAAAAACGTGAGAGTGGATGAATCACTTCCCGATGCATTGTTTACTGAATTCTAAAACCACTTTTTATGCTTCTCAATCTCGGCACGATACCATCCTTCTATAAGAACTACGTTAAACAAATAGACGAGACGGATTTATTACAGGCTTTGCGGATTTCGGGCCACAGGGCTTTAGAACTTGTTCATGCTATATCAGAAGAGAAATCAGATTTTCGTTATGCTCAGGATAAATGGACAATCCGTGAATTACTTTGTCATATGATCGATGCTGAGCGAATCTTTGCCTATCGTGCTCTACGGTTTGCCCGAAATGACAAAACGCCCCTAGCAGGTTTTGAGGAAAGAGACTACGCCCCACAGGCAAATGCATCGGCCAGGAGTTTGCAGAAAATAGCTGCTGAAATGGCACATCTTCGATCTTCCACAATTGATTTGTTCGAATCCTTTACCCCCGAAATGTTGGTGCGCAGGGGACTTGCGAACAATAACGAACTTTCTGTTGTAGCCTTGGGCTTTATTATTGCCGGCCACGAAACACATCACTGCCATGTGCTGAAAGAGCGGTATCTTGCCTGATGAATGAAGAGAACGCTTTATTTTGTCATATTAATTTCACTAATAGGAGCATGCTCTCCGCGCAGTGCAATCTTAAAAGAAGTTAAAAGTGCGGAACATGATTTGCAGGAACATGCCGGTTTTGTGTTGTATAATTTAAAGTCTAAGAAATATTTAATCGAGCACAACGCAAACAAATATTTTACACCGGCCTCCAACACAAAAATATTTACATTTTATACTTCATTGAAAATGCTGGGCGATTCAGCCACCGCCCTGAAGTATGTACAGCGTGGCGATTCATTGATTTTTTGGGGCATGGGCGATGCTTCCTTTCTATATCAAAATACTTTTGATAATGGTCGCACACTTAAATTTTTGCAACAAGCCCCAGGTACATTATATTTTTCATCAACAAATTTTCATTCAGAAACATTAGGTCCTGGATGGGCCTGGGATGATTATCCGTATAGTTATTCAGCTGAGCGATCACCCTTTCCGCTTTATGGAAATCTGATTACAATTAAAAAAACCCCGGAAAGTTTTACGATGGTGCCTGATTATTTTTCAAGGCACTTTACGCTGGCAAATCAGCAACGCAAGCAAGAGGAAATTATCCGCGGCCTGGACGATAACCAATTGACATACTTTCCAGGAAAATCTCCGCGCAGTCGCTGGCAGGTTCCATACCATTATAGCAGCGATTTAATTGTTGATTTATTAAGTGATACGTTAAAGAGAACGGTGGAGGAAATTTCCTGGATTGTTCAGGACGATGCGATTTCATTCTATAGCGTTCCGCTGGATAGTTTGTATCGGGAAATGATGCAGGACAGCGATAATTTTATTGCCGAACAATTGTTGTTACAATGTGCGGCCACGATCAGCGATACATTAAAAACTGAAATTGCAATTAAGTACGCGAAGGAGAATTTCCTTACGGATTTGCCTGATCAAACAAGCTGGGTAGATGGCTCCGGGCTCTCTCGCTATAATTTATTCACTCCACGCTCCATTGTAAAGCTGTGGGATAAAATTTACCAACACGTTCCGCAGGAGCGGTTATTTAGTTTGTTGGCTGTAGGAGGCAGAAACGGCACCATTAAAAATTGGTATAAGAAGGAAACGCCTTTTATCTATGGAAAGACAGGCACCCTTAGTAATAATCATACTTTGAGTGGGTACCTGATTACCCGCAGTGGCAAGATTTTAATCTTTAGCATGATGAATAATAATTACCTTGCAAGCACTTCGGAAGTGCGCAAACGAATGGAAAAGATTTTGTTAACGATACATGAAAAATATTAAACTCAATTATAAGCGGATGAAAACGTGTGGTTCCTTTTTGTTGGTGTTATTAACCATTTCGGGTTTTAGTCAGGCACCTGATCTGCTGGATATAAAAATTGGCCAGATGATTATGGTGGGTATGCCTAAATCGGAATTGGATGCAAAAGTGTTGGAGGAAATAAAGAGGGGAAAGGTTGGATCAATTATTTTCTTCGAGAAAAATATCCCCAATCGTTCTAATGCTTTTGCCAGTGTTAAGAATATGACCTGGACCTATCAAAAAGCTGCATCTATTCCTTTATTCATTTGCATCGATCAGGAAGGTGGCAAAGTGAATCGTCTTAAAGAGAAATATGGTTTTACAAGATCGGTATCGGCTGCCATGCTTGGTAAATATAAATCACTGGATTCCGTAAGATTTTATGCGGATGCCACCGCAGCAACCTTAGCCGGGCTCGGATTCAACGTAAATTTTGCACCCTGTGTGGATCTTGCACTCAATAAGGAGAACTCAGTGATTTATAAACCGGAACGTTCCTATTCCGCCAATGCCGACACCGTGGTAATGATGGCGAAAGAAGTAATAAAGCAACACCGTAAGTATGGTGTGATTACATCGTTGAAGCATTTTCCAGGTCATGGCAGTTCAAAAGAAGATACACATTTTGGAGTAGCCGATGTTACGAATACCTGGAATGAAGTCGAATTAAAACCTTATCAGGTTCTAATCGATTCTGGCTATACAGATGCGGTGATGACTTCACACATTGTCAACAAAAATCTTGATGCGAAGGGATTGCCTGGCACGCTATCGAAAGAAATCTTAGACGGTATTCTGCGCAAGCGCCTGGGTTTTAATGGGGTGGTTTTTTCAGATGATATGCAGATGCATGCCATTTCCAAAAATTTTGGCCTCGAAGAAAGTATTAAACTCGCTATCAATGCCGGGGTTGATATCATGTGCTTCTCAAACAATATTGCCGGCAGCGAAGAGCGAACGGTAGATAAAGTACATTCCATTATCAGAAAGTTTGTTGCCTCCGGGGAGATTAAACCCGAGCGTATTGACGAATCATTTCAACGGATTTTGCAATTGAAAGCCAGAACAGGTAACAAAGATCTTGCTTCTTATAAGGCTGAGATTGCGAAACTACAGAATCAGATTAAACTTCAGACGGAAGCTCCACCAGCAAAAGTTAGTGAGCCCAAAGAGGAACTCCCTGTTGAAACAACCTCCAAGAAGAAAAAGAGATCGAAGAAAAATTGATTTAGTTTATGAAAAAGGAATTTATAATAATAGCCTTGGCATTTGTTGCGCTTGCTTCGTTGGGCTATGCGTTTCAGCAAAAGTCCCAAATCGATGAAGTAACTGCGGTTTGTGAAAAGGAAAAGCAAGAGTTGGTGAAGCTTGCGGAGCAACAACAATTAGAAGCGCGTGAGTTTCAAAAAATGGCAGAAGCTGCAAAGAATGAAGCGATGATTCAAAGAGTATTAGCCGAGGAACAATTGAAAGCCTTGAAATCAAAATAATTCTGTATGCGCGAAAATAATGTAGCAAGAAGAAGATGGACTGCCCTTGCATTTGGTGCATTAGCATTTTTAACATTGACTTCTTTCGTTTATGCGTTTGTTCAACAGGCAGAAGCAAGGAGACAGACTGAACTTGCGCATGAATGTCAAATGAAATCAATGGAAGTGGTGCAACAAATTGAACTTCAAAGACAACAGGCACAGCAAGCATTGGATCGCGCACAAGATGCTCATCGATATGCTGAGGCAATGAAACTAAAAGCAGAATCTGAATTAAAAAAGAAATAATGGTCTATAGCATTCATCCTGCAATAGAATCTGAGGTACCCATCATTATCAGTATACCTCATTGTGGGTCCACTTTTCCGGATGAGATAAAAGACCAGTATAAAGCAAAACTTATAAAATCACCGGAGGATACAGATTGGTTTGTGCAAACCCTGTATGAGTTTGCTCCAGCCATGGGTATCACTATGATTACCGCAAATTATAGTCGTTGGGTAATTGACTTAAATCGTGATCCCTACAGCAAGCCATTGTATACCGATGGAAGAATTATAACTCCGTTGTGTCCGGCCACTACATTTCTAGGGGAATCAATTTACAAGGACGAGCGTCAGGAGGTTGAGCTACCCGAAGTAAAGCGCAGGAAGGATTTATACTATCAGCCCTATCATAGCAAGTTAAAGGAGTTGCTTAGACAACGCAGGAAGAAATTTGGGAAGGTGTTATTGTGGGATTGCCATTCTATCCGGCAAGTAGTGCCGACTATTCAAAACGATAAATTTCCTGATTTAATTTTAGGAGATGCTGACGGTGCTTCGGCTGCTCCTAATTTTATTGATTCCACCCTGGAAATACTAAATCAAGGCGGGTATTCTGTTTCGCATAATCATCCCTTTAAGGGTGGCTTCATTACCCGCTATTATGGCAAACCGGTAAAGAACCGGCATGCATTGCAATTGGAAATGACCAAGGTTAATTACCTGGACGATACCGAAACCAAGTATGATAAAGTCAGGGCTGCCAAAATGCAAGAGTTACTGAAACGTGTTTTTGAGAAGTTGATTGGGCAGTTGTAATCCCTCACCCCCCGGCCCCTCTCCCTGGGGAGAGGGGTGTCCGCCAACTGGCGGACGGGGTGAGGGATCTAAAAAACTAGAATAATGTCTAAACTCAAAGATGAAATAAATCGAGAGATTGAAGTTTGGAGTAGGGACAAGACTCCGGAAGTAATTCTTGGTCATGCCCGGGAGATGAGGAAGGCACCTACAGAAGCAGAACAACTCTTATGGAAACAGTTGCGCGGGAGAAAACCTGGTAATTTAAAATTTAGAAGGCAACAACCTATGCAAGGGTATATACTCGATTTCTATTGCGAAGCAGCAAGACTTGGTGTTGAAGTAGATGGAGAAATACACTTGAGTGTTGAGCAAAGGAAGTATGATCAGCAACGTTCTGAATATCTCGCTGAATATGGAATTAAAGTAATTCGGTTTACAAATGATCAGGTTATTAGTAATATGAGAGAAGTATTAAACTCTATCAAAGAGTCAGCAAATCAAAGAAAGTAAGATGGAAGAGCATAGTCCCTCACCCCGTCCTCGTTCCTCGGACACCCCTACCCCCGGGGAGAGGGGTAGGGATGAGGTTAAATACTTTCGCTTCGATTCGCTTCTCCAAAAAGAAGGCTGGCTTTCGCCCGGGTATGTGGGTGTTGATAAAAATGGATTGATTACATGGTTGTCAAATCAACCACCTACCGAAGTTGTTGCAGTTGAATCGGTTTTGGGTTTTGCGTTGCCGGGATTTCAAAATGCACACTCGCATGCTTTTCAATATGCGATGGCTGGATTGGCCGAGAATCATCCGGCCGGAACTTCCGATGATTTCTGGACCTGGCGTGAAGCGATGTATCAATGTGCACTTTCGGTAGATCCTGATCAGGCTGAAGCAATCGCAGCCATGTTATATGCAGAAATGGTGCGCGTGGGTTATACCCATGTAGCCGAGTTTCATTATCTGCATCACGACAAAGATGGCAAACCTTATAACAAACTTGCTGAAATGGGCGAGCGTTTGGTAGCGGCAGCAAAAACTGCAGGAATAAAAATTACGTTGATACCGGTCTTCTATCAGAAAGGCGGCTTTGGATTAGATCCACAGCCACGTCAGCGAAGATTTATTTCAAAAACAGTCGATGAATATTTCAAACTCTTTGAAGCTTCGAAAGAAATAATTAGAAATTATTCCAACGCATCTTTAGGATTTAGTGTACACTCGCTGCGTGCTGTTGACCTGAACGATATAAAAACTACATTTAATGACGGGCCAAAACAGTTACCGTTTCACCTTCATGTTGCCGAACAAAAAAAGGAGATTGCGGATTGTTTAGCCTATTGTAACAAACGGCCCATGCAATGGGTGTTAGATAATTTGAATGTAAATAGTCGTTTCAATTTAGTACACTCCACGCATCTGGATGATGAAGAACTCAAGGCATTGGCAAAATCTGGTGCGAATGTGGTGCTATGTCCATCGACTGAGGGGAATTTGGGTGATGGAATTTTTCGTATGCGCGAGTATGTGAAGCTGGATGGTCGTTGGTGTATAGGCACGGATAGTCATATTGGGCTAAACCCCATGGAGGAATTCCGGATGATTGACTACCGGCAACGGTTGGTGTCTAATCAACGAAATACATTTGAAGGCGATGCTGCCGCCTACATGGTAAATGAAGAGGTGGAGTCAGGACGAAATGCGATGGGAGTGAGCTTAAAAAAACATTTTGCCGTAGGTCAACCCTTTGATGCAGTCATCTATAATTCGCAATCACATTTAATAGCCGACACTTCTGAGAAAAACAGATTGGCTACGCTTGTTTTTACTTCCGACTCCAGTCGCATTTCAGGAACCCTGGTTAATGGGCGTTGGGTAGTTAAGAATCAACATCACGAAAATGGGCACGCCATCAAAGTTGCTTTCTCTAAATCTATTCGTGAGTTAAAAAATCGTTAGCCGGATACATAATTTAAGTAGTTTCTTTTGCGGGATTTGGTTAAATCTGTAGTTGTAACCTAACCCTCTTATGCGAAAACTATTCTGTCTCTTATTGACATTTACCGTTTGCTTTGCCCCGCGGGCAATTGCCCAAAAATCAAAACCAAAATCTGAGCCTCAACCCGTGGCCACATTTGATGCTTCCAATTTTAAAGGACTCAAATGGCGCAACATTGGTCCCTTCCGTGGCGGCCGCGCCAACGCGATTGCTGGTATTCCACAAGATGACAATATTTATTATGTGGGGTATACCGGAGGAGGAATTGCCAAAACGGATGATGCCGGTATTACCTGGAAAAATATTTCTGATGGGTTCCTTAAAGTCGGGTCCATTGGTGACATCGCCATCTGCGAAAGTGACCCGAATGTAATTTACGTTGGATCGGGCGAACATGCCGTGCGTGGTGTAATGACTTCGTATGGTGATGGGGTTTATAAATCTACGGATGCTGGCAAGACCTGGAAAAACATTGGCTTGGAAAAGACAAGACATATCTCTGAGATCGCAGTACACCCATCGAATCCTGAGATAGTTTTAGTAGGGGCACAAGGTGCTTTACATGGTCCCAGTCAGGATCGTGGAGTTTATAAATCGATAGATGGTGGAACCACGTGGAAAAAAACATTATATGTAGATGAGAATACAGGCGTGTCGGCCTTAAGCATGGACATGACAAACCCCCGGATTCTATACGCTGCTACCTGGCAACACAGACGCTATCCCTGGAAAGTAGAAAGTGGTGGCCCCGGTTGTGCCATCTGGAAATCAACGGATGGCGGTGAAACCTGGAATAAGATTATCGATGGCTTGCCAAAGGAAATGGGTAAAATAGGTGTTACGGTTTCACGCGCAAATCCAAATCGGGTTTATGCAATCATCGAAGCAGAAAAATCAAAGGCAGGATTGTATCGTTCGGATGATGGTGGCAAGAAATGGAATCAAATGTCCAGCGACCATACCATCACTGCACGGTCGTGGTATTATATGGAAGTATTTGCAGATCCTGTAAACGCTGATGTGGTGTATGTACTCAATGCGCCCATGACTCGTTCCATTGATGGTGGAAAAACTTTTTCAACAATTCGTGTGGGCCATGGCGATACCCATGACTTATGGATCAATCCAAAAAACACGAACAACCTCGCTTTAGCTGACGATGGCGGTGGAGAGATAAGTTTTAATACAGGTCGCTCATGGTCACCCTTGAATAATCAGGCTACTGCACAATATTATCGCGTTAATGTGGATAACCGTTTTCCCTATTGGGTCTATGGCGGCCAGCAAGACAATTCTTCAGTAGCCATTCCAAGCAGAAACGGTAGTTATGGTATCACGGAAAAAGATTGGTTTGATGGGCCCGGTTGCGAAAGCGCCTGGGTTGCGTTCAATGATCCAAACAATCCGGAGTTGTTGTATGGCGGCTGTTATCAGGGTATCATTGATGTGAAAGATACGCGTACGGGGGAGGTTAAAGATATTCAGGAATATCCGGCAACGAATCTCGGTTTCAAGCCGCGCCAAATGAAATATCGTTTCAACTGGAATGCGCCTTTGATCAACTCACCGCATGATCCGAAAGTAATTTATCATGCCGGTAATGTTTTATTCAAGACTGTGGATGGTGGAATGAGTTGGGAAGTAATCAGTCCGGACCTTACCCGTAACGATACCACCAAACAGAATACCAGTGGCGGGCCTATCACAAATGAAGGCGCGGGTGGCGAAAATTATAATACTATTTATTATGTAGTAGAATCAACGCATGAACAAGGGGTGATTTATACGGGCAGTGATTGCGGCCTGGTGCAGCTTACTAGAGATGGTGGAAAATCATGGAACAACATTACGCCAGCCGGTATGCCCGAAGGCATGGTACATTCCATTGAAGTTTCTCAGCACGATAAGGCTACCGTTTATATTTCGATGTCGCGGTATAAGTTTAATGACTTCACAAACTATACGTATAAATCAACGGACTATGGAAAGTCGTGGATAAAGATTGGTAACGGTGTGGAGGCTGATGATTTTATTAAAGTTATTCGCGAGGATAAAAAAGTGAAGGACTTGTTGTATGCCGGATCTGAACGCGGATTTTATATCTCTTCGAATGGCGGAATGTCGTTTAGCAAGTTTCAATTAAATCTTCCAATTGTTCCGGTAACAGACATGATGATTAGAGACAATGATCTGATTGCCGCTACTGCAGGCCGTGCTTTCTGGATATTAGATGATCTCGCTGCGATTCAACAATCGAAAGGGATTTTTAATGCTACAGTGAAGGTCTATTCGCCAAAGCCAACCTATCGTTTGTCATCCGTAACTATTCCAGCATACTTTGGTGATATTCCCGGATTAGGTCGCAATCCAGAGAATGGCGTAATCCTGGATTATTACTTGAAAGAAAAGGCAGACACCAATAAAGTTACACTTGACATTTTAGATAATGGAGGTAAAGTAATCCGGTCCTACTCCAACAAAAAAGATGAAACGTTCAAGCCTTGGCCAGGTGGTCCGGCCCCTAAACAAACTATTCCTGCCGAAGCAGGTGTAAATCGATTTGCCTGGGATTTTCGCACTGAGGGTTTGATGGGTGTGCCCGGAGTATTTGTGATGGGTGACCACAGTGGTCACCGGGTAGCACCCGGAAAATATAAAGCTCGCGTAACTTACAAGGGCCAGTCTTCAGAGACAGATTTAGAAATTATTTCTGATCCTAAAATAACAGTCACAGCTGCGGAGTGGGCTGCCCAGCAAGAGTTTTTGAAGCAAGCCGGAGAGCAATTTGAAGACATTCACAAATCGGTAAACAGCATGCGGCAGGTGAAGAAGCAAATTGAAACTCTGAATGAATCGCTGAAGAACGACCCAACGGCTAAAGACCTGGTTCAAACCGGAAAGGAGTTGATTAAAAAAATAGATCAGTGGGAGTCCAACCTGATTGAGCCACGCTCCAAAAACTTTCAGGATGTAATCAACTTTCCAAATAAATTAAACTCAGAGTTTCTCCAACTTCGAAGTGTTGCGGATACCCACGATCCACGGCTAACCAAAGGAGCGCAAGATCGGGCCCGCGATGTTCAAGCCGACTGGGCGAAATATAAAATCCAATTGAATGAGTTGATACAGAATGACATCAATAACTACAACCGCATGTTTAAAGAGAAAAATTTACCCGCGGTGATAACAGAAAGAAAGAATACGGAGATCAATAATTAATGGATAATACGAAGCAAAAAAAGGATGTCTCAAAAGTCAATTAAAATTGAAATGTCATTCCGGCCCTGCCTTTGCCGAATCCGCCAGTTGGCGGAGCAGGCAGGCTTTGAGCCGGAATCTCATTCTACCTCTCAAATCTGGGATCGCGGGTCAATGCCTGCCTTTGCCGAAGTGGCTACGCGCAGGCAGGCCCGCGATGACCAGACGACTTTTGAGACAGCCTCTTTTTTCCTTTTATCTTAGCAGATCATTTTGTACGGCATCCTGAAATAATTGCGTCTTTGAATCTCCGATCGTTTTTTAGGGTAATATAAAACTCTTCAATAAACCTTTTAATGCCATTATAATCACCCGAACTAAAGTATGTCTGGTGATCACTGACAATTTTCATAAGTTCCGGCTCAAGCCGAAGATATTCTGAGCGCACGTATTGTACAGTCGCTTCATTGCGGCAAAATCCACGATACAATCGTTCCTGTACACTAGTGATGGGCAAACTTTCGTTTACGGTTGCATAGGGAGCATTTACCAAACCGGCCATATCAAAGTCATAGGCAAGTGGAATTTTCTTATTGGGCTCCAGTTGAATCACTTTCATGTTGTGCTGCATTGCACTTGACCAATCGGTATTGGCAACCAGGTACTGGAATAAATCATTTACAACAGACGCTGTATCATTGAGCATCATCGGATGAATTTGCTGTTCAACAATTTTTCCATGAAAACGGTGTGCGATGAGGTCATCATCTTCTATTAAAAAACCTTTGATGGTATATGTTTTAGCTTTTCCGCTTTTGTCGGTAAGAGTAATGTCCGCTAACCGCGTGTGAAAGTAATAGGGCGTAAGCGGTTCCAGTAATTTGTACGCAAGATATTCCTTCATGATCAGATCGCTCCCCGACTTTGTGGTTTGACAAGGCAATACCAGCTTGAAGTCTTTATTTCCTGCGAAGATGGTTTTTTCAGCATCGCCCTTTTTCATTTTCATCCGGATGGGTGGAAAAAAGCAATTCGCTCTCCGGAAATTTCCGCGGGCACGAATTCTTATGGCGATGGAATCCCAGGCGCCTTCTGCATTCTTGAATTTAAGTGTTGAAGGAAAATACACACTATCCACGGTGTTCTTCTTAACCTCTTTAATTGAAAAATTCATGCTCAATGTCAACGGTTGTTGATCCACAAAAACCGGAGGTACTTCTGCCTTTTTCTGTGAATGGCCGGCAACGGCAAGCATGCAGCATGCTACGATAATACCCAGGTGCTTTCTCATGACTTTAGTAATAATAAATTTTGATGATGGCTCTATTCTTCACTAAATCAATCTGCTCAATGGTAGTCTTCTTGATGTCCAGACCGGTTCGGTCCCGTAAGTCCAGTAACAGCTGTTGATGTTGTTCGGGTCTTATATTTTCAATTTTATCATACTCCACAATCTTTATCTTTTGATTGCGCATGAGTTGATTGCCGTCAACCGCCCAGACCACCGCTGCAATCATTATGTTGATTCCCGAGATTTCAAGGTACGAGCCTTTCATAACTGAATTGATCAACCCCACCGCCATCATGATGAACAGGTAGGTCATGTCTTTGGTTGTCAGCGTTTCCGTTCTAAACCTGAGTAGTGAAAACGCTGCGAGTAATCCAAAGGCGCTGCTTAGTGAATTGAATGCCTTCGCTTGTTCGAGCATATAGGAAAGCAGGAACACAATGAAATTAAGTAGAAAGAACGTGAAGAACAGATCACTTTTGTGATAGGTCCTGAAGTAGATTACCCGAACCACTAATATCATAAAGGCCGTGTTGATCAACAACCGGAAGAGAAAGAATTCAGAAACTAAAGTGTGGCTGTTCATTTTATAAATATAGGATAATCGACTTGTATTTCCATCGGGATTGGGTCAACAAACTAATCCGCATGCAATTGTTTTTTGGCAACTGGCCGCCTAAATAAAACCTTTATGCAGTGGGTGGTTTTTTTTGTAATTTGGGTAATTCAAAACCTACACCCTATGCGCGCATCTCTTTTCATTTTACTAGTTTTTTCAGCCTGGCTGCCGGGTAGCCAGGCGCACGCCCAAAAGAAAGCACTGCAGCCTGTCGCTACAGTTTCCTTCGATCAGTCGCTGTACTCGGGCATTCGCTGGCGCGAGGTGGGCCCGTTTCGTGGCGGAAGATCATCTACTATAACAGGCGTGCACGACAATCCAAACCTGTATTATTTTGGCGCAGTGGGTGGTGGAGTTTGGCGTACCCAAGATGCAGGACAAACCTGGTCGAACATTACCGATGCCTATTTTGGTGGAACGATTGGAGCCGTGGCGGTGGCTGAAAGTGATGCCAACGTAATCTATGTTGGCGAAGGAGAGCAAACCTTGCGTAACAATGTATCCAGTGGTTGGGGAGTTTGGAAATCCACGGATGCCGGTGCCAGTTGGAAACATATCGGCCTTTCTGATTCGCGACATATCTCTCGCATTCGGGTTCATCCAAAAAATCCGGATGTAGTTTATGTAGCCGCGATGGGAAACCTGTGGAAGCCTAACGAAATGCGCGGTGTTTACCGAAGTATAGATGGTGGCCTGACCTGGAAAAGAATTTTGTACATAAACGATACGGCTGGTGCGGGAGATCTTATTTTCGATCCCGGCAATCCACGCATTATATATGCAGCTACCTGGAATATGAAACGCAATGGCTACCGCATGGATAGCGGAGGGCCGGATTCAAAACTCTGGAAGAGCACTGATGGTGGCGATACATGGGAGAATCTTTCTGATAAACCGGGTATGCCTAAAGGCATGAATGGAATTATTGGGGTTACGGTTTCCCCTGTAAATACTAATCGTATCTGGGCCATTATTGAAAACACCGAAGCTCCGGGTGTTTATCGTTCGGAAGATGCTGGCATAACGTGGGTGCGCGTAAATCAAGACCGAGCGCTGTTGCAGCGCGCGTGGTATTACTGCCGCATTTATGCGGACTCACAAAATGAAGATAAAGTGTATGTGCTCAACGTTAGTTATGGAGTATCAAAAGATGGCGGCAAAACGTTTGAGTTAAAAAATGCTCCGCATGGCGATCATCACGACTTATGGATTGATCCTAAGAATAATCAACGCATGGCAATGGCCGATGATGGTGGCGGCCAGATTTCGAATGACGGTGGCGAGAACTGGACTACCTATCACAATCAACCCACCGCACAATTTTATCGTGTTACCACCGACAATTCTTTTCCCTACAATATTTTAGGTGCTCAACAAGATAACACAAGTGTGCGTATCCCTCATCGCACAACGGGCAGTAGCATTAACGAAAATGATTGGACCGCACTTTCCATTGGTGAGAGTGCGCACCTTGCACCCGATCCAGCCAACCCCAACATTATCTATGGCAGTGATTACAAGGGTTACATGAGTATGCAAAATCTTGATAATGGTCAGGAGCGGAGCACGAATGTATGGCCGGTTCTGCCGGCTGGCTCTGGCGTGGAGGTAATGAAGTATCGTTTTAACTGGAATTATCCTTTGGTGTTTAGCCATCACGATCAAAAGAAACTTTATGCAGGTTCCAATCATTTGCATACTTCAGTCAATGGTGGACAAAGCTGGGATGTAATCAGTCCTGACTTAACACGCGGTGAACCAGAGACGATTAAATCATCGGGTGGACCGATCACTCAAGACAATACGGGAGCTGAATATTATGCGAATATTTTTGTGATCGCAGAATCGTCATACACGAAAGATGAAATCTGGACCGCCTCGGATGATGGATTGATTCATGTTACCGTTGATGGCGGAAAAAACTGGAAGAATGTTACGCCTGCTATTTCTCCGAAGCTCAATATGTGGAACAGCATCGATATAAATCCATTTGTGAAAGGCGGAGCCTATGCCGTTGCTACTTCCTACAAGTTTGGTGACTACACACCCTATATCTATAAAACTACGGACTACGGCAAAACCTGGACATTAATCACTAACGGAATTCCTAAAGAAGAATTTGCCCGTGTTGTTCGGGCTGACCCCAAACGACAAGGACTTTTATATGCCGGCACGGAAAAAGGCATGTGGATTTCCTTTGATGATGGAACAAGCTGGACTAAACTTCAACTGAATTTGCCACCTGTACCCATTGCGGACCTCGCGGTAAAGAATGATAATCTGATTGCGGCTACACATGGTCGTAGTTTTTGGATGATTGATGATCTCACCCCGCTGCATCAACTGGCAAATGACATGAGTGGAAAGGAATTGGTTTTATTTAAACCGATGGACACTTACCGGATGCCGGGCGGTGCAGGCTGGCGTGATGTCAACAGAAAGCTGGAAGGTGAAAATCATCCTGGTGGAGTGATGATTCATTATTTTATCAAGGACCTGGACGATAAAGCAGAAGTAAAACTGGAGATTCAGGAAATGAATGGTACTGTTATAAAATCATTTAGCAGCAAATCGTCAGGCGCAAGCCAACTTGCCGTAAAGACTGGCGGAAATCGATTTGTGTGGGATATGCGCTATGCGGGTTATACTACCTTTCCGGGATTAGTGTTTTATGGATCACCCAATCAAGGGCCGAAAGCTGTACCCGGTAAATACAAAGTGGCGTTAACGGTTACGGGTGATATGCAAAAAAATCCTGCGTTTGTTCTTGCGGGAGCTAAACAGGAATTTGAAATTATAAAGGACCCACGCATTGAAGCTACGCAGGAAGATTTTCAGGCGCAGTTTGATTTTCTATTGAAGGTGCGCAATAAAGTAAGCGAGGCAAACCAGGGCGTTATTGACATCCGAAAGATCAAAGAAGATCTTGGTTTTCTGAAGAGTAAAATTGGCACCGAAGTGCAATTCAAAGAACTGGCGGATCTGGTAAAACAATTTGAACAGGAGCTTATTGCTCATGAAAACAACATTCATGAAACCCGTAACCGCAGTGTGCAGGATCCTTTGAACTATGGTATTAAAGTGAATAACCGGTTAGCACATCTGATGGTGGAACAGGCCCAGGGTGACTTCCGACCCACACAGCAAGGAGAAGAAGTAAGACAAATGCTGACTAAGCAGGTAGATGAAGAACTGAGCCGGTTAAAAAATACGATCGATAAAAATGTAGACCGGATTAACAATCTCGCCAAAGAAAAAGGTGTTGAAGTGGTGATGGTGAAGAAGGCTCCGGTGTTGAATTAAATAAGATCAATCTGGTAGATTGATTTTTATGTGTTCTCCTAATTGCAAGATTTTGCAAGACTGACCGATTTGTTTTGCTTCTCGATTAAAATCTGCTGGATCAGCCGTATTGAATTTAAACAAATCGTAATGATGTGGGATTACCAGTTTAGCATGAATTTCTTTTCCGAGGCGTGCGGCTTCTTCGCAGTTTAAGTTTCCAGCCACACCCCGAGCTGGAACATTACCATTAATAGGAAGGAAAGCAACATCTACCTGAAATGGTTTTAAAATATTTACCATCTCATCATACAACAAGGTGTCACCGCTGTGGTAAACCGAAAACTTTCCGAACTGAACCACATAGCCCATAAACTTACAACGACCTTGTTCGTCACGCTCTAGTTCATTATGCGCAGCAGGCACACCATGAAATGTAAATCCGTCAAGTTCAATTTTTTCGCCATCGTTTAAACCAACTGGAAAATCAGTTTCGCACTTCACCCGATCCACAACAAAAGCCCGGTTTGCTTCGGGAATTACAAACTTGAGATTTTTATTCTTTTCAAAAATCGGAATCAACGTTTCCGCGTCCAAATGATCAGTATGGTTATGACTGGAAGTAACAATGTCAATACAATCGAGTAGGTTCGGGTCAATCACCAATTCGCTGATGCGCTCGTGTGGTTTGTTCGTATTTGCATACTTCTTTGTGAGCGAGTCTGAGAGGTAAGGATCGAACAACAAACACCTTTTATTCCATTGAATCAAAAAGCCGCTTTGGCCGAGCCACCAGATGTCGAATGAATCGGAGTTTCCAGTGATTTTAGCCTGCCGGATTTCGTTGGCAAGATTTTCTCCTTGATTAAGTGGTTTGATCATATTTGATTTTACTCGTTGCTGGTTACTGGTTACTTGCTGCTAGTCGCCAGTGACCAGCAACCAGCAACAAATAATTAAAGATCCTTCCGCACCCTCAATGCACCCTTCACCATATTAATAAGTTTCTGTCTCGAAGCCCATCGCGCAGTTTGACTCAAACCGCAATCGGGGGCTACGGCCAATTTTTCAGCGGGCACATACTTCAAACATTTTTTAATTCGTTGCACTACATCTTCTTCTGTTTCGATGTAATAATTTTTTACATCAATGATGCCCACGGCTACATCCACCTTTTCTGCAAAGGTGGCCAGCAATTCTATCTCGGCAAATTCACGATTCGACATTTCAATATGAACTTCATCGACAGATAGATTTAAAAAATCAGGTAACATAGGGGCGAGACTTCTGTATCCAACCGGCCGACCTTTAAAATTCCCGAAACATAAATGAGTGGATAACCGACACTTTCCAATTACACTTTTTACCGTGCGATTAAAAATATCCACAAAACGTTTTGTGTCTTCCTTGTAAGCATAACAACTCATGGACGGCTCGTCCACAGTGATCTCAGTACATCCTGCGGCAACTAAGTCTTCCAGCTCTTTGCGGATGAAAGGCATTAGCGCTTCAGTAATTGCATAGCGATCTTTGTATTTTTCATTGGGAAGTAAGCGGCCGCTCAATGTGTACGGCCCGGGAATGCTTGCTTTTAACACAGGACCTTTCGGAGCAAGTTTTTTTAGTCGCGTAAATTCTTTTACCGCTCCTAATCCATCTGGTGCTGTTAGTGTATCGACAATAGAATTCTTTCCCCGCTGGTCGTGCGCTGCGGGACCAAAGTTTCGCAGTTCGTCTTTATTTTCTTTTATGCCTTTAATAAATCCGTAAAAAGAAAGATTGAAATCCAACCGGGTTTGTTCCCCATCGGTGATCACATCGAGCCCTGCTGTTACCTGATCGTGGATGGCAGCGATCACCGCATCTTCAATTAATTCTTCCCGATCGGCATTGCCAAACTCATGAAGATTTTTTACAGCGAACTCGAGCCATCCCGGAAACGGATAGCTGCCAACTACAGTGGTGCGGATAGGAAGTGGTTGCATAGTTTATTTTTTTGATTGCCCTACATGTTGATACAATTTTGCCAGACGATGTGCATGCTCATCATAGGCACTTTCGAAAAGTTGCACCGCTTTTTCTTTTCCTACCACATTCGCAGCAGTTAATACTTTCGGTGGCTGACCGGCTTCGGTTAACAAGCGAGCTACTTCTGCTTTTATGCAATTGATTAAGAGTGCTCCGCCTACGGTTGAGCCGGGAGAGACTGGAGTTTCCAATCCCGGAATAGAAATCATCGAATCGCCTACGGGTGCACCGGTATCCAAAACCAAATCAGAAAAATCACTAAGTTTCTTTCCATCGGTTCGTTTACTGTCGCTTTTCGCTGAGTGTTGGCTGGTGAGGATGGAAACCACTTTTACTTTTTTCTGTTGAAAGAGTTCGGCCATCTCTACCGGAACAACATTGGTTCCACTGGATGAGATGATCAACGCTGAATCGGTTGAATCAACATCAAAATTTCTCAAGATGCGCTCCGCCAGACCTGAGACATTTTCCAGAAACATAGCCTGACGTTGTCCGTTGGCACCTACTACGAGATTATGAAACGTCAATGATAATTCAACAATGGGATTGAACCCAGGAAATGATCCATACCGTGGCCACATTTCTTCCACCATAATGCGGCTATGGCCGGAACCAAACACATGCACCATACGGCCGGCAAGAATAGTTTTTGCAAACCACGAAGCTGCACGTTGAATGTCGGTTTCCTGCGCGGCAACCCGATCGATTATTTTCCTGCTCAAATCAAGATATTCCTGAATTACATTCATAATTTTTGATTGATTTTTGAAAGCGCAAAACCAGCCGCGCCTAGCGCACCCGCTAAGTCTGAGAAATGAGCGAGACGTATGGGCGTTTGTTTATCGCCCGGTCGCCATTCAAATTGAGAAAGGTAATCGTTCAGTGGCTTCAGCAATAATTCATCTGCTTTAGAAATACCACCACCAATAATAACAAGCTCAGGGGAAAGTACATTAATAAAGGAAGCGATGCTGGCTGCAAGTTTTCTTATAGATGATAGCCAGACTTCAGTCGCAAAAGAATCTTTTGCTTCATAAGCCTTTACCAAATCCCAGGTGGTTTCAAATTTTCCTTTCGTGCGTTCTTTGACAGTAAGGTTGCCGATTGCATCTTCTAAACTTCCGGGCATGTTGGTAACGTCTTTAACAGAGTCTCGCGCATCGATAGTTACATGACCGAGATGACCGGCCATCTGGCCTACGCCCTGGTATAATTTTCCATCTATTAATATTCCACCGCCTACACCTGTGCCGAGGGTTAACATCACCACATGTTTTAGGTTTTTTGCTACTCCAAACTTTGCTTCTGCCATCAGGGCTGCATGGGCATCATTCAAAACATAAACGCGTTCGCCAGTAAAGTCAGACCAGTTAAAGTTTTCTAATCCTGGCAAGCGGCCAGGCATAAACTCAATGCAGGTGTTGTTGGCATTGGCCAGACCGGGAGCTGAAAGCCCTATTGCATTTATCGGATTTCCTGATTTAAATTCTTTTATGATTCGGGCTACGATATTTTTCCAATGCTGGTCGTTGTGTTCGTGTGTGTCTTCACGAAGTTCCTTTAACACAGTTCCATCTCCTTTTACCAGAATCGCCTTGATGTGTGTACACCCTAAATCAATACCGATGACAATTTTTTCCATAACTTAATATTGACCTTCACTTATTTCCCAACCGCCATCTACCGCTAATACCTGCCCGGTTGTAAAACGTGATTGATCAGACATAAAATAAATAGCTGCCCCATCCAGGTCATCGGGTTTGCCGATGCGGCCACCATCCAACGGCTGTTTTGTTTTGATAAAGGAAAGAATCATTTCATCATTTGCCGCGCGTTGCGCCATGGGGGTTTCCACCAGGGCCGGGGCCAGCACGTTGGCGCGAATATTATTGGCAGCATAATAAGCGGCAATGGATTTTGTAAATCCAATCACAGCCGATTTTGTTGCGGCATAAGCATGGGTAACAAAATGTTTGGGTGAGGGTGAATAACCAAGCACAGAACCCATGTTTAAAATTGTGCCCTGAGTATTTAATTTTAAAAATGCTTGCACAGCTGCCTGGTTGGAGAGCATGAGCGAAGTAAGATTTAATTCAAAGGTTTTATTCCATCCTTCCAGAGAAAGTTCATGAAGAGGGCCATCGCCAAATTTACGTCCACTGCCTCCGGCCACATGATAAAGACCATCAAAGCCTCCGAGTTTAGTTAAACTGATTTCAATCGCTTCTTTGGCAGTACTTTCATGACACGCATCACCCACTATGGCAAGTCCATTTCCTTTTAAGATAACGGACGCCTCTGCAACGCTTTCAGAATTTCTTCCCACGACAACTACCTGCGCCCCTGCGTTCACAAATGCTTTGGCAGCCGATAGCCCTAGTCCGGTGGTGCCACCGATTATTACCAGTTTCTTATTTTCGAGCAATCCCATTCTTCTCTAAATATAATCTGTTATTTTAATCAGTCGACTACCACTTGTTTATTTTGTTGATGATTCTTTCACCTCTGTTGTATCTGAAGGCAATGTTGGAACAACATAATTTCCAGTTTCTATTTTCGCGGTGGGAAAGATTTGTTTTAAGTCGGCAACTTCTTCTGTTTTTAGGTGGGTGCCGTAGAGATATAGAGCTTGGAGTTCTATCAATGAACTTAGTGATTTCAATCCCTCTGCTGTAACTTTTGTGTAGTTGAGATTAAGATAATGCAAGGAAGTTAATGATGTTAAGGAAGCCAATCCTGAATCGGTAATTTTGGTGTGGTCCAACGAAAGACGGGTAAGCGAAGTTAGTGCAGCTATTTTTTGAAGATGAAGATCCGTTATCGGTTGATCTCCGGCTTTAAGCCAAACCAGTTGCGCCTTTACGGTTATTAGTAAATCCATCACAGAATCCAGTGCTGTGGCATTTATCAGGTTGGCTGAAAGATAATTACTTTCGGATGCTACGGGTACCACGACAACACCAAGGTTAAGTAATCCGGCTATTACCTTCGCATCTGCCGGAGGCACTTCTTTTTCAGGAACATCCGAAAGCACAACCATTTTTTGCGCTGATAAAATATTTTCCAATGTAGTTAGTTGACCAGACCTGGCAACTGATTTTTTAAAATCAGCGCCCGATGTGATCCATGTCTTCAAGACAGCAATTTCTTTTTCAGTTAACTGCTTTTTCTCTTTAGGCGGCATGTGGTCTTCATCATTCAAGGGAAGAAGCATCCGATTAATCATTTCACTTTCATCGACTTTTCCAGCGACTAAGATCACTCCGCCTTTGCCACCTTTCAGAATATGCTGGGGCTCATCTAACCGTAGTTTTCCTTTTTGTTTGGACGATCCGTGACAACCATAACACTTCGATTCCAAAATCGGCTTTACCAGATCATCATAATAAACTGCTTGTTGCAGATTCACTTTTGAAAGATCGACTTCTTTAGCCGAATCAAAACCAGCCGTCAGATAATCTTCACCATGCGTAAGGGAGCCACCCAAATGTCCGGTAACCGTGATCAACCCCAGCATAACCACTGATAACAGTTTATAAATCGGTTTCAGTTGTTTTTGTCCGCGCGACCACGCATACGTGAGTGATAGGAAGATCAGACCAATCCCTGAATACTGATGCCACGTAACGGCTTTTGAATCATACTCACCAGACTGTGATAGCAGGTAACCTGTAATACCTGATGCCAGTGCACTCAAAAATCCAATCCATAAAATAAAACGAATGGATCTTCTTATCGATTTGAATGGCTTGCGTATAGGCAACCACTCGAATAGTATCGCCAGCAACAGAATGCCGATGGGTAAGTGAACGAGCAAGGGATGCAAACGACCAATAAATTCCTGCATGAGTTTATGCGTAGCGCTTGCGAAGTATCTCCATCATATACACGTTGATGTCCCATTGATTGGCAACCGCTTGTCGTGTGTAAGGCAGAGTGGGCATATAGTCGGGCGGGCCAAACTCAGTTAAGATGGTCATGAGTTTTCCTTCTTTCTTTTTTCGCTCTACAATTTTATCCCACCAGGTAAAATGAGTTTCCACTGCCTGTTTCCATTCCGGTGCACGTGGGTCACTTACCTGCGGGCCTTCGGGATGCCCAATGCGGGCATGAATATGATCGGTACGGTTCAATGACAAGGCAATGGTTTCTTCCTGGTCGCCCAGATAGGATTCATGCACATTGCACCAATGCGAAATATCTAATGTTAGACGCAAGCCGGGAATTTTTTGCATCAGTTCAGCAGTAACGGGGGCAGAATACAAGGCCCGACCGCGATGAGTTTCGTGGTAAATGGGCACTCCGGTTTGTGCAGACACGCCTAGCGAATAGGTGATCAGGTTTGCTTTTTGTTCGGAAGTGAAATAATCCTTACCACTATGGCAATTGATGTAAACGGGTTTTGTACTGGCAGCCTGTGTCAGAAATTGTTTGAATTCTTTTTCATGTTTGATAAAATCCTTTTCACCACTGCCATAAAGAAAACTAATCTTGAGGTTATGTTTTTTGAGGGCCTCGAATAATGCCGTGCGATCGTTTTCATCTCCGGGCCACCAAAGTTCGCAGCCATCATAGCCGGCACTTTTTGCTTTTGCACAGAATTCATCCCACGAACCGGAGAAGCCCCAATTGGTTGCAAAGAGTAGCAATGAATAGCCGGATTGATTATCAGCTAACATTGGTTTTGCGAAGGAATCAAGGGCATTGAACAACAAGCCCGTGCCGGTTGCGGCAGAAGCTGTGATGAATTGTCTTCGGTTTAAATTCATTATGAAATAATTTGATGAATAATTTTTCCACTTACATCCGTTAACCGGAATGGCCGACCTTGTGATTCATAGGTGAATTTTTCATGATCAAAACCCAACTGATTTAAGATCGTTGCCTGAATATCGAACGCGTCTACTTTTCCACTTACCGTACTATACCCGATTTCATCAGTTTCGCCATAAGAAGTTCCACCCTTAATACCTCCACCAGCCATCCAAATGCTAAAGGCTTCGGCATGATGATCTCTTCCTTTAAATGGCATTTTCTTTCCTTCACGATTTTCCTGCATCGGGGTTCTTCCAAACTCTGACCCCCAGATTACTAATGTTTCGTCTAATAAGCCTCTTTGTTTTAGATCAAGAATTAATGCGGTAATAGGTTTATCGACCTTACGACATTTATTAATCAGCCCGATATCAACTGCGTTGCCAGCCGAATCGCCATGGGCATCCCAACCCCAATCAAACAACTGAATGAAGCGAACTCCTTTTTCAACCAGCTTGCGAGCAAGTAAAACGTTATTTGCAAAATTGGCTTCACCCGGTTTTGTTCCATACATCTCATGAATGTAAGCAGGCTCATCATTGATGTTCATCACTTCCGGAACAGAAATCTGCATCTTGTAAGCCATCTCATATTGAGCAATCCGCGAAAGCGTTTCCGGGTCTTTATACTCCTCGTATTGTTCTTTGTTGATTTTATTGATGGCCTCGATGGAAGCTTTGCGTAAATCGCGATCTATGCCGGGCGGATCTTTTATAAACAGCACGGGATCGCCTTCGCTTCGGCACTGCACACCTTGATAGACACTGGGAAGAAACCCACTCCCCCAAACACTCTTACCCGCATCGGGATTGTTTCCTCCGGAAGTCAGCACGACAAATCCCGGAAGGTTTTTATTTTCTGATCCCAATCCATACGTCACCCACGAACCAAGGCTTGGTCGGCCCAGGCGCGCAGTGCCGGTGTGCATTAATAATTGTGCAGGCGCATGATTAAACTGATCGGTAGTCACCGCATTTAATATGGCCATTTCATCCACCATGGTGGAAAGGTGCGGAAGATTTTCAGATAACCATAGCCCGCTCTTTCCATGCTGTTTGAATTTAGCTTGGGGCCCCAGCATTTTAGGAACACCTCTGATAAATGCAAACTTTTTTCCTTCCAGTAAGGAGGGCGGACAATCCTGACCATCAAGTTTTGCAAGCTCAGGTTTGTAAGTAAACAGCTCCAGCTGCGAAGGCGCACCCGCCATATGAATATAAATTACCGATCGGGCCTTGCCGGGAAACATGGGAGCTTTGGGAGCAAGCGGATTGGTAGGATCAAAGAAATTTGCTAATGCTGGTGCTTTGCTGTCGCAACTTCCGAACAATGATCCCAGAGCCAGCGCTCCTAACCCCATCGCACTTTCTTTTAAAAAATGTCTGCGCGTATAATGATGCAGAGCTTTGTGCTGAGATTCTTGCACGAGTCGTTGAATATGAATTTCCTTTTGAGTCATTGCGAGCACATTAATTTTTATTCACCCACTCATCCAGGTTCAGCATGGCATTCGCTACCATTACCAATGCTGCGGTTTCGGGTTTTGGACGTGTATCTTTAGTTCCGAGAATTTCCAACGCAGCTTTTTCATCTTGCGAGAACTTGCTTCTGGATATTGTGTATAATTCCGTTAAAGCGTTTAATCTATTTTCGGAGATTGGTTTAAAAAACATCGACTCATAGCCTTTGCTGATTTGTTTGTTCACATCATTATCCAACGCCTGCATTTTGACGGCAAAATTCCGAGCCATAACAAAGTAAGCAGAATCGTTCAGGGTGGTGAGGGCTTGTAACGGTGTATTGGTTCGGATTCTTCGCGTTACACAAACTTCGCGAGCGCCACCATCATAGGTGATCATGCTTGGATAGGGTGCAGTCCTTTTCCAATACGTGTACAGTGCCCTCCGGTTTTGATCCTCCTCCTTGCTCTTTACCCATGTTGCTCCATTATAGGGTGAACGCCAGATTCCTTCGGGCTGAAACGGCATCACACTTTCGCCATACATTTTTTCACTGAGCAAATCACTTACGGCCAAGGACTGATCGCGCAATTGTTCTGCGGATAACCGGATGCGCGGCCCACGGGCATAAAGTTTATTCAATGGATCAATTCTTTGCAAATCATCATTGGTTTTTGAGTCCTGTCGATATGTGGCAGACATCACAATTTCCTTCAGAAGTTTCTTGACACTCCAATCAAAATCATTCATGAATTTCCATGACAAATGATCGAGTAATTCTTGGTGCGTAGGCGGGATCCCCTGCGTTCCAAGATCTTCCAGCGTTTCGGCCAATCCCTGACCGAACAATTGTTCCCATAACCGGTTCACCATAGTTCTTGAAACCAGTGGATTTTTTTTATCCACCATCCATTGGGCAAGTCCCAGTCTGTTCTTAGGTGTATTCGCGTCCATGGGATTCATCACGTCAGGCACTTTTGGTTTCACTTCATCACCTTTCACTAACCAATTACCTCTTTCAAAAACATATGTGGGTCGAAATAACTCGTTATTACTTTCTACAAGAATCGGAGTGGTTTCTACTGTCGCATCCATCAGTTCGATAAAATTTTTTTGAACAATTTCAAAGCCGGGTTTACCCGCGCCCGGAAAATTTTCTCCAAACTGAAACCAATCAAACATTACTCCGGTTTCGTCCATGTTTTTAAGACTCGGGCTATAAAACTTAAAATACAAATGGCGCTTTCCCGAAACAGGCGTGATGTCTACGGTTGCCAGTTTCCAGTTGTCCTTTGTATTGGTAAGGGGAATAGTCTTCCATAATTTTCCATTCAGACTATCGAGGTAGATAAACCATGTTCCATCATTATGCCTGCTGGTGTACCGAAACATAAGCTGATTCTTATTGTCAAGCGTTACATCGGGCAGCCGGCAGGTTCCATTGTTTCGCAGCCCGGCATACCAACTGCTGATTAAAGCGGCATTCGTAAACTCATCACATTGCAATGAATTGATGGCTGGTTGCCAGGTTTTTAGAAACGTATAATACTCAGTACTTTTTTCTGAACTGACATTTTCCGTCAGCCAATCTGTAAGTTGTAACAGCTTGACACTATCTGCTCCTGTGTATTGTCGTAACAACGGATATTCAGCGTCTGTGTCTTCATCGCGGGTATTATTGAAGAAAGCAACGAAATTGTAATACTCTTCATGTTTAAACGGATCATAGGGATGGCTGTGGCATTGCACACAATTAAAGGTTGTCCCCATCAATGCGCTCCACGTTGTATTAACTCTGTCTAATACAGCGGCAGTTCTGAATTCTTCGTTCTCAGTACCGCCTTCATCATTGGTCATCGTATTGCGATGGAAGGCGGTAGCAATGTATTTTGAATCATCAGGGTTGGGCAGCAGATCACCAGCCATTTGATCAACCAGAAACTCATCGTACGGTTTATCGTCATTAAAAGAATGAATCAACCAATCGCGGTATTTCCAAATCGTGCGGCCACGATCCGCTTCATAGCCGCGGGTGTCGGCATAACGGGCGAGGTCCATCCACAAGGAAGTCCATCGTTCTCCGTAGCGAGGGGATGCCAGTAGATCATCTACAAGATTTTCGTAGGCCTTATCAGAATTATCATTCAGATATTTATTTGCGATTTTTTCGTCCGGAGGTAAACCCGTTAAGTCAAGACTAACTCTTCTCAGCAAGGTTGGCTTGTCAGCTTCCGCAGCAGGAGTTAATTTTTCCGCATGCAATTTCTCGAGGATAAACGGATCAATGTCATTTTTTACCCAATCGCTTTTTATAGCAGGGACTACCTCCTCCTTTACGGGAACATAAGCCCAATGCTCGCCCCATTCAGCACCTTGTTTAATCCATTGTGTAAGGATTTCAATCTCTTCTTTTGAAAGAGGTTCGTGTTTGTAGGGCATCCGTTCTTCCGGATCGTCTAATGATATTCTGCGGATCAGTTCACTTTCATCCGGTTTGCCTGGAATAATCGCTGGCTTTCCTGATTCTGTATTGCCCAACGCTTCTTCCCGGAACAGTAAACTAAAGCCAGCCTTTTGTTTTACGCCACCGTGGCAGGCAATGCATTTTTTATTAAAGATCGGTTTTACCTGCGCACTGTAATCAATTTTTTCTACTGGCCAGTAGATGTACGTGACTACCAAAGCAATCAGCGCAAGCGAAATTCCGATAGGAAGTATTCTTTTCAAAGTTGTTTTGTTTGATCAGGCGGGAATGACTAAAAAGTCTAATAATCGAAGTGTCATTCCGGGCTTGACCCGGAATCCCGTTCATTGTGAATTTAACGAGATCGCGGCTCAAGGCCGCGATGACAGCTTGACTTTTTAGTCATTCCCGACTAATAGTCGTTAAAAAGTAAGTTACCCTTTTTATAAAAATATCAATAACGATTTTGGCTCAACGGTAGGGATCTATTCTACTCTTCTCATTTCTCATCTTCTGTGCGCACCGTCCTCGCGCCATACAAAGCACCCACTCGCTTACCGGGTAAAGCAACTAGTTTTACGGTAATCGAAGTTTTGTTTCTGATCAACTCTGGCGTTAACGGATATTCCACTGTAAAGAACTTGCCCGGATCATTGCTGTTCAGTTCCTGGGTTCCGATCTTCTCATCCTCTACAAAAATGTCGAACATTTTACGGCCGCGCTCGCTGCCCCAATAGGTGAGCATCAATGTGTTTTTAGTATCCGGCAATACTTTCATTTGAAAAGAAAACCAACCGCGCTCATCCGCATCACGATAAGTGCGATCGTTTGCTTCTCCTGTGCTCGTCTGTTCGCCTGTCACACTGTGATCGCGCTCGGGTTGCATTTCGCCCAAGCGCAAGACATCGACAGTTCTTTCTTCCAGTTTTCGTAATTGTTCTTTTTCTGCCTCATAGGCAGTTTGTTGTTGTGCCCAGCTTTGGGTAGTGAACTGATCCCAATAGACACTATAATAATTATCCGTAAACCTGAATAATGGACTAAAAGAAATATCACCTGTAGTGCTCACACCTTTGGCCTGAAACACTAACTGATTTTTATTCACGGGTTGTACCCACTCGCCTACATTTCTAAGTTCATTTACTAAAACCGGAATTCCTTTAACCGGATCGGGCCTGGCGGTTCCTAAATCGCCTGCCAATACAATAGGGCCATATAACACGGCAATACGATTCTCATTGTCGGGCATGGATTCGGTATGAAGTTGCATGGGAAGAATGATCTCAACCAGATCTCCGTTTTTCCACGAACGCTCCATGGACCAATAGCCGTTTGCTTCCAATACAGGTTGAACTATTTTTTTGTTGACTTTGAATTGGGCCGCACTCGTCCACTCAGGTTTTCTGATGCGTAGGGTAAACTTTTGCGGCTTGCCCGATTGGATCGACAACGTAACTGCATCCCCATATGGATATGTGGTTTCTTGTTTGATAACAACATCTTTTTCTTTCCAGCTCAGCTCAGAGGCGATGAACAGGTTTACATACAGGCTTCCGTCTTTGCCGTGGTTGTAAATTGCTTCCCCATACTTTACATGATTTTCAATACCCGAGCCCACACAACACCAGAACGAATTGAACGGAGAACTGAAGTCTTTTTTCGCACCCATGCGCAGTGGAGTGAAATAGCACATCATACCGGTTTGCGGATGCTGTGACGATAAGATATTATTATACAGGGCCCGCTCATAGAAGTTAAACAACGAGGCATTCGGCTGCCAGCTAAACAAGTGTCGCGTAAGTTTCAACATGTTATAGGTGTTGCAGGTCTCAGCAGAGTTTTGGCTCAGGTGATTGTTGAGTTTGCCAGGCTCGGACAAATATTCATATTCGCTGTTGCCGCCCATTACATAGGTATGCTTGTAGACAACGGTATTCCAGAAAAATTCAGCAGTCGTTTTGTCTTTTTCATTTTGTGTTAATTCATATCGCCTTGCTGCACCAATAATTTTTGGAATTTGTGTATTGGAATGTTTTCCACTTAGTTGATCTTGCTGATTGGCTAGCGGATCCATAATGGCCTTGTGATAAAACCGATCGGCTACTTCCAGGTACTTTTTATTTCCAGTGATAGCATACACATTCAACAGCGCTTCATTCATGCCGCCAAATTCGCAGGCCAGCATTTTTTGTAGTTGCTCGTCATTTAATCCAGCTGTAATGTGATCGGCCCAATCAGCAAATTTGATAACTACCTCTTTTGCCTTCTCATCGTTTGCGTAGAGATAGGCATCCATGAGGCCTGAAAAAACTTTATGCAGTGTATACCAGGGTGACCATAAACCATTAAGATCAAAACCTGCTGAGCGGATATTTCCTTTTGACACCTCATTCCACACGCTGTCTTCGCGGGGGATGCTGCCCACATAGCCCGTCTTGCGCGCGGCCTGGCATAAAGCAAGCTCCTCTACCACGTAATCAGTTTTCTCTTTGAAGCGCACATCACCCGTTGCGGCATAATACATCGCACAAGCAGAAAGATAATGACCCAACGTATGACCGCTAAGGGTTTCACTTTCCCAACCTGCATAAATAGATGCTTTGGGAGTAAGGCCTGCAAATAACCTGAACCGATGCAACAAACGATCGGGTTCCAGTTGAAGCAGATAGTCTACATCGCGTTGCATGGCATCGTTGAAAGGTCCTGCCAACAATTTTACATCGCCAAGAGGAAATGCATACGTCTCCGGAGTAAGAGCCGGTTGGATTTTCATTTTGGCATCCTTCAACAACGGCACATAGGATTGACCCGTTGCATAATATGTGAGGACCAGGTAAATCAATAGACTGGAAAGAATTCGAATTTTCATATGATCAGCTAATGAGTGAAGATACTAAAAGAAGATCTTTTTAGTATAGGTTTTTAGTATGAGGTCGAATGACCTGAGGATTGGATAATTTTACTAGTAGGAATTACGCCTGGTCAGGATTGTTTACAGCACCGTGTACTTTCAAGTTACTTTTTTCCCTTTTGGTAACGGAGTTGTTGATGCTGCCAGAAACAACCTTACGGCAATTGATGTGGCCACAAGTGCATACAAAAGATTGAATGTTATCATCCAACAAATCGGCATAGTCGAGGGTAAGTTCTTCATTTGTGTTAATATCACACAGAGCGATCAGATTCAACCCATCATAAATTGTATTGGGATTGCAACTGTGATTTTGCGGTGCCCAGTTCTGTGGTTTATTATCCCAAAGAATATATACTTCTTCCGATATCGGGTACGCATAATGCCGGAACTCCTCTAATTGCTGAGGGCTCCAGTTTTTTTCGACATACCGTTTGGTTACTATACGTTGTGCGGTTTCTTCAAGTTTAAAAACGACTTCGCCTTTTTTAATTGGTCGTTGCGCAACTATGCCATATCCATTTAGCGCATTGCCTTTTATCTTGTATTTCTTCTGTTTGGAAGCATGCCGTGCAATTCCTTCGGCAATAATATGCTTTAAGAAGCCTGCTTTTCCGATTGGATCGTAGTTGAGGATGTAATCGGCTGAACCCTCGTAGCCATTTTCATAAAATACGGAACAGGTGAAATTGATCTCCAGAAAATAAACCTCCAGATTTTTGTTTACCCGAAAGTCGAGACGGGCATAGCCAACACCGGAGAAACCATTGAAGATTTTTTCGGCAGCCGATCTTAACTTTGCTTCTACAGAAGCATCTGTACAGGGTTTATTTACATCCGTATGCAGATCGGATGTTTTTAACGCATAGGTCTTGAATTTATACCCATCCGGAAATTGGTATTCGATGGGCTTAAACGGGGTGCAACCAACAGCCGGTGGTATGTTGGCAGCTACCAATACGGTATATTCCTGGCCGGCTATGTATTCTTCAATAAGAATGTCATCATAATCCTGCGCTAACAACTCTTCAATTTTTGTATGCAATTCATTGAAATCATTCACCAACGAATGATCATCCACCCCTAAACTATCTCCCGCTTTGGCCGGCTTTACGAACATGGGAAAGGAAAGGTGTTTTACTTTTTCAGCCAGCCCATCAGCATTATAAACTTCTGCAAAGTTGGGGGTTTTAACATCGGCACAATAGGCCACATACTTCATCAGTGGCTTGGGGGGATCATATAATATCGTGTTGGGGCCCGTGTAGGGAAGATTGAACATCTCCATCGCATAGATTACATCTATGGACGGAACCTCCCAATCCAAATAGCCTTCACAAAGATTTACATAGATGTCATACTTCTTTTTGCTGAGGTCCTTGAGTTGCTTATAGGTGGTAAGCTTATTTAAAAAAACATGATCTACCTGATCATCGGGCAAGAGGGGCGAAAGATTGCGCGGAGGATCATAGTTTTTATAGTCTACATCGGTAGTGCTATAATCCGGTTGAAGGACACAAACTTTCATGTGTTAATTTATGCGGCCGAGTTGCGAAGTAAGGCATCATCCAGAACTTCTACGATCAAATTAGTGAAAGTTTTGTTGCTTACACGCAGAATAGCTCCAATAGAGGTATAATTTTCATCATCACTCAATCCGCATTGGGCATTGATTTCCAAGACAAATAGCTTTTGGGTATCCTTTTCCATGCGGATATCGATGCGGGCATACCCTTTTCCTTTTACAGCTTTAAAAGCATCAATACTTAAATCTTTTAACCGCGCTGTTAACTCAGGACAGGTCACGGCTTCGTATTCGTAAAAAAGCCCATCATTGGGCATAGGACTTTCCTCTTCGTAGGATTCCCAAAGTCTTTCGAACGATAGAAACTGTTCCTTTTCCGGTAGCGAGGAATGAAAAACACGTTCGATTGGCCGATAGAATTTGATTTGCTCGGGATGCTCGTAAGAGCCAACCAATAAAGTGGTAAACTCTTTGCCGATGATAAATTGTTCGGCCAGTAATCCTGCACCATGCAGGTTCCATCCTTTAAAACCTTTCTTAATATCCGTCAGCACATTCTTCAACTCATCCAGATCGTTCACCACATTCTTTACACTAATGCCCATACTGCCGGCAGAGATGGCAGGCTTTACGATAGCAGGCTTACCGGTTTTACGAAACATATTTTTATCAATATGTCCGTTAAGCTTTACCCACCTGGGCATGGCAACGCCATGCTCGCCAAAGGCTTCCTTCATGGTTATTTTAGATGTAGTTACCTTATAGAAGTAGGAGTCGGATCCTGTATAAGTAAGGTTGTTGGCATCCAGGGCATGAATCACCGAGATACCGGGCACCGCATTGATCTCATCACCATCGCAAAGGTTGAGTACAATATTTTGTTTGGTGGTATTGGTTTTAACTTTTGCAATGGCTTCTGCAATGTTGTGCATGGTTACGTTCACCCATTCCCATTCGCAGTTGATCTCGGAAAAGACCTTGGTGTATTCGGCTATACTTTGCGTATAGTCATAGTAGAATTTGAGTGTTGGATCATCTGTTTCCAGAAACGGTGCAAAGATCCAGACTTTGTAGGTGGCTGTTTGCTTAAGAAATGTCCGTTCACCACCAGCCACAGCACGTGGTAGTTTAATTCTATTTGCCATAGTAATACAAATGTCAATTAAATATTAATTATAATATAATTTTATAGCAAGAATTTAATAGATGACTTTATGGGAGGAAGACTTACCCATAATGATAACCAATGGTGATATCAGGTATCACATACAAAGAAGTTCAATTAGAAAGTTTATCTATCTTACCATCCTTAATCCATTCATTACCCTATGAAAAGAATCGGCTTTATCAGTTTATACATGGCAATCCTGTTGCTTCACTCTTGTAAGCAACCGAAAGAGCCAGTAACTACGGAGCATCAGTATCTTGAAGAGATTACGATTCAGCAATTGCAAACAGGCTATCAACAAGGCGCGTTTACTATTGAAAAAGTGGTTGGTGACTACTTAAAACGAATTGAAGACATTGATAAAGCGGGTCCGGGACTTAACTCTATTTTATATGTAAACGCACAGGCAATAGAGGTAGCAAAGCAACTTGATCAGGAATTAAAGGACGGAAAGAGCCGCGGACCTTTGCATGGTATTCCGGTTATCCTGAAAGACAATATTAATACGCAGGATATGCCTACCACCGCAGGGGCCACCGTATTGCGCGGTTCCTATCCACCCGATGACAGCTATATCACTAACAAACTACGGGAGGCCGGAGCCGTTATCCTTGGCAAAGCAAACCTGAGTGAGTGGGCCAACTTCCGGGGCGAGATGTCCTCCAGTGGTTGGAGTGGTATGTTGGGTCAGACAAAAAATCCTTATGTGCTCGATCGAAATCCTTGTGGTTCCAGTTCAGGTTCCGGTGTATCAGCATCGGCCAACCTGTGTGCTATTGCTATCGGAACAGAAACCAATGGTTCGATAGTATGTCCATCCAATAATAACGGGCTGGTAGGACTTAAGCCCACGGTTGGACTTGTTAGTCGTTCGGGTATCATTCCGATTTCGTTTACGCAGGATACTGCCGGCCCGATGGGTAGAACTGTAACCGATGTTGCCATTACACTCGGAGCATTAGTAGGTATTGATTCTGCCGATGAAAAAACTTTGGCGTCAGCGGGCAACTATCAAAAGGATTATACTCAGTATTTGAAAGCAGATGGACTTCGTGGCAAGCGTATTGGATTATTAAAAAATAGTCTCGGTTATCATGCGCGGGTAGATTCATTGATGAAAAAAGCAGTGGCTGATCTGAAAAGTCAGGGGGCTGAAGTTGTTGAATTAGATTATACGATGGAACGAGGCGCGAATGGAGCTTCGTTTACTGTTATGCTATATGAATTTAAAGATGGCCTTACTAAATATTTTGCTACCCTCGGGGATAAAGCGCGTGTAAAAGATCTGAATGAGTTGATGGAGTTCAACAAGAAAGATTCAATTGAACTTCGTTATTTCGATCAGAACTTACTGAAACTTGCCTATGAAAAAGGAAGCCTTGAGGATAAAGAATATAAGGAAGCCCTCGCTACCATGCTCAAAGCCACCCGCGAAAATGGCATTGATAAACTCTTGAAAGAAAATAATCTTGATGCCTTGATGGCACCTACTGGCTCACCAGCCTGGAAGACAGACCTGATCGATGGTGATCACTTTTTGGGCGGGAGCTCTTCGTTGGCTGCCATTTCCGGTTACCCGGCTATCACCGTGCCTATGGGTTTTGTTGATGAGTTGCCGGTTGGAGTTTCATTTTTTAGCAAAGCCTGGAGTGAGCCGCAGCTGATTGAGATTGCCTTTGTGTATGAGCAAAGTACTAAACACAGAAAGGCACCGAAGTATATTCCTTCGAATTGAAAAGAGTTGTACTTTGAGTGCAGCTCTTACGGCCGGATAGAAGAGTTAATGTTATTTCAAAACAACGAACCCTGTTGTTCCTCCAGTTCCGGATAGCGAAACGATTCTACCGCTTCGACCTTGTTGCCAATAGCTTCCTTACCGCGCAGACGTTTTACCGTAAAGGCTTCGAGTGCTGTTTCATCATAGGGTTGAACAAGGGTTTCAATTAACTGCTGGTCTGCTTTTTCATTGATGGGTTTTAACCAATCCTGTTCCAGTTCTTTCGGTAAGATCAACGGCATGCGCGGACCGTCTTCCAACTTTGGATTATTATGAATGCGTTTCATTAACGGGTTGGCACGTGTGGTTACTACCGTATAGGTTCTGCGCACAAGACCCGAGGCTTCGTCTTTCCATTCGTCCCACAGGCCGGCCATCGTCATGGGCGAGTTGTCTTTGAAGTGTATATGATAGGGAAACGTCTTACTGTTTTTATGATGATGTTCAAAAAAACCATCCACCAGCACCAAACATCTGCGGTGGCGTGCGGGCTCACGAAAGGCTGGCTTCTCAAACATGGTTTCAGCGCGCGCATTGATGGTGCGATGGCTAATTTCCACGGCTTCCTTGGGCGACTTCACCCAAAAGGGAATGAGGCCCCATGAAAATAGATGAATGGTTTTAGTTGTGTCAATCATTACGGGTACCTGCGGATGATCGAAGCCCGACACATGATACACCGGCCCCACGTTTAGGTTGGCGATTTGTTCCTGCAGGAACTTTACTTCTTCCTCGGTATCGCCATAGCGTTTGGCATATTTCTCCAGCTTTTTGGTTAGATAACTTTTATCATAGCACATGCTCAGCGAAGGTAGAAAATTTGATTGGTTGTTGATGGTTCATTTTATCTGACTTCTTTATACAACGATGGGTGATATCTATGGTTCTCATAAACATCCATAGAAAGGGGAACTTCTATATGTCATCCCTAAAGGGATTGGAACATAGTTCGATTAGGTTCTTACCAACATGTCGTCCCTAACGGGACTTTAATTACAAATACAACTTCTAAAAAGAGTCCTGTAGGGACGATATATTGGTAATAGAAAGTGAATTAGAATGAATTCAAGTCCTGTAGGGACGACATATAGAGGCTAACACCAACTAAGAGCAAGGTGATAACACTACTTAAGGCCAGCTTTGTCGCCTGAGGTGAGGCTCTCAACTCACTTGTGCTTTCATTGCATTTAGTTTTTCGTGCAATACATTGGCGATTCCCCGATCCATCATATTGGGAAGTTCGCTCAGCGATTTATCTATCATGATACGCGCTTCACTTACCTCGTTTTTTAGTATTGCCATAGCAGCCTGGGTGGTATAAGCCATCGCGAGCGGAATAAGTGCAGCGGGCTTATATTTTTCAAAATAAGCACTGGATTTTTGTAAGTCCTTTTTTACATATGCATAAAAGAAAGCAGCTTCAATCCAGATACTTCCCCGTAACCCTTCTGGTATTTCATCGGCTTGCCCGATGTATTCGTTCAAATGAGCCTCTGCCTCATCCAGTGCTCCAAGATCCAGTGCTGACTGATATTGGAAATAGGAAATGTAAACTCCCATGGGGGCATTCAATTTCGTAGCCAACGTATGGGCTTCCTGTAATTCGTCTGTGTTTAACTGAGCAGGTCTGTTGCCGGCCATACTGCTGCTGATCATCTTTAATAGCAACACTTCAAATCGTGCCGTGTCGCCCCCGCGCAATAATCGGATAATGCGGGCGCCATCTGAAGAGAAGCCCCCGGCATGTAGCGGGATTGATGTTATTATAAAAATGGCAGCCGAAAGAAATGCTATCACCATCCACAGGTAAGTAAAGACCTGGCCCACCTGCGACCCGAAGGCGAGTTGCTGACAACCCAGGTAAAAAAAATAAGCCAGCAAAGCTGTGAGTAAACTAGCCACAGGACCCCCGGCCGCATACATTGAAAACCGCTTGCTCACATTATCACTGCTGGTAGGAATACAAATCACCAATCCACCAGAAGTATTAACATTTTTATTCCATTTAAACTTCCAGCCACTTTGTTCTTTGATCCATAGAAAAGGACCCACCACATACATTCTGAAATCAAAGTTCATCCAAACTCCGGCCAACGCATGGCCACCTTCGTGCAAAGCGATCACAAAGAAAAATGCAGGTATAAAAAGAATAGCAAGTGTTATCAGTACCGGAGCAGGCATCGAACTGGCTGCCGCACCGCCCGCCTTTGCTCCGAAAAAGCCGGCCGCTGCGCCTATCAGCATGAACAAGATAATGGCAATGATTTTGGATACGCTTTTATTTCTCTTTTTCATAGGGCCATTAGTAGCACAGAGCACCTAATGATTACAGATCACATGAAATTTAACCATCAGCGTGGGAAAATTCCTGCCAGCGTAAAAGAAAGTCATAAATACTGATGAGTTGATTAAATAAAAAAGGGAACTGCAGTAGTCCCCTTTTTCAATCCATTAATACAATTTAATTTATCCAACCCTTGGCGCTTGACTTGCGAGAGAACCATATAAGAAATACACCAATTACAAATACGAGGATCGGCATAGCCAATCCACCGGGTCCATAAACTTCTATGGACTTACTCAACACTACATTGTAATACATCTGCACGAGGATTCCCGCAAAGGCAAAAATAAACACTGCGGTCGCGAATTTTTTGCGCATCAATAAAAGAATACAACCGAGTGCGCTGCCCCACACGGCAATGGCAAATGCACTCGTGGCCCAGGCGGGTACAGACTCAATTAAAGTTCTTTCATTTTCAGGTAATGCCTGAAGCGCTTCAGGGCTCATGGTCACTTGCATGATGTAGGCCATTATGCCTAATAAATTCCAGACCATCGAAATTCCACCTACAATCCAGAACCAGGTGGGGGGTTTAGTTGAGGAGGTCATGTTTTTGGGGTTAGGGTGGTTAGTATCTCTATACAACTTAAGAAATAAATTTCAATTAGCCCAAGGTTGGTGTTATCCGAACTCCTGTTCAAACCCAATTCAAAACTCAAAATTGAGTTTTACTTGTTGGTTGTCAGTCTGAGGCCCTCGAAGACTGGCTGACTAATTTATTTAATAGTGTTAGTGAAGATCACCCTTCGAGAACCTCAAACAGGTTTCTTTGTAAGTGAGGATGTTTAGGTTGTCTTTGGATGATTAATAAAGCAGATTACAATTCTATTTCAGCACAGCCGGAATGATCCGTTCTTTCAATGCATCATAAGAAGAAAGCGGGTTCTCATTGTAGTGTATATTCCAGCCATTAAATACGACAATAAGATCATACTCCGGGGCCACCATCAGAAACTGGCCACCGTATCCATTGCACGCATAGATGTATGGTTTCGCAGAAGGAACCCACCATTGATAGCCATACCCGGAATTTGATTTTTCGTTTGCCGGATCAATATCCGCAACCACCGGTGCGGTGGATTGCTTTACCCATTGCTCTGACACAATTTGCTGATCACCCCACTTGCCGTTGTGTAAAAATAAATAGCCGATGCGCGCAAGATCCTGAGCACTTAGGTATAAACCTCCTTCGGTATCAACTTCATTATCTGGTGTGGTCTTCCAGTAATAGTTGCGTATGCCGATTGGCTTAAATAACTTTTCATCCGCCCATGCATCTACACGTTTGCCAGTACTGATGCCAACGAGTTTGCCCAGCAGCATACTTACGCCACTGTTATAATCCCACTTGGTTCCGGGGTCTTCGCGCATGGGGCGACTGAGCACATATTGAATCCACGCATCACTTTTCTCCATCTGAATGCAACTGTTCTCATCACTCTCATAAGATCCCGCTTCGTTCCAGTCGATGCCGCTGCGCATGGTGAGTAAATCTTCCAACGTAATCGCTTTTCTGCGAGGGTCTGAAAAATCTTGTGTGTAGCCGGTGAACAATTCCATCGGGTGAGTATTCACATCACCCAGTTTTCCTTCATCGATGGCAATACCCAAGGCAACAGACGTTACACTTTTGGTTACCGATTGCAGTGAATGCAGATTGCCGCGATGATAATAGGGATGCCACTCGGGATCATCGTAGTTATACATGTTTGGTATGGTGTCATACTGTACGGCAATAGAATCATAGTTCTGTTTGTACTGATGACTGGCCACTACTTTGCCGTGACGGATGAGCAGAAACTCATCGATCAGTCCGTATTTACCATTCGCAATATCAGTATGAATAGAATCTATCGCTGCGGCATTTAGGCCTTCGGCTTCGGGTGTTGATGTGGCCCAGGTTTCACCGGGCCAGGTTGTTTCTTGTTGCTTATCGGGTGGCGAACATTGTTGCAGCGAAATAAAAAGTATTAAGAGAAGGACGCGGTTTATATTTTTTTGCATGACCATGAAACGGTTATTTTTTATCGCTATTATTATTCTCGTAAAGGTATTTCATAAGCAAGGTATTGTCAGCATGTTCATGGAAGGTGTCAAACTCAAAGTAGTATCCTTCCGGATCATAACCGACAAAGGCGCGGTACTTTGATTCGGGCCCGGTGCTTACAGAATCTTCACGCAGCGTGAAAGACTGGTTACCCTTCACATACTTAAACCAGCCATCGAGGTCATCGATAATGAACGACACATTCACGGCTTTTTTCTCTGTAAAACTATGCATGCCCCTGCGTTCATCTACAAGACCTACATAACCGCTTTCCGAACCGCTATAAATTTTTGCCCACCCCTGATCAGCCACACGCGTGAGGCCCATCACTTCCTGATAAAAATTTTCCATGGCTACCATATCTTTATAATAAAGCCAGGTGATCGTTGCCTTAAGCCCCAACCCGTTGGGAAGGTTGGCAGTCGTTATCGTTTTGAGTGGGTTCAGTTGAGGAAGAAAGTTTTCGTTTTCAGGGTGCGCATTAAATCGTTCGAACTCCAGCAGATAACCTTCTGTATCGTAGATCACAAAACCATCGTGCGGGCGATTGGGTTTTAGATTATAGTCATATTTTATTTTTACATCCGTTGTTTTAAGATAGGCATACCATTCGTCTAATTGATCGGTGATCAAGGCCAGTGCTACCGTCTTGGGTTCTTCCGCGGTGTGCATACCTTTTTTAGCGTCTACCAGAATAAGATAGCTGTCACTCGTCATCCGGAAAGTTTTTGCCATCGTGTAATCGGCCACTATCTCCATGCCTAATGTTTTTGAATAAAATTCAGCCGCCTTCTCCAGATCGTTATAATACAGGAACAGGTTTGATGCCCGTACTCCAAAATCCGTTAGTGTACGAAAGGAAGAATTGGCAGCCAATAGTTTGTTGATTTGTTGTGGCGGATAACCCAGCAGTCGACCCATGCGTCTGGCAATGGCCTCGCGTGCCTTGCCGGTATACAATCCCGCGGCTATCAGTTTGCGGGTATCTTCTTTTAGTTGGAGATACTCGTCTTTAGTAGTTCCCTGATAAATCAGCAAAACTTCTTTTCCCTTGGTTGCCTCAGCGGGAAAGAGATCGGTCACGAGCAGATCCGGTTCGCGGTATACCTTCACATTATTTTGTTTTGCCACGCGGGTCGCCTCTTCCATGATGTTATTCATTTCGGTAGAAGACAACGGGGCGCTGAGCGCTAACTTCTTCACACCGGCATTCACCATTTCTCCAAATGCACCAATGCCCCCCAACACATAGGCTGAATCTTCCCTGGTGGAGTTGGTGTTGGAGCAACTTGCCAGCACTATTGCGCTGATAAAAATAAAGCAGGAACTGATTAACTTATGATTCATGGATTATTGAAATACGATTATCGAAACATGTAATAAAGTATGAGCCAAAGATAATGACTTATCTCAGACCTATAGATTATGTAATTTGCCACCAAAAGAAGATCGACATTCGCATTTCCATACGCACATGCTCATAAAAAAACTAGCCGTACCCTTCATCAACGATAAACTTTTACAGCAGGTAGAACATTGTTACATCGCTACTGCGGGAATCTCCGAAGCCGGGTTCGATTTTATACGAAGCCGCATTCCAACCAAGAGCAAGATGGAAATTGTGACGGGACTGGATGTGCCTACCTCACCGGAAGTACTGAGAAGAATCTGGAGAAATTATCAGGGACGCATCACGCTCAATATTTATACACGCAACTTATTTCATGCCAACGTGTATATTTTTGATTTGCCGTTTAGAAAAGCCGTTGCCTTTGTGGGCTCGGGACAATTTACATTGGAGGGCATTAAAGACGGTGAAGGACTCTTTTACAAGATCACCGATGCCAAAGAAATTGAAAATCTGAAATCGTGGTTCATTGGCTATTATGAATTTGGTGAACCGCTTTCGGAAGAACTCATCCGGGAATATGAATACCTCTATCCTGCATTGAAGCAACGCGACATTGTATCGCGACAGGAAAAGAAACAATTCATTTCATTGACAACCGCGGGTTTCAGTTGGGATCAGATCAAGTTTAAACTGCAGTATTTTAAGAAAGAAGATTATCTCGCTTTGAGCAGCAGCAAGGCACGCCTGACTAATCCCGAAATTCTGACAGAACGCGAGAACGTAAAAAACAAACTGATACAACTTCACGAGTTGATCAAAGATCACGTGCATCGGTTGAAGCTGCAGGAAGATCATGACTCAAATCAAATTGTAAGCAGCCTCAATCCTGCCGATCATCCCGATGGCAAACTACGGTCGATGTGGATCGCCTACGGCCCCAGCGAAGCCAGATTAAAAAAGTATAATCCCCCTGCCACATTCACGGAGGTGATGCAGCTGCACATCATCCTTCAGCAAAAAGAAGTGGGCATCTGGTTAGTACCCGGCAAACCCAACGCAGGTAAAGCCGATCGTGAAAGTTTTAAGAACAAGATGAATGATGCCGAATACCGAAAACAATTCTTCACCTTATTAACAAGCTTAGGTGCTGGCTACTGGATTGAAATTGCGGGCGACAAAAAAGCTGTTGAGACTTTTCAAACCGAAGATGCACTTTGGGAATTTACCAAAGCTGATGACTGGATGCATTATGCCTTCATCATCGGAAAAAACTATTCACCTGCAGATGCTGAAATCAGCAGCGAACAGATTACGGCTACGATCATGAAGGAATTTGATAAGTTGGTTTTGGTTTACAGACACATGAAAGATGCTGGCGAGGAGAAGAAAATGTAATTGGCTATCCTAAACAGATTACTAGTCAGTGAAGAGTTCTCTATATTTTTCTTCTATATCCAGAATCTCATTCTCCGTTAGTTTACTAAACTCTTTTTCTTTTGCTCTTTTTGAAAGTCGTCCATTGTTCTGCTGCAAAAATAGGACTGCCTGCGCAACAAGACTGTCAGGCATCTCATATTCGTCTTCCAGGTATTTTTTAAATGCATCATACCGACCTAAATACGTTACTTCATTCGGAATAATGTTTTCGATCGTATCCTTGACACAGTCATACAAAAATTCTGCCTGCCGTGTAGCATCATAGTAGCGGTAGTAATCAAGGGTATTATTAGTTACTTCTACATTATGATCACGGGTTTGTTTCCACTCAATAAAATCCAGGAGCGGATGTGAGTATGATTCTAATGTCTTTCTGTAATCATCAATGTGATCTAGTATGGAAGCAGAAACCGGGAAGATGATACCTTGCTGTGCAAATTGTTTTTTTGCCAATACATGATGAATAAGATAACGATGGATACGACCATTGCCATCTTCAAACGGATGGATAAAGACAAAACCAAAAGCAATGACAGCCGCTGCCAACACCGCATCGAGGTTGCTTTTCAATAATAGCTCATGCGTATTTAGTAATCCTGAAAGTAACAGGTCAATATCCTGCCATCGGGCAGAAATATGATCAGGCAAAGGTTCCCCTGAAGTTCGGTCATGCTCACCTACAAACCCGCCTTTTTTACGAAAGCCCATCTCCAGGAATCGGGTATTCTCAATAACCAGCTGTTGCAGTCTGAGCAACTCTTCTTTGGTTAACTCACGATTGCCCGCTTGACCTATCGCCTGCCCCCAGCGTGTAGCTCTTTTACTTTTCGGACTTTCTCCCTCAATGGTGAAGGATGCTTTAGAATCTTTGAGCAATAAAAATGCGGAGGCCCGCTGCACAATATCTTTGCGTATGCCTTTCAGAAAATTATCCTTTTGTGCGGCCAGGTTAGCAGCTATGTATTGTTCCAGCTTAGCGGTCTTTCTCGTGAGCGGACAAAAGTTTTGTGTACCCGGAAGATTATTTATAATTCTATGCCGCGCGGATTCATATCCCTTTAAAGCATACTGTTTATCTTCATCTAACAACGGTGTGTATTTTATTTTACTGTCAGCATTGGCAATCGTTAGCTGTATTGAAAACAACCACTCATACAAAAACCAAATCTTTCGACTATACTGTCCGGTTGGCTCAAGTTGTATCAGCGCTAAAATTTCCTTTTGTGATAATGTCTCAAATAACTTTTTAAAGAATAGTAGATTAATGCCTTCATATTTTAAAGCAAATACCAATTGTTTATACAGCGTATCTTCCGGTTGGTGTCGCGATGTGAAGATCTTCCAATCATGGGTTTCATATTGACGCTTTTTTGAACTGATCAATGCCAGTTGAGCAGGCATAGGCACAGGCAGTTTAAATGATTCAATCAATGCGCCATAGCCAACCAACTCCGCCTCTTCTGGCGCTGGCCTGCCATGAAAAACACTTATTTTTTGAGAAAAACGCTTATTCTGCTTTGTCATTTGGTGAAAAATATATGCTTTGAGTGAAAACCAATTGCCTTTAACCAACCCCGGTGAAAAATTGACGGGATTGAATGTCAATCAAATATAGGTGAAAAACGTGTGTTCTTGGTGAAAAATGTACGCTAATTATGCTTGAAAGTGAAAAACGTGCGCAATTTCAGGGTTAATTGATGAATCGAGCTGCATCTTCATCAAAGAAACCCCGCAGATATTGAAATCAGCATATGAAAGATCATGTATAAATAATGGTGGTTTTTATACATGATAACCGGCTCATGTAAAGAAACTATACATGATGTTTCAGAAAGTATACTGTGCTTCTTCCTAGCCTGTCATTGCGGGCAAGCATGAAAAAGCGTTGATCAAAAATAATATTTCATAATTCAACAAGCACAACAATCAAAGTCTGGCGCGACCCGCACGTGTCAGCCCACTGGCTGAATCTCGTGAATATTGCACCAACGCTTTTCATAGCTCTCATCGCATTTCACTTCATCGGGAAACCGGCTCGTGTATTGAAGTGCGGTGTTGTGTTTTTTTTTGGTTAACTTGGCCGCCTGCCTATGCCGAATCCGCCAAGTGGCGGAGCAGGCAGGGTATGACATTTCATAGTTAGTGTGTCGTCCTCCCAATGGCCTGTCATTGCGGGCAAGCTTGATGAAGCTCTGATCAAAAAAAAAATTTACAAGTTGACAAACACTTTCATCAAACGCTGGCGCGACCCGCAATCCAGTAAATGAAACACAAATCCTGTTTCACATCCACGAGATCGCGGGTCGCGTTTTGAAAAGTAGAAATCAATTTGAAGAGCAGGTTAACTTGCCCGCGATGACAGCAAAAAAAGAATTAATCTACTAGATTGTCATTGCGGGCAAGCTTGATACAGTATGAATCAAAAACATATTTCCATCATTCATCAACCACGATGATCAAAGTCTGGCGCGACCCGCAATCCCGTAAATAATGTACGAATCCCTTTTCACATCACGAGATCGCGGGTCGCGTTTTGAAAAGCAGCAATCAATTTGAAAAGCAGGTTAACTTGCCCGCGATGACAGTAAAAAAAAGAATCAGCCTATTAGATTGTCATTGCGGGCAAGCATGAAAAAGCAGTAATCAAAAATAATATTTCATAATTCAACAAGCACAACAATCAAAGTCTGGCGCGACCCGCAATCCCGTTGACCGTAGCACAAACTCAATTGATCTTCTTCAACCCTTTCGCTTTATCCTTTTCCTTTTGGTCTGTTTTTTCAGACTTGTCGTTCATGTCCGATTTATCCTTCTGTTTGTCTTTCTCTTTGATTTTGTCTTTATCCTTGTTCAGGAACGTGTCCTCGTCATGATCATCTTCGTCAAGGTCTTTATCATTGTCGTTATCCCAATCTATGTCATGATCGAAATCTTCATCGATGTCGATGTCAAGATCCAGGTCATCGAGGTCGATGAGAATGGGGGCGATGTCGATGTTCAGGTTAGGGAGGCGGATGTCGATGGGCTTCATGTCGAGGTTCAACTTTTGTAAGTTGATTTCGATGGGCTCGATGTGGATCTCCAGCTTCTCCAGTTTTTCAAGGGCTATCTCTACGTCTTTCATGGCTTGCTCCACGGCCCGTTCTATGTTCGCTTCCAGGGCTTCTTCATCGATGTGGATGTCGAAATCCCAATCGCGCGAGGTGCGGGTGGTTATTTTTCGCAGGCCCACCGACCGCGGTTCTTCTTTCGTTACGAGGGGTGGGGTTTTGGTTTCTGCCTTTTTGGTGTTGGCCTCTTGCGAAAAGCCCGGAACAATGGCCAGTGCAAGAATGAGAAAAACAAATAGGGTGCGGTATTGGATGCTCATAATGATGGGGTTTATAAGAATACAATACTCCGCTGGGGGAAAATGGTTACAAGGATGAGTAAGGAAAATTGCGGAAGTAAAATTATAATTAGATAGACGACTCAATATGCGGGCGCATGAGCAATTCTATCTAAAAACTTTGTGATCGAACAATCAATAGTTGGTTCCTCTTGGGTTATTTCAAGTGATTCAAATTCATTCCATGTATGATCAAGTTCCGGAACCCAATCATCATGCTGCAATCGTTTCACCATCCAATATTTCGGATCAAAGAATTCTCCATCGATCAACGATTTTCTTATCCTTTCTTCAACCTCATTTAAAAGAAGAGAATCTGGATTAGAAAAAATCTCGCTTCCCCAAACTTTATAATTGCCTCCATCGCGATAGAGGTAATTGAATTTGATATTATTTTTTGAATCGCTCAAAGTTTAAATGACGTTTAATCCGAGACTCTTTAAGTACTCAAATGTAGAATCATAATATTCAGACTTCCGAGTATGATCTTCAGAATTACCTTCCGGCACAACAATCACCATTCCTTGTCTCGCTCTTGTTAGAAGAACACGGTAGGCATTTATTAGATACTTCTTCCTCTCTAAACTATGAATGTTCTGCCACTTTTTTCCTTTAAAGGCAAATGTCCTCCACTCCGTTTCAGAATATCTAAGATCACCATCCCAAACAACACAAGACCAATCAAGTTCAAGTCCCTGAACATGAAATTCAGTCGCAACATCTTCCAAATAATAAGAAGATCGAACATCATCTTTTCCATCTAAGAACCAGTTCACTGGATTCATTGGCGACTTAACGTCAATAGCGAATGGTTTTAATCGTTGAGCTTGAGAAGAAACAACCATTCCATACCGTTCACTTCCCCTCGCCTTTTCTTTCAACCAAGCTTTTGCTTTGTTTAAGTCCCTCGTTAATATTATAGGATAGTTTTCAGAAATGCTCTTAAGAGTCTCTTTAGCATTTTGAATATCAAGATCCAGAATGTTCTTAATAAATCTAGAAAGGTTTTCCGCTCTAAACGAGCGCATGGAAACTGCTAGATGCAAATCTTCATTAAACTTTACAGTCGTTTTACTCTGCAAAAGTTTGATTGAGTCAACTGCAGAGTATTCACTGTCTGTAAGATTCGGAGAAATGTAAACATCCCAATCTGAAAACTGATTGTAAATAGCATTTAACCATTCAGAAATCCCCGCTTCACCAGTATTGATTTCTTGACCTCCTCCAACTAAACAAATGACAACAGCCCAATCCTTGTGCCTATCAAGACAAGAGATAAGAAATTCAGGTTCAGAATGATCAAAACTTGGTTGATTCTTTTTTTGAGTCATGAATTTTACTGTCTGCTCCTTATTCCAAGCTCGTTGTGCTTCATCAAAGATGGCAACATGGTCATATGGCGCTTCGGGATTAACTAAATAAGCGTCTCGATAATGGTGTATTATCTGAATAAATGATTTTACGGCTTGTTTGGCGCTGCTCTTAGTTATCTTTCTTCCCAATGCTTTTTCCCTAGCGACATTATCTCTCGCCAAAGCTTCTTGTAGAATCGCAACCAACGGAGCGTTGCCCGATAGATAAACGCTCGAGTGTCCTTTCTCTTTGTCTAAATGAGAAGTCGCAACTTTCAATCCAACAAGAGTTTTTCCAGCGCCTGGAACACCAGTGACAAAACAAATTACCTTCTTATTACTTGACTTGGCTGAATCAATTAATTCCGAGATAGCCGTAGTAGTCTGTTTTAAATTTTTTGCCTCAGCATCATTTCTAGTGATTGCATCTACCGAGTGATTATTGTATAGAGAAACGGCAGCTTCAATAATAGTAGGAGTCGGAGAGTAACTCCCTTTTGCGTACTCTTCAACATTAATGATTTCATTATCCGTAAAAAACTGCAACGTTCCTTTAATGGCCTCCCTCAAATCGTCTTTTGTTGATTTGATTGGCAAGATCAATTTGTCATTATGCGATGTTGTTGAAATTGTAAGAAATGACTCCTTAGCCTCTGTGGATACTAAGATTGGAGCAAGTACTACATTATGACTTGGTTTATGAAAGTTCTTGAGATCTAGTGCATAATCCCAAACCTGCTCAATTTGATAATTCAGGAATTTAGTTTCTCCTACTTTGAACTCAATAACAAAGACAACATTATCAATTATGATTAATGAATCGATTCTCTTTCCCATTCGAGGAATTGAAAATTCGAAAAAGATTATACCATCATAACCATCAAGGGCCTTCTTCAAAATTGGAATCTGCAACTCCCAGGATTTATTTTGAAGCTGTGTTGAATCAAATTGATTTGAAATAGTAATAGAGCCTATTATTTCTTCGGTGCTCTTTTGAAGAAAGGATCTTATTGAATCACTGAAATAATAATTTAGCATCGATTTAAAGCTGAAGACAATTCTAAAGGTAAGCTAATCTTTTTCAACTACGAATTGATAATTACATTCCTCATTAAAACATTTATGTATCTGGACTTGATTTGTTGTGTGCGATAGGTCCAGCACTATTTCTGTTCGCACTCCACACTTTGGGCAAGTCGTTGGCTGATCATTTATAATTAAAACCTCTTGAAAATTAATCATAGCTTATTCTTATTGCTAAATAGATCCGAATTGAAAAAATCCTTAAAGCTACATTCAAGTCCATTGCAGATGATCTTTTCTAAAGTATCAACAGATACATTTCTTTTTGAATTTTCAACATGATTCATGAATGTTCTATCCACATCAGACTTCCATGCTAGTGCTTCCTGAGTAAGTCCTTTCTTCATTCGAAGCTCTTTGATTCTCACTCCAATTTTAGTCTTTATAATCATAATGAGTTGTTCATTGACTGATGTTATAACTCCTCACTTCCGGTTCGTGCACATCCATGGTTAAAGATACTCACTCCGCGTGAGGGATAGAAACGGAAAGCCCACAGCGAGGAACGAGCGAGGACTTGGAGTGTATAGCCCGACCCGAGGCACGAGGGGCACGCCAAAGGAAATTCAAAGTTTAAAGTTCAAAATTTAAGATTCGAACTGCTGCAACCTCCTTTCAACATTGAACTTTGAACATTGAATTATAAATGGTATTAAAGATTTAACCAGTAGGTAAACTTAAACACCAGTGCGCGGTTTTTGCTGGCCAGGGTTGCGGGCAGGTAGTTTTCGGTGTACACAATAAAGAAATCGCTGGCGGGCTGGTAGCGCCACTGAAACCGCATGTTCAGGTTCATGTTGTCGAGCAGGTTGTTATACTGCACATAGGTGGTCAGAAATATTTTGTCGGTAAACGTAAGATCGAGCCGCGGGCCAATGAGAAATAATTTTTCGGCTCCGTAACCATCGGCCAGCCGCACATCGTTGTAATCGACCCGCAACGCAATGTTGCCATAGGGTTGATAGCGCGCGCTGAGCTCGCCCCGCACATTCCAGTTGGTGCCGTTATAAAAACCACCATAGCTGGTTTGGCCGGTGAAGTTTACGGTTTTGCGCGTGTTGGTTTGCACCGTGAGGTTTGCAAACTGCCACGCGTATTCTTCGCCCGTCTTAAAGTTGATGTAGTCATCGGGGTTGATGGGGTTAAAGCTGTTGGTGAGTTTGCTGTACACATAGTTGTAGGTAAACTTAAGCGTGGCGGTGTTAAGAAACCGGAAGCTGTAGCCGAGCGCATAGTTGCGATCGGTAAGGGTGCCGGTGGGCAAATAGGTTTGAGTGGCGTTGAACACGGGCCCCATCACCACCATGCCGGTATTGCGCGGATATATTTTATAGGCGAAGTCGGTAAAGACGTTTACCTGCCCGGGGTAAACTCCATAGCTGGGAACGAAGCCTGCTTCGGCATTGAAGTTTTCGCCCACAAACGTGGAGCCGCCTGCCACTTCCACATGGCGCACGGAGTAGCGCACGAAGGCACCACCGCTCAGTGTGTTATTGGTTTGGTATTGATCGAATGATTTGGCGAAGTAAGAGCTGCTATACCAACGGTTGTCGGAACTGAGCAACTCGAGGTCGGCACCCAGCACGCGGTTGTAGGTGTTGGGCACAGAGGTGCCTCCGTTGGGTTTCAGAAAAATACTTTCGTGAAAGTATTTGAGTGAATCGGCTGCCTGCACATGCAGCGATTGTTTATCCACATAGGTGACCGACACGCTGGATTGTTTCCAGAAGTTATGCTGCACGGTAGCGGCCATGTAATTCTGCGCGGGCAACCCCGATGATAATTTTTCGCGCGTTTGCATTTCGAGTGCACTCACGCGCCACCGCTTGTTGATGGAGCCGCTGAGTCGTGCACCAAAGGCAATGGGCACGCGGCTGAACAACCCGGTGGTGTCTTGCACCAGTCCTATTCTTCGCGAGAAAAATAATCGTGATGAGGGAAAGCCAGCATTGGCCAGCAGGTCGCTGTTTTCCAGGAAGAATTGCCTGCGCTCGGGAAACTGAAATTCGAAGCGCGTGAGGTTGATGACTTGCTGATCAACTTCTACCTGCGAGAAATCGGGATTGTAGGTAAGGTCGAGATTGAGCGAGGGAGTAACGCTTACTTTGGCATCGATGCCCGCGCGCAGTTCAGCATCTTTTTCTTTGGGATCCACTTCATTGTTTTGCGCCATGCCACCGGCTACAAAAGGAATCAAGGAAATATTGGTGTGAGGTTGTGGCACGGGGTCGTCCCACACGAGTTGACCGGAGTAAGCAAATGACCCTGTGGTGTATTGAATGGGTGTATGGATCCAGGATGACTTCATGTTTCGTTTTTTATCGAGGCGGTCGAAGGTGATGTTCCATTCGGGCAGCGCTTTGTAGCGGAAGCTCTTAAAAGGAATGGCGAGTTCGCACACCCACTTATCGGGATAGCGCACTACGTGGCTATACCACTTGTTGTCCCAGAAGATGTTGTAGGAACCTTCGGAGTTGCCGCCACCGGAAACGGTGCCTTCCATTTGCACGCCAGCGGGGGTAAGCACAAAGAAGAATCCGTTGATGCGGTCGTTGAAAGGACCGATGTTTAAGCCTACGTTGTCGTTGCGTTCGTAATCAAAATCCCTGCGCAGCGAATTGATGAGGTCGGGGGTCTGATCATCGTAGCATACGAAGGAGATATAGAGATACTGGTCGTTGAAGGTAAGGCGGGCTTCGGTTTGAAAGGGTGATAGCGCGGTATCGACCGGGTAGTTGAGAAACCAGTTTGATGCGGCATCGGCTGCGAGCCAGTCGGGTTCATCGAGTACGCCATCGAGTTTTATTTCGCCTTTGGCTTTTTTGATGTGGACTTCCGCCCCGGGTTTGTTTTGCGCTGCCGCTAGGGTGTTGAGGCCCGCGAATGCGGTGATGAAAAATATTTTTTGCAGGGAGTTTTTCACAGGGTGGCAAAGCTAAATAAATGTGTGGTAGCGGTGAGTGGGTTTTGTCACGCTTTGTTGCCGGTTGTGTAATGGGGGTTTGAGGATTTCAAAATTAAGGTGTCATCGCGGGCGATCCCGATGGCTATCGGGAGAGACCCGCGATCCCGTTGAAGTTAAACAGTATTCGTGCTACGTTTCACGGGATTGCGGGTCGCGCGAGTGCTTGATCAGAATGCACAATGAAATTATAAAACTCGTTTTTCAATCATTACTCTATCATGCTTGCCCGCAATGACATTATTTATTGGGGAGCGAGTTCTTCTATGAAGTGTCATTCCGGCCAAGTTAACCCAGATAAAAACACGACACCGTGCTTCAATACGCGAGCCGGAATCCCTTTGAGGTGAGATGCAAGGAAGCTATGAAATGGTGTGCTACGCTACGCGAGATTGCGGGTCGCGCCAGAGCTTGATTTTTGAGTTTGTTAAATTATGAAAGTATTTTTTTGATTGTTGATTTATCATGCTTGCCCGCAATGACATTATGGTTGGTAGCGTAGCCTCCTATAGAAGTGTCATTCCGGCCAAGTTAACCCAGATAAAAACACGACACCGTGCTTCAATACGCGAGCCGGAATCCCGATGAAGTGAAATGCACTAATTACTATGAAATACGATCGTGCTGCGTTTCACTAGATTGCGGGTCGGGCCAGAGCGTGATTTTTGAGTTTGTTAAATTATGAAAGTATTTTTTTGATTGTTGATTTATCACGCTTGCCCGCAATGACAGCATGATTGGGGAGCGCAGTCTTCTATGAAGTGTCATCGCGGGCGATCCCGATGAAGTGAAATGCGATTTAATCTACGACATGCATTCGCGTTGTACTTACGGGATTGCGGGTCGCGCCAGAGCTTGATCAGAATGCACAATAAGTTATAAAATTTGTTTTTCGATCAACCATTCATCATGCTTGCCCGCAATGACATTATGATTGGGAGCGGAGCCTCCTATGAAGTGTCATTCCGAACAAGTTAACCTACCGACCAAGGGCAAGGTTGAATTTGCTTTAAACTTTCAGACTTTAAAGCTTTCAGCTATTTAAAACACCCACGAATAACCCGTACCCAGCGAAGCGCCTACGCCTGCGCCAATGCCTGGAGTAACTACAATACCTGAGAATGAAAACTGGGGTGTATTGCTGGCATCGAGTGTTACATCATATACAATAGAAACTGATACGCCTACACCCGCACCGGCTTCAACATTAACAGCTACCGAGTTGCCACTTAATTTATCGGGCGGACTTTTCCAGATACCAAACTGACAACCAATGCCGAGACCATCCTGTATACCGAGGCTTCCATCGAGACCGGCATACCCTTTTACTTTGTTGGGTGCGGCCATGGCAATGCCATACCCATAACTGCCTTCCATACCAATAACCGTGGAGGCACCCGATGTGAAGCCCACACTCATCGATTTAAATTCGAGTGCTTTCTTTACTTCGTTCCACTCGGGCCGGTTAACGAGTTGCTTCATTACATCTTCGGCCATTTTAGGATCTTTGGCTTTGGCCACGCGTAGCAGCCCCATGATGAATGCCTGGTCGGTAATTACTTTGGAAGCAGCGGTACTGAAATCATCAATCACTTTCTTTTTCGTTTTAAGGTCGGCCTGCGCCAGCAGCTTCACGGCTTGGTATTCTGCTTCCTGCAGGTTGTCTTCAAAAAACTTTCCGGCATCGTTAACCGCATTGCCTATGTCTTTGGTAAAGAAGGAAGACACGCTGCCCACGATGTTGGTTGATTTTTTATCGACTTTATGTTTGGGCTCGAACACGGTGCCATATACTTTATACCATTTGTTGGGCGGGATGTTCATGTTGTCGCTGAAGATGCGCGGTCCGTTTTTATCATCTGCTAATGCATCGTACACCCAGGAAGTGATGGTGATGTCGGTAGCATCTTTGGGAAGGGCGAGGCGTTTTTCATAGGTGAGCGCAACGCCTTTCTTTGTCCAGCTATCATTTTTACCACCGGCTTTCCACGACACTTTGAAGTTGGCAACATAGCCGGCTTCGTTGGCGAGGCCTACAAAGTTGTTGTTGCTGCGTTCGGCCCACTCAAATCCTTTTTGACCATCGCCTGCATAGGTGCGGGGTTGAGTGCCGGGCTTGATGTCTTCGCCCTGCACTTTGGTCATGTAGTATTCATCCCAATAGAAATAATAAGCTTTGTTATCGGCACTGTAGTCAACGGCTTTGATGGGGCGCGTGGCGTGCAGGTTTTTAAATCCATCTACACCGCTTTTGCGAATGCGGGCGTCAACGGGTTCGCCTCTTTTTTTAGAGACGTAGTCATTGTCCTTAAAGAAGTAGTAGGTTTTTGTTTCGCTGTTGTAGGTAACGGCATCGATGCTCGTCCACGGGATGCCGGGGAATCCTTTTTCGTTCGAGATTTTTACCGGCTTGCTAAGTTTTTGTGTAGGGAATTTTATAGGTGCACCCAACCCGTTTATTTTGGTAACGGTGGTTTCGGCCACTTCATCGCCTTTGAAAAAATAGTATTTGTCGTTGTCGGCACTGTAGCACACGGCATCAAGGTTTCCACCGGCCCACGACTTCGGAAAATTCTCCCACTCATCGGTGATGAGCAAGGGCAGGCCGTCAATGTATTGGCCGCGTTCTTTGACGACAAAGTATTTACCAAAGAAGAAAAAATATTTGTCGGCCTTGTTGTTATAGACTACGGCATCGAGCGCGGCCCAGTTTTGTGCTGCAGCGAATGTGGTGATGAGTGCTGCCAATAGCAGCATGAAAATATTTTTGAGTGGTTTCATGGAGGAAGGGCCGGGGTTTGGGTTAAGCGTGATGTTGAAGATAGGGATAATTTAAGTTTTGCAAAAATGAGACAAGAAGTGGAGGTACATCTCTAATGGGGAAGTTTATGACCGGGATGGTCGGTGATAACACCGACCAGGGGCAAATGACATGTCATTGAAAGGCTCCTTATTTGAAATGTCATCACGGGCGAGTTAACAGGTTTTCTACCTGTTACGTATTTCAAAACGAGACCCGCGATCTAGTTGAAGTGAAACAGGATTCGTGCTACGTTCCACGGGATTGCGGGTCGCGCCAGTTCTTAATAAAAATGCACAGTAAAATTACAAAACGCATTCTTCGATCATCAATTTTTCACACTTGCCCGCAATGACACACAGAATAAGAAGTACACAAACTATTTGAAATGTCATCGCGGGCAAGTTAACCTAATCTTAAACACAACAACTACAACACAAAACGCGACCCGCGATCTCATTGATGGGATAACGTATACGCCATTTGGCGGAGCAGGCAATGACACACAGAATAACACCGACCAAAGGCAAATAAAAGGGGATGGATTTTAGGGTTTATCGCTTTGCCCGGACATAATCCTGAGAATTTTTCCGCCATCAACACCCAGGTATAAATAACCATCGGGGCCTTGTTTTACGGAACGTACACGCATGTTTTTATCAGTGAGTAAACGTTCTTCTTTGATCACTTTATTGTTTTCAATTACCAGCCTGTTCAGGTGCCTTAGCACCATCGAGCCAATGAATAAATTTCCTTTCCATACAGAGATAACATCAGAAGTATAAAACTGCATGCCGCTGGGCGCAATGGAAGGTTTGTAATAATACAGAGGTTGTTCCATTCCTTCTTTTGTGGTTATGCCTTCACCCACTTTGGTGCTGTCGTAGTTTAGTCCGTAGGTGATCACAGGCCAGCCATAATTCAAACCGGGTTTGATAATATTAATTTCATCGCCACCCATGGGGCCGTGCTCGTGTTCCCACAATTCTCCGGTAAACGGATTTAGCGTTAGCCCGTTTGGATTGCGAAGTCCGTAACTCCATACTTCTGGCTTGGTGTTAGGTTTACCAACATAGGGGTTATCCTCAGGCACTCGTCCATCTTCATAGATGCGTAGCACTTTACCAAGATGATTGTTTAATGTTTGTGCGGAATCCTGCAGGTCTGTTTTTTCGCCCATGGCTATGTAGAGGTAGCCATCGGTAAGCACAAGGCGCGAACCATGGTGAAGGGGCTTTTTATAATAAGGTAAGGCTGTAAATAATCTTTCACGGGCAACGAGTTTTAGTCCGTCTAGCTTGGCACGATCTACCACCATGGTATTAGCTGTGGTGTCGCCTTCGCTGTAAGAAAAATAGATCCAACCATTATTCTTGTAATCAGGATGAACCAGAATGTCAAGCAGGCCGCCATCGCCCTGGCCTATTACCGGAGGAACGCCTTGTAGCAATTCTTTCGCTCCGGTTTCTGTGTTAACGATCATCATTTTTCCAACGGCCCGGTCCGATACCAGCAATCTGCCGCCAGGCAAAAAGTCCATACCAAATGGAATAGTGATGCTGTCGGTAACGGTTTCTACTTTTAGTTGGGTGCCTTCACTTTCTATGACAAAGAATTCTTTTTGTAGGGTCTCTTTGGTTTTGCATGATGCGAGCAAACCGATGAGCAACATCATGACAAGGGTTGTTCTTAGTAAGGGGAAGGCGTTCTTGATCATACAACGTTACGATTAAATCTTGCTAAAGGTAACCGAAAGGGGTGGCAAGTCACAGAGATTTTATTGGACAACAGGAGTGAAATCGTGATGCGACCAGCATCTCAGGGAATCTGAAATGTCATCGCGGGCGAGTTAACCGGGTTTCCTACCTATTACGCGTTTCAAAAACGAGACCCGCGATCCCGTTGAAGTGAAATGCACTAAATACTATGAAATACCTCACTCTGTACTTAACTTTATTCAATGACCTACTACGTCTACATCATGACTAATGATCGGCACACGGTGCTTTATGTAGGTGTCACCAACGATCTTGAAAGTCGTGTGTTTGATCATAAGGTGAAAAGAGACAAACGTAGCTTTACCGCGAAGTATAATTGCAGTAACCTAGTTTACTACGAAGAGATTGGCGAAATAAAGAATGCGATTCATCGCGAAAAGCAATTGAAAAAGTATCAACGCCAATGGAAGGAGGAGTTGATTGAAACTACAAATCCTGATTGGAAAGATCTTAGTGCAGCCTGGTATGATCCGAAGGAATTTGAGATGTATAAGAAGTTTGATCGTTGAATAAAGGTGACTACACTGTCACATGGACTGTGCTACGATTCACGGGATTGCGGGTCGCGCCAGTGCTTGATCTTGATGTAAATTAAATTATTAGAATTCTCTTACGATCATCATTTTATCAAGCTTGCCCGCAATGACATTATGATTGGATAGAGCGCAGCCTCCAATGAAGTTGTCATCGCGGGCGATCCCGATGACTATCGGGAGAGACCCGCGATCCCGATGAAGTGAAATGCGAGTGAAGCTATGAAATGCACTGTGCTACGTTCTACGGGATTGCGGGTCGAGCCAGAACCTGATGGCAATGCATAAGTAAATAATTGGAATTCATTTTCGATCAACACCTCATCATGCTTGCCCACAATGACATGTCATAGAAAGATACGCATACTATGAAATGTCACCGCGAGCGAGTTTGCTAGTGCCACGAAGCGGCTAATTTTCATTCATACAAATAAGGTTCATGGTTGTATGCCATTTGCCTTATATTTTCCAATACTCTTCTCATATAAACTTTCCAAAAGGTTTTGGCAAACACCCAGTTGAGTGGATACAGCAAAGCGACATCGGAATGCAAGGTATAGGTGTACGCTACTAAAATTTTATTGTTTTCTATTTCGGTGGTTTGCCACTCGCCCGTAAATTTTGAAAACCCCAGCATCCACGACTGAAATTCGCTGACTTCAATTTTCCAATACTTGTTTTCAATTCGCTCTATTACTTTATCCATTGAACCCCACCCGCCTTTTTGAGTTAACGACTTAGCAACAAATACTTTTTTACCATAGCCGGGTTGTCCCCAATGCTCGTCTTCGGTGCAATGAGTTACTTTTGGCATAACACCATAGCCCGTGTGAACTTTTGAGATATCACATAGCATCGGTGTTTTGAAAGCCCGTTCCAATGAACAATGGTAGATTGTTCTTACTTTAACTTTAATAGGCATGTTTACAACGTGAGTATATTTTTTGTCAAGGCAAAATTAACCGCGAAGGCGCGAAGGCGCAAGGAGGGCGAAGGCATCGGGTGTTTTCAAAACTTTGCGTCTTAGCGCCTGCCTTTGCCGAATCCGCCATGTGGCGGAGCAGCAGGCCTTTGCGGTACTTAAAATAACTCAAACGGCACGATAAATGCGCACGAGACAGTATGAGCCAATATGAACAAGATGTATTACTGGAACTGGCACGCTGGCAGAAGAAGATGAAGCAGCGGCCTTCGCTGATCAACAAACTATCGAAGAGTTTGCAAACGCGCATGAATAAAATTATTCCGGAAAAGGTACACCAGGTTTTTACTGCTGCCATCAAGCAGATGGTGCGGGGTGTGTTGGCAGGGTCAGGGTTTATCAATCCCAAACCTATGCAGGAAGTAAAGTTTGTGGCCCGCGAAATGGCTGCACGACAAAAAATAAAAGTCTATCGCAATACGGCCACTGCGGAAGGAGCCATTACCGGAGCCGGAGGAATTTTATTGGGCCTGGCAGATTTTCCGTTGTGGCTTACGGTGAAGATCAAGATGTTGTTTGAGATCGCGGCCGTGTATGGGTTCGATGTAAATGATTATAAAGAGCGGTTGTATATTCTGCACATCTTTCAACTTACGTTTAGCAGTCAGAAAGGGCGGCAGCAGACGTATGCGATTATTGAGGGCTGGGATAAATATGTGAATACTTTGCCGGCTACCATGCAGGAATTTGACTGGCGGAACTTTCAACAAGAGTATCGCGATTACATTGACCTTGCGAAGTTGTTGCAGCTTGTTCCCGGCATTGGTGCCGTGGTGGGTGCGTATGTCAATCATAAGCTTACAGAAAAACTTGGCGAGTTTGCCATGCAGGCGTACCGGATGCGGGTGATGAAGAGTTTAGATGTTACATCGCTGCGGGTTAAAGGGTGAGTAGATTTTTTTATAGTTACATGCGCTCGTTATAGTATGTAACTGTCATACCGGTCGGGTGATTGCTATTTCCATGATTGAATTGCTACAAACCCGAACCGGTATCTCGTTCGGGTGAGTTAAATATTTTATTGAAACGTTTTTCACTTCCACTCGATACCGAATGGTAACTTGACCGCCTGCCTATGCCGAATCCGCCAGGTGGCGCAGCTGGCAGGGAATGACATTTCATGTATAGCGCTACAGACTACGAAGCTGTCATACCGGTCGGGTGATTACTATTTCCATGATTGAATTGCTACAAACCCGAACCGGTATCTCGTTCTGGTGAGTTGAATATTTTATTAAAACGTATTTCACTTCCACTGGATTCCGGCCTGTCTGCCGACAAAGGCAGGTTCGCGTTTTGTAGTGGGTGTATTTTAATTATTCGGTTAACTTGACCGCCTGCCTATGCCGAATCCGCCCGGTGGCGGAGCAGGCAGGGTATGACATTTCACCAGAAGGCTTCAAAAAAAAGCAACTCTGAAATGAGTTGCTTTTTATTTATTAACCGAAATCCTGGTGCAGGTTGACTTGATTTAAAGTTTACTACTATTTCTTCACCCGTACCGGGTAAGCAGGTCGCTTGGGTTCTGCCGGAGGATTTTTCTTTAATTCGTCAAGGGCAATTTCAATTGCCTTCAACAATTGCGGATCGTTTCCTTTGATGACTTCGCCCGGTAGTTGTTCTACTTCTACATCAGGTGGCACGCCTATATTCTCAACAATAAATCCATCTTGTGTCCAGATGGCTAAGTTGGGAGCAGTAACAGAAGCGCCATCAATAAATTCAGGAAACCCCAACACACCTACCAGTCCGCCCCACGTGCGTTTACCTACCAGCGTTCCTACCTTAAATTTGCGGAACATCCACGGTAGCATGTCGCCACCGGAACCGGCTGTCTCATCAATCAACATCACCTTCGGGCCTTGTATAGAAGCACTCGGGGTTTTGAAATCTTTTCCGTAGCGGGTATTCCAATGCGAATGATAGGGCTGTTGTAACAGGTCGATGTAGTAGTTCGCAATTTGTCCGCCCCCATTGAAGCGCTCGTCAATGATGATTGCCTTTCGATTAGCTTGTGGATAGAAGTAACGTTTAAAATATTCGTGACCCGCACCAGCGGTGTTCGGCACATACACGTAAGCAACCTGGCCCTTGGTCGCTTCGGTAACTTTCTTAAGATTACCTTCTACCCAATCGCGGTTGCGCAGTGAGGCTTCACCAGCAACAGGTACTACTTTCACTGTGCGTGAGCCGGTCAGATTAGGGTTTGCACCGATGGTGAGTTCAACAATTTTGCCGGCCGTGTTTTCAAAAAAGCTAAACAGGTTTTGTGCAGCGGTCACTTCTTTTCCATTCACCGCTAAGATGTATTCGCCTTCAGTCGCGTTGATACCCGGCTCGGTGAGGGGTGATCTCATTTCCGGATTCCAGTTTAGTCCGCCATAAATCTTTTTTATCTGGTAGCGATTGTTGTTGATGGTGTAGTCGGCACCAAGCAATCCGCCCGGTACTTGTTCCGGTGCCCCTACACGATCCCCGGCACCTTGCAGGCGATGGTGACCTACCACCAGTTCGCTACACATCCATTCAATTAATGTGTTCAGGTTACCACGACAGGCGAGGTGAGGTAAGAATTGTGCGTACTTCTTTTTCATCGCAGCCCAGTCGGCTCCATGCATACCCGGATCATAGAAATAGTCGCGGTTCACGCGCCACGCTTCATCAAAAGTTTGTGCCCATTCAGCTGGTGGATCAATTTTTACCTGGATATCGTTAGTGTTGATGATTCCTTTTCCGGCTTCCGGTTTTTCTCCGGTATTCGTTATTCCAAAAGTGTTTCCTTTTCGATACAACATCTTTTTTGTGTCGGCTGAAATCACGTAATCATTCAGCTCCATCACTTCGGTATCCTTGCGCTTGGCGAGATCATACTTATGAAGTTTGCCGGGATTGTTGGAGTTGTATTCATACACTACATAATAAAGTTCTCCCTCTTTGGCTACATTTAATAGACTGTGGTTTCCGGGCTTCACGGGTATGTCAATGATGCGCGTATGGATTCCGTCCCAATCAACCTGCAAAGTTTTAACGGGCTTAGCAGGCTCAGACACTTTCTTTTCGGTTTTGGTTTTATCAATGGATGCAGCTTCCGGGTTTTCTGTTTTCACCGTTTCTTCATCGCTCTCTTTTGCAAAAGGTGAAAGGGTATTCTTTTGAAGTGTAACGAGGTAGATTCCGCTACTTGCACGCATATCATTATTGGACTGATCGAACCAGTTTACAACAGGGCCGGCATCGGTGGAGGCAAAGAAGTACAGGTACTTTCCGCTTGGGTCAATCTTTGGTTCGCTGGCATCGCTTAAGCCATCAGTAACGGCAAATGTTTTTGCCTGATCTATGGAGTACAGGTAAACCCGTTTGAAATTTGTTTCTGTCACCTTATCATAGGCAATCCATTTTGAGTCGGCACTCCAGTTTCCAAACAGTTCGCGGAATATTCCGGGAGAATACAATTCATCGGAATCAATTTTTTTTGATGCACCAGTGGCAACGTCCATCACATAGATGCTGCGGCTGTTGTCTACATAGGCAATCTTCTTACCATCGGGCGACCAATGGGGATACGCATAAAAGCCAGCGCCTGTTAACCGGATAGCTTTTACATCGCCTTTGCCTTCCTGCGATTTGATATGAAGTTCATATTCTCCGGATGCATCTGAAAAGTATGCGATGGATTTTCCATCGGGCGACCAGGCAGGATATTTTTCATGGGCATTTGTTGTAAGCGTAATATTGCGGGCATCACCTTTTTCGGCCGGAGCCGTAACGATTTCACCACGAAAATCAAACACCACGCGCATGCCGGTGGGTGAGATGTCGCCACTACGGATATAATTTCCACCCTTTACAAAACGTGGCCGTAGCTCCAGTAAATCAGCCGCAATGCCGATGGTTAATTTTTTGGGTGTGGTAGCATTTGCTTCGAGTACGTGCAGATAGCCGGATTGCTCAAGCACCATCCTGGTTTTATTATACCCGGCATTTACCACAGGGAAGTCGGTGAAGTTAGTTACCTGAGTAACATTTTTACTGGTAACATCATAAACAAATAGATTAAACTCACCGCTGCGATCGCTTCGAAAATAAACGCTGTTGCCGATCCACATAGGATCAGAGTCGTTGCAGCCTTCCTGAGGTTGTGGAATTTTGATAGCACTTTTATCTCCCGTAGAGAAAATCCATAGTGTAGAGATGGTACCACCGCGATAATGTTTCCATTGTGAGTAACGCGGTGCGATGGGTGAATAGGCAATCATCTTTCCATCGGGCGAGTAGACACCATTAAACGCATTAGGAAGTTCAATCTGTACCGGAAAACCACCCTTGACAGACACGGTGAAAAGCTGGTGATAGCGATTGGTGAAAACGGTTCGTTGTGATGCAAAGATCACGTGTTTTCCATCGGGTGTAAATCCGCGGGTTAGGTCACCACCCGGATGGAATGTGAGGCGCGTGGGCACACCACCTTCCACGGGAACCGTGAACACATCGATATTGCCATCATATTGTGCACTGAAAGCAATCAGTTTTCCATCGGGCGAAAAAGAAGGCAGTGATTCTACCCCTTCATCTACGGTGAGTCTTCTTGGATTGCTGCCATCGATGTTGGCAACCCACAAGTCTTCTGCATAAATGAACGCCACATGGGTATCACTTACTGCTGGCTGACTCATCATGCGGGTATCTTTAATGTCCATGCCGGATACAGACACCGTGATGAGTAGCGCTAAAATGACGCTGAAAAGAGTTTTCATGATTTTATTCCTTTTATGAATTGAGGTTTGTTTGGAATGATTTACTAATCTAACCATTTATTTTCGCCATAAAAAAACTTCTTTGTGTGTAGTTTTGGTGGCAGTTCAGCGAGTGAATAAACTAATATAAAAACCCCACGAGCCAAAGTGGAATTCGATTCTGGTAGGCCTGATCGATTTCATCCAGTGCGAGAAAAGCGTTTTTTACATTTTTAATTTGAAGATCTTTTTTTGTTTTTCCACCTACTTCAAATGTCCATTTCTTGTCGACTATAAAGTCGCCTTCTTTCGTTAGGTGAATTTGATGTTTTGAATTTCGTACCTGATTCAGGAAGAAGGTTTCGCGAAGAGATCCTATTTCTGGTTGGTCTTTGAGGGCATAACTGAGATTGGTATTTTCCAAATAAATTTTATCTGGTTTTTGAAGTGCTGCTATTCCTTTCGTGGAGTAATGCAAAAGATTAAGAATTCGGGCTCGTTCAAGGTGAAGTAAAAACATATTTACCGTATCCCGGCCCATTTTCATTTTACCTGCCAATGCTGCAATGTTTGGGGTAAAAGGTACCGTCTCTGAGATAACTCCTAACAGTTTTTTTATCTGAATTACATTGCTGGCGGTGTATTGTTCGATACTTGCCAGATCGGTTTCAAGCACGGTATTAATCACCTGATTTAGTTTAATAGAAAAAAGATCATCGTCCTCATCTTTGCTAAAAGGGAAATATCCTGTTTGAAGATATTTTCTGAAAAGCGGCAGTGGTTTAAATGATTTTGGTAGTTGGCGTACAAAATCACCGGGGTTAGTTACTAATTCACTGAAGGATAGTTTCGGCAGTGTTATCTTTTGTGTAAAATTTACATATTCTCGAAGCGACATGCCTGGCAGTTCGTAGGATATCACTCTTCTGCTTAAGTCTGCTTCGCCTTTTTGTATCTCCAAAGCAGAGGATGCTGTGAAGACAATTTGCAAAGCAGGAAATCCATCATAAATATTCTTCAACTCGCGTGACCAATTGGGATATTTGTGGATCTCATCAATTAATAGCACCTGTATACCTTCCTTATCCAGGATTTCAGCAAGATCAAGTAAACGATGATCATAAAACCATGGGTGATCGGCCGTTACATACAATCCTTTTCCTTTTAGATTAAATTTAAGATACTGCAACAATAGCGTGGTTTTACCGGTACCTCGAAGTCCACGAATACCAATCATTCGCTGTTTCCATTTCACTTCATCGAAAAGAAATCGCGAAAAATCCGAGCTGGTTGATTTAACCAGATTTTCCTGAAAGGAGTATAATCGTCCTAAATCCATTGACTTGAATTTAAGTCAAAAATATACAAAAATTGACTTGATTTCAAGTCAATTAAATAATCGTTATCCAAAAATAATCCAAGCCACTAACAGTGTAACCAAAATATTAAAAACCTGTGCGATCAGAAATACAGCGGCCGGTTTTTTTGAATCCTTATTAAATATTTCTGCAAAGCGTGTTTCTAATCCGATGCAAGTGAAGGCCAACGCAAACCAAAAAGTTTGAATATTTTTTAAGGGTGTTTTTAAAGTGCTTACCAACTCTGCAGGAAGTAAAAAGGAAAAAATCAGGGAGGCGAAGATAAATCCAATTACAAATTTTGGGAAACGATCCCAGATCATGGCAGCTGTAGGTTTATCAGATGTTTCTTTTTTCGTGTAGGTCCAGTAAACAGAAATGGCAAATGCAGCCAGACCGAGTAAAACATTTTGTGAAAACTTAACCACGGTAGCATACTTTAAACCTTCTTCCCCCAGCATGTTGCCTGCAGCCACAACAGCTCCGGTTGTGTCTATGGTGCCGCCCATCCAGGCACCGGCTGTTGCGTCATTTAATCCCATTGTTTTCGCGATGTAAGGCATAAACAGTAACATGGGTATAGCGGTGATCAACACCAGCGAAATCACGTAAGAAAGTTTTTTGCTGTCGCCTTTGATTACACCGGCAGTAGCAATGGCAGCCGATACCCCACAGATGGCTACTGCACTTGAGAGCATGGTCCGGAATTCATCATCCAGTCCGAATTTTTTTCCAAGCCAGAAACAAAATTGCCACACTACAAGAACAACGATGATCGATTGAATCATGCCCAGCGAGCCCGCTTTCATAATGTCGCCAAACAAAATGCCACAGCCCAACAACACCAACCCGATTTTGATGTAGAGTTCGGTTTGCAAAACGGGCTTCACCCAGGCAGGAACGGAAAGCACATTGGAGATAAACAAGCCGATGAGCAAACTGAAAATTACAATTTCAAGGCCGATACTTTTGGCAGGACCGAAGCCTGTAAGAATGTGGGCGATTAACGTGATGAGAAAAATAAAAAGATATCCTTCAACGGCTTTGAGCGAAAGTATTTCGCTTTTTAAGAAGGAGGATATCCAGATAATCAGAAACGACAAACCAATGAGGATGATAATATTCAGCCATGAAATGGCTCTGATTGCAGTTGTCAATTCTGAAATATTGTTCCAGGCAATGGACGGAAACCAAAATGTAATTCCTGACCAGGCGATGAGAATCAGTACAATAGTAATAAGGATGGCAGTATAGTCTTCAGAGAGTTTCATAACAAAGTAATTTGAACCACGAAGGCTCAAAGAACACAAAGTTGCACAAAGCTCTTAGTGAATCTTAGTGACTTCGAGTCTTGGTGGTTCAAAAAAAATATTCAAATATCTTATTTCAAATGCTCCTCAAACAACTTCAAAATGCGTTTGTATTCATCCGTCCAACTACTGGGTTCAACAAAGCCGTGGTCTTCCATCGGATAAACGGCCAACTCCCAATTGTCTTTGCCTAATTCAATCAATCGCTGCGAAAGTTTTACAGCATCCTGAAAATGAACATTCACATCCACCATACCATGGCAGATTAACAAATGGCCTTTTAAACCTTCGGCATGATAAAGCGGAGAACTTTTTGCGTAGGCGACACTATCCTGGTAAGGAACATTTAAAATGTTGGCCGTGTACCCGTGATTGTATTGTGCCCAGTCAGTCACTGGTCGGAGGGCTGCACCCGCGGCAAATACGTCCGGAGTAGTAAACATACCCATCAGCGTAATGAAGCCACCATAAGAACCTCCGTACACACCGATGCGTTTGGGGTCAATGTTATGTTTTTCTGTAAGCCATTTTGCACCATCTACATTGTCGGTTAAATCTTTTCCGCCCATAAAACGATAGATGCCTGTGCGCCAATCACGACCATACCCGGCACTGGCCCGATAATCCAAGTCAAGCACCGTGTACCCTTTCTCAATTAACAAATTATGAAACATATATTCGCGAAAGTAACTGCTCCACCACTTGTGTGCATTTTGCAGATAGCCTGCGCCATGTACAAAGATCACCGCTGCACCATTGGGTTTTTCTGGTTTGTAGATGCGCGTGTACACATCGGCCCCATCGCGCGCTTTAAAAGTAGTTACTTCCGGATCGCGCCAGTTGTAGGATTTAAATTCTGCCGTGAGTGAGTTGGTAATTTGTATTGGTTTTGCTCCCGTTTTATTTTCTTGCAGATAAAGTTCCCATGGCTTGTTGCTATAAGAATAACGGTAAGAGATCCATTTTTCATCGGGAGAAAGCGAAACTTCATGGGCCCCCGTCATTGCGGTTAGCTTTTCTGCTTTGCCACCCGATACCGGGAGTTTATAAAAGTGTTTTTCACCGGGATGAACTTCGTTAGTCGTTATATAAAAGAATTTCTTATCGCGCGACAGCTGGACAGACTGCACTTCATACTTGCCCGAAGTTAAGGCTTGCTTTTTTCCGGTCGTGAAATCAGCCACATATAAATGTGAGTACCCGCTCTCTTCTGATTGAAACCAAACGGATTTATTATCTGCCAGCCACCCCATGTTGGCACCCCCAAAAAAACCACCCGTGCCAGGTCCGCCAATCCACGCCTCGTCATGTTGCCGGTCGATCAGTTTAAATTTTCTTGTGGAGAGATCAAGCGATACAATCCAGCGGTCTTTATTGTCTTGCGCACGTAACACAAGCACATTATTTTTTCCATCGGCAGACCAAACCAATCCCGAAAGAGAAACAGGCCGGGCTTCGGGTTTCTTTTCTTTGGTGTCGGCTTTCACTGCTTTGGCGGGATAATCTTTTTTGTATTCGGGTGAATCAAAGATGCCTGCGATCTCATCCGTCTTCACAGATATAACCGTGTCCTTTATAATATCGTAAACAAATAATTCCGAAGCACTTTGTGCGCCTCCTACTTTTGTTCGCGCAGGTATGTCCTCGGTAAATCCAGACTCGGTTACATAGTTGGGTACGATGGTGTTTTTAACAGCCGCACTTTTTGTTAGCACATAAGTAATAAAATTTCCATCCGGACTTAGTTGAAGGTTATTGATATTTTTTTCTTCAAGATATATTTCTTTGGGGCGCCTGGGTTGATCCGCTTTTCGGTTTTTGTCGGTGGCTTTACGATTATCGCTGCGTTGTTTCAATACTTCGAAATAGGCAAGCTGATCGGTCTTCAACCATTTTTCTTGTTCACTTACCCTCGCATCGGGTCGTTTGCTACCACGTTTAAAATCGGTAAGTTGGGTAAAGGTGCCCGTACTGATTTCCCAATTAAATAAATTGCTGTTCGCAGTAAAAATTACTTTTCGTTCATCGAATGAAAATGAGGCGTTTGATTCGCGATCAAGGGTGTTCGTGATGGGTGTGATTTTACCAGTGGGGATGTCTAGTAAAAACAGATCGCCATTTTTTTCGTAGAGTTTTTTGGTGAATGATTTATTGTACGTACCTGAAAATGCAGGCATCATGCGTCTGGCAGAGGCACTTACTTTCTGCGGGGTGCGATAGGTGAGCGAAATAGAATACAATGAATCCCCGGGGTTGGTTTCAGGATTCCAGTTAAAGTAGAGTTGTTTGCTGTCATGCGACCAATTTACATTGGAAGGTGCCACTCCCATCCATTTTGGGTCGCGCATAATTTTTTCAACCGTTAACGGGGCAAGTTGCTGAGCAATGGCCAGCGGACTAATAAACAGGAGTAAAATTAATTTTTTCATTACACGATGGTTGAGTAGGAAAATTAGTAAAAGAAACGAATGATTGAAGATAATTTCCTTTAATGGTAGGATAATCGCAAATGCATTCGTGTAAGAGGGTTGGTCGTGTTATTTTTGTATCCGATTAATGGAAATGATTATGGACAATGTATTAGAGAAGGAATATTATGGCAATACGGTTGAGCACTACCTGATTGCCCTTGCTATCATTATTGGTTCGATGATTTTCATTCGCTTATTCAGAAAACGAATGCTCAATCAGATTAAAAAATGGACGAAAAATACGGAAACGAAATTAGATGACTACTTAATCAGTGGTATTGAAAAATTCGGACTTCCTATTCTGAATTTTGTCGCGATTTATGTGGGGCTTTCCTATCTGGTGTTGCCTGAAAAGGTTACTAAGATTATTGGTAATGCCTTTGCCGTAATTTTTATTTTTTACCTGGTCCAGATGATCTCATCCATGATCCGCCTGACATTGGAAGCATTCATTGGCAGGCAGGAAGGTGGCCTGGAAAAGCTGAAGCAGATTAATGGCATCATGTTACTTATTAATGGTGTTATCTGGATGCTCGGACTTTTACTTCTCTTTGATAACCTGGGGTATAATGTCACCACAATCATTGCCGGGTTAGGGATTGGTGGTATTGCGATCGCCCTCGCGGCTCAGAATATTTTAGGCGATCTGTTCAATTACTTTGTGATCTTTTTTGACCGGCCGTTTGAAATTGGAGATTTTATTACGGTTGACGATAAAAAAGGAACCGTGGAATACATCGGCATTAAAACAACCCGACTTAAAAGTATTACCGGTGAGCAATTGGTATTTTCCAATAGCGATCTCACTAATTCGCGCATTCACAACTTCAAACGAATGGAACAAAGAAGGGTTGTCTTTTCATTGGGTGTCGTTTATCAAACCCCGGCTCAGCTGTTGGAAAAGATACCGACACTCATAAAAGGAATCGTGGAAGCTCAGCCCGGGGTTACCTTCGATCGGGCACATTTTCAGAAATTTGGTGCCTCCAGTCTCGATTATGAGGTAGTATATTTTGTAGGAACTGCGGATTACAATCAATACATGGATCTACAGGAAAAGATAAATATGGAAATCTTCAATGTGTTTGAGCGAGAAGGAATTGATTTTGCTTACCCTACCCAAAGCATCATTTTGACTAATCAACCACCCTCGAGCCAACCAGCCCCATTGTCGTGATTTAATGAAATGATAATGTGGGAATAAATTAGTAAGTAAGTGGACCATTAGTTTTGTATATTATACGGTGATCAGGCTCAGTTAAATGGGAAAATCCAAAAAGCGCCAGGTTGATATTGTTATTTTATCAGACCTTCACCTCGGTACCTACGGCTGCCACGCCACCGAGCTCCTCCGGTACCTTAAGTCAATAGACCCCGGTAAATTGATCTTAAATGGCGACATTATTGATATGTGGCAGTTCTCAACGCGGTATTGGCCTAAGTCGCATATGCAAGTGATAAAACATATCACCAGCCTCATGACCCGAAACACGAAAGTGATTTACCTCACCGGAAATCATGATGAAATGTTACGGAAGTTTTCAGGATTTCGTCTCGGATCTTTTCATATTGAAAATAAACTCTTGCTGAAAATTAATTCGAAGCGTGCATGGATATTTCATGGCGATGTGTTTGATGTAACCATGAAGCATGCCAGGTGGCTTGCCAAACTGGGTGCTGTAGGCTACGATTCACTTATCCATATTAACACCTTTGTAAACTTTGTATTGCAAAAGTTTGGCCGCGATAAAATCTCACTCTCCAAACGCATCAAAGATAGTGTAAAAAGTGCCGTTCAGTTTATCGATAATTTTGAGCTTACTGCAGCAGGAATTGCGATTGACAACGGATATGACTATGTTGTATGTGGTCATATTCATAAGCCAGCGATGAAAACGATAACAACAGACAAGGGCAGTGTGGTTTATCTCAATTCCGGAGATTGGATTGAAAATCTTACAGCGTTGGAGTGTCACAGCGGAACGTGGAGTATTTACAATTACCGCGATGACAAAGTAGCGCAGAAGATCAAACTCCCGAGCAGGTTTAAAGGGTCTGATAATAAGGAGCTGTTTAATGAAATGATGGAACGAATACTTAAACCAAAAAAGTGAAAATTCTCTACGCCATACAAGGAACTGGCAATGGCCATATCGCAAGAGCGGAAGAGATAGCGCCACTGCTTTCCAACTATGGAAAGGTTGATCTTTTTGTAAGTGGATCGCAGGCTGATATTAAATTGCCATTCCCCGTAAAATACAAATCGAAGGGCCTTAGTTTTTTCTTTGGCAAACAAGGCGGAATTGATTTTCTTAAAACCTTCAAGAATAACAGCTCTAAAAGAGTTGTGCGCGAGATCAAGGAATTTCCGGTTGAAAAGTATGATCTGGTTATCAATGATTTTGAAGCCATCACCGCCTGGGCCTGTCACAAACGTGAGGTTCCGTGTTTTGCATTGAGTCATCAGTATTCTTTATTGTTGCCTAACGTTCCAAAACCCAAACATTTCGATCCTGTAGGAACGTGGTTTCTGAATAACTATGCGCCTGTTCGTGCCGGGGTTGGATTTCACTTTGCTTCATACGATAAAAATATTTTCACACCGGTAATTCGCAAACGTATCCGGGACATGAAGCCCACAGATAAAGGTCATTATACAGTTTATTTGCCTGCGTATGATGATAAGAAACTTGTCAAGTTGTTCCTGCGCTTTGCCAACGTACACTGGCATCTGTTTTCCAAGCATACAAAAAAGCCTTATCACATAGGAAAGCTTTCAGTTTTTCCTGTCGATAATGAGGCGTTTTCAGCAAGCATGTCATCGGCTCATGGCGTTTTATGCGGGGCAGGATTTGAAACTCCTGCGGAAGCACTTTACCTGGAGAAGAAAGTATTGGTTGTGCCTATGAAGAATCAGTACGAACAACATTTTAACGCAGTGGCGTTAAAACAACTTGGCGTGCCGGCCATCAGGAAGGTTAATAAAAAGAACCTTTCGAAAATTGAGGAATGGATTGAAACCAAGAATCAGGTGGAAGTAAGCTATAAGGAAACAGCCCGACCTGCTATTGAGCGGGTGTTAAAACTTTATGCGGATCGGAAGTAACTAAGGGTATTAATTTTTTGGAATACGCGATCGCGGAAAACACATCTGCACTCGGTCGCTTGAATCGTTCTTTGGTTACCGGATCGCACCCATACAATCCAAACCGATAAGAGGGCCCCAGGTTCCATTCGAAGTTATCCCACGTGCTCCAATGATAGTAGCCACGAATATCGATACCCATTTCAATAGCTGAATGAATGATGTGCAGATAATCATACATAGATTCAATACGTTTGGTATCATCACCGGTGCTCATTCCATTTTCTGTAATGATCATGGGTTTACGAAATCGCTTCCAGTATCTGTCGAGGCAAATGCCCAGACCTTCGGGATAATATTCCCACATATCGTCATGCGCTTTTCCTTTGCTGACAAGTTTTTCGGGGCTATTTAAATACGTAACGGGCAACGGATCATAGCCAATGCGTGAATAATAACTCAAGCCAAAAAAATCACACGGTTCAAACCAACCCGGAATAAATTCCATGTACCACCAATCCGTAATTTTTGCAGGTAGTATACCCAATAGGTTATCGGCTTCAAGAATAGAGGCATTGTGTGAAATACCTACGGGCTTGTCGGGGGAGAGCGAATGTAATAATTCAAATGCGCGTTTATGCGCATGGCTCAGATTTTTCAAAACCTGCCACGCATAGATTGGATTTGATTTTTGAGGCGGAAATATTCCGGCCATTGAACTTAGGCTGATGTATAAATTGGGTTCATTGAATGTATTCCACAGCGAGACGAATTCATCAAATTCAAGAATTACTTTCTTTATATAATCCAACCACCAGTCAATGCTTTGGGTATTTGACCAGCCACCTTGTTGACTAAACCAAATTGGATTGGCAAAGTGATGCAGTACCAGCATGATATCCACACCACGGAGCTTGAGTTCTGTTAACAGTTTTTTGTAATGTTCTACGGTTTCACGATCTAACGGAGCCATAGGCCCCCGCTGTAGTTTGCTCCACATTAAACTCATCCGGTAATTGGGAGCCAGAGAAGAAATGATGGCGGCATCTTTTTCCCAATACAACTCATGATCCGTAGTTCTGTTAAAAACTGAGTTGTCGCGGGCAATAAAACCTTGCCAATCATGATCCACAGCCGTTTCAATCTGCACAGCCGAGGTACTTGTACCAAAACGAAAATCGCTGGGAAATTCTGGAATCATGAACCGCATTTAATAGTAAAGAAACTAGATCACTGGGTTTTTCCAGGTAAAAATAAGAGTAATATGAGAGACCGGCTGGCTAGCCTAAAATTAATTAATCATGGATGGACGTTCTCAGGGATTTGATAGCCGAGTCTTAGTTTGAAACATAGTTGGAATCAAACGTTCCGTTAGTCACGCTAATCAACTCATCACAAGCATCGGAATGAGCCATGAACTCGAAAGATCCGGCAATTATTTTGTTTATCGTGTCGTACTTATGAATCATTAGCATGCCGTTATAAAATTCATCAGAAGAATAAGTACAGTAGCGCCCGTGGTAAAGAAAAGATGAATAGCGTTTATCGGAGTGATCCAATACATAGCCCTTTTCAAGGATGTCTTCATTTTTCAGCACGAATGAAATTTGATTTTCATGTCGGTCACCTATCTGTAGCTTTAGGTAGAACAAATCTTCACGATGGGAAACTTCAGTTTGAATTGAATCAACTGTCAGAGATGCATTATTAAAATTGCATGACAAGGTGTTACTTCCCGTGGAGGCAATGGTTGCTTTTTCTTCGCTCACATGAGTTGATGGAATGAAAGGAATAACAACCAGTAAAAGTCCGGTTACACTCAATAGCACAGGAAAGATAAATCGGGTAAGCATCCCGAAAGGTAGGATACTAGTGTTAATGAAATAATACCAACATGTTAAGCGAACTTCATTTTATAGAAGAGTCAGAAAAAGCACAAATGAAAAACGGTGAAACGATTAACGCTTCTTTTCTTTCGTAAAATCCGTAATCATACTGTTGAAGATGGAGAGGATCAAACTAAAGCCCAGTGCCCACCAGAATCCATCCACCTCAAAGCCGGGAACAAAAAAATCGACCAGCAGAATAATAGCGGCATTAATTACCAAAAGAAAAAGTCCCAGTGTAACAATCGTAATCGGGATCGTAAAGAGAATCAGGATTGGTTTCACAATAACATTCGCGATAGATAAAACAAGTGCAACAAGCAAGGCGTAACCATAGTGCTCAACATGCACTCCGCCCTGAAGCAGATAGGCGGTTAATAAAACAGCCAGACCACTGAGGAGAAAGCGAACCAATCCATTCATAATTCGTGTTAATTGTGACTTGTAAAATTGCACTTTTAACTCACCAATGCAAAGTATAACTTCGCCTTCCCAATGTACGCTATCGTAGATATTGAAACCACCGGAGGGTATGCGGATAATCACCGCATTACAGAGATTGCCATCTATCATTACGATGGATTGCAGATCACCGATCAGTTTCATACGCTCGTCAATCCGGGGCGCAATATTCCTTCCTTTATTACAGGCCTTACGGGAATCACCTCGCACATGGTGCAGGAAGCGCCCACGTTTGAGGACTTGGCAGAAGAGATTTTTGATTGGTTAAAAGACCGGGTGTTTGTAGCGCACAACGCTCACTTTGATTATAGTTTTTTAAAGAAAGAATTTGAGAATACCGGCATCAACTGGACAACAAAAAAATTATGTACCGTCCGGCTTAGCAGAAAAATTATTCCAGGATTAAATTCTTATGGTCTTGGAAGGTTGGCGGAAAGCCTGGGAATAAAAATTCCGGATCGCCACCGGGCTGGAGGAGATGCATTGGCTACGGCAAAGATTTTTGACATTCTGATGAAGCGTGATCAGGATGGAGTAATTGGAAAAGCCTTGAAGCGCAATTCTGGTGAAACGATTTTGCCACCCAATCTTTCAAAATCAGAGTTTGATAAACTTCCTGCAAAAGCGGGAGTGTATTATTTTCTGGATGCGCGGGGCAATGTTATTTATGTGGGCAAAGCTGTTAATATTAAAAAACGAATAGCGGGTCATTTTACCGGAGAGGCACGCGAGTGGAATCGTTCCAACATCCGCAATGAAATTCATAATATCACGTATGAACTTACAGGAAGCGAGTTGATTGCTTTTATTTTGGAGTCGCAGGAGATACGTAGACTGTGGCCCAAATATAATCTGGCCCAGAAATATAAAGTAGAGGAGTGGGGTGTGTATGATTACGAAGATCGCAACGGGTATTTACGGTTTGCCGTCAACGTGGTGAGTCGGGGTACAAAACCACTCATTACCTTTTCCAGTAAAGGCGATGCGTGGAATTTTATGTGGGAAAAAGTGAAGGAAAATAATCTATGTCCAAAACTCAGTGGACTGCAGATTGCAAAAGGATTATGTTTTAGTCATCAGTCGGGTTCATGTAAGGGTGCCTGTCAGGGTGTTGAGAAAGAGAAGAAGTATAACAAGCGGGCGCAGAAGGCTATTGATTCGTTTTTTGAAAATGGACAAACCGTTGCTATCGTAGGCAAAGGTCGCAGAGTGGATGAGAAATCAGTGGTGTTGGTAGAAAATGGAAATTATCTTGGCTTTGGATTCTTTGATGAAACAGAAAACATTTCAAATCTGGATGCTGCAAAGAATTTTATCAAGCCCTCTAAAGACAATCGGGTGGTGCAGAATATTGTGAATTCCTATCTCACTAACCCGCGTGGCGTGGAGTTGGTGCTTTTTAACTAGTTGAAAGATTATTGATATACATTTAATTTAATAGCATGAATTACATTGACCTCATCGGATACCTCGGCAGCTTTTTGAGTTGCATCACCTTTATTCCACAGGTATATAAAACCTGGCAAACCAAAAGTGCCGGTGACCTGAGCCTGACCATGTTGTTTATTGTTTTATCAAGTACAGTCGTGTGGCTCGTCTATGCCTTTGCCCTCATGCTTTGGCCGGTGATCATCTGCAATGGCATCATGTTTCTGCTGGTTGCCCTGTTGATTTACTTCAAGGCAACGTACAAAAAAGCAGTTTAAAGTCAGTCTTACTAGCCCTCTGAAACATTCCTTTACCGCAGACGTAAGGGAAGGCAGATCATCAATATTTTTGATGGCAATTCCGTAATATTGCGGTTCAAATTTTGACTTACAGGAGATTATGGCATTTGAAGCGACAACCGAGTTACAGAAAGAACACCAGGTAAAGATCAAGCAGGTTTTTAGCGAAGTGGCGAAAGTGGTAGTAGGCCAGGAGTATATGGTAAACCGCCTTTTAATCGGACTTTTTACCAATGGCCATATTTTATTGGAAGGCGTGCCGGGGTTGGCCAAGACCCTTACGATCAGTACGGTGGCCCGGGTGCTGCACCTGGATTTCGCCCGCATTCAGTTTACACCGGATTTATTGCCGGCCGATCTGGTGGGTACCATGATTTATAATCAGAAGGAAGGAAAGTTTGAAGTTAAAAAAGGACCGATTTTCGCCAATATCATTTTGGCTGATGAGATTAACCGCTCGCCAGCAAAGGTGCAATCGGCCTTGCTGGAAGCCATGCAGGAAAAGCAGGTAACGATTGGTGAAACTACGTTCATGTTGGATAAACCTTTTCTGGTAATGGCCACCCAGAACCCGGTAGAAAATGAAGGAACTTATCCGTTGCCGGAAGCGCAGATTGACCGTTTCATGATGAAGGTGTTTGTAAACTATCCTACCAAAGAAGATGAGCTGGAGATCATGCGCAGAATATCCAACATGCAGTTTAAGTATGAAGTAAATCAGGTGCTCACCAAAGAAGATATTTTCTCCATTCGTGGTGAAGTGAATAAAGTAACGATGGCCGAATCGTTGGAGCGTTACATCATTGAATTGGTAACAGCCACGCGCAGGCCGAAAGAATATAAACTTGATCACGAAGCGCAATACATTCAGTTTGGTGCATCACCCCGGGCCAGTATCAACATGAATCTCGCAGCGAAAGCAGTTGCCTTTATGAATGGCCGTGATTATGTATTGCCGGAGGACATTAAAGAAATTGCGTTGGATGTAATGAACCACCGTATTATTCTTAATTACGAGGCCGAAGCCGACAATGTGAAGACAGCGGATATTGTGAAGGCGCTGTTAACCAAAGTTCCAATTACAAAGTAGGTTGAGTCAACTTGGCTAAACTATTCCATTCCAAGGAATTTCAATTTATTCCTCGCGACTGTCAGTTCTTGTTGTAAGCCTGCTATTTGATTCAACAGATTGGCTATAACATCAATACCTTCTATGTTAACTCCTAACTCATAGTGCAAGCGAATCAGTTTCTCAATTTCTTTTAAATCTTCAGCAGACAAATAGCTGGACTCTTCTACAACAACAAAGTTGATCAGTCCGGATTCCTTTAAAGCATTAACGAAGGAGAATTCAACATTGTACTGCTCGCAGAAGTATTCGATGCGTATCAGATTGTCAGTGTTCATGGCTTCTGAGTTTTTTCAATTCCTGTAATAACTCCTTTTCTTTTTCAGAAAGATTCGTTGGCATTTTTACCTTGTACGTGATGTACAAATCGCCAAAATGATTTTCCTTTTTGTAAACCGGAAATCCCTTTCCTATTAGTTTGACGAGGGTGCCCGACTGCGTTTCGGGAGCTACTTTTAATTTCACTCTCCCGTCAAACGTGTCAACCAAGAGTTCGCCACCTAACAAGGCTGTATAAAGATCTACCTCAACAGTAGCATGTAAATCAGATCCATCTCGATTAAACTTAGTGGTATTTTTAATGATAAATGTAATGTACAAATCACCAGCCGGGCCACCATTAACTCCGTGTGCACCATGCCCTCCTACTTTAATGGTCTGTCCGTTTTCGATGCCAGCCGGAAATGTTAAGCGAATATTTTTACCATTTACATGCAACGTTTGTTGATGTGGTTTATAAACCTCTTTCAGTGTAAGCTCTAACTCGGCATTTAGATCCTGGCCTCTGAATTTTGTTTGCCGGCTTCTGCCAGCCTGACTACCAAACATCGATTCAAAGAAATCGGAAAAATCATTTCCGTATTCCCCCGAAAATGGCTGACCGGATGTGCGCTGAGATTGCCCTCGTTGTCTTTTCGCCTCTTCAAAAGCATCGGCATGTTTCCAGTCTTTACCGTAGGCGTCATATTTTTTTCTCTTTTCCGGATCGCTCAGCACCTCGTTGGCTTCATTAATCTCTTTGAATTTCTTTTCAGCCTCTTTGTTGTTTGGATTTACATCCGGATGATACTTGCGGGCCAGTTTACGATAAGCACTTTTTATATCGGCTTCGCTCGCTGTTTTGGGTAATTCTAATATTTTATAATAGTCGATAAAGTCCATAGCAAAATACGTTAAGCCACTACTCCAAAGATCGCACCCACACCTGCCGTCAATGCCATAGCCAGTGCACCCCAAAATGTAACGCGCATAGTGGCTTTCATTACTGGAGCGCCACCGGTATATCCTGAGACAGCCCCTAGCAAGGCAAGAAAAAAGAGCGAGCCACCAGCAACAAACCAGAAATGGTTTGTAACTGGAATCAATAACACAGTAAGAAGCGGCAAAACCGCACCTACAACAAAAGAACCGGCAGATGCAAATGCCGCCTGCACGGGTCGTGCCGCCATTACTTCCGAGATACCTAATTCATCACGCGCGTGCGCACCCAGTGCATCGTGTTGCATTAATTGCGTGGCTATATCCGCTGCAGAAACTTCGTTCAATCCACGATCAATATAAATTTTGGTGAGTTCTGCATGTTCCTCATCCGGATTTTCATCCAATTCTTTTTTTTCACGGGCAATGTCTGCCGTTTCGGTATCTGCTTGAGAACTGACAGAGACATATTCACCGGCAGCCATCGACATGGCCCCGGCAACAAGACCAGCTGAACCCGCCACTATGATATTTTGAGCTGATGCACCGGAGGCTGCTACACCGAGTATAAGACTGGCAGTTGAAACGATGCCATCATTTGCACCGAGTACTGCTGCACGCAGCCAGCCGGTCCTGCTTGTTCTATGTCGTTCGCTGTGTATCATCATGCATACTCACAATTTTATCGCGCTAAATAACCTCCATCAACCGGATAATAACTTCCGGTAACGAAGGAAGATTTTTCACTGCTTAACCAGTAAATCACTTCTGCAACTTCTTCACTCTGGCCAAGTCGGCCGATGGGATGAAGGGCCACGAGTTGTTTTTTCATTTCGGCATCCAGGGCATCCAGGAGAGGTGTTTCAATAAATCCGGGACCTACTGCATTTACACGAATACCTTGCGCAGAATACTCAAGTGCTGCTGTCTGGGTAAGACCGATCACACCATGTTTTGCCGCTGCATACCCAGCCGAACCGGCAAAGCCTACAGAACCTAATATGGATGAAATGTTTACTATGCTGCCACTTCCATTCTTTAACATGGCCTGAATCTGATATTTCATTCCATAGAAAAGACTGTTGAGATTTATGCTTATTACCTTTTGCCAGCCTTCAATACTCATGTCAGCAACAGGATTTAGTTCCCCGCCAATACCGGCATTATTCACAGCGACATCCAGTTTACCATAGGTTTTGACTGCGAAAGCAACCAGTGCCTCCATCTCTTCAGGTTTGGCAACATCGGTTTTGAAAAAAGATGCTTTGCCTCCTGCGGCTACGATGCTTTCAGTTGTTGACTTTCCCGCGGTTGCATCAATGTCTGAGACAACAACGTTGGCGCCTTGTTTGGCAAATAGTTCTGCGGTAGCCTTTCCAATTCCTGATGCGGCACCGGTGATGATTACTGTTTTATTTTTCATATCGTTTGTCTTTTAATAAAGCTGCTTCTTGAATAAGCAGTTTACACTAAACGAATAAAACATGTAATGATGCCAGTCATAGAAGTAAGTGATTATCATCATGCATATTTTAAAATAATCGCCATTTGGCCGGCATGATAGGCGGTGTGTGAAATAATTCTGCCAATAGCTTCGGCTTTTGTTTTGATCCCGAACTCTTTTGTGGTTACTGTTTGCGACCAGTCTGCCTCGGTTTGTTTTTTGATAATTGCCTTTAGTTGATTAAAGGCCTCTTCCTGATAATCAAGTAATTCTTTCAGGTTAGTCCACTCACCGGTGTCATGCTGTGCGGCTACCGTTTTTGCGTGTATTTTAAGGTCAGTTGCTCCAAATACATTTTTAGAGAATAGTAATTCTACATCGCAAACGTGACGGATTAAAAAGCCTGCACTGTTTTTAGTATTGACTAACTTTTTACTGAGGTCTTCCGGCTTAATATCTTTTAACAAATTTGTAAACCTTGTGCGTGCTTCCATCCATGTTTGCAGATAAAGTTGAGTGGTGTTCATCGTATCATAGTATTAAATTGAATAGATAACCAGAAATCATAATACATACCGCAACAACTCCGAAAAAAATAAGAACAAGTTTGGTGGTCATCACTTTCTTGAGGAGCGTAGCTTCAGGAATTGATAGCCCCACAACGGCCATCATAAAAGCAAGTGAGGTTCCAATCGGTATTCCTTTAGCAACAAATACCTGAATAACCGGAATGATCCCTGCTGCGTTCGCATACATCGGTATACCCAGGAGAACAGCTAGGGGAACTGCATACCAGGTGTCCTTGCCAATGTACTGTTCAAAGAAACCTTCGGGCACATAGCCATGCATAGCAGCCCCAATGGCAATGCCTAGCAGTATATAAATGAAAACACTTTTTACGATACCAAACGCCTCTTTAATGATGGTTGGAATTCGCATAACGAAAGTTGTTTTTTCAAGGTCAAAAGCTTTTTGTTCTGCTTTTGCCTGTTGCCATACCTTACGAACCCAGTCAGTGAGTAGTGGTTCTAAATTCATCTGTCCAAGAAAAGCACCACTGATAACGCCTAAAAGTATCCCGCTAATTACATAGATCAGAGTTGCCTTCAACCCAAACATGCCGAGAAAAATTGCAATGGCCACTTCGTTCACTAGTGGAGAAGTTATAAGGAATGCGAATGTTACACCTAACGGTATTCCGCCCTTCACAAAACCAATAAACAAAGGCACGGACGAACAGGAACAAAAGGGTGTAACCGCTCCAAAGGTAGAGGCCATAAGATATTCCCCACCATATAGCCGATGGCGTGAAAGAAAATTTCTAATCCGGTCAATCGGAAAATAAGAATTGACAATACCCATTAAAAAGGTGATGAGAAAAAGAAGGATGAGGATTTTGATGGTGTCATACACAAAGAAGTTTAACGCCTCGCCTACATGACTTTGTGATGCAATTCCAAAGACGGTGTAGATGAGCCAATCCGCAAAATGTTGAAGCCAGTCGAACATGTTAGTTCAATAACTTTATTATTTCGTCAACCGTAGGAACTCTCCCACTGATTTTAATCTGCTCGTTTATAACAACTACTGGAGTAGTCAGGATGTCGTATTTCATCATCCCTTCAAGATCCTCAATTTTTGTTATGTCCGTTTGAACACCGCTTTGATCAACTGCTTTCTTTACTACTTCGAAGGTGGCCTTGCACTTTGCGCATCCGGGACCTAAAATTTTGATAGAAGTTACCATAACCTTTTGATTTATTGATTATCGTAATATTACGATGTATAAGTATTAGATAAAGTGATAAAAATCACTTTCAAGGATGATTGTAAACACTTAACTGAAATTAATTTCAGTTATTTCTTCTCATCGGACGGATACATTCTCTTCTTGAACCAGAACGCAAGATTGACAAGCAATATCAAAGCGGGCACTTCAATCAATGGGCCGATAACACCCGCAAAGGCTTGCCCCGAATTAATGCCGAATACTCCGACAGCCACCGCAATTGCTAACTCGAAATTATTACCAGTTGCTGTAAACGAAACCGAAGCATTTTCTTCGTAATTGGCGCCTAGCTTCTTCGATAAAATAAAGCTGAGCACAAACATGATGAGGAAGTAGATGACCAAGGGAATTGCGATGCGCACAATATCAAAAGGAATATCTACAATCATTTTCCCTTTGAAGCTGAACATGATCACGATGGTGAAAAGCAACGCAATCAACGTCAACGGACTAATTTTAGGAATGACGCTCTGCACATACCACTCTTCGCCTTTCGCTTTTTTGAAGAGATAGCGCGTCAAGAATCCTGCGATAAACGGTACACCGAGATATAAGAACACACTCTCAGCCACATCGCCCATGCTTACATCGACTACCGATCCTGCTATTCCGAAATAAGGTGGCAGTACCGTGATAAACAACCAGGCAAACAAACTGTAGAACAACACCTGAAAAATGCTATTCAATGCGACTAGTCCTGCAGCGTATTCTTTATCACCTTTTGCGAGGTCATTCCACACCAACACCATAGCAATGCAGCGCGCAATGCCAATCAAGATTAATCCAATCATGTATTCAGGTTTGTCGTGCAAAAAAATAATCGCCAGAACAAACATGAGTATGGGGCCAATGACCCAATTCAAGAATAATGAAAGACTAATCACTTTTACATTCTTAAATACTTTTCCCAAATGTTCATACCGCACTTTCGCCAAAGGCGGGAACATCATAATTATAAGTCCCGCAGCGATTAACAGATTGGTCGTTTCAAACTGAAAGGGCTGCATGATTTTTTCTACAGGTAAAAAATTACCAATACCCACGCCAACCAACATGGCCAGAAATATCCAGAGAGTAAGGTAACGATCTAAAAATCCAAGTTTCGATTTACTCATAGAAGATTTGGTGATTGTTATCCTTTTACCTGAGAAAAAGCATAGAAAATTTCCCGTCCTATCTGATGCACACGTTCGGCATACATTACTTCTTCCCTGGGTGTTCCGTCAAATTCTTTGGGGTCATCGTAGGTTAATGCAATGCGTGCTGAGGCTCCGATTACCAACGGGCAATTCTCATCGGCCTGCGAGCAGGTCATGATAGCAGCAAAATCTTTATTGTGATTGAAGGGATCATCGTATGTTTTTGAGAATGCAATAACGGGTGCAACCCCTTCGGCAAACTTTACTTCATAGGTCGGGTTGTCACCGGGTTTGGTTTGAATGATATTGAATCCAGCGTCCTGCATGGCTTTAACAGCCCTCGGATTAAATGCAGTCGCCTCGGTTCCACCCGAAAAGCAGGAAACGTTCTCAATGCCATAATAATGAACTGCAGCTTGCGCCCACAGTTGTGCGATGTGACTTCGCCTGGAATTATGAGTGCAAATAAAGTTCAGTGTAATGGCATCGCCTGCCTTTTGCTTTTTCTCTATAAACGCAGTTAGTTGGATTAGAATTTCTTTACGCGCATGCGGAATATGTTCATAGCCCATGATGAATTGATGGACATGAGATAAAAGCGTAGGGAGCATTGATTTCATCGAACAGCTATTAATACTGATCGTAATATTACGATGACTTAACCAAAAACAAAACTACCTGGTTAAAAACAAAATTTAAATTCAAGATTAAGTATTTGTTAACCTGGTTAACACTGCAATAATGATTTGATAACAGTTAAGTGACCATTGTCCAACTCGTTCGGTCTACTTTTGTGCTCAATAAAAACAAACTATTTACCCATGAAGACATCTATCAAATTATTAATGTTGCTAATGACTTTTTCAGCAGTTATGCTGATTCAAAGTTGTGACGATGACGAGACCATTCCGGAAGGACCCACAGTTACGGCTCCCGCTTCAACCACAAGTGTGCAAGTTGGCGAAGCTGTTGATGTTATATTTACCTCTACGATCCCTGGAGGATTCAAATCAGCTGTTGTTACTGCTGAAGGTGGCACAGCAACGGTAAGTTCACCTGCAGCAGGTGCAACTACAGGAAATTTCACAGTTACATTTACAGCCGGAACTACGCCCGGAGCTGGTTCAGTTACTGTAACGGTTACAGATAATAACAACAAAACAGGAGTTGCTACGGAAGCGATCAACATTACTGCTTCTGCTATTCCTACGATTGCAGGAATACCGGCAACAGCTTCCATCGTAGCGGGTGAGACCTTAACGGTGTCTAATGTAGTGTTGACAGCTACCGATGGCTTTGCGACAACTAATAAATTCACAGTAAAAGTAGATGATGCTGCGGCACTTGATTTATCAAGTCTGATCACCGGAGCCTCTCCGGCCACCGTTACAATTACTTACCCTACTACGATTCAACAGATCGGAGCCAGAACGTTAGTATTTACATTAACAGATGCAGATGGTGACAAGGCTGAATTCACACATATTTTAACAGTAACTCCTCCTGCTGTACCAACAGTAATTGTAGAAGCTAACATTTCAGCAGATGTTACCTGGACAAAGGATAAAGTATATGAACTTGCAACCCGCGTAACTGTGCTATCAGGTGCAACTTTGACCATTCAACCAGGAACCATTGTTAAAGGACAGCCAGGAACTGGCTCTAATGCGACTGCCTTGCTTGTTGCACGTGGTGGCAAATTGATTGCTGACGGTACTGCCAATGAACCCATTATCTTCACCTCTACTTCAGATGATATCGTACCCGGTCTGATCAAATCACCTAATTTACTCCCTACACAAAACGGACTTTGGGGTGGTGTGCTTATCCTCGGAAATGCACCTATATCGGCATCAAATCCAGGAGGTCAATTGTTGGAAACTCAAATTGAAGGCATTCCCACCTCTGATCCTAATGGATTGTACGGTGGTAACAATAAAACAGATAATTCTGGAACAATCCGATACATTTCTATTCGTCATGGTGGAACTAACATTGGGTCAGGTAACGAAATCAATGGTCTTACTTTAGGAGGCGTTGGTTCTGGAACGATCATTGAAAACGTTGAAATTGTAGCGAATCAGGATGATGGTATCGAATTTTTCGGTGGAACAGTTTCTGTAAAGAACGCCTTGGTTTGGAATTCTTATGATGATGGTTTGGATACTGACCAGGCATGGAACGGAACCGTTGATAATTTCCTAGTAGTAGGACCTAATACAGGAAGTGCATTTGAATTGGATGGACCTGAAGGAACCTACAAAGATGGTGACCATACATTTAAAAATGGAACTGTATATGCAGGCCCTGCTATTGCTGATTTGATAGACTTTGATGCTAACAGCAATGTGAAAATGGAAAACATCTACTTCTATGGTTTTGGCAACGCCACTGCTGTGAAAGAATATGCTCTTATGATTGCCTTCGCAGGAAGTACATCATCAGTTGCTAACTTCCAACACACCTTGGCGGGAGCAACCAATACAGATCCGGCTGTGGTTTTCGCAGGGATTGAAGCAGCTAAATTAACAGCCGTTGCAGTTAATGCGAATACAGTGGGTGCTGATGCAACCGTTTTCTCGTGGACCTGGGCCCGTCAGTCAGGCGCCTTAACATCAATAGGACTTTAACTTAACAATTTGGTAAAGAAGCCCACCCCGTAAACGGGGTGGGCTTTTTCTATTTTTGCGGCCAGTTCTTCTACTAACCTGAAAAGCACAAAAAGCCCCAAATTTTCATGAAAACATCACTTAGCACAAAGTTGATACTACTGTTTCTCCTTTGTATCCCGGGCTTGTTGGTTGCGCAAAAGGGTATAATAAGGGGGTCCGTTTATGACGATGCCACGGGCGAAGTCCTCCTTGGAGTAACTGTTCAGGTTAAGGGCACCTCGTTGGGAAGCACGACTGATTTGGAAGGAAAATTCAGTTTATCATTGGATCCAGGTATCTACGAAATACAGATTTCTTATATCTCCTTTCAAACCATCTTGATAAATGAGGTCCAGGTTAAGGATGGTGAAGTAACCTTGTTAGATAATATAAGGCTTAAAGAGGATAGCCAAACACTGGATGAGGTTGTGGTAACGGCTGCTATTCTTAGAGACTCAGAATCTGCAGTCCTAACGGTAAAAAGAAAATCACCGAATCTGATGGATGGAATTTCTTCTGCAAAATTCAGGCAAATCGGAGACTCTGATGCCTCTGAAGCAGTGAAAAGGGTTACCGGAGTATCTGTAGAGGGCGGTAAATATGTTTATGTAAGAGGAATAGGGGATCGATATACAAAAACGACCTTAAACTCAGTGGATATCCCTGGCCTGGATCCTGACCGAAACAGTATTCAAATCGACATTTTTCCAACCAACCTTATTGACAATTTAATGGTCATGAAATCATCCCTGGCAGATCTTCCTGCCGATTTCACAGGGGGTGTGGTCAATATTGAAACAAAGGATTTTCCCGACTATAAAACCTTTAATGTATCGGCAAGTATAGGCTATAACCCATCCATGCATTTTAACAATAAGTACTTCATGTATGAAGGTGGTAAAACAGATTGGCTGGGCTTTGATGATGGCACGCGTTCGTTGCCCTCTTTGGCAAAAAGCGAACCTTTTCCGGCACCCACCAGTCAGGGCGTAGAGCCTCAACAAGTGAATACATTTTTAAAGCAATTCAACAAGAATCTTTCGGGTGCTGAGCAAACAAGTTTAATGGATTATGATTTAAGCTTATCCACAGGCAACCAAAAAAATCTGAAGAACGGACACAGTCTTGGATATATCTTTTCGATGACGTATAAGAACTCGACCCTGTTCTACGATGATGTATTCTATGGTGAGTATCAGCGGCCGGCCTTTCCGAATGAATATGAATTAGTATATGCAACAACACAAACGGGTGCTATTTCAGAACGCAATGCCTTATTAGGAGCCTTGGGTGGGTTAGCCTACAAAACAAATCTTTCTAAGTTCAAGCTTACTGTTATGCACTTGCAAAATGGAGAAAAGCGGGCAGCAAAATTTTTTATTGATGATAATGGAAGTGCGGTAGGTAAATCTGGTTTTTTTGGAGGCTCTGATAATCTTGAATTTAGTCAGCGTGGTGTCACCAATTTAATGTTGAACGGTGAGCATTTCAGTAAGAATCGAAAAACCAGTGTGGACTGGAAAATATCGCCAACCATTTCCAATATTACCGAACCTGATATTAGAAAGACAGCCTTCACATACACCTCATCCGATACCGTGTTTAGTGCGGGTGCAGCGGGTAATCCAGGTAGAATCTGGCGTTATCTGGATGAAATTAACATTGTTTCAAAAATTGACATTAAAAAAGAGTATTTGTTAATGGGTAATAACTCGATTTTAAAATTTGGGTCCAGTTATGTTTTTAAAGAGCGGGATTATGAAATTCTTACCTATGATATGCAATTCTTTGGCTCGCAACCGGAATATAACGGCAACCCGGAGAATGTGTTAAAGGATGAATATTTATATCCCACAGGTTCTGTTTATTACTCCTCAGGAAACTCAAATCCTAATTCGAATAGTTACAATTCAACGGTCAATAATTTAGCGTTTTATATTTCTAATCAATTTGAGTTTTTTACTTCCTGGAAAGCGATAGTTGGTTTACGCGCTGAAGACTATACGCAGAGACATACTGGCCGCGATGCCATTTATGGAGGCGGAAATACAACAGACGGCAAGAGTTTGAATAACGCCATCGTACTGGATGGATTCAAATTCTTTCCATCTCTTAATTTAATTTATGGAGTTCGTGAAAAACAGAATTTCAGATTTTCCTATTCGCGTAGTATAGCCCGTCCTTCTTTTAAAGAATTATCTTTTGCACAAATTCTTGATCCGGTTTCAAACCGAACCTTTAATGGCGGTTTATTCAAGTACTCAGACTGGGATGGTAATTTAAAGGAAACCCTGATTGATAATTTAGATCTTCGATGGGAACTTTTTGGTGAAGGCAACGAAACAATCTCTCTCAGCACATTTTATAAGAGATTTCAGGATCCCATCGAGCTTGTACGAATCCCGGAAGCTCAAACAACCAACGAGTTTCAACCACGAAATGTAGGTACCGGAACATTGATTGGGGCCGAAATTGAATTCCGTAAGTCATTAGGCTTGTTCTCGTGGGCGCTTCAGAAATTTTTTGTAGGAGGAAATTTAACCTTTGTTCAATCGACTATCGACATGACCGATACGGAATTCAATGCGAGAAAGGGCTATCAAAAAGATGGAGAAACAATAGAAGATACACGTCAAATGGCAGGGCAAGCTCCGTATATCATCAACGTGGGTCTCTCCTATGAAGATTCAAATGCAGGGATTGATGGCGGTCTGTTTTATAATATGAATGGGCCTACGCTTACCGTAGTGGGTGGAGGTTTATTTCCAGATGTATACTCGGAACCTTTTAACAGCTTGAACTTTAATTTTAATAAAGGCTTGGGAAAGGAGAGAAGGTCAACCCTTACATTCAATGTGACGAATATTCTGAATGATTTAAAGGAGAGTTTTTACACCGGCTTTGAAGCAGAAAGACAATACTATAATAGATTCAATCCGGGAATTTCTTTTAAAGTAGGATTGAAGTATCAGCTTTAAGTCAAGACAATCCGTTAGCTGAATTTCCTAGCAGGGTACTTCAATAAATTAATTCAGGACTACTACCTAGTTAATCTTTCGCTGGCGTTCTTTTTGCGTTTCCATTACCTTTTTAATCTGTACTCCTACATTCAAGAGCGAGTCCTGGGCTTTTTTATTATTCTCTAACTTCACTTTCAAAACCGCATTCTCAAACTTATTTGCCTCCAGCGATTTTTCCAGTTGGATTTTTTCCTGATCGCTGTTACTGAGCTTGATGGTAAGGTCTTTGTTTTGATTCAGCATTCGCTGTTGCTGTTTTTCTACTGCATCCAGTGCTTGCTCGGTTTCATCTATTTGTTTTTGCACCTGGTCGCGATAAAATTTAATCCCAAACTGATAGAGCATTTTTTGTAACTCGCGGTTTGCATATTTAATGTCTTTGTCGTCCCACTCAGCAGGATTAATACCCATCCATACGGTTGAACGTTTATCGCCTTCATTCATATTTGCATAGACGATGCCTTTGGAAAAGGGTGTGCCACTAATAGTTGGTTCCGTGACGGTCATCGGGTTGCCACTTTGCTTTAACTTGCCCATATCCTTCAGAAACCGGATCCAGGCAGATTGAATATCGTTTTTCGAACCTTCGAGCGAAGTAACAAATACCTCCAGGGTCTCATTCTTTACCTTTTCGTTTTGTTTATTTACAGTCACCGTTTGGCTGTTCGCCAGATTGATTGCAAAGGTGAATACCGTGAGAACCAAAAACTTATTCATTGTCATAGTGTTATCAAAGATCAAAGCTACTAATAATGAGTAAAAAAATCTTAATCACTGGGGCCTCGGGTCTTATTGGCACGCGATTAACGGAGTTACTGCTGCAAAAAGGCTTCCGGGTTTCTCACCTGGGTCGCAGTAAAAAGAGCGGAGTGGTTCCTTCTTTTGTTTGGGATGTTGACAAGGGTGAACTGGATCAACAGGCACTGGAAGAAGTGGATACAATAATTCATTTGGCTGGGGCTGGGGTTGCTGACAAACGCTGGACAGAATCACGAAAAAGAGAAATACTCGAGAGTAGAACAAAATCTTCTCAGTTACTCTATAAAGTTCTCTCAGGCGCTCATCATTCCGTAAAGGCTGTGGTCTCTGCCTCGGCCATTGGCTATTATGGGTTTGGTTTTGGCGAAGAAGTATTTACGGAAGAGAGTGCACCAGGAAACGATTACCTCGCACAGGTTACCAAACAATGGGAAGCAGCCGTAGACAAAATCAGTACGTTGAATATTCGCGTTGCCAAACTCCGGATTGGAATCGTATTAAGTGATAAAGGTGGTGCGTTGGTTGAAATGGCGAAACCAATTCGTCTCGGTGCGGGAGTTGCCTTGGGTTCTGGCAAACAGTATATGTCGTGGATTCACCTCGATGATTTGTGTGAAATGTTTATCAAAGCCGTGGAAGATGAAACCATGCGAGGTGCCTACAATGCCGTTACCGGAGATTATGTAACCAATCAAGAACTGACCAAACTCATTGCTAAAACTTTACAGAAGCCACTCTTACTTCCCAACGTTCCTGCATTTGTTATGCGGATAATCGTTGGCGAAATGGCGGTGATTGTTGTGAATGGCAGTAAAATTTCCGCTGAGAAGATTAAGAAGACGGGATTTGTATTTATGTATACCAATTTGGATCAAGCCTTAGGAAAATTATTGAAAAGGTAATTCTTTTAACTAACTAATAAATTGACAATAGTCAGTTGACAACTGAAAAACTTTAGATAGCACTTCATATTGTCAATTGCTGATTGTCAATTGTTAATTTTGAATTACTCCATTACTGCTACCCCAATCTTCGAATCGGCAGTGCCATAATACAAAAACCACTTACCATGGAGTGGCACAAGACCTTCAATAAAACAAACCTGATTTATTTGTCCCTGTATTTCATAGGGTTGATCGGGTCTCAAAAAATAATTTTCAAGTCGATCAATAAGCTTTGTCGGATCCGTTGGATCGAACAATGCCTGGCCTGAGCAATACGCACCTTTGGGCAAGTTGGGATCTCCATCTGTATCACTGTTCATTCCATTGTATAAAAGCAAAACTCCTTTCCCGGTAAGCAACGCATAAGGTCCACTTTCTACCAGCCGGCTATCAAAATATCCTTTGCGAGGTTTCAGTACAGACTTTAGTTTTCCATCGGCTTCTAAAACCGGTTCCCATTTAATCAGATCATCCGAAGTGGCCATAAACAAATCGGTGTCGCCAAAGTACATCCAGTATTTACCATTGATTTTCTCTGCAATAATTTTATTGCCTTTTTGTTTCGCGATGATGGCTCCGGATTTACTCCATAAGTCTATGTGATTGCCTGTTAATACGGTTCCGTGTTTTGTCCAGTTTAATAAATCAGTAGAAGAAGCAAGACACAAGCGGGCAACATTTCCATCATAGGCAGAGTATGTCATGATGTACGTACCCATTTCACTTTCTACAATACGCGGATCTTCAATGCCACCTTCCCATTCATACACTTTCATGAAATCCTCAGCGGGATATAAAACAGGTTCCCGCATGCGCGTAAAGTTTACTCCATCCGATCCAATGGCAAGACCAATCCGCGAAGTGCCGGCATATTTTCCAATGGTATCTTCGGCTCGGTAAAAAAGATAAATGGCTCCATTGCGTACAACGGCAGCAGGATTAAAAACATCCTTCTCTTCCCATTTCACTTCTTGTTTTAAAATAGGACAAAGAAATACACCATCACTTGCTTTTAGTATGGGATTTACATCATGTAGCTTGTTAAAGGGAAGCATTGCCCAGGTGCTATCTTGTTCAAAGGCATCTTTTTCTTCGCGTGTCGTGCACGTGGAGAAAAACAACATTAGTAGCACAGGCAATACCATTAAAAGGCTTGCTTTACTTTTGATTGTGCAGGTAACAGATTTTAGATTCATTTAGTAACTTGAAAGAAATTTGGACGAGAAATATATGGCACAGAAAGTTAGAAAGAAAAAAGGAAGTTTGGAGATTAATCAACAGGCGCTGGAAGAAGAACATCGCATCCGCAAAGCGTTTAAAGATAAAGACTGGGCAGAAATCAAAAGTTCTGACTCCTGGATGATCTTTAAAGTGATGAGTGAGTTTGTGGAGGGATTTGAGAAATTGGCAAAGATTGGTCCATGTGTAACCATTTTTGGATCAGCTCGGGTAAAACCCAATCATCCCTATTATAAAATAGCCGAAGATATTGCTGCTGAGTTGGTGCATCATGGGTATGGTGTTGTAACAGGGGGTGGGCCCGGTATTATGGAAGCGGGTAATAAAGGTGCTAGTCGGGCTGGTGGAAAGTCGGTGGGCTTAAACATTTTTCTTCCCTTCGAACAGAAGGGAAATCCGTATATCGATTCAGATAAACTCATTACGTTCGATTACTTCTTTGTGCGCAAAGTGATGTTCGTAAAATACTCGCAAGGTTTTATCATTATGCCGGGTGGGTTTGGTACGCTCGATGAACTCACAGAAGCGTTAACACTGATTCAAACAAAAAAAATCGGGCGATTCCCTATCGTGTTGGTTGGAAAAAAATTCTGGGCCGGGTGGCTGGATTGGGTTAAAAAAGTCTTAGTGCCGGAAGGAATGATCAGTGAAGTAGATCTTGAATTATTCAATATGGTAGACACCCCACAAGATGCCGTTAAGGTGATTGACGACTTCTATGCACGATATTTGCTGTCTCCTAACTTTTAACTAGAGAGATGCAAAAGTTTTTAAGTTACCTCGCTCCGCTATCAATTGGTTTGTTGTTGGTGTATGTGTTGTTTGATCAAACAACCCGAATCAATACCCCGGCAGCAGAGTCACAACTTGAGCCGGTGCCCACGCAGGAGTCAGCGCAACCATTTTTGGCTATTTCCTATGATTTACCTGAAACGATTTCTTTTGCGGGAGAAAACGTTCCGCTTCAACAGCCCGATGTGATGGAACGACTGGATCGTGAACTGCAGGTAAACATTTATTTGCAGAGTAGCACTTTGTTTTTACTAAAGCGCGCTAATCGTTGGCTTCCGAGGATCACAGAAATATTAAAGGCACATAATATCCCAGAAGATTTCAAATACTTACCCTTAATTGAAAGTGGTTTGGTCAATGGTGTTTCACCCAAAGCAGCGGTAGGGTATTGGCAGATTCGCGAGCCTGCTGGCAAAGAATTGGGTCTTGAAATCACCAAAGAAGTGGATCAACGTTATGATCCGATCAAATCAACAGAAGCAGCTTGCAAGTATCTGAAGAAGTCATATGAAAAATTTGGCAACTGGACGCTGGTGGCAGCTTCTTATAATCGTGGAGTAGCAGGTGTTCGCAGCGATCTGGCTGATCAGAAAGTAGATAATTATTATGACGCCCATTTAAATGATGAAACAGCCCGGTATGTGTTTCGCATTTTAGCGATTAAAGAAATTTTTGAAAACCCGGCCAAATACGGATTTAAAATTAAGGAAGATCATCTGTATCAACCCGAGCCGCTGCGTGTCATTGAGGTAACTGAAAGCATTCCTGATCTGGTAGCATTTTCCAAAAGTCACGGGAGCAACTACAAACTGCTGAAGCGACACAACCCCTGGTTAAGACAACCACGGCTGAATGTAAAAAAAGGCAAAACCTATCAAATTGCATTACCAGCGTAAACTATAATCTCGCTTAGTGGGTTATTACAAGTAATTCACCGATTGTCATCTTGCCGTCAAATATGATTTTTATATTTCGGTATCTTGAATAAAATTATAAACTATGGAACAGACGTATTACAATCCTGCTGATCTGAAAAAATTTGGAACGATAAACGAGTGGGAGCCCAACCTGGCGGCAAAGTTTTTTGATTACTACGGTGATGTTTTTAAAGAAGGTGACTTAACCGCCCGCGAAAAATCATTGATTGCATTGGCAGTAGCGCACACGGTACAATGCCCCTATTGCATCGATGCCTATACACAGGATTCGATGGAGAAAGGGGCCACAGAAAAGGGAATGATGGAAGCTATTCATGTAGCGGCTGCTATCCGAAGTGGTGCTACACTGGTACATGGTGTGATGATGATGAATAAAGCGAAAAAACTTTCTATGTGACCTTCCCTTCTCGCTCTAAGAAACCCGAAAACAACATTGTGGAAAAAACGATTAAAATATTTAATGTAACCCTCCCTTCTCCTTTGGAGAGGGGTCGGGGATGAGGTCATGATTAAATCCCTACACGCACGTCATCACCAACTAGCCAATCAGCAACGTCAGGTTGAGATTCTTGAGAATGGCATTTTTAAGGAAGGTAAATTGCCTACGTTCCGAAAGAAGATTGCGTCTGTTGGCCATTTTCCTTTGAAGCCAGCAAAGCTTGAAATCTTTCAGGTTAACATTGGCTACATGTGCAATCAGGTGTGCAAACATTGTCATGTCGATGCGGGCCCGGACCGGAAAGAAATCATGACGCGCGATACCATGCAGTTGTGTCTTGATATCCTTAGGCAGACCAAAATTAAAACTCTCGACATCACCGGTGGTGCCCCGGAAATGAATCAGGACTTCAGGTGGTTTGTAAGCGAAGCGCATGCAGCGGGAGTGGAAGAAATTATTGTGCGCTCCAACCTAACCATTCTCACGGCCAATCCAAAATATAATGATCTGCCCGAGTTTTTTAAAAACAATAACGTCCGTGTAGTGTCATCACTTCCTTTCTACAATGCTGATAAAACTGATCGGCAGCGTGGCGAAGGCGTGTTCAAGGATTCCATCACTGGACTAAAAATGCTGAACGAGATTGGCTACGGGCGAGAAGGTTCCGGGTTAATGTTGGATTTGGTTTATAATCCAACCGGAGCATTTCTACCAGGCGATCAAAAGCAATTGGAACGCGATTTCAAGCATGAGTTGAAGGCTCATTTCGGGATTGATTTTAATAACCTGTTTACTATTACCAATATTCCCATCAGTCGTTTTTTGGATTTTCTTATCGAGTCAGAAAACTATGAAGACTACATGGAGAAGTTAATCAATGCATTTAACCCCACAGCAGTGGCTGGAGTGATGTGCCGAAATACCATCTCCATTGACTGGCAAGGAAATCTTTATGACTGCGACTTCAACCAAATGCTGGGATTAAAAACAGATCCGGCTGCCGGGCAACACATCAGTACGTTTGATGTTTCGAAATTAGAGAAACGTGAGATCATTATCAGTCAGCATTGCTTCGGCTGCACAGCCGGAGCCGGTTCCAGTTGCCAGGGAGCAACAGCTTAGTTCTATAAGACTTAAGAATCCAGAAACAATTCAACCATAAATCGGATAAAGTCAGGCTGATTTTTTTATTTTTAATAGGTGATTAACAAAAAGAAAAGAGATTTCTTTCCCAAGAAGGAATTACAAGAGCAGCTTGATCAAATACAGCGTAGCGGTCAACGGCTTCATTACGAAAAAGAGATTCCATTGACTCCTCAGGACATCCAATCAATCAAGAGTTTGTTTTTTAAACTTGTTGCTGTTTTCCTCACACTTTCAATTCCTCTGGTAATAGTGATCTACTTCTTTCACTATGAGATAGGCGTTATTGTTGTTTGCGGGGCCATTCTATTATCTTTTGCACTTGTAATTTTTCGGGCTGCAATTGCATTGGGCACTAAACTACGGATTGGAAAGAAAACGCTGGCGAGAGGTATTATCACCGATCGGTATACGAAGGAAGAGTATGGAGAAAAGGACGAAGATGGAAAGCGGGCGGTTCGGGTTGTAAATTATCTTATAGTTGGCGATCGTGAATTCAGGGTAGATAATTTAATTTATAAGACCTATAAAATCGGAGATGCCGTAGAACTTCACTTCTTAGTCAACAACAAAAATCAGCCTTACTTTTTACATCATCAAAAGTTGAAAGAGGCCGGACTTCGACTTTAATCAATTATTTTTACGGAGTTATTAGTATAATCATTAATCCGTTAACCAGGTGAGACCTTACATTTTATCCGAAAACAATTGGAAAACAATCAAAGATTCATCTTTTGATGTAGCTGTGCTTCCCTGGGGTGCGTGTGAAGCGCACAACTACCATTTACCTTATGGCACCGATATCATTGAGGCCGAAGAGATTGCTGCGGAAGGTGCCCGATTAGCATATGAGCAAGGCTCAAAAATTGTTGTGCTGCCAGCCATTCCGTTTGGGGTAAACACAGGCCAGTTTGATGTTAAACTCGACATCAACATGAATCCTTCCACACAACTCGCAGTGCTGCGCGATGTGATTGAAGTACTCGATCGTCAGGGAATTCATAAGCTGATTATTCTAAATAGCCATGGCGGGAATGATTTTAAAACCATGATTCGCGAACTGGGATTAAAATTTCCAAAAATGTTTTTGTGTTCCTGCGATTGGTTTAAGTCAACCGATCAGAAAGAATTTTTTGTTAATAAAGATGATCATGCAGGTGAAATGGAAACCAGTTTGATTTTATACCTGCGTCCTCATCTGGTACGTCCGCTAACGGAAGCAGGTGATGGAAAGGCTAAAAAGTTTCGGTTCAAAGCGATGCAGGAGGGCTGGGCGTGGAGTGAACGCAAGTGGACGCAAGTAACCGCGGATACCGGAGTAGGTGATCCGCGTCAGGCTACGGCAGTAAAGGGAGAAAGATATTTCAAAGCTGTGACACAAAAGGTAGCGCAGTTTTTCACCGAAGTAGCCAACACACCCAAACAAGATTTCTATATTTAGTTCTTTAGCATTCATTGCATCCTGTGCGTTGCAATAAACACCGTTTAAACTATGATTCATCAAATTCAGGAAGCCACCGAATATCTAAAGCGCCATGGCGTTACAGCTCCCGAAGTAGGCGTTATTCTGGGCACCGGCCTCGGTAATAAGTTTGTTGAGAAAATCAAAAACCCAATTATCATCAACTATAACTCTATTCCGCACTTTCCAATCTCCACGGTGGAGTTTCACAAAGGCAAATTAATTTATGGCGATGTGAAAGGAAAAAAAGTGTTGGCCATGCAGGGTCGCTTTCATTATTACGAAGGTTATTCCATGCAACAAATCACGTTGCCGGTTCGGGTGATGAAAGTATTGGGCGTTAAACAACTTTTAATTTCTAATGCCGCTGGCAACATGAATTTGAAGTGGAAGAAGGGTCAGCTCATGCTGATTGATGATCATATTAATTTATTGCCCGATAATCCGTTGCGAGGTCCTAACTTCGAAATGTTTGGCCCAAGATTCCCGGATATGAGTCAGCCGTACTCAAAGAAATTGAATAACTCATTACTAAAGATTGCGAAAGCCAAAGAAACAAAACTCAATAAAGGTGTTTACGTGGCCGTGATGGGCCCCAATCTTGAAACACGCGCTGAGTATCGGTTTCTTCATAAGATTGGTGCTGATGCCGTGGGTATGAGCACGGTCCCTGAAGTGCTGGTCGCGAATCATATGGGGTTGCCCTGTTGTGCGATTTCGGTTCTCACGGATGATTGTGATCCGGATAATCTGAAACCGGCCGTATTAAGCGACATCATTGCCATTGCAGGTAAGGCTGAAGGTAAACTTACTGAGTTGTATGTGGAGTTAATCGCAAAAATTTAAATTCGTTCCTATCAGTCTTGTCAATGCGGTTTTTGAATCTGTGCTTTTTTTATGGTGTGTTGATTCCAATCTCACGGCTCCCGTATCCGGTGTTATACTTTTTGTCCGATGGATTGTACTTAATAATTTATAAGCTCGTTGGGTATCGAAAAAAAGTTGTACTTCAGAATATTACCAATTCTTTTCCTGAAAAGACAAGCAGCGAACATCAGCAAATTGTAAAGGGTTATTACAAACATCTGTGCGATCTGGTCGTAGAGAGTATAAAAGTTTTTACTATTTCTGCTGCGCAGGTAAAAGAAAGGTTTACGGTTATCAATCCGGAATACATAGATCGCTTTTATGATAGAGGGCAGAATGTAATTCTGGCAGGTGGACATTATAACAACTGGGAGCTCTTTGCCGTAGCCATTGATGCCCCCATCAAACATAAGGCAGTAGCCATCTACAAGCCGCTGAGTAATATTTTCTTTGACAAAAAAATGCGCTCTTCCCGAAGTAAGTATGGACTGAAAATGATTTCTACCAAATCAGCACGGGCTGAGTTTGAAAAGGAGGATTCGCTTCGCGTAATAATTTTTGGCATCGATCAATTCCCAAGCCGAACAATGAATTGCTATTGGGGGCAATTTCTCAATCAGGATACAGCCATGATTTTCGGTGCCGAAAAATATGCGAAAGAATATAACTATCCGGTGCTTTCGGGCCGGATTAATAAAATTAAGCGCGGGTATTATTCTTTTGAATTTACGGATGCTATCGAACAACCCCGCCAGACAGCACACGGAGAGATTACAAGACGAGTTAACCAACTTTTGGAGCAAGATATAGTCGCCAAGCCCGACTATTGGTTATGGAGCCATAAACGATGGAAACACAAACGCCCGGCTGGATATGTAGAACAAAGTTTGGTTTAGCCAGTTGAAGGCTGCAACCTTTCGATTCCTCGGCACGTCTTAGTTGGGCAAACCCCCAGCCTTATGAAGTCGATATTTCTCAGTGGATTTGTTTTCTCCGCCATGTCATTGTCTGCGCAATCTACCAAAACAGGTGACTTTCATTTGGATAAAGAATATAAAATGGAGTCTTCGGGCACACTTTATCTGGATGCTTCGGATGCAAAAGTCTTTATCACCGGATCAAACCGCACTACAGCACATGTAAAAATTGATCGTGAAGTGACTACGAAGGGATTGGTTTTTGGTGAACGTGAATTTTGGGTGGATGTAACTGAACAAAACGGAAACCTGTCGATCAAAGAAAAATCAGGAGGCACCACGGTGAATATGGTAGGCTACCACTATGAAAAATATACCATCGACATCGAAGTTCCGGAGGGAGTAAGTTTGATCGTGGATGGTGATGATGGTGACTATTTCATAAAAGCAATTCACGGATCGATTGAGATTGATGTGGACGATGCTGATGTTGAACTCACCGGTTGCCAGGGAAACAGGTTTGCCGTAAAATTGGATGATGGTGATTTGCGTATGGATTCAGGCCGGGGAGATCTTGTGGTTGAAGCCGATGATGCTGACATTGAAATTAAAAACGCCAGCTTTCAAAAAATTCTGGCTCGAATAGATGATGGTGATTTCATCGTAGAAACCGTACTGGTCGAAAATGGTAATTACGATGTCGATATGCGGGATGGATTATTAGCTATAAAAGTGTTGGGAGGTGGCGGCCGGTTTGATATTCGCCATGATGATGCGCGGGTAACCACTGAAGGCGGTTTTGAAATTGTTGAAAAATCAGAAGACCGCACCCGGGTTTCTCTGGCCAATGGCAATGCCAGGTTTCAAATCCGTGCCGATGATGGACACGTGCGATTAACTAAATAATTCTTTAGCCTCCATTACACAACCACACGAACTTTGCGTAGTCTTGGTGGTTTCTTGTATTTATGGATAGGCTAATATCAAAACTAAAGCAAAGCAAAATCCTACAACTCTTCACAATATCAATTCGATATTTGCTTGGGTTGTCTTTTGTGTATGCAAGTATTTTTAAAATTCAAGGCATGCGGTTTACACCTGAATCTGGTGAAAGCGCACCCATTGATACGCTCCCACACTTCTTCGAAGCCATGTATCAGTCAGGTATTTACTGGCACTTTATTGGGTGGGGACAGCTACTGGCAGGATTTCTATTGATGTCTCATATTTTCAGCACGTTGGGTGCGGTGGTGTTTTTCCCGCTCATGCTTAATATTTTTATCATCACTATTTCGTTCGAGTCACCGGGGGTTTTACTAATCACATCGTTGATGTTGCTGGCAAATATTTTTTTACTGCTGTGGGACTGGAATAAACTAAAGTTTGTCATTTTGCCCAACCCTCAAACCTATACTGACAACACAGATGATTTTTCCAAACGAAAAATTTGGATGTATGCAGGCCTACTCTTCTTTTTTCTGATTGTTGTTATACGAATAGTTATGAGTAGATAGCTCACAAAGCAGAGTATAACTCTTTGTGCTACTTTGTGGCTTCCTGTTTTGATGGTTTAGATTTTATAATTGTTGGAAAGGGACACCGAACGCATTTAAACTCCCTTATTGAGGGTCAAATATTTTCTTGGCAGGTAAATAGCAATTACCAACAATGAGATAAAAAGTGATGCGCCAACTAATAACAATTGTAATCCATTGATATCACCTGATGGAAATTTTTTAAACGCAGAAAGTACAGCAAGAAGCATATAGAAGCTGATAAGCCCCAAGATACTGGATAGTACTAACGCGAAGTATTTATTTTTCCAAATGACTAAAGTTGATAAAATCAACCAACAGCCAATCATAGAATAATTTACTGTTGAAGTCGCTATTAGATCACCTAAGAAGGTCATTCCTATAGCGGTGAATAGGAGGATTTCAGGTAAATACGGTAATGTCCTTTTAAGTATTAATGTTTTCATTGTTATAAATTCCAAGAAGCTTAAAGTAATTGCTAAATCTCTTACTTAACCAATTGTTAATTTTAGCTTACCCATTTCTGTAACCAAAATTCCATAAGACACTACACATCACAAATCCCAACGCCTTGCTTCAGTGAAGCTAACTTATCCGGTCGCTTGGGAATAAACTCTTGCGCCACATAACCCTTAAAGCCAGTGTCAACAATGGCTTTCATAATGGCTGGGTAGTAAAGTTCTTGTGTGTCGTCAATTTCATTGCGACCGGGTACACCACCGGTGTGGTAATGGCCAATGTACTTTTGATGTTTACGAATGGTAGCAATCACATCACCTTCCATGATTTGCATGTGATAGATGTCGTAGAGTAATTTAAAATTAGGGGAGCCCAGTTTTTCGCAAAGCTTTACGCCCCATTCGGTGTGGTCGCATTGATAATCTTTGTGATCGACTTTGCTGTTGAGCAATTCCATCTGCATGGTGATGTTATAGGTTTCTGCCACTTTCAATACGGGTGCTAATCCTTTTGCACAATTCTCAAGACCTTGTTCATAGCTTAATCCATTGGCATTGCCGCTGAAGCAGATTATACTTTTTAAACCTGAATCGGCAGCTTTTGGAATGTTCGTAGTGAAGTCTTTTAGAAATTTTTCATGCAGAGAAGGATCATTGAATCCTTTATTCAACCCCAAGTCAGTGCCATAGGCCATGGCACAGGTGAGTCCGTGTTTAATGACAGTAGCCCACTGATCAGGGCCCAGCAACTCAATAGACTTTAAGCCAATTTCTTTTGCTGCTTGGGCTAAGTCCTCCAGGGGGATGGAACCATAGCACCACTGGCATACGGAGTGATTGATATTGTTTTTTAATTCGGAAGGCAGTGCGTTCATAGCGTTCACCATTTCGGGTAAAGCAAATACTCCGGTAGCTCCGGCTGCAATTGATTTTAAGGCTTGTTTGCGATTCATAGATGTAAAGATTTTTCACGCTAAGTCGCAGAGATCGCAAAGTGTTTATTATTTCTGCTTTGCGAACTTCGCGCCTTTGCGTGCAATTATATTCTAAAGTACACAATATTTATTTCTCATTCCTGTACACCACCCCGTCCTTCATTACAAACTTTACATTTCGCAAGTCAGAAATGTTTTTGGAAGGGTCACCTGTAACAATTACCAGATCAGCTTTTAACCCTTCCTTCACAAACCCAACCTGGTTCTCTAAATGAAAAGTTCTTGCGTTTACGCTCGTGGCCGCTTTTAATACATCCATTGTTTTCATACCATACTCAACCATCAATTCCATTTCCAGCACATTTTCTCCATGCGGATACACACCCACATCGCCACCCATGCCAATGGTTACACCAGATGCGATAGCTTCTTTAAAACTTTTCTTTTTGTTGGTAACATTAGCGGGCTCTGGGCTCACACCTTTTTTCCAACCTCGATATTGCGAGATTACATCCACTGCACTAACAGTAGGGTAATACGTTACATTATGTTCTTTCATCAACTTGCCGATCTCAACATCAATAAAATCACCATGCTCAATCGTTTCGGCCCCCGCCAGTACCGCGCGCTTAATTGCTTCTTTCGATTTTGCATGGCACACCATTACCCGCCCACTACTGCGCGTAACTTCATTGATCAGTTTTAATTCATCGAGTGTAAACGAAGGTTGATCTTCGCCATTAATTCCCCACCGATAGTCTGCATAAATTTTAATAAAGTCAGCACCCTTGCCGATCTGATCGCGAACAACCCTAACTAAATCATTTCCATCGGCAGGTTCGGCTCCCAACATAATTTCCTGATCGTGGTCATAACCTTTAGGCCCGTAGGAACCCGTAGAAACAATCGCGCGACCGGCTACCATCAATCTCGGTCCGGGAATGATTCCTTCATTGATGGCACGCTTGAGCGCAACATCCGAATAGCCAGCTCCCTCCGTACCTAAGTCACGAGCCGTTGTAAACCCGGCCATCAAGGTATTCTTTGCGTGAACGGTAGCGCGTGCGGTGCGATACGAATCAGTTTCTTTTAATACTTGGGTATCCCAATCGGTGATGTTGTAGGGATAAAGAAATAGATGCGAATGACCTTCGATCAATCCGGGTGTGAGAGTTGAATTAGGAAAATTTATTTTTGTTGCCCCGGTGGGTTCCTTGATTTTATTCTTTGGTCCGGCAGCAACAATTTTGTCACCTTCCACAATTACGGCCCAGCCTTCGTGCATAACTTCCCCATCAAAAACGCGATCGGCTGTGAGGTAATACGAATTATTAGATTGCGAATAGCCAATTTCCACGATTGACCATACAAGTAGGAAACAAATGAGTTTATTCATCCGAAAATTTTGTCGATTAATTCTTGTTTTGACATTTTATGTGCTTGCGCAATATCAGAAACTATCGAAGATAAAGTTCCGATCTTAATAGGATCGTGATTTGGAATGGTAATGTGATGTTCACCGGAAGGAAGAGAACAGGATAACCTGATATGACTTCCTTTTTGTCGACTTACAAAATATCCAATTTTTTGAAGAGACTTTATTAGTTCGTTGCCTGCAACATTGCGGGGCAATTTCATAACGTAATCATTTCATCCTTTACATAATGAAGACGTATGACAGCCGGTGTGTTTGATTCTTCAAAGTGACAACGAACCGCTTCCCGGATGTTTTCTTTGAGTTCATCCATGGTTTCGCCTTCCGTAAAAATGGATTGCCCTAACGCACGAGCTTCATAGCCGCTTTCAGAAGAATCCTCAATTAGAAAAATTACCTCCTTCATGTTTCGAATTTAAAGGATTGATACTATTAAAAAAACCCTTACCGTTACCGAAAGGGTTTTAAAAGTATTCTAAAGGTATCTCGCACTCTTCTTTGGAGAGGTGGGCGAAGTCAAATCGCCTTCAACGCAGCCTCATAATTTGGCTCCTGACCAATCTGCGGCACGAGCTCAGTGTATTTCACTTTCCCCGAAGGATCAATAACAACTACTGCCCGGGCAAACAATCCCGCGAACCCGCCATCTAAAAGTTCAACACCATAGGATTTTCCAAATCCTCGATTGCGAAAGTCAGAAAGGAGAATTGCCCGGTCAATGCCTTCCGCACCGCAAAATCTTTTCTGCGCAAAGGGTAAATCCTTCGAAATGCAAAGGACCACTGTATTGTCGACAGCGGTAACTCGTTTGTTAAATTCTCTTACGGAGGCAGAACACACGCCCGTATCAACACTTGGAAAAATATTCAACACCACATTCTTTCCACTGAATTCCTGAAAAGCAACGTCTTTTATATCCGTTGAAGTAAGTGTGAAATTCGGAGCTAATGATCCGATAGCTGGAAGATCTCCAATTGTATTTGCATCGTTGGGTCCTAACTTAGTAAGTGCCATATTTTAAATTTATTAGGTGAGAATTTTAAGATCTAACAGCTATGCAAACGAAAGGTTTAGCGAATCCGATCCGAATCGCGCACCATTTTTTCGTCTTTACGGATAAACCGAATCGCCAGCCAGTTGCAGGCCACGCCTATAAATGGTATCCAGATACTCAAGCCAAATTGACCATACCCATATTGTTCTGTCACCTGATTATAAAAATAAACGGCAGACCCAAGCGCCCCGGCTAATATCAACGAATTAAGGGTGCCTAATTTTACCTGAGTCATTCGGTTATCAAACCGTCTGATTTCCATGATAGCGATGGTTGCAGCGGCAGCCATCAAGATGGCCGTGAGCGCAAAAGGAAAATATTGGGTTGTTTTAACACCACTTTCGATAGTAGAAAAATGAAGTGGGTACAGTTGCCTTTCTATGTCCCCTTCTACCACCTTCCAGATCGGCAAAAAGAAGCTGGCGATCATACTGATGACTACTAAAACCAGAAACAATGTTTGTATTCTTTGCCACATAAAAGGGTTGCGTTAACTTGCCCGCGCAAAACTACTAAATGTAAGCGGTAGCCGGATATCCAACACAATTTTTATGGCACAAGCAGCATACATAATCGACATACTCCGCACGCCTGTCGGCAGATTTGGTGGAGCATTGGCTTCCGAGCGACCGGATGATTTAGCCGCCTGGGTGATTAAAAAATTATTGGAACGAAATCCGGGGATCGAACCATCGCAGGTTGAGGATGTTGTATTGGGTGCAGCTAATCAGGCGGGTGAGGACAATCGAAATGTTGCACGGATGGCGTTGTTGCTGGCCGGACTGCCCGTTAGTGTTGGTGGCGTTACCGTCAATCGATTATGTGCTTCCGGGTTGCAGGCAATTATGGATGCCACACGTGGAATTATGCATGGCGATGGCGATTGTTACATAGCGGGTGGTGTAGAGAGTATGAGTCGCGCGCCATTTGTGATGGCAAAGGCTGAAGAAGCCTATTCGCGCAAAGCAGAGATGTATGACACTACCATAGGCTGGCGATTTATAAATTCAAAACTTTCGAAATTATATCATCCCTATTCAATGGGCGAAACGGCAGAGAATGTTGCCGAAAAATGGAAGATTAGTCGCGAGGAGCAAGATCATTTTGGTCTCACATCACAACAAAAATATTTCGTAGCTCATAAATCTGGAAAGTTTAAAGAAGAGTTGGTTTCAGTTACTGTTCAAAAGGGAAAGGAAGTTATCGACTTTAACCAGGATGAATATCCTCGGGAAACCTCACTTGAAAAGTTGGCCCAATTAAAACCCGCATTTAAGGTAAACGGAACCGTAACGGCCGGCAACTCATCAGGTATTAATGATGGTGCTGCTGCTAGTTTAATAATAAGTGAAGAGATGCTGAAGGAAACATCGCTGAAGCCATTGGCCCGTGTGGTGTCGATGGCCGTTGCAGGTGTTGAACCGGCCTACATGGGTGTTGGCCCGGTGCCCGCTGTACAAAAAGCATTGCAACGTGCCGGATTAAAAATTTCGGACCTTGGATTGGTTGAACTCAATGAAGCTTTTGCTGCCCAAAGTATCGCGTGTATCCGCGACCTTGATTTGAATCCGGAGATCGTCAATGTAAATGGGGGAGCTATTGCTATTGGCCATCCATTAGGATGCAGTGGTGTTCGCATTAGTGCAACTCTCATTCATGAAATGCAAAAACGAAAAGTAAAGTATGGTCTTGCTACCATGTGCATTGGAGTAGGGCAGGGAGCGGCTGTTATTTTCGAGAATCCAAATTGACAATTGTCAATTGACAATTAATATGAGATACTTCTTCGAAATCACCTACAACGGCACTCCCTATCATGGATGGCAAAATCAGCCCAATGCAGTGAGCGTGCAGCAGGTTGTGGAGGATTGCTTGACAAAAATCTTTCGAAAAGAAATTAACATTGTCGCGAGTGGCCGCACCGATACCGGAGTACATTGTGTAAAGCAATATTTTCATGCCGATATTGATCAGGTGTTGGACGAAGGGAATTGGTTACCCAAATTAAATTCCATACTTCCCAGGTTTATTGCCATCCGATCAATTCGTTTGGTTAAGCCAGATGCCAACGCCCGCTATGATGCTCTTGACAGGACTTATGAATATCACATCACCCGGATTAAAGACCCGATCCTGGTAGGCCGTGCATATTATTTCTTTCGGGATCTGGATATGCCAACCATGGAGCGGGCAACCGCGTTATTGCTAGGCGAACACGACTTCGAATGTTTTAGTAAAGTCCATACCGATGTAAATCACTTTATTTGCAACATTAAACAGGCAAAGTGGAATCAAAAGGGAAACATGTTGGTTTTTACGATCACGGCTAACCGATTTCTGCGCGGCATGGTTCGATCTGTGGTAGGCACGTTAATCGATGTAGGTTCCAAAAAAATTACGTTGAAGCAGTTTCAGGAAATATTGAAGAGTAAAGACCGAAAACAGGCCGGCATGAACGTACCTGCTGATGCCTTGTATCTGACCAATGTTAAGTATCCAAAATCAATTTTTGTTTAAATCTAAGGGCTGACCAAAAAGTCAAATTATGAATCGTAGTGTCATTCCGGGCTTGACCTGGAATCCCGAATTGTGTTTACTCAACTGGATCGCGGCTCTAGGGCCGCGATGACAGATTGACTTTTTGGTCAGCCCTTAGGAGTGAGTGTATGGAAAAAGAAAAAGTAAGTAGTGGAAATATTATTGATTGGAAAGTACTGAGACGTATCCTCCAGTTTATCCGGCCTTATCGAGGCAGGTTTTATTTTCTTGTGTTGCTTACCGTGTTGCTGGGGGTGCTCACACCACTTCGTCCGTTACTGATTCAGTACACGTTGGATGCGCATGTAGCAGCCGGTAAATATTGGGAGATGGTGAACGTGATGATCCTGATACTGGGATTGTTAGTAATCCAGTCGTTGGTGCAATATGTTCATACTTATATATCAGGGCGTATAGGTCAATATGTAATCCGGGATATCCGGATAAAACTGTATGAACATATCGTTAGTTTACGATTAAAGTTCTTTGATAAAACTCCGATTGGGCGGCTGGTAACGCGCACCATCAGCGATGTCGAAACATTGGCGGATGTTTTTAGCGAAGGTCTGGCTGCCATGGCGGGTGATTTGCTTCAGATCGTCTTCATTCTTGTATTTATGTTTTTAACAGATTGGCGGATGGCGCTTATCAGTTTATCCACCATTCCATTGATGTTGATTTCAACCTATGTATTCAAAGAGAAAATCAAAGTCGCCTTTAATGACGTTCGAAACGCGGTGGCAAATTTGAATTCATTTGTTCAGGAACATCTCACCGGCATGAACATCGTGCAGATGTTTGGCAGCGAGAAGCGGGAGTTTGAAAAATTCAAAGAAATCAACAAGGAGCATAAAGACGCTAACCTGAGATCCGTTTTATACTATTCTGTTTATTACCCGGTAGCAGAGATTATTGCGGCTATGGGGATTGGTTTATTGGTTTGGTACGGTGCAAAAGGTGTTATCAACCAGGAGCAAACCGGGATCACCGTAGGAACACTCACTGCTTTTATCATGTACATCCAAATGTTTTTCCGGCCCATCCGAATGATTGCCGATCGCTACAACACCTTGCAGATGGGTATTGTAAGTTCTTCGCGCATTATCAATTTACTGGATGATCAGACTGATGTAATGACTAATGGCACTTACAAACCCGAATCTGTTAAAGGTGAAGTTTCTTTCAATCATGTATGGTTTGCCTACAACGATGCTGATTATGTATTGAAAGATATAAACCTTGAGATTAAATCAGGAGAAACAGTTGCACTGGTGGGCGCTACCGGAGCCGGCAAGTCTTCCATCATCAACCTGCTCAATCGGTTTTATGAAATCAACCGCGGTTCTATCCTTATTGATGGAGTTGATCTCAAAGAATTTGATTTAGGCATATTGCGTAAAAATATTGGAGTGGTTTTGCAGGATGTATTTCTCTTTTCGGATTCTATACGATACAACATTACACTGGGTAATCCAGACGTAACAGACGAAATGATTTTGCATGCAGCAGATCTGGTAGGAGCCCGTAAGTTTATTGATCGCCTACCGGGTGGTCTTGATTACAATGTGATGGAGCGCGGTTCTACGTTGTCTGTAGGTCAACGACAATTGCTTTCGTTTATCCGGGCCATGGTGTATGATCCCAGAATTTTGGTTTTGGATGAAGCGACTTCTTCAGTCGATAGCGAAACGGAGGAAATGATTCAGGAAGCTATTTCCAAGATGATGACGAGTCGTACGTCCATCGTAATAGCACACCGACTTTCAACGATCCAAAAAGCCAATAAAATTATCGTCCTCGATAAAGGAGAAATTAAGGAAACAGGTACACACGAAACCCTGTTAACACAAGACGGCCTCTATGCTCAACTTCACAAAATGCAGTACAAAGAAGTAGTTTGACGCTCAACCCCCGAAAACGACCGCTCACCATGAAGTGTCCGTAAAAGAGTTATATTTGCTCTAATGCGTCTCAAAAAAGAGGTTTTACTTTTATTTATAGTCTTTCTCGGAAGTGCGACACTATGTTTGGCCCAGGTGCGGAAGAGTATTAAGAGTGCCACCTTTCGCCAGCCCAATGTTACGCGTAGCAAAGCCCGGATCATGTGTCCCATTTTCGAAACCAGTCAGTATCCTTATCAGGGCATTGGTTTTAAACTGGGCGATCCTTTTGCCTTAACCTATAAATTTTACCCAAACAAAAACTGGGCGTTTGCAGTCGATGGTGGTAAAGCAGCCAGCGGACTTTATAACAAATATTATAGAGAAGCATTTAATACCTACTTGCCCGATAGTCTGGAGGGTGCAGAATCTATACAGTACCTCACTCATAAAACAACTTCCGATTGGTTTTTAGAGACTAAGTTTTTATATCAATGGGATGCCGAGAAATTATCGAAGGGTCTTCAACTCTATGCCGGCCTGGGCTGGCAGTGGCGTAATACCAAACTGACCTACGATTATCTCTATGATGATGGAGCCTTTGATAGTCGGTTCGGAAAATTTTCGGAAACCCGATTTACCTATGGTCCTGTAGCTGTTCTTGGATTTGAATATTCCTATTTCTCATTGCCTATTTCGGCATTCATCGAAATCGAATGGTTTACCGATGTACTTCTCGATCCTGGTTATCAGCGATTTCAAGGCGGTGTAGGGATGCGCTACGTATTCTAGCGACCCTTTCTTTTCTCTATTTGTTTCTGGGATAACATTTGCATGCACTTATCGTTCTAGACGTAAAAAAGTTTTATATGAAATCGCCATTCAAATGCTTTTATCCGACAGCATATTAATTCTGGCGATTCCATGCCTGCGTGCCGAAATGCACTACGGCATGCAGGCATGTGACCATTAAGAACAAATCATTAACACATGAAACAAATTCTCGTATTGATTTTTATTTTGATTTCTTACGTTGGCTTTTCACAACGTCAAGGTATTGGTTTGCGACTAGGAGATCCTACAGGGGTTACGTATAAAAAATACCTCGGTAAAACGAATGCCATTGAGTTTGGAATTGGATCCGCACCAGCCCGTTGGCATAACAGCTATTATATCAACTCGTTTGATGAATATTCTGGGTATGATTCGTACCGCTATCAAAACCATACGGTACAAAGTACTTTATACTTGCAAGCGCGCTATCTGTTTCACTATCCTATACCAGTTGAAAACATGGAAGGCAAGCTGGATTGGTATTGGGGTGTTGGTGGATTGTTGAAAGTGGCTAAAGTAAAATACTCGTTTCGCGACAATGACTCACCTTTCACCCCGGGCACCGATGTTAAAAATGATTTTGATATTGGCCCGGAAGGTATTCTGGGAATGGAATATACGTTTCAGGATGTTCCTCTTTCTGTTTTCAGCGAGGGCAGTTTGATGTTGGAATTTCTGGATCGCCCACTTACGTTCCAGGGTTTTGGTTGCTTAGGCGTTCGCTATAACTTCTGAGTATTTATTTTCGTGGACGTCTTACTCAACCACTTCATCTACCTGCATTTGTTTGTCATATAATTCCCGATAGGTTCCGTTGTGGGTGAGCAAACTTTCGTGAGTTCCTTCCTCCACAATTTTGCCCTCGTGCAGAACTATTATTTTATTGGCAAGTTTGGCAGAAGAGACCCTGTGCGAAATGATAATACTGGTGCGACCCTGCATGATTTTTTTCATGCTGTTCAAAATAGTGTTTTCTGTCTTGGTGTCAACAGCCGATAAGGCATCATCTAAAATAAGAATCTTAGGCTCGCGGGCTACAGCCCGGGCAATAGACACACGTTGCTTTTGCCCACCGGAAAGTGTAATGCCGCGTTCGCCAACGCGAGTGTTAAATCCTTGCGGAAAGGCCATGATGTTGGCATACACATCAGCATCTTTCGCGGCTTGCATAACTTTCGATTCTTCCGGATTCAATAATCCAAAGGCAATGTTATTGTAAATAGTATCACTGAAAAGAAAAACATCCTGCGGTACAATCCCAGTCTGGCTTCGCAGACTCAGTAAATCAAAGTGTTTAATCGGAACATCATCAATCCGCACTTCACCCGTAGTAACATCGTATAAACGACTGATTAAGCTTGAAACCGTGCTTTTGCCCGAACCGGTTGTGCCAATAATCGCCAACGATTGCCCGGGCAGGATGCTAAATGAAACATCCTTCAGCGCTTGAATTCCGGTGTCAGGATAGGTGAAAGAGACTTTGTCAAATTCAACTTTACCCTTTAGCTCCTGGTTGAGATTCTTTTCTGAAAGAATATCGGTTTTTGTTTTCAGGAATTCATTGATTCTCTTTTGCGAAGCTTCAGCACGCTGCACAAGACTGGTGGTCCATCCTAAAGAGGCAACCGGCCAGGTCAATAAGTTGACGTAGATGATAAACTCTGCGATGTTTCCAAAGGTGAGTGAACCATTGATCACTTCAACGCTACCGGCATATACGGTAAGAATGGTGCTAAGGCCAATGAGCCCCATAATCAGGGGAAAGAAAAGTGATTGCACACGCGTGAGCTTTAACGATTGGTGTTTGTATTCATCCGTCTCGGTGGTAAAGTTTTGAACAGACTCTTTCTCACGCGTGAAAGATTTCAATACCCGGATTCCCGAAAAGGCTTCCTGTACGAATGTGCTTAACCGTGATTGACTTTTCTGAATTTGTTCTGAGCGATATTCGATAATATTATTAACGTAAAAGATACTGATGGATAACAAAGGCAGGGGAATTAGCGCATACCAGGTCAGCTTGGCGCTGATGGCAAACATTACGGGAATCAGCATGACGAAAAGCGTAATCAACTGCATACCATACATGATGGAAGGCCCTAGGTACATGCGCACGCGACCAACATCTTCACTGATACGGTTCATTAAATCACCAGTATTGTTTCTCCGATAAAAACTTAGGGGCAAAGTCTGATAGTGCTCAAATACCTCATTTTTTAAATCATACTCTACCAACCGGCTCATAACAATGAGTGTTTGCCGCACAAAATAGAGGAACACACCTCTTAACAAGGCCATTACTAAAATAAGGATGGCGTAGAGTAGAATGCCGCTCGCGAAAATTTTGAAGAAACTTTCCTGTGCGGCACTGTTATCAAAAGCACGATACACCCGAATATTATCAACCACTAGGTCAATGGAGTGACGAACCATTTGGGCCGGAATAATCTGAAAAACGTTGGAGATAATGACAAACACCAACCCCAGGATCAGGTACCACTTATATTTAAGAAGATATTTATTGAGGTATTTAAGCTCCTTCATGCAGGGTAAATAGTAGCGCCAGGTTTTGGGTTTAAATTAAGTGCAACTGGCTTTCATAAAACGAAATAACGTTGGTTTGGTTTTATCAGGCAAGGCGAAGGCAAAAGTAGCTAATCCGGGTAACACAAGTATGACATTTGGATGTAGTTATCATAAAATGGAAGAGTAGCATAAAATTCTCTACAAGTTCCTCCTCCCTTTCATCTTTTAATAGGCTTGTGTACTTTTACACCTTCAAAATCGTTCTTTACACATGCTTAACAGACGTACACTCCGCATCAAAATCATGCAAAGCCTTTTTGCATTTGGTCAATGCAAGGAAGCTAATCATACGCTGGCTCTTGATCTGATAGAAGACCGTTTCCAGCCGGATCTTAATTCCATGCAAGTACAGGACAAAGAGTTGCTTCGGAGTCAGAAAAAAGTTGCGTTACAACTTTTTGAAAAGAGATTTAAAGGAAAAGATTCCCCTGAGAGTCCCGATTCTAAAATTGAAAAGGCGGTAGCAGATGCATTGGACCTGTTTACCAACCAGGTGAAGAAAGACCAATCCTTCTTAGCTAAGAACATTATTCTAGAAATAGAGAAACTGACTGGTTTATATTTCACCGTGTTGAATCTGCTTACAGAATTTGCCGATCTGGCAGCAGCCGAAAAGAAAGTAAATCATTCAAATTTTGTTAATCATCCACTCATCAAAGCTATTGCCACAAGTCAGGAACTGACGACTCAAACTTTAAAATCAGAAAGTGGATGGCAAAAGCATAAAGATTCTGTGCGCGGCTGGTATCGCGACATTATCAAAGAGGATTCACTGTATCAGGAATTTATTGCCGCGAAGAAACCTGACGAAGAAAGTCACAAGGTTCTGATTAAGCATCTTGTACGAAAACTGATATTAGGCAATGGCCCGATCAATGATTTTTTTGAAGATCAGGACATCCGGTGGGCCGAAGACAGAGATATTATTAAAAGCCTTGTCGATAAAACCCTGAAGTCATTTGCCGAAAATAAAATTACACTTCAAAAGTTATCGTTGGATTGGGAAGATGACAAGGAGTTTATTGATAAACTTTTTGCAAGTACAATAGGTCTGGACGATAAGTACAAGCAGCTGATTGCTCAGAATACAAAAAACTGGGAGGTTGACCGGTTGCCACAAACCGATCGGATCATATTAGAGATGGCACTTACCGAAATGATTCATTTTCCAAACATTCCTGTAAAAGTTACGATCAACGAATATATCGAACTCTCTAAAGAATACAGCACCCCCAAAAGCAGGCAATTTGTAAATGGAATTTTGGATGTGATGTCAAAAACGATGAAAGATTCGGGAGCGATAAAGAAGAGCGGCCGCGGCTTGCTTGACAATAAATAGAGCCCGTCTTAAAAGTCAATTAAAATTGGTCCTCCCGGTCTTGTCTGTATGCACAAGACAGGCTCGCCCCGATGCTTCGGGGCGATGACAAGAAGACATTTTGAGACAACACATTAAGGACATTAGTTTCCCTTGAAAAAGGGGCATAATAATCGTATCTTTGGCCTCCCTAAATTTTTAAAAACTATGGGTAAGAAAGGAAGTAATGCGCTAATGGCTTTTCTGGCAGGGGCAACAGCGGGTGCCATTCTGGGTATTTTATATGCGCCTGATAAAGGTTCTAACACCCGCGAAAAACTGTCATTCCAGTTAGATAAGTATAAAAAAGTGCTGGAAGATTTTCTGGCAGACGTGGTTTCTGGCAAAGAAACCCCCTTAACTTCAGAAGCAAAATCTCAAGGCCAAAAGGTAGTTTCAGAAGCGAAGGACAAAGCTCAACGGCTGTTGGATGATGTGGACGAACTTCTGGAACAAATTCGTGGTAACAAGAACAGTTAATGAATTGTTAAATGACCAATTCCAGGCATATAAATTGGAGGGTCACCTCTACTTTTGAACCCATATACAAGAAATAAATATAAACACCGAATACTATGAAGATCACATTTAGATTGTTGACAGCTCTGGCGCTTGTGGTTGTGATGGCGAGTTGCAACGACCGTGCTGCAGAAAAGAGAATCGCTGAACTGGAAAGTCGTTTGGCACAGATTGAAGGCAATAAATCAAACACAACAACACCTGTTGCCGCTACTGATGCAGCCCCAGTTGCAGACGAAAAACCAGAAGGCCCGTTGCCGGTTGCTCAGTTTCAAAAAGTAGAACATGATTTTGGAACCATCACCGAAGGTCAAAAGGTTACCTATACGTATAAACTTACCAACAACGGTGAAGCGCCTTTGATCATTCAAAGTGCTCAGCCATCGTGTGGCTGCACGGTTCCTACTTTCTCGCAAGAACCCATCCCTGTGGGGGGTAGCGGCTTTGTTACGGCAGAATTTGATAGCAGTGGCAAGCCAGGAATTAACAATAAAACGATCACAGTTACTTCGAACACCTGGCCAAAAGTGACAACCTTGCGTTTCAAAGCGATGGTTACACCCAAAGCGGATGCTGGTGCCAATGGCCCGGTGAAATAAGAGATAAGAAATTTTTTATGGACCATCCCAAGCCTAACCGGTTTGGGATGTTTCTTTTATTAGGATAACTTTACAGCCCAAATTTTAATTATGATGTATTCGATTTTATTACAGGCAACCGGTGCGGGTAGTGGCATGACCACACAATTACTTTTCATGGGTGCTATTATCGCGGTGTTTTATTTTTTTATGATTCGTCCACAGCAAAAAAAGGCAAAGGATCAAAAAAAGTTTGTGGAAGAGATAAAGAAAGGAGACTACGTGATAACGATTGGAGGGATGCATGGACGAATTGCCGAAATTGAAGATGATACCTTTGTTATTGAAGTGGAACGAGGCGGAAGAATCAAGTTTTCTAAATCTTCAGTTTCTATGGATTCAACAAAAGCAATAGCAGGCAAAAAACCGGCTTCTACGTAAGTAATAATTTTTAGCAGGCCCAGGCCGGGTTAAGCCGGTGCGACTATGAACTTCCCAAGAGTTTTTGTCAACCTTTTTCAATTCAACCGGACTAACTGGAAGGCGGTAGCCTTGTGCGTAATGGCGGCAGCGATCTTTTGGATCTTCAACGCCTTTAATAAAAACTATACAACCAACATCCGGTTTCCCCTTCGGTTTGATTATAATCAAGAGAGATATATACCCGTTGGTAGTTTGCCACAGCAGATAAGCATAAATGTAAGCGGTAACGGATGGGATCTTTTCAGGAAAAGCCTGGGGGTTCGTCTCCCTGAGTTAACTATTCCATTGGATCGGCCCTTGGAAGTCAGGAAGATTGTAGGAAGCACTTTACCACCCTTGTTTATTAATCAAGTGGACGGATTGCAGATTAACTATATCCTGTCGGACACCCTTCGATTGCAAATTGATGAAAAGGATTCGCATCGATTCAGGTTGTATCCTGATCTCAGCAAGGTTTCCTTTCGTGAAGGATTCGGAAGGATTAGCAAGATTTCAATTGTACCCGATTCAATTACGTTGGAAGGCCCTAAGTCTTTACTTCATCAGTTTTCGGATTCGTTAAAGATTTCATTGCCGCAGGTTAATTTGGATAAACCCTTTAGCGAGGAGGTGGAAATTGTTATTCCTCATGATGAATCGTTAAGTCGAAATCCGCCAGTAGTCAGGGTAACTTTTGAAGTCGGAGCGTTGGAAATAATTGAGACAAATGTTAAGGTTTCGTTAATTAATATACCAGCTTCAGTTAAATCAAGTTTTGTAGACAGTGTAAAAATGAGTGTGCGGATTCCCTCGGCACAAAAGATCGATTTTCAATCTAATATGATAAATGTAAGGGCCCGGGTGGATTTGAGCTCTAAATCAAAAGGAACACAAAAAGTCTATCCTGAATTGTTTGGCATGCCCACCTACGCTGAGGTGCTTTCGCTTGATTCTCTTACGGTTAAATTCTATTGAGTGAGAGAACCGTCCCGTTTCACGTTGGGAATATTAGCTTCGTTCGGATTGTCAAATTAAAAAATTGTAAACACAGGATGCCCTTGGAATCACAGCAGTCTCAACCAACCCATGAAAAGCCTTTGCAAGTAGGAATTACAGGCGGCATTGGTTCGGGGAAGAGTCTGGCGTGTAAAATATTTGGAGTACTGGGTGTACCCGCATACGATGCCGATAGCCGAGCGAAAATTTTAATGACCACTGACGGAATACTGGTAGAGCAGATCAAAAAAGAATTCGGATCATTGTCATATGATGGAATGGGCAGGCTCAACCGGATATTTCTAAGTGAGATTGTTTTCAGCGATCAAAAAAAACGGGAGAAGTTAAATTCATTGGTTCATCCTCGCGTGGCAACCGATTACAAGAAGTGGCTGGAAAGTCATTCGGGAAATAGATATGTGATTAAAGAAGCCGCCTTGATGTTTGAAACGGACTCTCATAAAGTACTGGATAAAATAGTTCTCGTTTCGGCCCCGGAAGAGATCCGAATTGCTCGGGTTCTGGCCCGTGATCCTCAACGCACTTTAAGGCAGGTAAAAGAAATAATTCTTAGTCAAATGAGCGAGAATGAGAAACTTATAAGGGCTGATTATGTTCTTTATAATGACGACACCAAGTTGCTTGTTCCCCAAGTACTTCATCTTCATCAAATTTTTACCACCTCAACAAAGTCCACGAAATCAATATAGAATTACCTTATTCAGCGAATTGAAACTTTATTTATGATCCCGAACCGTTTTCTCACACTGCTAACCTTTTCTGTTTTACTTTTTGTTGCAGCATGTGATTCTAAGAAGAATCCGATGACCGCCAATTCCCGTAATCAGGGTCCTTTGGTGGTGGATGGCTTTATCGTAACGCCTCAGATGGTAAGTGATAAAATAGAAGTGCCGGGTTCGTTATTGCCTTTCGAAGAAACTCAGATTAGAACAGAAGTAAGCGGACGTGTTGTAAAACTTAATATCAAAGAGGGAACAACCGTTAATAATGGTGAACTGTTGGTTAAACTTTTTGATGAGGATCTTCAGGCTCAACTTAGAAAACTTCAGGTGCAATTGGAGATTGCCATCAAATCAGAAGAACGTCTTCGCGACTTGTTAAACATCAATGGAATCAGTCAACAGGATTACGATTTGAGTAAGTTGGAAGTTGAAAATCTAAAAGCAGATATTGAGTCAGTTCGCATTGAAATTTCTAAGACGGAAATCAGGGCACCTTATAAGGGCAAACTAGGATTGCGCAATATCAGTCTTGGCGCGTATTTATCACCTACTGAAATTATTACTACGATCAGCCAGGTAGACCAATTGAAACTAGAGTTTGCGGTACCAGAAAAATATGCCAAAGACATTAGTGCCGGATCAAAAATTTCTTTTCGGGTTGATGGTGGAATCGCGGGCCATATGGCCACCGTCATTGCTACAGAAAGTGGAGTAGATCAGGCAACCCGAACATTAAAAATCAGGGCCTTGGTCAAGGGAGATAATCCTGAATTGGTGCCGGGTGTATTTGCCAAAGTACAACTTCAACTAGGCAGCGATGCCCATGCGTTGATGGTGCCTACGCAGGCCGTGTTGCCTCAGATACGCGACAAACAAGTAATCCTGTTAAGGAAAGACAGTGCATTCTTTTCTGTGGTTGAAACCGGAATCCGCGATTCTGTTTATGTGCAGGTATTGAGTGGCATCAAGGAAGGTGATACCGTAATTACAACAGGGTTGATGGCCATACGACCCAATGCAAAGATTAAAGTTGGAAAGTTGAGACGATATCTGGATAAATAATCTTAGAAACATGAACATATCAGAATTAAGTTTGAAAAGACCGGTCTTGGCGTTCGTGATGAACATCATTCTTGTGCTGTTCGGGATTATAGGTTTTAATTCCCTGGGTGTACGCGATTATCCCGCCATTGATCCACCAGTGATTAGTGTAAGCACCTCTTATTCCGGAGCGAATGCGGATATCATTGAATCCCAAATTACCGAGCCGTTGGAAAAAGCAGTGAATGGAATTGCGGGGATTCGGAATATCACTTCCTCTTCCAGTGTGGGAAGAAGCAACATTAATATTGAGTTTAATCTGGAGGCGGACTTGGAAGCAGCTGCTAACGATGTTCGCGACAAAGTTTCTCAGGCGTTACGACAATTGCCTGATGATCTTTCGAGTCCACCGGTTGTATCCAAGGCAGATGCCAACTCGGGTCCGATTATTAGTATGACTGTTCAAAGCAGTACCCGAAACTCACTGGAGCTAACAGAATATTCGAATAATGTGCTGGTTGAACGCCTTCAGACAATTCCGGGGGTAAGCGGCATTCAGGTTTGGGGTGAAAAGCGTTTTGCGATGCGCATCTGGCTTGACCCGGGCAAACTCAGTGCCTATAACCTTACCGCACTGGATGTTCAACAAGCACTTAACCGTGAGAATGTGGAATTGCCTGGTGGAAAAATTGCCGGCCTGGCAACTGAACTTACGGTGCGTACATTCGGTAAACTTTTTACGGAAGAGGAGTTTAATAATGTGATCATCAAATCATCTCAGGATAGCGATATCCGACTCCGTGATATTGGCCAGGCTGTATTGGGTCCGGAAAATGAAGAATCTATTTTGCGCGAAAGTAATATTGCTATGGTAGGCTTAGCCATTGTGCCCTTGCCCGGAGCGAACTACGTATCTATATCCGATGAATTTTATAAGCGGTTAGAGCAAATCAAACGGGAAGTACCTGACGACATAAGCGTGGATATTGCGATGGATCAAACCATTTTTATTAAGCGTTCAATTCAGGAAGTAGAAGAGACACTGTTAATCTCATTCTCATTGGTAGTTTTGATCATTTTCCTTTTCTTCAGAGATACCTTGATAGCTTTGCGTCCGCTGATTGATATTCCAGTTTCACTACTGGCTACGTTCTTCATTATGTATCTCTGCGGATTTTCGATTAATGTATTGACCATGCTGGGGATCGTGCTGGCTACAGGGCTTGTAGTGGATGATGGAATTGTGGTTACTGAAAATATTTATAAAAAGCTGGAGAGTGGCATGAATAAATACCAGGCAGCCCTTGAAGGCTCAAAAGAAATTTTCTTTGCTGTTATTTCAACCTCCATCACGCTAGCGGTTGTGTTCTTGCCCATTTTATTTCTTTCGGGATTTACAGGTCGGTTATTTACTGAATTTGGTGTAGTGGTGGCGGGTGCCGTGCTGGTATCTTGTTTTGTATCTCTTACGCTTACCCCTGTGTTAAGTGTAAAACTGACACGCAGCAATCACAAGCACTCCTGGTTCTACAATGTCACTGAGCCATTCTTTGTTGGCATGGAGAAAGGATATGCAAATTCCTTATCAAAATTTATGAATAACCGATGGCTTGCGATTGTCATTGTCTTGATTTGTTTCGGAGTAACCTTTCTTATCGGCACCAATATACAATCTGAACTTGCCCCATTGGAAGATCGCAATCAGTTTCGTATGCAGCTTTCAGCTCCGGAAGGAACTGCGTTTGATTACATGGATGGTTATGTAAGACAAATGGTTGACTTTGTAAAGGATTCTGTTCCTGAACACAGGACTGCACTTTCCGTAACCGCTCCGGGGTTTACAGGCTCGGGCTCAGTGAATACAGGCTTTGTGCGCGTAACGCTTGTAGACCCTGACCAGCGCGATCGTTCGCAACAGGAAATTGTTGATATGGTAAACAGGAACCTTCGAAATTTTCCCGAAGGACGAGCCTTTGTTATTCAGGAACAAACAATTTCGGTTGACAGGCGGGGAGGATTGCCGGTTCAATTCGTTATTCAGAATAATAATTTTGATAAACTGAAAGCGGCATTGCCAAAATTCCTGCAGGCTGCCAATAACCATCCAACATTGCAATCTGTAGATGTAGATCTCAAATTCAATAAACCTGAATTGAGAATTCAGATTAATCGCCTTAAGGCAACACAATTAGGCGTCAGTGTGCAGGATATTTCTCAGACACTTCAACTTGCCTACAGCAATTTAAGATTTGGATATTTTACAAAAGACGGCAAGCAATATCAGGTCATGGGTCAGGTGACCCGGTCAAATCGTGACGAGCCGGCCGACTTGAAAAGTTTATATGTGCGCACCGGTTCGGGTCAGCTGGTGTCAATTGATAACCTGATTACGATTGAAGAATCAACAACGCCTCCAACTCTTTATCGATTCAATCGCTTTAAATCCGCTACCATTTCCGCAGGGTTAGCACCCGGTAAAACGGTAGCCGATGGAATCCTTGCCATGCAGGAGATTGCCGGTAATGAATTGGACGATACTTTTACAACTTCCCTATCAGGAGTGTCGCGAGATTTCTCAGAAAGTTCAGGGAATACGTCATTTGCCTTCTTGCTCGCTCTTGCCCTCATCTATTTGATTCTGGCTGCACAATTCGAAAGCTTCATTGATCCATTTACGATCATGTTTACAGTTCCCTTGGCGATTTGTGGTGCGTTAATTTCACTTTGGATCTTCGGTCAAACGCTTAATATTTTTTCACAGATCGGTATGATCATGCTTATCGGGTTAGTAACCAAGAACGGAATTCTGATTGTAGAATTTGCAAATAAAAAACGTGAAGAGGGACTTTCGAAAATAGAGGCTGTGTTGGAAGCATCACGTCTCCGTCTCCGCCCAATCTTAATGACAAGTTTGGCCATGGTGTTAGGTTGCTTACCGATTGCCCTATCGCTGGGGGCTGCATCAACAAGCCGTAGACCTTTGGGAATCGTAATTGTAGGCGGAGTTCTTTTTTCATTGATTTTGACCCTGTATGTTATTCCTGCCATGTATTCTTACCTATCAAGAAAACGCAAGCACACCCCTTTAGATGAAGTGGTGCCTGTAATTGCGCAGAAACCTGAACTCGTTTATGAAGCTTAGAATTTGTATTGCTTTCCTTATTAGTGCACTTTTTATTACAAAAGGGAATTCTCAAAAGCAGGTGCTGTTGGAAGAAGTGGTGGCACTTGCCCTTGAACATAACTATGATGTTCGTATTTCAAAAAATGTATTGGAGGCTGCCAGTACGGATAACGATTATGCTTTCGGAGCTTTTATTCCACAACTTAATGGTTCCGCTTCCCGCGTATGGAATAATAACAATCAGAAACTTGAGTTTCAGGATGCTGCACGGAATAATAGTGGATTAGCCGAGTCAAACAATTTATCTGCAGGGGTCCAATTAAATTGGCTTTTATTTGATGGCACAAGGATGTTTGCCACCCGCCAACGAATAGCTGAAATAGAAAGACAAGGCGAGATAAATGTAAAAGGGCAAATGGTGAATACCATTGCCCAAATAATCACCAATTATTACAGTATTATTCAGCAAAAGCAGCAGCTAAAAGCTACCCAGGAGTTAATGTCAGTGAATGAAGAACGCGTTAGGTTAGCAGATCGTAAACTTTCTGTGGGAGCTGGTATAAAGCCAGAACTATTACAAGCTAAACTAGATTTAAATGCCCAACGCACGCAAATCATCGTTCAACAAGCCGCTATAGAACAATTAAAGAATCAATTGAATGTGCTGGTAGGAATGAATCTGCCGGCTACCTATGAGGTTTCTGATTCTATTATTATTGATTTAGAGCTTACGAACGAAGAAATTGTCGACAATGTGGAAAGTGCCAATTTCCAGTTGCAAGCCCTTCGGCAAGATTTGAGTATTTCCAACCTATTATTACGCGAGCGAAGAGCCGAATACCTTCCGACCTTATCATTAAATAGTGCATACAATTATTCTTTTACGGATAACGTCACGTTGATTAACCCCTTCCAGGCATTGTCCAGTCAGAGTAATGGATATAATTATGGGTTCTCGCTGAGCATTCCTATTCTGAATGGTTTTAATACTCGCAGATTGGTGCAGCAAGCCTCTATTGTAGTAAACCGTCAACAATTGATTTATGATCAACAGCGGGCGACAGTGTTAACCGCTGTTGATAATGCCTTTATTAATTATTCGAACGCAAAAAATATACTTCTGATTGAAGAGGAAAATATTTTGCTTGCAAGAGAAAACGTAACGATTGCATTGGAAAGCTTTAAGCGTGGAGTAAATACATTCATTGAACTGCGTACCGCACAACAAAGTCTTGAAGAAGCTTATTCGCGGCTTATTAATTCCCGGTATTTAGCCAAGATTGCAGAAACAGAACTGTTGCGATTGAATGGCGGGTTAATGCGATAGGTAAGATACATTTTACAAACTGTCTTTTCTTTCTCAATTTTACGCTTGTTAGTTCAGCTATTTCCATTGGCTGGGTTTAAAAAAACCATGAAGCATTTACAAGACTTACTGTTGTTGGGTAATCCATTATTGTATCAGGTTTCGAAGCCGGTGCTGGAATCAGACCGTGATTTAGTTGCTGGGTGGGTTACCGATTTACACAATGTCATGGAAGAGATTCGTGCTAAATATCATTTTGGGCGGGCCATTGCAGCACCACAACTCGGTATAATGAAACGCCTGATTTATATGAACATCGATAAGCCGGTTGTATTTATTAATCCGGAGTTTACTTATTTAAGTGCTGAAAGGTTTGAGGTGTGGGATGACTGCATGTGTTTTCCCAACTTGCTTGTAAAAGTGATACGGCACAAGGAATTAACGATTCGGTTTTTGGATGAATACTGGCAACCGCAGGAATGGAACTTGAAAGATGATCTGTCAGAGTTGCTTCAACACGAGTATGATCACCTCGATGGAATTCTTTGCACGATGCGAGCGATCGATGATAAGTCGTTTAAGTGGCGAGGTTAAATCAGAAAAGACTTTTAGTTTACTGATTGTACTGCCTCCGGCCTCATCACCCAAAAATTATTAAATCCTTCCCCCACCTGAATGCTCAATAAGCCATTGGCGAGCATTTCAAGAATGGCAAGAAAATTAAAGATCAGCGAGATGCGTGTCGGCATCTTTTCAAACAATTCCGTAAAGGCAACCCGCGGCTTAATGGTTATTTCGTTCAGGATATACTCCTTTTGACCTTCAATGGTATAGGGATATTGAATAACCTGGTGCACGGGCCTGTTTTTTTCTTCCTCCTGCCGCTTTAGCACCTTTTCGAAGACTGTTAGTAATTTGAAAAGGTCAACATCCTGTAGTTCGGCCTCCACATTGGTACTTTCGGCAAGTGCCCTTAGTTCCTTCATCAGGTTGCCGCGTTTTTCTTTCATCAGCTCCGTTTCCTCCATCTTATGGAACTGTTCTACTACAGATTTGTACTTTTTGTACTCAAGTAAATGTTTTACCAGTTCTTCGCGTGGATCAATCTCATTTCCTAGTTCGTCAATTTGAGGCCGGGGCAACAGCATTTTGGATTTTATCCGCATGAGCGTGGCTGCCACCAAAATGAACTCACTGGCTACCTCAACGTTCAGGGTTTCCAGACTGCGGATGTACTCCAGAAAGTCGTTTGTGATTTTGGAAATAGGAATGTCGTTGATTTCTAATTCATCGCGCTCGATAAAAAAGAGTAGCAGGTCAAAAGGACCTTCAAACAAGGGTAATCGTATTTCGAATGATTCCTGCTCCATATCAAATCTTAAGGAGGGCAAAAATACTCACGATTCGATGATTTTCATGGAATATCTCCATGTAAAGTGGTGGAAATGTTCAACCCGATAGAATTCCTTATTTTTACGTTTTTAAATCTTTAGATACCAGAAGTTAAACAGTTACCTTTTAGCAGTGTTTAAGGATTATCGCTCACAAAATTGTAAAGCATGCTAATTACTCCCGGGAAACTGCTGGCAGAGATAAATAGTCCGCAGGACCTGAAAAAGTTGGATCAGGTGCAACTGGTACAACTCTGTGATGAACTGAGGCATTTCATTATTGATAATGTTTCTGTTTATGGGGGGCATTTTGGCGCCAGTTTAGGAGTTGTAGAACTTACGGTAGCACTTCATTATGTATTCAATACTCCCACCGACCAATTGGTTTGGGATGTCGGCCATCAGGCGTATGGCCATAAAATTCTTACCGGCCGCAGAGAATCCTTTCATACAAACCGCATGTACAAGGGCATCTCAGGATTTCCTAAGAGAAGCGAAAGTGAATATGACACATTTGGGGTGGGTCACTCATCAACTTCAGTTTCAGCTGCTTTGGGCATGGCCGCGGCCTCTAAGTACCTGGGGCTGGAAGAAAAGCAACATGTTGCCGTAATCGGGGATGGAGCTCTTACTGGCGGCATGGCCTTCGAAGGGTTAAATCATGCCGGAGTTTCTGACACCAATCTGCTGATTATCCTTAATGATAATTGCATGTCCATCGATCCCAATGTGGGTGCACTGAAAGATTATCTGACGGATATCACAACCTCCAAAACATACAATCGACTGAAAGATGATGTTTGGAATTTGCTGGGGAAGCTATCTCACTTTGGAAAAAATGCACAAGAGATTGTATCTAAGTTAGAGAATGGTATCAAGTCTACTTTGTTAAGTCAGAGTAATTTATTTGAATCACTCAACCTGCGATACTTTGGCCCTGTGGATGGCCATGATGTTGACCATTTAGTGGCAGTGTTGCGTGATTTGAAAGATATAAAAGGACCCAAAATTCTGCATTGTGTTACGGTAAAAGGCAAGGGTTACGGTCCTGCAGAGAATGGCAACGCTACCACCTGGCATGCTCCGGGTACATTTGATAAAATCTCAGGTGAGATTCATAAAAAGGTTCATGAGACTCCACAGGCACCCAAGTACCAGGATGTGTTTGGCAATACCTTGGTAGAACTTGCTAAGCAGAATGACAAAATCATTGGCATAACGCCTGCCATGCCTTCCGGTTCTTCCATGAACATTATGATGAAGGAAATGCCGCACCGTGCTTTTGATGTCGGCATTGCCGAACAACATGCGGTAACTTTTTCTGCAGGGTTAGCAACGCAAGGGCTTATTCCGTTTTGCAATATTTATAGTTCATTCATGCAACGGGCATACGATCAGGTAATTCATGATGTATGTATCCAGAATTTGCCTGTTATTTTTTGTCTGGACCGGGCTGGGTTTGCAGGCGCAGATGGGCCGACACATCACGGAGCATATGACATTGCTTTTTTTCGATGCATTCCCAATATGATTGTTTCAGCTCCTATGAATGAACAGGAGTTACGCAACCTGATGTTTACGGCACAATTGCCCAGAAATAATGGTGCGTTTTCCATCCGCTATCCGCGGGGTCAGGGAGTGATGCCTAACTGGCGAACGCCATTTGAAAAAATTGAAATTGGTAAAGGTCGGAGAATAAAAGAGGGTGAGGATTTAGCAATCTTAACCTTTGGCCATATCGGCAACTATGCTGTTGAGGCTTGCCAGAGACTATCGAAACAAGGCATCAATCCGGCTCACTATGACTTGCGATTTGCAAAGCCATTAGATGCAGAACTTCTGCATGAAGTTTTTTCTTCCTTTAAAAAGATAATTACTATTGAAGATGGTTGTGTACAAGGTGGAGTGGGGAGTGCAGTATTGGAATTTATGGCCGAGCATAATTATCGTGCTGAAGTGAGGATACTGGGAATACCCGATGAGATAATTGAACATGGCGAACAGATTGATCTGCACCGTGAGTGTGGCTTCGATCCTGACGGAATCATTACCGAGGTGCAAACCCTGTTTGAACAAACTGCGAAAGTCAAATCCTGACACTCAAAATACTAACATCTGTTTGTCAAAAGAATCGGATTAATCTTAATCAGAATTTTCAGAAGATATTGAAAATTAGATAGATACGAGAAATTCTTAAGCCTGCGGAATGCTGGCTATTTAAAAAGTTATTCAGACCAAAAGGTAGTTTTCCGTAATTTGGAAAATTCGCTTATTCCGTTCTAAATTGTACTTTATTGCATATATTTGAAAACTAGGGAATAATTTAATCTTAGGTGAGTTTACTTAATTTCAATACACTGAATAAACCCCAAAATATATAAGCACATGGAAGAATTAGATCCGCATAAATATGACGCATGGAACAATCTGGCACTAAACCTAGCATTGGGTTTCTGGGCCGTTGGCATTTTGGTAATCCTGGGTTATATCGTGAAATTGAATTCCACAGGAGGCAGCAAAAACAAATACGATTTCATCAACCGGCATGAAATCAAGGTGCTTTGGATAGCTACCATCATTTTGGTGATTGGTGGATGCTTCTTTGTGAATGCCAATGTAGTTGAACTTACGACATTATTGATTTTTGTACGCGTGTTTGTGACTACCTGTATGGGTATTCTGGTGGCCTTGATTATTCAAAACCTGCTCAAGTTTTATTATCCCTTCTTTATAGAAAGACGCCTCAAAGTACTTCGTTACAAACCACGGCTTTCTCCCAAAAGCGGCAAGCCAATGAAACTTCTTAGCGAAGAAGAAGAAGACGCTCACCTGGATGAAGGTATGATTGCTGAAGAGAATGTTTATTCTGTTGATTATGATGTTTGGCTTGACGAAGAGACAGGCTTTAAGCAAATAGAAAAATATGCAGGACATTTGCATGCGATACAATGCCCTGAGTGTAATTACCAAACCTTTAAGGTTACTCGAGAAGAAATCATCAGGCAGCCTACGGCTATGGAAGAAGGCGAATTGATGAAGCATTATTTGTGTGGCTACTGTGGCTACAAAGCAAGGAAAACCGTTACCTTGAAACAGCAGACTAAAATGGAGGAAACTTCCACAACAGCTACGGCCTAAAATATTTCTACTGGAAAGAAAAAGCCCCGAACCGGGGCTTTTTTTTTGAGTCAAAGTGTCAATTAATGGATGGAAGTTTGATTTGATCAGAGTAGAACTTCATGCGGGAGTGTTGTGTATCCAGTAAGGCAATGCGATCAATGGAAGCATGCTTATGGTTGACAAATACTTCTACATATTCATTTCCCAGCAGGTATAAATTTACCTTATAATTATAGTACCGAATCGCCATGACAAAAACAGCATGCTCATAGAGTAATGTTATTCTCTGTTCAAGCGGTAGGTTTTTTAGTCTGTTCCAACGAATCATCCATTAAACTTATTGAAAAAATAAGTTTAATGATAATTGATCTTCCGGTTTTAATAAAAAGATAACTCAAACAAGATTTTTCTTGAAAAAGTCAACGGTGCGACTCCATGCCAGCTTGGCCGCAGCCTCGTTGTAACGCGTGGGTGCAGCATCATTAAAAAATGCATGTTGAGCACCTTCATAAATAAAAATCTCATACTTCACATCAGCATTTTTTAGCGCTTCTTCATACGCTGCAATTCCGGCATTTACGCGTTCATCCAAGCCACCATAATGAAGTTGAAGCGCTGCTTTTATTTTGGGCACATCTGCAGCGTCCGCTTGTCTTCCATAAAAGGGAGCTGAAGCTTTAAGTTCAGGAACATGTACGGCCAATTGATTGGCCATGGCACCGCCCCAGCAAAACCCAACACACCCAAACTTCTCGTTGCTATCCTTTCGGCTTTTCAAATAATTAAATCCTTTGATAAAGTTGTTGAGATTCTTAGGCGCTTCCAGTTTACTAAAGAGTTCACGGGCTTTGCCTACATCAGTCGGAGTTCCTCCTAGTGGTCCAAGAGCATCCGGGGCGATTGCCAAAAATCCTTCAAGCGCAAATCTGCGGGCTACATCTTCAATATGCGGATTTAATCCTCTGTTTTCATGAATGACCATGACAGTCGGATATTTTTTCTTCTTTTTTGGCCGCGCGATATACGCTTTCATTTCTCCGCCATCTCCAGCATACGTGATCCGTTCTGTAAATATTCGATCATCTTCCTGTTGAATAGTTTGAGCATGGGCATAGTTAACTTCCAGCATGGGTAACACGGCCAATGCAGCAGCCGTGCTTCCTGTAAGTTTGGCTAATTTTTTCAGAAATTCTTCCCGGCTAAGTGGCTTGTGGGTGTATTCGTCAAAGAGATTAATTATTTTTTGATCCATGAGTAAAATTTTAATTGAATCTAGTTACCTGAATACAGCGAAATTGCAAAGCGATTTTATTCAAGTGGGGTTGCGTTGGGGTCAGATTCCGGCTGAAAGCTGGAATAAATCATTTTTTGCATTTTCATCTTGCTCGTCTAACTTTGCGTTCCCAAAACGGTGGATGTAGTTCAGTTGGTTAGAATGCTAGATTGTGATTCTGGAGGTCGCGGGTTCGAGCCCCGTCATTCACCCTTAAAATTAAGCCCCAATGGGGCTTTTTTAGTTTCCTTAACGGGAAAAGGTAAGCCTTTCTCCCTTCTTACTTTCGTCAAACTGGCCCAATGAGTATGCCAAATGGCCCGAAACCCAGGTGTGTGTAACGCTGGATTGAAACGTAGTTCCTTCAAACGGAGACCAGCCACACTTAGCTATAACATTTGCCTTTTGTACCTGCCAGGGTTGATTGGGGTTCACTAAAACAAGGTCTGCAAAGTATCCTTCTCTTATAAAGCCGCGGTTTTCGATTTGAAAAAGAATAGCGGGGTTGTGGGCCATCTTCTGAACTATTTTTTCGAGTGAAATCTTTTTTTGATGATAAAACTCCAACATGGCCACCAGACTATGTTGAACTAGCGGTCCACCGGAAGGTGCCTGAAAATAATTATTCTTCTTTTCTTCAAGTGTATGTGGTGCGTGATCGGTTGCAATAACATCAATACGATCATCCAAAACGGCTCGTAAAATTTCTTGCTGATCAGTCGCAGTTTTAATCGCTGGGTTCCATTTGATCAACATGCCCAATCTTTCATAATCAGTGTCGTTAAACCAAAGATGATGTACACAAGCCTCGGCAGTGATTTTCTTTTGAGGGAGTGGAATGGAGTTATCGAAATGATGCGTTTCTAGAGCGGTAGAAATGTGTAGAATATGCAAACGCGTGCCGTGCTTTTTGGCTAGCTCAACGGCAAACGAAGATGACTTAAAACAAGAATCGGTACTGCGTATTTGTGGATGATACTTTACGGACATCGTTTCGCCATAGCGCTCTTTAAAGTCGGCAATGTTTTTTCTGATGGTGGGTTCGTCTTCGCAGTGAGTTGCTATAATGGCAGGAAAACGTGAAAAGAATCCCTCAAGAATTTTAGGATCGTCTACTAATAGGTTTCCGGTTGAGGAACCCATAAAAATTTTAAGCCCGCATACCTTTCTGATGTCCGTCTTCATCACCTCTTCCAGGTTGTCGTTGGCGGCACCCATAAAGAAAGAGTAGTTGGCGAGTGAAGATCGAGATGCAGTCTGGTATTTATCCTCCAACAACGCCTGAGTAAAAGCTGGAGGAACCGTATTGGGCATTTCCATAAAGCTGGTAACGCCTCCGGCAACGGCTGCTTTCGATTCGGTATAGATAGTTGCTTTATGAGTGAGTCCTGGTTCCCGAAAATGAACCTGATCATCAATTATGCCAGGTAATAATAGATTTCCCTTTGCATTAATAACTGTAGCATTGGGGGCAGATAGGCCATTCCCGATTTTTTCGATCCGGTTTCCCCGAATCAAAACATCACCATCGATGACTTTGCCTTCGTTTACCAGTTGGGCGTTCGTGATTAGCGTAGAGTTCATTACCTTGTGAAGTACGTAAAAATAATTAATCTTGGGAAGCCTGGTTTCTTGGAATGATTTTAAATTGAATAAGCAACTGCTGGACGCGGTTGCAGATGCTGGTTTTGAAAACCCAACCGAAATTCAGCAGAAATCAATTCCACTCGTGATGGGCGGCCAGCATGTTATTGGTATTGCGCAAACCGGAACGGGCAAAACAGCAGCGTATCTATTGCCTTTATTGATGAAAATCCGATATGCGCAAGGTGACGATGCCCGGGCGCTTATACTGGTGCCCACCAAAGAGCTTGTGGTGCAAGTCTTTTCGCAAGCAAGTGTTTTGGCAAAGTATACGGATTTACGTATTATAGAAATATATGGTGGAGTAGGAACCAAGAGCCAAATAGAAAAAATAAAAGCAGGCATTGATCTGATCATTGCAACACCAGGCCGTTTTCTTGAATTATATCAGCGCAACGAATTAATTCTGAAACAAATCAAAACGCTGGTGCTGGATGAAGCCGACCGAATGATGGATATGGGATTTATGCCACAACTCCGTAGAATTTTTGAAGTCATTCCCTCTAAGCGACAAAATATATTATTCTCTGCAACATTTCCTGAAAAGGTGGATCGGCTAGCTAATGAGTTTATCGATTTTCAGGTTCGAGTGGAGGTTACTCCTCCGGCAACTGTAGCTACGAAAGTAGTTCAGGAGCTCTACTACATTCCAAATAGCCTTACCAAGATTCATTTTCTTGAGTTCTTGCTGCAGGATGAAAGTGACTTCAATCGGGTTATGATTTTTTCGCGTACCAAAGAAGTAGCGAATAATATTTACAAGTACCTGGATCGAAAAAAATTAGGGCCGGTAAAAGTGATTCATTCAAACAAAGGGCAGAACAGTCGCATGAATGCAATGAATGAGTTTAAAGAAGGGAAACTAAGGATTCTTGTTTCTACAGATGTTGCATCACGGGGAATTGATGTCACGAATGTGTCGCACGTGATCAACTTCGATGTGCCCATTGTTTATGAAGACTACGTGCACCGTACCGGAAGAACTGGTCGCGCATTTCAAGAGGGTAAGGCGATCACGTTTGCAACGGATACGGAAAAATACCACATCGATAATATTGAAAAAATCATTCGTGAGAAGATCACTGTAAAAACACTCCCTAAAGAAATCGAAATCGCGGAGACAAACTACGATGAGTCGCAGTCCATGGCCCGCGAAACAGACCGCCAGAAACGTTACATAGACCCTGAGTTTAAGGGCGCATTCCACGAAAAGAAGAGAAAATGATTTGAAGATTAATTAATTTGAGGATTTGAAAATTAAACCATTTTCAAATTCTCAAATTAATTTATCCGTTCATGGAGCTTAAGAATTCTTCATTGTTGCGGGTTCCTTTCATTTTGCTTTGCAGGAATTCCATCGCTTCAATCGAATTCATATCAGCCATAAACTTGCGTAGAATCCAAACGCGTTGAAGTTCCTCTTCTTTCATCAAAAGATCTTCGCGTCTGGTGCCAGAGGCAGGAACATCGATAGCAGGATAAACCCGTCTGTTGGAAAGCTTTCGATCCAACTGTAATTCCATGTTACCGGTTCCTTTAAATTCTTCAAAGATTACTTCGTCCATCTTGGAGCCGGTATCGATAAGTGCTGTTGCAATTATGGTAAGCGAACCGCCATTTTCAATTTTGCGGGCTGCGCCAAAGAACCGTTTTGGTTTATGAAGTGCGTTGGCATCCACACCACCGGAAAGAATTTTACCGGAAGAAGGAACCACTGTATTATAAGCACGAGCCAGGCGTGTAATTGAATCCAACAGGATAACAACATCGTGGCCGCATTCGGTCATGCGTTTTGCTTTTTCGAGTACAATGCTCGCCACCTTAACATGACGATCAGCTTGCTCATCAAACGTAGAAGCAATTACCTCGGCCTTTACACTGCGGGCCATATCAGTAACTTCTTCAGGGCGTTCATCGATCAGCAATACGATCAGATAAACTTCCGGATGATTTTCGGCAATAGCATTCGCGATATTTTTCAACAACACGGTTTTACCTGTCTTTGGCTGTGCTACAATCATTCCGCGCTGACCTTTTCCTATAGGAGAGAAAAGATCGAGAATACGGGTTGACATGTTATCGTGTGTGGTGCTGAGTTTTAGTTTTTGCTCAGGGAAAAGTGGAGTCAGGTATTCGAAGGCTACACGGTCGCGGATTTCTTCGGTTGTCTTTCCGTTAATACTATCCACTTTAAGGAGTGCAAAATATTTTTCGCCCTCTTTCGGTGGCCGGATTTGTCCTTTAACGGTGTCTCCGGTTTTTAAACCAAATAACTTGATCTGCGAGGGGGAAACATAAATATCATCGGGGCTGGCCAGGTAGTTGTAATCGGATGAACGGAGAAAACCGTAACCATCCTGCATGATTTCCAATACGCCTTCATTCGATACCACTCCATCAAAATCACGGATCAGGTTTTCTTTCCGTGGCTGCTGTGATTGATTTGGATTAGGCCGCTCTTCACGGGGTTCTCTGCGCTGAACTTCGGTTACAATAGGAGGCGTTTGCTCTGTCGAATCATCAAAGCGCACTGCGTTTTGATCTATTTCAATTGAATCGATGCTTTGCAGAATTTCATCACTGGTAAGCTCTTTCTCTTGTTCCTCTTCCTGTGGTTTTGGAGTTGCTTCCGGAGCAACATTTTCGCGTCTTCGGGGTCTCATTTTTCGATCGTTTTCCCCGGTAAGCACTTGTTTGGGGGCCGTGGTAGGATCCTCGGCTATCGCCTGCTGATCAAGGATTTTGTAAACCAGGTCTTGCTTTGCAAGTTTCTTAGCGTTTTTCACGCCCATACCTTCTGCAATTTCCTTTAATTCGGAAAGGAGCCTGACGTTCAGGTCATCAATTGTGTACATGTGAGTTTAAAAAAGGATTAATGAATAGAATAGATTTTATTGAATTATCATGACTGACGGACAGCCAAAATCAAAAACATTTACCAAGTCGATAGAAAGAGATCGTAAAATACCGGGGTTTTATATCGTAAGGGCCTGAGGAGGCCGCAATGACACTGCAAGTATAGTTCAAAAATGACTATTATCAAATCCGGAGAAAAAATTAATGGCTAATTTTGGCCTCTTATTAATCGACTATGTTAACACTACAAATACTGCGTGAACAAACAGACCTTGTGTTGAAAGGCTTGAGGAAGAGAAATTTTAAGGATGCCGAAAGTCTGGTTCAACAAATCATTGAAAACGATAAACTCCGCAGAGAAACACAGAACACGTTAGATACGCTGAAGGCGAAGTCCAATGCCGATTCAAAAAAAATTGGTGAGTTGATGAAAGCGGGGAAGGCGGACGAGGCGAGTAGTCTGCGAGCCGCAATTGCTCTTGATAAAGATAAAGTTAAGTCACTGGAGGAAAACCTGACAGAATTTGAGAGAAATCAGCAGGAGATTTTATATAAGATACCCAATGTACCGGCTGTGAATGTGCCAGCTGGCAAAAGTGCGGAGGATAATATTACAGTACATGAACATGGCCAGGTACCTACTTTACATGCCGATGCCCTACCCCATTGGGAGTTGATAAAGAAATACGACATCATTGATTTCGAGTTGGGAATTAAAATTGCTGGGGCAGGCTTTCCGGTTTACAAAGGAAAGGGGGCACGGCTGCAGCGCGCGTTAATCAATTTCTTTTTGAACGAAGCGGGGCAAGCCGGGTATAAAGAAATTCAACCACCCATTGTAGTGAACGAAGCGAGTGGCTACGGCACAGGCCAGCTTCCCGACAAGGAAGGGCAGATGTATTTTGTGAATGAAGATGGTTTGTATCTTATACCGACAGCCGAAGTGCCCATTACAAATTTATATCGCGATGTTATCTTAATAGAAGATGAACTGCCTGTAAAAAATGTTGGTTACACACCTTGCTTTCGCAGAGAGGCGGGAAGCTGGGGTGCGCATGTGCGGGGACTTAACCGCTTGCATCAGTTTGATAAAGTAGAGATTGTTCAGATCAGCAAACCAGAAGACTCGTATCGTATTTTAGACGAGATGAGTTTGCATGTTCAGGGTCTTTTGGAGAAACTGGAGTTACCCTATCGCAAGCTTTTATTGTGTGGTGGCGACATGGGTTTTAATTCTGCGATTACCTACGACATGGAAGTGTTTTCTGCAGCCCAGCAACGTTGGCTGGAAGTGAGTTCGGTGAGTAATTTCGAAACTTTTCAGGCAAATCGATTAAAACTGCGCTACAAAAATAAAGACGGCAAGATGCAGTTGTTGCACACACTTAATGGTAGTGCGCTCGCACTACCGCGGATTGTGGCTGCGTTGCTGGAAAACAATCAGACTAAAGAGGGAATTAAAATTCCAAAGGTGTTGGTGCCGTATACAGGATTTGAAATGATTGATTAGTAATTTCCTAAATTGTTTAGGCTGACTTTTTTCGAAGTCCAAACTGAAAAACAAAAAACAGTATAGCAAGCAAAATCAGTTCTGTTAGCGCTGTAGTGGCAATTGAATTGTTTTCCGTGCCTGTCCACCTGCTATAAATTCCAAACAGCGCCCAGATCAACACAAGTAGAAATGCTGGTTCGCGATAGCGTTCGGCAATAAAAATTCCCAGCACGCTCGCAATGCTGATCATCGTCAGCGTCCAGGTTGTGGGTGAAAGAAAACCACCATCCCACGAAAGGGATACCAGCAAAGCCGAAATATTAGCAATGGTGGCAACACAAATCCAGGAGAAGTAAAAGACAAAAGGAAGTTTAATGAACAATTTTTCAGCTACTGACTTGAGATCGACTCTTTGCAGGAGCAAAAAAATCTTGCTCAGAGAGAATAACAATAAAAGCATAATCAGTACAGAGGCATATATAAATTGATAATGCCAGGCAAGTATCCAACTGACATTCGCTACGCAGGAAAGTAAATACCAAAGCGATAACTCTACAAAATAAGTATTGGCTGAGATGGATCGCTGCACAATAACAAAAGCAATCAGTAATAAATAAATTACACTCCAGATTGAAAAGGTAAAACCAGCAGGGGTAAATAAATTAGGATAAAGAGCTGAGAGTTCGCCCGTATTCATCCCGTTGATGGGCAAAATGTTGGCTAACGCATTTACTGTGAGTACCCCAATCAGGGCGAATATATTGAGTATAATAAAGGTTTTATTGTTCATGTAATGTTTGTTTAACGGACAGCCCACTCAAAGGTACCTTTCATTCTTGGTTTCTTAAGCTGATGGGGTTAATATTGTTTCCTCAAAAAAATCTACTATGAAACCTATATCATTTCTATTTGCAGTTGTTTTAATTATCATATTGACTTCGTGCGCGCGGTCACCAAAACCAGAGGTAATCTCAAACTATCCGGTATCGACAAAAGTGGATACCGTGGATACCTATTTCGGTGTAAAAGTTCCTGACCCCTATCGGTGGATGGAAAATGATACTTCGAAGCAAACAGCAGATTGGGTAACAGCGCAAAATGATGTTACCTTTTCTTATCTCGATAAGATCACATATCGGGAGACAGTAAAAAAACGACTGCTGGAATTAAACGACTATGAAAAGCTGAGTGCTCCCTTCCGCAGAGGTGAGTACTACTATTTTTATAAAAACTCAGGGTTACAAAATCAATCTGTTCTCTATCGTAAGAAGGGAGTGGAAGGTGAATCTGAGATTTTTCTGGATCCCAATACATTCTCCAAAGACGCCACTACCACCATGCGTGGGTTGTCCTTTTCTAAAGACGGTTCCCTGCTGGCCTTCCAGATTGCCAAGGGTGGGGCCGACCGCGCAGAAGCTGTTGTAATAAGAACTTCTGACAAATCCTTAGTCGAAGACACCATTCGAAATATGAAACAAAGTGGAATATCATGGAAAGGAAATGATGGTTATTATATAAATCGCTTTGTGGAAGGGTTAAAGAATAACCTCGCTGCAAAAAATGAATATCAACAATTGTATTATCATAAGCTTGGTACTTCGCCTTCCGAAGATAAAGTGATTTTTGGAGATAAGGAGAAAAGAAGATTTGTGGGTGGCTATTTAACAGAAGATGAACGCTACCTCATTATAACGACATCTGAAAGCACAACCGGGAATGAATTGTTCGTTCTGGATTTGTCTGATCCCCAAGCAAAAATTCTTCCTATAAAAACCGGTTTTGAAAGCGACCAGTTTGTAATTGAAAGTGAAGGAACCAAGCTGATCCTTGAAACAAATTACAAGGCTCCGAACTCTAAAGTAGTGTGGGTGGATGCTGCTAATCCTTCATTCGAAAACTGGAAAGATTTAATTCCGGAAACAGAAAACTCATTAAACACATCAACAGGTGGAGGGAAAATCTTTGCCAGATATTTGGTAGATGTTAAAACTCAGATCAAACAATATGACCTGAATGGGAAATTGGAGAGGGATATTGAGCTACCGGGAATTGGAACCGCCAATGGGTTGGGTGGCTGGAAGGATGATCAGGATTTATATTATACGTTTACATCTTTTACCTATCCGCCCACAATCTTCAAATACAATGTAATTTCGGGTAAGTCAACGGAGTATGAGCGCCCGGCTGTGAAGTTCAATCCGGACGATTATGAAACAAAACAGGTATTTTATACGAGCAAAGACGGCACCAAGATTCCGATGTTCATTGTACACAAGAAAGGAATTGAGCTGAATGGAAAAAACCCCACGTGGTTATATGCCTACGGAGGATTCAGTATCAGTTTGACACCGTCATTTAGTACGTCAAGAATTGTGTGGTTGGAGAACGGTGGAATTTTTGCGCAGCCAAACCTTAGGGGTGGTGGTGAGTATGGAGAAAAATGGCACCTGGCGGGAACTAAAATGAATAAACAAAATGTGTTTGATGATTTTATAGCGGCCGGAGAATATTTGATCAGTGAAAAGTATACATCCAGTGATTACCTGGCAATCAATGGTGGTTCCAATGGTGGTTTGTTAGTAGGTGCGGTGATGGCTCAACGGCCAGATCTCGCCAAAGTGGCGATTCCGCAGGTGGGGGTGATGGATATGCTTCGCTATAATAAATTTACCATTGGCGCGGCCTGGGCTTCTGATTATGGAACAGCAGAAGATTCAAAGGAGATGTTTGAATATCTGAAAGCGTATTCTCCGGTGCATGCCTTAAAGCCAGGGGTAAACTATCCAGCTACAATGGTAACAACAGCAGATCATGATGACCGCGTAGTGCCTGCGCATAGTTTCAAGTTTGCAGCCACATTACAAGAGCATCAGGCTGGAACAAATCCGGTTCTTATCCGCATCGATGTTAATTCAGCGCATGGATCATCGAATATCACGAAGAGTATCGATTTAATTGCCGATTATTATTCGTTTGCGTGGTATAATATGGGTGTGGTGCCATCTTTGGCAAAGAAAGACCTCTAGAAGCGGAAAGCTTAAAGTTAAAAAGCTTAAAGTCTGGAATATGGCTTTAAGCTTTTTAGCTTTCTGCTTTCGGCTCTTTGAGTTTTAGTGCAATTTTTTCGCCCACCAGTTGAGTTAGTTGCTCAACGCTGGCTTCTTTAATTTTCTTCACAGATTTAAAATGAGCAAGCAATTTATCGGCAGTCTTTTTACCGATGCCTGGAATTTCTTCAATTTCTGTAACGAATGTATTCTTACTTCTTTTTAGTCTATGAAACGTAATAGCAAACCGATGCGCTTCATCGCGAATACGCTGAATGAGTAGCAGTGCCGGAGATTTTTTACTAACCAACAACGGTAGCGGATCTTCCGGGTAATAAATTTCTTCCAATCGTTTTGCAATACCGACAATGGGAATTTTTCCATATAGACCAAGTTCCTGTAGTGCTTCACACGCACTACTCAATTGGCCTTTACCTCCATCGACAATAATTAACTGCGGATATTCTCCTTCCTCTTCCATGATTCTCTTATACCGTCTGCCCACAATTTCTTTCATGGAGGCGAAGTCATCAGGGCCGGTTACTGTTTTAATGTTGAAGTGACGGTATCCTTTTTTATCAGGCTTGCCATCGACAAAACGAACCATGGAGGCCACCGGGTTGGTGCCCTGAAAGTTTGAGTTGTCGAAACACTCAATGATTTTAGGATATTGAAGGAGCCGAAGATTTTCCTGCATGATGTGCAGCACTTTATTCTTCTTTGATTTTTGTTCTTCCTTGCTGATCTCTTTATCCCGCTTCTGATAGAGGGCATTCTTGAGCGAAAGATCAATCAGCTTTTTCTTATCCCCGATTTGAGGCACTACGTTTTCAAACTCTTCGGACTTAACAGGCAACACCAGGTTTGTGTACACTTCCGGATTGTCGCTATGATAGGTTGTGCGCAACTCCTGAACAACCAGACTCAGAATTTCATCATCGGTTTCATCCAGTTTCTTTTTGACCTCCACATTTTTTGAAAAAATGATGGAGCCTTCTTTAATTTTCAGATAGTTTACGAAGGCTTCTGTTTCTGTACTGGTAATCGTTACCACATCGATGTTGGTGAGCCTGGGATTTACAACCAGTGATTTAGTCTGGAATTTTTCGAGCAGATCAAGCTTGTTTTTGTACACACCCGCTTTTTCAAATTCCATAGCTTCGGCTTCAACATTCATTCTACGGGTAAATTCATTCTCCACCACACTCAGGTCTCCTTTCAGAATATTTCTTGCCTGTGCGATTTCTTCTTGGTATTGACTTTCTTCCTGCAGCCCTTCGCACGGGCCTTTACAATTGCCAATATGAAACTCCAGACAGACCTTGAATTTCTTCTGTTCAATATTTTCTTTCGATAGGGGTAACGAGCAGGTGCGAATGGAGTATAGCTGACGCACAAGTTCTAATACCGCTTTCATGGACACAACACTCGTATAAGGCCCAAAATATTCACCTTGTTTTGGAATGTATTTGCGGGTATAGATGATCCGCGGAAAGCGCTCCTTCAAAATGCAGAGATATGGAAAGGTCTTATCGTCCTTAAGCAGGATGTTATATTTTGGTTGATTCTGTTTGATGAAATTATTTTCTAATAACAAAGCATCAAATTCTGAATTGGCGATAGTAAACTCAATCCGCTCAATTTCTGAAACCAGTTTTTCTGTCTTACGATTGTATTGCGATTGTTTGTTAAAGTAACTGCTGACTCGTTTCTTCAAACTTTTTGCTTTACCCACATAGATAAGCTCACCTACTTTATTGTAGTAGCGATAAATTCCAGGTGAATCCGGGAGCGAGGAAATTGAATCTTTTAAATCGGGCACGTTGTAAAATTACGAATGTGTTCTTGGCAATTCGTAATTCTAAATTGGTTAATTATTAATATCCCACGGCTCTTCATCGTTTAGTCGAAGAGAATCTGAAACCTCATGACGACTACAATCCAACGTCATATCCAGTCCGCTGCTGGGCCGTTTGAATTGTCCTTTCACAATGCCTGATTCAGGATCGGCATAAACTTTTAACATATAGTTGGCCCAAATCGGTCTGGCGGTTCTGCCACCCTGACCAAATAGCCACGATGGAAAGTGTATGGCGCGTTCATCGCCACCCGTCCAGATGCCGGTAACCAAATCATGAGTTAACCCAACGTACCAACCATCCGAGGCATCGTTGGTTGTTCCGGTTTTACCACCCACTTCATTATCTAACCTGATTTCTTTCGGCAATCCTAAGGAAGTTCCGCCTTCTTCTTCAGCACCCCCGCGAAGCATATAGATCATTTTGTAGGCCGTTTGTTCATTGATGGCCTCTCTTGTTTTGGGATTAAAAATTTCAATCACGTTTCCGTTTTTGTCTTCGATGCGCGTAATGAAAATAGGTTCTGTACTGATGCCTCCATTCACAAATGTGCTGTAAGCTCCTACCATTTCGAACAGCGAGACATCGCTGGTGCCCAGGCATAAGGAAGGAACTGCATCGAGTTTACTTTGAATACCCACCCGATGCGCAAACTCTACTACATTTTCGGCTTTAAGTTCTTGCATAATTTGAGCCGTGATTGAGTTGACTGATTGCGCCATCGCTTTACGAATGGTCATGCTCTCACCATGTCCACGCGAATTATCAGCATTTAATGGATACCAGGGTGGTTGTCCGGGCAAATCAAATTGTGGTGCAATGTCTTTTTTAATCACACATGGTGAATATCCATTCTCCATAGCAAGTCCATATACAAATGCCTTAAAGGTTGAACCGGGTTGTCGTGTTCCTTGCTTTACGTGATCGAACTTAAAATATTTGTGATTGATGCCGCCCACCCAGGCTTTAATATGGCCCGTGTAAGGGTCCATAGACATAAAGCCGGTTTGAATAAATTTCTTGTAATAATAAAGTGAGTCAAAGCTGCTAAACAACGTATCGCGCTCACCATCCCAGGTAAAAATGGTCATGGGTTTTTTCAGGTTAAGCATGATTTTAAGTGAGTCTGATTTTTCACCGTATTTCTCAGCATAAATTTTATAAGCATCGGTCTGACGAATGCGTCTCTGTAAAAAATCCTTTATCTCATTTCCGCTATCATCTACCCACGGGTTTCGTCCACGCTTTTTCCATTCTTCATAAAACTGTTCTTGCAAAGGCTTCATGTGTTCGGCCACAGCCTCTTCCGCGTATTTTTGTAATCGGCTGTCAATCGTAGTATAGATTTTCAGACCTGAATTATACAAGTCGATTCCTTTTTCCTTGCAATACTGAAGTAGATAGTTTCCAAGTACAGTACGGAAGTAGGTCGCCAGCCCCTCGTTTTGATTTTGAACACTATAGTTTAGTTCAATGGGTAATGCTCTTAACGAGTCGTATTGCTCACGGGTGCTTATCTGGTACCCGTGCCGATAGATTTTATAAAAGATTTCGTTACGCTTGCGCAGCGAGTTATCCGGATTGCGCTTGGGATCAAAATAGGTAGCGGCTTGCAACATGCCCACCAGTACCGCAGATTCTTGCAGGTTGAGACTATCAGGTTGTTTATTAAAATACGTTTCCGCGGCTACCTTAATGCCAAATGTATTGCTGCTAAATGTTGCCGTGTTTAAATACATGGCAATTATTTCTTCTTTGGTAAAATTCCGTTCCAGGTTGATAGAGATAATCCATTCTTTGGTTTTTTGAATGACACGCCTTGGGATTTTGCCAAGGTTACCCAGCCAGCCATCGAGACTCTTATCTGGATTCATAGTATAAAGATTCTTAGCGAGCTGTTGCGTGATTGTACTTCCTCCGCCTTGAGGGTTAAACGTGAGCAATCCATATAATACTCTGAGGTAAGCCGGGAAGTCTAAGCCTGCGTGATCATAAAATCGGTGGTCCTCAGAAATGACCAGGGTATTGACGAGTTCTTCTGATAATTCTTCAAAGTGTACCTGGCTGCGGTTGTAGCGAAAATATCTACCCAACGAAACGCCATCACCAGAAATGATTTCTGAAGACAAGTCATTTTCGGGATTTTCAACTTCTTTCAGACTGGGCATTTCGCCAAAAGCGCCAAACAAGTTGATGCTTACAGTGTAGATATAAAGAGGAAAGCCCAGCATAAAACACAAGAAGGCAATCCATACATACTTTATGGTCTTACCAATCCAGGGTTTTTCAATCCTGAAAAGACTATTGATTTTGTTTTTGATAGTTGCGATCAAAGAAGGTGAGGTACTCATCCAGCGCCTTGGTTCGGTAAAAAATCTGAAAATTATCTTTCGTAATTACAAAGCTATAGAATTTATAATTGGAAAGCGGCTTGCCGATTGCAATCTGAGCGAGGAATTTGTCGAAATAACTGAGGGCTGCTTCCCGATTGGGAAGTTCGGTTACAATCGTAATTGTTTTCTCATCATTCAAAATAATATTACTCGTGTTCAACTTCAAGTCTTTCCATTGACTGGCATTATACTTCTCGAGTGCTGTTGAAACCGGATTGGTAATTTTATCGGATGTATTATAAACGATAACGAAATTATGTGGGCCTTCCATCGACTTAATAAATTGAATACCTTTTGCCCGTTCCAGTTTTTCAAGTAAGGTTTTGGAAGCGGCTAGCAATTGTTCTGCATAAGGTTTTAATGCATCGTCTGGATATTTTTTTATGAATTCGCCCAGCTCGAATTGATATCGTGTTACATCTTCCGTCTTTCCAACAACCAGAATCTTTAACAATTCGAGTTGCGGAGTAAAACTTGTTTCGCCTTCCTGCATGGCAAGTTTGATTTTATCTTGTGCAACCCGCAAATTATTTGCCTGGTAATACGCATAAGCCTCTTTGTATATCAATTTTTGCTTTTCAGCCGCCAGACTGGTTTCGCGCATATAGTCTGGGTTTACTAAAATGCGAGTAAACGTTGACCTCGGATGATTATCCTTTAAGCGTGTAGCGTATTCCTCCGCCTTAATGGGATCTTTGTCTTTTGTTATGAGGTATAGTTTATAAAGCACTTCGGGTTCGAATTCGGAATCCGGGAATCGGTTCAGTAGTTTTTCATAGGAAGTTGAAGCATTGTCTTTCTCGTTGAGCTGGAAATAATACAGATCACCAAGCTTAAAATAACCCTCTTCTATTTTTGCCAGGGCAGCTGTCTTTTGTGCTTCAGTACGTGGAATTTGACTTAATACTTTGCCTACTTCATCAACAGTTGCTGTTGGCTTTACCTCTCCTGTTGTAGGTTTCTCCGGGCCGTCAACCTCCGCAACCACCGGAGCAGATTCATCGATAACAGATGTTTTGTTAGATCTGCGCCAATTGTCTTCCAGTTGTATAGACCCCCAGATCCGCTGAAATTCAGACTGCCCCAGCGCAATAGCAGAGGGGTTACCAAAATACCAATCTGATGTGGCTGTAGATTCAGTATTGAAGAAGGAACTGTTTTGATTTCCCCCTGCGGATTCCGCTGAGTTTCTTTTCTTTTTCTTTTTCACCGGAACTTCAGCGATTTTCCGGCTTGCCAACACAGAGTCAAGTTGTTTGCGCACGGTTGAGGTATCAATGGCTGAAAGCATCAGCAGACTGTCGTTCCACGTGATGGCTTCCGTGTATTTTGCAAACTCACCTAAAATTTCTTGTCGCTTTTTTATTTCTTCATAATTTTCAAAATCTTTTGGTAAAGCACCAATAGCACTATCGTAATACAATTTGGCAAGACTATACTTTTTCAGAGAATCAAAATTTAATTGTCCGATTCGTAGAAACGCACTTCCCTGAATGCGCTTATTGGTGCCTGCATGGGCAGCAAACGAATAACTTTCGATGGCTTGTTTTAGATTGCCCTGTTTGCGATCAAACTCTCCAAGTTCATAATAAATCTTATCCTTGAACTCAAGGTTTTTTGTATCAGTCAGCATTTTTTCGAATTGTGCCCGTAGCTGTTTGATGTCTCTTTTGTCATCGAGGCGTGCCACCTGGGCCATGTTGAGCCTTGCGTAAAAATCTATTTCATATTCAGGACTGGTGGCAATACACTTACGATAGTAGTTGAAAGCTTCGGCATCAAACCCAAGTTTCTGGTAGATCTGACCAATGAGGAAATAGATTCTTCCTTTTCGGTCACTTCGTTCCAACAGAGAATCTGCTTGGGTCAGGTTACGCACCATATAGTCATAGTCGTTGCGCTCTTGATAGTAGTACGCTTTCTCGAGATAAAGATCCTTTCGGTTTACTTTACTAAGCTTTTCCTTTTCTAAAAACCGAAATGTTTCTTCGGCACGATCATAATCGTGTTGCTCGGTAAATGTTCGTAGCAACTGCACCAACGCACGATGCCGGGTATTGGCGTCATGGCTTTTTGTATTTACATACTTAAAAGTCTGAATGGCATTGGGGTAGTCACCGGCATACAACCGGGCCTTGCCAACCAACACATAATTGTCGTCAACCCACTTGCTGTTGGGATGGCGCTGAATAGATAGCGAAGCCATTTTGATAATCTCCTCGGTATCCTTTGTATATGTTTTCGCTAATATGGTATCCAATCGTGGGAAGAGCCTGAGAATTTGATTGGGGTCATCATCCAGGCTCTTCAAAATTATTTTTTCAACTTCGGCAGTTTTTTCACGGGCATAATAATAACCGTTGTAGTGAGCAGTAAGATTGTGATAGATATTGCTGGTAAAATTATTTTGCTCTACAGAACAACTCATCAGGAAGCCTCCGAGCAGAAAAAACAGGAATCGGGAAGAAAAATGACGTGCAATCAAGGTAAGGCTGTTTTCCAAGTTACAAACGTAAAAAACAGATATTCAATATTATAATCCCCTAGAATATCTAATTTTGGCAAAAATATCAATTTGAAACCCAAAAAGACCATATCGGAACGGCTTACCACCAAATATCAATTGGTGATCCGCAATGAAGAGAACCTGGCGGAGAAATCCACCATTGGGTTTACATATGCCAAGGTGATGGTAATCTCGGCCACGTTGTTTCTAATGCTATTTGCATTCAGTCTTTTTTTATCAAAGACATTATTGGCCAAATGGTTTGATCCCAAACACGCCCAGATGGAGGCGAATAAAAAATTGTATGAACTTGCGGTGAAGGTTGATTCGTTGGTGATAGAAGTAAATAGAAAAGATTTATTCATTCATAACTTTCAACGGATTCTAAGTGGCGATACGGCCAGTGGGTTTAACGATCCGGCCGAGGCATTGGGAGGCGAGAATCAACCTGTAAAAGCAGTAGGTAATATGAATTTGGCAGCCTCTGATTCCCAATTCAGAAAGGAGTTTGAGAAAAGTGAATTCTCACTCGTTACATTGGCCAGCGGCAAGTATCGTGAGTTGCAGGAAATATTTTTCTTTACCCCCATTACTGGTTTTGTCTCCGATCATTATGATGTCAAGAAGGGCCACTATGGTGTAGACGTAGTTGCCAAAACCAACGAACCCGTTAAGTGCGTTGCTGATGGCACCGTGGTAATGGCCTCATGGACGCAGGATTCGGGCCATGTAATAGCAGTTCAGCATCGGGGCAACCTGGTTTCCGTGTATAAGCACAATGCCGGATTATTAAAAAAAGTTGGTAGTTTTGTAAACGCTGGTGATATAATCTCTATAGTTGGCAATAGTGGAGAGATGACGGACGGGCCACACTTGCATTTTGAAATGTGGTATAATGGCAACTCTCTCAATCCGGAAGATTTTGTAACTTTTTAAATGCACAAGCTATGTTAACATCAAAAGAACAGAAAAGAGTGGCAGACGAGATCAGTAATTCCAGTAATGTTATTGGAAAGGGCACTGTGTTAGAAGGAAATGTGGAAACCTACGGCAACATTCGCATCGAAGGAAAGGTAGTAGGTAGTGTTAAGTCCAAATCGAAGATTGCACTGGGCCACTCCAGTCATATTGAGGGAAACATCATTGCGCAAAACGCAGATATTGAGGGTGAAGTGAAAGGCAGACTTGAAATTTCTGAATTGTTGGTGCTAAAGGCTACTGCCAAAATCCATGGGGATATTATTACTGGAAAGTTAGTAGTAGAACCGGGAGCCATTTTCAATGGAAGTTGTAAGATGGGAGCCATAATGAAGGATATTAAGATTGGCGAAAGCAATGGAATGCACGCTCTTCGCCCGGAAGAAGTCAGAGCAAACTGATATCGTATTTCAGTACTGAAGCCACAGATCTGTAAGTCAGTTTTGTGGCTTTATTTTTCAATGTTGCATCGTGCCAAAAGAAAAACAACCCGGTAATTCCTTTCTCAAGTACAGTGGTCTTGGCTTGCAAATGTTAGTAACCATGGGTGTAGGTGCCTGGTTAGGTATTAAGCTGGATCAGTATTTTAACCTTAAATTCCCAGTGTTTCTGATCACTTTTGTGTTTGTTCTATTCGGTGGCATCATGTATCAGCTCTATCGCACCTTAAATAAAGATTAAGTGCTGCTTCGTTTTTTATTGAGTCTCTTAACGGGTGCCGGTATGCTGGCATTGGTAACATGGGCTGGGTCGGAGTGGAACTGGTGGGCACTTCCGCTTTTCTGGAAGGAGATTATATTTTTTGTCTTTTTTATTACTGTGGTGATCGGGTATAATCTTATATCAATCAGGCGAAAGCAAGCTCAGGCCTTTGTTCAATTTTATTTACTCTCCATCACCTTAAAGCTGGTGGCGGGCCTGGCCTTTGTGTTCTTTATCATCTGGAAAACTCCCGCAGAAGCGAAAGGAACTGCCGCCCTTTTCATCTTCTCGTATCTGGTTTTTACCATGCTGGAAGTAGCCTTTTTAGTGAGAAGGGAACCTCAATAGTTCCAGTCTTTAAAAAGCATCAGGCTAATCCAAAATTCGCACAAAACATTTTTTTCAGATTGGATAATTGATACTTTTGCAGTCCAATTAAAAGCCTTTGTTCCGACTGTGATGAATAAGCCGTTTTCCGCCTCAAAATCAGCGTTTTTGATCACTTTTTTAATCGTTTTGACAAGCGTTTTTTCTCCGGTTTCTGGCGCTGATAAAACAGGTAGTGAGTCAGAGCCCTTCAATGCCAGCGAAGTTATTTTGCATCACGTGATGGATGACCATCAGTGGCATTTTGCTGATTGGTTGGTAATGCCCCTTCCTATTATTGTTTATTCTGCAGAAAAAGGCCTGGACGTATTTTCATCCAGCAGGTTTTACGATGAACATCATAATGCGGTAGAGTACAACGGCTATAAATTAGAGCATAATCATATTTACCTGGCGGATTCCGGCAAGGCGGTTTTTGATCTTTCAATAACTAAAAACGTGGCGATGCTTTTTATTACGGCCGCACTCATGTTTTTTGTATTTCGGTCGGTTGCGAATGGGGCTAAGAATAACAAGGGCAAAGCCCCTAAGGGCTTACAGTCATTTTTCGAGCCGATCATTCTTTTTGTTCGCGATGAAATTGTAAAGCCTAACATGGGCCATCATTACGAAAAGTTTATGCCCTACATGCTTACGCTTTTCTTTTTTATTCTTTTCGGAAACTTACTCGGCCTTTTGCCGGGTGCAGGTAACCTTACCGGAAATATCGCAGTAACGATGACACTGGCTGTATTTACTTTTTTGATTACCAACCTTAGCGGCAACAAAGGGTATTGGGGCCATATTTTCTGGACCCCTGGAGTTCCCTTACCCTTGCGCATCGTTATTCTGCCGGTTGAAATCATTGGAATTTTTACGAAGCCATTTTCATTAATGATTCGTTTGTTTGTGGCGATCACAGCCGGACATATTGTATTGTTAAGTCTGATTTGTTTGACGTTCATATTTGGAAGTATCATCGTGGGGGTTGGCTCCTCGCTGATTGTATTGTTTATCAATTTGATTGAGTTGTTGGTAGCAGGTATCCAGGCGTATGTATTTACGATGTTTTCATCGATGTACATTGGCATGGCGATTCAGGACCACAGTCACGATCATTAATAAAAGAATTAAAGAAATCCGCTTCAAAAGTTTTGAAGCGGTGGTGTTTAACTTAAATAAATAAAACTATGTTGTTCGCACTTTTATTGGACATTAGCTATGCGATCATGGGCGCTGGCATCGGTGCTGGTCTGGCTGCAATTGGCGCTGGAATTGGTATCGGCCGCATCGGTGGTTCTGCTATGGAAGGTATGGCCCGTCAGCCAGAAGCTTCAGGCAAAATCCAAAATGCAATGCTTGTGATTGCGGCACTTATCGAGGTGGCAGCTTTGTTTGCTCTCGTTATCTGCTTGTTGATCTCATTCAAAGGCTAAGACAAAAGACTTGCTTCAGTACTGGACTGGAGCAGTCTTTTTTCCTTTTAACGTTAACAACAAGGTTTAGTAAAACAACAAACTATGGATCTTCTAACCCCCGGCCCCGGTCTTATTATATGGCAAGCGTTTGTCTTCTTGCTGTTATTTTTTCTTTTAAGCAAGTTAGCCTGGAAGCCCATTCTTCACTCGCTTAAAGAGAGAGAACAATCCATTCAGCAAGCACTCGATTCTGCCGAGAATGCAAAAAAGGAGATGGCAAATCTGAAGGCCGACAATGAAAAACTTTTGCGCGAGACCCGCGAAGAAAGAGATAAAATTTTGCGCGATGCCCGCGATGCCGCCAACCGTATCCACGATCAGGCACAAGCGGACGCCAAGAAAAGCGCTGACCGTATGATTGAAGATGCCAAATCCATTATTCAAACGGAAAAGAATGCGGCCCTTCGCGATGTAAGAGAGCAAGTAGCGATGTTCTCATTGGAAATAGCTGAGAAGTTGATTAAGAAAAATCTGTCTGATGATAAATCGCAGAAAGACCTGGCGAATACCTTCATTAAAGATTTAAAGTTGAATTAATTCATGGCAGACGCAAGGGTAGCTTCCAGATATGTAAAATCACTGTTCGGCCTGGCAGTTGAGAAAGGTGCGTTTGAAGCCGTGCATCAGGATATGTTGATGCTGGACCGGATTTTTACGAGCAACCGCGATCTTGTCAACATGCTTCGCAGCCCGATTATCCGGCACGAGAAAAAGAAAAATGTCCTGCATAAGATTTTCAAAGACCGGGTTCATAGCCTCACCTTTGATATTATTGACATTTTGACCCGTAAAAATCGTGAGCCGTTATTGCCGGCAATCGCCAAAGAATTTCATGTTGCATACAATAATCATATGGGCATTGGCAAGGCAACGGTAACCACCACCCTTGCGATGGATCCTGCCTTGCGATCAGAGATTGAAGCAATTGTAAAACAATTAAGTCATAAAACTCAAATTGAATTGATTGAAAAAGTTGATCCTAATTTAATTGGCGGTTTTGTCCTAAACGTAGAGGACTATCAGATTGATGCTTCGATCAAGAGTAAATTGAAATCATTGAAGCTAAAGTTTTTGCACAATCCGTATCTAAAAGAAGTATAAAAGAATTTAACATCTCATAACTAATAGTTTATGGCAGAGATCAGACCCGAAGAAGTTTCAGCAATATTAAGGGAACAACTTTCACAATCACGCACCGATGCACAATTGGAAGAAGTAGGCACGGTGTTAACCATCGGTGATGGTGTGGCCCGCATCTACGGACTTACCAAAGCACAAGCCGGTGAACTTATCGAATTTGAAAACGGTTTAAAAGCACTTGTACTTAACCTGGAAGAGGATAATGTGGGAGCCGTATTACTGGGCGATGGCAAAGGAATTAAAGAAGGCGCTACCGTAAAGCGAACAGGTCTTATCGCATCCATAAAAACAGGTGATGGTTTGTTGGGCCGTGTGGTGGATACACTGGCGCAGCCAATCGATGGCAAAGGCCCGGTTGAAGGACAGTTATATGAAATGCCATTGGAGCGTAAAGCTCCGGGAGTTATTTTCCGTCAACCGGTAAATGAGCCGTTGCAAACTGGTATCAAAGCTATTGACGCTATGATTCCGATCGGTCGGGGTCAACGCGAGTTGATTATCGGGGATCGCCAGACTGGCAAGACGGCTGTTGCCATTGATGCAATCATCAATCAAAAAGAGTTTTACGAGAAAGGTGAGACAGTATATTGTATCTACGTAGCGATTGGCCAAAAAGCTTCTACCGTTGCAAACGTGGCTGCTACCTTAGAGAAGGCAGGTGCGATGAAATACACAGTGATTGTTTCGGCATCAGCATCTGATCCTGCACCTATGCAGTTCTTTGCACCGTTTACCGGAGCAGCTATTGGAGAATTTTTCAGAGACACCGGTCGTCCGGCACTTGTTATTTATGATGACTTGTCAAAACAAGCCGTGGCGTATCGTGAAGTTTCGTTGTTGTTAAGAAGACCTCCGGGCCGTGAAGCTTATCCGGGTGATGTATTTTACCTGCACTCACGTTTGTTGGAGCGGGCTGCGAAAATTATTAATAACGATGAGATCGCGCGAAACATGAACGATCTTCCTCCTTCGTTGAAAGGAATTGTAAAAGGTGGTGGTTCATTAACAGCACTTCCTATTATTGAGACGCAGGCCAATGACGTTTCTGCCTATATCCCGACTAACGTAATCTCAATTACGGATGGTCAGATCTTTCTTGAAACCAACTTATTTAATGCCGGGGTTCGTCCTGCTATTAACGTAGGTATCTCGGTATCGCGTGTGGGTGGAAATGCCCAGATCAAATCGATGAAGAAGGTTGCCGGTACATTAAAATTGGATCAGGCTCAGTTCCGCGAATTGGAAGCGTTCTCAAAGTTTGGTTCTGATTTGGATGCTGCCACCAAGCTTACCATTGAACGTGGTCGCAGAAACACCGAAGTATTGAAGCAGGCTCAATACGCACCGGTTCCTGTTGAGGAGCAGGTAGCCATGATCCTCGCCTCTACAAAAGGATATATTGACAAGGTTCCTGTAGAAAGAGTAAAGGAGTTCGAAAGAGAATTCATTGAACTGATGAAGGCGCAGAATAAGCAAGTGCTTGACAACTTCCGCGCAGGTAAGTTTGAAGATGCGGATGTGGCAATCGTGAAAAAAGTTGCAACTGAATTGGCATCGAAATATTAATTTGAAAATTAACTGATTTTCAGATTCTCTAATTGAAGATATGGCAAGTTTAAAGGAAGTTAAGAGTCGCATCACATCTGTAATCTCAACACAGCAGATTACCAAAGCCATGAAAATGGTGGCGGCTGCTAAGTTGAGAAAATCGCAAGAACGTATTACACAAATGCGTCCCTATGCACAAAAGCTAACTCAACTTTTTCAAAACCTGTCAGCTGCAGCACAGGATGATCAGGCCTGGTACAGTCAACCACGAAGTGAAGATAAAATTCTATTGGTGGTGATTAGCTCTGATCGTGGACTTTGCGGTTCATTTAACAGTACCATCATAAAGGCGGCCAACAAATTAATGGCCGAAAAATATGCAACGCAGTCAGCTCATGGCAACGTTACTGTGTTGCCCATCGGAAAAAAGGCATTCGAATATTTTGGCAAAAGAAATTTTAAGATTGTTGCAGACTACTGGAATGTATTTCAAGGACTTTCCTTTGATAAGGTTGCGTTAGTCGGAGAATTTTTAATTGATTCCTATAAGGCAGGCGAGTACGACAAAATTGAAATCGTGTATAACGAATTCAAAAACGTGGCAACGCAGATTTTACGGGTAGAACAGTTTCTTCCCGTGCTGCCACCGAAGAAGGAATCAAAAGTTGCAGAAACTGACTACATCTATTTACCGGGCCAGGAAGAGATTGTGGTGGGGTTGGTTCCTAAATCTTTGAAGATTCAACTTTATAAATCCATTCTGGATTCAAACGCAGCTGAGAATGGTGCCCGAATGACGGCCATGGATAAGGCAACGGAAAATGCCGGTGATTTATTGAAAGAACTTAAACTTACCTATAACCGCACCCGTCAGGCAGCGATTACCAAAGAAATTCTTGAGATTGTGGCTGGCGCAGAAGCCCTCAAAACCTCTTGATATAGTGCAGCCATCAAAAAAGAAAGCTCTCTGCAATCCGGAGAGCTTTTTTATTTTTATACCGTGCTAAACAGACTTTATAGAGCGAGCAATCTTTTAAACTTTGATGTTGCGGCCGGGGCTGTCGTTACGGCACTCTTTTATTCAAAGATATTAGGTGTGCCACCAAGATTGTATAGTATGCTTACGCTGGGTTGTGTTGTATGGATCATCTATACGATAGATCGGTTATTGGATATTCGTAGAATAGGAACAACTCCTTCCAGCCCGCGACACCGGTTTCATCAATTGTATGAGCGACCCTTGTGGATTGCGCTAGCGTTGGTCTCCCTTTTTGTGATAAGTCAGTTTTATTTTTTGCGCCCATCTGTTCTTATGAGTGGTCTGTACGTTTCTTGTGCTGTAGGTGCATATCTTCTCCTGCAGCAGTTTCTGCGTGTGAAGGAAATCTTTGTGGCTATTCTCTACACGTCAGGCATCCTTGTACCATCATTGTCTGTTTATTCGGGTGAGCTTTCCTTATTTCACCATCTATTGATTACGCAATTATTTATTGTTGCACTCATCAACCTGTTGCTTTTTTCATGGTTTGAATTTGAAGCTGATCAAAAGGATAGTCAAACCTCCTTTGCTACACAATGGGGAAAAGCGAGGACTGGTAAATTAATGATTGCTTTGTGCGTAGTTAATGTCCTCTTCAGCATCTTGCTTGCCAACCAATACCAGGCTACGTGGCTGATCATTATTTTACCTTTCATGACCGTATCGTTGCTCTTTATCTATTTGAATTCCAAATTCTTTCATGAATACGATCGTTACAGATTTTTCGGTGATGCAGTATTTTTTCTTCCGTTAATCGCTTTACTGGAATGAAGTGGGCTAAACATGGGTATACGATATTGGCGCCTGTGTATGATTCTCTGGCACGAGTGGTTCTGGGCAAGAGTATCCAGCATATGCAACTACATTTTCTAACCCGACTTACTTCAAAAAGCAAACTGTTAATGCTGGGTGGCGGTACAGGATGGATACTACCTTTTATCGACAGGATCAATTCAAAAATTGAAATTGATTATGTGGACGTGTCACCAGGAATGATTAAGAAGGCGAAAGAAAGGGGTATTGATCCAGCCAGAATAAGATTTATTGAAGGAACGGAACAAGATATTCCTGCAGCTACCTATGATTGTGTTATTACAAATTTTTATCTCGACTTATTTTCCGATTCTGAATTGAGAGCCAAGGTCAATCATATTAAGAATTTTTTGCTGCCGAACTCTTATTGGTTTGTAACTGATTTTGTTAATGTTAGCTCGTGGAGTAAAGCTAAATTGACATGTATGTACACCTTTTTTTGGCTAACCACGGGTTTAAAGAATACCCAACTGCCTGATTGGAATGAATGTATGTTTTCTATGGGTGCGCAACTTAGGGAAACCAAAAGCAGCAAGCGGGGATTTATTAAGTCAGTTATGTACCAGCTTTAGTTTTTTGTTTTTAGTTATAGCCCTTACCTTAGGGTAAAAGTACTATGATAAAGCTGACTACATTTTGTTTACTCCTTGCATGGATTGTTTCTTGTGATAAAGAAACCAGGAATACAGATGTAGGTCCACCCGTACTGCCCGGTCGACAATTGACTGCCGCTTTTCTTGTCGTGGATGGAGTGTATAATTCTGAATTGGTGGCGCCTATGGATGTGTTACAGCATACGATCTTTCATTCCGAAAAGGGGATTAAAGTTTTTACAGTGGCCCCGAAAAAGGATGCAATAACTACATTCGAAGGCTTGCGAATTTTGCCGGATTATTCTTTCGAAACAGATTCGCTTCCTCCCATAGATATCCTGGTTGTACCGAGCGCCAAACACAGCATGGATTCAGATTTGGAAAATGCGGAGCTGATAAACTTTGTTTCCTCAACGGGCCGAAAGGCTTTGTATGTTATGTCGTTGTGCGATGGGGCTTTTGTGCTGGCAAAAGCCGGTTTACTTGATACCTACCATTGTACCACCTTTCCAGCAGACATTCAAAAGTTCAGAGAGACTTTCCCACAGCTCACCATTCACGAAGATATAAGTTTTGTTCATGACAGCCGGATGATTACCTCAGCCGGTGGGGCGAAATCCTATGATCCTGCTCTCTACCTCGTAGAATTGCTGTATGGAAAGCAGGCGGCAATCGGCATTGGCAAAGGGCTGGTGATCGATTGGGACCTTAAACAAATAAAACATTTAAGGATTCAATAGCTTATTGACATTAGCAAATGAATCTTACCTTACTCTTACTTCTCCCTCACTAATTACCAAAAAGTATTTAACTTGTCCTTTCGCATGGGGCCATAATGAATACAGAAAGGAGATCTCAGACACTAAGTATGCAACAAATGATCGACAACCTACCGGTTGTGGTGTTTGAGTATACCCTACATCCAGATGGATCCCGGGATTTTACCTACCTGAGTTCTTCCTGTGAAAAAATTCTGGGCATTAGCCGCGATGTATTGTTGAATGGATCCTATCCCATGAAAGTATTCATTCACCGGGATGATTGGGATGAATTTGAAATCATGTTGGAAAAGGCCATAGCCGAAATGGCACCTATTAAATGGGAGGGTAGAATTTTTAATGCCCGGTCCGAGGCTCAGTGGATTGAAGCTTCCTGCGAACCGGTGAAACTTCCGGATGGACGGATTGCCTGGAGTGGCGTAATCAGCGACATTCGGGAGCGTAAAGAGCTTGAGGAGAAAAAGCGGGAATCGGATATTCGCTATCGAACAACAGAAACACTTTTTTCGGAACTTTTTCATAGTTCACCCATGGCCATCGTATTGCTGGATGGATTAGGCAATGTGGAGCAAGTAAACCGGGGATTCGAATTACTTTTTGGGTACACCATAACTGAATTAAGAGGCAACAGCCTGAATGATTTTATTGTACCCAAAGAATTAGAGTCGGAGGGCAATGATCTGAATTCATTAATTTCATCCGATCAGATTGTTAAAATAGAGACCACGCGCCTGCACCGGGATGATGAACCCGTTTCGGTAATTATTTATGGTGTGCCCGTGCACCTCGAAAACAAAACCATTGGAATATTTGGGGTGTATGTGGATATTACCGAACAGAAAAAGATAGAGGAAGAACTAAAAATCCGAAATTCTGAATTAGACAATTTTGTGTATAAAGTTTCTCACGATTTAAGGGCACCCTTATCCTCTGTGTTGGGGTTGGTAAACCTTGCCCAGATGCCCGGCAATGATGACAACCCGGCTGAATACCTAAAGATCATTGGTGAAAAAGTTGGCCAGCTAGATAATTTTATCGGTGATGTGCTGAGTCATTCCAAAAATCTGAAACTGGATGTAAAGACCGGCTTCATTGATTTTCACGCAATCATTGATAAGACGTTCAAGGACCTCAACTATATGCGGGGAGCCGATCAAACCGATAGGCAAGTTGTAATTAAGGGCGGTGAGTTTTATAGCGATCCCTGGAGAATGGGAGAAATTTTTCGAAATCTGATTTCGAATGCTATAAAGTATCGCAAACTGGACGATGTGCTGGGTGAGGTTTCCATTCAAATTGAAATTGACCCCAAACAGGCGGTAATTATATTTAAAGACAATGGAATTGGTATCAGCGCAGAAAATCTGAATAAAATTTTTGAAATGTTTTATCGCGCCAGCGAGCAATCCGAAGGCTCGGGGTTAGGATTATATATTGTTAAAAATGCTGTTGAAAAGCTCGGAGGCCAGTTGATCGTAAAAAGTCAGCCTGGTATGGGTACAACATTTGAAATCACCCTTCCCAATAAACTAGCTCGCTGAGACCTCTAACTCAACATGCCATGCAAATCAAAGAGGTAATCACTGCACAAGACAAAAAAGAGTTTGTGAATTTTGCAGTACGCTTGTACAATAATTCTCCGTGCTGGATTCGACCCTTAGATGCGGATGTGGAAGGCGTTTTTGATAAGGAGAAAAATAAAACCTTTCATCATGGCGAGTGTATTCGTTGGTTGCTGCTGAACGATAAAGACCAAACGATTGGCCGGGTAGCGGCTTTCATAAATCAAAAGACAACCCAAAAAGGCAACGAACAGCCAACCGGGGGCATGGGGTTTTTTGAATGTATTGAAGATGAGCGAGCAGCCTTTATGCTTTTCGATCAATGTAAAACCTGGCTGCAGCAGCGAGGTATGGAAGCGATGGATGGTCCTATTAATTTTGGTAACCGCGATCGCTGGTGGGGTCTTTTGCTCGAAGGTTTCGATCGCGAACCTAATTATCAGTGCAACTATAATTTTCCATACTACCAGAAATTTTTTGAGGCGTACGGTTTTCAGGTTTATTTTTATCAGCTAACCTTTGGCCGACCCATTGAAGGACCCCTCGATGACAGGCTCTATGAAAAAGCTGCATTGATCGAAAAAAATCCTGACTACCGGTTTTCGTATTTAAAAAAATCGGAGTGGAATACACTACCCACGAAAATCCGACAAGTGTATAATCGTGCGTGGGCCAAGCGAGGCGAAATCCCTGAGCTTACCGAATTGCAGGCTAAACATCTGGTGAAGCAGATGAAGCCGATCATGGACGAAAAACTTTTGTGGTTTGGCTATTATAAAGATGAACCCATTGCATTTTTTCTCTCCCTGCCCGAGGTCAATCAGATATTTAAATATGTGGGCGGTAAAATGAATTGGTTAGGAAAGTTGCAATTTGTTTGGCACACAGTGCTGAAGACAAATAAAAAAGCCTTTGGAATCTTATTCGGTCTCGTGCCAGAACATCAGGGTAAAGGAGTGGACGGAGCTATTATCGAAACCTTTCGGAAGATGGCACAAACAAAAAAATTCCCTTATAAGGAATATGAAATGAATTGGATCGGAGATTTTAATCCCAAAATGATTCGGGTAGTTGAACAGATTAATGCTCCCGTAGTAAAAAAACATGCCACCTACCGCAAACTCTTTGATGAAACCAAACCATTCAAACGGATGCCCATATTAAATTGAGTTATGCAGGAAGAGGAAGAAACACACTCAGGTTTTTTGATACGCAATTTGTTGCGGGGACTAGTTTTCTTTTTTGTTATAATCATAGCCTTCTATTTTCTGGAGGAGTTTATCCAGGAAAATTTCAAAAACCATATTGGTGAGATTCGGGCTAACCCGGGTATTCTTTATGGCATCTATACACTTTCGGAAATCATCTTTGGGATAATACCTCCGGAATTGTTTATGATGATCTGGATCTTGGATGATATTGAGGTGACAGGATTTGTTATCAACCTATCCATCCTAGCGGTTATTTCATACGGTGCTGGAGTGTTGGGCTATTATATTGGACGGAATTTTTCTAAAACGCCATTTTATCAGAATCGCATCCGGGAAAAATACTTAAAGCAGTATGAAAATAAATTAAAGAAGTTTGGCGGCTATCTGGTTTTTGTAGGAGCTGTTACTCCGGTGCCTTTTTCTGCCATGTGTATGTTGGCAGGTTCAGTCAATATGAATTTCAAAAATTTTCTCCTGATCTGTATTTCCCGCGTGCTGCGCTTTGCCGTTTACGGTTGGATGGTGTGGAGCTTTCCGAATTGGTTTCACGCTTAAAAGAGAATGCCATCGAACTGTATCCGATGGCATACTTGGTAAATTGTTTTAACTAAGTTCAGGCCTTGGTTTTCGTAGGGCACGTATTCAAACCCACGATCGAATACAGAGGACAAAAACTCACCAGACTTGTCAATACAAAAACGCCCCCAAGAATTACTAACACTAAACCCAGTGTTCCGGGTATTGTGCCCGTAAAATACAATACTGCAAAAATGGCTGCCAGAATTATTCTAATTACCCGGTCAGCTCCGCCCATGTTCTTTTTCATAATGTTAAATTTTTAGTTGATGGTTTCGTTTATAATCCACACCAGGCCGTAAATAATCCCTAAACAAAGTATGCAAACGATAAGAAGTTTGAGTGACTTATTCATATCCTGATTGATGATTCAAAGGTAGATTCTGAAGTAGTGCAAAACTGGTGATCATAGTCACCACACAGGTATTGACTGACCTAATCATTTGATTTACAGGGCAAAATTTATTAGAACGCATTTAAAAAATCAACTTCGATGTCGGCTTCCCCGATCTATCGGGGTCGAAGGCTATTTTTGAAACACTGAAGTCTTCCCTGCCTGTTCTCCCGCTTCGGCAGACAGGGAGTGCCTGAGACTGACAGTCTTGTTGATTTTTGAGATGTGTTCTAGATTAATTCAATGCCATTGTCAACCTGCCTTACTTTGCCTTCTTTCTCCAGCTTTTTCAATACACGGGTTATTACCTCACGGGATGTTCCCAACTCGAGGGCTATTTCGCGATGCCGCAGGTCCAGGATACGGGTGGATTTAACCCGGCTTTTTTCTTTTAGGTACTCGTAGATGCGTGAATCCAGTTTTTGGAAGATGAGTTGATTAAGTGTATCAATCAACTCGGAATAGCGCGTATTGTATAAATCGTAAAACAGGGTATTCAATCCGGGATAGAGTTGAATCCATTTTTCTACACTTCGTGAAGGGAGCAAAAGTAATTTAGTGGGCGCTTCGGTGAGTGCAAATATTTTGCTGGGTTGATTTTTTATTCCGGCCAGAAACGACATTACACAACTTTCGCTGGGTTCGATATAATAAAGGAGAAGTTCTCTTTCTTCATTACGCGTATATACCTTAATCAAACCCTCCAACACCAGCGGGATCATGGTTACATGTTGACCTTCTTGTAAAATTTCGGTTTGGGCTTCTACGTCTTTAAGAACTCCTTCCGCTGCAAAAGCTTTCTGCAAATCCGGGCCGATGTGCGGCAAGTATTTTTTTATCAAACTCAAATCAACCATGGCACAAGGTAGCCAGAAATCTTGTTAAGGTTTCAGAACCGTTTTTTCGGTTGCCGATTTCTCAATTTTTCCCCGACTGAAGTAAACCGGAAAATGCTGATCCGTTGCCCACAACTCGAAGAGGTTTTTATAATAGATGCTTTCCGGATTACCGCTTTGTCCGGGTGAGTTCGAGAATTGCGTCTTATCCCAGTCGGATACATCAGCAACAATTCTAAATGTAGCACCGTGACTTTGATTATCATTGTTGCTGGTAACACCCGGTGTGGAGGCCGAACCACCTCTGGGCAAAGGTCCGCATTCAAGTATTTTTCTAATCGAGTCATTCACTGCATTGCTGAGTGGATGTTTAATAAGAACATGATGATACGCTGGTTGACCGTATTGCCATTTCGTGATATCATCGCCTAGTTTTTTGCGTAAGCTTTCATTTGTTTCTGCAAGTGCTGAAAGTAAAAATGCATGGCGATCTTCCGGGCTTAATGTTTTTAGCCATCGCATAGCACTTTTAAAAGAAACAGTTTTTATGGTTGCTCTTGCTTTTTCTGAGACCAAATTCAGATGAGCCCGTTCCAAGACCTTTTTCTCGAGGGCAGCATACATCCCTGCAGCAATAGAATTTTTATCCATTATAAAATCCCAACTCAATAATGTCCTTCGTATTTTTTCAATTTTTGCATCTTTCGTTTTAAGAAATTTTAAAGAAGGAACAAGTTGACGGGCGGGGTTTGCGAGATAATCAAACTGCATACGTTTCATGTCCTCCATTGTATGTTTGTCTTTACCCGCCAGTAATTCGTTTAGGCGGTTTGCTCTACTACTATCAGCCCACAGCCAACCCACAGCATTTCTGTATTCATAACCAGAGACAACTAAATTTTCGTTAGCCGTAACCCAAAACCCCTTTTCTGGATTGAAGGTATTCGGTAACGATTGGATAGGAAGAAATCCGTCCCACTCATAACGACCATCCCCGGGCACAGGCACAAGGCCATCCCAATTTTTTCTGATCGGTGCTATACCTACCGTTTGCCAGCCAATGTTTCCTTCCTGATCAGCCCAAATCATATTTTCACCAGGTATGTGACTATACGAACACGCTTCGCGAAACTCTGCCCAGGTTTTAGCACCATTCATTCGCAGACATGCCATGTAAGGAGCGCCACCGGGTTCCATCCACGCGGACCGCACTGCATAGGCTTTATTTCTTTTTGCATCGATAAAAGTTACGGGTCCGTGGCGCGTGTACTTATGTGCTACAAAAACATCAGCAGCTCCTTTAACATGAATCGTATCCAGTATGGTCTTCATCTCTTCCCAGTTATTTTGATAGTTATATTGATTTGGATTTTTTGGATTCACATCATACACCATCAGGTCTTCGCCATCAATATTAAAAATGGTAAGGCCCCACGCGCCAAATTCATTATGTCCGATGGAGACCCCGGGAATGGTTGGCTCACCACCACCTACCACATTCCAGCCGGGTGCATTTAAATGAACCATGTAACGAAGCGAGGGAGCAGAGAGCGCCCGGTGCGGATCATTGGCCAACAGGGGGAATCCGCTTTCTGATTTTTTACCACTTACAATCCAGTTGTTGCTGCCGATGGATCGCTGTTCAGCAGAAATCATGTCCTCATAATCATGTTGATCGCGCTGCGTTAATTGATGATAGGTAGCTACATCCGGATTTTTCAGCGCCACTAAATCTTCAGGAGCGAAGGTGACGGGCTTTCGAAAGGCATCATATAATTCAATTACATTTTCAAATAATCCTTGCGGATCAATCCCAGCATCCAACTCCAATCGTGGTTGACCCGGCTCAAAGACTTTTATTTTCTTAACCTCTTCGGCTCCTAATAAGGCAACGGCACGGGCCGTTGAAAGTTCATCAGGTAAATTGCCTAGCAAACCCTGATGTCGTGAGATAACCAGCTCGGGCGTCCACCGGCCAGCTTTTATTCCCAGCAATTGAAATTCGAGCGGCAAGAGTGTAGAATCTTTTTCTGTTTCGGCTACATACGCATTGATGTCTTCAGTAAATGCAGTAATGATCGCTTCACCTCGTGGGTGATAATGATTGAGTTCTTTTTTTAGATCGCCTCTAAATTTAAACAAGCGGGTTCCGATGTCTCTTTTTAGTTCACGTTCGCCCAGGATTTCAGAAATGGTTCCGCTGGCTTGTCTGCGCCACAATTCAAACTGAAAGAGCCGGTCTTTGGCAGCGCTATAACCTTGTGCAAAAAAAAGGTCATGTTCATTTTGCGCATAGATGTGATTGATGCCGTATTCATCGCGCAGTATTTCTATTGGTTTTTCAAGACCGGGTACAGTGAGTTCGTTTCTGGAGTCACCAGAGTCCATACAGGAAAACAAGAAGAGCAGCGCAAGCAGAAGTATGTTTTTCATTTTATAGGATTGATAAATGAAAGCTATCTTCTTTATGAAAGAAACGAAAAGAGAAAGTGATGAGCGGGTTATTTTTAGCCACAGATTATAGACCAATTCATTTACCGCAAAGACGCTAAGTAGTTCTAGAAGATAATCAAATCGTCACTGCTGCTTACGAGCTTAAATTCTCATTGATACAATTTGGATTTAATCAACCATAAACGTACGATTCAGTGAATCTGTGGCTATTGTCTTAAAGTCATGATGCAGCAATCTTACCCACCGCTTCGATAAACCGATCCAGATCTTTAGTTGTGGTGTATACATGGGGTGTAATGCGCACGGCATTCAGCTTTTCCCACTTTACAGAAGTGGTGTGTATCTGAAATTGATTAAAGAGCTTAGCGGAAATATCAGCGGCTTCCATTCCATCAATACTAAATGTGCCGAGTGCACAAGAATATTCTGGCTTGAGCGAAATGTGCAGTTTAATGCGTGGGTGTTTGGCTACCGCTTCGCACCAATACAGTTTTAGGTAATGCAGTCGCTCTTGTTTACGCTTGCTGCCGATGGCATTATGAAAGTCAATCGCCTGGCCAATCGCCTGCTCGGGCGCGAAGGATCGCGTGCCTAATGCTTCAAACTTTCTGATGTCGGCACTTTGTGGTTTCTCAACGGAAAACATCGGCCACGTTTTTTCGATCAGCGATTTGCGCATGTGCAACAGACCGGTGCCAAAGGGAGCGCAGAGCCATTTATGTAAACTCGTACCGAAGTAGTCGCAATCAAAATCGGAAATCTTGTAATCAAGATGAGCAAAAGAATGGGCCGCATCTACAATGGTAGTAATACCGCGTTTGCGCGCCTCGGCACATAGTTTGGCAACGGGTGTTATTTGCCCGCTCCAGTTTATGATATGGGTAAGGTGCCATACTTTGGTTTTAGCAGTGGTAGCTCCGATATAAAGATTGATAAGCGTCTCGTCATTTTCGATGGGCAGGTTGGGAGTTATCCAATTGATTTTAATGCCTTCGCGCAGTTCGCGTTGTTTCCAGGCGTGAATCATGTTGGGGTAATCGTAGCGAGTCATCACAATTTCATCTCCACGCGTTAAGTTGGTGCCCCAGGTTACCGTACCTAATGCTTCAGTCGTGTTGCGATTAATCGCGATGGTTTCGGCATCCTCACCGGCAAGATCGGCCAGCTTGCGTCTTAACGATTCACGACCGGCATCTAATATCCGCCACATGTAGTAGGATGGGGCCTCGTTGCTTAAATGGTAATAACGGTCGACAGCATCCTGTACTACTTTAGGTTGCGGACTCACGCCACCGTTGTTCAGGTTCATGATGTTGGGACTAACCGTGAAAGCTTGTGCCATGCGTGCCCACAGTTCTTCCTCGTTGGCAGCAGAGAGTGGGGAAAGTTTGTTCAGTGAAAACAAGGCATCTGAAATATCTTCGGATATAGCCTGACTAACCAGGGGCGTAATCGACAATGCACTGGCGGTGCCTATTACTTTTTGAAAGAAGGATCTGCGGGTTGTCATCATTACATGGGTTTACTTACAGCAACAGATTGGAATGTAGAATTTTTAATGCTGAATTCATACACCGAGTAAATCAGAGGTTGGAGGTTGGGTTGATTGGTGACTTGATGAAAGGGATTGACGTTATGTATAGCCTGAACGCAGGTCATTTGTTCACTCGGGTATAAGGCCGTGTTTGTAAATATTAATCGCTAAATTGTCAAAAGGTACACAAAAAAAATATCAGCTATTTTCCTCGAAATCACACTGTTTTCGCAGTATTTGTGGGGGTTTTGACATAAGGGAAATATCATCAATTGCATATACCCGGACGTTATGCACAATGCCGCGGGACAGGCCTGGGTGCTTCGAACATTGGCACATTTGCTTGCCACGCATTCCCGTGCGACACCAAAGCAAGCAAAAGAGCCAAAGCTTTCGCCCGACTCAACAATAATTAAATTTCAAATGCAACCATCTAATTAAGAACGATGTCTTTAATGAGTTCTTAAACAGGAAAATTTATGAAACTACTTTTATCAATACTGACATTTCTGACTCTACTTTCATGTAGAAATGGGACAAGGAAAAACGAGAATGAAAGCAACGGTAAGTTAGAGCACCTAGCCAAAACAACAATCAATACAGATTTTACAAATAAACTATCCTACTGGCTTAAAGAGAATAATGTTCCAGCAGTTGGCGTTGGTTTAATTGAGAACGGAGAAATTAAAAGTATTAAAGTTATTGGAGAACTTGAAAAAGGAGTTCCTGCACCTCAAAACACCATATTTAATGTTGCTTCAGTAACAAAAACCATTGGAACAATTCTGACTTTAAAATTGGTCGAAAGTGGAGATTGGAGTATAGATGAACCTATATACAACTACTGGACAGACCCTGATATTGCAAGTGACCCGAGAAGCAAACTATTAACAACCCGACACATATTAACCCACCAGACAGGGTTTCCAAATTGGCGTGATGACTCTCCAGGAGGGAAATTAAAATTTATTAATGACCCTGGGACAGAATTTGGATATTCAGGAGAGGGATTTCAGTATCTCAAGACTGCACTTGAGAATAAATTCCACAAGACGATTGAATATTTGACAGACTCTTTAATATTTAAGCCATTAGGAATGAAAGACACAAGACTCAAATGGGACGATAATTTAGACGAGTCAAGATTCGCAAAATGGCATGATGCAGAAGGTAAATTGTACAAGGAATCATATAAAACACATTCGGCTAGCCTCGATGATGATTTACTAACAACAATTGAAGATTACTGCAAGTTTGGAATCCATGTGATGAACGGAGCAGGATTGAAGCCTTCGCTTTATCAAGAAATGATAACTCCTCAATCGAACATTAAAAGTCATAGCGGAATTGGACTTGGGTGGTTTACGATTAAGGATTTACCAGACAACGAATACGGAATACAGCATGGTGGCTCAGACTATGGGGTAAAGACAACTGTACTTTTTTTGCCTGAGTCTAAACGAGGTTTAATTATTTTCACAAACGGTGATAATGGCATTACGATTATTATTAACACAATCATAGAAGCATTTGAGAATGGAGAGACCGTTTGGGGATATATGTATGAAAGAGATGATTTGCCATCAATAATCGACATAGATGATAAATCTCTGAAAGAATATTCTGGTGAATATCTTGACCCGAATGGCGTTCGAATAACAATTACAAAAAACGAAAAAGTTTTAATTCTAACTGGGGCAAGATTTCCTAAAACAACAATATATCCTGAATCAAACAATAAATTTTTTTCAAAGACTTTTGAACAAAAAATGGAGTTTGTCAGAAATGAAGCAAATGAAGTAATAGAAATGGTGACCTACAATAATGGAAAAAAATGGTATGCAGCTAAAAAAGTAAAATAAAACTGCCGCTCGGACATTGCATTACCACAGCTTTTTTATTGGTCAGAGCTTATAAAGAGTGTTGGTGCTTTGAATAGCAGCACCAATGCCAAAGCCGCGCAACTTCAACCCCACATCCAAAGCTTTGGCATCCGTGCTGCTTAGTAACGGTCGACTGCGGCACTGTGCATAACAAAATGTATAAAACATGGCTGGGGTTCAGTGTAAATTTGTAGTTTAGTTTTTCAAATTACGTTTGGTGTCGTGGGACAGTGATGCGCTTCGAAAGCCCAGCCACGTTTCATACATAAACGTTACCTGCAAGCTGAAAAAAGGACATTGCTTACCAAAGAACAATTTTTGAAACTATCAACAGGACCAAAAAATGAAAACAATTTTTGACAAAAATATAAGAGTGAAACTATCCGAAAGAATTGGACAAATCAATCAAAACGATAAAGCTCAATGGGGAAAAATGAATACCTTTCAAATGCTTAAACATAATACTTATTGGAACAGTTGGATTCTTGGGAAAGATTACCATACTTACAAACAAGAATTTATTGGAAAAATCTTTGGGAAAATGGCATTAAGAAAAATGATAAAAAACGAAAAACCTTTTGACAAAAATATTCCAACTTCTGCCCAATTCAAAGTTAAAGTATCAAACGGAGATTTGGAATCTGAAAAATCTAAATGGATTTCTCTGATTAAAGAATATGAGAATTATAGCAACCCGAATTTTGTTCACGACTTCTTTGGCAAAATGACAAAAGAGCAAATAGGTGTGTTAGTTTATAAACATACTGACCATCATTTAAGACAGTTTGGAGTGTAATTGCTGACTATGAAAGCTAAAGAATTTATTGAAACTTTAAAAATAATCGGTCAAGATTATTCGGGAGAAATTCCGAAAAGAGAAATATTTTCTTTAGCTAAAGAATATCAACAAATGCCAGTATTTGAGGCTGTAAAATTGCTAAAAGATAAAAGTGACAATCATCGACTTGGAGCAGTATCAATTTTAGATTGGAAAGCACGAAATAAGAAAACTTCTAAAGAAGAACGAGAAAGCATATACAGAGCGTACATTGATAATCATAATTGGATTGATAATTGGGGTTTAGTAGATAGAAGTGCACCTTATGTAGTTGGAGGTTATTTGCACAACAAGGATAAAAAACCATTGTATGATTTAGCAAAATCAAAAAGTCCAATGGAACGAAGAACTGCAATTGTGAGTACTTACTATTTTATAAGAAAAAATGAAATAGAAGACACATTTAAGATTGCAGAAATTCTTGTAAAAGACAAAGATGAATATGTCCAAAAGGCTATTGGGAGTTGGATTAGAGAAGCAGGAAAGAAAAATGAAGAAAGATTAAAAAAATTCCTTGACAAACACGCAACTGAAATGCCAAGAGTTACACTTCGGTATGCAATTGAAAAATTGGACAAGCAAACGAGAGAATATTATTTGAACTTAAAATAGGAAAGCCAGCAGGTAACAATGTATATAAAAAATAGGCGAAATAGCTGTAAAATCAGGGGTTTTGGCTCGTATCAAACTTTGTGCTTGATAGAAAGTGTAGTGCTTCGAAATCGCCTACTTTTCATATACTAACCGTTACCTGCTATGTTAGAAAGACGACCGTGCATAACAACAACGACACGTTTTGACGGACTGACAATTTAACTTTGCAGAAAACGGGGAAGCCGAAAACCGACCAGAGTAGGCACTAAATTTTAAACCAAAACAAAATGGCAAATTTTTATTGTAAATGGTGCGGACAGAAATTTTCGAGCGTATCAAGCTTGACTGCAAATTCTTGTTCAAGAAATCCTGACGGAAAAAAGCACGAATTGTATGAAGGAAGTGAAAAGTCACAATACACTTGTAAGTGTTGCGGACAGAAATTTTCAAGTTTATCAAGCTTGACTGCAAATTCTTGCTCAAAAAGTTCATCCAAAAAGCATCAACCAGCAATGTGAAAACATTCATTGGTGGTGGCTTCGCCACCACCAATTTTTTTAACAACCAGAAAAATATTAAATGGAAGCATCATCATCAATCAAACAAATGTTAGCAGGGAACAGAATTTTTGTTCCGACTTACCAACGTGCCTACTCTTGGGACACAGAATTTGAAAGTAGCAAATCGCCCAAACAAGTAAACACTTTTCTAACTGACTTGGAAGACTACAATCGGAGCACAACAAAATCAAAATACTATTTCGGACACTTTTTATTTGAAGAAAAGGAAGCCAATAAGTTTGGAGTAATTGACGGTCAACAAAGGCTTACGACAATTGTGATTTTTCTTTCAGCACTTTTCGCAAGACTTAAACAAATTAGGCAGCTAAATGAAACCGAACAAGAAACATTTGAAGATATTATCAGAAGAAATTCAACTTATCGTTTTGCTACGGTTGATTATGATAACCAACTTTTCAAAGACTATGTAATTGACCAATCCAAAAAGGATAAGAACGGACTTGAAACAGAATCTGCAAAAAGAATTGTAGGGGCTTTTGACTTTTTTGCTCAAAAACTAATAAATAAAGATGAAGCATATCTTTTGAAAATGCTTGAAACTGTTCAAAGTGCATCTTGCACAACCCACCCAGTTACAGACGAATCAGAAGCAATTCAAATGTTTATCTTCCAAAATAACAGGGGTAAAAAACCTTCAAATTTGGAGATAATAAAAGCTCAATTTATGTTCAATGTTCATCTTTATGGTGGAGAAGAAAAAGAATCATTAATTGAAGAAATTAAATCCCGCTTTGAAAAAATCTATAAATCAATATCCTCAATTGAATATAATATCAACGAAGATGATGTTTTGGTTTACACTTTACGAGTTCATTTCAATTCTCTATGGGAATCAAACGCAATTGAGAAAATCAATAAATTACTTTCAGAAGAAAACTCAATTTCATTTATAAAGGATTTTACTCGTTCACTTGCTATAAGTTTTGAGCATTTAACATCATTCTTTGGGAAAGACCAAAGGGAAAATCTTGAAATTCATTCTCTCATTTCACTTGGTGGCATTGGTATTTCCATTCCATTTATTATTAAGGCTTACAAATTTGGACTTTCCAAAAATGACATATCACAACTTTGTTCAAGTCTTGAATCATTGGTGGTAAGACACAGACTAATTGGAACAAGAGCAGATATAACTTCAAGACTTAATGACGTTTACCAAAAATTTAAAGAAGACAATTCAACAATAAAACCAATCATTGAACGAATTGAATGGATGAAAAATGTTGGTTCTGATTCTTGGTGGTGGGCTTATTGGAATAACAGAGAATTTGAAAGAGCGTTACAAGGTGGAGTAAACCACCCAACAGCAAAATTTTTGCTTTGGAAATATGAAAATCATCTTGAATCACAAGGAAAAAGTGGATATGCACCGACCAGATTTGATAAAATAACAAGTCCTGAATTAGAGCATATTGCACCACAGACAGAAAATCCTGAAACAGGTTACGACACTTATGATGAAGAGTTTATACATCAACATATCAACTGTTTAGGAAACTATTTACTACTTTCAAAATCTCATAATTGTTCAGTTGGAAACAAACCATTTGCTGACAAAAGAGCGAGTTACACTCATTTGGAGCAACAAAGGGAAATTCAAGAAATGACAAAGGACAATCCGACTTGGACGAGAGATTTAATACAGAAAAGGAAAGAAAAAATTGTTCAGTATTTAATGACGAACCTATGACGACAGAAGGAAACACAGCAGGTAATCGAGTAGACGGGTGACGACCTAACGGTCGCCACTGCGCCTCTCACACCACCGTACGTACGGGTCTCGTATACGGCGGTTCGTAATCCATCACTCCAAGGCTCTTTTCACCCTTGAAACTATCCCCTAGTT